>NZ_BQHI01000023.1 GCF_021603585.1 Pseudomonas sputi | reverse complement strand
TCGACCTGATCCACGACCGACAATTTAAAAGTCAGCGTGTAGTCTCGCTGACTACGCCTTTTAGCCGTTTCCATTACGTCCTCCTGAAAATAGATCAGAAGGTGTAAACCTTATTCAGGACGGGACAGTGGGCAAAAAAAGGGGTTCCCCTGACGGTTCCTCCTTACCCGGAAATCAGGGCGGGAGACACGATTCTGATGCGCTGGGGCAGTCATACCCTGACGCCTCTTCTCGTCACGCAAAATCAGGCGGACGGCAAGGACCCCATCGTGATCCTCGTCAAACAGGAAGACATTCTGGCAGGGGGTGACAGCAGGGCACTGGAAATCAAGTACCACCCTTTTGATTTAGTCTGGAACTGGGCATCCCGGCACTCCAAACGCACGCAGATCGCTGTAGACGCCGGCGCCTGGCGCCTGCCAGCCCCGATTATCAGCGAATCGGTCAACGGCATTATCACGATCATCAACTTGAACCAGCAGGACGTCACGGTCCAGGTCCATATCCAGGGTTCGGACTTCGCGCTGAACGACTCGGTAACCATGACCTGGATCGGCACTCCCTTCACCGGCAAGCCGCTGATTCATACGCAATCCAGACCGGTGACGAACATCCCGAGTGTCATGGAGTTCAAGGTGCCGTACGTGCAAGTCCGCGCCATCGCCATGGGCCGGGCCGATGCCTCCTACGTACTGACCAAAGCAGACGCAAGTCCGCCGTTATCCTCCAAACGTGAATTCGCCGACGTGGTGGGTGACGTTTCGATGCCGGACGCACCGACGATTGACGAGTTGGTGGGGGACATACTTGAATCGGACCGAGCTTATGCCACGGTGCGAATCAGGTACGCGAAAATTGCAAATGGCGATCTGGTCGCCATTCGCTGGATAGGCAAAAAGTCCAACGGTCAGCCCTATGTCCACGAAGCCAGTCACACCGTCAGTGACAATGAGGCAAAAGAAGGCGGTTTCACTGTTTATGTCGACAAAGAGCACATCATCGTGCTCGACAAGGGCAGCCTCGATCTTTGGTACATCGTTTCCAATGACAAGCCGGAGCTTTACGGCGTCAGTCATTCGGAACATCTGTTGGTCAAGGTGCAAGCCGTCACCGCGACATTGCCAAGACCCGAGGTGGAAGAAGCCGACAAAGACAAGGACGTGCTCGACCCTTCCAAAGTCTTCGACGTCGTCCACATATACATCGCGGATCCGCCGACACAAAAAGACGACATCGTGACCTGGTACTGGCAAGGGACCCATCCGTTGAGCAGCATCAGCGACTGGGTGCCCATCACCTCGCTGAGCGCGGGTAAACCGCTGCGTTTCCGAGTGCCTGCGGAGTATGTCACGGGCAATATCGGGCAGTACGTCAAGGTGCGTTACTCGCTATGGCGCACCTCCACCCAGCGCTACGAACATTCCGCAGCGCTGAATCTTTTAATAGGTGAATTGGTTGGCGAACTGCCCAAGCCCAAAGTCATTCAGGCCCCCGCGGACATTTTAGACCCCAAAGACGGCCTCAACGGCGTGGACGTACGCGTCAGTTACGAAAGTATGAAGCCGAACCTGGATACCATCAGGCTCAAATGGATCGGTACACCGGGTGAAGGCACTTCACTTGATCTTGAATTGCCGGGTCATGTAAGTGGAACCGTCACGTTTCGCATAGGCAGCCCCGTGATCGGCGCCAACATCGACCGACGAGTGAGCGTCGGTTATGACGTGTCACGCTATGGTTTTACCACTCCCTCCGAGTCACTGGATTTGTATGTTTCCAACTTCAAGGACCCTGAAAACGACTGGCCGCGTCCACGCATACCTTTGGCAAATGATGATGTTCTCGATCTGATGACGTTCAACGGTGATGCGAACGCGCTCGTATCAGCATGGTCGTTCATTGCACTCAAACAACGCCTCTGGCTGAGGCTGGAAGGCAAGACGACAACGGGCAGCGACTATGTCATCCGGATGCTCGATGGCGAGGAAATCAATCTCGCGCAAGTCGGTAACGGGTTGAATGAAATCCTGCCTAGAAGTGAGCTGATGAAACTGGGGCATTCCACATCGGCAACAGTGGTTTGCAAAGTCGCCTTCGACGGCAGTACGAAAGAAGACGAGGCCATCGACTTCCCGCGCTATGGCTTGACGATCAGAACCCGTTACGACTGGGTGACGCCGGTCATCAGCGGTGTGACAGATAACCGTGGTGATGTACCCGAGGGCGGAAAAACCCGCGACAAGGAGGTCACCGTCAAAGGCACCGCAACTCGCGATGAAACCGTTGAGCTGTTTGATGCAGTTTCGACGTCACTGGGCAGCGCGCCCGTGGATGCAAAAGGTGAATGGAACCGCAAGGTCAGCAACCTGACCGAGAAAATCTACAGCATAACAGCCAAGGCACTTTATGACGCCGAGCCGGTCACCAGCGATCCCCGAACCTTTGAAGTCAAGTTCGCCGAGACCCCGGAGATTCTCAAAATCATGGACTCCAGAGGCCTTGTCGCATCCGGGACGATTACCTACGACAACAGCGTTGTCATCGAAGGCAGCGCGACACCCAACGAGCGCATTCAGCTCCAGGAACGTGGCACGCCAGTCATCGACCTGCCCGTCGATCCAGAAGGAATCTGGCGTTACACCCTTCCAAATTTGCAGGTAAGAGAATATGTGCTCACTGCAAAGGCGCTGTACGTCATTCTGCCGGAAACGAGTCCGCCCTATTCCTTCCATGTACGACAAGCCGTCACCCCGACGATTTCCCGCGTGGTCGACATTCGGGGTGATGTAGAACCAAATGGTACAACCTACTACAAGAGTGTCACGCTTCACGGCAAAGCCAGTCCGAATGAAAAAATCACGCTGATCAATGGGGTCAACCCGATCGAAACCGTGGACGTGAAATCAACGGGGGATTGGGATTACGTCTTAAGCAATCTGGTTCCGACCCTCTACAGACTGACAGCCAGGGCCGAATATGGCAGCAACCCTGTATCTGACCCGCCGAGAGTGTTCACGGCTGCCGATTTCATTTCCCCGACAATCACCTCGGTAACTGACACCCAAGGGCCGGTCAATCAGAACGGAACCACCTATGACAGAACGGTTGCCGTGCAAGGAAGCGCAACACCGAAAGAACAGATCCAGATTTACAACAACGGGGCACCGGTCGGGTCACCTGTCAGCGTCGGGACAGACAAGCTATGGAATGCCTCCGTCTCGAACCTGACAGTGACGGATCATAGTCTGACTGCAAAAGCGTTGTATCCCGCAAATCCGGTAGAAAGCGATCCCTGGAAATTCAAGGTTGCCGCCCACACTCCCGTGACGATCACATCTGTGCACGATGGCGTCAGTGAACTGCAGAATGGTGCGGAGACCAAAAGCACCACCGTCAGACTGCGAGGTAATGTCACCCCCGACCATCAGGTGCAGATCTACGACAACAACGTGTCCAAACACACAGTGCGTGCTACAGGCTCGACCTGGGAAACGACACTGGGAGTCGGGCTGGGCTCCCACTCGATCACGGTGAAGGCCGTGAGTACCGGGCAGTTCTCAGGCGCACGCACGTTCCGGGTCATCTCGCCGATTCCACCGCTGAACTTCAACACTAACCCGGTGACTTTAAGCGGCAAGATCTACCTGATTCCCAGCAGCCCCAATCTCCTTCCTGCTTTCGGCCCAGGGACCTCCGTTCATCATCAGGCCTCTGGAGGCCAACCCGGTTATAGGTATTCATCCAGTAACACTGCGGTGGCTCATGTTGATGGAAACGGTCTGGTAACCGTAAGGGGAAGAGGTGAAGCACGCATCACGGCCACGGATAATGCCAACCAGTCAAAGAGCTATACCGTGACCGTGACAGGTGTCATACATTGTATCGGGCTGGGTAATAATTGGTGGGCGAACATTATGGACGCTGCTCGTAACCAGGGAGCAAGGGTGCCTTCGTTGGGCGAGTTACGGGAAATACACAGCGCTTATGGAGGTCGCTGGCCAATGGGCGACGGAATGTATTGGACGTGGGAGGAAAGGCCTGTGCCTATCAATCCCAACCCGTTTTATCACTGTAAAAACCTGGTAACCGGAGCGGAAAATTATTACATGGGTATCACATTCCAACTTGGAGTTGGCATTAAACCTTAAGCATCGTTCCTGGACACTCTTGCGCAAAGAGTGTCCAACGGCATCAGGCAAAACCAATCAACAGAAATGACAAGGCCGCTGCTCATCGACAGAACAGCGGCCGTTAAGGTATCTCGCTGATTACGAAACACCCTCCCTTTACCAAACAGTAGTTAAAAGCTGTACCGCCCCCCAAAATTCACCCCAAACGGCTGCTCAATATGCTCCCCATTGGAATAGTCCAGATCGACATGGACCTGCCACTTCTCCGACAGGGCCACCGCCACCCCCGCACCAAACTCCGCCCGGGAACCTGACAAGTCATTGTTGAACACGTTGTTTTCGTTAACCTTGACCTTGTTGTTATTGGCGAACTCATGGGCAATCGCAGCACGCACATAAGGCTGCGCCACCGCGCCGTTGCCTATGTCGAAATTACGCCCGAACGTGGTACCGGCCTTGCCCAGCAGCGAGCGGGTATGGTCGCCATCCGCCTCCATGTCGTTATCCAGGCTGAAGCGTTTGCCCTGAATCTGCGCTGCCGAAAACAACGCGAAAGGTTCGATGAAGTAATCGTTGCTTAACTTGATGTGACGGCCGATTTCCGCTGAAGCACTGACGCCCCAGTTGTCGTAATCGCCCTTGGCACGCGTACCGTCGCTTAAACCGACCTTGGCCTCATTCTGGAACCGGTTGAATTTCAGAACACCGTCAACGTAGTAACCGGTGTCTTGGTCCATCCAGGTGATATATGGCCCGACGTAGTAACTCTTGACCGTCCCTGAAGTACCGTGATCGAGATTCAGATCGGACTGGCTGAAACCACCCATCACGCCCACCAGCACATCGCTGTCATTCACTCGGGCATCAGCCCCGAGAGAAAGCCCCTGCTGGTTCTGGGTGTACGCCACCCCGGAGCCTTCGGATACGTTGTACTGGTTGCCATAGGTGCGCGCCCAGGCGCCCGACTGACCACCGTTGAACCGCAACTCACCCATGCGGCTGCGCAGCGAGTTCGCTTCACCGTACAACAGGGTAATCGGTGCGTTGAACAAGGCCTTCACCGCGCTGGCGCCCGGGCTGATGACCTGGGTGGTCGGATCCAGGAACCATTCTGTGCCGCTCGTTCCAACCGGGCGCTGGGCCAGGTCATAGGACCAGGCACCGAGATCCACTCGCCCGCCCGTCAAAGCAAATTGCGCATCGCCAGCGGCTGTGTGCACCAGCGTCAGTTGCTGAGGGTTCACGGCATCCAGACCGGATGCCGCCACCAGCAACCCGAACGATCCGGTCGCCACACCGGTGACATTGAGAAAGTCATGCTGGCCCGTAGCGAAGTTGCCCTTCATGGCAAGGGCACTGGAACCATCCGGTGAGCCGGCCAGCGTACCGACGTTCAACTGGTAGAACTGATTCGGCACATCCTGCGCGCCAAAGCGAACCATCCCACCGTTCATGGCGAGCGTTCCTACATTGTCGTTGCCGGTCAGGGTCCAGATCGAACCATTGTTGACGGTCACGCCATTGACCTTGTCGAGACGGCCGGTGAATTGCGAGCTGTTCTGCAGGGTAACGTTGGCGGTCGAACCGTTTTCGACCAGCACATCGCCAGTCATTCGGCCTTGATCGAAGGTCAGGTTGCCGGTGCTGTTGCCGGCGATGTTGATGTTGCCTTGCAACTCGCTATTGGCGACGGTCATGGTGGCGCTGGATGCGCCCTGAACGTCGAGCAGGAAGTTGTTGCCGGCGAGCAGTTGCGAATTGTTGAGCACTTCGATAGTTGCCTGTGCGCCATCTTCAATGAGAATGGCAGCACCTGTCCGACCTTCGAGGGTCGCCCCGTTCAACCTCAAGTGCGAATCTTCGAGCCCCGCTCCATCTGCCGCAATCCGAGCGCCGTTCTCACCACCACTGATCCTGGTTCCGTTCGCGCTGACACTGCCACCGAAATAGTCGATGCCCACGCTATTGGCCCGAAGACCTGAAACCTCACCGCCGTTGAGTTCAAGCGAACTCAGTCCGGTAATCAGCACACCCGATGTTCCACCCCTGAGAACACTTTCGCTGACCACTGCCGTCGACCCCGTGGTGGAACCGGACTGACGTGCCACCCACAGCGCTGCGGTATCACTGGTCAGTGTCGTGCCATTCAAAGTGGCTTTACCGTTGAAAACGCTGATTGCACTATTGCCATTGCGTCCGGCAAACGTGCCGCCAACTGCATCGAGCGTCGACCCGGACTGGATAAACACTTCGAAAGTTTGTGCGCCATTCGTATTCAAAGTCCCTCCATCGACTACCAGGTAATTGTCGGTGAGCGTGGACGCATTGATGTTGACGTTTTGACCAGCCCCGACAGTCGTCAATGCCATGGATAAAGGACTGAAGACAAGCGCCGGCAAAACGAACGGAATGCTCACCTTCCAGACAGGATTAGTCGAGGCCCGCAACAAATACTTCTTCATGACAGCTACTCCAGAAAAGATCGTCTGATACCGAGAGGGAGGCGCGCAGCTTATTGAGCAAATCCTATTTTTTATGTAGGAGAAATCCGAAAATCGTTGATGAATAGTCGCTCCACCAAATCATCAAACTTAAGAGTCATACCACCCTCACCCACCCATCAGCACCACGCGCTTTGACTAATAAAAAAGGAAGATAAAATCTTCCTTTTTATCAACTTTTCCCCTCTAAACAGGGCATGGTTTACCATCACCATCCCGCACAACCACTTGCACTGTATGCTTGTTCGAACCAATATCACGCCCATCGATCACTGTTGTGCAACTAATTTCCCCAACCCCGTCCTTGATCGGTTCAAGTGCTGGTGCAAGAGGTAGATAAACTGAAAACCCATCCTGATGTTCATTACCACTCAGTGTCTTTGTGATTGGAAAATCATCTACAGGCACAGGCTGCCCATCATCATCAAACGTTGTGCCTTTCCAAACAAATGACAAGTTCATGCCGGGCTCCAAAGGCGCACCGCCCTTCATATCGACCACGGCTGCCCTCCCCACGTTGGAAATATTCCTGAGCGAAGAGCAATTAAGAAACTCTACTCCACTTTGAGTTACCGTATTGGCAACTTTCACTTCAGGCAGTTTTACCTCAACAACATACACACTGACCGGTTGACGAAGAGAAGGATTAGCGTTGTTATCCGGAAATGTCGGATTGGTGATTTCATAATGGACAGGAATCGCAGAGTCGTTACCTTGCGCGATGATAAAGTCGCCTGGAATTTCAAACTCCACTGGATCGTCATCCGACTCAGTACCGTCGACAGTGTACTTACCTCGGGGACCAGGAACTGCCACCTTGTTCCAATACAACTGATAGACATCGCCCGTCTCGCGCACTTTATCAATAACGGTAGTCGCAGTTCCTACTTCCCCCGCGTCTATAAGTTCAAATTTGTTGGGATCGGTCGTGTTTTTTGCCTGAACGGTTACCGGAGCCAGGTCCGGATTTCCGATTTCAGGATCTTCTGGGTCAGGCGGAAGTGTTCCCGCCCGTCTTAGATCGACATTCACCGGGACCGGAGTCGTTTCAGGGTATTCCTTATCGCCACGCCATATTGAATATAACGTGCTAATCGGCCGGGGCCCGAGCCCGTTGCGTTTCACATGATCATAAGGAACATCGAAAATCGTTGCCTCTCCCACGACAACATCCTTGCGTGGTTGCGGAATTCCATCCCAGATCAACTCGACTTCATCTCCTGTACGAGCGTTGTCATAAGATGGAACGACTACTCCCACATCAGGGAACGCATCCTTGATAGTGATGAGGTTATCGGGGTCAGGAGCTTCAGGCACCTGCAGTGGCTTCAGATTGCTGGGCGCCGGCGTCAATTCGACAACAATGTCAAGCTCGTGTGAGCTGTGTCCCTCGTTGCCCACCCGATCTCTTGGCTTATAGTAGATGATACGATCACCTTCACGACCGTTTTCGACCTGGGCCTTGGTCATTTTGACAATCTGGTCCGAGGTCTCATCGTCAGGTGCGGTAAAGGAACCAATGTAAGTTCCCGGTTCACTCACCCCCATAAAAACATCGAAAATGTCGCCAGTCTTACGATCAGTAGTAAGAGGAATCTTTATCTCGATCTCGGGATTGGCTTCAAGGCGCTCTTTGGTAATTAGATTGTCAGCGTAGATCCCTAGCAGTTCGACCGGATCACCGGCAACGTCCTTGTTAGGTGGCGTTTTATCTATATAAATAGGCACGGGCGACTCAAAGTCCTTCGTATTGCCAGAATAAATCAATCTATAACCCAAGAGAAACACACCCTCAGCGACAGTTGCAGCACCTGGCAGAACGAGTGTCTGTGAAGTATCAACGGGCGTAACTGTATTAACAGGATCGCCAACGGGAACTCCATTCCACAGCAGCTGAAGCGTGATAGGTCGGTTGGGTGGAGGCGGAGGAGAAATTTCCAGAACCTCCTTAATCAAAACATTATTGTCCATCCCTTGTCGTGACTTTGGCAGCTTATTAGGGTCATCTCCTGAAACATTATCCAGCAAACCTTCAAGCTCTGGAGCCGTCGCTGTCCGCGCCGCTCTGGCAAGGCGTGCGGCTTTCATTGCTGCACGACCTGGATCATTATCAATAACCTTTTTATAAATGCTCATTGCACTTTCTCCCGTCAAGCCAATGGAGGCAGCCCTCCGTTTACGAAAAATAAATTCCGACAGTTTGAGTATCAAACTCAACCGCTAACACCACTTATCGTATGCACCTAGAACTTATTCACCCGAGGGAAATCCTGAACAATCGACTTCATTTTCAGGTGAGCAGATTTCTCCACTGGGCATGGTTCGATTGATAACCACAAACTCTGGACGAGACCTTCCAATACCGCCATCTCGTTTATTCAATACATACCGCACCAACGCGGACCCTTGATTAACCATTGGGGCGATGAGCGTTGCATAGTCTTCAACAACTACATCGAGTCCCTCGACGACGCTGACCGGATCCAGTTCTTTGACGATCTCATCATAAACACCCTCAATCGGGTCAGAACCGTTCGGCCCCCTGCATCCCTGCCAAAAGAGCGTGATTTCGTCCTTGTCCGTGAACCGGGGATCGGGTGGGATATGTACCGTTACTCCGTCCCATAATCGAGGTACGGAGCAGCAGTGCAAAACCCCTTCTCTGCCTGCATGAGGAAATTCCACTTCCTTGAGATCGTTGAAGACCACCATCGACACCTCGACCTCGGTGACGCGCGACAGTTGATCATTCACACCATTGCGGGTGACGTAATGAACCGGCAGCTTCGGGTTTTGCAGGTCAGGCTCGATGTACTTCCAGAGAATCTCGATGTCCAGGGGTTTGCCTGCGCCATCACCAAACTGAACTTCGTAACTGGCAACCGGATCGGGGAATGCCCCCCAGTACACATCAATCGTTTCATACGGTTGAGGATTGTCGTACAGCGTCAGCAACGCCCTCGCCGACAACCCGTAATCAAGACCCACCAGCTTGTTGGGCAGGTCGGATTCTCGACCGCGCACTTCCAGCTTGGCCAAGCGTTTATTCAGGAGAGCTGGGGCTTCAGGGTGATCCTGCCCGGCCACTGTCAGATCGACAGCAACGGAGATCGAGGGCGACGGCAGTGTGTAACTGCCATCGGCAAGGCGAATCCGATAGTTCACAACAGCGCGCAGTGGGCCGTCTCCCTGTCCCTGCAACGCAACCCAGGGAACGGTGATTTTTTGCGGAAAGTCGGCTGGATCGACCGGAACCTCTACCAATGGTGTTCCATCCCACAACACCGCCACCTTATGCCCGGAGTCCGGAAAGTCGTATGGATCGATCTCGACCGTCACACCATCACGCGCCTGCTGGCGATCGATCAGGTTACGGGGCAGTACCACTCTTGGAGAAGGCAAGGCGCCCGGCAACGGAGTCAGATCGACGAAGATGGGAGCCAGTACGGAAATCGGCCCGGTGTTGCCGGCGCGATCTCTCAATTTGTAATAGAAGTAGCGTATTCCTCCCTTCCAGGGCCGTATCTCATCGGCATACACCGTCACAAACAAGCGCTGATCAATGATGTCCTGCTCACTGAATTCCTGTTCACGAATTTCGGTTTCACCACTGGGCGGCGGGTTCTGGTCTGTCCAGAAATAAACGGCGCGATCTTTTGCGGTCACATCCGTGTAAAAAGGCACCTCAATGATGACTTGTCCGTGCTGAGACAAGTACGCTTCGGTAAGCGTACCGTTCAACTCAGCTGGAAAGATCCCCTCCTTCGGTTGTCTGCCAAAGTCAGGCATGGTGGTGTCAATGGTGATTTTCTTTCGCGGAGACTCTGTAGGGTTTTGCAGACTGGGAGAAACCCTGATGGAAACCTCATAAACCCCTTGACTCAGCAGGTCTCGCGGAACAGTGAGCGTCTGAGGCAGTGGAAGATTCTCGATCGGCGTATCGTACAGTCGCTCATTCACCGGAACGAATAGGGAATTCAGAGGGGTGAAACCAAGTTCCACGAGATCCTGACGGTTCGGAACAACAGTGAAATCCCATCCCATGTACTCAACCACCAGGTCCTGCCCCAAGGCTTCTACGGGCAACAAACCAGCAGGGTCATCCTCGTCCAGTACCGCGGGGACTTTGGGCTTGTCCAACAGCAGACTCGAATCACCGACAGGCGCATTTTGCTGAACGGGAGGCTTGGCAGCAGACATGTTTGCATCCCCAATACCATATAAAGGTGGTTCAGGGAGTTACCAGCGACAACGTCCCTCGAACGACTGGCTTTTATTTAGCGCTTGGCGTGCACGACTGGCTACTGTCAGAAATTACAGGTATTGCTACCGTTCGTCGGAGATGGGGGGCCGTAACCAACTCGATAGAGCGGCATAAACAGAAATGTTTAACAAACCGGATCGGTGACTGACTCTGGCTACGCATCCTTGCGCCGAAGCCTACACGTAAGCCAGAATCCGCCGGCTTGTGCGCCTTGGGGGCGGGTTCTATTGTTTGGCGGTCGCTGACTTTTCAGTGATCGGGTTTAGCAGCTCGGCAATTCTCAGGGCTCGCGGGTCTCGCCATTACGTTATGGCGGCTTTGCGTGGGGCACTTCGGTGCGCCGGGATCCTTGAGCCTGGTCTGCTAACCCCCGTACAGCCGCCACCTCTTCGTTTAGCAGCGATGGTTGACGGCTCCATTTCTCAAGGAGCTTTACCATGATCAAACCCACACCCAACCCGCCGGAAGTCGATTCGACTTCCCCCTACGAAACCCTCGATTCCAAGAAATTCCACGAAGCCGCCGAGCGCGCCCTCGACCATTACCTCAATCCCCCTCCTCCCCCGCAAACCGCTGCTCAAACCCAATACCCGCTACCTCATCGCCCCCGGCATCGACAGCGAAGAACTGCTGGCCGACGCCTGCGAAACCCTGACTTCGGCCAAGACCATGGCCAATGACTTCGCCGGGCTGGTGGATGGGTCGCAGCGGCATGTGTTGTTGGGGATTGCGCAGTTGATCATGCTGGGGGAGCTGGCGGTGAATCGGGTGCTGGATAATCTGGAGCTGAAAACCGAAACGGCGGTGTAGAGAAAGTAGGTGAACCGCTGCCGGTGAAGTCTCCATCGATACCGTTCGTCCAGTTCCGTTGCACACCTGTCAGATCTGACAGGTGTGCAACTCGCCGTTCCAGCGTTGAATAACTCCAACTGACGGGAGCACCCTGCCAGTTCAACGCTAAGCATGCTGGGCTTGTTTGACTCCGACACTCTGAAGGCAGACAGCTCTTTCGGGATGAAATGGGCCATCAGCCCGCCGCACCGTTCAACTTTCCTACTTGTTGTAGCCTGGAGACACACAATGATTGAAGACTTTGATAAATATCCAGAGAGCACTATCGCTGAAGGCGAGTCACTCACACTGGACGGCATGAAGCTCACCCATTTATCCGGAAAGGGTCCAATGGGCATTGCTTCGCTTGAAAAAATCCCAGGCGACTTCCCACCAATCCCAGGTCGACGTGAAGGTAAGCTGCTGACGTTCTGCATCGGAAAGAATCTAGGCCCGCAAAGAGCAAGACTGGACTTTATAAATGCCACTTACTCAACAGTGAGCTTCTACCATTCATGGGTCATTGATAAAGGCGATGTAGAGGTTCATTACTACAACAGTAAAGGAGATCCATTGGGCTCTGTCACGCTGGAGGTTTCTGTCGGCGATGCCGTTCTGGTTGAGTTTAGTGGCAAAGATATTGCTGGAATCGAATTCAATATGCCCAGACATGAATGGTGGGGATTGGATTTCTTAAAAGCGCAATGACGAAAGCGCCGAACACACAAAACCCGCCGTCCCATTTGATCGGGGCGGCGGGTTTTGTCGTTTCAGCCCTCAGTTCAAACTGTGTCCACCTTCAACGAATGATCATTCAACATGCCGTTGATGATCGTCGCCGTGTCGTGCCCGCTGGCGATCAAACCACCCGCCCCCGGTGTCACGCCGTAGTGGCTGGCGAGGTTGACGCCGGCCAAGTCGATGGTCTGGTTCGGCGTGGCGCCGGCCATGGCGCTGACGTCGATGCTGGTCATGACCGAGGCGCCGCTGCCGGTGACGGTGAAGTGCAGGTAGTCATCCAGTGACGCCGACGTGCCGTTTTCACCTTGCAGCAGTTGCGACAGGTCGAGCTTGTCGGTGCCGGGGGTGAAGTCGGTGAGGAGGTCGTGGCCGCTGTTGCCTTTGAGCCACTGGAAGGTGTCGGCCCCTGCTTCGCCGGTCAGGGTGTTGTTGCCCATCCCGCCGATCAGCAGGTCATCGCCCCCGCCGCCGTTGAGGATGTCGTTGCCCAGACCGCCGTTGATCACGTTGTTATTGTTGTCGCCGGTGAGGGTGTCGTTGAAGTTAGAGCCGACCAGGTTTTCGATACCGGTCAGGGTGTCCGTGCCGGCACCGATGGTGTTTTGCGCGCCGAGCAGGCCGAGGTTGACCGTCACCCCGGCGGTCGCATGGGCGTAGCTGGCGGTGTCGATACCGCTGCCACCGTCGAGCAGGTCGTTGCCCGGGCCGCTGTAGAGCAAGTCGTTGCCGGCGCCGCCGTGCAGTTCGTTGTTGCCGGCGCCTGCGGTCAGCACGTCGTTGCCGTCGCCGGCGTTGATGATGTTGTCGCCGGTGCCGGCCACCAGTACGTCATCGCCCGAGGTACCGGTGAGGGTGTGGCCGTCCTGATAACTGATGGTCACATTCGCCGTATCGCTGCCGCCGTGGTTGTCGTTGGCGGTGTAGGTGCCGTGGTAGTCCGGGGTGATGTCGTGGGCCCCGGCGTAGTTGAGGGTCATCGTCAGCTGGTAGTTTTCCGCGGCGTTGACGTTGTTGCCTGTGGTGTTGCTGATGTTGGTGATGTGGATCTGGTAGACGCCGTCGGATGTCGCGGTCAGGGTCTGGCCGTCCGCGAGGGCGATATACGCGCCGCCATTGATCGAGTACTCCATGGTGATGCGACCGGCCGCCAGGTTGTGGTCCAGGTTGAGGGTTTCGCCCTGGCGCAGGTTGACGGTGATGCGGTCTTCATCGTTGGCGTTGGTGTTGGTCACCGCGCCGAGGTAGCCGCTGACCACCAGCACGGCGGTCATGGTGGCAGCGTTGGCGCTGAACGAATTACGCACGTTGGCCAGGTTCTGGTTGGCGGCGGTGTTGGCGTTGGTGCCGGTGAAGCTGATCGCGCCGCTGCCGGTGAAATCTGCCGACCTGGAGATCCAGCCGGTGTTGAACGAGGTTGGCGTGGCGTTGAGGGTGTCGCCGTTGGGGTCGGTGTCGTTGGCCAGCAACAGCTCGCCCGGCACCACGATGTTGCCCGACAGCACGTTGGTGATGATGTGGTCGTCCACCGCCACCGGAGGCGCGTTGGGGATCACTTTCACGGTCAGGGTCGAGCTGGCGAGATCACCGTCGTTGTCGCTGAGGGTGAAACCGATGTTCTCGGTAATCACCACGGCGGTGGTTTTCTGCGAGGTGTAGCTGTAGTCGCCGGTGTCGAGATTGACCACCAGGGTGCCGCTGTTGTTGGTGGCGATGCTCAGGGTGTTGTTCACCGTGTTGAACGTGCCGTGGTTGGCGCCGCCGCTGGCGACCAGTGAACCCTGGCCGCCGTTGGCTTTCGGGTCATAGGTGTAGGTGGTGCCGTCGACCACGATGGATTTGATGAACCCGCCATCGGCGCCGAACGTGCCGCCTTCACCGATCAACGAACCGGTGACCGGGGCCCCTTCGACGGTGCCGGAGAGCACCGAATTCAGTTGATTGAGGTCGGTGACCACCACCGCGTTGGTGTTGGTGTGCGTGATGCCGTCGTACGCCAGCGGATCGAGGTTGGCGTTGCTCACGCCGCTGCCCAGGCCGATCGCGTAGTTCTTGATGTTGTTGGCATCGAGGAAGTTTTTCAGGGCAGCTTCGTCGGCTGCGTTGATGTTGCCCTCGTTGGGTTTACCGTCAGAGAAGAAGTAGCCGACATTCTGCGCCCCGGTGAGTTTGCCCGAGGTGTTGAACGCGGTCTGCATGGTCGCCACGGCGGCGTCGTAGTTGGTGCCGCCGCCCGCGCTGAGCCCGGCCAGAAGGGTCTTGGCCGTCGCAACATCGACCCACACCGAAGTGCGGTCGGTGGCGTTGCTGCTGAAGGTGACGAGCTGCACTTTCACATCGCCCAGATCGTCGTACTTGTCGAGCAAGGCACTGATCGCCTGCTTGGCCAGTTCCAGCCGCGACAGGCCCGGCACACCAGAGGCGTCGGCCATGCTGCCGGAGATGTCGAGAACGATGAGGATGTTGGAGTCGATCTCCACCGCCGCCACCGAACGATCCGATGCCACCGCTTTTGGCACGTCATCGACGATGTTGACCACAATGTTGCTGGTGGTGCTGTTGCCCAGCGCATCGGTGGCTTTGTAGGTGAAGCTTTCGCTCAGGGTGTTCGGTCCGTCGTTGGCGTTCGGCGTGGTTTTCGGCGCCGAGGTCAGGGTGTAGGTGTAGGTGCCGTCGGCGTTGAGCTGGATCTGCCCGTAAGTGCCGGTGGCGCTGCCGACCAGGGTGTAGGTGATCGCCCCGCTGCCGCCGCTGACTGAACCCACCAGTGTGCCGGTCGCGGTTTCGCCGGTATTGCCCGGGTCGCTGCCGGTGACCGTGCCGGGGGCCAGGTCTTGCCCGTCCTGGGTCAGGTCGAGGGCTTTTTCATAGACGGTGACGTCCTGATCGGTCGAGGCCACGAGTTTACTGTCGGCGACGTTGACGGTGATGGTGGTGGTGCTTTCGTCGCCGTCACTGTCACGAATGGTGTAGGTAAAGGTGTCGGTGGCGCCCGGCGGGCTTACCGAGTTCGGGTTGCTGTGATAGACCGCGTTACCCGCAGCATCAAGAGTCAGGTAACCGTAGTTGCCATTGATGTTGCTGTTGAGGCCGCCGATGGCCGAGGTCGCGGTGTTGCCGCCAGCGCGCACGCCGACCACGATCGCCGCGCCATCCGCGCCGCTGATGTCATTGCCCAGCACGCTGATATTGACGGTGCCGCCCTCCGCTACCGAGCCGGTGTCGGCCTTGGCGGTCGGCAGGTCGTCGATGATGTTGACGTTGATCTGCCCGGTCGCGGTGCTGCCGTCGGTGTCCGTCGCCACCACGTTGAAGTTCTCGGTGATGCTGTTGGCGCCGTTGGCGTTCGGGTGAGTTTCGTTATCGACCAGGGAGTAGCTGTAGCTGACCACGCCGGTGGCCGGGTTGTAACCGGTGATGGTCAGCGTGCTGCCCAGCGGGGTAACCGCCGATTGCGGGAAGCCGGCGGCCACGCCGTTGGTCATCACGGCAATACCGCCAACGGTCAGGGTTTGCAGACCGTCGAGGGCGGTGACGGTGAAGGTGCCGCTCTGGGTCAGCGCCGGGGTGTCGGGGCTGGTGCCGTCGCTGAGGTTTTTCTCGTAGACGGTGAGCTCGCCGCCATACACGTCGAGGCCGTTGAGGATGACCGGATCGTCGTTGTTGTGGATGTTCAGCACCAGGTTGGCGGTGCTGGTGTCGCCGTCAGCATCGGTCAGGGTATAGGTGAAGGTCTCGGTGCCGTTGCCACCGCCGTGCAGGTTTTTGAAGTCGGCATCGTTGGTGTTGAGCGTGTAGGTGTAGGTGCCATTGGCATTGAGCACCAAAGTGCCGTAAGTGCCGGTGAAGGTGCCGGGGGTGATCGGGCCGGCATTCGGGCCGGTTGCCACCACGTCGGCGCCTTGCACGTCGTTGGTCAGCACGTTGCCGTTGAGGATCAACTGGGTTTCCGATGCGGTGTTGGCGTTGCTGTCGTTGATCGCCTTCGGCACGTCATCGACGATGTTGACCACGAGGCTGCTGGTGACGACGTTGCCCAGCGAATCGGTGGCCTGGTAGGTGAAGGTTTCGGTCAGGGTGTTGGCGCCGTCGTCGGCGTGCGGGGTGGTGCTGGCCGGCGAGGTCAGGGTGTAGGTGTACGTGCCGTCGGGGTTGAGCACGATCTGCCCGTAGTTGCCGGTGGCGCTGCCGACCAGTGCGTAGCTGATCGCACCGACCGCGCCGGTGACCGAGCCGACCAGCGTGCCGGACGCGGTTTCGCCGGTGCTGGTCGGATCGCTGCCGGTGACCGTGCCAGGGGCCAGGTCTTGCCCGTCCTTGGTCAGGTCGAGGGCTTTTTCGTACACGGTGACGTCGGTATCGCTGACTGCTTTGAGGCAGCTGTTGTAGACGTCGATGGTGATGGTGGTGGTGCTTTCATCGCCGTCGGAATCGCGCACGGTGTACACGAACACGTCCACCGCACCCGGGCCGCTCACGGCATTCGGGTTGCTGTGGTAGACCGCGTTGCCGTTGGCGTCGAGGGTCAGGTAGCCGTAGCTGCCGTTGATGTTGCTGTTGAGGCCGCCGATGGCCGAGGTCGAGGTGTCGGAGCCGGCGCGCACGCCCACCACCGCGCCACTGACTGCCGGACCGTCGGCGCCGCCGATGTCGTTGTCCAGCACGTTACCGCTGACGGTGCCGCCCTCCTGCACCGACGTTGCATCGGGTTTGGCGGTCGGCAGGTCGTCGATGATGTTGACGTTGATCTGCCCGGTGGCGGTGCTGCCATCGGTATCGGTCGCCACCACATTGAAGTTCTCGGTGAGGCTGTTGGCACCGTTGGCGGTTGGATGGGTTTCGTTGTCCACCAGGGTGTAGCTGTAACTGATAACGCCGGTGGCCGGGTCGTATCCGGTGATGGTCAACGTGCTGCCCAGCGGGGTGACGGTCGATTGCGGGAAGCCGGCTGCCACGCCATTAGTGATCACGGCGATGCCGCCCACGGTCAGGGTTTGCAAACCGTCGAGGGCGGTAACGGTAAAGGTGCCGCTCTGGGTCAGCGCCGGGGTGTTGGGGCTGGTGCCGTCGCTGAGGTTTTTCTCGTAGACGGTGAGTTCGCCACCATTCACGTCGAGGCCGTTGATGATTACCGGGTCGTCGTTGTTGTGGATCTGCAGCACGAGGTTCGCGGTGCTGGTATCGCCGTCGGCATCGGTGATGGTGTAGGTGAAGGTTTCAGTGCCGTTTCCGCCGCCGTGCAAGGCCTTGAAGTCGGCGTCGCTGGTGTTCAGCGTGTAGGTGTACGTGCCGTTGGCGTTGAGCACCAATGTCCCGTAAGTCCCGGTGAACGTGCCGGCGGTGATCGGGCCGGCATTGGGGCCGGTCGGCACACGGTCGGCGCCTTGCACGTCGTTGGTCAGGACGTTGCCGCTCAACGTGAGGTTGGTTTCCGAAGCGGTGCCGGCGTTGCTGTCGTCCACGCCTTTTGGCAGGTCGTCGACAATGTTCACGTCCAGCGTGCCGTTGGCGGTGGTGCCGTTGTCATCGACCACGGTCACGGCGAACTGCTCGTTCAGCACGTTGGCGCCGTTGGCAGTCGGGTGCGCTTCGTTGTCGACCAGGGTGTAGCTGTAGCTGACCACGCCGGTGGCCGCGTTGAAACCGGTGATGGTCAGGGTGCTGCCCAATGGGGTGACGGTGGATTGCGGGAAGCCTGCGGCAACGCCATTGGTGACCACGGCGATGCCGCCGATGGTCAGCGTGGTGACGCCGTCCAGCGCGGTGATGGTGAAGGTGCCGCTTTGGGTCAGGGCTGGAGCATCGGGGCTGCTGCCGTCGCCGAGGTTTTTTTCGTAGACGGTGAGCTCGCCACCGTTGACGTCGAGACCGTTGATGATCACCGGGTCGTCGTTGTTGTGGATCTGCAGGACGAGGTTCGCGGTGCTGGTGTCGCCGTCGGCATCGGTGATGGTGTAGGTGAAGGTTTCAGTGCCATTGCCGCCGCCGTGCAGCGCTTTGAAATCAGCGTCGCTGGTATTGAGCGTGTAGGTGTAAGTGCCGTTGGCGTTGAGCACCAATGTCCCGTAAGTCCCGGTGAACGTGCCGGCGGTGATCGGGCCAGCGTTTTCGCCGACAGGCACGCGGTCGGCGCCTTGTACGTCATTGGTCAGCACGTTGCCGCTCAACGTGAGGTTGGTTTCCGAAGCGGTGCCGGCGTTGCTGTCGTCCACGCCTTTTGGCAGGTCGTCGACAATGTTCACGTCCAGCGTGCCGTTGGCGGTGGTGCCGTTGTCATCGACCACGGTCACGGCGAACTGCTCGTTCAGCACGTTGGCGCCGTTGGCAGTCGGGTGCGCTTCGTTGTCGACCAGGGTGTAGCTGTAGCTGACCACGCCGGTGGCCGCGTTGAAACCGGTGATGGTCAGGGTGCTGCCCAATGGGGTGACGGTGGATTGCGGGAAGCCTGCGGCAACGCCATTGGTGACCACGGCGATGCCGCCGATGGTCAGCGTGGTGACGCCGTCCAGCGCGGTGATGGTGAAGGTGCCGCTTTGGGTCAGGGCTGGAGCATCGGGGCTGCTGCCGTCGTCGAGGTTTTTCTCATAGACAATGAGTTCGCCGCCATTCACGTCGAGGCCGTTGATGATTACCGGGTCGTCGTTGTTGTGGATCTGCAGCACGAGGTTCGCGGTGCTGGTGTCGCCGTCGGCATCGGTGATTGTGTAGGTGAAGGTCTCGGTGCCATTGCCGCCGCCGTGCAGCGCTTTGAAATCAGCGTCGCTGGTATTGAGCGTGTAGGTGTACGTGCCGTTGGCGTTCAGCACCAATGTCCCGTAAGTCCCGGTGAACGTGCCGGCGGTGATCGGGCCGGCATTGGTGCCAGTCGGTACGCGGTCGGCGCCTTGCACGTCGTTGGTCAGGACGTTGCCGCTCAATGTGAGATTGGTTTCCGAAGCGGTGCCGGCGTTGCTGTCGTCCACGCCTTTTGGCAGGTCGTCGACGATGTTCACGTCCAGCGTGCCGTTGGCGGTGGTGCCGTTGTCATCGACCACGGTCACGGCGAACTGCTCGTTCAGCACGTTGGCGCCGTTGGCAGTCGGGTGCGCTTCGTTGTCGACCAGGGTGTAGCTGTAGCTGACCACGCCGGTGGCCGCGTTGAAACCGGTGATGGTCAGGGTGCTGCCCAATGGGGTGACGGTGGATTGCGGGAAGCCTGCGGCAACGCCATTGGTGACCACGGCGATGCCGCCGATGGTCAGCGTGGTGACGCCGTCCAGCGCGGTGATGGTGAAGGTGCCGCTTTGGGTCAGGGCTGGAGCATCGGGGCTGCTGCCGTCGCCGAGGTTTTTTTCGTAGACGGTGAGTTCGCCACCATTCACGTCGAGGCCGTTGATGATCACCGGGTCGTCGTTGTTGTGGATCTGCAGGACGAGGTTCGCGGTGCTGGTGTCGCCGTCGGCATCGGTCAGGGTGTAAGTGAAAGTCTCGGTGCCGTTGCCACCGCCGTGCAGGTTCTTGAAGTCTGCATCGTTGGTGTTGAGGGTGTAGGTGTACGTGCCGTTGGCGTTCAGCACCAACGTGCCGTAAGTCCCGATGAAGGTACCGGGGGTGATCGGGCCGGCGTTTTCGCCGACGGGTACGCGGTCGGCGCCTTGCACATCATTGGTCAGCACGTTGCCGGTCAGGGTCAGTTGGGTCTCTGACGCCGTGCCATTGTTGTCATCGAACGCTTTCGGGACATCGTCGGTAATGTTGACGTCGAGCGTGCCAGTCGCCGTGTCGCCATTGCTGTCGCCGGCAATCACAGTGAACTGTTCGCTGAGATTATTGGCACCGTCGCCCGCCGCGTGGGTTTCGTTGCCGTTGAGGGTGTAGCTGTAGCTGACCGTGCCGGTAGCCGGGTTGTAGCCGGTGATGGTCAGGGTGTTGCCCAGTGGGGTGGTGATCGATTGCGGGAAACCGATCGGCACGCCGCCGACAATCACATTGATGCCACCGATGCTCAGGCTGCTCAGGCCGTCCGGCGCCGACACCGTGAAGCTGCCGGTCTGGGTCAGCGCGCCAGGGTTGGCGGCAGAACCGTCGGGCAGATTGGCTTCGTTGAGATTCAATTCGCCACCGGCAACAGACAGCCCGGTGAGTGTGACGGGGTTGTTGACTGGCGGTGGTGGCGGAACAATCGGGGCGGCCTGGCCGTCACCGTTGTCGATCACAGCGTTATGGCGTTCTTCGGGAAACTCGGGAATACCGTTGAAACCGGCCGTGGGGAAACCGATGACCGGATCGACCCGGCCCGCCACTTCGGTCAGCAACACAAAACTGTGGCCGCCACCCAGCGCGCCCGGCGCACCACCGGTGGCGCCGGGCCCGGCCGCCGTCGCTTCGGCGGTCTGGGTCGGGTCATCGCCGGCGGCAATGGCTTTCTGGATCTGTTCGACGTCGGTCAGTTGCGACTCGCTCGGGGTCACCGCTTCCGGGGCATTGACGTGGGCCGCCTGATCGGCGAGCAACTGGCCGGTCATGGTCAGGCTGCTGTCGCGGCCGAGGGTCAGTTCCTGGCCGTTTTGCAGATGGACGGCAACCGCGCCCTGCGCCCCGGTGATCAATTGATCCCCTGCAAACAGACGATCGCCTTCGACCAGTGCGCGACGCGTGCCGTCCGCCGACTGAGCGAAAACCTGACCAATGACTTTAGTGACGATCCCGATGAGCGTTGCCATGTGCATTCCTCCGCTGCCGACCACCGTCGGCGCTGGTTTGCGAAGCAGCCCATGGCTCAAGCGGGTTGTCGGGGCAACGCTCGCACCTCGACAGTTCGTTTCGCAGGTTGCGCAAATCCGGAAACGCCAGCGCCGTCAGGCACTTGGAATCTCTGTTCATTGCAGCAGGCCCACTAACGCTACGTAACGGTGGTGAATCACCCGAGTGACAAAAAAATGTCGCTCATCAACCGCTACGCGTCCCTCCCCTTTAGCAGTACTTCGCCGTATGTCGCAAAGTGAGTGGAACTTTCCTCAAGCCTTTCTGTGCTCCCTGACGCGCATAAAACAAAGGCTTTCGAGTGGAACAATGTGCTGGATTTGGCCAACCGCATAAGTTTTTTTTGGCATAACCCATATGAAAATTTTTTCTTAGCTACGCTTCAGGATGTTCTTAGCTCTGTTGTTACAAGCATGAAACGCTTTCTACTAAAAATATCGTCAATAAATTGGCGACAGCGGAACACCATCAGGACTCAGGGAGATGCACCCCATGCGCGTACTAACCCCCCTCTGCAGCGCGGTTTTGCTGGCCATGGCTTGCACTTCCCAAGCCCAGGCCATGAACCTCACCGAAGCGATCCAGAGCACCATCGCCACTCACCCCGAACTGGCTTCGCGCGTGGATGCGCGCCTGTCGGCTGATGAACAGGTGAAGGTTGCCAAGGGCGGCTTCTATCCGTCGGTGGATCTGAACGCTTCTTACGGGCGTGGTTACAGCGACAACACCAATACCCGGGCCTTCGGTAACCATCACACCGAAATCCTCAACTACACCCAGTCCGAGCTGCGTCTGCGGCAGATGCTGTTCGACGGCTTCAACACCGCCAACGAGGTCGAGCGCACCAAGGGCGTTTCCAACTCGCGTGCCTATTACGCACAAGGCACCGCCCAGGACCTGGCCCTACGCACCATCGAGGTCTACCTCGAAGTGCTCAAGCGTCGCGAACTGGTGACCCTGGCCAAGAACAACCTGCAGGCGCACTTGCGGGTCAACGACCAGATCGGCCTGCGCACCGAGCGCGGGGTGGGCAGCACCGCCGACTCCGATCAATCGGTGGCCCGTAAGGCGCTGGCGCAGAACAACCTCGACACCGCCGAAGTCGATCTGGCCGACGCCGAGTCGAACTTCTACAGCGTGGTCGGACGCATGCCCGATGAGCTGGAGACCCCGGCCTCGACCCGCGGCGAATTGCCCGCCACCCTGCCTGAAGCCCAGCAGAGCATGGTCGAGAACAACCCATACCTGAAATCTGCCCAGGCCGATGTGCAATCGGCCGAGAGCCAATATGAAGTTGCCAAGTCGCCGTTCTACCCACGCTTCGACGCAGAAGCGGCCGTCGGTGCCAACAACAACGTGCAGGGCGACGAGGGCCACGACAACGAATGGCGGGTCGGCGTGGTGATGAACTACAACCTGTTCCGTGGCGGCAGCGACAAGGCGCGACTGGCCTCCGACGCGCACCAGATCAACCAGGCGATGGACATCCGCAACAACGCCCTGCGCCAGCTCAACGAGAACATTCATCTGGCCTGGAACGCCATGCTCAACGCCAGGAAACAGACCCCGACCGCCCGCGAATACGCCGAGACCACCAAGCGCGTACGCGCCGCCTATCAGGATCAGTTCGGCCTCGGTCAGCGCACCCTGCTGGACGTGCTCGACAGTGAAAACGAGCTGTACAACGCCAACCGTCGCTACACCGAAATCCGCTACACCGAGGAATATTCGATGTACCGCGTGCTGGCGAACATGGGCCAGTTGTTGAGCAAGCAACGGGTCGTGCTGCCCGCCGATGCGATTGCCGCGACCGAGGTGAAGAACGAAGCACGCCTGCCCGAACTGAAGTAGTCCCGCGTGCGGGCGCTGCCGAAGGCCGCAACCTGATCGTTCCCACGCTCTGCGTGGGAATGCCTCTAGGGACGCGGAGCGTCCAGTGACGCGGAGCGTCACGGGCTGCATTCCCACGCAGAGCGTGGGAACGATCAGTACGGTTGAACGCCTCGCAGTAACACAGGGTTGATGTGGATAGCCGAGCCAGCTCAACGGGAGCGATCAATATGACCAGCATGCAACCCGGTAACACCGGGATCGATCCGCGGCTGAGCTTCGATGACCCGTTGCTCGACGGTCTGTTGATCCTCTGCAAACTCCACGGCGCGACGGTCAGCCGCGCCAGCCTGAGCGCCGGGCTGCCCCTGGACAAACAACGCCTGAGCCTGGACCTGCTGCCCCGCGCCGCAGCCCGGGCCGGGTTGCAGGCGCGCTTGCTGCGCCGGGAACTCAAGGACATTTCACCGCTGAACCTGCCGGTACTGTTGCTGCTGGATAACGGGCGCACGGCGGTGCTGCGGCGCTTTAGCGAAGACGGCAAGGCGCTGATCCTGCCCAGTGAAGCCGACGGTGGCGAGCAATGGGTCAGCCGCGAAGAACTCACCGAACACTACAGCGGCCAGGCCTTGTTCGCCCGGCCACGGCATGAACTGGAAGACCTGCGTTCACCGTTGGTGCCGCGGGTGCAGGCGTGGTTTCGCGACACCCTGAAGCTGTCGAAATGGCTGTACAGCGACGCGATCCTCGCCAGTTTCCTGATCAACCTGCTGGGCCTGATGGTGCCGCTGTTCGTCATGCAGACCTACGACCGCGTGGTGCCGAACCAGGCCACGTCGACCCTGTGGGTATTGGCGATCGGTCTGCTGATCGGCACCGGGTTCGAACTGGTGCTGCGCGTGGTGCGCGCGCACCTGCTGGACACTGCCGGCAAAAAAACCGATGTGATCCTTTCCGCGACCTTATTCGAGCGCATCACCGGCATGGCGATGAAGGCCCGGCCGGCGACCATCGGCGGTTTCGCCCAGAGCATTCACGACTTCCAGGGCCTACGGGAGTTTCTCACTGCCGTGACCCTGACCAGCCTGATCGACCTGCCCTTCGTGGTGTTGATGCTGGTGGTCATCGGCCTGCTCGGTGGCTGGCTGGTGGTGATTCCGTTGCTGGCGTTTCCGATCACCATTGTTTTCGCAATGATCATTCAGGCCCGTCTGCGCGACACCGTGCAGAAAAGCCTGAGCCTCGGCGCCGAGCGTCAGGCGTTGCTGATCGAAACCCTCGGCGGCCTGGAAACCCTCAAGGCGTGCAGCGCCGAAAGCGAGCGCCAGCACAAATGGGAAAGCACCCACGGCGCCCTCACCCGCCTCGACAGCCATGCGCGCAACCTCTCGGCGCTGGCCACCAACGGCACGTTGTTCATCCAGCAGTTTTCGGGGATGGCGACGATTGTGGCCGGGGTCTACAGCATCATCGCCGGCAATCTCAGCGTCGGCGCACTGGTGGCGACTTACATGCTCGGCAGCCGCGTGCTCGCGCCGCTCGGCCAGATCGCCGGGCTGATTACCCGTTACCAGCAAGCGCAACTGACCATGAAAAGCACCGACGCGCTGATGTCCCTGCCCCAGGAGCGCGATGGCAAACAACGGCCACTGGAGCGCACGCAACTGCAAGGCGCGCTGGAGGCCAACGCGGTGACCTTCCACTACAACGGCCAGAACGCCCCGGCTCTGAGCAACGTCAGCTTCAGCGTCAAACCCGGCGAACGGATCGGCATCATCGGCCGCAGCGGCTCTGGCAAAAGCACCCTGGCGCGGCTGGTAATGGGTTTCTATGAACCGGAAGAAGGCCAATTGCTGCTCGACGGTCTCGACCTGCGGCAACTGGATGTCGCCGACCTGCGCCAGCAGATCGGTTACGTCGCCCATGACCTGCCGCTGCTGGCCGGCAGCCTGCGCGACAACCTGACCCTCGGCGCCCGCTATATCAGCGACTCACGGATGCTCGAAGTGGCCGAACTGACCTGCGTCACCGAGCTGGCCCGGCAGCATCCGCAAGGCTTCGACCGGCCGGTGGGCGAGCGCGGGCAATTGCTCTCCGGTGGCCAGCGTCAGGCGGTGTTGCTGGCGCGGGCGCTGTTGCTCGACCCGCCGATCATGCTGCTCGACGAACCCACCAGCGCCATGGACAACAGCAGCGAAGACGTCCTGCGCCAGAAACTGCACGGCTGGGTGCAGGGCAAAACCTTGCTGCTGGTCACCCACCGCACCTCGATGCTGAGCCTGGTGGATCGGTTGCTGGTGCTGGACAACGGCCGGATCGTCGCCGACGGTCCGAAAGAAGCGGTCATTGATGCGCTGCGCAAGGGCCGGGTCGGCTCGGCAGCGGTCTAGGAGTTGCCCCATGTCTGCTTCCTCCTCTTCAAAACCCCGCGGGTACTTCGACAGTTTCGGTAAAAGCGCCGAAGCCGAATTCATGCCGGAAACGGCCAGCGCTTCGTTGCAGGACTCGCCGCGCTGGTCGCGGATTACCGTGTGGCTGGCAGCGGCGCTGCTCATCAGTGCGCTGGTCTGGGCCAAGTTCGCGGTGTTGCAGGAAGTGACCATGGGCGAAGGCAAGGCGATTCCGTCGAGCAAAGTCCAGGTGATCCAGAACCTCGAGGGCGGGATCGTCACCGAGATCTTCGTGCGCGAAGGGCAGATGGTCGACAAGGGCGACAAACTGCTGCGCCTGGACGACACGCGGTTTCTGTCGAACAAGGGTGAGAGCGAGGCCGATCGCTATGCCCTGACTGCACAGGTCGAACGCTTGTCCGCCGAAGCCGAAGGCCGGCCGTTCAAGCTGTCGGACGAGGTGATCGCCAAGGCCCCGCAAGTGGCTGAGGACGAGCGCTCGCTTTACGAACAACGGCAACGGCGGCTGGCCAGCGAACAGCGCACTCTGAGTGAACAACTGCGGCAGAAGACTCAGGAGCTGGCGGAGTTTCGCTCGAAACAGGGGCAATACAGTTCGAGCCTGGCGCTGGTCAATCAGGAAATGAACATGTCCGAACCGCTGGTCAAGACCGGTGCCGTGTCGCCGGTGGAGATCCTGCGGCTCAAGCGCAGCGCCGTGGAAATTCGCGGTTCCCTGAACGCCACGACGCTGGCGATTCCCCGCGCCGAATCGGCCATCGCCGAGATCCGCAGCAAGATCGACGAATCGGAACAGACCTTCCGCTCCGAAGCGGCCAAGGAGCTCAACGAGAAACGCACCGACCTGTCGAAAATCACCGCGTCGAGCATCGCCATCGACGACCGCGTCAGCCGCACCACCGTGACCTCGCCGGTGCATGGGGTGATCAAGCAAATGAAGGTCAACACCATCGGCGGCGTGGTGCAGCCGGGCAGCGACATGGTGGAAATCGTGCCGCTGGAAGACAACCTGCTGATCGAAGCCAAGGTCCGACCGCAGGACGTGGCGTTCCTGCATCCGGGCCAGAAAGCCATGGTCAAGTTCAGCGCCTACGACTACACCATCTATGGCGGGCTCAGCGCCAGACTTGAGCTGATCGGTGCCGACACGATTACCGATGACAAGGGCAACAGCTTCTACCTGATCCAGGTGCGCACCGACAAAAACCACCTGGGCGGGGATGTGAAACCGCTGCTGATCATTCCGGGGATGGTGGCGACGGTGGACATCATCACCGGGGAGAAAAGCGTGCTGGATTACCTGCTCAAACCGGTGCTCAAGGCCCGGACCGAGGCGATGCGCGAACGCTAATTATCCGGAGCTTGTGATCGTTCCCACGCTCCGCGTGGGAACGATCAGTACCCGTCCGATCAGCCTCCGTGATTCTTCTGGAAAGTCGCCTCCCCCATCGCCGCAATCTGC
This sequence comes from Pseudomonas sputi, assembly GCF_021603585.1. Taxonomy (GTDB): domain Bacteria; phylum Pseudomonadota; class Gammaproteobacteria; order Pseudomonadales; family Pseudomonadaceae; genus Aquipseudomonas; species Aquipseudomonas sputi. Next base: position 62,543 of record NZ_BQHI01000023.1, on the reverse strand, counting down.
CCTTCAATCAACGCCTCGAACGGCTTGAGCAGCGGCTCGAACGACGCCGGCGCTTCCAGCGTCTGCAACGCTTGCACAATCGCCTCGATCGTCGACAACGCCCCCGGCCCCGGTGCCTTGCGCAGCCGATACCGCGAAACCCCGCCTTCCGCCAGCGTCACCCGTGGCAACGCCGCCAGCAAGGGATTGAGGTGCAGCATCTTGCGCGCCTTGCGCCAGGTGCCGTCCGGCACCACCAGCAACAGCGGCTCATCGGACGCGGCGTAAGCCTGCATCGGCTGCGCATCGTCCGCCGGAAACAGCAACCGCGCCCGATACCCCGGGCGATTCAACAGCGCGGGCAGATCCTCGAACACCTCCCCGACAATCAGTTCGGCATTGTTCAAACCGAGCGCCGCCAGCCGAGCGGTGTTGAGCGCATGACTGACCTCGCTCGGGTGCTGCAACAGCAACACCCGGGTGCGACTGTCGAGGCTCGGGATCAGTGGGCACAGGCAGTGGGTTTGTGGGCGCAGGCAGCGCGGGCATTGGGGTCTGGACATTGTCTTATGCCTGATTGAGCTGCGCTTTGAGCAAGTCGCGGAAGGTCTGGATCAGCGGCTCGCGGCTGCGGCCACGGCGCATGATCATGGAAAACGGCGCCTGATAGCCGAAGGTGGCCGGCAGCAGCACCCGCAGGTCGCCCTTGTCGGCCCAGGCCTGGGCGTAGTGCTCCGGCAGGTAACCGATGTAGGCGCCGGACAGCACCAGAATCAGCTGCGCTTCCATACTTTCCACGGTCGCGGCGCTGTGTTTGAAACCGTGACGGGCCAGTTCGGCCTGGCTCCAGTAACCGCGTCCGACCATGCGTTGCTGGGTGATGACCTGTTCGGGAATCCGCCGTTCGTTGAACAGCGGGTGCCGGTTGCTGCAATACAGCCAATGCTGTTCGCGATACAGCGGCATGTACACCAGACCGCTCATGCGCGTGGAAAACGCCCCGATGGCCAGGTCGAGGCGATTGTCCTGCACGCCGAGTTGCAGTTCGTAGGGGCTCATCACCGACAGATGCAAATGCACCGCCGGGTGTTCCTGGCTGTAGGCACCGATGGCTTCGGCGAACGGCAAGGCCTTGTCGCTGACCGTGGAGTCGATCACCCCCAGATTGAGGGTGCCGCGCAATTCACCCTTGAGCGCGGCGGCGTATTGCTCGAAACCTTCGAGCTCGGCCAGCAGGCGCAGGGTTTCCTGATGGAACAGCTCGCCCTTGCTGGTCAGGCTGAAACCGCCGCGCCCGCGATGGCACAGCACCAGACCCAGCGCGGCTTCGAGCTGGCTCATGTAGGTGCTGATCGCCGAAGTCGACAGGTTGAGTTCCTGCTGCGCGTTGGCAAACCCCTGATGGCGCACGACGCTGACGAAGATGCGCAACAGTTTCAGGTCGGGTAAAGCGTTGGCCATGTCTACTCCAAGGATCGTTCTCCATAGATCGTTCCCACGCTCCACGTGGGAACGATCAGCGAGAAGTCTATCCATCTACCTCTCATTAGTTTAGAAATTTCTGAACTAAGTATTTGCCCGTAGCGATTCTTCCGCCCCACTACATTTCGCAGAATCGGCCCACAGCGGTGGCCGTGACCTTGCGAATGCGGTGCGCCGACATAAATAAAACAAAGACGATGAGGCCCTACCCGTGGACAAGATTCTTCACCAACCACTGGGCGGCAACGAAATGCCGCGCTTCGGCGGCATCGCCACCATGCTCCGACTCCCCCATGTACCGACCGCTGCCGGCCTGGACGCCGCCTTCGTCGGCGTGCCACTGGACATCGGTACTTCGCTGCGCCCCGGCACCCGCTTCGGGCCGCGCGACATCCGCACCGAATCGGTGATGATCCGCCCGTACAACATGGCCACCGGCGCTGCACCGTTCGATTCGCTGTCGGTCGCCGACATCGGTGACGTGGCGATCAACACCTTCAACCTGCTCGATGCCGTGCGCATCATCGAAGAAGCCTACGACAACATCCTCGAGCACAACGTGATTCCGATGACCCTGGGTGGCGACCACACCATCACCCTGCCGATCCTGCGCGCCATCCACAAAAAGCACGGCAAGGTCGGTCTGGTGCACATCGATGCTCATGCTGACGTCAACGATCACATGTTCGGCGAGAAAATCGCCCACGGTACGACCTTCCGTCGTGCGGTCGAGGAAGGTCTTCTGGACTGCGACCGCGTGGTGCAGATCGGTCTGCGGGCACAGGGCTATACCGCTGACGACTTCAACTGGAGCCGCGATCAGGGCTTCCGCGTGGTGCAGGCCGAAGAGTGCTGGCACCAGTCGCTGGCACCGCTGATGGCCGAAGTGCGCGAGAAAGTCGGTGGCGGCCCGGTGTACCTGAGCTTCGACATCGACGGCATTGACCCGGCCTGGGCGCCGGGCACCGGCACCCCGGAAATCGGCGGTCTGACGACCATTCAGGCGATTGAAATCGTTCGCGGCTGCCAGGGCCTCGACCTGATCGGCTGCGATCTGGTAGAAGTCTCGCCCGCTTATGACACCACCGGCAACACCTCGCTGCTGGCCGCCAACCTGCTGTACGAAATGCTCTGCGTACTGCCGGGCGTGGTCCACCGCTGAGGGTCGGGTCATGCACGAACGTGATCAGGTTCTGAAAGCGGCCGCCGATCTGGTGTCCGCCTTCGCCCGCAACGATCGCGAAGCCTACTTCGGCGCGTTCAGCGCCGATGCCAGCTTCGTGTTCTACACCCTCGAACAGCCCCTGCTGTCGCGCGATGCCTATCAGGCGTTGTGGGACAGCTGGCGCGCCGAGGATGGCTTTGAGGTGCTGTCCTGCACCTCGAGCAACGCCTTTGTCAGCCTGCAGGGTGACGTGGCGATTTTCATCCATGACGTGGCCACCGAGCTGCGCATGCAAGGGGAGCAACACTTCAGCCAGGAGCGCGAGACGATTGTTTTCAGGAAACAAGCGTCGAGCCTAGAACAACAAGGCCATTGGCTGGCCTGCCACGAACATTTGTCCGCAATGCCGGAAGGGCTGCCACCCCCTTAGCCAAACAGGTGACGCCTCACGCACGATGAGCGCGCCTTTATGATCGGAGCAGATCATGAATAACAACAACAACGACCAAAGCCTTACGCAGATTGAAACCCACGGGGTCGAACAGATCCCGGACAACGAACGCACCGCCGGTCCCGTGGACTTGTTCCGCATGATCTTCGGCGGCGCGAATACCTTTGCCACCGCCGTGCTCGGCAGTTTCCCGGTGTTGTTCGGCCTGTCCTTTCAGGCCGGCGTCTGGGCGATTGTCTCGGGCGTGCTGCTTGGCTCGCTGATCCTCGCACCGATGGGCCTGTTCGGCCCGCTCAACGGCACCAACAATGCCGTGTCGTCCGGTGCGCACTTCGGCGTGCACGGGCGGATCGTCGGTTCGTTCCTGTCGCTGCTGACCGCCATCGCCTTCTTCTCGCTCTCGGTGTGGAGTTCGGGGGATGCGCTGATCGGTGGTGCAAAACGCCTGATCGGTCTGCCGGAAACCGACCTGACCCTGGGCCTGGCCTACGGTCTGTTCGCGATTCTGGTGCTGACCGTGTGCATCTACGGCTTCCGCTTCCTGCTGTGGGTGAACAAGGTCGCGGTGTGGAGCGCGAGCCTGCTGTTCCTGCTGGGCATCTTTGCCTTCGCCGGTCCCTTCGATTCGCACTACGCCGGCACCGTCAGCCTCGGCCAACCGGGCTTCTGGGCCGCGTTCATCGGCGCCGCGCTGGTGGCCATGAGCAACCCGATTTCCTTCGGTGCGTTCCTCGGCGACTGGGCCCGCTACATCCCGCGTGCAACCTCGCGGCAGCGGATCATGGCGGCGGTGATTCTGTCGCAGATCGCCACCTTCATCCCGTTCCTGTTCGGCCTGACCACCGCGACCATCGTGGCGATCCAGGCGCCGGACTACATCGCAGCCAACAACTACGTCGGCGGTCTGCTGGCGGTGTCGCCGAGCTGGTTCTTCCTGCCGGTGTGCCTGATTGCAGTGATCGGCGGCATGTCCACCGGCACCACCTCGCTGTACGGCACCGGGTTGGACATGTCGAGCGTGTTCCCGCGCCTGCTGTCGCGAGTCAAGGCGACGTTGCTGATCGGCGTGCTGTCGATTGCCTTCATCTTCATCGGGCGCTTCGCGGCGAACCTGGTGCAGAGCGTGTCGACTTTCGCGGTGCTGATCATCACCTGCACCACCCCATGGATGGTGATCATGATCATCGGCCTGGTGGTGCGTCGCGGCTTCTACTGCCCGGACGACCTGCAAGTGTTCACTCGCGGTGAGCAAGGCGGACGCTATTGGTTCAGCCACGGCTGGAACTGGCGCGGTCTGGGCGCGTGGATCCCGAGCGCGGCGGTCGGCCTGTGCTTCGTCAACCTGCCGGGGCAGTTCGTCGGCCCGCTCGGTGAACTGGCCGGCGGCATCGACATCAGCCTGCTGGTGACCCTCGGTCTGGCCTCGGTGATGTACCTGATGCTGCTGAGCCTGTTCCCGGAACCGGCGCTGGTTTACGGCCCGAAGGATCCAAGGAGCAAAGGCGCGCACGCGCCGGCTGAAGCGGCGCTGCGTCAGGCCGCCTGAATAAACGAATTGCCTGTGGGGGTCAGCCTTCTCCCACAGTGTTCCACCCCATAAAAAAGACAATCGGAGACACGCCATCATGGCTTTGGATTTATTCGTCGTCCTCATCTACGCCGCCGGCATGCTCTTGCTCGGCTACTTCGGCATGCGCAAGGCCAAGACCAACGAGGACTTCCTGGTCGCCGGGCGCAACCTCGGGCCAAGCCTGTACATGGGCACCATGGCCGCGACCGTTCTGGGTGGCGCGTCCACCGTCGGCACCGTGCGCCTGGGCTATGTGCATGGCATTTCCGGTTTCTGGCTGTGCGCGGCACTGGGTTGCGGCATCGTGGCGCTGAACCTGTTCCTGGCCAAGCCGCTGCTGAAACTGAAGATCTACACCGTCACCCAGGTCCTGGAAAAACGCTACAACCCGATGGCCCGCTCGGCGAGCGCGGCGATCATGCTGGCCTACGCGCTGATGATCGGCGTGACCTCGATCCTCGCCATCGGCACCGTGCTGCAAGTGCTGTTTGGCTTGCCATTCTGGATTTCGGTACTGCTCGGCGGTGGCGTGGTCGTGGTGTACTCGGCCATCGGCGGCATGTGGTCGCTGACCCTGACCGACATCGTCCAGTTCATCATCAAGACCGTCGGCCTGATGTTCATCCTGTTGCCAATCTGCCTGTACAAAGTCGGCGGCTGGGACGAACTGGTGCTGAAACTGCCGGCCACCGCCTTCAACTTCACCACCATCGGCTGGGACACGATCATCACCTACTTCATGATCTACTTCTTCGGCATCCTGATCGGTCAGGACATCTGGCAACGGGTGTTCACCGTCAAGAACGAAAAAGTGGCTCAGTACGCCGGTAGCTTCGCGGGCATCTACTGCATCCTCTACGGTCTGGCCTGTGCCCTGATCGGCATGGCGGCGCACGTGCTGATCCCGGATCTGGACAACGTCAACAACGCCTTCGCCGCGATCGTCAAACTGTCGCTGCCGGACGGCATCCGTGGCCTGGTGATCGCTGCTGCATTGGCCGCCATGATGTCCACCGCCAGCGCCGGCCTGCTCGCCGCCGCCACTACCCTGACCGAAGACCTGCTGCCGAAACTGCGTGGCGGCAAACAGTCGAGCCTGGGTGTGAACCGTCTGTTCACCCTGCTGACCGGTGTCGTGGTGCTGGGCATCGCGCTGGTGGTCAACGACGTGATCAGCGCCCTGACCCTGGCTTACAACCTGTTGGTGGGCGGCATGCTGATCCCGCTGATCGGCGCGATCTTCTGGAAACGCGCGACCACCGCCGGCGCCATCGCCAGCATGGGCCTGGGTTTCGCCACTGCCCTGCTGTTCATGTTCAAGGACGGTCTGGATGCCAATACCCCGATCTACTACAGCCTGGCGGTGGGTCTGGTGAGTTTTGTAGTGGTCAGCCTGATGTCGCGTCGCCCAAACGTAGTGGCGAACGCAATCTAAGCTGAACACAACGACTTGATGCTTTCTTCGGCGGGTGTGGCGTCGGTTGCCACACCCGTTTTTTTCGTCTCAAGGAAAGTGCCTATGAAGATTGTTTCTCGCGATCAGTGGTTCGAAGTGCAAACCCTGAGCGACGGCATTCGCCTGATTCACGAGCCGTACATCCGTCCCTTCTACCGCTGCAACCTCTGGCATGTTCAGGGGCGGGACAAGGATCTGTTGCTCGACAGCGGTTCCGGGCTGGTCAGCCTGCGCGAGCAACTGCCGTGGCTGACCGAGCGGCCGCTGGTGGCGGTGGCCAGTCATTGCCATTTCGACCACATCGCCGGGCATCACGAGTTTGCCGAACGGCTGGTGCATCCCGCCGAGGCGGACATCCTTGCAGCGCCGGATGGCGAGAACGATCTGAGCCGGGCCTTCGTCGGCGACGACATGTTCGAGGCGCACCCGGACTGCCCGTTGTGCTACGCCGAATACCGGGTCAAGGCGGCACCGGCCAGCGGGTTTGTCGAGGACGGCGATGTGCTGGACCTGGGCAATCGCACGCTGCAGGTGCTGCACACGCCGGGACATTCACCGGGCGGGATCAGCCTTTACGAAGCGGCCAGCGAAACCCTGTTCAGCGGCGACATCATTTACGACGGGCCGTTGATCGAGGACGCCTACCATTCCAACCTCGACGACTACGCCGCCAGCCTGCGGCGCTTGCAAGGGCTGAAGATCCGCACGGTGCATGGCGGGCACTTCGGCAGTTTTTCCGGCGCGCATCTGCGCGGGATGATTGACGAATGGTTGCGTCGGCACGCCTGAGGCCTGCTGTACTTCAATCAGGTCAACCACAGTAAAGATCTGCCATGAGAAGAGCTGCCGTGCGTGCTGCCGTGCACCGGTTCATCCTGCGCCTGCTGGAAAACCGTGAATTCGACGACCACACCAGCCTTGCGCAACTGGGGCTGGAAAAAGCGGATATCGAAGATCTGATCTTCCATCTGGAAGACGAATTCGGACTGACGGCCTTCACCGCCGAAGAGGACCGGATGCTCAAGACCGCGAAAACCGTGAATGACCTGAGCCGGTTTCTGATGGAAATCGAGCGTCACTGAAAACAAAAGATCGCCTCCGGCCGCCACTCCATGGAGCGACAGCCGGAGGCGATCTCTTGTCGTTTAAATCCTTTGATCCTTCAAAGCGGGGCATTACCGCCGACGTGGCTGACGCCGACGCTGTTCGTCATCGGTGCGAATCGGGACCGGTTGCAGAGGCGGTTCGATCAAGCCGAGGGCAACACCCAAATCGTGCAGCCAGTTTTGAATTTTCTCTTTCATCGTCATGCCCCCTTCAGGGTGGTGCTGAGCGTCCGGAATTCTGAGGCCGCTTCGCACTGATAATAGTCCGAAGTCCTACGCAATGCTCGGCCAAATCCGCAATGATCTGTTACTGAATTGATCCAAATCCCTGACCGTTCGTTCAAGCCGTTTCCCGCACGTCCTCGCTAGCCACGGGATAGAGCGCCTGCTGCTGTTCAATCCACGCATTTAGATTGGCACCGGCCATGCCCCGCCGCCACATGAGCCAGGTGGTCGCACTGGCAAAAGGCTCGGCCAGCGGATGCACCGCCACGCTTTCGCGCCCCGGCAGGCTGGCGAGCATCGACTCCGACATCAGCGCCACACCGCTGCCGGCGATCACGCAGGCGAGCATGCCCTGATAGGACTCGATCTCCATCGCCCGGCCCATCGCCGCCTGATAGTGGGCGAACCACGCTTCCAGCCGCGCGCGATAGGCGCAGCCATGGCGAAAGGTGAACACTGCCCGCCCTTCAACATCCCTGGCGCTGCGCACCGGCGGGTGATCGGCCTCGCTGATCAGCACCAGCCGCTCGTTGCACAGCGGCACACCGTCGATCCCGGCCAGTTGTGGCGGGCCGTCCACCAGCGCGGCGTCGAGGCGCCCGGTGAGCAACCCTTCGAGCAATTCGCCACTGGGCCCGGACTGCACCTGCAGATTCACCGCCGGGTACTGCTTGTGATAGCGCGCCAAAAGCGCCGGCAAATGGATCGCCGCCGTGCTGTACAGGGTGCCGAGCACAAAATCCCCCGCCGGTTGCCCGCCCATCACCGCTGCACTCGCCTGATCGCGCAGGGCGAACAGTTTGCCGGTGTAGTCCAGCAGGACTTTTCCCGCGGGCGACAACTGCAAACGCTGACGCTCACGAACGAACAGTTCGACACCCAGTTGCTCCTCCAGCTGTTTAAGCCGGGTCGACAGGTTCGACGGCACCCGATGCAAACGTTCGGCGGCGCGGGTGATCGAGCCCTCCTCCGCCACGGCCTGGAAGATCCGCAATTGGCTGAACTCCACAACCTTTTCTCCTGAACAGAACAAGTTGCTCACTATTATTCAATTTTAAAGAAAGTCAATCAGTCCTAGCCTGACGGTCATCGAACCTCCAACGGAATTCAGACCATGTCACCGCTGATCCGCTTATCCGCCTGTTTTGTTGCCCTGATGATGGCCATGGGCATCGGGCGTTTCGCCCTCACCCCGCAACTGCCGCACCTGCTCAGTGAAGGCCAGATCGACCTGACTGCCGCCGGTCTGATTGCGGCGGCCAACTACCTCGGCTATCTGCTCGGTGCGCTGGACGCGATGTTTTCCCGCCGGCCGGATCAGGTGCAGCGGCGCCTGCATGGCGGTCTGTGGTTGTGTGTGCTGCTGACGCTGGCGTCATTCTGGGCCAACGGTTTCTGGTCGCATTTGTTGCTGCGTTTCGGCACCGGCGTGGCCAGCGCCTGGGTGCTGGTGATGATTACTGCGCTGAGTCAGCCACTGGCTGCGGCGGCGGGTCGTCCACGGTTGGGGGCGCTGGTGTTTGCCGGGCCGGGGCTGGGGATTTTTCTCACGGGGTTACTGGCGCTGTTCTCACATCTGGCGCAACAGACGTCCGCCACCCTGTGGCTGATCTATGCCGCCGTGGCGCTGGTGATGTTGCTGGGGATCGTGCGGATCCTGCCGCAACCGGGTGTCGGCGTGCCGGCCGCGCCGACTGCGATCGGTTCGTCAAATCGTGGCATAGGGCGTTTGGCGATTGTTTATGCGTTGTACGGCGTGGGCTACATCATCCCGGCCACGTTTCTGTCGCAGATGGCCAACGCGCAGTTTCGCGGGCAATGGCAGGCCGATCTGTTCTGGCCGTGCTTCGGCCTCGGCGCCGCCATTGGCGTGTTTCTGGTGAGTTTGCGTCGGCACGATCCGGATACCACCCGGCACTGGCTGATGGCGACGTTATGGCTGCAAGCCGCCGGTGTGTTCGCTTGCCTGCTGGGCAGCGGCCTCGGCCTGGCACTGGGTGTGATCCTGTGCGGCACGCCGTTCCTGGCCTGCATGCAACTGGTGATGCAGCGCTCCCGAGAACTGGCGCCCCACGCTACCCAGCGCAACGCCGGCCTGCTCACCGCGTGCTTCGCCGTCGGTCAGCTCAGCGGGCCGTTGCTGGCGGCGCTCAGCAGCCACTTCAGCGGTGGCCTGCAACCGGCGCTGGTGATCGCCGGCAGCGGCCTGCTGATTGCCGGCGGCCTGGCGTGCAAATCGGCTACGGCTGACCGAGGGCTTTGCGCAAACGCCGACGCACCCACTGTTCCGCGCTGACGAAGGTGATGCCGAGCAACACCAGGACGGCGCCGACGATGAAGTTCAGGCTCAGTTCTTCGCCGAGCAGCACCACGCCGAACGTGACGCCGAACAACGGCGTCATGAAGGAAAACACTGCCAGATTGGCCGCCAGGTAACGACGCAGCAGCCAGAACCAGGTCAGGTAACTGAAGAACGACACCACCAGCCCCTGGAACAGCACGCTGCCCACCGCGACGACGGTCAGGCTGACGTGGGTGATCTGGCCGCTGAGCAGCGCGATCAGCAACAGGCCGATGAAGCCGACGATCAGTTGATAGAACAGGGTCAGGGTCACTGGCGCCTCCGACAGGCGCGAGGCGCGCACCACCACAGTGGTCGCGCCCCAACTGGCGCCGGCCAGCACGCCGAGGGCATCGCCCATCAGCATGCGGTGATCGAGGTTGTCCCACGACACGCCGCCGGCAAACGCTACAGCGATCCCGACGAACGCCATGAAAATCCCCAACCATTGCACCGGCCGCAGACGCTCGCTCGGCAACAGGAAGTGCACACCCAGCGCGGTGAAGATCGGCGCAGTGTAGAGGAACACCGACATGTGCGCCGCCGTGGTCAATTGCAAGCCTTCGGAGATGAACAGGAATTCGAGGCCGAACAAGGCACCTGCCAGCAAGCCGCCGCGCCAGGTAGCACCGACCTGATCCCAACCGCCCTTCCAGCAGATGAGCAGTCCTACCAGCAGCGCGGAAATCCCCGACCGCCCCGCCGCCTGCATCACCGGGGCAATGTCGGTCGCCGCCCACTTGATCATCACCTGCTGTACGCCCCAGATCAGGCACAGGCCGATCATCACTTGCAGGGCAAATCCGTCGGCACTGCGCCGACTGACGCTCACCTCGACACCTCGAACACACACAACATGGCAGTTTTTCCAAAGGTCAAACAAAGCCCCGGCGCTTTGTCCGGGGCGAAAAAGGATGGCAGGGATTATCAACCAGTCGGACAGAAATTGCCGCCCGGCAAAGACCCGCAATTGCCCTGTTGCGTCATGCCCGCCGTCAGCTTCGGCGAGCGGCCCGGAACCCGACCGTACAGGCCAGCGCCGTGGCAAACGTCCCCCAGGCCCAATCCATCAGCGACACCTGTGCCGACCAGCCGCGCAACGTCGCCCAGTTGGTCAAGTCATAGGTCCCATAAGCCACCAGCCCGAGCAGCGCACCCAGGCGAGCGGCGCGTTGCCAGGTCAGCGACGGCAGCACCACAAACACCACACAGCCGAAAACGTACAGGCAATAAAAAACCGCTGCTGGCACCAGCAACGGTTTTTCGAGCATCAGCGAACCGAGCAGTTCGCGATAGGTCGGCGCCATCAACACGCCGAGCCAGAGCCCGTCGAGCAGAAGAAACGCCAGCAGTGTGGCAACGTAGGCAATCAGTGCTTTTTTCATCTACCCGATCTCAAGTAAGCCCATGCAACATGGGCCACGGGAGACTCAGGTTAGTTCAATGCGATCGGCATGAATGACAATCTGGCCGTTTTTGTACAACGAACCGATGGCCTTCTTGAAGTTGCCCTTGCTGACGCCGAACAGGCTGCTGATCAACGCCGGATCGCTCTTGTCGCTGACGGCCAGGGTGCCATCGTTTTCGCGCAACTTGGCGAGGATCTTCGAGTTCAGGCTGCTGGCCGCTTCCTGCCCCACCGGTTGCAGGCTCAGGCTGATCTTGCCGTCGGCGCGCACTTCCTTGATGAAGCCTTTCTCGCGCATGCCGGCACGCATGAACTTGAAGATTTCATTCTTGTGAATCAAACCCCAGTGCTTGTTGTTGATGATCGCCTTGAAGCCCATGTCAGTGGCTTCGGCGACCAGCAGATCGACTTCCTGCCCCGCGCTGTAGTTGGCGGGGGTCTTGTCCAGATAACGATCCAGGCGCGCGGTGGCGGTGATGCGGCGGGTGTGCTTGTCGAGGTAGACATGCACCACGCAGTACTCGCCGGCGGTCATCTGGCGTTTTTCTTCGGAGTAAGGCAGCAGCAGATCCTTCGGCAGGCCCCAATCGAGGAACACGCCGATGCTGTTGACTTCAACAACTTTCAAACTGGCAAATTCACCGACCTGAACTTTGGGTTTTTCAGTGGTGGCAATAAGTTTGTCATCGCTGTCCAGATAAATGAAAACATTGAGCCAGTCTTCATCTTCGCTGGGAATATCTTTGGGGATATAACGGTTGGGCAAAAGAATTTCGCCGTCGGCACCGCCGTCCAGATATAAACCGAAGTTAGTGTGTTTAACCACTTGCAAACTGTTGTAGCGCCCGACTAAAGCCATTTCCAATACCCTCATTGCGTGGGCGGCATTCTACCCGGTTTTGCCAGGTTCGTCGGTCGCCCATCGACCGGCCGACCGAAAATCTGCGGGAGGCTTTGATTTTCCTGGATTTCACGCCGGGTGCGCGCCGCTCGTCAGGCCAGCATGACGGCCTTCACTTGATCCCGACGCCCCCCGACATCATGGAATCGAATAAATGTTGTGAGTTAAAACAGCAGGTTAGCGGGATATTTCGAATATTTAATCAAGCCTAATCCACCGGCGCGCCGAGTTATTCCGGAGGATATTTACCAAGCAATTGTCAAGTTATTCCTGTACGATGCCTGGCCGAGTTACTTTTCTACAGGTTAATGGCCGCCATGCGTGTAAAAGCATCCACCAGCAAAGCAAAGCCAGCTCCAGCCGTTGAAACCAGCGAATCGATCAACGATCAGATCGCGGCATTCCTCAAGTCCGGCGGCGAGATCCAGCAAATTGCCAAAGGCGTCAGCGGCCAGACGTTCGGCCCGTCCAAGCAGATCAGCCTGGGCAAGAAATAACCCCCCGCAGCACACCAGTCCAAAGGCGCTTTGAGCTTCGAAGCGCCTGGACCGGATCACTCGCAGACCTCCCTCGCGTTTAATCAAACATTCAAAAACAGCAGAAATCGACGAACGGCCCTCGATGCCGATCATTCGCCGGTATCCTTGCACGCGTCTGGATCAAGCGTTTCAGCAGGCCTTATCGCCCTGCGCTCGCTGTTCAAGGAGTGACGCATGCTCAAATCTTCCTGTTTATTGTTTGTAGGCCTGCTGGCGAGCCCGGCGGCGCACGCGCAGATTTTCCAGCGTGAACTCGGTGACTTCGACCTCAAGCTCGGCACCTCGCCCAGTCGCAGCATGGCCCAGGGCCTGGTCAAGCCGTCGGCGATCGGCTCGTTCCACGGCGGTCTGGACCTGAGCCATGACAGCGGCCTCTATGTCGGCCAGTACGCACCGAGCATGGGCCTGACGCCGGGGAAGAACCTCGAAATCGATTCCTACATCGGCTTTAAACAACCTTTCGATCAGACCCTCGGCTACGAAGTCGGGATGATCCATTACAGCTATCCCGAGGTCGACACCCTCGACAGTCAGGAACTGTTCGGTGGCCTGACCCTGCTCGGCAGCCGGATCGGCATCGCCCTGAGCAACGATCCGGATAAACAGAACAACACCCTGTTTGCCGACCTGGGCGGCAATCAGCCGTTCGGCATCGGGATCAGCATGAAATACACCACCCATCAGTTCAACACGCCGGTCTCGGTGGACGGCGGTTACGTCAGCAGTTTCACCGATTGGTCGGTGAAACTTTCCCGGCCGTTCATGGGCATCGACCTTGATCTGATCTACAGCAACTCCAGCCTCAGCGGCAGCGATTGCTCGGCCTATTCCGGACATAACAGTCAGTGCGACGGACTGGTCACGCTCAAGGCCGAACGCCCGTTCTTTTGATAGGCTGAACTGCCGGGTCCATCCTGTGTTCACATAAGAATCAGACCCTCAAGGCTGGCTTTCGCAAGGACTTGCCCATGTCTAGCTGGTTCCAACGCATCGCTGTTCTACTGATCCTGACCCTTGCTCTCGGCGCCTGCAGCCGTGTCGGCCTGGCCTACCGCAATCTCGACGTGATCATTCCGTGGACGCTCAGCGACTACCTGGACATGAATGGCGAGCAGAAAGGCTGGTTCAACGAACGCCTCAGGGAACACCTGAGCTGGCACTGCACCACGCAGTTACCGGGTTATCTGGACTGGCTCGATCGCCTGCAAACCATGGTCGAAACCAATCAGGTTACCGACGCCGCCCTCCAGGCCCGCACCGCAGAAGCCAAGCAGGCGATCGCCGAAACCGCCCGGGAAATCACCCCGTCGGCGATTGAATTGCTACAAGGGCTGGATGATCGGCAGGTTGCTGAAATGAACGACGCCTTTGCCGAAGACCTGCAAAAGCGCCAGCGGGAATACCTCAAGCCACCCCTTTCACAGCAAATTGCCGAGCGTGGCGCACGCATGGACAAACGCCTCAACGACTGGCTCGGCCCGTTGAGCGTCACTCAGGAGCAGCGGGTGATGGCCTGGTCGACCGCTCTGGGCGATCAGAACACCCAGTGGATCGCCAACCGCGCCCACTGGCAGAAGCAATTCAGCGCGGCGGTGGCGCAACGCAAAAGTCCTGAATTCCCACAGCGGATCGAGACGCTTCTGGTCAATCGCGAGCGTTTATGGACAGCGGATTACCAAAAGGCCTACGCCAATACCGAGGCGCAGGCCCGTTCGCTGTTCGTTGATCTGATGGCCGACAGCACGCCTCAGCAGCGCCAGCGCCTGTTGAAAAAGATCGAGGGCGTGCGCAAGGACTTCAACGACTTGAAGTGCCTGAAGGCCGCACAAAAAAGCTGAGACCATTGAGAAAACCGTGGGAGCGAGCAGGTTCGCTCCCACGGTTTTTTGTGCAACGCCTCAGGCAATCTGCGCCTTGGAGGCCACCTCATCAAACGTCAGCGCATCCAGCGCGTCTTCCTGCTCATCGAGTACCTGACGCGGATGATCATTGCCGGGAATGCTGCTGTCGATCAGGCTCAACAGGCTGGAGCCGCGCGGGGTCAGGCCGAAATTGTTGCCGGTACTGCCTTCGTCCTCGCCACGGGGCTCGATATAGCCTCGCTCCAGCAGCAGCTTTTCGTAGTCGCAGGCCAGCGTTTTCAGGTGATCCAGATTCTCGATCGCCTCGCCCGCCGCCGCTTTCTCTGCCGCATAGTCTTCGGCGAAAGACCGTGGCGCGAAGCTGTGGCCCGCGCCGTTCTGCACTTCATGCAGCAGGCGTTCAATCAAATCCCAGTTATAAGTCGTCATCCTGATTCAACCTCCGGTGCGCGTGATTTTTTGGCGCGTTCACAGGTTGTGACCGGACCGTTGCGTCACCGTTCAGGATTATTCGGCGCGCCGACCGACCGGCGGTCTGTCGATTTCCCGGGGTGTTAAACGACTAGTCTGAAACAGACGGTTTCAACCCCCGCAGGAGAAATCATCATGAACGTTGAGAATCATCCAGTGGTGTCGCGCGAAGAATGGCTCGCCGCCCGCAAGCAGCATCTGGCCGATGAAAAGGCCTTCACCAGGGAGCGTGACCGCCTCAGCGCCCAACGCCGCGCCCTGCCCTGGGTGAAGGTCGACAAGGATTACCGCTTCATGGGGCCGAACGGCGAATTGAAACTCGCCGACCTGTTCGGTCAGCACAGCCAACTCGTCGTTTACCACTTTATGTTCGCCAAGGGCTGGGAAGAAGGCTGCCCGGGCTGCTCATTCCTCAGCGACCACATCGATGGCGCCAATCTGCACCTGGCCCATCACGACATTGCGCTGGTGGCGGTGTCTCACGCACCGTTCGCCGAATTCCAGGCCTTCAAGCGGCGGATGGGCTGGAGATTCGACTGGGTGTCTTCAAACGGTTGCGATTTCAACTACGACTTTGGCGTGTGCGCCCGCGCTGAAGATGTCGTAGCAGGCAAGGCTACGTACAACTACGAAAAGACCGACAGCGCCGAGGAAGAAATGCCCGGTCTGAGCGTGTTTTATCGCGCCGACAACGGTGACATATTCCACACCTACTCAACCTATGCCCGCGGCCTCGACCTGCTGGTCGGCGCCTACAACTACCTCGACCTCACGCCCAAGGGCCGGAACGAGGACGAGATCATGGAATGGGTGCGGCATCATGACCGGTACAACGGGGCATCAAAATCCAGTTGCTGCCATGGAGACTGAGCGCCAACAACACTGAACTTTTCACCGGCCACAGGCCTCAACCGGTTAACCCGCCTTAACCGGAACCGAGGCCTGCCCCCATGAAGACGCTGCTCAAGCTCACCCTCGCCGCCACGCTCGCCTGTGCCCTACCCGTCTGGGCCTGCACCCCGGAAGAGGCCACCGCCAAACGCGAGCAACTGGCACAGGAAGTCGCGAAGCTCACCGAGCAAAACCCGACCAAGGCCAAGGAAATCAACGCCGAGTTGCAGAAAATGGATCTGGGTACGGCCTCCGCCGATCTGCCGGACAAATGCCAGTTGATCGATCAGCGCTTGAAGGAACTGGGGTCGGCCGAGAAGAAAACCGAGGGATAGCACACGCTCGAACAACGACAGGCTTTGGTATCGATCAGGCTGGATCGATGCCAACGCCTGCCTCCTTTTGTCCGGAAATTTGCATTAATGCATTCAATTATTTGCACAAATGCATATTCACACCTAGGGTTACCCCGAGCCTGATCGGAACCGGCCATCGGAGATGGCAACCCTTGAGCACCGATCGCTCGGCATTAACGTTATCCCGCAAACGCGGAACGTTAGTTTTCATTCATGGAGGATTGAAAAATGTTAACCACTGAAACAACGGCACTTCCCGGCAATACCCTGCCCGCGTGCCTGACCGGCCATCTGCTCGACCCGCAACTGGTCGAGGTCGAGGCCGCTGTTCAACAACGTACCCTGGCGGCCGCCAGCCTGAACTTCACCATGCAGCAACAGACCCAGACCAACTGGTGCTGGGCCGCCGCTTCCGCCTCGGTCGGCAACTACTACGGCACCGGGTCCTGGACCCAATGCGCCGTTGCCAGTGCCGCCCTGGATCGCAACTGCTGCAATCAACCGGGGCCATGCAACGTGTACGGCTATCTCGACGTTGCGCTGAAGATCACCCGCAGCTTCAACGGCATGAATTCGGGTTCGCTGCAAATGTCGGCCATCCAGAACCAGATCAACATGGGCCGCCCGATCGGCCTGCGCTGTGCCTGGTACGGCGGCGGTGCGCACTTTCTGGCGATCTACGGCACCAACGGCAATTACGTGCTGGTCGCGGATTCGATCTACGGCTATTCGACCCGGGCGCTGAGTGCCTTCCCCGGTTCCTACAACGGCGGCGGCAACTGGACCCACACTTACTTCACGGCAAAAAACCAGGGGGCGGCATCATGAAACTGACTTATCCAAAGGCCCCTTCCAACGGCCTACAAACCTTGCGTCCGGCCCTGCAGGCCGCGTTGCAGACCCAGGGATTCGGCGTCAATCGCCAGTTCGCCAGTGCTGCGCCCGCCGGGATAAGCCTCAGCGAGGCCTATCGCAGCTACTCGCTCAGTCTGGAAGACCTGAGCCAGGGCAAAGGCCTGAAAGACGCCCGAGTGGGCGACTGGCATTACCTGGTGTTTTCCGGCGGAGTATCGATTGCCGATGCGCAATTGGCCGAAGTACGCGGTCACGTCGAGTTTGCCTCGTTGAACCACGGCCACCTGGCGGCCGCCACGGTCGATGCGCTGAAACTGGCGGAACAATCACCGCAATTGAAGGGCAAAACCGTTGAGCTGCGGATGCTGTTTGTGTCGGCGCTGCACTTCGTGGCGATCTGGCTGCATGCGGCGGGTGAAGACGTTTTGATCCCGATCGAGCCAACGCCGAAAGAACTGGCGCTGGCAGGGCTGTACAGCGAGGCCGCCCTGCTCGCACAGCTCAAACCGGCAGCCGATCAGGCCAAGCGGCGCTTTGATGCCGACACCACGGGCCTGCTGGGCAGTTGATAAACGCTGGCAATAAAAAACCCGGACCATGTCCGGGTTTTTCTTTGCCTGCCTGAAACGGCTTATTCAGCCGCTGGCGCTGCCGGCTTGCGGCGTTTCAGCGGGGCCATGCCGTCGCTGCTCACCAGAGCGTCCGGTTTCGGACGGTTGGCGCTCTTGCGCTTGGTCGGGGTCTTGGCGGCGGTTTTCTTCTTGTCGCCCTTGGCGTCGGTCTTTTTCTTCTTCACGCCGACGGCCTTGCCCGAGGCCTTGACCTTTTTCGGTCCGCCGTAGGTGCCTTTGACTTCCTTGATGGTACGGCGCTCGAAGCTCTGCTTCAGGTAGCGCTCAATGCTCGACATCAGGTTCCAGTCGCCGTGGCAGATCAGCGAGATTGCCAGACCGTCGTTGCCGGCACGGCCGGTACGACCGATACGGTGCACGTATTCGTCGCCGCTGCGTGGCATGTCGAAGTTGATCACCAGATCCAGGCCATCAACGTCCAGACCACGGGCCGCCACATCGGTGGCCACCAGGATCTTCACGCCGCCCTGCTTCAAACGGTCGATCGCCAGTTTGCGATCCTTCTGGTCTTTTTCACCGTGCAGCACGAACGCCTTGTATTCCTGGGCGACGAGGCGACCGTAGATGCGGTCAGCCATGGCCCGGGTGTTGGTGAAGACGATGGCCTTCTGATAGGTCTCGTTGGCCAGCAGCCAGTTGACGATCTGTTCTTTGTGCTGGTTGTGGTCGGCGGTGATGATCTGCTGACGAGTGGTGTCGTTCAGCTGGCTGACCGCGTTGAGCTGCAGGTGCTCAGGGTTGTTCAGCACCTTGGCGATCATCTCGCGCAGGCCGGAACCGCCAGTGGTGGCGGAGAACAGCATGGTCTGCTGACGGTTCGGGCATTCGTCGACCAGACGCTGCACGTCTTCGGCAAAACCCATGTCGAGCATGCGGTCGGCTTCGTCGAGCACCAGCACTTCGACTTCTTTCAGGTCGAGGTTGCCGGCGTTCAATTGCTCGATCATCCGGCCCGGGGTGCCGATCAGGATGTCCGGCACCTTGCGCAGCATGGCGGCCTGGACCTTGAAGTCTTCACCGCCGGTGATCAGACCGGACTTGATGAAAGTGAACTGCGAAAAGCGCTCGACTTCCTTCAGGGTCTGCTGGGCCAGCTCGCGGGTCGGCAGCAGGATCAGGGTCTTGATGCTGACGCGAACCTTGGCCGGGCCGATCAGGCGGTTGAGGATCGGCAGGACAAACGCGGCGGTCTTGCCGCTACCGGTTTGCGCCGTCACCCGCAGGTCACGCCCCTGAAGCGCCAGCGGAATGGCCGCGGCTTGCACAGGCGTTGGCTCGACAAATTTCAGCTCGGCCACGGCTTTGAGCAGGCGTTCGTGCAGGGCGAATTGGGAAAACACGGGTGCTACCTCGAAGATATGCAAAAAATCAGCTGCATAGGTTACCGGTTTCGAGCGCTCAGGCCGAGTTTCTTTGTGAAATCCGCGGTAATCAGTGGCTTTTTTGTTGCTCGATTTGTCTCCAACGGTAATACACAGCGTCTTAAATGCTCTAATCGCCCGTCGCGTCTTACAGAAGAATCGTTTCGCTCATGGATTTCAAACAGCTCTGGCTCAACGCCCAAGACCTCTGGGGTGCCCTCGATCAGCACCCGCTCCTGCACGCCGGCCTGGCGCTGCTCCTGTTGTTGGTGATCGCGCTGGTCCTCGGACGAGTGGCGCGCTACCTGATCCTGCATGCCAGCCGCATGCTGGGTCGCCAGCCCTCGCTGCACTGGATCAACGACTTTCGCCATAACAAGGTGTTCCAGCGCCTGGCGCAGATGACGCCGTCGCTGGTGATCCAGTTCGGCCTGCACCTGGTGCCGGAGCTAAGCAAGACCGCCATGGTGTTCCTCGGCAACGTGGCCCTGGCGTTCACCATTCTGTTCCTGCTGCTGTCGGTCAGCGCCCTGCTCAATGCGCTGCTGGACATCTACGCCCGCACCGAACACGCCCGCACCCGCTCGATCAAGGGATATGTGCAACTGGCAAAAATGGTCCTGTACGTGTTCGGCGCGATCATCATCGTCGCCACCCTGATCGACCGTTCGCCGCTGTTGCTGCTGTCCGGTCTGGGTGCGATGTCGGCGGTGATCCTGTTGGTCTACAAGGACACCCTGCTGTCGTTCGTCGCCAGCGTGCAACTGACCAGCAACGACATGCTGCGGGTCGGCGACTGGATCGAAATGCCGCAGGTCGGCGCCGATGGCGACGTGGTCGACATCACCCTGCACACGGTCAAGGTGCAGAATTTCGACAAGACCATCGTCTCGATCCCGACCTGGCGCCTGATGTCCGAGTCGTTCAGAAACTGGCGCGGCATGCAGCAGTCCGGCGGACGACGGATCAAGCGCAGCCTGTTCATCGACGCCAGCGGTGTGCGGTTCATCCGCGACGATGAAGAAGAAAAACTCTCCCAGGTGCACCTGCTGACCGCGTACATGGGCCGCAAGAAAGCCGAGCTCAAGGCCTGGAACGAGGCGCAGGGCAACGTCGCGGCGATGTCGGCCAACCGCCGGCGCATGACCAACATCGGCACCTTCCGCGCCTATGCCTTGGCTTACCTGAAGAGCCATCCGGAAATCCAGCCGAACATGACCTGCATGGTCCGCCAGATGCAAACCACCGCCCAGGGCATTCCGCTGGAAATCTACTGCTTTACCACCACCACGGTGTGGGCCGATTACGAGCGGATCCAGGGGGATATTTTCGATTACCTGCTGGCGGTGCTGCCGGAGTTCGGGTTGAGCCTGTATCAGCAGCCCAGTGGTGGGGATTTGCGCTCCGGGCTGTTGCCGGCGGTGTTGGGCTCGGCGCATATACCCGAGGCGGAGAAACACCTGATGTAGCGCTTTCCTCCAGGCAATAAAAAAGACGCAACCCAGGTTGCGTCTTTTTTTTGTCCGGCTGACTTATCAGGCCTGCCGTTGCGGTGCCTTGTGCACCATGGTGTAGGCGTAGTCGACGCCCATGCCGTACGCGCCGCTGTGTTCCAGCACCAGGTCCATCACCGCCTGGTACGTGTCTTTGTGCGCCCAGTCACGCTGGTACTCGAGCAGCACCTGTTGCCAGGTCACCGGCACCGCACCGGCCTGAATCATCCGCTGTACCGACATGTCGTGGGCTTCTTTGGTAGTGCCGCCGGAAGCGTCGGTGACGATGTACACCTCGTAGCCTTCGGCCAGGGCTTCCAGGGCCGGGAAGGTCAGGCAGACCTCGGTCCACAGCGCGGCGATGATCAGCTTCTTGCGCCCGGTGGCCTTCACCGCGTCAACCAGCGCCTTGTCTTCCCAGGAGTTCATCGAGGTGCGCTCGATCGGTTTCTGCTCCGGGTGTACTGCCAGCAGTTCCGGCCAGATGTAGCCGCTGAAGCTTTCGGTTTCGACCGAGGTGTAGATGGTCGGCACGTTGAAGATCTTCGCGGCCTTGGCCAGGCCAACGGTGTTGTTCTTCAGGGTCTGACGGTCGATCGACTGCACGCCGAAAGCCATTTGTGGCTGGTGGTCGATCAGGATCAGGGCGGAGTTGGTTGGGTTCAGCAGTTCACGGATAGACATGGCGCGTTCCTTTTGATGTCGATTCAGAGTTTCGATTGGGTAAAGGGTGAGTCGAGTGGCTGACCGTCTTCGGCGTTGTTGTCTCGGCTTGGATGTCACTTTAGGGGCTAGCCGATAAAGGGACAATTCCCTAAAATCGAGAATCATTGATTCCAAAAAAGGGACAATCATGGATCGCATCGAATGCATGCGCGCCTTCGTGGTGACGGTCGGCGAGAACGGCTTCGCAGCCGCCGCCCGGGCGATGGACGTGCCCCGCTCGAAAGTCAGCAAACAGATTCAGGCGCTGGAAGAAGCCATCGGCGTGCAACTGCTGCAACGCACCACCCGCAGCCTGCACCTGACCGAAGCCGGCGCCGAGTATTTCGAAGCGGCGCGGGAAGTGATTGCGGCGCTGGACGAGGCCGAGCAGCGAGCGCGAGACGGGGTGGGCGAACTGCGCGGAGTGTTGCGGGTCAACGCACCGATGTCGTTCGGCCTGCGGCGCCTGGGCAAGCTGATTCCGCTGTTCCACGAGCAGCACCCGAACATCGAGCTGCAACTGGTGCTCAGCGACCAGCAGGTCGATCCGGTGCGCGGCGGGTTCGATGTGACGATCCGCATCGCCAGCCTGCCCGACTCGACCATGATCGCCCGGCAACTGGCACCGGCGCCGCGCATCATGGTCGCCTCCCCCGCTTACCTCGAACGCGCGGGCACGCCGCAGTCGCCGCAGGATCTGCGCTCACATCAGTGTTTGAACTACGGCTATCTGCAGAGCGGGGTCAGCCTGCAACTGTGCAATGGCAAGGAGACGCAGCGCGTCAACGTGACCGGGCCGCTGCACGCCAACAACGGCGACTTGCTGGCGCAAGCGGCCGAGGCCGGCATGGGCATTGCGCTGCTGCCGGATTTCATCGTCGAAGAAGCACTGGCGGCCGGGCGACTGGTGCCGGTGCTGTGCGAATGGCAGGCGCCGGCGATCACCATCAACGCGGTGTACTCGTCGGCGCGACGGGTGCCGCAGAAGACCCGGGCGTTTATCGCGTTTCTGGTGGAGCAACTGGCGCCGACTGGCGAATCCCCAACCGGCTGATCCACACCGCTGCCAGAATCACGCTGCCACCGAGGAATAACCGCCCGAGCTCTTCATGCTGATTCCAGATCAGCAGGTTCAGCAGCAGCCCCACCGGCACGTGCAGGTTATTCATCACCGCCAGGGTGCCGCCGTTGACCAGGCACGCGCCCTTGTTCCACCAGTACAAACCGAGTGCCGTGGAGACCAGGCCAAGGAACACCAGCACCCCCCATTGCAACGGCGCTTCGGGCAGGAAGTTGGATTTGCCGAACAGCAGGAACG
Source organism: Pseudomonas sputi (assembly GCF_021603585.1). Classification (GTDB taxonomy): domain Bacteria; phylum Pseudomonadota; class Gammaproteobacteria; order Pseudomonadales; family Pseudomonadaceae; genus Aquipseudomonas; species Aquipseudomonas sputi. The sequence goes on along the minus strand of NZ_BQHI01000023.1, from coordinate 39,976 downwards.
CCGGCAGCGCCACCGCGAGTGCGCCGAGGTAGAAGAACCCGAAGCGCCGGTAGTGCGGCAGATCGCTCGGGTGTTTCGCCACCAGATGTTTGTACAGCACCTGCCCGGCGGCGTAGGTGAAGTTGGCCAGTTGCAGCAGCAAAAAGCCCATGAAGAAGTCCGGGTTGATCCGGTCGTAGCGAATCACCGCCGCGCCTGCGACCGCCACCAGTGCAGCGATCAGCGCCCACGGGTTGAAGCGTCGGTTGAGCGCATCTTCGATCAGCGTCACGTGCAGCGGCGTGAGGATGGTGAACAGCAGCACTTCCGGTACCGTCAGCACGCGGAAGCTCAAATACAGGCAGACGTAGGTCACGCCGAACTGCAACGCCCCGATCAGCAGCATGCCGCGCATGAACGCCGGTTCCACCGAGCGCCAGCGGGTCAGCGGAATGAACACCAGTCCGGCCAGCACCACGCGCACCAGCACCGCGAAATAACTGTCGACATGACCGGCCAGGTATTCGCCGATCAGACTGAAGGAAAACGCCTGGATCAGCGTGACAAAAAGTAGATAGCCCATGCTCGCCTCGATTTCGAATGGCGGCGACGATAGCGTTTTTTGCCGGCCATCGCTAAATCCCGGGCAAAAAAAAGCCCGATCTCGCTAAAGCGTTCAATCGGGCTACAGCACTCAGGAGCAACAAGTGCAAAGGGAGGTTCGATGCGCGTAGAGCCTTGAAGGGGTTGCGCCAGGTCACTAGAACAATCGGCGATTATCTGGCGATTAAAATATCAGGCGACCTGGGACAGTTTGGCGTTGGCCTGGTTGAGGCCTTTCTCCTGGAAGTCGCCGCCCAGGTTCATGCCTTCAGCGTGGATGAAGGTCACGTCGTTAATGCCGATGAAGCCCATCACCTGACGCAGGTACGGTTCCTGATGATCCGCCGGGCCACCGGCATAGATGCCGCCGCGAGCGGTCAGCACGTAGGCACGCTTGCCGCTGAGCAGACCTTGCGGGCCGGTTTCGGTGTATTTGAAGGTCACGCCGGCACGCAGCACATGGTCGAGCCAGGCTTTCAGGGTGCTTGGAATGGCGAAGTTGTACATCGGCGCCGCCAACACCAGCACGTCAGCGGCCAGCAATTCATCGGTCAATTCGTTGGAACGGTCCAGCGAGGCCTGCTCGCTGTCGTTGCGCTGCTCGGCGGGTTTCATCCAGCCACCCAACAGGTTGATGTCCAGGTGCGGCACCGGGTTCACAGCGAGGTCACGTACGGTGATCTGATCGGCCGGGTGCGCCGCTTTCCACTGACTGATGAAGGTCTGGGTCAGTTGGCGGGAAACCGAGTCTTGCTGGCGGGCGCTGCTTTCGATGATCAGAACGCGGGACATGTTGTGTAGCCTCCATCCGAGAATGTTGTAAGTCGATGGAGTGAAGGTTAAACAGTGTCGTATCGATGAAAAAGCGCAAATAATTGCTGCAAAGCATCGAAAAATTCGTTTAGATGCAAGCCTCAGCCTGTGGGAGCCCGCCCCCACAGGCCCGTGACGCTATTTCGGGGTGCAGCTCAGCTTGATGCGCAGCTTGATGATGGTTCGGGTGAACTTGGCCGTGGCGTTTTTATGCTTGCCCGCCGCCACCTCGATGTTGCGTGTGCGCGGCGCTTCCGGGCCGTTGGTGAACACCACCTTGCAGGTCGCGTCGACGTCGCCGTAGTTGTTGACCTGGATCGAGCCGATGTCGCTGTCGGTATCGAACGCGTTGTAGTCGATCTTCAGGCCGTTGAGGTCCTTTTCCACATCGATCGGGTACGCGAACGCAGTCAGCGGAAGCAGCGCCAGCAACACACAACAGAATTTTTTCATTCGGCAGTCTCCATGAGGGACCGCCAGCTTAGGACAAGAGGAGCTATTGATGAAAGCGCCCCGCGTGACCCTTGATCAATGGCGAACGTTGCAGGCCGTGGTCGACCACGGCGGATTCGCCCAGGCCGCCGAGGCCCTGCATCGCTCGCAGTCGTCGGTGAGTTACACCGTCGCCCGCATGCAGGACCAACTCGGCGTGCCGCTGTTGCGCATCGATGGCCGCAAGGCTGTGCTGACCGAAGCCGGCGGCGTGCTGTTGCGGCGCTCGCGGCAACTGGTGAAACAGGCCAGCCAACTGGAAGACCTCGCCCATCACATGGAGCAGGGCTGGGAAGCCGAAGTGCGGCTGGTGGTCGATGCCGCCTACCCGAGCGCCCGTATCGTGCGCGCGCTGACCGCTTTCATGCCGCAGAGCCGTGGCTGCCGCGTGCGTCTGCGTGAGGAAGTGCTGTCGGGCGTCGAAGAAGTGCTGCTAGAAGGTGTGGCCGACCTGGCCATCACCGGCCTGAGCATTCCCGGTTACCTCGGCGCGGAATTGAGCGATGTCGAATTTGTCGCCGTCGCTCATCCTGATCATGCGCTGCATCGGCTCAACCGCGAGCTGAGCTTTCAGGACCTGGAAACCCAGATGCAAGTGGTGATCCGCGACTCCGGCCGCCAGCAACCCCGAGACGTCGGCTGGCTCGGCGCCGAACAGCGCTGGACCGTCGGCAGCCTCGCCACGGCTGCGACGTTCGTCAGCAGTGGCCTGGGATTCGCCTGGCTGCCACGGCACATGATCGAGCGGGAACTGAAAGACGGCGCACTCAAGCTGCTACCGTTGGACAGAGGCGGCAATCGCAACTCCAGTTTCTATCTGTATTCGAACAAGGAAAAACCCTTGGGCCCGGCGACGCAAATCCTGATCGAACTGCTGCGCACCTTCGACACCCTGCCGCTGGACGCACCGTTCGCCGCCCCCGAACAAGCCTGACACGGAGTTCACCGATGGCGTATTTCGAGCATGAAGGTTGCAACCTGCACTACGAGGAATATGGCCACGGCGATCCGTTGCTGCTGGTTCACGGTCTGGGCTCCAGCACCCTGGACTGGGAAATGCAGATTCCGGCGCTGGCCGCGCATTACCGGGTGATCGTCCCGGACGTGCGCGGTCACGGCCGCTCCGACAAACCCCGCGAGCGCTACAGCATCGCCGGGTTCAGCGCCGACATCGTCGCCCTGATCGAGCACCTGAAGCTCGGCCCGGTGCACTACGCCGGGCTGTCCATGGGCGGCATGATCGGCTTCCAGTTCGCCGTCGATCAGCCGCGGATGCTCAAGAGCCTGACCATCGTCAACAGCGCGCCGGAGGTCAAACTGCGTACCCGCGACGATTACTGGCAGTGGTTCAAGCGCTGGAGCCTGATGCGTGTGCTCAGCCTCGCCACCATCGGCAAGGCCCTTGGCGCCAGGCTGTTTCCCAAACCGGAGCAGGCCGATTTGCGCCAGAAGATGGCCGAACGCTGGGCAAAAAACGACAAACGTGCTTATCTCGCCAGCTTCGATGCGATTGTTGGCTGGGGGGTTCAGGAACACCTTTCCCGGGTCACCTGTCCAACGCTCGTCGTCAGCGCCGACCGGGACTACACCCCCGTTTCGCTGAAAGAAACCTATGTCAGACTGCTGCCCGATGCGCGGCTGGTGGTGATCGCCGATTCGCGCCACGCCACCCCGCTCGATCAGCCCGAACGCTTCAATCAAACGCTGCTGGAGTTTCTCGCCACAGCCGATAATCACCCTCAGGATCACTGACCCATGCTGAAAAAACTTGCCCTCGCCGCCGGCACCGTGCTGTTCGCTGCCAACCTGATGGCTGCCACACCGGCAAAAGCGCCGCACGTGCTGCTGGACACCACCAACGGCCAGATCGAAATCGAACTGGACCCGGTCAAGGCGCCGATCAGTACCAAGAACTTCCTTGAGTACGTCGACAGCGGCTTCTACAACAACACGATTTTTCACCGCGTGATCCCTGGCTTCATGGCCCAGGGCGGCGGCTTCACTCAGCAGATGCAGCAGAAAGAAACCAAGGCCCCGATCAAGAACGAGGCCAGCAACGGTCTGCATAACGTTCGTGGCACCCTGTCGATGGCCCGTACTTCCAACCCGGATTCGGCCACCAGCCAGTTCTTCATCAACGTTGCCGACAACGCCTTCCTCGATCCGGGCCGTGACGCCGGTTACGCGGTGTTCGCCAAAGTGGTCAAGGGCATGGACGTGGTCGACATCATCGTCAACTCGCAGACCACCACCAAACAGGGCATGCAAAACGTGCCGGTCGACCCTGTGATCATCAAGTCGGCCAAGCGCATCGACTAAGCTTTACAGGGCATATCGAGCGGCGCAGCTCAATCCTGCGCCGCTCACACTGATAAAAGGAGAGCCCGTGCTCCGGGCGGTTATCTGATGCTCTATCGCCGTTTCGAACAACTGATCGACATATTCCGCGATGCCCCGACGGCATCCCCGCCGGACCGCGTTCTGCCCTTCTATACCTATTACCTGAAGCAGGTCTGGCCGAGCTTCGTCGCCCTGCTGATCGTCGGCCTGTTCGGTGCCTTGATCGAAGTGGCACTGTTCAGTTATCTGAGCCGCATCATCGACCTTGCACAAGGCACGCCGAACGTCGATTTCTTCAAGGTGCACGGCGTCGAACTGGCGTGGATGGCGGTGGTAGCGTTACTGCTGCGCCCGCTGTTCCTGGCGCTGCACGACATGCTGGTGCACCAGACCCTGAGCCCGAGCATGACCAGCCTGATTCGCTGGCAGAACCACAGTTACGTGCTCAAGCAGAGCCTGAATTTCTTCCAGAACGACTTCGCCGGGCGCATTGCCCAGCGCATCATGCAGACCGGCAACTCGCTGCGCGATTCCGCCGTGCAAGCGGTGGATGCGCTGTGGCACGTGCTGATCTACGCGATCAGTTCACTGGTGCTGTTCGCCGAGGCCGACTGGCGCCTGATGATTCCGCTGCTGACGTGGATCGCCGCCTATATCGGCGCACTTTATTACTTCGTGCCACGGGTCAAGGACCGCTCGGTGGAGGCCTCCGATGCGCGCTCGAAACTGATGGGCCGGATCGTCGACGGCTACACCAACATCGCCACCCTGAAGCTGTTCGCCCACACCAATTTCGAACAGCACTACGCCCGCGAGGCGATTCAGGAACAGACCGAAAAAGCCCGGTTGGCCGGTCGCGTGGTCACCAGCATGGACGTGGCCATCACCACCATGAACGGCCTGCTGATCGTCGGCACCACCGCGCTGGCCCTGTGGCTGTGGACGCAATCGCTGATCAGCGTCGGCGCGATAGCCCTGGCCACCGGTCTGGTGATCCGCATCGTCAACATGTCCGGCTGGATCATGTGGGTGGTCACCGGCATTTTCGAAAACATCGGCATGGTCCAGGACGGTCTGCAGACCATCTCGCAACCGGTCAGCGTCACCGACCGGGAGCAGGCCCAACCGCTGGCCGTGGCCCGTGGCGAAGTGCGTTTCGAGCACGTGGATTTTCACTACGGCAAGAAGAAAGGCATCATCGGCGACCTCAACCTGACCATCAAACCGGGCGAGAAAATCGGTCTGATCGGCCCGTCCGGCGCCGGCAAATCGACCCTGGTCAACCTGCTGCTGCGCCTCTACGACGTCGAGGGCGGGCGGATCCTGATCGACGGCCAGAACATCGCCGAAGTCGGCCAGGAAAGCCTGCGCGCGCGGATCGGCATGATCACTCAGGACACTTCGCTGCTGCACCGCTCGATCCGCGACAACTTGCTGTACGGCAAGCCCGACGCCACCGACGCCGAACTCTGGGAAGCGGTGCGCAAGGCCCGCGCCGATGAGTTCATCCCGTTGCTGTCGGACGCCGAAGGACGCACCGGATTCGACGCCCATGTCGGCGAACGCGGGGTGAAACTGTCCGGCGGTCAGCGTCAGCGGATCTCCATCGCGCGGGTGCTGCTCAAGGACGCGCCGATCCTGATCATGGACGAAGCGACCTCGGCACTGGACTCGGAAGTCGAAGCGGCAATCCAGGAAAGTCTCGAAACCCTGATGCAGGGCAAGACCGTGATTGCCATCGCCCACCGCCTCTCGACCATTGCCCGCATGGATCGGCTGGTGGTGCTGGAAAACGGCAAGATCGCCGAAAGCGGCAACCATGCCGAACTGCTGGCCCACGGCGGATTGTATGCGCGGCTGTGGGCGCATCAGACCGGAGGGTTTGTCGGCATCGATTGAACCGCGCTACTGATCGTTCCCACGCTCCGCGTGGGAACGATCAACAGGAAGAAAAAAACCGCCAGAGCCCCTTAACTACGGGCTCTGGCGGTTTTTTATCGCTTGCTGGAAATTTGCATAAACCCTGCTGTAATCAGCGAAGGCTCCGGAATGGAACCTGTCGTAAGTCTGCAGGGAAGCACCACTCGATGCAGTCTCGATAGCACGTCTATCAAGGACTCTCTCATGTCTCTGTTCAAACGTTCAGTCACTGAGTTGTTGGGTACGTTCTGGTTGGTGTTGGGCGGGTGCGGCAGCGCGGTCATTGCCGCGTCTTCACCCTTGGGAATCGGCGTGCTGGGGGTGGCCCTGGCGTTTGGTCTGACGGTGCTGACCATGGCGTTTGCCATCGGCCACATCAGCGGCTGTCACCTCAACCCGGCGGTGTCGGTCGGTCTGTCCGTCGGCGGCCGATTCCCGGCCAAAGAGCTGCCTGCCTACATCATTGCCCAAGTGATCGGGGCGATCCTCGCGGCGGCGCTGATCGTCTACATCGGCAGCGGCAAGGAAGGCTTCGACGTCGCCAACGGCCTGGCCTCCAACGGTTATGGCGAGCACTCGCCGGGCAACTATTCGATGGCCGCCGGCTTCGTCACCGAGCTGGTGATGACCGCCATGTTCGTGGTGATCATCCTCGGCGCCACCGACAAACGCGCCCCGCCCGGCCTGGCACCGATTGCCATCGGCCTGGCCCTGACGTTGATCCACCTGATCTCGATCCCGGTGACCAACACCTCGGTCAACCCGGCCCGCAGCACGGGCCCGGCGCTGATGGTCGGTGGCTGGGCGATCGCGCAGTTGTGGATGTTCTGGGTCGCGCCGCTGCTCGGTGCGGTGGTCGGCGGCGTGCTCTATCGCTGGCTGGGCAAGGAAGACAGCTGAAGGAGCCGGCGAGGATCAGGCCTGTCGATACGGCAAGGCGCTCCTCGCCTCTTCGGCATAGGCGAGCACACCGGTGCGCTCCTGGTGCAGGAAGTCTTTGACTGCGGCTTTCAGCCCGGGGTGGCGCAGGTAATGCCAGGAATGGGTGATCACCGGTTCGAAACCACGAATCAGCTTGTGCTCGCCCTGGGCGCCGGCATCGAAACGCTGAAAACCCTGGGCAATCGCATAGTCCATGCCCTGATAGAAACAGGTCTCGAAGTGCAGCCGGTCGAACTCGGCCAGGCATCCCCAGTAGCGCCCGTAGAAGCTGTCGCCGCCCACCAGACTGAACGCCATCGCCACCGGCCGTGAGCCCTGGCGGGCCAGGACCACGCGGATCGATTCCGGCATGCGCTCGGCCAGCAGGCTGAAGAATTCCCGGGTCAGGTACGGCGCCTGCCGACGCACCGCGTAGGTGTTGGCGTAACAGGCGTAGACGAAATCCCACTGCGCCTCGTCCAGCTCGCGGCCTTCCAGCCATTCGAACTCGAAGCCCTGCCCCGCCACTTGCTCGCGCTCCTTGCGCATCTGTTTGCGCTTGCGCGAGGCGAGCACGTCGAGAAAGTCCTGAAAGTCGCGGTAGCCGCGATTCTGCCAGTGATACTGACAGCCGATGCGTTGCAGCCAGCCCGGTTGCTCGGCCATGGCGGCATCGGTGAACGCGTCGGTGAAGTTGATGTGGGCGCTGGAGAGTTCTTCGATTTCCAGATAGCCCGGCAGGCTCTTGAGCAGTTCGAACCCATCTTCGACATTCGCTGCCAACAACCGAGGGCCGCTGACCGGACTGAACGGCACGGCGCTCAAAAACTTGGGGTAGTAATCGATGCCGGCCCGGGCGCAGGCATCGGCCCAGCCGTGATCGAAAACATATTCGCCGTAGGAATGCCATTTGCGATAACCGGGCAGCGCCGCGATCACGCGCCCCGCGTCGACGTGCAGCAAATGCTCCGCTTGCCAGCCCGTGTGCGGGCCGACGCTGCCGCTGTCTTCCAGCGAAGCCAGAAAGGCGTGGCGCAGAAACGGCTGGTTTTGCGGGACCAGAACATCCCAGTCGGAGGCTGGAATTTCCGACAGTTTGTGCAGACGTTGCAGCGGCATTTTCCTCTCCACTTTCGGGCGTGAACGCCCGGCGAGTATCGCTGATCGGCTGACCGTTGCCCACGCCCGAGTTCGCGACAGCGCTCTAGATCAATAGTTCACGGCAGTTTTGTATCGTCATCAACCTGCCATCATCGTGCCACTGCTCTGTCATAAACCATCGCGATACTGGCGCCTGTTTTTAGAGCGCCGGGTTCTACCCGGACACTGTTTTCCGACCGTCAAACCGTCGGTTGTGCCCAGGATGGTTCAGCCATCCCCTTTTCATCTTCGGAGATTGCTATGCGTCTTGCTTCCACGAAAACTGCGGCGGCCCTGTGCGGTGGCCTGTTGCTGGCCATGAGTGTACCGGCCAGTGCCGCAGTTGACGCCAAACTGCTCGACATGCTCAAGGCTAACGGTTCGATATCCCAGGCGCAGTACGTTGAACTGCAAACTGAACTGGCCAAGGATCAGAAGGCCCAGCAAATCGCGCAGCAGGCGCAGCAAGAGACCAACGAGCAAATCGCGGCGACCGCGAAGAAAGCCAACGAACTCAGCAGTTTCGACCAGAAACTGGCCTGGGCCGCCAAGACCCAGTTCAAGGGCGATGTGCGTATCCGTCAGGAAACCATCAAGATCGACGGCGAACCGAACAACGGCGGCCGCGACAAGGATCGCCAGCGCATCCGTGCCCGTCTGGGTGCGTACACCGAGATCAACCCGCAAGTGGACACCGGCATCCGTATCGCCACCGGCGGCGGCGACGACGCCCGTTCGACCAACCAGGACCAGGACAACTACTTCGACAAGAAGCAGATCTGGCTCGACCTGGGCTATATCGACTACCACCCGGATCAGATCAAGAACCTGCACATCATCGGCGGCAAGATGCTGCAACCGTGGGTGAGCATGGGCGACGTGATCTGGGACAGCGACATCAACCCGGAAGGTCTGGCCGTGACCTACAAGTATCCATTGGGCAGCAGCGTCGAGCTGTTCGGCAGCCTGGGTAACTACAACCTCAAGGACAACGTCGACGGCGACGGCGTGCAATTCCGTCACGACCTGCGCCTGACCGCCGGCCAGCTGGGCAGCCGCTTCGCCATCACCGACAACCTGAAACTGACCCTGGGCGGCAGCGTCTACGCCTATCAGAACGACGAAGACAGCCGTTGCACCGGCACCTCCACGCCGTGCGCCCTGGCCGTCAACGGCAACTCGGCGAACAACGAATTCCGTCTGTACGAAGGCTTCAGCCAGGTCGACATCGGCGGCCTGCCGATGCCGCTGTCGTTCTACGGTCAGTACGTGAAGAACAACGATGCCGTGACCGACCAGGACACCGCCTGGCTGGTGGGTGCCAAGTCGAAAGTCTTCGGCCTGAACCTCGACTACAACTATCGTGACGTGCAGCGCAACGCGGTGGTCGGCGCCTTCACCGATTCGGACTTCGCCAACGGCACCACCGGTTCCCGCGGCCACAAGTTCAAGGTCGGCTACGACATCGACAAGAACTTCGCGATCGGTGCGACTTACTTCCTGACCAAGGCCGACTTCTCCAGCCGTACCCAGCGTGACGCAGACACCAACACCCTGCAGCTGGATGCGGAAGCGAAGTTCTAAAAGAACAGTGGCAAGCGGCAAGTTTCAAGCTGCAAGTGAATGCCTCACTTGCAGCTTGAGGCTCGAAACTTGAAGCTGCTTTCGTTCAACAGACTGGCGCGACCGCAGCGATCCCCATCATCCGTTCGCTGCGGCCGCGCCAGTCTGTGTTTTCAGGAACTATCCTTGCGCCGCAGCGCTGCCAGCTGCTCGGCCAACGCCTCCACGCCCTCTTCAGGCTTTTGCGGCATCGCCCGCAACGTCGCCTGCATCAAACGCATCTGGCGAATGAAACGCCGGCAATTGCGGCAGAACATCAGGTGATGACGCACCATCAGCTTCTCGCGAAAGCTCAACTGGCCATCGAGATAATCGCTGGATCGCGCCACTTGCTCCTTGCAGGTCAACATTCGCCGGTCTCCTCAAAATGCTCCACGGTCGCGAAGACCTTCAAACGTGCCCGATGCAGCAGCACGCGGACATTGGAGAGCGAGATCTCCAGAAGATTACAGATCTCCTCAAGTTCCAGGCCCTGACGCTCGCGCAGCGTGAGCACACTGCTCTGAAGTTCGGAGAGACTGAGCAACGTATGCTCCAGGCATTCACGCAGTTCGCCTTCGGTCAGCAGCGCTTCGGGCGTGTCCTGGTGCCAGGCGAACGGGGCGACAAGCCAGTGACCGTCGCCGGGAGAGAATCGATCGTCGCCGATGGTGCCGTGGGGGGACGGCAGATCATCCAGCAACACTTCGCGACGATTTCGTTTGTAGCGGCTCTTGGCCGAGTTGGCGGTGATGGTCAGCAGCCAGGTCTTGAGGCTGGAGCGCCCCTCGAAACGGCCGATATTGCGCACCACGGATAGCCAGGCATCCTGTACCACTTCTTCGACATGGCGCTGACCGACAATCGCGTAGGCCACCGCACGCATGGGGCTTTGATAGGTACTGACCAGTTCCTTGAAAGCCTTTTGCTCACCGGCGAGCAGACGTTCAAGCAATCGGGTGTCGTCAACGGCCATCCATCAATCCCCTGTTCCTGACTTCGAAAATGATAGCGGCAGGACTATTCGCCTGCCGCCACGTTCGAAAATTACAGCGTTCGCGCCGATTCGGCTGTAGGAAACGTCAGCGCGATTAAGAGGAAATGAACTCGCTCTTAGCGCTTGCGCAGAATCACGCTACCAATCGAATAACCGGCACCGAACGAACTCAACACCGCCAGCGAACCGGCCGCCAGATCGTCCTGGTATTTGTGGAACGCGATCACGGAACCGGCGGAACTGGTGTTGGCGTAGGTGTCGAGAATCACCGGGGCCTCTTCTTCGGTGGCTTCGCGACCCAGCAGCTTGCGCACGATCAGGTGGTTCATGCTCAGGTTGGCCTGGTGCAGCCAGAAGCGTTTCACGTCACCGACGTTGAGTTTGTTCTCTTCCAGATGTTCGCCGATCAGTTCGGCCACCATTGGGCAGACATCCTTGAACACCTTGCGGCCTTCCTGCACGAACAGCTTGTCGCGGGCGCCGATGCCCTCTTCCGCTGCGCGGTTGAGGAAGCCGAAGTTGTTGCGGATGTTGTTGGAGAACTTGGTCAGCAGTTTGGTGCTGACCACGTCGAACTGGTGCCTGGAGGTGGCCAGATCGGCGCGCTCGATGATCACGGCGGTAGCGGCGTCACCGAAGATGAAGTGGCTGTCGCGGTCACGGAAGTTCAGGTGGCCGGTGCAGACTTCCGGGTTGACCATCAGGATCGCCCGGGCCTGGCCCAGTTGCACCGTGTTGGCCGCTTGCTGGATGCCGAAGGTGGCCGACGAGCAGGCAACGTTCATGTCGAAACCGAAACCCTGGATGCCCAACGCTTCCTGGACTTCGATGGCGATGGCCGGATAGGCGCGTTGCAGGTTGGAGCAGGCGACGATCACGCCGTCGATGTCGGCGGCGGTCTTGCCCGCACGCTGCAGGGCCTGTTCGGCAGCACCGATGGCCATCTGGCACAGCACCGACCATTCGTCGTTGGAACGCTCCGGCAAGCGTGGCGCCATGCGCGCAGGGTCGAGGATGCCGTCCTTGTCCATGACAAAGCGGCTCTTGATGCCCGAAGCCTTTTCGATGAACGCGGCGCTGGACTCGGTCAGGGCCTGGACTTCGCCGCTGGCGATCGCTTCGGCGTTGTCCGCGTTGAACTGGGCGACGTAGGTATTGAAAGACTGCACCAGCTCTTCGTTGGAGATGCTGTTGGCCGGGGTGTACAGGCCGGTGCCGCTGATGACGACGTTATGCATGGTCGTTTCTCTAATCTGTTCAGGCAGAAAGTGCTGGCACCGACGTGCCAACACGCAAAGGGTCCATTCCCGTATCAAGGGACGCAAAAACCGGGCATCGCTTTATTCCGACCTCGCCCGCGTTCGAGAAGGCTCAAAACCGCGGGGCCGGCGTTTATAGGCGCGAAGTTTGCCATAAACCTTGGCTTTTGGCGCCTTTTGCTGATCGTTCCCACGCTCCGCGTGGGAATGCAGCCAGGGACGCTCCGCGTCCCAAAAGCGGACGCAGAGCGTCCGGGGAAGCGCTACCACGCAGAGCGTGGGAGCGATCAGGCACTCGCTAGGGTTCCACCTGCGTCCACTGCTTGTTGAGCCGTTTGTCGGAGATCGGCACTTTCGTTCCCAACTGCTGGGCGAACAACGAAACCCGATATTCCTCCAGCCACCAGCGATACAGCTCGAGCTGCGGATCGCGCTTGCCTTCCTGCGCATGCTTGGCCGCGCGGGTCTGGTATTGCGTCCAGAGCCCGGCGAGTTCGCCGCTCCAGACCCGATCCTTCTGCACCTGCGCGCCCAGCTTCTCGAAACGTTGCTCGACCGCTTTCAGGTAACGCGGCAACTCCTTGAGCCAGAGCATCGGCGTTTCCCGGACGAAGCCCGGATACACCAGATGGCTGAGTTGCTGCTTGATGTCGTTCAGCGCCACCGCCTGAGCCAGGTCGATCTTGCCCTTGAAGCGCTTTTGCAGACCGTGCCAGAGCTTGAGGATTTCCAGGGTCAGGCGCGCCACTCGCTCGGCGTGTTCGGTCCAGCTGCCACGCTTGCGCTCGGCCAACGCGGCCAGACCAGCGCCGTCGCGGGGCAGCGGGTCTTCACCATCAAGAATGCAGCTGTCGAGACTGGCCAGCAGAATGTCTTCCACCAATGCATCGACCCGACCCAGCTCGCGGTACAGCAGGCCCAGCTCGGTCAGGCCCGGCAACTTGCCGCGCAGGAACTTGGCCGGTTCGGCCAACTGCTGCATCAACAGGCGTTGCAAGGCACGGCGGTGCTGGAACTCGGCTTCGGCCGGGGTCGAGAAGCGACCTTCCTTGACCGTGCCGCCTTCTTCCACCAGCGCCGGGTAGACCGTCATCGACAGCCCGGCGATTTTCTGCTGAGTCTTTTGCGCAACCGGCGCAAAGACCTTGGCCTCCACCGGTTGCTGGCTTTTCGCGCTCTGCGGCACTGCCAATGCAGCTTGGCTGGCTTCGGCGAAACGTGCGGTCAGCTCCGCCAGATCGCGGCCCTCGCCGAGGAACTTGCCCTGGCCGTCGACGATTTCCAGGTTCATTCGCAGATGGCTTTCAACCTGCTGCGCCGCTTCCGCCCAGGCTTCATCGCTGACCCGCGCACCGGTCATGCGCAGCAGTTCACGGCCAAGGGCTTGTGGTAACGAACCTTCGGCAAAGATCATGCGCTGCAGCGCGGCCTTGATGAAGTCCGGCACCGGCACGAAGTTCTTGCGCAACGCCTTGGGCAGGTTGCGCACCAGCGCGATGCACTTGGCCTCGATCAGCCCCGGCACCAGCCATTCCAGGCGCTCCGGCGGCAGCATCGGCAGCAGCGGCGCCGGCACACGCAGGGTTACGCCGTCGCGCGGGTGATTCGGTTCGAAGTGGTAACTCAGGGCCAGTTCCAGATCGCCGATGTGCAGCGTGTCCGGGTAATGCTGGGCGGTGACTTCGCTGGCTTCGCGGGCCAGCACGTCTTCCTCGCGCATGATCAGCAGTTGCGGATTTTTCTGGCTGTTGACCCGATACCAGCTGTCAAACGTCGCGGTCTGGTGAATCTCCGCCGGCAGTCGCGCGTCGTAGAAGGCGAACAGGGTTTCCTCATCGGCCAGAATGTCCCGGCGGCGGGCCTTGGCTTCCAGTTCGTCGAGTTGCTCAAGCAATTGCTTGTTGGCGGTCAGGCATTTGGCCCGGGACTGTATCTCGCCGCGCACCAGACCTTCGCGGATGAACAGCTCCCGCGAGACCAGCGGATCCACCGGGCCGTAATGCACCGGTCGACGACCGACCACGATCAGGCCAAACAGGGTGATCTGTTCGAACGCGACGACCTGGCCGCGCTTCTTCTCCCAGTGCGGTTCGAAGTGGTTTTTCTTGATCAGGTGCCCGGCCAGCGGCTCGATCCAGTCGGCGTCGATCTTGGCCACCATCCGCGCGTAAAGCTTGGTGGTTTCCACCAGTTCGGCGGTCATCACCCATTGCGGACGCTTCTTGCCGATGCCCGACGACGGGTGAATCCAGAACCGCCGCTGACGGGCGCCAAGATAGTCGCCGTCCTCGGTTTTCTGGCCGATCTGGCTGAGCAGGCCGACCAAAACCGCTTTGTGCAGCTTCGGATAATCCGCCGGTTCTTTATTCAGGCTCAGCTGCAAGTCGCGGCAGATCAGGCTCAACTGGCGATGGGAATCGCGCCACTCGCGCAACCGCAGGTAGTTGAGGAAATTCTTGCGGCACCAGTTGCGCAGCGGGCTCGCCGTCAGCGCCTGGCGTTGCTCTTCAAAACCGCGCCACAGATTGACCAGCCCGGCGAAATCCGAATCGACGTCCTTCCACTGGGCATGGGCCTGGTCAGCCGCTTGCTGACGCTCCGGCGGACGCTCGCGCGGGTCCTGAATCGACATGGCACTGGCGACGATCAGCACTTCCTGCAAGCTGCCGAGTTTCGCCGCTTCCAGCAGCATGCGGCCCATGCGCGGGTCCACCGGCAAACGCGCCAGTTGGCGGCCCAGCGGGGTCAGCTGACTGTTGCGATCCACCGCCGACAATTCCTGCAGCAGGTTGAAACCGTCGCTGATCGCCTTGCCGTCCGGCGGCTCAATGAACGGGAAATCGGTGATCTCGCCGAGGCGCAAATGCAGCATCTGCAAAATCACCGCCGCGAGGTTGGTGCGCAGGATTTCCGGATCGGTGAATTCCGGGCGACCGAGGAAATCCTCTTCGCTGTACAAGCGCACGCAGATACCCGGCTCGACCCGGCCGCAACGACCTTTACGCTGGTTGGCACTGGCCTGGGAAATCGCTTCGATCGGCAGCCGCTGAACCTTGGCGCGATAGCTGTAACGGCTGATGCGTGCGGTGCCGCTGTCGATCACGTAACGGATACCCGGCACGGTCAGCGAGGTTTCCGCGACGTTGGTCGCCAGCACCACGCGACGCCCCGGATGGGACTGGAAGATCCGCTGCTGCTCGGCCGGCGACAGGCGCGCGTACAACGGCAGGATTTCAGTGTGTTTGAGCTGGGCCTTGCGCAGCATGTCGGCGGCGTCACGAATCTCGCGCTCGCCGGGCAGGAACACCAGCACATCGCCGGGACTGCGGCGTTCGCTGCGTTCATACGCGGCGATTTCGTCGAGGGTGGCGAGAATCGCCTGATCCACGGTCAGGTCATCTTCGACGCGGTTGCCCTCTTCGTCCTGCTCAAGCGTCAGCGGGCGATACCAGGTTTCCACCGGGAAGGTGCGGCCGGACACTTCGACAATCGGCGCATCGTCGAAGTGCTTGGAGAAGCGCTCCAGATCAATGGTCGCCGAGGTGATGATGACTTTCAGGTCCGGGCGACGCGGCAGCAGGGTTTTCAGGTAACCAAGCAGGAAATCGATATTGAGGCTGCGTTCGTGGGCTTCGTCGACGATGATCGTGTCGTAGCGTTCGAGGTAGCGATCGTTCTGGGTTTCCGCCAGCAGGATGCCGTCGGTCATCAGTTTGATCAGGGTGTTGGAATCGCTCTGATCTTCAAAGCGCACCTGATAGCCGACCAGTGCGCCCAGCGGCGTACCGAGCTCTTCGGCCACCCGACTGGCCACGCTGCGCGCCGCGATTCGCCGCGGTTGGGTGTGGCCGATCAGGCCATGCTGGCCGCGACCGATTTCCAGACAGATTTTCGGCAACTGGGTGGTTTTGCCCGAGCCGGTTTCGCCGGCGATGATCAGCACCTGGTGCTTTTCCAGGGCCTTTTTGATTTCGTCACGCTTGGCCGCGATCGGCAGGCTGTCGTCGTAACGGATCACCGGCAGGCTGGCCTTGCGCGCCAGCACCTGATCGCAGGACGCCTGCATTCGCGCCACCCACTGGGCCAGTTTGGCCTCGTCGGGTTTCTTGCGCAGCTCAAGCAACTGCCGCCGCAGCCGGTGGCGGTCGGCAAGCATGGCGTGATCGAGGTTTTTCAGCAGTTTGTCGATGGAGGGCGATTCGTCGGTCATCGGGTACGCAATTCGGTCGTCTATTTGTGCAGGGGGCCGATTGTCGCAGATTTGCACCACCCTGTGATCGTCCCCACGCTCTGCGTGGGAATGCAACCGGGGACGCGGAGCGTCCGGTGAGGCATTCCCACGCGGACGGTTCGACGCCTCGACATGGGAACGATCAGTCAGGGCTACTCGTTATCGAGGCCTTTACGGCGATACGGGAAAACATCAATCACTTTCCCGGCCCGAATCGCCTCCTGTAGCCCCTTCCAGTAATCAGCGTTGTACAGCTCGCCATGCAACTGATCGAACAGCTTGCGCTGCGCCGCATCGGCAAACAGGAACGGCGGAAACTCCTCGGGAAACACATCCAGCGGTCCGATCGAGTACCACGGTTCGGAGGCCATTTCGTCCTCTGGCGTGCGCGGTGCCGGAATGTGGCGGAAGTTGGCTTCGGTGAGAAAGCAAATCTCGTCGTAGTCGTAGAACACCACCCGGCCATGGCGGGTGACGCCGAAGTTCTTCAGCAGCATGTCGCCGGGGAAGATATTGGCTGCCGCCAGTTGCTTGATCGCCAGGCCATAGTCTTCCAGTGCTTCGCGCACCTGGGCTTCGTTGGCGTTGTCCAGGTAAAGGTTGAGCGGGGTCATCCGGCGCTCGGTCCAGCAGTGGCGGATCAGCACGGTTTCGCCTTCCAGCGACACCGTGGACGGCGCGACTTCCAGCAGTTCCGCCAGGCACGCCGGCTCGAACTTGCTCAAGGGAAAGCGGAAGTCGGCGAATTCCTGGGTGTCAGCCATGCGCCCGACGCGGTCGACGCTTTTCACCAGTCGGTACTTCTCGATCACCGTGGCGCGGTCGACGTTTTTCGACGGCGAGAAGCGGTCCTTGATGATCTTGAACACGGTGTTGAAGCCCGGCAGCGTGAAGACGCTCATGACCATGCCACGCACACCCGGCGCCATGATGAACTGGTCATCGGTATTGGCCAGATGATTGATCAGGGCGCGGTAGAACTCGGATTTACCGTGTTTGTAAAAACCGATCGAGGTGTACAGCTCGGCGATGTGCTTGCCCGGCAGGATGCGCTTGAGGAAACCGATGAACTCCGCCGGCACCGGCACATCCACCATGAAATACGAACGGGTGAAGGAAAAGATGATCGACACTTCCGCTTCGTCGGTGATCAGCGCGTCGATCTGAATCCCGCGCCCTTCGCGGTGCAGCAGCGGAATCACCAGCGGCCACTGATCGTCGTTGGTGTAGATGCGCCCGACCAGGTACGCGCCCTTGTTGCGGTACAGCACCGAGGAAAACAGCTCGACGCTCAGCTCCGGGTCCTTGCACACCCAGTCCGGGAGGTTCTCGCGCAGCTGCGCTTCCAGACGCAGCAAGTCGCCGGGCAAATCGGCGTAGGCCTCGCTGAAGCGGTAATCGGCAAAGATGCTCGCGAGCATGCCCGAAATCTGCCCATGGGGCTTGTAGGTGCGGGTCTGTGCGGCCCGCGCTCGGCGCAGGCTCGGGCGCGTGGTGTGGATGAACATGCAGCCGTCGCTGATCAGGTCGTGGCTGAACAGGCCGCAGAAAATCGAGTTGTACCAGGTCTCGGACAGCTCATCGTCAAAGCGCAGATCGATGATGCTGATGTAGGCGCTTTTCACCAGCGGCCAGCAAGTGACGTCCATCAAGGTGTCCGGCTCGAAATACTCTCGCAGGCGGGCGACGGTTTCACCGACCTTCTCTTCGTAGAGGTTGATCCGCGCCGCCGACGCCGTTTGCGTGTCCTGCCAGCGGGCCTGCTCGAAACGCTCGCGGGCGCCATCGGTGATCCGCCGGAAATGCTCGCGGTAATCGTCAAAGCCATCGAGGATCAGACGGGCGATGTCGGTGGCTGGCCATTGCTGCGGCATAGATGAGACCTCTGCGGGAATTGACGAATCTGTGCTCGAAGGCCTGAGCTTAGCCACGGAAGCGGGCGCAGGAGAAGCGCAATTTCTGCCAAATCCTCTTGCGGGTTGTACAACTACACCGTTTTTATCAAAGTTTTTTTAATCGACCGTTCGGTCAGCAAACGTCCCTTCGAGTTCTCCCCAGCACTGGGCGCCAGCCCGCGATTTCTCTGGGCTTCGGATCCAATTCAGCAGCGACATCTCTAATCCGCGCTTTTGCACGGCTTGTTCATTCCTGTCCATCGCGTGCAAGAACTGTCAAAAATCAGCCTTACCAAGATAGTGGCACTTTGATATACAGCCCACCCATCTCCCGCCTCACAACAAGATCCTCGGCCCACGAGGACGACCTCTCCCCCCCAAAGCCCAAGGAGCACATTGATGTCTATCCGGAATCTGCGCATCGGTTTGCGCGCCAGTTTGTGTTTTGCCGTTCTGGCCAGTCTGCTGGTGGTGGTCGGCCTGTTCGGTCTGGGCCAGATGAAAACCCTGCGCGAGAGCGCGGCAGTGATCGAGGAATCGTGGATGCCCAGCATCGAAAGCATCCATGACGCAGCGGCGAACATCGCCAGCATCCGCCTCGAATCCCTGCGCCTGATCACCAGCACCCAGGCGGCCGTCCGCGAACGCAGCAAAGGCATTCTCACCGCGCAACGCCAGGAATTGCTCAAGCGCCTCGACGATCACAAGGCCCTGATCGCCAATGATCAGGAGCGGGCGATGCTGGAAGGTCTGAGCGCCGACACCGCCAAGTACCTGAGCATCCTCGACCAGATCATCAAACAGATCGACGCCGGACAAAGCGAACTGGCCTACACCCGCCTGAGCAATGAACTGGCGCCCCAGGGCACGGTGCTCGACAAGACGCTGGAGCAAATGGTCAGCCTCAGCCAGCAAGGCGCCGATGCCGCCGCCAAGTCCGCGGCGGCGATGTACCAGCAGGCGCTGTGGATCGTCGCCACAATCATCGTCATCGCCCTGATTGCCACGCTGTTGCTGGCCTGGCTGCTGACACGCAGCATCACCGCGCCGATCGACCAGGCGCTGAACGTGGCACGGCGGATTGCTTCGGGAGACCTCAGCGGCCGCATCGACAGCGAGGGTCGTGATGAAGCGGCGCAGTTGCTCACGGCGCTGGCGCAGATGCAGGGCAATCTGCGCTCGACCATTCGCGGCATCAGCGAATCGGCCCAGCAACTGGCCTCCGCCGCCGAGGAAATGAGTTCGGTGATGGAACAGAGCACCCGCGGCCTGCAGCAGCAGAACGATCAGATCGAACAGGCTGCCACGGCGGTCACCGAGATGAGCACGGCGGTGGATGAAGTGGCCGCCAATGCCGTGTCCAGTGCCCAGGCCTCCGAAGCGTCGAACGAGGACAGCAAGCACGGGCATGTACAGGTCAGCGAGACCATCCGTTCGATTCAGGAACTGGTCAGCGCGGTGCTCGGCGCCTCCGAACAGGCCGAGGGCCTTGCGACTCAGGCCCAGGACATCAGCAAAGTGCTGGAAGTGATTCGCGGCATCGCCGGGCAGACCAACCTGCTGGCCCTGAACGCCGCGATTGAAGCCGCGCGGGCCGGCGAGGCCGGGCGTGGCTTTGCAGTGGTTGCCGACGAGGTCCGCTCGCTGGCCCAGCGCACGCAGAACTCCACCGAAGAAATCGAGCTGATGATCAGCAGCATCCAACAAGGCACCGGCGCCACTGTCGGGGCTTTGCAAAGCAGCGCCGAACAAGCGAGCCATACACTGCGTCGGGCGAACAGCGCGGGTCAGGCGTTGGAGAAAATCACCGCATCGATCTCGCAGATCAACCAGCGTAACCTGGTGATCGCCAGTGCCGCCGAGCAGCAGGCACTGGTGGCGCGGGAAGTCGATCAGAATCTGGTGACCATCCGCGATCTGTCGACCCAGACCGCTGCCGGCGCCACCCAGACGTCTGCCGCCAGCCAGGAACTGTCGCGCCTGGCCGTCGACCTGAACGCTCTGGTCACGCGCTTCGTGATCTGATCAGACAATTAAAGGCCCGATTAGCGGTTGCCATCGCCGGGGCCCTCGGCAACACTCTCGTCCCGATCAAGGAAGGAGTGGCCCGTGAGCCCTGTCGATATTTTCCGCATGTTGTCGCTGGCTGCCATCTGGGGCGCGAGCTTCTTGTTCATGCGCATCATCGCTCCCGCGATCGGTACGATTCCGACCGGATTCTTCCGGGTTTCGATTGCCGCCGTCGGCCTGTTGGTGATTCTCGGGCTGATGCGCATCAGCTGGGATTTCAAAGGCAAGCTCAAGACCGTGATGCTGCTCGGCGTGATCAACTCCGGCGTGCCGGCGACGTTGTATTCGGTCGCCGCCCAGGTGCTGCCCGCCGGGTATTCGGCAATCTTCAATGCCACCACTCCGCTGATGGGTGTGTTGATCGGTGGCTTGTTCTTCAGTGAAAAACTCACGCTGGCCAAACTCGCCGGGGTGTTCCTCGGCCTGCTCGGGGTGGGCGTGCTGACCCGCGCCGGCCCGGTCGCGTTCGATCTGCACCTGCTGATGGGCGCCGTTGCCTGCCTGCTCGCAACCACCTGCTACGGCTTCGCCGGGTTTCTCGCCCGACGCTGGCTGGATCAGGCCGGCGGGCTCGACAGCCGTCTGTCGGCGCTGGGCAGCATGCTCGGTGCGACCGTATTTCTGTTGCCGCTGTTCGGTTACAGCGTCATCACTGCGCCGCCGGTGAGCTGGGGCGGCTGGAATGTCTGGCTGTCGTTGCTGGGCCTGGGTCTGGGTTGCACCGCGTTTGCCTACATTATTTACTTCCGCCTGCTGAGTTCCATCGGGCCGGTGAAATCGATGACCGTGACCTTCATGATTCCGCCGTTCGGCGTGTTGTGGGGGGCGCTGTTTCTCGATGAGCCGCTGTCGATGGCCCATGTGTATGGCGGGGTGTTGATTGCCATTGCGCTGTGGCTGGTGTTGAAACCGGCGGCGGTGAAACCGGCAGAAATCGCCACTCGCTGATTTGCAGATGCACGAAGGCCCGGGAGTTACCTCCCGGGCCTTTTTCATGCGCGGCTTTTAGGCCGATTTACGGAACACGAACACCAGACCGACGATGATCAACAGCATCCCCAGTACGCTCAATGCGGCCAGGCGATTGCCGAAGATCAGATAGTCCATCACCGCCGTCACGGCTGGCACCAGATAGAACAGGCTGGTGACATTCACCAGATTGCCCCGAGCGATCAGTCGATACAGCAGCAACGTCGCCAGCACGGAAACCACCAGTCCCATCCACAACACCGGCACGATGAAACCGGCGCTGTGCTCGAAGTGAAACGGCTGGAACGGCACGAAGATCCCGCACAGCAGCAGACCGGCCAGGTATTGCACCGGCAGTGTGCCGAGGGGATTGTCGGTGATGCGCTTTTGCATGATCGAGCCGAAGGTCATGCTCGCCAGCGCCAGCAGACCGAACAGCATCCCCGCGAGCGACATCCCGGCCAGGCCGATACCCTGGTAAACCACCATGATCAGGCCCGCCAGCCCCAGCGCCAGACCGAAGATCCGGCTCGCCGAGCGCTGCCGTTCCATGATCACCACCGTGAGTATCGGCTGCACGCCCATGATGGTGGCCATCACGCCAGGGGTGACCTTCAGGTCCAACGCCAGCAGATAGAAGATCTGATAAGCCCCCAACAGCACCACGCCGGTGGCCATCGCGTACAACATCGGCTTGCCGCCCTTGGGCAACCTCAACTTGAGCAACGGCACCAGCAGCACCAGCCCACACAGAGCAATGCCAAAACGGATCAGCAGAAAGGCAAAGGGTGAAGCGTGGGCCAGCCCCCACTTGGAGAAGATCGCCCCGCTGCTCCACAGCAGGACGAACAGGCTCGTGGACGCCGCCGCGAGCGCGGATTTTTTCGAAAGGACAAACATGAATACCACCTGTCGTCAGGCAAATAGCCAACTCAGCCGAAGCTGAAATTCAGTAGGTTTTTTCAGGCGGGCACAGGGGTCAGCAGAAAACGCTGATCAGCCCGAAACACCAACGCCCGGCGGTGATACGACTGCGCACACCGGCGTGCTACTGACAGGTGGAGGGTAATGACTGATCTGCACAGGCTGCTGATTCCCGCACGGCACGACGCCAGCGTTGACCGCTGAATCGACTACCGCGTTGATGAGGGATGCAGGCATCTGGGCTGATCTTTTCTGAAGGGGTGGACAGTGAGTCGTGCGACTCGGGAGCGCCGACTATAACCAGCGCGGGACATGGATTGCAATGAATTGGAAAGAGACCCCAAAAAAACCGCTCAAACGAGCGGTTCTTGTGTACTTCGCGGCCTCAACCAAACAGCCAATACCCCAGCAGCGTCAACACCGCCACCGCCAGCACCGGCCGCATCACACGGTAGGCCTTTGGATGGCGGCGCTTCCACTGTTTGACCGCCCCGCTGAACTTGTCGCTGAAGGTCTTGCTCCAGGCGTAAGCCTGGTTGATTCCGCCGACACGCTCGTCGTCCAGGTTCTGCGGCGCAGTGGCACGGCCCAGCCAGGCGCTGATGAAGCGGTTGATGCGGGTCATGAGACGGTTGCTCAGCGGCCGCTCGATGTCGCAGAACAGGATGACGCGGGTCTGTTCGGTTTCGTTCTTGACCCAGTGCACGTAGGTCTCGTCGAACATCACGTCTTCACCGTCGCGCCAGGCGTAGACCTGGCCGTCGACGAAGATCCGGCACTCGTCGGAGTTGGGCGTCGACAGGCCCAGGTGATAGCGCAGGGAGCCGGCGAACGGATCGCGATGCGGGTTCAAATGGCTGCCGCCCGGCAACAGCGCGAACATCGCGCCTTTGACGTTGGGGATGGCACTGACCAGCGCCACGGTTTTCGGGCACAGGGTTTCGGCCGATGGCAGCGGTTTGTCGTACCACTTGAGGTAGAAACGCTTCCAGCCTTTCTTGAAGAACGAGCCGAAACCGGCGTCGTTGTTCTTCTCGGCGGCGCGAATATAACCCTCGTCGAACAGATGCATGGCTTCGTCTCGAATGGTTTCCCAGTTATCGCGCAGCACGTCCAGCTCCGGAAACTTGCTGCGATCCAGATACGGTTTGGACGGCACGCCCGAGAACAGGTACATCAAGGCGTTATACGGGGCGAACAGCGCCGAGTGGTTGACGAACTGCCGCAACACCGGCAAACGCGCCTTGCCGCGCAAATGCACGTAGAGGATGCTGCCCACGAACAGCAGCAACACCGACACCTTGGCGGCTAACGAAAAGGTCATCAACAACTCCTTGAAATAAGACAACGCCACGCCATGTCATTTGCCCGAGATGGCGGCCGGCCATGATAAACACTACCGGCTCCGGGAAAAACCCGCCCGACCCAAGATTCAGTGTTAAGAATTGCGCAACAAAGCACTTATTAACATAACGATCCTGAACCCTGGCTGACCTGAATCAACGCGCCATTTACTGCTGGTTTTCCTGATCGGTGAACAAATCGCTGAACAACATGCTCGACAGATAACGCTCACCGGAATCCGGCAGCACCACCACGATGGTCTTGCCCTGCATTTCCGGGGTCTCCGCCAGACGCACCGCGACCGACATGGCCGCGCCGCAGGAAATACCGCACAGGATCCCTTCCTCCTGCATCAGGCGCAGGGCCATGGCCTTGGACTCGTCATCCGTCACCAACTCGACCCGGTCAACCATCGACAGATCAAGGTTTTTCGGCACGAAACCAGCACCGATGCCCTGAATCTTGTGCGGGCTCGGCTTGATCTCTTCGCCGGCCAGCGCCTGGGTGATCACCGGCGAAGACACAGGCTCCACTGCCACCGACAGAATCGGTTTGCCTGCCGTATTCTTGATATACCGCGACACGCCGGTGATGGTTCCGCCGGTGCCGACGCCCGCCACCAGCACATCGATGGCGCCATCGGTGTCATTCCAGATCTCCGGACCGGTGGTCTTTTCATGAATGGCCGGGTTGGCGGGATTATCGAACTGAGCCGGCATGAAATATTTGCCCGCGTCACTGGCCACGATTTCGTTGGCCTTTTCGATAGCGCCTTTCATGCCTTTGGCTGGCTCGGTCAGTACCAGCTCGGCGCCCAGCGCCTTGAGCACCTTGCGCCGCTCGATACTCATCGAGGCCGGCATGGTCAGCAGCAACTTGTAGCCGCGTGCGGCCGCCACGAAGGCCAGACCGATGCCGGTATTGCCGGAGGTCGGCTCGACGATGGTCATGCCCGGCTTGAGTTTGCCGCTGCTTTCGGCGTCCCAGATCATGTTGGCGCCGATCCGGCACTTGACCGAGTAGCCCGGGTTGCGACCTTCGATCTTGGCCAGAATGGTCACGCCACGGGGCGCAATGCGGTTGATCTGCACCAGCGGCGTGTTGCCGATGGAGTGCGCGTTGTCAGCAAAAATACGGCTCATGGCTGGGTCCTTGTGCAGCGTTGAATTCAGCGCTCCAAGGTAAGCCTGTTGCCCTTGTCAGTCCAGTCGGGCCGAACGTCTGCGGCAGGCGGCAGTCAATCGCTTTATACCGTTTGGAATTTGCTGCCATGAAGCGTCGCTACCGTTGGCCGTTGTGGACTTTCGCCGCCGTCGTTGTGCTGCTGGTCGCCCTGCACATCGCCCTGCCCTACCTCGTGCGTGACTACTTGAATGACAAGCTGGCCAACATGGGCGACTACCGCGGCCAGATCACCGACGTCGACCTGGCGCTCTGGCGCGGCGCCTACAAGATCAATGGCCTGAAAATCGTCAAGGCCGACGGCAAGGTGCCGGTGCCATTCGTCGATGCGCCGGTTATCGACCTGTCTGTCAGTTGGCACTCGCTTTGGTATGACCATGCTGTCGTGGCGCAGGTGAAATTCTTTAAACCTCAGGTGAACTTCGTCGACGGCGGCGCCAACAAGCAGAACTCCCAGACCGGTCAGGGCACTGACTGGCGTGAGCAACTGGGCAAACTGTTGCCCATCACACTCGACGAAGTGCAGATCAGCGATGGGCGCATCAACTTTCGCAACTTCAACTCCAAACCACCGGTAAACATGAATGCAACCAACGTCGACGCCAGCATCTACAACTTGACCAACGTGGTCGACAAGGAAGGCAAACGCGACGCTCGCTTCGAAGGCAAGGCCCTGTTGCTGGGCCATGCCCCGCTGGAAACCACAGCCACCTTCGACCCGCTGAGCAATTTCGAAGACTTCGAATTTCGCCTGCGGGCCCGCGACATCGAACTCAAGCGCATGAACGACTTCGCCTCGGCCTACGGCAAATTCGACTTCAACGCCGGCCACGGCGACGTGGTCATCGAAGCCGCCGCCGACAAGGGCCAGCTCAAGGGTTACATCAAACCGCTGCTGCGCGACGTCGACGTGTTCAACTGGCAGCAGGATGTCGAGAACAAGAACAAGGGGATCTTCCGCTCGATCTGGGAAGCACTGGTCGGCGGCACGGAAACCGTGCTGAAAAACCAGGGCAAGAACCAGTTCGCCACCCGAGTCGAACTCAGCGGCAGCGTGCACCAGCAAGATATCAACGCGTTCGAAGCGTTTTTGCAGATTTTGCGCAACGGATTCATTCAGGCTTTCAATGCCCGGTATGAACGGCCGAAGCCGGATGCGGGCTAAGTTTTACGGTTGACGATGTAGCGCCCGGTATCCTCTGCCGCGATCAGTGCAGGCTTCTCCTGCAACGAATCCCAACCCAGACAGGCCAGGGCCAATGATCGCGGCACCGCTTCCCGACCATTACTGTAGCGACTGATGCTGCGGGCGCTAACACCCAACGCTTCGGCCGCCTCATTCAACGGTAGACCGGTGCGAGCGCGCCAATCCATGAAAATCCGTGTGTTTTCGTCGGGCGCATTTTGCGCGAGCGCGTCCCGGTACAAGGTATCGGCACCAATCTGGATATCTGGTTCCAGCCACTCCACGCTCCAGCCGTCGTCACCCAACTCAGCGCTTGCGAACACTTCAGCGTGCAGTAGCGGAGCGAGCCCCGGATAGGTTTGCAGATCGCGGCTCAAATCCAGGTTCAGCCGTTGGCCGTCAATAAAGGTCAGCGACAGACAAGCATCGCCAATAGCCTGCACCGCCGCCAATCTAGGCCGCTTCATGGGTAACATCGTTTCCAGTCCTCCAGCCATTGCGTCTGATGGGCCGAAACCCACGCCAACGCTTCCTTTACAATCAGCGGCGGTGCCTTGCCCATCATGACCTCGACGGTTTCCAGGCTCAGCATCACATCCACTCCACCACCGGTCAGGTGAACATGGGGTGGCGGGTGATCCGTCTCGCGCAACTGAATGCGGTATTTTTCGCGAAATCGGTATTTGGTAGTCATGCCCGAAGGCTATCGCCAAATCGGCGATACCTGGAATACTGGCCTCGTGCCGAAACTGAGTCAACATGTGACGCCCCATTCAGAGACTGAATAAGCCGTCTGCGTTCACAGTCGACCGGGGGGCGCGTTATAGTCGGGCATCCGATTATTTCGCCCCCGCCCTGCCCGTTCAGGTCGGCGTTACCGTTCGAGGATTAGCAGATGAAGTTCGAAGGCACCCAGGCCTACGTCGCCACCGATGACCTGAAGCTGGCGGTCAACGCCGCCATCACCCTGGAGCGGCCGCTGCTGGTCAAGGGCGAACCGGGCACCGGCAAGACCATGCTCGCCGAGCAACTGGCCGAATCGTTCGGCGCCAAACTGATCACCTGGCACATCAAGTCCACCACCAAGGCCCATCAGGGCCTGTACGAGTACGACGCGGTCAGCCGCCTGCGCGACTCGCAACTGGGCAATGAAAAAGTCCACGATGTGCGCAACTACCTGAAGAAGGGCAAGCTCTGGGAAGCGTTCGAGTCCGAAGAACGGGTCATCCTGCTGATCGACGAAATCGACAAGGCCGACATCGAGTTCCCCAACGACCTGCTGCAAGAACTCGACAAGATGGAGTTCTACGTTTACGAGATCGACGAGACCATCAAGGCCAAGAAGCGTCCGATCATCATCATTACCTCCAACAACGAGAAAGAGCTGCCGGACGCCTTCCTGCGCCGCTGCTTCTTCCACTACATCGCCTTCCCCGACCGCACCACCCTGCAGAAGATCGTCGACGTGCACTACCCGGACATCAAGAAGGACCTGGTCAGCGAAGCGCTGGACGTGTTCTTCGACGTGCGCAAAGTGCCGGGCCTGAAGAAGAAGCCCTCGACCTCGGAGCTGGTGGATTGGCTGAAACTGCTGATGGCCGACAACATCGGCGAAGCCGTGCTGCGCGAACGCGATCCGACCAAGGCCATCCCGCCGCTGGCCGGCGCCTTGGTGAAGAACGAACAGGACGTGCAACTGCTGGAACGTCTGGCGTTCATGAGCCGTCGCGGCACCCGCTAAGAGGCTGATGCCATGTTGCTCAACCTGTTCAATGAAATGCGTGCAGCCAAGGTGCCGGTCTCGGTGCGCGAACTGCTCGACCTGATCAACGCGCTGAAACAGCGCGTGACCTTCGCCGACATGGACGAGTTCTACTACTTGTCCCGGGCGATTCTGGTGAAGGACGAACGGCATTTCGACAAGTTCGACCGTGCGTTCGGTGCCTACTTCAACGGCCTGGAAAAGCTCGACGATCACTTGCAGGCGCTGATTCCCGAAGACTGGCTGCGCAAGGAATTCGAGCGTTCGCTGAGCGACGAGGAGCGCGCGCAGATCCAGTCCCTCGGCGGCCTGGACAAGCTGATCGAAGAATTCAAGAAGCGTCTGGAAGAACAGAAGGAACGCCACGCCGGCGGCAACAAGTGGATCGGCACCGGCGGCACCAGCCCGTTCGGCTCCGGCGGTTTCAACCCGGAAGGCATCCGGGTCGGCGATGCCGGCAAGCGCCAGGGCAAAGCGGTGAAAGTCTGGGATCAGCGCGAGTACAAGAACCTCGACGATTCCGTGGAACTGGGCACCCGCAACATCAAGGTCGCCCTGCGTCGCCTGCGCAAATTCGCTCGCCAGGGCGCGGCGGAAGAGCTGGACATCGACGGCACCATTGACCACACCGCCAAGGACGCCGGCCTGCTGAACATCCAGATGCGCCCGGAACGGCGCAACACGGTGAAGCTGTTGCTGCTGTTCGACATCGGCGGTTCGATGGACGCCCACGTGAAAATCTGCGAGGAACTGTTCTCGGCCTGCAAGACCGAGTTCAAGCATCTGGAGTACTTCTATTTCCACAACTTCATTTATGAGTCGGTGTGGAAGAACAACATGCGCCGCACCTCCGAGCGCACCTCGACCCAGGACCTGCTGCACAAGTACGGCGCCGACTACAAAGTGATCTTCATCGGTGACGCCGCCATGGCGCCTTATGAAATCACCCAGGCCGGCGGCAGCGTCGAGCACTGGAACGAAGAGCCGGGTTACGTGTGGATGCAGCGCTTCATGGAGAAATACAAGAAGCTCATCTGGATCAATCCGTACCCGAAAGATACGTGGGGCTACACCTCGTCGACCAACATCGTGCGGGATCTGATCGAGGACCAGATGTATCCGCTGACGTTGCGCGGGCTGGAAGAAGGGATGCGGTTTCTGTCCAAGTAACCGGATCTTTCCCACGTCGAACGGTATGCCTGGGAACGTATCAAGTGACACTCTGCGTCACTGGGACGCGGAGCGTCCCGGGCGGCGTTCCCACGCAGAGCGTGGGAACGATCAAGTAAAGCGCTGTAGATATTCGAGGTGTTCCCGGTGTGCCACTTCCTGCACTACCGGGCGCAATCTGACCTGCGCTCCCGGCAGACACTGCGCCAGACGCGCCAGCGCCAACGGCGTCAACGCGCCCAGTCGCGGATAACCGCCAATGGTCTGCCGATCATTGAGCAACACGATCGGCTGCCCGTCCGGCGGCACCTGCACCGCACCCAGCGGAATGCCCTCGGAAATCATCGGTTTGCCCTGATACTGCAACGCCGTGCCCAACAGACGAATACCCATGCGATCGGCGCGACTGTCCAGCGTCCAGGCACGGTTGAAGGCATCGAAAAGGCTCTGCCCGCTGAACTGACCGATTTGCGCACCGAGCACCAGATCGAGCGGTGCGTCGAGGCGCAGGTCCGGTCGGTGCTCCGCCGGGACCTCACGCACCAACAGGGTTTCGCCCTCATAACTCAGCGAAGCGCCCTTGGCCAACGGCAAACCAAAACCATCAAGCCCACCGAGTTCCTCACGCACCACCGTGGCACTGCTGCCCAGCACTTTCGGCGCACTGAAACCGCCGGGCGCCGCCAGATAGGCCCGCGCGCCCAGCAACGGCTGGGTGAACTTCAAGGTCTGACCTTTGCGCAGCTTGAAACTGCGCCACGGCGCCAACGCCTCGCCGTCGATCTGTGCGCCAAGATCGGCGCCAGCCAATGCCAGCAAGCAATCTTCATCAGCCGCCACGGCAAATCCGCCGAGGGTGATTTCGATCACCGGCAGATCCAGGCCATTGCCCAGCAACCAGTTGGCCCAGGCCATCGATCGCCAGTCCGCCGCGCCGCCCTGGGTCACGCCCAGATGGCGCACGCCAAACCGCCCGGCGTCCTGCAACAGGCACAGCGGCGTACTCGCTTCGATCGTCAGTCGGCTCATGCCAAGGCCTCCAGAGGCGTGTCGTCACCGCCCAGACGGATGAATTCGGCATGGCTCACCGCTTCGAAACGCACACTATCGCCGGGCTGCATGAGGCTGTAGCCATCGCGTTCACGGTCGAACAGTTTTGCCGACGTGCGGCCGATCAGGTTCCAGCCGCCGGGAGACACCACCGGATACGCCGCTGTCTGTCGCTCGGCGATGCCGACGCTGCCGGCGGCGACTTTCTTGCGCGGGGTATTCAGACGCGGTGCCGCGAGGACGTCTTCCACCAGCCCCATAAAGGCAAAACCTGGCGCAAATCCGAGCGCAAACACCTGATATTCCCGAGCGCTGTGACGGCGGATCACTTCGTCTAGCGACAAACCGCTGCGCTGCGACAGCAGGCTCAGTTCCGGGCCGACACTCAGGTCGTACCACACCGGCAGCACATGGCACTGGCCACCGGTTCGCACATTCGGCGACAGGTCGATCAGCGCGTCGGCGATCAATTCCCGAGCCTGACTCGGGCTCAATGCCGTCAGGTCGTAATGCACCATCAACGTGGTGTAGGACGGCACCAGGTCGATCAGATGCTCGCCGAACGCCGTGCGCAGTCGCTCGCTGGCGGCGAGCATCCACGGCATGTTGGCTTCGGCGATTTCATCGAACAGGCGCAGCATCAGGCAATCCAGCGCCACCACTTCCACCCGCGGATTCATGGCGCGCTCTGCTCGTTCAGGGCCTGACGAATGCGCTGCACGGCTGCCACCGAACTGGCGTTGTCACCGTGCACGCACAGTGTGTTGGCTTGCAGATGCAGCGCGCTGCCGTCGCTGGCGATGAGGTTGTCGCCACGGGCGATGGTCAGCGCTTGCCCGATGATGGTTTCGGCGTCGTGATGCACCGCACCCGGCCGTTGTCGCGAAACCAGTCGGCCGGCGCTGTCATAGGCGCGGTCGGCGAAGGCTTCGAACCACAGGGTCACGCCGTATTCATCGCCGAGCTGTTGCGCGGCCGTGTTATCGCGGGTGGCCATCAGCATCAGCGGCAAGCTTCGGTCGTAAGCCGCGACGGCCTGAATCACCGCCCGCAACTGCGCCGGGTTGGCCATCATGTCGTTGTACATCGCGCCGTGGGGTTTGACGTAACTGACTCGCCCGCCTTGGGCACGGCAAATGCCGTCGAGGGCGCCGATCTGGTAATGCAGGATGTCTTGCAGTTCCTGGGCGGTGTAGGCCATGGAACGTCGGCCGAATCCCACCAGATCCTGATAGGCCGGATGTGCACCGATCTGCACGCCGTGGGTCAGGGCCAGGCTGACGGTCTTGCGCATGATGCCAGGGTCGCCGGCGTGGAAACCGCAGGCAATGTTGGCGCAATCGATGAAGGGCATGACTTCCGCATCCAGACCCATGGTCCAACTGCCGAAGCTCTCGCCGATGTCACAGTTCAATAGCAGGCGGCTCACGGTGAACACTCCTGTAGTTCTTTTCTTTTTTTGCCGTGGGACAGACAGTGCCCCGCAGGTTATCAGTTACTGCGCGTCCAGTTGCTTGCCACGGGTTTCCGGCAGGCTCAATGCCGCGAGGATCACCACGCCGTAGGACACTGCCGCAAAGGCCCCGATGCCTACACTCAGCGGCACTTTCTGGCTGAGCAGCCCGATCAGCAGCGGGAACAACGCCGCCAGCGCCCGGCCGATGTTGTAGCAGAAGCCCTGCCCCGAGCCGCGAATCCGGGTCGGGAACAACTCGGTGAGAAACGCGCCCATGCCACTGAAAATCCCCGACGCAAAGAAGCCCAGCGGGAAGCCCAGCCACAACATCACGCCGTTGCTGACCGGCAATTGGGTGTAGAGCAGGACGATGGTGAACGAGCCGACGGCGAACAGGATGAAGTTTTTCTTGCGGCCCAACAGGTCGGTCAAATAGGCGCTGATCACATAACCGGCGTAGGAACCGATGATCACCATCGCCAGATAACCGCCGGTGCCGAGTACGCTCAAGCCGCGCTCGTTCTTCAGAAAAGTCGGCAGCCAGGAGGTGATCGCGTAATAGCCGCCGAGTGCGCCGGTGGTCAGCAACGAGGCGCGGATCGTGGTGAAGAGCATGCCGGGGGCGAAGATCTCGTAGAACTTCGACGGGCTGTCCGGGGTTTGTCTGGCTTTGGCTTCGCGGTAGATCTCCGGGTCTTTCACCAGGCGTCGGACGAAAATCACGAACACGGCCGGCACGATGCCGAGGATGAACAGTGCGCGCCACGCATCTTCCGGCGGCAGCACCGAGAACAGCAGCGCGTACAGAATCGCCGTCAGCCCCCACCCCAACGCCCAGCCCGATTGCACCATGCCCACGGCTTTGCCGCGATCCTTGGCGCGGATCACTTCACCGATCAGCACGGCGCCGGCGGTCCATTCACCGCCGAAACCGAAGCCCATCAAGGTGCGGGCGATCAGCAGTTGCTCGTAGTTCTGGGCGAAACCGCAGAGGAACGTGAAGAAGGCAAACCACAGCACCGTCAGTTGCAGGGTGCGCACGCGGCCGATGCGGTCGGAGAGGATCCCCGCCACCCAACCGCCGATGGCCGACGCGATCAGGGTGCTGGTGTGGATCAGGCCGGCTTCGCCGGTGGTGATGCCCCACATCGCGATCAGGGTCGGCACCACGAAGCTGAGCATCTGGGTGTCCATGCCGTCCAGACCGTAGCCGATCTTGCAGCTCCAGAAGGTCCGGCGCTCCTGCTGATTGATGTTGCGATACCAGTCGAACGGGCCGGGACGGGCCGCAGTCTGGGGGAGGTCGAGGGTGTCGGGCGCACTCATGGCATGTCTCCGCAGGCTTTTATTGGTCTTGTTCGAAGTTCCGACGACGCCTATCGTGGGAACCGGATGCGTCGATTCTTGGGTGCGTCACCCGGTCGCGTCCAACGAATAAAAACCCGCCCAAGACATAAGAAAAATTTGTTGCCATGAACCTGAAGTTTCTCGAAACCTTCGTCTGGGTCGCCCGGCTGAAAAGTTTTCGCCTGACCGCCGACAAGCTGTTCACCACCCAGGCTTCGATCTCGAGCCGGATCGCAGTGCTTGAAGGCGAGCTGGGGGTGAAGCTGTTCCTGCGTGATTCACGCGGCGTCAGCCTGACCCCTGAAGGTTTGAAAGTGCTGGACTATGCCGAGCAGATGCTCGACACGATGCAGGCGCTGAAACAGTCGATCGAGACCCGATCGAGCAAGGTCGGCCGGGTGCGCATCGGGGTGATGGACAC
The DNA here is from genome assembly GCF_021603585.1 of Pseudomonas sputi. Lineage (GTDB taxonomy): Bacteria > Pseudomonadota > Gammaproteobacteria > Pseudomonadales > Pseudomonadaceae > Aquipseudomonas > Aquipseudomonas sputi. The sequence goes on along the minus strand of NZ_BQHI01000023.1, from coordinate 6,903 downwards.
GGTGATTCACACCTGGCTCAGCCCGTTGGTGGCGCAGATGACCGATCTGTACCCACGGGTGGAAATCGAGCTGGTGGCGGATACCTCGCTGAACCTCTGCGATCAGCTGCAAAAAGGCTTTCTCGACCTGATCCTGCAAACCGATCTGGTGCGCCAGGAAAGCGTGCGCAGCCTGGAGCTGGCCAGCCACCCCATTGGCTGGATCGTCGCCAGTCATTCGATCTACAACCGCGACTACCAAAGCCTCGCCGACCTGGCGCAGGAACGGATCATCACCTACTCGAAAAACTCCCGCCCGCATCAGGACATTCTGGCGCTGATGCAGGCTCAGGGCGTGCTGGCGCCCCGGTTGAACTGTGTGAATTCGGTGTCGGCGATCACTCGACTGTTGCGTGACGGATTCGGCATTGGCGCGTTGCCGCCGGTGCTGGTGGCCGAGGAACTGGCGCGAGGGGAATTGACTCTGCTCGACATCGAACAGCGCCCGCCGAACCTGCAGGTGGTGGTGTCGTGGCGGGTCGGCGTGGCATGGGTCGAAGAGATTGTGACGCTGTGTCAGCAGGTGCTGGAGGAATATGCGCGCAAGGTGGGCAAGGATTACATCGTGCTCGCCCCTTGATCGTTCCCACGCTCTGCGTGGGAATGCAGCCCGGGACGCTCCGCGTCCCTCGCGAGTCGAACGCGGAGCGTCCGTTGAGGCATTCCCACGCAGACGGTTCGATGCCTCGACGTGGGAACGATCTTCATAAAGCTCAGAGCCCGCGCACATCCCGATCTTCGATCGGCCGGCTCTGGCGCAGGCGCTTGCCGCCCAGCACCACCCAGTCGATCAGACGGAACAGGCACTCCAGGCCGAACGACAGCAACAGCGCGCCGCTCATGCCCCAGATCATCGCCTCAGGCGTCAGCAGGATCTGGTAGCTGTAACCGTTCCAGGTTTCCTTGCGGATGTCCGGATCGGCGGCCAGCACCACTTGCAGGAAGCGGATGTACCACGGGCCCTGCATCGCCTGGAATTGCTTGTCCAGCGCCAGCTGACGGTTGAGCAAGGTGCTCAGGCTGTCGGCATCGCTGCGAAACACCGGGTCTTCGCTGGCGCGGTAATGGGCAACCAGCGCCTGGATATCACCCTTGAAGAACTGCTCGGCGGTGCCCTGGAAGCCGCGCAGGCCGGTCTGTGCCTCGATCAGGTGCGCTTCGACCCGCTTGGCGTAATCGTTGATGAAGCCCGGCACCTGGACACCGATCAACAGGCCCGCCGCAAACAACACCAGCCGTAGATAACTGAGCAACATTCGGGGAAATCCTTATTCGGTCGTGCCCTGGCTGACGCATTCGCCGCGTCGCCACAGGCTCCATTGGCCCGGTTCGTAGCGGGTCCAGGTTTCGTTTTCGGTCAAGGGTTCGGTGGCAATCACCGTGACCACGTCGTTGGGCGTGGTTTCGGCCTGGAAATCGACGATCACATCGACATCCTTGAGCCGCGCCGGGCCAAACGGTGCGCGTCGGGTGATCTGCGCCAGTTTGGTCGAGCAATAGCAGAACAGCCAGTCGCCATCGCTGAGCAGGCAGTTGAACACGCCTTGGCTGCGATATTCGGCGCAGGCCGCGACCAGATCCGGCAACAGCACTTCTATATCGACCGGTTCCGGAAACGCTGCACGTATGCGATTGAGCAAATCGCAGAACGCCGCTTCGCTGTCGGTATCGCCGACCGGACGGTAGAAACTCTTGATCGGGGTGAAATCGGCGAGCTGGCCGTTGTGCGCGAAGCACCAGTTGCGCCCCCACAGTTCGCGGACGAACGGATGGGTGTTGGACAGGCAGACCTTGCCGACGTTGGCCTGACGGATATGACCGATGACCACTTCGCTCTTGATCGGATAGCGCTGTACCAGATTGGCCACTTCCGATTCGCTGCTGGCCGCCGGATCCTGGAACAGGCGCAACCCGCGCCCTTCGTAGAAGGCAATGCCCCAGCCGTCGCGGTGTGGCCCGGTGCGACCACCGCGCTGCATCAGCCCGGTGAAGCTGAACACGATGTCGGTCGGCACGTTGGCACTCATGCCCAGTAATTCACACATGTGCGGACTCTCGTGATTACAGACGCGGCTCGACCCGCATGCGCTGCGGATTGCTCGGCACCGGCGGGCGACCGTAGCGGTCATCCCCGGCGCCGCCGAACGGTTGCTCGGCGTCCCGCTCGTCTTCGGCCCGGGCGGCTGCGCGGGCAGCTTCGGCCTTCTCACGGCGGGCCTTGGAGGCGCGTTCGATCGGCAGGCGGATCAGCACAAAAATCAGATACAGACCGAACGCGATCATGGCGTACATGAGCAGTTCGGAAATCGCGCGCCAGGCGTTGTTGCCGACCTTGAACGCCAGATCCAGCACGGTGATGGCGATGGCCGGGGCGAATTTTTCTTTCACCGGGTCAATGATGGTCGGGCTGAACAGCAACACCGCCATCAATACACGCAGCGGCTCGCGCAGCCAGCGCCACATCCAGCGGGTCATGCGCATCCACACCAGCAGGCAGCCCACGGCGGCAAAGGCGTAAAGGCCCCAGGCGATCAGATAGTCGTTCTCGGTCATGGTGTCCATGGCAAGGCAGGCAAAGAGGCGCTTATAGTAACGACTTTTCGCACGTCAGGCTTCCCCGCCGTCCGTGCGGCCCTTATTTGTCATGTCCGAGAGCTTTCCATGCCCGTATCCGCCAACGTCATCAGCGCCCCGATTGCCCACAAGGCCGCCGGTCACGACCCGTACGCCTGGCTGCAGGAACGCGACACCGACGCAGTGCTCGACTACCTCAAGGCTGAAAACGACTATCAGCAAGCGCAGACTGCCGATCAGGCAGAGCTGCGTGAAACCCTGTTCGAGGAGATCAAGGGCCGGATCCTCGAAACCGACCTGTCCCTGCCGTCGCCATGGGGCCCGTATCTGTATTACACCCGCACCACAGCGGGTGACGAGTACGCCCGCCACTACCGCTGCCCGCGTCCGGCCGACGACAGCCTGACCCTCGACGAAAGCCGCGAACAGCTGCTGCTCGACCCGAACGCCCTGGCCAACGGAGGCTTTTTCTCCCTCGGCGCGTTCAGCATCAGCCCGGATCATCAGCGTCTGGCCTACAGCGTCGATGCCTCGGGCGACGAGATTTACACGCTGTTCGTGAAGGAATTATCCAGCGAGCGCGTCAGCGAACTGGAATTCCAGGACTGCGACGGCAGCATGACCTGGGCCAACGACAGCCTCACGCTGTTCTTCGGCGTGCTAGACGACACCCATCGCCCGCACAAACTGTTTCGCTATCGCCTCGACGGCACGGCTGCCGAAGAGGTGTTCCACGAACCGGACGGGCGTTTCTTCCTGCATTGCTACCGCGCCAGCTCCGAGCAGCAGTTGCTGCTGTCCCTGGGCAGCAAGACCACCAGCGAAGTCTGGGCGCTGGACGCCCATCAGCCGCACCTGCCGTTCACATGCCTGGCGCCACGGGTCGAGGATCACGAGTACGACGTCGATCACGGCAAGCTCGACGGCGAATGGACGTGGTTCATCCGCACCAACCGCGACGGCATCAACTTCGCCCTGTATCAGGCGCCGGACACCGGCATCACACCGAGCGAAGCCGACTGGCAGAACCTGATCCCGCACAGCGATTCGGTGATGCTCGATGGCGTGACCCTCAACGCCGAGGCCCTGACCCTGAGCCTGCGCGAAGGCGGATTGCCGATCATCGAAGTCCGTCCACGCAGTCTGGCGCCTTATCGCGTGCAACTGCCGGACGCGGCCTACAGCCTCTACGTGCAAAACAGCCTGGAGTTCGAAAGCGACCGCATTCGCCTGCGCTATGAAGCGCTGAATCGTCCGGCTCAGGTTCGGCAACTGATCCTCGCCACTGGCGAGCAGACCGTCCTCAAGGAAACCCCGGTGCTCGGCCCGTTCGACGCCGACGCCTACGTCAGCCAGCGCCTGTGGGCGACCGCGCCGGACGGCACCCAGGTGCCGATCAGTCTGGTGATGAAACGGGAAATGGTCGGCAAAGCCGTGCCGCTGTACCTGTACGGTTATGGCGCCTACGGTTCGAGCCTCGATCCGTGGTTCTCCCATGCCCGCCTGAGCCTGCTGGATCGCGGCATGGCGTTCGCCATCGCCCACGTGCGTGGCGGCGGCGAGCTGGGCGAAGCCTGGTATCGCGCCGGCAAGCAGGAGCACAAGCACAACACCTTCAGTGACTTCATTGCCTGCGCCGAATTTCTGATCCTCAACGGCATCACCACCGCGCCACAACTGGCGATCAGCGGTGGCAGCGCCGGTGGCCTGCTGATCGGCGCGGTACTCAACCAGCGCCCGGATCTGTTCGGTGTGGCCATTGCCGAAGTGCCGTTCGTCGATGTGCTCAACACCATGCTCGACCCGGATCTGCCGCTGACCGTCACCGAATACGACGAGTGGGGCAATCCCGAAGAGCCCGCGGTTTACGAGCGGATCAAGGCCTACGCGCCGTACGAAAACGTCACCGCGCAGGGCTATCCTGCGACGCTGGTAATCGCCGGCTACAACGACAGCCGCGTGCAGTATTGGGAAGCGGCCAAGTGGGTGGCGAAGCTGCGCGCGACCAAGACCGATGACAATCCCTTACTGCTCAAGACCGAACTGGGCGCCGGCCACGGCGGGATGAGCGGGCGTTATCAGGGATTACGTGACGTAGCCCTCGAATATGCATTTGTTTTCAAGGTTCTGGGCATCGTCTGAGGAACTCCGCCGGTCAGTCAGGTCTTAATTCCGGGCACCGGGAGCCGATAAGCAGATCGGCCCCGGTGGCGAGCCTGCCACCCGACACAACAAAAAGACCGCACGACATGTCAGAACCGACTCTACTGAACAACGAAATCCGCGACTGGCTGATGGACTGCGGCCTGTTCGATCAATTGCAGCTGGCGGATTTTGCCGCCGCCTCGGGCTACTTCAGCATCAGCACCGTGGCTGAAGGCGAAGCGATCTTTCGCGAAGGCGATGCCGGCAGTTTCATGTGCATCATCCACACCGGCCAGGTGGCCGTGCAGAAAACCGGCGTCGACGGCCAGGTCGTGACCATGGCCACCCTGCGCAGCGGCCGAGCGTTCGGTGAAATGGCCGTGCTCGACGGCGAACGCCGTTCGGCGACTTGCGTGGCGGCGAGCAACTGCCAGTTGCTCAACCTCGGCAAGGATTCGCTGGAAAAAATGCTCAACGACGCGCCGAAGATCGCTGCCAAGATCATCCGCGCCCTCGCCGTCTCCCTGTCAAAACGCCTGCGCATGGCCGACGGCCAGCTCGCCGCCCAGCAGATCTAGCCTCCCGGGGATTTGGGTTTGCTGTCGGTCTGTTCCAGGCCCGGCAATGGCTGATCCTTGGTCGGCGGGCTGGGCATTTCGATTGGCACCAGCGGTGGTCCGCCACTGCCGGGGCCGGCCTTGGGAATCGGCACCGGACTGATCTGCGGATACGGGGTGGGCGTCGCCGTGCCGGGCGAGCCCGGTTGCGGTGTCGGGCTGACGGGAATCGTCTGTTGCGCCTGCACAGCAGTTATCGAGAGCGCGGCCAGGGTAATGGCCGTTAGAATGGTGCGCTTCATCAAGGGCTCCGTTGGCCTGAAGTCTGCCTTCAGGCTACTCCCAACGCGCCGGCTTGCCTTCCCCCCTGTAGAGATTTCCATGAAACGTTTCGTTCTGCTCGACACCACGCCGATCCCTGACAACGGTGGCGCCCTGTGCCTGTTCGAGTATGGCGAGGACTTCGTCATCAAGATTCAGGGCGGCGACGGCGGCCAATTGATGAACACCCGCATGCACGGTTCCGAAGACGCGCTGGCCGAGATTCCGTGCCGCAAGGTCGCCGGCCGACCGAACTCGCGGGTGCTGATCGGCGGGCTGGGCATGGGCTTCACTCTCGCCTCCGCGCTCAAGCATCTGGGCAAGAGCGCCGAAGTGGTGGTCGCCGAACTGGTGCCCGGCGTGGTCGAGTGGAATCGCGGCCCGCTCGGTGAAAAGTCCGGACGTCCGCTGCTCGATCCGCGCACGGTGATCCGCCAGGAAGACGTGGCCAAAGTGCTGCAAAGCGAGCCGAACGGCTTCGACGCGATCATGCTCGACGTCGACAACGGCCCCGAAGGCCTGACCCAGAAGGCCAACAGCTGGCTGTATTCCGCCGCTGGCCTGGCCGCGTGCGCCAGGGCGATGCGGCCCAAAGGCGTGCTGGCGGTGTGGTCGGCCAGCGCCGATCGGCAGTTTTCCGACAAATTGAAGAAGGCCGGTTTCAAGGCCGAGGAAGTCCAGGTCTTCGCCCACGGCAACAAGGGCACCCGTCATACGATCTGGATTGCCGAGAAGCTCAAGGGCTGAGCTAAACTGGCCCCATAACCGTCATTCGTCTTTCTGCAAAGGTGAACCCATGAGTTCGTCCACCCCGACCAACACTTCGAAGCTGGATCGCATCCTCGCCGACAACCAGCGCGACAAGGAAATGGGCTACCGCGACAAGGCCCTGAAAATGTACCCGCACGTTTGCGGCCGCTGCGCCCGTGAGTTTTCCGGCAAGCGCCTGAGCGAGCTGACCGTGCACCACCGTGACCACAACCACGACAACAACCCGCAGGACGGTTCCAACTGGGAACTGCTGTGCCTGTACTGCCACGACAACGAACACTCGCGCTACACCGACCAGCAGTACTTCGGCGAAGGCTCGCTGAGCACGCCGAAAATCGCCAAGGCCACGCACAACCCGTTTGCGGCGCTGGCCGGCCTGATGAAAAAAGAAGACTGATCCCCCTACTCTGATCGTTCCCCCGCCCCGCGTGGGAACGATCTGTCCTGAATCTGTCTCTTATACCAATCTCCGAGCCCACGAGACGCTCATGAATCT
>NZ_BQHI01000022.1 GCF_021603585.1 Pseudomonas sputi | reverse complement strand
CGAAGATTTCTTCAACAACTTCAACCACTTGCGCTTCCGATCTCTCGTTAGCGGGAGGCGAATTCTACAGCGTTACACGCTGCTGTCAACACCTCTTTTTCTCCGCTTTCGACCGAGAAGATCGAACTGTTGAAAGCGCCGTAACAATCCGGCATTTCCAACTTCTTCCAGACCTCGATGACCTGAAGCAATCCGCTTTCGAAACCTACTTAACTCATTGAATCTCAAGGAGTTTTCCGTTTCGACTGCGCCGGAAGTGGGGCGAATTATAGAGACTCAGAATCTGCCGTCAACACCTAATTCCGCTTTTCTTGAAAAACCTGTTTTTTACCCATCAAACGCGGGATCCGGCGTGTCAAAGGCGGAATACGCAGCGCCAAAAGGAAAACGCCTATAACGGCATAGATTGACCACTCTTTGAGATCCGCACGTACGATCCATAACATATGCAGCAATCCCAACCCGAGAATCACATACACCAACCGGTGCAGCTTCTTCCAGCGGGTACCTAAACGGCGTTGACTGTACCGGTTGGAGGTAACCGCCAATGCCAACAATCCCAGGAAACCCAGAGCACCCACAATGATATAGGGACGCTTGCGCAGTTCGACACCCAGTTGCGACCAGTCGAAACCGAGAATGAAAGCCATATAGCTGCAAAGATGCAAAACCACATAGGCAAAACACCAAAGCCCCAACTGCCGACGCACAGCAATCCACCCTGCCCATCCCGTAAGTTTCTGCAGTGGCGTCATACTCAAGGTAATCAACAGCAAAACCAACGTCCCAAGCCCCAGCCGATCAACCAGGACCTTCCCTGGATCAGGCCCAAGCAGATCCGCAAAGGCCTGATAGAACCACAACAGCGGCCAGATTGCCGCAGCCAGGAAAACACCTACGCGCCAGATTGGATATCGCATCAGTAGTTCTTCCGCAGATCGAGCCCTGCATATAAAGAAGCGACCTCGTCCGCATAGCCGTTGAACATCTGCGTGTCACGCACATTCGGCTTGAACAGGCTGTTAGGTAACCGCCTTTCCCGCGCCTGAGTCCAACGTGGATGGTCGACCGTAGGGTTTACATTCGCATAGAACCCGTACTCATCAGACGCAATGCTCTGCCAGGTTGTCTTCGGCTGCTCGCTGACCAGACTGATCCGCACGATGGATTTGACGCTCTTGAAGCCGTACTTCCATGGCACTACCAGACGCAGCGGCGCACCGTTCTGATTCGGCAACTCACGGCCATACATACCCACCGCCAGAATCGCCAAGGGATTCATCGCCTCATCCAGACGCAAGCCTTCTACATAAGGCCAGTCGATCAGGGCAAATCCCGAACGCTGTCCGGGCATGGACTTGGGATCCTGCAGGGTTTCGAAGCGAATGTACTTGGCATTGGAGGTAGGCTCTACCTGCTTCAACAGTGCCGAAATCGGGAACCCGATCCAGGGAATCACCATCGACCACGCCTCGACACAACGCAGGCGATAGATACGCTCCTCCAGCTGGTAAGGCTTCATGAAATCTTCCAGAGCATAACGCCCCGGCTTACCCACCTCCCCGTCCACCACAACACTCCACGGTTCGGTTTTCAACGAACCGGCATTGGCCGCCGGATCCCCCTTGTCGGTGCCGAACTCATAGAAGTTGTTGTAATGGGTCGCGTCCTTGAAAGGCGTAATCGCCTCATCCTTGACGTTCACCGCTCCCCATTTGACAGAGGGCAGTTTCTCGGCAAACCAGGCGGGCGCCTTTCCGGCCTCGACATCGGCATAGCGAGCAGCGTCTTCGGCACTGGCCCAGCGCGGCAAAGTGCTCATGGCCAAACCGGCAGCAGTCGCTCCGAGCAATTGTCGGCGAGAGAGATAGATGGATTCAGGCGTGACGTCCGATTCATGGCAGTCGGACGCTTTGGGGACTTTGATCAGCATGGCAACTCCGCAGCTTTGGAGGACAGATGCACCATAGACTGCGGAGTATGAGGGAAATTACATCACTCGGCGTGTTTGTGACGACGAAGATGCAACAGATACTGCACCGGGCCCGAGGCGGCATAGGCGAGGAACACCAGCAGCAGAATGCGAGGCGGATCGCTGAACACCACGGCAAACACCAGCACTACCGCCAGGATCGCCACGAACGGCACGCGCCCCTTCAGATCCAGCTCCTTGAAGCTGTTGTATTTGATATTGCTGACCATCAGCATCCCGGCGGCCGCCACCATCAGCGCGACCAGGAACGACATCTTCGACCCCTGGATCCCGTAATCGCTGAACGCCCAGACAATCCCTGCCACCACACCCGCAGCTGCTGGGCTGGCCAGGCCGATGAAGTAGCGCTTGTCGGCGGTACCCACCTGAGTGTTGAAGCGCGCCAGACGCAAGGCCGCACCGGCCACATAAATGAAGGCAACCATCCAGCCGACCTTGCCCATGTCACCCAGCGCCCAGCCAAAAGCCAGCAAGGCCGGGGCAACGCCGAAGGCAACCATGTCCGACAGCGAGTCGTACTCGGCACCGAACGCACTTTGGGTATTGGTCATGCGCGCTACCCGGCCATCAAGGCCATCGAGCACCATGGCGACAAAAATCGCGATGGCGGCGAAGGCGAAATACTTGCTCGCATTCGCCGCGTCCCCGGCGCTCAGCGCAGCCTGGGCACTCATCGAGTTGATGATGGAATAGAACCCTGCGAACAGGTTCGCAGTGGTGAACAGATTCGGCAGAAGATAGATACCGCGATGCCGGACTTTACGGCCTTCTGCGTCATGCCCTTCTTCGATGTGCTCATCGATGGGCAGCAGGCTTTCGGCGTCTGAAGCCTGGTTCGGCTCTTCGGGACGTTCGCTCATGGACAGTACCTTGCAACGGATTGGACATTTTCGACAGATGTCTGGGACGACGGTTCGGCCACAAACGATGCAGCTTTATACCAGAACCGCCGGCCCATACGAAAAAACGCGGCCGAGGCCGCGTTTTTTCATACAAGGTTCGACGACTTAGTTTTTGGCTTTGTCGACGATCTTGTTGGCACCGATCCACGGCATCATGGAGCGCAGTTGCTCGCCGATGATTTCGATACCGTGAGCGGCGTTGTTACGACGCTTGGCGGTCATCGAAGGGTAGCCGGTTGCGCCTTCGCTGATGAACATTTTGGCGTATTCGCCGTCCTGAATACGTTTCAGGGCGTTGCGCATGGCCTGACGGGATTCGGCGTTGATCACTTCCGGACCGGTCACGTACTCACCGTACTCAGCGTTGTTGGAGATCGAGTAGTTCATGTTGGCGATACCGCCTTCGTACATGAGGTCAACGATCAGTTTCAGTTCGTGCAGGCACTCGAAGTAGGCCATTTCCGGCGCGTAGCCAGCTTCAACCAGGGTTTCGAAACCGGCTTTTACCAGCTCGACGGTACCGCCGCACAGAACGGCTTGTTCGCCGAACAGGTCGGTTTCGGTCTCGTCCTTGAAGGTGGTTTCGATGATGCCGGTACGACCGCCACCAACGCCAGCAGCGTAGGACAGTGCAACGTTCTTGGCATTGCCCGAGGCGTCCTGGTAGATCGCGATCAGGTCAGGGATACCGCCGCCTTTCACGAACTCGGAACGTACGGTGTGGCCCGGTGCTTTCGGCGCGATCATGATCACGTCGAGGTCGGCACGCGGAACAACCTGGTTGTAGTGGATCGCGAAGCCGTGGGAGAAGGCCAGGGTGGCGCCTTTCTTGATGTTCGGCTCGATTTCGTTCTTGTACAGCTGGGACTGGAACTCGTCCGGGGTCAGGATCATGACCAGGTCGGCACCGGCAACAGCGGCAGCCACGTCGGTCACTTTCAGGCCGTGGGCTTCAGCCTTGGCAACGGTAGCCGAACCTTTACGCAGACCGACGGTAACGTCGACACCGGAATCTTTCAGGTTGCATGCCTGGGCGTGGCCCTGGGAACCGTAACCGATGATGGCAACTTTCTTGCCCTGGATGATCGACAGGTCGCAGTCTTTATCGTAGAAAACTTTCATGAATTTCCCCTTTATATCCAGGCCGTTCAGGCCATTCGCTAATTTGGTTTAGATGCTGAGTACTTTGTCGCCGCGGGCAATACCGGTGACGCCACTGCGGACGGTCTCCAGAATCGATGCGGTGCCGATGGACTGAATGAAGCTGTCGAGCTTGTCGCTGGTACCGGTCAGTTGAACGGTATACACGCTGGCACTGACGTCGACGATCTGTCCACGGTAAATATCGGTGGTGCGTTTGATCTCGGCGCGCTGAGCGCCAGTGGCCTTGACCTTGACCAGCATCAGTTCGCGCTCGATGTGAGCGCTTTCCGACAGGTCCACCAGCTTGACCACTTCGATCAGCTTGTTCAGGTTTTTGGTGATCTGCTCGATGATTTCATCGTGACCGACAGTGGTCAGCGTCAGACGCGACAGGGTCGGGTCTTCGGTTGGCGCCACGGTCAGGCTTTCGATGTTGTAGTTGCGCTGCGAGAACAGGCCGACTACGCGAGACAAAGCACCGGGTTCGTTTTCCAGAAGCAAGGAAATAATGTGCCGCATGATTAGGTACGCTCCGTCTTGCTCAGCCACATATCGCGCATGGAGCCGTCTTTGATCTGCATCGGATAGACGTGCTCGCTGGTGTCGACCGAAATGTCGATCACCACCAGGCGATCTTTCATGGCGAACGCCTCTTCCATCTTCGACTTCAAATCTTTCGATTCGGTGATGCGCACGCCGACGTGGCCATAGGCTTCAGCCAGCTTGACGAAGTCAGGCAAGGACTCCATGTAGGAGTGCGAGTGACGGCTGCCGTAACTCATGTCCTGCCATTGACGAACCATGCCCAGAACACCGTTGTTCAGGATGACGATCTTGACCGGCAAACCGTATTGCAGGCAGGTCGACAGTTCCTGGATGTTCATCTGGATACTGCCTTCACCGGTGACGCACGCAACATCGGTGTCGGGGAAGCTCAGCGCGATACCCATCGCGGCCGGCAGACCGAAGCCCATCGTGCCCAGACCACCGGAGTTGATCCAGCGGTTCGGTTTGTTGAACTTGTAGTACTGCGCAGCGAACATCTGGTGCTGACCCACGTCGGAGGTCACAAAGGCGTCGCCCTTGGTCACTTCGCACAGGGTTTCGATCACGGTCTGCGGCTTGATCTTGCTGCCGTCGCCCTTGTCGTAAGGGAACAGGCCGCGATCACCGCGCCACTCATCGACCTGCTTCCACCAACTGGCGACCGCTTCCTTGTTCGGGGTTTCGCCGATTTCCTTGAGGATCGCGACCATTTCGGTCAGGACGCTCTCCACCGGACCAACGATTGGCACGTCGGCCTTGATGGTCTTGGAAATCGAAGCCGGGTCGATGTCGATGTGAATGATCTTGGCGTTCGGGCAGAACTTCGGCGCGCCGTTGATCACGCGATCGTCAAAACGCGCACCGACTGCCAGGATCACGTCGGCATGGTGCATCGCCAGGTTGGCGGTGTAGCTGCCGTGCATGCCGAGCATGCCGATGAACTGACGATCAGTGCCAGGGTAGGCACCCAGGCCCATCAAGGTGTTGGTAACCGGCAGGTTAAGCATTTTTGCCAGTTCGGTCAGCGGCGCGGAGCCGTTGCCGAGGATCACGCCACCGCCGGAGTACAGCACGGGACGCTTGGCCGCCAGGAGCATTTCTGCCGCCTTGCGGATTTGCCCGGAATGACCGCGAACGGCCGGACTGTAGGAGCGCAGTTTGGCTTTCTTCGGGAAGATGTATTCGAACTTCTCGGCCGGGTTGGTCATGTCTTTGGGGATATCGACCACGACCGGGCCCGGACGACCGGATTGCGCCAGGTAGAAGGCTTTCTTCATGACTTCCGGGATTTCCGAAGCGTGCTTGATCATGAAGCTGTGCTTCACGATCGGCCGGGAGATACCGATCATGTCGGTTTCCTGGAACGCATCGGTGCCGACCATGGTGCTTGGCACCTGACCGGAAATGATCACCATTGGAATCGAGTCCATATAGGCGGTGGCGATACCGGTGATGGCGTTTGTGGCGCCTGGACCGGAAGTCACCAATACCACACCGGCTTTACCGGTGGCACGGGCGTAGCCGTCAGCCATATGGGTAGCCGCTTGTTCGTGACGAACCAGGATGTGGGTCACTTCCGGTTCTTTGAACAGGGCATCGTAAACATGAAGGAGAGCACCACCCGGGTACCCGTAGATATATTTGACGCCTTCGTCACGCAAAAAGCGGACGAGCATCTCACCGCCAGATAAAAGCTCCACGTTGTTCACCTCTAAAACGCCAGAATACCGTCCACAAAAAAGCGAACGGGTCTTAATAGGTTTACTTCTCGGCAGAGCATGAGCGACGGTGGTCGCCGACTACGTCAGCACTGACTGAGCAAGTATTGGGATCGTCCCAAGTGTTGCGGGCCTTTCCCACCCAGCGCGAGGTAACGCGTTGCGGGTGTAACAGGTCGACGCGGATATGCGCCTCATGATCTGCCGAGAGGGTCTGCTTCTGGCAGTCCCTGTACAGCGGACTTTGGATTCTTCTGTTTCGCCCTCTGCAAGTCAAGCCGTCTATGTGCTTAATTGTGGGTAAGCACATGAGAACGCAAGAAAAAACCTGGAAACCGCTACTCTGTTAGCTTCAATTGCGCAGTTTTGCCAAGGAATCAGCATGCGAACGCTTCTACTAACTCTACTAATCAGCGCCAGTCCATGGTGCATGGCCGCTCAGATTTACAAATGGGTCGATGCCCAGGGCGTCACCCATTTCGATCAGCAGCCACCACCGGGGCATTCATCCACCGCCGTGCAGACGCCCTCCTCACCCGCGCCAACCCCTGCCGCACTACCTGGCGGCGGAACGCTGGGCGATCAGAAAGCCATCGATGACAAGGTCAAGCAGCAAGTGGCCGAACAACAGAGTCAACTCAAGGCATTTTGCGAACAGGCGCGCACGAATCTCGCGCAACTGCAGAACAACCCGCGGTTGAGGGAAGAAGTGGAGGGAGAACTGCGACGACTGAGCGATGACCAGCGCCAGCAACGTACTGAAGAAGCAAAAAAACAAATAGCAGAAAACTGCCAGTAACGACTGGCAGCTCCCGGCTCAGCGCGAAGCGGTGATCAGCAGGTCGAATTCTTTGAGCAACACCTGAAGTTGCCGATCCTTGCCCTGCACATTGCGCTGGGCGAAAACCATTTCGGCCATTTCCTGGATGCCCGAAGCATTGGGCAATGGCAGATCCTGTTCGAGGATCATCTTCATCCGCGGCAGGAATATCCATTGCAGCCACTGCTCGAAATCGAGGGTGTCGACCGAAAACGGCTCGACACTGCTCAGGGCTTCGACCGAGGGCTGGACGTCATCCCACCAGCCCTGGGCGCGCAGTTCACGCTCGATCAACAACAATTGATCGGCGACTTTGGAGAAACGACTGTCCATCACAGCGAAACCTTGGCCTTCTGACGGGCCAGAGAGGCACCGGCGGAATCGCCTTGTTTCTCACGTGCCTGAGCGATCAATTCCCACAGACTGGCCTGCAAGTCCGGACGACCGTTGGCCATGGTCAGTGCACGGCGGGCAGTCTGCTCGGCTTGCGGCGCATCGCCCTGGGCCATGCGCACCTGTGCCAGACGGTAAAGCACTTGCGGCTCGCGCGGCGCCACGCGCTGGGCACGTTCCAGGCTGGAGGACGCACCGTTGAGGTCGCCGCCGGCCTGTTGCTGTTGCGCAGTGGTCAGCAGCGCGAGAACCGGGCCGTCCAGCTGCTCGTCGGCAGACAGACCGCCGCCGCTGCTGCTAGCCGATGGAATGCCGCTCGGCGTCGAAGGCATGCTGTAGCTGCCGGAGCTGATAGGCGCCGACTCGACCGGCGAAGGGTTATACGGCCCCGGCGTGATGCCGCCCGACGCCGGGCCCGGAACGATCGGCGAAGTGCTGATCGGCGCCGAAGCCGCTGCGCCGCCCGGCACCATCACCACCACACCGGTATCGCCTTGCGGGATCGCCTGGGTCTGGGCCTGAGCAGGACGCTTCACTGTCGTTTGACGGAAACCGCCATTGGCCGAAATGCGTTCGCTGTTGGACACGGCGGTGCCGGAGTCCACAACCGGGATCGAACCACGCTGTACGGTGGAGCAGCCGCTGAGCAAAGCCACGGCGGTCACCGCTGGAATCAACCACTTGTTCACTTGAAACCCTCTTTGCTTAATTCATCCAGCCCTTGACCCAATCCATCACCGATTCGCCCGAGGCCGGGCTTTCGCCCGCGCAGGAGGCACCGGGTGGCGGTTCGCTGCCGCGAATATACGGCATCTGCACGGCGCCCGGACAGCTGGCATCGGAACCCTGGCCGGTACGCGAATCGACCCAGGCCTGCACCACGTTATCCGGCTGCGGCATGTCCAGCGGCAGCGGGTCGGCCTTGCGCATGAAACTGGTCCAGACCTGCAACGCACCGGTGGCCCCGGTGAACGGCGTCTTGCCGTTGTCATCACGGCCGAGCCAGACCACCGCCAGCAGATCCTGACTGAAACCGGCGAACCAGCTGTCGCGCGAATCGTTACTGGTGCCGGTCTTGCCCGCCAATGTCAGGGTTCTTGGCAACACGTTATAAACCGAACTGCCGGTACCCTCACGCATCACCCGCTGCATGGCGTTCTGGATCAGGTAGATCGAGGCCGGATCGAAACGCTGCTCGATCTGGAACGGATAACGCTTGAGCGGCTCGCCCTCGGCAGTCAGCACGCTACGAATCCCGCGCATCGGCGTATTGAAACCACCGTTGGCCAGCGTCTGATACATGGTCGCGACTTCGATCGGGGTCATGCCGCCAGCGCCCAGCAGCATCGACGGGAACGCCGGAAACTCGCGGGTCACGCCCAGCCGCGCGAGCGTCTTGAGGACATTCGGAACGCCGACCGCCAGACCGAGACGCGAGGTCGACAGGTTGTAGGAATGCGCCAGCCCCTGATACAGGAACACTGTACCGTGGGAGCGACGGTCGTAATTCTGCGGTTTCCAGACCTGACCATCCGCGCCCTTGATTGAAAGCGGCTCGTCCGACAGCCAACTGGTCAATGTGTACTGGCTCGGCTTCTCCAGCGCCGTCAGATAAACCGCCGGCTTGATCAGCGAGCCGATCGGCCGCACCGCATCCAGTGCGCGGTTGAAACCGGCAAAACTCGCCTGACGGCTGCCGATCATGGCCTGGACTTCACCGGTTTCCGGATTGGTCACGACCATCGCCGCTTCCACGTCGTCGGAACCCTTGCGACCGGACAGACGCTTGAAGGTGTCGTTGACCGACGCTTCGGCTTTCATCTGCAAAATCGGATCGAAGCTGGTGAAGATCCGCAGGCCTTCTTCAGTCAAATCTTCGTCGCGATAGTCTTCACGCAACTGGCGCTTGACCAGATCGATGAAACCGGGGAAGGAGCTGTCGGCCAGTTTTCCGCGTGTGGTTACGCCCAGTGGCATTTTCTTTGCGGCGGCCACCTGTTCTGCAGAGGCAACGCCCTGCTGCTCAAGCACATCGAGTACCAGATTGCGTCGCTCCAGCGCCCGCTCCGGGTTGCGACGCGGGTTGTAATAGGACGGACCTTTGACCATGCCGACCAACAGCGCGACCTGATGCAGCTTCAACTCGGACAGGGGCTGAGCGAAGAAAAACTGGCTCGCCAGACCAAAGCCGTGCACCGCACGTTGACCGTCCTGCCCGACAAAGACTTCGTTGAGATAAGCCTCTAGGATTTCCTTTTTGTCGTAATGCAGTTCAAGCAACATCGCCATCATCGCTTCGGTGAGCTTGCGAGTCAGGCTGCGTTCGTTGGTGAGGTAGAAGTTCTTGACCAGTTGCTGGGTCAGCGTACTGCCGCCCTGAGTCATCTTGCCGCCAGAGGTGTTGACCCAAATGGCGCGGGCAATCGATTTCGGCGAGACGCCCCAGTGGCTGTAGAAATCCCGGTCTTCCACCGCGACCAGGGTTTCCAGCAGATACGGCGGCACCTGATCGAGCTTGATCAGAATCCGGTCTTCAAGGTTTTTCGGGTAGATGCCGCCGATCATCAGCGGCTCCAGGCGTACCACGGAGAGCTTCGAACCGTTGGTCGCCGAGAGTTCGGCCACATAATCGCCGGAGAAACGCACGCGCACCGATTGCGGTTTCTCAAGGCCTTCATAGAACTGGAAGCCACGGGTATTCAGATCAACCGTGTTGCCATTGACCGCCGCCGCGCCGGGACCATTGCTCACGGCTTCGCGGCGATAGCCCAGGGCATCGAGTTCGGTGAGGAAATCGTCCTTGCTCAACTTCTGTCCGACGAACAGCTCGAGCGGACGCGCGTACACCTTGGCCGGGATGGTCCAGCGCTTGCCGGAGAACTTCTCCTGCACCACGGCATCGAGGTAAACGGCGAAGCCGGCCAGCACCACAAGGCCGACCAGACTGAGTTTAAGGGCCCAGCCCAACCATGGGCGCAGGCCCCGGGAAGCTGGTTTTTTTGGGGTACGGGGAGATCGAGTACGAGTCATGGCGGCGGATTATACGCACTTTATTCATACTCAACAGGCGCGCTCCGAGGTTTGCGTCGGGCTGGCGAGCGGCCATAATGACGACCTTGAATTTCCCCCAGACTCTGAAGGATCGTCCGTGAGCCAGTCCCTGATCGCTGCCCTGCAAAACCCGGCCCTCTACCCGCATCCCGTCGAAGGGTTCCAGGTCATCGAAACCCATATCTCGTGGGTACTGCTCACCGGTCCCTTCGCTTATAAAGTGAAGAAACCGGTGAACTTCGGTTTCCTCGACTTCACCAGCCTCGATTCCCGAGAGCACTTCTGTGGCGAAGAGCTGCGGCTGAACCAGCGGCTGACCGAAGATTTGTATCTGCAAGTGATTCCAGTGACCGGCAGCGCCGAAGCCCCGCAACTGGGTGGCGACGGCCCGGCCATCGAATACGTGCTGAAAATGCGCCAGTTCCCACAGACCGGCCTGCTCAGCACCCTGCAAGCCAACGGCGAGCTGACCACCGCGCACATCGACGCGATGGCCGAGCAGATTGCCCGCTTCCACCTCAACGCGCCGAAAGTCCCGGCCGAACACGAAGCCGGCACACCGGAAAGCGTGATGGCACCGGTGCGCCAGAACTTCGAACAGATCCTGCCGTTCCTCAGCGACAAGAATGACCTGCTGCAACTCGACGCCCTACAGGCATGGGCTGAAAGCAGCTTCGATCGCCTGAAACCGCTGTTCGCCCAACGCAAGGCCGACGGCTTCACTCGCGAATGCCACGGTGACATTCACTTGGGCAATGCCACGCTGATCGACAGCAAAGTCGTGATCTTCGACTGCATCGAATTCAACGAACCGTTCCGTTTCACTGACGTCTGGGCCGACACCGGTTTCCTGGCGATGGACCTGGAAGACCGTGGCCTGAAATCCCTGGCCCGTCGTTTCATCAGCCAATACCTGGAACTGACCGGCGACTATCAAGGCCTGGAGGTGCTGAACTTCTACAAGGCTTACCGCGCGCTGGTACGTGCAAAGGTTGCCCTGTTCAGCATGCCGGCCGATGCGACTCCGGTGCAGCGCGCCACGACCCTGCGCCAGTACCGCAACTACGCCAACCTGGCGGAAAGCTACAGCACCATTCCTTCGCGCTTCATGGCAATCACCCACGGCGTGTCCGCTGTCGGCAAAAGCCATGTGGCCATGCGTCTGGTCGAAGCGCTGGGCGCGATACGCCTGCGTTCCGACGTCGAGCGCAAGCGCCTGTTCGGCGAGCAAACCGTTGCCAATGATGTTCAGGCCGGGATCTACAGCGCCGATGCCAGCACCGCGACTTATGCGCGCCTGCATGAAATCGCCGAAGTGATCCTCCACGCCGGTTTCCCGGTGGTGATCGACGCCACTTACCTCAAGCGCGAACAACGCGACAACGCCGCCAAGGTTGCCGAAGCCACTGGCACGCCGTTCCTGATCCTCGACTGCAATGCACCTCAGGCAGTTATCGAGAGCTGGCTGGCGATTCGTCAGGCAGACAAGAAGGATCCGTCCGACGCAACCCTCGCCGTGATCGAAGCGCAACAGGCCAACCGCGAAGCCTTGAGCCCGGAGGAGATTCTGCGCAGCAAACGCGTGCAGACCAATGAATCCGGCACCCTGGATACCGTCGTGGCGCAGATCCGCCAGCGCCTGCCGGGCCTGTAAGAAACTATTTCGGCCGTGAAGCCCTCGCTCGCTTCACGGCCGTCAAATAGTGGCACTATACTGGCGTCATAAAACCAACAGGTAATTTGACATGAGCCAGCCGAAACTTCTCGATACACCGCTTTATGCCTTGCTGCACAAAGACGACATAACAGGATTCAACAACGAGCGTCCGAAAGACGGCCCGATCAACATGGTCGGCGGCGACTTCCGCGGCCTCGACCTGCGGGAACTGAACGCCGATGGCGTGGACTTCAGGGACGCCTACTTCCGTTCCGCCGACCTGCGCGGCATCGACTTTCGCAACGCTTCGCTGGAAGGCGCCAGCCTGGCCCACGCGCAGATTTCCGGGGCCTACTTCCCGCCGGAGCTGAGTGCCGACGAAATCCTGATGTCGATGAATTTCGGTACGCGCCTGCGTTATCGCACTCGCTGAAGCTTTTAAAAACCTGAACCGTCCAGCGCCCCCGCTTTGCGCTGGACTGCGTGCTATTCGTAATTCTCCCTCGCCCTCCTCATCCTGATTCATCAGCAAAAACTGACGTTTCTTAGAAGCGTTTGCGTTGAATCCGACCAAACAACCACGCTTTTCCTACTGATGGCTACACTCCTGAGAAGCTCGCCCACGCACCATTCGGCCGTCGCAAGGAGGCTTGATGAATGATGAACTGCAACACCTGAAGAATCTTGGCAAGACGTCGGCGCAATGGCTGCATGCCGTGGGCATCCACAGCGCCTCGGACTTGCGTCGCCTGGGCGCGGTGGATGCCTACCGGGCCGTGCGCACACGCGGGTTCCGCGCGTCAAAGGTGTTGTTGTATGCGATCGAAGGGGCGCTGATGGATGTGCACTGGAACGACATACCCGCCGAGCGCAAGGATGCGTTGAACAAGCAGCTGGAAGCCATTACCTCTCGCCACAAGAACTGACGGGCACTGACCGCCATGTACCTGCTCGGAGAACAATCGGCCCAGGCCGATGCATTGATCAACCACTTGCAGAGCTTGCCTGCGCAATGGCTCGAAGGCCTGGCGCCGTGCGGGCCGGCGCTGGAACTGGACGCCACGGATGATCTGTTGGCACGTCTGCCGGACGACCAGTTGTACTTGCTGACGCAAGGTGTGATCACCGGGCGAGTCAGTGGTCGCGGTCTGTTCTATTGGCATGAGGGAGATCTGATCGGCCTGCAACAGGGTCCGGAATGGGCGGATTGCGCCTTGTGCACGGATAACCCGCTGACATTACTGCCTTATCATCGAAGTGATTTGTTTCAGCATGTGTATAGCGACGCTGCGCGTTCGAAGCAGTTTCTGCACTACCTGCTCGGGCAAATGGCGCTGCTGGCCCACGCGGTTGCCGAGTTCAAACCACGCGAGTTTCGCAGCACCCATGGGTTCAAGCGCGTCGAGGTCGGAGACGTTCTGATACGCCAGGGCGACGTGGCAGATCATGTGTTCGTAATCATCGAGGGACACGCCGAAGCCTTTGTTAACGGGCACAAGGTAGGCGATGTGCCCAAAGATGAGATCTTCGGCGCAATGGCCGTGTTCACCGGCGAACCGCGCAATGCCACTGTCATTGCCCGGGAAGCGTGCACGGTGATGCTGATTCCCGGCGATCAGTTTCTGAGCATGACCCGCACCAATCCAAAAATCGCCCACAGCCTGCTCGAAAGCATGGCGCGGCGTATTGACCAGCTCAACAAGCAGCTCACAGCCCAGACCTGACGCCCATACTCACGGGGCGTTTACGCCATTGCCGGGACAAAACGACAGAAATGAAAAACAGCAGTTGACTTGGTAATGAGAATCGCTATGATTATCACAACTGATCGCGAGATCAGTCGATATTCTGAAAAGCCCTTGGTTCGGACTCTCAGATTATCTCCTCATCAGGCTAATCACGGTTATTTGACCCGGTTTTTACCGGGTCTTTTTTTGCCTGTGGAAAAGTCATTTCTTGCCGAATTGTTTACGCATCTCGGCGCAATAATCCGGCTTCGGCGTGGCCGGTGTGAACCAGACGTAATCAGCCATCGCCACCGTGATCTGACTGCCCTGTTCCGCCAGCATCAACACCGTCGGCGCTTCGGGCGCGCCCAGATCCAGCACATGCAGCGGCACGCCCACATCCTTGCGCGCGTGATACGCACCCGCCAATAACAATGCTGGCGCAGGCGCCGCCAGTAAACGCGTGGCCATGCGCCGATCCCGTTGTTGCTGAACAGCGAGCATCGCCGGCATTTGTGATGACGGCAGCAGGCCGCAGTGAGAATCGCCGATCTGCTCCAACAGGGTCTCTCTCACAGGTCTGGCGGTGCTGCGCTCTCCGCTCAAAACCGGAGGATCGCGATAGAACGCGCGAATTTCGATGTTATCGAGATTGGCCGCCAGCAACGGCCAGGATTGCGTCAGGGCGAACCGTACTATCGGACCATAGAGATTCCAGTCCCAACCGTCCTGCCAGGCCAATGCAGCAGGAAGATCAGCCGGTAGCGTTGCGGCATGGCGCACGTCATCGACGCGCGACTGTTGATCGGGCGTCAGCATTTCCAGCAGGAGACTGCCCTGAGGGCGCGCCGCTTCGAGGTTCTGCAACAACCACAATTGAAGGGCATGGTGATCGGCGTTGTCATGCTGTTCGCCAATAATCACCTGCGATGGACTGCTTAACTGAGCCAGTAATTGCTGCGCCGTCAGCCTCTCGCCGCTGCGCAAATCACGGATCTCGCCCACGACCGGCGGCGCTGCAACATGCTGGCAACCTGCGAGCCACAATACCGCCAACAGCAAAATCCCGCGCATACGCTCACCTCGATGACGAAATCAGCGGGCGATGATCAGCGGATGCCCGCGCTCCGGGTGCGGTTGCACCAGCACCTCCAGACCGAAAACCGCTTTCAGCGATTCCGGACGCAATACCTGTTGCGGCGTGCCCAACGCCACCGGGCGCCCCCCTTCCAGCAGCAGGATGCGATCACAATAGCGCGCCGCCAGATTCAGATCATGCAGGATCACCAGCACTGCCGCGCCACGATCGGCAAATTCGCGCACCGCTTGCAGCGTCGTGTGTTGATGCAACGGATCAAGCATCGAGGTCGGCTCATCAAGCAGCAGAGTCTGCCCCGCCTGCCCCGGCCAGAGCTGCGCCAGCACCCGCGCCAGATGCACCCGCTGGCGCTCGCCGCCGGACAGCGCCAGATAACTGCGGCCACTCAGATGGCCGGCATCGGCCGCCCGTAATGCGGCAGCGACGATCTCGTCATCGCGCACCCGCCCGCTCTGATAAGGCAGACGCCCCATGCCGACCACTTCTTCAACACGAAAGGCAAAATCCAGCGTCGACACCTGCGGCAACACCGCCAGTCGCTGGGCGCGCTGTGTGCCGCTGCAATGGCTCAAGGCCTCACCGTCCAGCAGCACTTCCCCGTCGCTGGCGCTCAACTCGCCGCAAAGCGCACCGAGCAAGGTACTTTTACCGGCGCCGTTCGGCCCCAGCACACCCAGCACTTCGCCCGGTTCGAGTTGCAGACTGACATCGGCCAGAACAGTCTTGTGGCCACGGCGGATGTGCAGATTGTGCGCACGCAGCATCAGGCACGCCCTCGCAGCAACAGATAAAGGAAGAACGGCGCACCGATGAACGCGGTGACGATGCCGATCGGCAGCTCTGCCGGCGCCAGCGCCAGACGCGCCACCAGATCCGCCAGCAGCAACAGACTCGCACCGGCCAGCACCGATGCCGGCAGCAACACCCGGTGATCCGGCCCCGCGAGCAAGCGCACCAGATGCGGCACTACCAGCCCAACGAAGCCGATCATGCCCGCCGCCGCCACCGCAGCGCCGACACCCAGCGCCGTACAGAAAACCAGCTCGCGCTTGAGCCGCTCGACATCGATTCCCAGATGCCCGGCTTCCGACTCGCCGAGCAGCAACGCATTGAGCGCCTTGGCCCGGCGTGGCAACCAAAGTGCAACACCGACGGTGATGATCAGCAGCGGCCACAACCGTGCATAGCTGGCGCCGTTGAGGCTGCCCAGGTTCCAGAACGTCAACGTGCGCAATGTCGCGTCGTCGGCCAGATAGGTAAACAGCCCCACCGCCGAACTGGCCAGCGCTGTCAGGGCAATCCCCGCCAGCAGCATGGTCGCCACATTGGTCTGCCCGTTGCGGCGACCGAGTCGATACACCAGCGCCGTTACCCCGAGCCCGCCAAGAAACGCGCATACCGACAGCAGATAAGGCCCGAACCACTCCGGTAATCCGCCAAAAAACGAGCCGCCGACAATCGCCACCGCCGCGCCCAGCGCCGCACCACTGGAGACGCCCACCAGTCCCGGATCGGCGAGCGGATTGCGAAACAGCCCCTGCATCGCCACCCCGGACAGCGCCAACACACCGCCGACGGCCAGCCCGAGCAGCGTACGCGGCAGACGAATCTGCCCGAGAATCAGTTCAGCCTGCTCCAGTCCGTCCGGCGCCAGCGGCACACCGATCATGCGCAGGGCGGCGCGCAAGGTATCGAACAGCGGCAGACTGACCGGCCCCAACGCCAGCGACAACCAGATCGCCAGCAGACACAGCAGGATCAGGCCGATGAACAAGCCACGGGGTTTGACCAACGTGGTCATTGGCCGCTCTGGGCCGGATAGAAACCGTCAGACAGGGTCTTCAGCGCAGCCGGCAAACGCGGCCCGAGTCCGCCCACCAGCAGCGTCGGATCCAGCTCCAGCACACGGCCGGTCCTGGCCGCACGGCTGGAATCGAGGATCGGGTTCTCCTTGAACAACGCCGCTTTCGCCGCCTCGCCGGTCAGCGCACGGTCAGCGAACACCAGCACTTCAGGATCAAGACTGGCCAGGGATTCCACGGAAAACGGTTTGTAACCGGTGTGGGTCGCGAGGTTATGCCCGCCCGCCTGTTGCAGCAGCCAATCGGCGGCGGTGTCTTTGCCGGCGATCAGTGGTTTGCCGCCGGCATGCCCGAGCAGCAACAGCACGCCCGGCGCTTTCTGTTTAGTCTGCGCTTGGGCCACACGCGCTTTTTGCGCATCGAGCTGCTGTTGATAACTTTGCAGCAATTGCGCGGCCTGGCTTTCGGCGCCGAGCAACTGCCCCAGATGGGTAACGTTTTTTTCCAGCGTCGGCAGATCCGGCTGAGCCGAGAACAACGCCACCTTCACCTTGGCGCTGCGAACCTGCGAGATCACTGGCGGCGGGCCCATTTCTTCGGTGCCGATCAGGATGTCCGGGCGCAGGCTGAGGATGCCTTCGGCCGACAGGCTGCGCTGGTAACCGATGCTCGGCAGCGACTTGAGGGATTGCGGATGCTGGCTGGTGGTGTCGACGCCCACCAGTTTGGCCTCGCCACCCAGCGCACTCACCCACTCCGACAATGCGCCGCCAGCGCTGACCCAACGTTGCGGCAACTCGGCCGCTGCAGCCTGGTGGCTGACCAAAAGTCCGACACACAGCACGGCAACGCGGGTACTCAGGCGCATAGACAGCTTCCTTGAAGGGTTTTCCCGCGCATCGGGACGGCAGGCCAAGTATCCTCGGCAGCGATCACCTCGCCGCGGGCGAAGGCGGCCATTTGATAATTGTTTGCATTTGAACGTCAAGCTCGGACATATCCGGACACGAGCCGACACTTGAGGATAGCCATGAAGTTTCTTTGCGCGGGTGCCGATCTGGCTGAGGGCGACAGCCGCGGTTTCGATATCGACGGGAAAAAACTGTTGGCCGTGCGCCGCGCCGGGCACGCGTATGTCTATCTCAATCGCTGTCCGCATCGGGGCGTCGGCCTGGAATGGCACCCCGACCAGTTTCTCGACCCCAGCAACAGCCTGATCCAGTGCGCCACCCACGGCGCGCTGTTTCTGATCGAGGACGGAGAGTGCGTTGCCGGCCCCTGCGCCGGGCAATCGCTGACGGCCATCCCTTGCCGGGAAAACGCGCAAGGGCTGTGGATCGATGTTTAACCGTTGAGCAGCACGTCCAGGCGGCGGTCGATCACCATCTCTTCATGACTCAAACGCACGCCATACGCCAGGACTTCGACCCCGCATGCCACCGCCTCACGCAGTGCAGCGGCGTAGGCCGAGTCGATTTCTTCGGCAGGACGAACCGCTTCGATACCGGTGAGATTGACGCAATACAACTGCACTGCGCGAATCCCGTCCCGGGCCAGATGCGCCAGCTCACGCAAGTGCTTGGCACCGCGCTCTGTCACTGCGTCGGGAAATGCCGCAATCGCCGTGCCGTCGAAACCGAGGGTGACGCTTTTCACTTCCACGTAGGCCGGGCCCGTCGGGTAGTCAAGGCGAAAATCGATGCGGCTTTTTTCCTGCCCGTACGCCACTTCGCGTTTGAGCCCGGTGAAACCGTTCAACTCGCTGATGACGCCAGCCTGCAAGGCTTCTTCGACCAGAGCGTTGGCGCGCCCGGTGTTCACGCAAAACAGCCGGCCCTGCGGGGTTTCACCGACTTCCCAGGTGCCAGGCAGCTTGCGCTTGGGATCATTGGAGCGGCTGAACCAGACCTGCCCGCCCTCGACCTGGCAATTGAGCATCGAACCGGTGTTCGGGCAATGAATGGTCAGCAACTCGCCGCCAACGGTTTCGATATCGGCGAGAAAACGCTTGTAACGGCGGATCAACCGGCCTTCTTCGAGCGGTGGATGAAAACGCATCAGCCTTGCCAGCTCTTCAAGCCGCGGGCGATGCGCTCCACCGCTTCCTGTAAGCGAGGGAGGTTTTGCGTGTAGGCAAAGCGCACATGATGACCGGCCTGATAGCGGCCGAAATCCAGCCCCGGGGTGAAAGCTACATGTTCGGTTTCAAGGAAATGCCGGCAGAACGCGAAGGCATCGCCGCCGAACTGGCTGATATCGGCATACAAATAGAACGCGCCTTCCGGCTCCACGGCGATGTTGAAACCCAGCTCCCGCAGTGCAGGCAGCAGAAAGTCACGACGACGGCCAAATTCGGCGCGGCGCTCTTCGAGGATCGCGATGGTATCAGGCTCGAAACAGGCCAGCGCCGCATGCTGGGCCATGCTAGGCGCGCTGATATAGAGGTTCTGCGCGAGTTTTTCCAGCTCACTGACCGCCGCATCGGGCGCCACCAGCCAGCCGAGGCGCCATCCGGTCATGCCGAAATACTTGGAGAAACTGTTAAGGACAAAGGCGCTGTCATCCACTTCAAGCACACTGGCGGCATCGGTGCCATAAGTCAGGCCGTGATAGATCTCGTCCACCACCAGATGCCCGTGACGCGCCTTGATGGCTGTGGATAGCCCCGCCAGCTCGTCGCGGGTCAGAATCGTACCGGTCGGGTTGGCCGGCGAAGCAACCAGCGCACCGACGCTGTCGTGATCCCAGTGGCGCGCCACCAGCTCCGGCGTCAGTTGATAACGCACGTCCGGGCCCACCGGTACAAGCTGCGCCGCGCCTTCGACCAAACGCAGAAAGTGCCGGTTGCAAGGGTAGCCAGGGTCGGCCAGCAGCCAGTGCTTGCCCGGATCCACCAGCAACGCACTGGCCAGCAGCAACGCACCGGAACCGCCGGGCGTGATGAGTATCCGCCGTGGATCGATGTTCAGGCCGTAGCGTGTTTGATAGAAGCCGGAAATCGCCTCGCGCAGCTCGGGAATGCCGCGGGCTGCGGTGTAGCGGGTTTTCCCGGCCGTCAGGGCTTGCTGGCCGGCGCGGATGATCGGCTCGGCGGTCGTGAAGTCCGGTTCGCCGATTTCCAGGTGGATCACGTCGTGGCCGGCGGCCTGCAGTTCATTGGCCCGCGCCAGCAACGCCATGACATGGAACGGTTCGATCGCACGACTGCGCGCACTGTAGGGCTGAGCCATTGGCCTTCCTTCAACGAGGGAAAAGAGACGATTCTACCCATCTGCCGGAACGAGCGAGAACCCGCAGCGGTCACAGCCTCAAGAACACTGGACTGTAACGACCCGCGCGTACGCTCCAGGATTGACTAAAATCAGTGATTGAGCAGGTTTGCAGCAACGCCGGACATGGCTTGGCAAACATTTGCAAGCCCCATCGGCCGCGCGCTCGACATCCGGGAGTAGCGCGGGCCGAATTGATCTGGTAAGTTCGCCCGCTTGCAGCCGCAGGGCCGGCAGGTGTCGGTGATGGAGCAATCCTGCGCAATGGATTACAAGAGTAGAGGCGGTCCATTTCATGCCCACCCAAGCAAAGCAACAGGCAAGTCAGACACTCAGCGGTTTCGAACCTTACGTCCCTAAAGAGGGCGAAGAGTACATGGGCGCGCCTATGCGTGCGCACTTCACCAAGATCCTGACCAAGTGGAAACTCGACTTGATGCAGGAAGTCGACCGCACTGTTGATCACATGAAAGACGAAGCGGCCAACTTTCCTGATCCGGCCGACCGTGCCAGCCAGGAAGAAGAGTTCGCCCTCGAGCTGCGCGCCCGCGACCGCGAGCGCAAACTGATCAAGAAGATCGACAAGACCCTGCAACTGATCGAAGACGAAGAGTACGGCTGGTGCGACTCTTGCGGCATCGAGATCGGCGTCAAGCGCCTCGAGGCCCGTCCGACTGCCGACATGTGCGTCGACTGCAAGAACCTGGCGGAAATCAAGGAAAAGCAGGTCGGCAAATAATCCCGGCCTGAACGAAAAACGGAGCGTGCGAACGCTCCGTTTTTGTTTCTGCTGTTTTTTGACTCTCAAGTAACATCGCCCTCATGACTGCCTACACCTCCCCCGCCTACATTGGCCGCTTTGCCCCGACCCCCAGCGGGCACCTGCACTTCGGATCGCTGGTCGCCGCCCTGGCCTCTTATCTGGACGCGCGCTCAGTGGGCGGTCGCTGGCTGGTGCGCATGGAAGATCTCGACCCGCCCCGTGAAGAGCCCGGCGCGCAAGCGGCGATTCTCAAGGCGCTGGAAAGCTATGGCTTCGAATGGGACGGCGAAATGGTCCGCCAGAGCGAACGGCACGAAGCCTACGCCCAGGTGCTCGACAGCCTGTTCAATCACGGCCTGGCGTACGCCTGCACCTGTTCGCGCAAACAGCTGGAGCCTTACAACGGCATTTACCCTGGACTGTGCCGCAACGCCGGCCACGACCAGGAAAACGCCGCGATCCGCCTGCGCGTGCCAGAGCTGGAATATCACTTCATCGACCGGGTGCAGGGCGAATACCGTCAGCATCTGGGCCGCGACGTGGGTGATTTCGTGATCCGTCGCCGCGACGGCCTCTACGCCTATCAACTGGCGGTAGTGCTGGACGACGCCTGGCAGGGCATCACCGACATCGTGCGCGGCGCCGATCTGCTCGACTCGACGCCGCGCCAGCTTTATCTGCAAGAACTGCTGGGCCTGCGCCAGCCACGTTACCTGCACCTGCCCTTGATCACCCAGCCGGACGGCAACAAGCTCGGTAAATCCTATCGCTCGCCACCGCTGGAAGCCGATCAGGCCACGCCACTGCTGCTCCGAGCCTTGCGCGCTCTGGGGCAAAACCCGGGGCCCGAACTGGCCCACGCCTCGCCGCAAGAACTGTTGAACTGGGGCAGTGCCCACTGGGATGCCTTGAAAATCCCGCGCACACTGACACTGCCCGAAGCGCAACTGCTGTGACGACACTTGCAGTGGCGCGCCCATCCGTTACCATCGCCGCACGTTTTCGGGCACGCGCATAAAAAAGAGAGGCCGGGATGTACATCTATCGCTTGGTCCTGCTTCTGGTCGTGGGGATCTACCTGTTTTCTCCTGCCATCATGGATTGGTGGATCGACGCTACGGGCGCCTGGTATCGCCCTTATCTGCTCTGGCTGATCCTGATTGTCGTGACCTTCATCCTGCAGAGCCAAAAAGATGCCGATGAGCTTTAGCCTGACCCAGATGCTGCTGATCAGCGCCGCCTACCTGGCCGCGCTGTTCGGCGTGGCCTGGATCAGTGAACGGGGCATGATCCCGCGGGCGATCATTCGCCACCCGTTGACCTACACCCTCTCGCTGGGGGTCTACGCCAGTGCGTGGGCGTTCTATGGCACGGTGGGTCTGGCCTATCAGTACGGCTACGGCTTTCTGTCCAGTTATCTCGGGGTCTCCGGCGCCTTTCTGCTGGCGCCGGTGCTGCTGTATCCGATCCTCAAGATCACCCGCACTTATCAACTGTCGTCGCTGGCGGACCTGTTTGCCTTCCGCTTTCGCAGCACTTGGGCCGGTGCGCTGACCACGATTTTCATGCTGATCGGCGTATTGCCGTTGCTGGCGTTGCAGATCCAGGCGGTGGCCGACTCCATCGGCATCCTCACCGGTGAACCGGTGCAGAATCGCGTGGCCCTGGCATTCTGTGCGCTGATCATTCTGTTCACGATCTTCTTCGGCTCGCGCCATATCGCGACCCGTGAAAAGCACGAAGGGCTGGTGTTCGCGATTGCCTTCGAATCGGTGATCAAACTGGTGGCCCTCGGCGGTGTTGGCCTCTACGCGCTGTACGGCGTATTCGACGGTCCGCAACAGCTCGAACTGTGGCTGTTGCAGAACCAGACCGCCCTCGCCGCCCTGCACACGCCGTTGCAGGAAGGCCCGTGGCGCACGCTGCTGCTGGTGTTTTTCGCCTCGGCGATCGTGATGCCGCACATGTATCACATGACGTTTACCGAAAACCTCAACCCGCGCTCGCTGGTCAGCGCGAGCTGGGGGCTGCCGCTGTTTCTGTTGCTGATGAGCCTGGCGGTGCCGCTGATTCTATGGGCCGGCCTGAAACTCGGGGCCACCACCAATCCGGAATACTTCACCCTCGGCATCGGCATCGCCGCCAACAGCAAGTCACTGGCGCTGCTGGCGTATGTCGGAGGGCTGTCGGCGGCCAGCGGCCTGATCATCGTCACCACGCTGGCGCTGTCGGGCATGGCCCTGAACCACCTGGTGCTGCCGCTCTACCAGCCGCCGGCCGAAGGCAATATCTATCGCTGGCTGAAATGGACCCGCCGGGCGCTGATCGTCGCGATCATCATGGCCGGTTTCTGCTTCTACCTGATGCTCGGCGCCGAGCAGGATCTGGCCAACCTCGGCATCGTTGCCTTCGTTGCGACCCTGCAATTCCTGCCGGGTGTGCTGTCGGTGCTGTACTGGCCGACCGCCAATCGCCGGGGGTTCATTGCCGGCCTGCTGGCGGGAATTGTGGTGTGGATCGTGACCATGCTGTTGCCGCTGGTCGGCAATCTGCAGGGTTTCTATATTCCGCTGCTGAACATGATCTACGTACTGGACGACACCAGCTGGCACATGGCGGCCATCGCCTCGCTGGCGGCCAACGTGCTGATGTTCACCCTGATTTCGCTGTTCACCAACGCCAGCCCGGAAGAGGCCAGCGCCGCCGAGGCCTGTGCGGTGGACAACGTGCGACGCCCACAACGCCGGGAACTGCACGCCGCCTCCCCGCAGGAGTTCGCCACGCAACTGGCCAAGCCACTGGGCGCCAAAGCGGCGCAGAAAGAAGTCGAACAGGCCCTGCGCGACCTTTATCTGCCGTTCGACGAACGCCGCCCCTATGCCTTGCGCCGGTTGCGTGACCGGATCGAAGCCAACCTCTCCGGCCTGATGGGCCCGAGCGTCGCCCAGGACATGGTGGAAACCTTCCTGCCGTACAAGGCCGGAGGCGAGAACTATGTCACCGAAGACATCCACTTCATCGAAAGCCGCCTCGAGGATTATCACTCGCGCCTGACCGGTCTGGCGGCCGAGCTCGACGCCTTGCGCCGCTACCACCGGCAGACCCTGCAAGAGCTGCCGATGGGCGTCTGCTCGCTGGCCAAGGATCAGGAAATCCTGATGTGGAACAAGGCCATGGAAGAGTTGACCGGGATTGCCGCGCAACGAGTGGTCGGCTCGCGCCTGAGCACCATCGCCAATCCATGGAAAGATCTGCTGCAAGGCTTCACCCACCTGCCCGACGAGCACTTGCACAAACAGCACCTGGCCCTCGACGGCCAGACCCGCTGGCTGAACCTGCACAAAGCGGCCATCGACGAACCGCTGGCACCGGGCAACAGCGGTCTGGTATTGCTGGTGGAAGACCTGACCGAAACCCAGATGCTCGAAGACAAACTGGTGCATTCCGAGCGTCTGGCCAGCATCGGACGGCTCGCCGCCGGTGTGGCCCACGAAATCGGCAACCCGATCACCGGCATCGCTTGCCTCGCACAAAACCTGCGCGAAGAACGCGAAGAGGACGATGAGCTGACGGAAATCAGCGGCCAGATCCTCGAACAGACCAAACGCGTGTCACGCATCGTACAGTCGCTGATGAGCTTCGCCCATGCCGGCAGCCATCAGCACAGCGACGAGCCCGTCTGTCTGGCGGAAGTCGCCCAGGACGCCATCGGTCTGCTGGCCTTGAACCGGCGCAATTTCGAAGTGCACTTCTACAACCTCTGCGATCCCGATCACTGGGTTGAAGGCGATCCGCAGCGACTTGCCCAGGTCTTGATCAATCTGCTCTCGAACGCCCGTGACGCCTCGCCTGCCGGCAGCGCGGTACGGGTCAAGAGTGAAGCCGGCGAACACACGGTCGATCTGATCGTCGAAGACGAAGGCAGCGGTATTCCGTCGAGCATCATGGACCGATTGTTCGAACCTTTCTTCACCACCAAGGATCCTGGCGAAGGCACCGGTCTGGGCCTTGCACTGGTCTATTCCATCGTTGAAGAGCATTATGGACAAATCACCATCGACAGCCCGGCTGATATTCAAAGCCAGCGCGGCACCCGTATCCGGGTCACATTGCCGCGCCATGTCGAAGCGACGTCCGCTGTGAACTGAGACCGTCGAGAGTATCGAATCAATGCCGCACATTTTGATCGTCGAAGACGAAACCATTATCCGCTCCGCCTTGCGCCGCCTGCTGGAGCGCAACCAGTACCAGGTCAGCGAAGCCGGTTCAGTGCAGGAAGCACAAGAACGCTTCAGTATTCCCACATTCGATCTGATCGTCAGCGACCTGCGTCTGCCGGGCGCTCCGGGCACCGAGCTGATCAAGCTCGGCCAGGGCACGCCGGTGCTGATCATGACCAGCTACGCCAGCCTGCGCTCGGCGGTCGACTCGATGAAGATGGGCGCGGTGGATTACATCGCCAAGCCTTTCGACCACGATGAAATGCTTCAGGCTGTCGCGCGGATCCTGCGCGATCGCCAGTCAGCGCCTGCCGCCGGCGAAGCAGCTTCTGCCAAATCGGCCAATGGCAATGGCAAATCCGCCATCGACAACAGCAATGGCGAAATTGGCATCATCGGCTCGTGCCCACCGATGCAGGACCTTTACGGCAAGATCCGTAAAGTCGCGCCGACTGATTCCAATGTCTTGATCCAGGGTGAGTCCGGTACCGGTAAAGAACTGGTGGCCCGCGCCCTGCACAACCTGTCGAAACGCGCCAAGGCACCGATGATCTCGGTAAACTGCGCCGCCATCCCGGAAAGCCTGATCGAGTCCGAACTGTTCGGCCACGAGAAAGGGGCGTTCACCGGCGCCAGTGCCGGTCGCGCCGGTCTGGTGGAAGCGGCGGACGGCGGCACGCTGTTTCTCGACGAAATCGGCGAATTGCCCCTGGAAGCCCAGGCTCGCCTGCTGCGCGTACTGCAGGAAGGCGAAATTCGCCGGGTTGGCTCGGTTCAGTCGCAGAAGGTTGATGTCCGCTTGATCGCCGCGACCCACCGCGACCTCAAGAGCCTGGCAAAAATCGGCCAGTTCCGTGAAGACTTGTATTACCGCCTCCACGTGATCGCGTTGAAACTGCCAGCCCTGCGCGAGCGCGGTGCCGACGTCAACGAAATCGCCAATGCGTTCCTCGCGCGCCAAAGCGCCCGCATCAATCGTACCGACCTGAAATTTGCCGCCGATGCCGAACAGGCGATCCGGCACTATTCCTGGCCGGGCAACGTGCGAGAACTGGAAAACGCCGTCGAACGCGCGGTGATTCTGAGCGAAAGCCCGGAAATTTCTGCCGACCTGCTGGGCATCGACATCGAACTGGGCGATCTGGAGGACGACGAATTCATCGGCCTGCCGGCGCAACCGGCCGGTAACGCCAGCAACAGCAGCCACGAGCCGACCGAAGACCTGTCACTGGAAGACTACTTCCAGCACTTCGTGCTTGAGCATCAGGACCACATGACCGAGACCGAACTGGCGCGCAAACTGGGCGTCAGCCGCAAATGCCTGTGGGAACGCCGTCAGCGGCTGGGGATTCCGCGGCGCAAGTCCGGGGTCGCCAGCGAGAGCTGAACGTTACCTGTCGAGTGTGCGGGTTAGCGTTGAAGCGCTGAAAAAACTGTTACCTCAGTCTTTTCACGTAACAGAAGCCGGGGTTATCGGTAACGAAACCCCGGCTTTTTTTCGCCATGAAAAAACGGCCATATCGACCTAACCCCTTGTTTTATTGGGGTTCGCAAAAGTTGGCACGGCACCTGCTATGTATTTGGTACAAGAACAATAACAAGCAATGCAAAAGACAATAAAAATAAGACGAATCGACTCACGCACAATAAAAACAAGACGGCGAGAGGCGCAGCTAACTGATTCTTTTGGAGAGGCGTTGTATTTGGGGCTAGCCCCACGACCAGGCCGAGAACAATAAAAACTGTCTTAAGACAGAGCCTGTACTGGTTGGATCACAAGATCACTGCAACACAGCGACCAAAGCAATCCGTTTGCTCTTGGCTCCCGATTGGGAGGGTCATGAAGGAAAAGCTTCATGGCGAGGGCACTCAACAAAAACAAGAAGCCCGAATCAATAATAAAAAGAGCACGCAACTACTTCTTGGGGAGCTTCGGCTCCCCTTGTAGTTTCTCCTTCCCGGAAAATCCTCCCTTCTGATGCGTTTCCACCCCCTCTAGCCTGCGGCTTGCAGCGCAAAACGGCAGCGTCCTACACCATCCCTCGACTAAATGCTAGAATCCCGGCCCATCATGCGGTCATTCTCTGGTATGGCCGAACATTCCTTCAAACAGTGCATCCCATGCTGAAGAAGCTGTTCCAGTCATTCCGAACTCCCCTGCGTCGTACGCAACACATCCGTAGCACGCCTGAAGTCCTCAACAGCGGCCAACACTCGCTGCAGAAGGCGCAATTCAGCCGTTACGCGGTCAACATCGTCGAACGCCTGCAGGGCGCCGGCTACCAGGCCTACCTGGTTGGTGGTTGCGTGCGAGACATGCTGCTGGGCATCACGCCCAAAGACTTCGACGTCGCCACCAGCGCCACCCCCGAGCAGGTTCGCGCCGAATTCCGCAATGCGCGGATCATCGGCCGCCGCTTCAAGCTGGTCCACATCCATTTCGGTCGCGAAATCATCGAGGTCGCGACCTTCCGCGCCAATCACCCGCAAAACGAAGACGACGAAGACAGCAACCAGTCTTCGCGCAACGAGAGCGGGCGCATTTTGCGTGACAACGTCTACGGCACCCTGGAAGAAGACGCGCAGCGCCGCGACTTCACCATCAACGCCCTGTATTACGATCCGGTCAGCGAGCGCATCCTCGACTACGCCAACGGCGTACACGACATCCGCAATCACCTGATCCGTCTGATCGGCGACCCGAAGCAACGCTACCAGGAAGACCCGGTGCGGATGCTGCGGGCCGTGCGTTTTGCCGCCAAGCTCAATTTCGGTATCGAGAAGCACACCGTCCAGCCGATCCGCGAACTGGCGCCGATGCTGCGCGAGATCCCGTCAGCCCGTCTGTTCGAGGAAGTGCTCAAGCTGTTCCTGTCCGGTCACGGCGCCATCACCTTCGAGATGCTGGTCGACCTGCAACTGTTCGCGCCGCTGTTCCCGGCCAGTGCCGATGCGCTGGAACACAACCCGGAATACACCCACACGCTGATCAGCGAAGCACTGACCAACACCGACCTGCGGATCAAGCAGAACAAACCGGTGACCCCGGCGTTCCTGTTCGCCGCGCTGCTGTGGCCTGCCCTGCCGGCCCGCGTGTTGCGCCTGCAAGAGCGCGGCATGCCGCCGATTCCGGCCATGCAGGAAGGTGCTCACGAACTGATCGCCGAACAGTGCCAGCGCATTGCGATTCCAAAACGCTTCACCATGCCGATCCGCGAAATCTGGGATATGCAGGAACGCCTGCCACGCCGCAGCGGCAAACGTGCCGACCTGCTGCTGGACAATCCGCGCTTCCGCGCCGGCTACGACTTCCTGCTGCTGCGTGAAAGCGCTGGCGAGCAGACCGATGGTCTGGGCGACTGGTGGACCGATTATCAGGACGCCAACGACAGCGAACGCCGCGACATGATCCGCGAGCTCAGCGGCAAAGGTGATGACGCCAGTGGCGCACCGCGCAAGCGTCGCCGCAGCAGCGGCTCCAAGCGCAAACGCGCCGGCGCACCGAGCGCCACGGGCGAATAAGGCATGGAACGCATCTACATCGGCATGGGCAGCAACCTGGCTGACCCGGCCGAACAACTGCGCAGCGCGATCGACGCGCTGGGGCAATTGCCCGACACCGAACGGGTCGGGGTCTCCGCGTTTTATCAGAGCGACTCACTGCTGCCCGGCCAACCGCGTTACACCAACGCGGTTGCCGCACTCGACAGCTCGCTGGCCCCACTGGATCTGCTCGATGCCCTGCAGGCGATCGAAAATGATCAGGGCCGCGAACGCCTGGAACGCTGGGGCCCGCGCACGCTGGATCTGGACATTCTGCTGTTCGGTGATCGCCTGATCGACGAGCCGCGCCTGAAGGTCCCGCATTACCACATGCAGGAACGCGCGTTCGTTCTCTATCCTTTGGCCGAACTGGCGCCCGAAGATCTGCGTCTGGCCGATGGACGCACACTTGCCGATCTTCTCGCAGCCTGCCCGTTCGTCGGCCTCGAACGCCTCTCTCACGCCTGACACACACCGCTGATGCGGGAGCCAACCGGCTCCCGCATTTTGCGTTCCTGTAGGACAAAAAACCCGCAGATCAGGCCCGCCGGCCCGCTGAATCGCATCAGTAACGCCGGTAACACTCCCCTCGTAACAATGCGGTAACACATGCAATTGACTTCCTGAGGCCTCATCACGACTATAGGCGTCCCGCTGCCGCCAACCCGGCATACAAGGGCGCAATCCAGGCCTTATAAGCACGACAAAAGAGCGTGCGCCTGAATAGATGACGAATCACGCGCGTTACTCGCAGTAGTTTCCAGAGCGCCTGAACGAGGATTTCTTACATGCCAGCCATCACCCTGACCACGCTCCAGAGCCTCAAGCAGAAAGGTGAAAAGATCACCATGCTGACCTGCTATGACGCGACCTTCGCCCACGCCTGCAACGAGGCCGGTGTCGAAGTGCTGCTGGTGGGCGACTCCCTCGGCATGGTCCTGCAGGGGCACGACAGCACCCTGCCGGTGACCACCGCAGAAATGGCCTACCACGTTGCCAGCGTCAAACGCGGCAACTCTGATGCCTTGATCCTGGCCGACCTGCCGTTCATGGCCAACGCCACCCTCGAACAAACCATGACCAACAGCGCTCAGCTGATGCAGGCCGGTGCGCACATGGTCAAGGTCGAAGGCGCCTTGTGGCTGGCGGACTCGATCCGCCTGCTGGCCGAACGCGGCGTACCGGTTTGCGCCCACATGGGCCTGACCCCGCAAGCCGTGAACATTCTCGGCGGTTATAAAGTGCAAGGTCGCAACGAGAACCAGGCACGCCAGATGCGCGCCGACGCGATCTCCCTGGAGCAGGCTGGCGCGGCCATGCTGCTACTGGAATGCGTGCCGAGCGAACTGGCGGCTGAAATCAGCCAGGCGGTAAAAATTCCGGTGATCGGCATTGGTGCCGGCAGCGACACCGACGGTCAGGTGCTGGTACTGCACGACATGCTCGGCCTGTCGATCAGCGGCCGCGTACCGAAGTTCGTGAAGAACTTCATGCAGGGTCAGGACAGCATCCAATCCGCGCTGAAGGCATACGTCAACGAAGTCAAAGCCGCCACCTTTCCCGGGATCGAACACGGATTCTCTGCATGAACACCGTCAAAACCGTACGTGAACTGCGCGCCGCCGTGGCGCGCGCCCGCAGTGAAGGCAAGCGCATCGGCTTCGTGCCGACCATGGGCAACCTGCACAGCGGCCACATCGCCCTGATCACCAAGGCCACCCAGCGTGTGGACTTCGTGGTCGCGAGCATTTTCGTCAACCCGTTGCAGTTCGGCGCCGGCGAAGACCTCGACAAATACCCGCGCACCCTGGCGGCGGATCAGGAAAAACTGCTGGAAGCCGGATGCGATCTGCTGTTCGCCCCGACCGTCGAAGAAATGTATCCCGACGGCATGGCCGGACAGACCCGGGTCAGCGTGCCGCAACTCTCCGAAGGCCTGTGCGGCGCCAGTCGTCCGGGGCACTTCGAAGGCGTGGCGACGGTGGTCAGCAAGCTGTTCAATATGGTGCAGCCGGACCTGGCGATCTTCGGCCAGAAAGACTTCCAGCAACTGGCGGTGATCCGCGCGCTGGTGCACGACCTGAACATGCCGATCCAGATCATCGGCGAACCGACCGTACGCGCCGCCGATGGCCTGGCGCTGTCCTCGCGCAACGGTTTCCTCAGTGAAGAACAGCGCGCCGTGGCGCCGGTGGTCTACCGCACCCTGAGCAGCATTGCCGAGTCGATCAAGCAGGGCGAGCGCGACTTCCCTGCCCTGATCCAGGCGCAACGCCAGCAACTGGAAGCTGCCGGCCTGCGTCCGGACTACCTGGAAATCCGCCACGCGCTGACCCTGCGTCCGGCAACGGCGCAGGATCGTGATCTGGTGATTCTGGTCGCCGCATTCCTCGGCACCACCCGGTTGATCGACAACCTGCACCTGAATCTCGATACCCCCGCCTGAACCCGGCAAACGCGGTGGGAGCAAACCCGCTCCCACAGCGTCTGCACGCACTTCCAGACTGTATTGCTGAGCACCTGCCCATCGGGCAAACTGCCCGCCGTTCGACTCGACACCCATAGCAGGGACTGCTCGCAATACCCGCCGTTTGTCGGCCCCGTCTGTTATCAATGTTAAAAAAGTACCGAAAACAGGTCAGACAAAGCCAAGACAGATCGCGGCGCTGGGTTTACTGTATTCGCCCTGCGCCAAAGTAATCGTGTCGACGCAGTTGCCCCCTCGCCCAAACATGGCGGGGAGGTCTTTTCAGTGTTCAAAAGGCCGTTCAAGTAAAAAGGAAAACCGCAGCGATGGCGTACTACCGCACTCCTCATGACGTTACCGCTCTGCCTGCCTGGCAAGCGTTGAAAGATCACCGCCAAGCCATGCAGGATTTCAGCATGCGCGAAGCCTTCAACGCCGATCCGCAGCGCTTCAATCAGTTCACTCTCAGCAGCTGCGGACTGTTTCTCGACTATTCGAAGAATCTGATCAACGCCGAGACCCGCAACTTGCTGGTGGGTCTGGCCAATGAAGTCGATCTCAAAGGCGCGATCAAGGCGCTGTTCGACGGCGAAATCGTCAACGCGTCCGAAGGCCGCCCGGCGCTGCACACCGCCCTGCGTCGCCCGGTTGGCGACAAGCTGTCGGTCAACGGCGTCAACGTGATGCCTGAAGTTCACAAGGTGCTGAACCAGATCACCGATCTCGTGGGCCGCATCCACGACGGTCTGTGGCGCGGTTACACCGAGAAGCCGATCACCGACGTGGTGAACATCGGCATCGGTGGCTCGTTCCTCGGCCCCGAGCTGGTCTCCGAAGCCCTGCTGTCCTACGCCCAGAAAGGCGTGCGTTGCCATTACCTGGCGAACATCGACGGCAGCGAATTTCACGAGCTGACGCAAAAGCTGCGCGCCGAGACCACGCTGTTCATCGTTTCGTCGAAATCGTTCAACACCCTCGAAACCCTGAAAAACGCCCAGGCCGCCCGCGCCTGGTACCTGGCCCAGGGTGGTTCGGAAGCCGAGCTGTATCGCCACTTCATCGCCGTCTCGAGCAACAACGCGGCAGCCGTGGCCTTCGGTATCCGCGAAGAAAACATCTTCCCGATGTGGGACTGGGTCGGCGGTCGTTACTCGCTGTGGTCGGCCATCGGCCTGCCAATCGCGCTGGCCATCGGCATGTCCAACTTCAAGGAACTGCTGTCCGGTGCCTACACCATGGACCAGCATTTCCAGAGCGCGCCGTTCGAACAGAACATGCCAGTGCTGCTGGCCCTGCTCGGCGTGTGGTATGGCAACTTCTGGGGTGCACAAAGCCACGCGATCCTGCCGTACGACCACTACCTGCGTAACATCACCAAGCACTTGCAACAGCTGGACATGGAATCCAACGGCAAGAGCGTGCGCCAGGACGGCACCGCAGTGTCGACCGATACCGGCCCGGTGATCTGGGGTGGCGTCGGCTGCAACGGTCAGCACGCTTACCACCAGTTGCTGCACCAGGGCACCCAACTGATCCCGGCCGACTTCATCGTCCCGATCGTCAGCTTCAATCCGGTCTCCGACCACCATCAGTGGCTGTACGCCAACTGCCTGTCGCAGAGCCAGGCGCTGATGCTCGGCAAGACCCTGCCGGAAGCCGAAGCCGAACTGCGCGACAAGGGCGTGAGCGAAGACCAGGTGCAGAAGCTGGCACCGCACAAGGTGATCCCGGGCAACCGTCCGAGCAATACCCTGGTGGTCGAGCGCATCAGCCCGCGTCGTCTCGGCGCACTGGTGGCGATGTACGAACACAAAGTCTTCGTGCAAAGCGTGGTCTGGGGCATCAACGCCTTCGACCAGTGGGGCGTGGAACTGGGCAAGGAACTGGGCAAGGGTGTCTACAACCGCCTGGTCGGCAGCGAAGAAACCGCTGCTGAAGACCCGTCCACCCAAGGCCTGATCAACTACTTCCGCGGCCGTCACCGCGGCTGATCCAGCCCTGAACACACCCCCTCGCCATGAGGGGGTGTTTGTTTACAGGTATTGAACCCTCACCGCTCTCGGCGCATCTTTATCCTTGTCGCACAACAAGAATAAGGAACCGTCATGTTCGATATCAGCACGTTCCCCAAAGCCGATGCCGTCCGCCGGGCTGCACAATTGAGTCAGGACGACTACCAGCGCCTGTACCGCGAATCCATTGAACACCCCAGCACCTTCTGGGCCGAACAGGCCCGGCGCTTTCTCGACTGGAGCACGCCGTGGCAGACCGTCCAGCGCTATGACCTGAAGACCGGCGAAGCCGCCTGGTTTGCCGGTGGCAAGCTGAACGTCAGCTACAACTGCATCGACCGCCATCTGGAAAAGCGCGGCGATCAGACCGCCATTCTCTGGGAAGGCGACGACCCTGCCGAATCGACGCAAATCACCTACAGCAAACTCCATCACCACGTCTGCCGCCTGGCCAACGTGCTGAAAAGCCGTGGTGTGAAAAAAGGCGACCGGGTCTGCATCTACATGCCGATGATCCCCGAAGCCGCCTACGCCATGCTCGCCTGCGCGCGGATCGGCGCGATTCATTCGGTGGTGTTTGGTGGTTTCTCCCCGGACTCTCTGCGCGACCGCATTCTCGACGCCGACTGCCGCACCGTGATCACCGCCGACGAAGGTGTGCGCGGTGGCAAATTCGTACCGCTGAAACAGAATGTCGACAAGGCCCTGCAGAGTTGCCCGAATGTCAGCACCGTCGTGGTAGTCGAGCGTACCCAGAACAAAGTCGACTGGGTCGAAGGCCGCGACCTCTGGTATCACCAGGCCGTACGCGACGTCAGCGACGATTGCCCGCCAGAACCGATGGACGCCGAAGACCCGCTGTTCATCCTCTACACCTCCGGCAGCACCGGTAAACCCAAGGGCGTGCTGCACACCACCGGCGGTTATCTGCTGCAAGCGACGATGACCTTCAAGTACGTACTCGATTACCGCGACGGCGAAGTGTTCTGGTGCACCGCCGACGTCGGCTGGGTCACCGGCCACAGTTACATCGTCTATGGCCCACTGGCCAACGGGGCGACCACCCTGATTTTCGAAGGTGTGCCGAGCTACCCGAGCACTTCACGGTTCTGGCAAGTGATCGACAAACACAAGGTCAACATCTTCTACACCGCCCCCACCGCCCTGCGCGCCTTGATGCGCGAAGGCGCCGGGCCGTTGCAGGAAACGTCGCGGCAAAGCCTCAGATTGCTCGGCAGTGTCGGTGAGCCGATCAACCCGGAAGCGTGGGAATGGTATTTCAACGTGGTCGGCGAACAGCGCTGCCCGATTGTCGATACCTGGTGGCAGACCGAAACCGGCGGCATCATGCTCAGCCCGCTGGTCAGCGCCCGGCGAATCAAACCGGGCTGCGCCACCCAGCCGATGTTCGGCGTGCAACCGGTGCTGCTCGATGAGCACGGCAAGGAAATCAAGGGCGCCGGCAGTGGCGTGCTGGCGATCAAGTCGAGCTGGCCGGCACAGATCCGCAGCGTTTACGGCGACCCGCAGCGCATGGTCGACACCTACTTCAAACCCTACCCCGGCTACTACTTCACCGGCGACGGCGCCCGCCGTGACGAGGACGGCGATTACTGGATCACCGGGCGCATCGACGACGTGATCAATGTCTCCGGCCATCGCATCGGCACCGCCGAGGTAGAGAGCGCGCTGGTGCTGCACGACAGCATCGCCGAGGCCGCCGTGGTCGGCTATCCCCACGACGTCAAAGGCCAGGGGATTTATGCGTTCGTCACGCCGATGAATGGCACCGAGCCCAGCGATGAACTGAAGAAAGAACTGCTGGCCCACGTCAGCAAGGAAATCGGCAGCTTTGCCAAACCGGACCTGATCCAGTGGGCCCCGGCGCTGCCGAAAACCCGTTCGGGCAAAATCATGCGGCGGATCCTGCGCAAGATCGCCTCCAACGAACTCGACAGCCTCGGCGATACGTCGACCCTGGCGGATCCGAGCGTGGTGCAGGGTTTGATCGATAAACGCTTGAACCAATAGGAGCAGCTGCAAGCGGCGAGCCCCAAGTCTGAAGCTCGCCGCTTGCCGCCAAGTTGCTGCTAAACTCCCGCGCCCCGATTCCCTCCAGCAAGGCGCCCGCATGTCTTCCTTGAACCTGGCGCTGCGCGCCGCCCTCGACCAACGCCAGGATCTGCTCGCCGAGCTGCACCGCCAGGGCACTGACTGCTACCGGCTGTTCCACGGCAGCCAGGAAGGCGCCGGCGGCCTGACCATCGACCGCTATGGCCCGCAACTGATGGTGCAAAGCTTTCATCAGACCCTGGCGCGTGAAGACCTGCTGCAACTGCACGCCATGGTCAACCAGACCCTGGGCCTGGAAACGCTGCTGGTCTACAACGACCGCTCCCGTGGCAATTCGCGGATCGACCGTGAAGACAGCGTCTACCGCGCCGACGACGCAGCACTGGCCGATCTGATCGGCCACGAATGGGGCCTGAATTATCGTGTACGTGGCCGTCATGCCGGACAGGATCCGCTGCTGTTCCTCGACCTGCGCAACACCCGCGGCTGGGTCAAGGATCACGCCAAGGGTAAACGTGTGCTCAACCTGTTCGCCTACACCTGCGGCGTCGGTCTCAGCGCAGCCGCTGGCGGTGCAAGCGAGGTGTGCAACCTGGATTTCGCCGAGGGCAATCTGGCGGTCGGTCGCGAGAACGGTCAGCTCAACCCGCACCTGCCGAGCATGGAATTCATCCAGTCCGATTA
This sequence comes from Pseudomonas sputi, assembly GCF_021603585.1. Lineage (GTDB taxonomy): Bacteria > Pseudomonadota > Gammaproteobacteria > Pseudomonadales > Pseudomonadaceae > Aquipseudomonas > Aquipseudomonas sputi. The sequence continues at coordinate 58,238 of NZ_BQHI01000022.1, read as the reverse complement.
CTTCCCGGCCATCCGCCAACTGGCCGGCCTGCCGATCAGCCAGCGTCGCGGGCAGAAACTGCCGAGCTATCAACGCCTCGAACAGCGCCAATACGATCTGGTGCTGCTCGACCCACCGGCGTGGGCCAAGAGCGCGTTCGGCACCGTCGATCTGCTGCGCGATTATCAAAGCCTGCTCAAGCCCGCGCTGCTGACCACCGCCGAGAACGGCGTGCTGATCTGCTGCAATAACCTGGCGAAAGTCAGCATGGATGACTGGCGCGAACAGGTGCTGCGCTGCGCAGAAAAAGCCGGCCGGCCGGTGCGTGAATGGAGCGTGATGACCCCAGGTGCCGACTTCCCTTCGCGGGATCAACAACCGCCGCTGAAGACCCTGATCCTCCAGCTTTAAAAGCGGTGCAGGAAATTTCCCACGGAAAAATCTGAACAATCCTGAGCATCGGCATTTGCTTCGGAACCGGAATCGCGTGCCATACTCCAAGGCACTCCGATTCAGACAGATGAAGCCGCACATGCCCAAAGGATTGATTCGCGCGATTGGCGCCCTGTTGACTGCTCTGGCCCTCTACAGCCTGCTGGGGTTCCTGATCCTGCCGGGCATTGCACTCAGGGTGGCCAACCAGCAACTGGCCAACTACGCCACGGTCCCCGCGCATCTGCAACGCATCGAACTCAACCCGTTCAGCCTTGAAGTCACGCTGTGGGGTCTGGTGATCGGCGAGCCGGGCAAGGAACAGGTCGGCTTCGAACGGTTATACGCCAACCTGCAACTCGACAGCCTGTGGACCAAAGCCCTGCACCTGTCCGACATCGAACTGGAAAAATCCAAGACCGAGATCCTGTTTGCCAAGGACGGCCAGCTCAACCTCCTTGGCCTGTTCAAGCTCCCCGCCAGCGAACCAACCCCTGCCGATCCCGACGCCAAACCGTTCCCGCTGCGCATCGACCGGATCCAGCTGGCCGGCGGCAACCTGCATTTCGTGGACGCGCGCCCGAGCGAGCCGATCGAATTCGTTTACGACAAGCTCGATTTCGAGCTGAAAAACCTCAGCACCCTGCCCGAAGACAACGCCGACATGACCCTCGTCGCGATCGGCCCGGCCGGTGGGCAGATCGACTGGAAAGGCAACTTCAGCCTGGTTCCGATCGCCTCCGAAGGCACCCTCAAGATCACCGATGGCAAGATGAAAGCCTTCTGGCCCTACGTACGCGACGCCGTGCCGTTGGTGCTGGAAAACGGCGTCGTCAGCCTGAGTACCGACTACAAGCTCAACCTGTCCAAGGAAACCGAATTACTGCTGAGCAACGTGGCGGTCAACATCGCGCCGTTCGCCATCAAGGCGCCGGACGGACGTCCACTGGCGAAGCTTGAACGCCTCGACGTCAGCGACACCACGGTGGACCTGGCCAAACAGCAAGTGGTGATCGGCAAGATCCGCAGCCAGAAACTGGAAACCTGGGCAGCACTGGAAGCGGACGGACAACTGGACTGGCAAAAACTGTTCGCCAGTCAGCCGTCCAAACCTGCCGCCAAGGCTGCGGCGGAACCGAAAGACACCCCGGCCGCCGCAGACTCGCCGAAGCCGGAGCCCACCGCACCAAGCAAGCCCTGGCAAGTGTTGGTCAAGGACGTGCAACTGCGTGACTACAAAGTGCATCTGGCCGATCGCTCGGCGAAGCCGGAAGTCACCCTGGATGTCACGCCGCTGAACGTCGACCTGCAAAATTTCGACAGCCTCAACGGCTCGCCCTTCAACCTCAGGCTCGACACCGGCCTGGGCAAGCAAGGCAAGATCAGCGCCGACGGCGTGGTCAACCTGGCCCCGGTCACCGCACAGCTCAACGTGAAAACCCAGGACATCGACCTGCGGGTCGCGCAGTCCTACATCAATCCGTTCATTCGCCTTGAATTGCGCAGCGGCATGCTCGGCAGCGACCTGAAAGTGAACCTGAAAAGCACTGACCCGCTGGCCCTCAGCGTCACCGGTCGTGCTCAGATCGATCAGTTGCATACCCTCGACACTCTGAAAACCCGCGACTTCCTCAAGTGGCAGCAAGTGGTGGTCGAAGGCCTGAACTATCAGCACGGCGACAGCCTGTCGATCGACAGGGTCAACCTGTTCCAGCCGTATGCACGATTCATGATCAACGATGACCGCACCACCAACATCGACGACCTGCTGATCCCGCAGCCGGCCGATTCCGGGACTAAGACCGCCGCGACGAAACCGGCGAGCCAGGACAAACCGCTGGGCATTCACATCGGTGGCATCGCGATCAACGACGGCTCGGCCAACTTCGCCGACTTCAGCCTGACCCCGAACTTCGCCACCGCCGTTCAGCAGCTCAACGGCCAGATCGGCACCATCGACAGCCGTCAGGCGAAACCGGCCAGCGTCGACATCAAGGGCAAGGTCGACCGCTATGCGCCGGTGACCATCAAGGGCGCAGTCAATCCGTTCGACCCGATGGCCAGTCTTGACATCGCCACCAGCTTCAAACGAGTCGAGCTGACCACCCTGACGCCCTACTCCGGCAAGTTCGCCGGCTACCGGATCCGCAAGGGCCGGCTCAACCTCGACCTGCATTACCTGATCACCAAAGGCCAGCTCAAGGCCGAGAACAAAGTGGTGGTCGAACAGCTGCAACTGGGTGAGAAAGTCGACAGCCCGGATGCCGTGAGCCTGCCGCTGAAACTGGCGATCGCCCTGCTCAAGGACGTCGACGGCAAGATTTCCATCGAGCTGCCGGTGACCGGCGACCTGAACAACCCGCAATTCAGCGTGATGCCGATCGTCTGGCAAACCCTGCGCAACCTGATCGTCAAGGCTGCCGCCGCACCGTTCAAACTGATTGGCGGTCTGGTCAGCGGTGGCGGCTCCGAAGACCTCGGCACCGTGTCCTTTGCACCAGGTTCCAGCGACCTGAGCAAAGACGCCGAAGCGGCGCTGGTGAAACTGTCGCAAGCGCTGAAGGAGCGTCCGGCCCTGCGCCTGGAAATCGAAGGCACTGCGGCAAAAAGCAGCGACGGCCCGTTGCTCGCCGAACAACGCCTGGAACGTGAATACCAGTACAACTACTACAAGATGCTCCAGCGACGTGGCGACAAGGTACCGGCTCAGGCCTCGTTGATTGAGGTGCCGGAGGGCGAAAAAGGTCCCTTGCTTGAAGGCATTTACCGCACGCGTCTGAAAACCCAGCCACCGGCCGAATGGAAGGATCTGGGCAAGGAAGAACGCACGGCGAAAATGCGTGCGGACGTGATCAAGTTCTGGAGTTCCAGCGACGTGCTGCTGCGCCAGCTCGGTCAGGACCGTGCCAGCAGCATCAAGGACTATCTGGTGGACAAGGGCCAACTGGCCGACGATCGCGTGTACTTCATTGACGCCAACCTCGGCGAAGCAGAAAGCGACGGCCGGGTGGTAACGCAAATGCATCTGGATGCCGAGTGATGAACAGCAAGTGGCTGACTGCACTGGGGCTGACGCTGATCGCCAGCCAGGCTGCGGCGTCCGATACCCTGCGCTGCGGCAGCCAACTGGTGAGCCTCGGCGATCGCGCCAGCGAGGTGCTGCAAAAATGTGGCGAGCCGGTCAGTCGCGATCTGCTCGGTTACAAGCGCAGCGCCAACCGTCGTGAAGAGTTTCAGGTCGAGGAATGGACCTACGGCCCGAGCAACGGTATGTACCAGTACCTGCGCTTTGAAGGCAATCGCCTGAGACAGATCAACAGCAAGCGCGGCAACTGACTTCCCCGCTTTTCTGCCCCTGAAATAAAACAGGCCCCGACACATGTGCCGGGGCCTGCAATGGCCACATTCCGTGTGGCCGGTCGCATGAACTCTAAAGTGCGGCAGACATATTGCTCGGCCCGCCTGTCGCGTCTTCTCCCGGTCCAGGCGAGAAGCCTTGCCTTACTCGGCTTTCAGGCCGTCAGCGGAGACCGCTTTCACGCCTTTGATTTTCTTGGCGATGGCAACGGCGGTGGTTTTCTGCGCCTCTGTCACTGCAACAGTGGAAGACAGGGAAACGACGCCTTTGTTGGTTTCAACTTTGATATCAGTGCCTGGGATACCTTTTTCGGTGACCAGATCCGCTTTCACTTTGGTAGTGATCCAGGTATCGGAGGTCGCTTCTTTCGCTTGGGTGACTTCACCGGCAGCCAGGGTCATTGGCGCCTGAGAGGTCTGAGTCGATTGAGCAAATGCACCCGAAGCCATGGTCAGGGTCAGCGCGGTAGCAGCAGCGGCAGTGATAGCGAACTTCTTCATACGAGTAACTCCTGTTTTTCTGGAAAGTCTGCTGGTTGTCTTGTCAGCAGGGTTACTCAGGTAGTTGCGAACGCTGTGCCAACTTTGAAACACAAAATAAATCCATATAAATCAATTACTTATGAAATATATGATTTTTCGGAATCATGCAAATTGCATGACCAGTGATTTAACTGCATGCAACTTGCAGACTGTAGCTGGCGGCTTAAGGCCATGATTCCCGTAGATTTTTCGTGCAAAAAAGCCCCGCCGGTTCGGCGGGGCGCGGTGTCACAGTGATTGGATCAAGCGCCCGTGCATTGTTTGGGCAGGTACTCCTGCGCGGCGGTACTGGTGCAAGTCCAGCCCGTGGTCGCGTCACGGGTCAGAGTAATGGTCTTACTCAGCACGGGTGCGGGCGCGTTGACCAATGTGCACACGATTGTCCCAGCGCCAGTCGATGCTGTACCAGTAACGGCCAACGTGCAGTTACTGGTAGCGGCAGCACCGCCAGGTCCGGTATTGGCTGTAGTGGGGGCAGTACCGGAATTGATGACATCCTCATACGGCACCTTCATCGCCGATATCTCCGCCAACCCCGCCGTCACCTTCGACCGCGCCTGGTATTTGGAATACTGCGGCAGCGCCACCGTCGCGAGAATACCGATGATCGCCACAACGATCAGCAGCTCGATCAGAGTGAAACCCTGTTGTTTATTCATAGACACGCTCCATGCATGAGTCGGAATCTCATGATCTGAACAGGACTCAGCACAGCCCGTGCCAAGCCGTTGAAGGCCCGGCCCACTGGACGCCATCCGGCTGACGTGCCAATTCCTACAACCCGTAGCCGCACTATCTGACACTTTTTGTCACCTGCACTGCGCGTGTGTGGCGCTGTCACTTGACTAGGCTATAAGTCATGAACGGCAAGCACGTGGAACCCCCATGAATGACATCGCTCTGAGCGGCCTGGCCAAACAACTGGTCCAGGCCGAATTGCTCACGGAAAAGAGTGCCCAGCAAGCCTGGCAACAGGCGCAGCGCAATCGTCTGTCGCTGGTCAGTTACCTGGTGCAGAACAAACTGGTGAAGAGCTGGCAGGTCGCCGAGATTGCCTCGGAGCATTTCGGCATGGCATTTCTCGACCTCAACTGCCTCGACAAGGAAACCCAGCCCAAGGGCCTGGTCAGCGAAAAACTGGTGCGCCAGCACCACGCCCTGCCCCTCTGGCGACGCGGCAACAAACTGTTCGTGGGGATTTCCGATCCGAGCAATCATCAGGCGATCAATGACATTCAGTTCAGCACCGGGCTGAGCACCGAAGCCATTCTGGTCGAGGACGACAAGCTCACCGACGCCATCGAAAAGTTCTTCGACACCCATGCCACCGGACTGGAGGAGATGGCCGATGTTGATCTCGACGGGCTCGACATCGAAACGGTCGACGACAGCAAACAGGACACGCTCGGCGGGATGGACGCCGACGATGCCCCGGTAGTGCGTTTCGTGCACAAGATGCTGCTGGACGCGATCAAGAGCGGCTCGTCCGACCTGCACTTCGAGCCTTACGAAAAGCACTACCGGGTGCGGGTGCGCACCGACGGCATTCTGCGGGAAGTGGCCAAGCCGCCGATTCAGCTCGCCGGGCGCATTGCCGCGCGCCTGAAAGTGATGGCCAGCCTCGACATTTCAGAACGGCGAAAACCTCAGGACGGGCGGATCAAGATGCGTCTGTCGAAGAGCAAGTCGATCGATTTCCGGGTCAACACCCTGCCCACCCTCTGGGGCGAGAAAGTGGTGATTCGGATCCTCGACCCGTCCAGTGCCCAGATCGGCATTGATGCCCTCGGCTACGAGCCGGAACAGAAAGACCTGTACATGGCAGCCCTCAAACAGCCGCAAGGCATGATTCTGGTGACCGGCCCCACCGGCTCGGGCAAGACCGTGTCGCTGTACACCGGGCTGAACATCCTCAATACCGTCGACATCAATATTTCCACTGCCGAAGACCCGGTGGAGATCAACATGGAAGGCATCAACCAGGTCAACGTCAATCCACGCCAGGGATTGGACTTCGCCCAGGCCCTGCGCTCGTTCTTGCGTCAGGACCCGGACGTGATCATGGTCGGCGAGATCCGCGACCTCGAAACCGCCGAAATCGCGATCAAGGCTGCCCAGACCGGGCACCTCGTGCTGTCCACCCTGCACACCAACAGCGCAGCAGAAACCCTCACCCGCCTGCACAACATGGGCATCCCCGGCTTCAACATCGCGACCTCGGTGAGCCTGATCATTGCCCAGCGTCTGGCGCGAAAACTTTGCAGCCACTGCAAGAAACCTATCGAAATCCCCCGCGAGACCCTGATCAAGGAAGGCTTCCCCGAGGAACGCATCGGCCATTTCACGATCTATGAGCCCGGCGGTTGCGATCACTGCAACGGCGGGTACAAGGGTCGCGTAGGGATCTATGAAGTGGTGAAGAACACCCCCGAGCTGCAACGGCTGATCATGGCCGAGGGCAACTCGCTGGAAATCGATACCCAGATGCGCCGGGACGGCTTCAACGACCTGCGCACCTCGGGCCTGATCAAGGCCATGCAAGGCATCACCAGCCTTGAAGAAATCAACCGGGTCACCAAGGACTGAACATGGCGGTCAAGGCAGCAAAAATCAGCGTCTACGCCTGGGAAGGCACGGACCGCAAAGGCAGCAAGGTGACCGGCGAGTTGAGCGGCCAGAACCCTGCATTGATCAAGGCCCAATTGCGCAAGCAGGGCATCAACCCGGGCAAGGTGCGCAGGAAATCCGCCTCGCTGCTGAGCTTCGGCAAGCGCATCAGGGCTCAGGACATTGCCCTGTTCACCCGGCAGATGGCGACCATGATGAAGGCCGGCGTGCCGCTGTTGCAGTCATTCGACATCATTGGCGAAGGCTTCGAAAACCCGGCCATGCGCAAGCTGGTGGACGAGGTTAAACAGGAAGTGGCCGCCGGCAACAGCTTCGCCGCCGCGCTGCGCAAGAAGCCGCACTATTTCGACGAGTTGTACTGCAATCTGGTGGATGCCGGCGAGCAGTCCGGCGCCCTGGACACCCTGCTGGAGCGGGTCGCCACCTACAAGGAAAAGAGCGAAAGCCTCAAGGCCAAGATCAAGAAGGCCATGACCTACCCGGCCGCCGTGGTGCTGGTGGCGGCGGTGGTGACCGGGATTCTGCTGGTCAAGGTGGTACCGCAATTCCAGTCGGTGTTCTCCGGCTTCGGTGCCGAACTGCCGGCCTTCACGTTGATGGTGATTAGCCTGTCCGAATTCATGCAACAAGGGTGGTGGGCGATTCTCGGTGTGCTGGTGGCCGGTTTTTTCGGCACCCGTCATGCCCTGAAAAAATCCCAGGCCTTGCGCGACCGACGCGATGCCTGGTTTCTCAAGCTGCCGCTGGTGGGCACGTTGATGTACAAGTCCGCCGTGGCGCGGTTTGCCCGGACCCTGTCGACCACCTTCGCGGCCGGCGTGCCGTTGGTGGAAGCCCTGGACTCGGTGGCCGGGGCCACCGGCAACGTGGTGTTCAAGCGCGCCGTGCTGCGCATCCGCCAGGACGTCTCCACCGGCATGCAGCTGAACTTCTCGATGCGCTCCACCGGCATCTTTCCGAACATGGCGGTGCAGATGACCGCCATCGGCGAAGAGTCCGGCGCACTGGACGAGATGCTCGACAAGGTCGCGGGGTTCTATGAGGACGAGGTGGACAACATGGTCGACAACCTCACCAGCCTGATGGAGCCATTCATCATGGTGGTGCTTGGGGTGATCGTCGGCGGCCTCGTGGTGGCGATGTACCTGCCGATCTTCCAACTCGGCTCAGCGATCTGACATGCCTATCGACGAACTCCTCAGCCTGTATCCGCTGGCCTTTGTCTTCACCGCCCTGCTGCTGGGGCTGGTGGTCGGCAGTTTTCTCAACGTGCTGATCTGGCGCCTGCCGAAAATGCTCGAGCGTGAATGGCGCCAGCAGGCCCACGATGTGCTGGGACTGCCCGGTGAAGCGCCGTTGCCCACCTACAACCTGATGCTGCCGCACTCTCAATGCCCGCACTGTGACCACCGGATCCGCGCATGGGAAAACATTCCCGTGTTGAGTTACGTGTTCCTGCGCGGGCGCTGTTCAAGTTGCAGAGCACCGATCAGCAAGGGCTACCCGCTGACTGAACTGGCCTGCGGCCTGCTCTCGGCGTTCATCGCCTGGCACCTGGGTTTCGGCTGGCCGGCGTGCCTGCTGATCGTGCTGACCTGGGGCCTGCTGGCCATGAGCCTGATCGACACCGAGCATCAGTTGCTGCCCGACGTGCTGGTGCTGCCGCTGCTGTGGCTGGGGCTGATCGTCAACAGCTTCGAGCTGTTCGTGTCGCTGCACGACGCACTGTGGGGCGCGGTGCTGGGCTACATGGCGCTGTGGTCGGTGTTCTGGCTGTTCAAACTGATCACCGGCAAGGACGGCATCGGCCACGGCGATTTCAAGCTGCTGGCGCTGCTCGGGGCCTGGGGCGGCTGGCAGGTTCTGCCGCTGACCATCCTGCTGTCTTCGCTGGTGGGTGCCGTGCTCGGGGTGATTTTGCTCAAGCTGCGCGACCAGAAAACCTCGTCTCCGATCCCCTTCGGCCCGTATCTGGCCATTGCCGGCTGGATTGCCTTGCTCTGGGGTGGTCAAATAACCGGCTTCTATTGGCAGTTTGTCGGTTTGAAATGAATACCCCTGTGGAAAAACCCTGGATTCTCGGCCTGACCGGCGGCATCGGCAGTGGCAAAAGCGCCGCCGCCCAGCACTTCATCGATCTCGGTGTCCACGTGGTGGACGCCGATCACGCGGCGCGCTGGGTGGTCGAACCGGGCCGCCCGGCGCTGGCGAAGATCGCCGAACACTTCGGTCCTGATGTCCTGCAGGCCGACGGCACACTGGACCGTGCGGCCCTGCGCAAACTGATCTTCGAGGTGCCGGAGCAACGGCGCTGGCTCGAAGCCCTGCTGCATCCGTTGATCGCTGAGGAAATCGCCCATCACCTGGCGCTGGCACAATCGCCTTACGCGATTCTGGTTTCACCGCTGCTGATCGAGTCGGGGCAATACGCGATGACCCAGCGAATCCTGGTGATCGACGCCCCGCAACAACTGCAGATCGAACGCACCTTGCAGCGTGACCAGACCAGCGAACAGCAGGTCCAGGCGATCCTCAAGGCCCAGTCCAGCCGCGAAGACCGCGTCAGCCGTGCCGACGATGTGGTGGTCAACGACCGCGACCTCGCCTGGCTGCACAGCGAGGTCGAGCGCCTGCATCACTTTTACCTGACATTATCCGGAGGCCAATCATGAGCCAGACCCCAACCGTCAACTGCCCGACTTGCGGCGCGCCCGTGGAATTCACCCCGGAAAACAAATTCCGTCCGTTCTGCTCGGACCGCTGCAAACTGATCGACCTCGGCGCCTGGGCGTCGGAAGAACACAAGATTCCGGTCGCCCCGGATGCCGAGGACGAACTGTTTTCGGGCGATTTCGACCCGCGTCACTGATCCTGTTCAGGGCCGCATGAAGCCGTAGTCCTGATCGTCGTCGAGGTTTTCCGCCAGAAAACGCAACTCGTCGGCCAGGTCTTCGGCGTTGCGCACCGCCTTGCTCTGCTGCACCACCGCGCTGAGCAAGGCGCGCAGGCTCAGGCCCGGATCGAATCCTACCTCCTGCGCCATCTCCAGACTCTGCCGGGTTTCCTGCCTCGCCCACTCGTACACGCTCATGCCGCTGCTCCTGAAGGGATTTGGCCGAGCATGAAATGCCGCGCGCAGAGCGGATTTGATGTGGATCAAGACTTGGGATCGTCGTCCTTCCACGGCGCCGAAAGGTAGCGGGTGCGGTTGAAAGTCTCCAGCCATTCCGGGCAGAACACCACCAGAGCGCTGACCACCATGCCGTTGATGAAGGCTTCGGGAAAAATCAGCAGCCACAGGTAACCGATGAAATCTTCCAGCCATTCGGGCATGGCAAAGAGGCCGTCGTACCAGAGCAACGTCAGGCTCAGCGTCAGACACAACAACGCCGACAGCGCCGCGGCGAAAAAACCGGAACAGAAGATGTACACGAACGGATTGCGCGGTTGTGCGCGCTCAACCAGGATCGCCACGCATTCGGTGATCAACACCGGCAACAGAATCAACAAGGCGCCGTTGACCCCGACGGCCACCAGATCCTGACGTCCCAACAGCACCAGCCCCAGTTGCGCCATCAGTCCGCCGACGATCGCCAGCGGCCAGTCCAGCAGCAGCGTCACTGCCGTCATGCCGATGAAGTGGTAAGACACGCCGGTATCGAAATCCCTGCGCACCAGCCACAACAGAAACAACGCGAACACCGTGCCGAACAGCAAGTGCTGACGGCGGTTGTCACTGAACAGCTCAACCCACGGCGCGCGGCCAATCGCCCAGAGCAGCACCGGCAGGTAAATCAACCATCCCAGCAGCAGGCTCGCAGACGACAGCAGCTCGGCGCCGATCATGGGCGAGCCTGCTCCAGCGCCTCACGCAGTTCAGCCGCCTGGGTGTATTCATGCCGGGCCAGCAAGCGCCCGTCCTTGAGCTGCAGCCAGAGCACCGTGCCTTCGGTCCCGGGATAGCGCGAGGCCACGCGGCTTTCGCGATCAAGCAACACTCGATAGCTGTAGTCACGCATGGCCGGTACGGCGAACATCTTCGCGATCAGCGCCGGCATACGCTGGATATCGGCGACAAACACCGCATGCCGCGCCTCCAGATAGCCCTTGGGCTGATCGGCCATGGCTTGCTTGAGCAGTTTCGCGCCGTCCATGTCACGCGCCACCAGCAGCGTCGTGGTGCGGTTATCAAGGGTAAACGGCTGATCGTACTGATCCAGCAACGTCCAGGGTGCCAGCCGCTCGCCGATTTCCAGCGCATGGGCCCATAACGGAACGACAGCGAACAACAACAGCCAGCGAAATTTCACATTCAGCCCCTTTCATTCGACGTTGATACACGGAGCCATCAGTCTACACCGACCCTCCCGACTGCCCACTGATGCACTTTGCCGCGCGAACGCTTTCTGCTTGTCGCAATTGAACGCTAAGCTTGGGCCTATGGATGACTCAGATTATTTACGCCTGCTGACCATCGCGGCCGAGCAAGCCAACGCGTTCCTGTCCAATGCCCGCAAATGGGAGCGTGAGCGTTGGGTTTGCCAGCGCCTGCTGCAAGGCTTGAATATTCCTTATCGCGCCGACGAGTTCGCCCCTGCCGGAGAGCCACCGGACGTGCTGTTTCGCGACGCCAACTTCGAGGTGTTCTTCGTCCTTGACGAAGGCCGTCGGCTCAACGACGAATGGCGCGATGAGCTGCAACGGCGGCGCAGTGCGTTTTCCCTCAGCCAACTGGTGCGCCGTGAAGCCAAGCCGCGGCGGATTCCGGCCAATGAATTTCTGCTGAGACTGGCACCGACCTTGCGCAAGAAGGCGCACAACTACAAGGAACGCGGGATGGACCTGGGCGAGCTGGACATCATTGCCTTCGCCAGCCTCAAACGCGAAGTGCTCGACCTGAACAGCCACTTTCCACCGCCCACCGAATACCTGCGTCAGGGCTGGCGCTCGCTGTCGCTGGTCGGGCCGACCTTCGCACGGGTGCTGTTCGCCCATCCCGATGCCCCGGATTTTCTGCGCGGCAACCTGGGGCGCAGCATCGTGTTCGATGTCGGGATCAGCCTGTGACGCCGCTGCAACAATTGATCGCCGATGTCCCGCAAACGGGATGCGTGCGCTGGATTGGCGTGCGTCCTGAGTCTCGTGGGCCGATGATCGAGCTCGACGCCGTAGAGGCACGCCTTGAAGCGGGACTGACCGGGGATCATGCCCGCCCCGGTGTACGTAATGCCCGACAGGTCACGCTGATTCAGTTCGAACACCTGGCCGTGATCAGCGCATTGATGGGACGTACCCACGAGCAACCGATCAGGCCTGAAGATCTGCGGCGCAATCTCGTTATAAGCGGGATCAACCTGTTCAGCCTCAAGGGGCGGCGCTTTCGCATTGGCCAGGCGATTTTCGAAACCACGGGCTGGTGTCAACCGTGCGCGCGCCTGCAGAACAATCTCGGACCCGGAACATTCCAGGCCGTGCGCGGGCATGGCGGAATCACCGCGCGAGTGTTACAAAGCGGGATCATTCGCCTGGGGGACCGTGTGTCGGTCGAACCGATCCCGGACAGTGGCTATGCTGCGTTCAATCCCGGTTAAAAAAACCGCTGTAGCTTGTTCACATTCAGCAACGTCTACCCCTGACGAGGCCTCATATGACCAGCCGCCTGAACCCCGAAGACCAGAAGCATGTCGAAGAGTACCTGCAGTTGTCCCAGCACCGTGTCGAGCGCCGGCCATTCCGGCCGTGGATGCTCCTGGTGCTGGTGCTGGCAGTGACCATTGGTCTGGGCCTGTTGAGCCGTTTAATCAGTTACCTGACGCTATGAGCTGCATCGCGCTCGCTCGGTTAGCTGTACCGATTTCCTTTAAAAACCTTGCGAGCTATCCCTATGTCCCATCGTATTGTCATTGTCGGCGGCGGCGCCGGCGGTCTGGAGTTGGCTACCCGTCTGGGTAAGACCCTGGGCAAGCGCGGTACCGCCAGCATCATGCTGGTCGACGCGAACCTCACGCACATCTGGAAACCGCTGTTGCACGAAGTGGCCGCCGGATCGCTGAATTCTTCCGAAGACGAACTCAACTATGTCGCCCAGGCCAAATGGAACCACTTCGAGTTCCAGCTGGGGCGCATGAGCGGGCTCGATCGTGAGCAGAAGAAGATCCAGCTGGCCGCCACCTACGACGAAAACGGCGTGGAGCTGGTCCCGGCGCGGGAAGTGCCGTACGACTCGCTGGTGATCGCGGTCGGCAGCACCACCAACGATTTCGGCACCCAGGGCGCCGCGCAGCACTGCCTGTTCCTCGACACCCGCAAGCAGGCCGAACGCTTCCATCAGCAACTGCTCAATCACTATCTGCGCGCCCACGCCGGGCAGACCGATGCGATCCAGCAGATCAGCGTGGCCATCGTCGGCGCGGGCGCCACGGGCGTCGAACTGGCAGCCGAACTGCACAACGCCGCCCATGAGCTGGCCGCCTACGGTTTGGACCGGATCAAACCGGAAAACATGCACATCACCCTGATCGAAGCCGGGCCACGGGTGCTGCCCGCCCTGCCGGAGCGCATCAGCGGGCCGGTGCACAAGACCCTGGAGAAACTCGGGGTCAACGTGATGACCAACGCCTCGGTCAGCCAGGTCACCGCCGACAGCCTGATTACCGCAGACGGCAACGAAATCAAGGCGAGCCTGAAAGTCTGGGCCGCCGGGATCCGCGCGCCAGCGTTCCTCAAGGACATCGATGGCCTGGAAACCAACCGCATCAATCAGCTGCAAGTGCTGCCGACACTGCAAACCACCCGCGACGAAAACATCTTCGCCTTCGGTGACTGCGCCGCGTGCCCGCAACCGGGCTCCGATCGCAACGTTCCACCACGGGCCCAGGCTGCTCACCAGCAGGCGTCGTTGCTGGCCAAATCACTGAAGCTGCGCATCGAAGGCAAGACCCTGCCGGAGTACAAGTACACCGACTACGGCTCGCTGATTTCGCTGTCGCGTTTCTCGGCGGTGGGTAACCTGATGGGCAATCTGACCGGCAGCGTGATGCTCGAGGGCTGGCTGGCGCGGATGTTTTACGTGTCGCTGTACCGCATGCACCAGATGGCGCTGTATGGGCCGTTCCGTACGGCAATGCTGATGCTCGGCAGCAAGATCGGACGCGGCACCGAGCCACGCCTGAAGCTGCACTGACGTAAAAATATCGTGGGGCGAGCTGGCTCGTTCCCACGGTGTTTTGTCTTCTACTGTATCTGCCCTCGCTTTACCCACCTTCGCTTACAAACGCCCCGCTCCTCGACACAGACGCGATACACCGCCACCGCTTAATGGCTACACCCGAGCACACCTGCTCCGGCTTGATCGCCCTTAACGTGTGGTTGCACTGTGCAACCGAAGGAGAATGCAATGTCCCGTACTTCGAACTCCCTTGGCCTGGTCGGTGCCGTACTGGCCGGCGGTCTGATGCTGTCCGGCTCGGTGTTTGCCGCGCAACCGTTGGCCCAGGGCTACATGGTTGCTTCGGCCGAGACCTCGGTGAAAACCCCGGAAGGCAAATGCGGTGAAGGCAAATGCGGCGATGCGTCGATGGCCAAGACCGACACCGATGGCGACGGCAAGGTCTCGCGCGCCGAATTTCTGAAAGTTGCGCCGAAGTCCGACTTCGACAAGATCGACACCAACCACGACGGTTTCATCGACGAGCAAGAGGCGTACAACAACGTCAAAGCCAACTTCGAAGCCAACGGCAAGAAAATGCCGAAAGGTCTGTTCGAGCACCTGAAAGACCAGGACGGTGCCTGATTTTTCAGCCTGCCTGACAAAACAAAGCCGCGCTTTCTCTGACGAGAAGCGCGGCTTTTTCATGCCTGCATGATTACAACTGGAAGCGCCGCACCATGCCCTGCAGGGCATTGGCCAGTTGCGACAGCTCGTGGCTCGACGCGCTGGTTTGATCGGCACTCGCCGCCGAACGCACCGACAGATCGCGAATGTTCACCAGATTGCGATCCACTTCCCGCGCCACTTGCGCCTGCTCTTCAGCGGCGCTGGCGATCACCAGATTGCGCTCGTGGATTTCATGGACCGACGCCGTGATCGTCTGCAACGCTTCACCGGCCCGCGCTGCTTCGATGGCGGCGTTGAGCGCCAGCAGGTTAGCCTGCTCGCTTTCCCAGGGTTCCGCGAAGAACCAAAAAAAATCCCCGTATCTTTCGATACGAGGATTTTTAATATGGTCGGGGTAAGGGGATTCGAACTCCTGACATCCTGCTCCCAAAGCAGGCGCGCTACCGGACTGCGCTATACCCCGGTAAAAAAAAGGCGACCTTTCAAAGATCGCCTTCTTCGATCAGCGCTTTTGGCCTCTGATCTTAAGATTCGATCCCAGTGTTACCTGGTTTCAAAAATGGTGGGTCGTGTGGGATTCGAACCTACGACCAATTGGTTAAAAGCCAACTGCTCTACCAACTGAGCTAACGACCCAAAAATGGTCGGGGTAAGGGGATTCGAACTCCTGACATCCTGCTCCCAAAGCAGGCGCGCTACCGGACTGCGCTATACCCCGGTTTGAAATTGGCTCCGTGACCAGGACTCGAACCTGGGACCCAATGATTAACAGTCATTTGCTCTACCGACTGAGCTATCACGGAACTACATATTTCAATTTACTACGGTGAAACTTGCAGCTTCTCGACATCGTTTTCGCATCGCTGCGTTCGTGTGTCTGAGGCGCGCTATTCTACAACCTAGAACACCTCTGTCAACCCCCTAAATTGCTTTCAAGTTAATGATTTGCAACTTATTTCAGATTTCCGCCCAGTGAGCTGAAACCGTGTTGGTGACTGACTGCGGGGCGCACTTTACAAGCCTTTTCCTTTGAGTTCAACAGCCTGGCGAAAAAAAAGGCCTCGCAGTGCGAGGCCTTGATGACGACACCACCGTCGGACGTCAGTTGAACGTGATCTCGTCGTTCTCCACGACGCCGGTCGCGGTCTCGCCTGGCATGAAGCGCCCCGACAGGATCAACTGCGCCAACGGGTTCTCGATCCAGCGCTGGATCGCCCGCTTCAGCGGCCGTGCGCCATAGACCGGGTCGTAACCGACGGCAATCAGCTTGTCCATCGCTTCCGGGCTCAGTTCCAGCTTCAGCTCGCGCTCGGCCAGACGACTGCGCAGACGGCCCAGCTGGATCTCGGTAATGCCCGCGATCTGGTCCCGCGCCAATGGTTCGAAGATCACCACTTCGTCGACCCGGTTGATGAACTCCGGACGGAAGTGGGTGGAAATCGCATCCATCACCGCCGCACGTTGCGCCTCACGGTCACCGACCAGTTCCTGGATCTGCATCGAACCAAGGTTGGAAGTCATGACGATCACGGTATTGCGGAAGTCTACCGTGCGGCCATGACTGTCGGTCAGACGGCCATCCTCCAGCACTTGCAGCAGGATGTTGAACACGTCCGGGTGCGCCTTCTCGACTTCGTCCAGCAGGATCACCGAGTAAGGCTTGCGACGTACCGCTTCGGTCAGGTAACCGCCCTCTTCGTAGCCGACGTAGCCCGGTGGCGCACCGATCAGCCGCGCCACGGAATGTTTCTCCATGAACTCGGACATGTCGATCCGCACCATCGCCTCTTCCGTATCGAAGAGGAATTCGGCCAGCGCCTTGCACAGCTCGGTTTTACCGACACCGGTCGGGCCGAGAAACATGAATGAGCCGCTCGGGCGATTCGGGTCGGACAACCCGGCGCGGGAACGCCGCACCGCGTTGGCCACTGCGACCACCGCTTCGTCCTGGCCGATCACGCGTTGGTGCAACAGGCTTTCCATCTTCATCAGCTTGTCGCGCTCGCCTTCGAGCATTTTCGACACGGGGATACCGGTCCACTTCGAGACGACTTCGGCGATTTCCTCTTCGGTCACCTTGCTGCGCAGCAATTGGTTCTCGCTTTTGCCGTGCTGGTCGACCATTTGCAGGCTGCGCTCCAGATCCGGGATCACCCCGTACTGCAACTCGGCCATGCGGTTCAGGTCGCCTTTACGTCGCGCGGCCTCCAGCTCCTGACGGGACTGTTCGATCTTTTGCTGAATCTGCGCAGAACCCTGCACCTCGGCTTTTTCCGAGTTCCAGATTTCTTCCAGATCCGAGTACTCACGCTCGTGGCGATCGATTTCTTCCTGGAGTTTCTCCAGACGTTTCTTCGCCGCCTCGTCGCTTTCTTTCTTCAGAGCCTGGGATTCCACCTTCAGTTGAATCAGGCGCCGCTCCAGACGATCCAGCACTTCCGGCTTGGAGTCGATCTCCATACGGATGCGGCTGGCCGCCTCATCGATCAGGTCGATCGCCTTGTCCGGCAGCTGCCGGTCAGTGATGTAGCGATGGCTGAGTTTGGCCGCCGCAATGATCGCGCCGTCAGTAATCGCCACCTTGTGGTGAACCTCGTAACGCTCCTTGAGGCCACGCAGGATCGCGATGGTGTCTTCTTCGCTCGGCTCGTCCACCAACACTTTCTGGAAGCGCCGTTCGAGGGCTGCGTCCTTCTCTATATATTGGCGGTACTCATTGAGCGTGGTCGCGCCGACGCAATGCAATTCGCCACGAGCCAGTGCCGGCTTGAGCATGTTGCCGGCGTCCATCGAGCCTTCGCCCTTGCCGGCGCCGACCATGGTGTGCAGCTCGTCGATGAACAGAATGATCTGCCCTTCTTGCTTCGACAGTTCGTTGAGCAGCGCTTTCAGGCGCTCTTCGAACTCACCGCGATACTTGGCACCGGCAATCAGCGCGCCCATATCGAGGGACAGCAGACGCTTGCCGCGCAGCCCATCCGGCACTTCGCCGTTGATGATGCGCTGGGCCAGCCCCTCGGCAATCGCGGTTTTACCCACGCCAGGCTCGCCGATCAGCACCGGATTGTTCTTGGTGCGGCGTTGCAGAACCTGAATGGTGCGACGAATTTCATCGTCACGGCCGATCACCGGGTCAAGCTTGCCGTCTTCGGCGCGCTTGGTCAGGTCGATGGTGTATTTATCCAGCGCCTGACGTGATTCCTCGTGGTTGGCGTCATTGACCGCCTCGCCACCACGCAGGTTGTTGATTGCGTTTTCCAGGGCCTTTTTGCTCACGCCCTGGCCGAGCAGCAACTTGCCGAGTTTGCTGTTCTCGTCCATCGCGGCAAGCAGCACCAACTCGCTGGAAATGAACTGATCGCCCTTCTGCTGGGCCAGGCGGTCGGCCTGGTTGAGCAGACGCGCCAGATCCTGGGACATGTTGACGTCGCCGGTCGGGTTCTGGATTTTCGGTAGTTGATCGAGCTCTTTGGTCAGCTCTTTACGCAAGCTGTTGACGTCGAAGCCCACCTGCATCAACAGGGGTTTGATCGAACCACCCTGTTGTTCAAGCATCGCCTGCATCAAATGCGCCGGCTCGATGGCCGGATGATCGTGGCCGACAGCCAGGGATTGGGCATCGGACAACGCCAACTGCAATTTGCTGGTTAAACGGTCTATACGCATGGGTCACCTTCCTTTTGAGCAGGCCGGACCTGAAAACCATCCTGAATAAAGAAACCTGCCAGATACCGCTATAGATGCGGTCGATTCTGGAAGATTCAAGCGTCAGGGAGTTGATGCAGATCAGAGAGTTTAGCGGGTAAGCCAGACCAGGGAGGCGAAGCGACCCGTGCGAGGTGCACGGCGATAGGAAAAGAAGCGCGGATCGGTCACGGTGCAGAAACCGCCACCATAAACAGCGGTGACACCACGAACCGCCAGACGCAGCCGCGCCAGCTTATAGATGTCAGCCATGAACTTGCCCGCGTTGTGACTCGGGACAAAGGCTGCCTCGGCTTCGGGCAATTGACTGACGAAGACTTCCCGGACTTCCGGGCCGACTTCAAAGGCTTGGGGGCCGATGGCCGGGCCGAGCCAGACCAGTACATCCCCGGCGGGTACATTCAGACTGTCGAGGGTGGCTTCCAGCACGCCAGCCGCCAGTCCACGCCAACCGGCATGCGCCGCAGCAACGCGAGTGCCGGCACGGTCGCAGAACAGCGCCGGCAGGCAGTCGGCGGTCATCGCCGCACAGGCGATACCGGGTGTCGCCGTCCAGCTGGCATCCGCGGTGGCCACCACGGACGGATCGGCATGTGCCACGGCAATCCCGTGCACTTGCTGCAGCCAGGCAGGCTTTATAGAGAAGTGTTCGGTCAGACGTCGACGGTTTTCGGCCACAGCCTCGGGGCGGTCATCGACATGATCGCCCAGATTGAGGCTGTCGAACGGCGTCTCGCTGACGCCGCCCTCGCGGGTGGTGACACAGGCCTTGACGCTGGCCGGCGCGGGCCAGTCCGGCGTCAGCCAGTTCATCCGACGAATGCCTCGCGATCCTGCTTGAGCAGGGTCAACAGCCAGACGAAGTCTTCCGGCAACGGCGATTCCCAGCTCATGCGCTCACCGGTGGTCGGGTGATCCAGTTCGAGGAACCGCGCGTGCAGGGCCTGACGCGGGAAGTGCTTGAGGGATTCGACCATGGTCTGGCTCGCGGCCGGCGGAATGCGGAAACGGCCGCCGTACGCCGGGTCGCCGACCAACGGGAAGTTGATGTGCGCCATATGCACGCGGATCTGGTGAGTACGACCGGTTTCCAGCTTCACCCGTACGTGGGTGTGGGAACGGAAGCGCTCCAGCACGCGGTAGTGGCTGACGGCCGGCTTGCCGCCTTCCATCACGGCCATGCGCTGACGCTGCTGGCCGTGACGGCCGATCGGCGCGTTGATCTTGCCGCCGGCGGTCACTACGCCGATCACGATGCACTCGTAGATCCGGCTGACGCTGCGGCTTTGCAACTGCGCGACCAGTTTGGTCTGCGCCTGAATGGTCTTGGCCACCACCATCAGACCGGTGGTGTCCTTGTCCAGACGATGCACGATACCGGCACGCGGGACATTGATGATGTCCGGGACGTGGTGCAGCAACGCGTTGAGCAAGGTGCCATCAGCGTGACCGGCAGCCGGGTGCACCACCAGGCCCGCAGGCTTGTTGATCACCAGAATGTCGTCGTCTTCATAGACGATGTCGAGTTCGATGTCCTGAGCGACCCATTCACCCTGGGCCTCCTGCTCGGCAGTCAGCTCAAGGATGGCACCGCCATGAACGATGTCGCGCGGGCGGATGACCGCCCCGTCCACAGTCAGGCGACCTTCTTTGATCCAGGCGGAAAGGCGCGAGCGCGAGTGCTCGGCGAAGAGTTGGGCGGCGACTTGATCGAGGCGTTGGCCGCCCAATTCGGACGGCACCTCTGCGCGAAGTTCAATTTTATCGGACATGCTCGGACTGGGCGTCGGCTACAGCCTTTGGTTTCGGCTGCGCGCTTGTGGTTAAATACGGCGTCTTTTGCCCCGGGGCTTTTCAACGGGGCGCTCATCATAACAGGACGGCCCCGCCCAAGACAGCGGCCGTCATAGGGACGCAAGCCGCCATGCAAGTGAAACACCTGCTGCTGATCGCCATCCTCGCATTGACCGCTGCTTGCTCATCGAAGGAAGTCGTAGACGAAAACCTGAGTGAAGCCGAGCTGTACCAGCAGGCTCAACAGGACCTGGACAACAACAGCTACACCAGCGCCACAGCCAAGCTGAAGGCTCTGGAGTCGCGTTATCCGTTCGGTCGCTACGCCGAT
Organism: Pseudomonas sputi; assembly: GCF_021603585.1. Taxonomy (GTDB): domain Bacteria; phylum Pseudomonadota; class Gammaproteobacteria; order Pseudomonadales; family Pseudomonadaceae; genus Aquipseudomonas; species Aquipseudomonas sputi. The sequence continues at coordinate 37,631 of NZ_BQHI01000022.1, read as the reverse complement.
CAGGCGCAGCTGGAACTGATCTATGCCAACTACAAGAACGCCGAGCCGGAAGCTGCAAAGTCCGCCGCCGAGCGTTTCATTCGTCTGCATCCGCAGCACCCGAACGTGGATTACGCCTACTACCTCAAGGGCCTGACCTCGTTCGACCAGGACGTCGGCCTGCTGGCGCGCTTCCTGCCGCTGGACATGACCAAGCGTGACCCGGGTGCCGCCCGCGACTCCTACAACGAGTTCGCCCAGCTGACCAGCCGCTACCCGAACAGCCGCTACGCGCCGGACGCCAAGCAGCGCATGATCTATCTGCGCAACCTGCTGGCCGCCTACGAAATCCACGTGGCCGACTACTATCTGACCCGTCAGGCCTATGTCGCTGCCGCCAACCGTGGTCGTTATGTAGTGGAAAACTTCCAGGAAACCCCATCGGTCGGCGACGGCCTGGCGGTGATGACCGAAGCCTACCAGCGCCTGCACCTGGACGATCTGGCCGCCACCAGTCTGGAAACCCTGAAGCTCAACTACCCGAACCACCCGAGCCTGCAGGACGGCCAGTTCGTGCCTCGCGTTGCCGAAGCCGACAACCGTTCGTTCCTGAGCAAGGCCACGCTGGGCCTGATCGAATCCCGTCCGCCGCTGCCGCCGGGAGAGACCCGCGCCAACCAGGACGTGCAGAAGCAGTTCCAGGACGCGAAAGACGCGATCCCGAACGAGCTCAAGCCTAAAGACGAAAACGGCGACGTGATCGAAGAGCCGGAGCCGGAGTCGAGCGACAGCGACCGTTCCATCTTCAGCTACATGACCTTCGGTCTGTTCGACTGATCACTGCGGTGATGCCAAAAAGGGAGATCTTCGGATCTCCCTTTTTATTGCCGCGTGTGATTGGGCTGTGCGCCTGTCGGGTCCTTGGCTAAACTGCCGAATCATTAGCCGAAAAGCCGCCCATCATGCTTCGTTTACTGTTCTGGATTGCCTTGATCGCCGCTGCTGTCTGGTTGTGGCGCAAATTCAAGGCCCCTGCCGCCTCCGCCCGATCGCCTCGCGAACAGGATGCCGCGCCGATGGTGCGCTGCGCCCATTGTGGCGTGCACCTGCCCCGCGACCGCGCGCTGAACCTTCAACAACAGTGGTATTGCAGCCAGGCTCACCTCGAGCAAGGCCCCGGCTCCAGTGATCGCTGAGGCCGACAACGCCAACAGCAAACAGGCTCAGCGATTGCTGCGCCTCTATCATCTGTACCGTTTGAGCGTCGGCATCACCCTGGTGTTGCTGATCTCCAGCAACATGGACAACCGCCTGCTGACCTCGGCCAACGACGAGTTGCTGCGCAATGGCAGCTGGTTGTACCTGGTGCTGAACATTCTGCTGGTGGTATTCCTCGAGAACATCCGCCGCCCGGCCCGGTTGTTCGCGCTGTCACTGGTCGACATTCTGCTGCTGTGTGGCGTGTTCTATGCGGCGGGCGGTGTGGCCAGTGCGATTGGCAACTTGCTGATCGTTTCGGTGGCCATCAGCAACACGTTGCTGCGACGACGCATCGGCTTGCTGATCGCCGCCATCGCCACCCTCGGCATCGTCGGGCTCAGCTTTCTGCTGAGCTTCAGTCACCCCTTGAGCGCCAACGACTATCTGCAGGCCGGCACCCTCGGCGCCTTGTGTTTTGCGGCCTCGTTACTGGTACAAGGGTTGATCCGCCGTCTCGAAGTCAGTGAGAACCTGGCCGAGCTGCGCGCCAGCGAAGTGGTGGGTCTCGAAGCCCTCAACGCGCTGATCCTGCAACGCATGCGCACCGGCATTCTGGTGCTCGACGAACAGCGCCGGGTGCAACTGGCCAATCACAGTGCCAGGGTCCTGCTGGGACAACCGCACCTCCAAGGCGACTTGATTGATGAGCACTCGAGCGCACTGGTCGAACGCCTGCAACTGTGGCTGAACAACCCGACCCTGCGCCCGCAAAGCCTGAAAGTCGCCGGCAACGGCCTGGAGCTGCAGCCGAGTTTCGTCGCCCTGGAACAGAGCCCGAATCGCCAGACCCTGGTGTTTCTCGAAGACCTCGCACAGATCGCCCAGCAGGCCCAGCAATTGAAACTGGCCGCGCTGGGTCGGCTGACCGCCGGTATCGCCCATGAAATCCGCAATCCGCTGGGGGCCATCAGTCATGCCGCGCAGCTGTTGCAGGAATCCGAGGAACTCGACAGCGCGGATCGGCGTCTGACGCAGATCATTCAAGACCACTCCCAGCGCATGAACCGAGTCATCGAAAACGTCCTGCAACTGTCCCGCCGCCAGCAGAGCGCACCGCAACGGCTGGATCTCAAGCCGTGGCTGGAGCAGTTTGTCGACGAGAGCCGCGAACAGGCCGGCGAGCATCAGCAGATTCACCTGCACATCGGCCCGGGGGACTTCCGCACCCTGATGGATCCCGGCCAGCTCACGCAGATTCTCGACAATCTGTTACGTAACGGTTGGCGCCACAGTGCCCTGCTGCACGATCCGGCCGAGGTCTGGCTGACGCTGTCCATCGACCCCGAGAGCACGCTGGCCGTGCTTGAGGTGCAAGACAATGGCCCCGGCGTGCCGCTGGATCATCAAGCCCACCTGTTCGAACCGTTCTTTACCACCACCAGCCAGGGCACCGGCCTTGGGCTTTATCTGTCCCGTGAGCTGTGCGAAAGCAATCAAGCGCGCCTAGACTTCAAATCACGCCAAGGCGGCGGCTGCTTTCGCATCACCTTTGCTCACGGACGGAAACAAAGTTGAACACGAGCCCACGGCAAAAAATCCTCATCGTCGACGACGAGCCGGATATCCGCGAACTCCTGGAAATCACCCTGGGACGGATGAAACTCGACACCTTCAGCGCACGCAATCTCGCAGAAGCCCAGGCGCTGCTGCACCGCGAGAGCTTCGAGCTGTGCCTGACCGACATGCGCCTGCCCGACGGCACCGGCCTGGAACTGGTGCAGCATATTCAGCAGCGTTATCCCCAACTGCCGGTAGCCATGATCACCGCCTACGGCAGCCTGGAAACGGCGATCAACGCCTTGAAGGCCGGGGCTTTCGACTTCCTGACCAAACCCGTGGACCTGACACGCCTGCGTGAGCTGGTCGGCTCGGCGTTGCGCATGCCGGCGGCAGGTAATGTCTGCACCTCGATCGACCGGCGGCTGCTTGGCGATTCACCGCCGATGCGCAACCTGCGCAAGCAGATCGACAAACTGGCCCGCAGCCAGGCACCGGTCTACATCAGCGGCGAGTCCGGCAGTGGCAAGGAGCTGGTCGCCCGACTGATTCATGAACAAGGCCCGCGGGCCAGCCAGCCATTTGTGCCGGTGAACTGCGGGGCGATTCCTTCAGAGTTAATGGAAAGCGAATTTTTCGGCCACCGCAAAGGCAGTTTCAGCGGCGCGGTGGAGGATAAACCGGGGCTGTTTCAGGCGGCCCATGGCGGCACGCTGTTTCTCGATGAAGTGGCGGATCTGCCGCTGCCGATGCAGGTCAAGCTGCTGCGGGCGATCCAGGAAAAAGCCGTGCGCAGCGTCGGCGGTCAACAGGAAACCGTGGTTGACGTGCGCATCCTTTGCGCGACGCACAAGGATCTCGACGCGGAAGTGGCTGCCGAGCGCTTTCGTCAGGATCTGTATTACCGGTTGAACGTGATCGAACTGCGTGTGCCGTCCCTGCGCGAACGCCGCGATGACATCGAAACACTGGCCGGCCACATGCTCAAACGCCTGGCCAATGGCACCGGGCAACCGGCGGCACGTCTTCATCCCCATGCCCTTGAGGCGCTGAAAAACTACCGTTTCCCGGGCAACGTGCGGGAGCTGGAGAACGTGCTTGAACGGGCACACACCCTGTGTGAAAACCGCACGATCGAGACCGATGATTTACGCCTGAGTGAAGGTAACGGCGCCGCCGAGGGCGGAGCTGCCGATCTCACCCAGATCGACAACCTCGAAGACTATCTTGAGAGCGTCGAGCGCAAACTGATTTTGCAGGCGCTGGAGGAAACCCGCTGGAATCGCACGGCGGCGGCGCAGCGGTTGAGCCTGTCGTTTCGGTCGATGCGCTACAGGCTCAAGAAACTGGGGCTGGATTAAGGGCCCCTTCGCGGGCTTGCCCGCGAAAGCTATTTGTCAGTTACCGGAAGAAAAACTGACTAGATACGTCCGGCCGGAGCATACGGCGCCGGATCGATGATCGGCGCGCGCCCCAGCATCACGTCGGCAAACAACTGACAGGACGCCGGCGCCAGCACCAGCCCATTGCGGTAATGCCCGCAGTTCAGCCACAGACCGTCAAACCCCGGAACCCGGCCAATGTAAGGAATGCCCTCGGGCGAACCCGGTCGCAGCCCGGCCCAATGCCCCACCACTTCGGCATCGGCCAGCGCCGGCAGCAACTCGACCGCCGATGCCTTGAGGCTTTCCAGCGCGTTATTCGTCGGGGTCTTGTCGAAGCCTTCGTGCTCCAGCGTACTGCCGATCAGAATGTGCCCGTCACGACGCGGAATGGCGTAGCGCCCCTTGGCCAGCACCATGCTCGGCAGGAAATCCGCCGCGCACTTGTAGAGAATCATCTGGCCCTTGACCGGCTCCACCGGCAGGGAAAGGTTCAGGGTCTTGAGCAGTGCGCCGCTCCACGCGCCCGCCGTCAGCACGATCTGATCGCCAGCGATCACACCGGTGGAAGTCTGCACGCCCACCACCCGTTCGCCTTCACGGACGAACCCGCTGACTTCGCACTGCTCGTGAATCGTCACGTTCGGCAGCGCCTGCAACGCTGCTTTCAAAGACTTCACCAGTCGCGGGTTGCGCACGTTGGCCACATCGGCCATGTAGATCGCCCGGGAAAAGCCGCCACCGAGCACCGGCACCGCATCATGCGCCGCCGAAATATCCACAGCCCGCAACGGGCGGTTCTCCCGCGCAGCCCAGGCCAGCGCTTCGGCTTCGTCATCCAGATCCAGCCAATACAGGCCGGTGGTATGCACTTCGGGATCGACTCCGGTATCGGCAAAAAGACGCTCGCCCAGCTGTGGATAAAAATCCTGCGACCAGTGCGCCAGCGCGGTGACGGCCGGGCTGTAGCGCCACGGGTACAGCGGAGACACGATACCGCCACCGGCCCAGGACGATTCCTGGCCGACGTTCGAACGATCCAGCAGCACCACGCTGCCGACCTCGGAGGCGAGGTTGTACGCCGTGAGCAGGCCAATCACCCCGCCACCGACAATCACCACTTGCTGTTGCCTGGTCATGTTTGATCCAACCGTAAAAAAGACAGTGGGCGCAAATGGCGCCCGAAATAAAGCGGCTCAGCGGCCCCAGCAATCCTTGGTGGTCAGCCCGGTGGTCGCGTTGTTCATGCTTCTGACACCGGTGTTGGTGAGGGTGAAATCCCCGCACTTGTCAGTGGCCATGGCCGTGCCGGTCTTGCGGGTCGCGGTCAGCAGGAAGGTCTGATCGGTGATCGTCGGCGTGATGGTGTAGAAATCGTTGCCGGTGCTCAACCCGGTGACACCGGTGTAGACGTTGTTCTTCGAATAGAAGCGCTCGAGGATCTGTGCCTGTTCCGACAAAGTGCTGACGACGTCTGCACGACGGCCTTTCTTCACGTACTCGGTGAGGCTCGGATAGCCGATGGTGATGACGATACCGATGATCGCAATCACGATCATGATTTCGATCAAGGTGAAACCCCGGTTGGATCTGCGCATGCCTCAACTCTCACTTACTGTATTTGTCGCCACATGATACGACGGCTGCCGCCGCCGGATTTTTCCACCAGGGTGGTGATACCGCCACTGGAATCGTTCACGACCTTGCGTGATGCACCGTTGACGATGGCGTTCAGGGTCGGGATACCACCGGTGAACACCACGCCGCTGGAAATCGTGTCGTTGCTGTCGACCACGCCATCGGCATTGGTGTCGAGCACCGCGTAGTTGAGCATCTTACCGCTGAACGCATCGAGTTCGATCAGTTTGCCGGTACCGAAACTGGAACACGGGTCGGTGGTATCGACACTGGCCGTGGTGAACACGATGCGTCCCAGCACCAGACTGGCCTGATTGATCACCCGTTCGCCAGTCAAGGCGTTGTTGTACACCAGCGGCAGATACCAGCCCTTCTCCGCCGGATAAGTCGTGTCATTCTGGCTGGTGGTGACGAACTGCCCGGTACTGCCGGAGAACACCCCGGTAATCGCCTGCGCCTGCAAACTGCTGACCGTGATCTGGCCCGACCCGCCATCGGCATCCCACACCGAATAGAACGCCTGCAAATCCTTGTTGGTCTTGTCGGCGGTTTCGTTGAATTTACCGGTGCCGACGAAAATCTGTTTTCCGCCCAGAGCGTTGTCCGCCAGCAACGGTTGCGCAGTGATCGGCTGAGTCGCCCCGCCGGCCGTGGTGAACAACGGTTTGCCGGCAAACGCCACGCCCCAGCTGTCGGACGAAGTGGCGCTGAGATCGAACTTCCACAACCGCCCCTTCAAGTCACCGCCATAGGCTGCCTGCACCACGTTCTGCGAATTGACCCGCAACTTCACCGAGGACAAACCGTTGGTGGTTTCCGTACTGTCGATGACGATTTTTTTGATCAGCGAGCCGTCACGCACATCCAGCACATACAGCGCCGCCACCCCGGAGTTGCTGCCGTAACCGTTGGCAATGAACGCCGCCCAGCGACCATCGGCCAAGCGTGCCACTTCCGGACGGGCGTATGCATAACCCAGATCATTAAAAGCGTTGGAAGGGCTGGCGGTGGCCGGCGCGCTGACTTCCCACAAGGCGCGGATGATGTTGCCCGCCGAGGCGTCGAACAGCTGAAGGCCATAGAAGGTCTTGCCACCGGCTCCTGTCCCGCCGATGGCCAGGGTTTTCCAGGCCGTGCCGAATTGCGCGTCGAATACACCGAGCTGACCATCCACCAGAAACTTGTGGCTGACGCCGTTGACGTAGTTCGGATCGGCAATCAGGCGCAGCGAGGGCAATACGCTGGACGGCATGTAGGCATAGCGCCGGGTACCGTTGGCCGAGTTGATGACGCTGACAAAACCGTCGTTGGCGTTCACCACCAGGCTGGTATTCATGTTCGAAGCCTTGGTGGTCAGGTAGGTGCTGTAAGTGGTGTCACCGGCCAGATCGGAAGCGGTCTTTTCCGTGGGCGAGGCCAGCACCAGCGGCGAGTTGATGATGTCCCCGAGCAACACACTGCGCACTTTGAGCCCGGTCTTGTTGGTGCCCTTGCTCCATTCGACCAGGTCGCTGCCGCTGATGCCGGCGGGCAAACCCTGGTTGAGGACGGTCTGCTGGGCCGGGGAGAAGTTGCCGTAGGCCAACGTTACCGCCGCGTTGTTCAGGGAGTTCCACGACTGATAGGTCGGCGCAGTGGCACTGGGCACGATGGCCGTATCGGTGGTCCACAGCACGGCCGACGTATTGACCGCCCCGGCCGAGTTGAACCCAAAGGACTTGATCGTGCCGCGCCAGTCTTTGGGGTCGTAGGTGGTTTGGAAAAAACTGCTGCTGCCGGTCAGCGTGGTGCTGCTGGTCACACCCGCACCGCCGGACCCAGCCTTGGAGGTGATGTCGCTCAACGCCGAAGACAGCGCGGCATTCAGGCCGGCACTGTCGGTCGCCTGGTAGTAGCGGCCCTGTCCGTAGTCGGCGGCGTCCGAGAGCATGTCGTTGGAAGCGGTGAAACCTACGGTGTAGGTGTTCATGTTCTGCCTGGGGAAATCCACCGCGTTCCAGCTCTTGCCCGCCGCGTCGGTGCCGGAGGAGCGCATGTCGATGTCGAAGGCGAACTTGGCGATATCGTCCAGGTACAGCGTATCGCCCTCCCCGTCCCCGTTCAGGTTGTTTCCGTCATTGTTGATGCCGTCCCAGTTCGGCAGGCGGCTGCCGCCCAGCGGGTCGTTGCTCGGGAAGGTGCGGTCGTAGGTCGGCAGGCCGTCGGTGATGACCACGCCGTAGTTTTTCTGGCAGCGGTACTGGATCGGGCTGGTGTAGGTGCTGGGGGTGCTGTTGTAGTACGGCGCCATCCCGCGCATGTAGCGGGTGATTTCGTAGTAGGTCTCGGCCAGTGGCGTGTTGGCCACCGCGCTCAGGCCGTTGATCGAGGAAATCAGTGCGTTGTAGTTGGTGTCGGCCTGGGCCTGGGTCACGCTGCCGCTGACCGCTGACAGATCGCTGATGGAACGGGCAATGAAACCACCGTTGCCGGGGTTGTTGCTGGTGGCCGGGTTGAACGTGGCCAGACCCATGCGCAGGTTGCGATTGCTGGTGACCAGTGTGGTGGAAACGTTGCGCGCCACGTTGATCCGGTAATCGTTGGGAATGGCTCCGGTGGTGAAGTCGCGCGTGCCGTTGTTGATCGCCAGCCCGACCACGTAGGAAATGTAATCCGCCGAATAGCGGGTGTTGCCGCTGCCCACCGGATCCGGCAATTTCAGGCAGAGCGGCGTCAGGCTGTTGTTGTAGAACGCATAGGCGCCGCCGGAGCAGCCAGAGGTCGGCAGGCTCGAAAGAAAGATCGTATCGCCAGTGATGGCGGTCGAGCTGAAGCACAGCCCAATGACCGCGTTGCACTGCCGGGCCGGCGTTCGATCCACGGTCGGATCAAATCCTGCCGCATAGATGATGCTGTTCATGCTGCCCGAGTCGTCGATCATCAACATGACGTTCGGTGGCACGGCCGCCGCGCTCAACAGCGGCGAATCGGACGGCGTGAAAGCAAACGCCGGTGCAGCCAGATAAAGCCCGGTCAGCATGCCGAGCAGCAGCGACAGCCACTTGAAGCGTCGCTCAGTACTTCGCATAGACACTCTCCACCACACTGCGCGAAGTGCCGGCGATGCCGACGGCCGTGACACGGTACAACGTCGCCGAGGTATTGCTCGGTACGTTCACCGCCGTCAGGGTCGTGCCGATGTTCTGCACTCCGTAAAACCCGCTGCCGGCGGCGATCCAGGTAACGCCCGACGTGGAATTGAACCCTGCCGCGCTGACCACCGAGGACTCCGCCGGCGGCGCACATTGGGTGGCGCTGGCGCACACCGCCAGCGCGTAGCCGTCCAGTTGCACCGCACTCTCGCCGATACGCAGCGCGGCCTCGGCCGTCTGGAACGATTGATTGCGCAGGCTCACGCTGCCCGCCATTTTTTCCTGGAGGTTGGCGCTTTGCATCGAAGACAAGCCGATCACCGTCAGAAGCAGCAGGAACACCAGGCTGACCAGCAACACCATGCCGCCCTGGGACCGTCGCCGATGGAGAGAAAGATTCATCGCTTGCCCCTCACTGCAAGCGGTTGCGCAAGGCGGCAACCACGTTGAAGGTTTGATTGCGGACCCGGTTGTTCGGGTCAGTGAGGGTCAGGCTCAGGCGCACGCTGCGAATCCGCGCCGGATCACCGGGATTGGTGCTGTAGGTAGACGCCGCGACATCGGTCGCGGAACTCGCCAGACCAAACATCACCGTGAACGCACTGACATTGTTCACCAGCACCTGCTGGGCCGGATTGCCACTGCCGGTGCCCATCAGAATCTGGTTGTTGCTGAAGCTGTAGACCAGCCGACGGATCGGGAACGCGATCTGCCCCGTCGCGGCTGCCCGTGCGCCGGTATAAGCAATGGCGCTGTTGCGGCAATCGGAGACCACGGTCCAGGTCGGCGTTCCGCCCGCGCTGCCGACATCAGCGGTAACCAGGGTCAGTTTGAGGTTGGCGTTGTCCCAGCTGATCGGCGTGATCTGGGCCGCATTGAAATCCCCCGCCGAGCTGGAATCGGTAATCGTGCCCAGGCAGCCGAACATGCCCACCATGCGCAGTTCCTGAATCATCTTGCTCAGCACGAACCGCGCGTCTTCCTGCATGGCGGCGGCGCTGTTCTGGCTGACGTAGGTGTTTTTCGCCGCCAGGAAGATCTGCACCACACCGAGCACCACGATCAGCCCCAACGCCAGGGCGACCAGCATTTCGATCAGACCGAAACCCAGGTTATGCCGCTTCATGGCGTGGCCACCGGATCGACCGCGGCGCGGCTGCTCAGGACAAAGCTGCGGGTTGCACCGGTCGTATTGGCGGCGCGCGCGTCACTCCAGGTGATGGTGATGGTGTACACGCGTTGATTGAGGGTGATGCTGCCGGTGGCGGTCGGGCCGCCGAAATTGACGATATTGGTGGTGAAGTCGTAGAGATCCTGATCCCGGGCGACACTCAGGTTGCCCGTGGTCGGCGGTGTGACGGTGTAGTCGGCGCCGGAATTGGCGCGAATCCTGTCCATCATGTCGTAGGCGATGAAACTCGCCTGGCTGGTCATGCGCGAACTGTCGGTGTACTTCAGCGCATTGAGCTGGACCGCCGCCGCGCCCAACAACCCGACCGTCAGAATCAACAACGCGACCAGCACTTCGATCAGCGTCATGCCTTCCTGTGCGTGCTTGCTCCCTGCCCTCATCCGCAACTTCCACCCAATTGAATTCGTCCGTTCAGACACACGTTCAGCGTCCTGCTTTGCGTGCCCAGCGTGTAACTGATGACCACCGCCGTGGACGGTGCCGCCAGCCCGCCCAGATTGTTGAAGTCCAGTGCGGTCACTCCAGAGGGTAGCGTCAGAGTCGCGCCGCTGCTCATCGCTGGAACAACCCGCAATACATTGGCCGGAGTGCCAGTACTGTCGTAGACCGACAGCTCACCGGTCCAGACACTGCCGCCGGCGCTCGGCCGCAAGCGGGTGGTGACGCCCCGGTTGATCGCCTCGAGCCTTGCGTAATTGAGGGCCCGTTGCAGGTCGCCGACTTCGGTGTCGGCCTTGCTGCCCTGCACCGAACGGGTGAATGCCGGCACCGCCATCGTGATCAGGATCACAAACACCGCGACCGCCACCAACAGCTCGATCAGCGTGAAACCTTTTGTACGATGATCCATCGATGCCCTCCGTTGCCGTCGGCTATACCTGTACAAACCTAGAACATTCGACCGGCGGGCGCCGGTTGATTTACCGCGTGCAGCGCACGGACTGCGCTGCTGTGCACAATCCAGGGAGGACGCGCACATGCCGCAACAGGGTTTCAGTCTGGTCGAACTGCTTATGGGACTGGCGATCGGCGCAATTGTTCTGTCGCTGGTCAGTCCGGCGCTGGCGGACTTCACCGAATCAAACCGGCGGCAGCAGGCCGCGCAGTCTCTGCTCGACGGGATTCGCAATGCCCGGACCATGGCCATCACGCGCAATCAGAGCGTGGTGATTCATGGCATCAACGGCGATTGGGGCCAGGGCTGGCGGATCATTCTGGATCTCAGCGGAAAGGGACCGGGGGATGCCGGTAATCCATTGCTGATCGAGCAGGCGAGTGACGGAAAGATACCGATTGTCGGCAACTGGCTGGTGAGCCGGTACATACGCTTCAGCAGCCTGGGCCAGCCACTGGTGCCGGACCGCAAGTTTCAGGCGGGGACGTTACATCTGTGCTCGGCTCGCGAGCCGGTCAGCCAGCTTCAGGTGGTGCTGGCGGCGACCGGTCGCGTACGCCTGGCCAACCAAAAGGCTGAACAGGCGCTGTGCCGAAAGGATAAGGCGGTCAGATCGAGCGAACGCGCAGCTCTTTAGGCATCGAGAACGTGATGTTCTCCGCACGCCCGTCAAGCTCGTCAGCGCCGGTGGCGCCCCAGGCCTGCAACTGCTGGATCACGCCGCGCACCAGAACTTCCGGGGCGGAAGCACCGGCGGTGATGCCGATACGCTCGACACCGTCGAACCAGCTCTTCTGCAGGTCTTCGGCGCCATCGATCAGGTAGGCCGGCGTGGCCATGCGTTCGGCCAGTTCACGCAGGCGGTTGGAGTTGGAACTGTTCGGGCTGCCCACCACCAACACCACGTCGCATTCGTCGGCCAGTTGCTTGACCGCGTCCTGACGGTTCTGGGTGGCGTAGCAGATATCGTCCTTGCGCGGCCCGCCAATGGCCGGGAAACGCGTACGCAGCGCATCGATGACGCGGCTGGTGTCATCCATGGACAACGTGGTCTGGGTGACAAAGGCGAGTTTGTCGGGGTTGCGCACCTGCAACTCGGCGACATCCTTCTCGTCTTCGACGAGGTAGATCGCGCCACCGTTGCTGGCGTCGTACTGGCCCATGGTGCCTTCGACTTCCGGGTGGCCGGCGTGGCCGATCAGGATGCACTCGCGACCGTCACGGCTGTACTTCGCGACTTCGATGTGCACCTTGGTCACCAGCGGGCAGGTGGCGTCGAACACTTTCAGGCCACGACCGGCGGCTTCGGTACGCACGGCTTGCGAGACGCCGTGGGCACTGAAGATCACGATGACATCGTCCGGCACCTGATCCAGCTCTTCGACGAAGATCGCGCCACGACTGCGCAGGTCCTCAACCACGAACTTGTTGTGCACCACTTCATGACGCACGTAGATCGGCGGCCCGAAGACCTCCAGGGCGCGGTTGACGATTTCGATCGCCCGGTCCACGCCGGCGCAGAAGCCACGGGGGTTGGCGAGTTTGATTTGCATGCGGTGCCTCGTGTCTTGCGCGCGAAAGATTGGATCACTACGGGAGCCGGTCAGCCGGCTCCTGCAGAACAGCGATTACAGTGCTTTGACGTTGATGATTTCGACGTCAAAGGTCAGCGTCTTGCCAGCCAGCGGGTGGTTGAAGTCGACGGTCACTTGCGCGTCGTCGAACTCTTTCACCACACCCGGCAGCTCAGTATTGGCCGCATCGTTGAAGATCACCAGCAGACCCGGCGACAGCTCCATGTCCACGAACTGCGAACGCGGGATGATCTGCACGTTTTGTGGGTTCGGCTGGCCGAAGGCGTTTTCCGGTTCGACGGTCAGGGTACGCTTGTCGCCGGCCTTGAAACCGAACAGGGCAGCCTCGAAGCCTGGCAGCAGGTTGCCGTCGCCGACCTTGAAAGTCGCCGGTGCCTTGTCGAAGGTGCTGTCGACCGTGTCGCCGTTCTCCAGGCGCAATGCAAAGTGCAAGGTGACTTCCGTGTTCTGGCCGATGCGCTGCTCAGCCAATACCTGTTCAGTCATGAACGGTTTCTCCGGTTTTTTTACTTTTGAACATGTCCAGTGCCAGCATCACCGCGCCAACGGTGATGGCGCTGTCGGCGAAGTTGAACGCCGGGAAGTACCAGCGGTTCTGCCAGTGCACCAGAATGAAGTCGATCACATGGCCCAGGGCAATGCGGTCATACAGATTGCCCAGTGCGCCGCCCAGCACCAGCGCCAGTGCGATGGCCAGCCAGGTTTCGTTGCGGCCCAGGCGCTTGAGCCAGACTACCAGCACCGCACTGACCGCGATTGCGATCAGGGCGAACAGCCAGCGCTGCCAGCCCGAGCTGTCCGCGAGGAAGCTGAAGGCGGCGCCAGTGTTGTAGGCCAGTGTCCAGCTGAAGTAATCAGGGATGATCACGATCTGCTGGAACATCTCGAGCTTGTCTTCGAAGTAGAACTTGCTGGCCTGGTCGATGACCAGAACCAGCAAGCTCAACCAGAGCCAGCTCAGCCGTCCGAAACGGCCAACGGCATTAGGCATAGTGACGAACCTCGCCGGCACCATCGATGTTGTCCACGCAACGGCCGCAGATTTCCGGATGCTCCGGATTCACGCCGACGTCTTCGCGGCAGTGCCAGCAACGGGCACATTTCGGGAAGGCGGATTTGACGATCTTCAGCTTCAGGCCGCTGACTTCGGTGGCCACGGCATCGGCCGGAGCCTGCACGAACGGCGCAACAGTGGCGGTCGAGGTGATCAGGACAAAGCGTAGCTCGTTGCTCAGCTTGGCCAGATCAGCGGTCAGCGCTTCCTCGGCGAACAGCGTCACTTCGGCTTGCAGGTTGCCACCGACGGCCTTGGCCGCGCGCTGGATTTCCATCTCTTTGTTGACCGCCACCTTCACTTCCATGATGCGATCCCAGTACTCGCGACCCAGCTCGAAGCCTTCCGGCAACTCGGTCAGGCCTTCGTACCAGGTGTTGAGCATCACCGACTCGTTGCGTTCGCCCGGCAGGTATTGCCACAGTTCGTCGGCGGTGAAGGCCAGGATCGGCGCGATCCAGCGCACCAGCGCTTCGGAGATGTGGAACAGCGCGGTCTGGCACGAACGACGGGCCTTGCTGTCGGCGCCGGTGGTGTACTGGCGGTCCTTGATGATGTCGAGATAGAAACCACCCAGCTCCTGCACGCAGAAGTTGTGGATCTTCGAGTAGACGTTCCAGAAACGGTATTCGCCGTAGTGCTCTTGCAGCTCGCGTTGCAGCAGCAGGGTGCGGTCCACCGCCCAGCGATCCAGCGCCAGCATGTCTTCGGCCGGCAGCAGGTCGGTGGCCGGGTTGAAACCGGTCAGGTTGGAAAGCAGGAAACGCGCGGTGTTACGGATACGACGATAGGCGTCCGCACTGCGCTGCAGGATCTGCTCGGACACGGCCATCTCGCCCGAGTAGTCGGTCGAGGCGACCCACAGACGCATGATGTCGGCGCCCAGGGTGTCGTTGACTTTCTGCGGCGCGATCACGTTGCCCAGGGACTTGGACATCTTGCGACCGGACTCGTCCACGGTGAAACCGTGAGTCAGCAGCTCGCGGTACGGCGCGTGGTTGTCGATGGCGCAACCGGTCAGCAAGGACGAGTGGAACCAGCCACGGTGCTGGTCCGAACCTTCCAGGTACAGGTCGGCACGCGGGCCGGTCTCGTGACCCATCGGGTGCGAACCGCGCAGGACGTGCCAGTGAGTGGTGCCCGAGTCGAACCAGACGTCAAGGGTGTCGCTGATCTTGTCGTACTGCGGCGCTTCATCGCCCAGCAGTTCGGCGGCGTCGAGTTTGAACCAGGCTTCGATGCCTTCGACTTCAACGCGCTTGGCGACTTCTTCCATCAGCTCGACGGTACGTGGGTGCAGTTCGCCGCTTTCCTTGTTCAGGAAGAACGGGATCGGCACGCCCCAGTTGCGCTGGCGAGAGATGCACCAGTCCGGACGGTTGGCGATCATCGAGTGCAGGCGCGCCTGGCCCCACGCCGGAACGAACTTGGTGTCTTCGATGGCTTTGAGCGAACGCTGGCGCAGGGTGTCGCCGGATACCGGCTCCTTGTCCATGCCGATGAACCACTGCGCGGTGGCGCGGTAGATCAGCGGGGTCTTGTGGCGCCAGCAGTGCATGTAGCTGTGTTCGATGACGGTGGTGTGCAGCAGCGCACCGACTTCGGTCAGTTTTTCGACGATGGCCGGGTTGGCCTTCCAGATGAACTGGCCGCCGAAGAACTCCAGCGACGGCACGTAGACGCCGTTGCTCTGTACCGGGTTGAGGATGTCGTCGTTGACCATGCCGTATTTCTTGCAGGTCACGAAGTCGTCCACGCCGTAGGCCGGGGCGGAGTGAACCACGCCGGTGCCAGCGCCCAGTTCCACGTAGTCGGCCAGGTACACCGGCGACAGACGGTCGTAGAACGGATGACGGAAATTGATCAGCTCCAGCGCCGAACCCGGGGCGGTGGCCAATACGTTGCCTTCGACGCCGTAACGGGTCAGGCAGGATTCGACCAGCTCTTCAGCCAGCACCAGCAGTTTGTCGCCGATGTCGACCAGCGCGTAGGTGAATTCCGGGTGAACGTTGAGCGCCTGGTTGGCCGGGATGGTCCACGGGGTGGTGGTCCAGATCACGATCGAGGCAGGTTTGCTCAGGGACGGCAGACCGAACGCGGCGGCCAGTTTGGCTTCGTCGGCGATCGGGAAGGCCACGTCGATGGTCGAGGACTTCTTGTTCTCGTACTCGACTTCCGCTTCGGCCAGGGCCGAACCGCAATCAAAGCACCAGTTCACAGGTTTCAAGCCCTTGAACACGAAACCGCCCTTGACGATTTCGGCGAGGGCGCGGATTTCACCGGCCTCGTTCTTGAAGTTCATGGTCTTGTACGGGTTGGCGAAGTCGCCCAGCACGCCGAGACGGATGAACTCGGTCTTCTGCCCTTCGATCTGCTCGGTGGCGTAGGCACGGCACAGTTCGCGGGTCTTGTCCGCGCCCAGGTTCTTGCCGTGGGTCACTTCAACCTTGTGTTCGATCGGCAGGCCGTGGCAATCCCAGCCCGGGACATACGGCGCATCAAAGCCCGACAGGGTCTTCGAGCGGATGATCATGTCCTTGAGAATCTTGTTCAGTGCGTGACCGATGTGGATCGTACCGTTGGCGTACGGAGGGCCGTCGTGCAGGACGAACTTCGGACGATCCTTGCCAATCTCGCGCAACTTTCCGTACAGGCCAATACTGTCCCAGCGCTGCAGGATCTGCGGTTCGCGCTGTGGCAGGCCGGCCTTCATTGGGAAGGCGGTGTCCGGAAGGTTTAGCGTGGCTTTATAGTCGGTCATTTAAGGCTCTTCATTAGCGATGGGCGCTAGGTGCGGCTAGTGCACGGGCGGCGGCGACATCCGCGCTGATCGCCGTTTTCAATGCCTCCAGGGAGGCGAAACGCTGCTCTTCACGCAGCTTCTGGTGGAAAACCACCGTCAAACGCCGGTCATACAGATCGCCGGCAAAATCTAAAAGATGGACTTCAAGGTGGGCCTTGCCATCACCTTGGACCGTGGGCCGCACGCCGATATTGGCGACGCCGGGCCAGGTCTTGCCGTCGATATCGACGTCGACCAGATAAACCCCGGTGAACGGTACGCGACGGCGCTTCAATTGAATGTTCGCCGTGGGCGTACCCAGTTGGCGGGCCAGTTTCTGGCCATGCAGCACACGCCCGGCAATTCGGTACGGGCGACCGAGCAAACGTTCGGCCAAAGCAAAATCGGCGGCGGCCAACGCGTTGCGCACCTGGGTGCTGCTGACACGAATGCCGTCCAGCTCGACGGTTTGCGCCGCTTCCACGGTAAAACCGTGAACCTGCCCGGCCTGCAACAGGAAATCGAAATCGCCGAGACGGTCGCAACCGAAGCGGAAATCGTCACCGACCTCCAGATGCTGCACACCGAGGCCATCAACCAGGATGGTATCGACGAATTCGCTGGCGCTCAGCTTGCTCAAGCGCTGGTTGAACGCCAGACACAAGACCCGGTCGACGCCTTCGGCGGCCAGCAGTTGCAGCTTGTCGCGCAACCGGGCCAGACGCGCCGGCGCGGTCTCCGGGGCAAAGAACTCCCGTGGCTGCGGCTCGAAAATCACCACGCAGCTGGGTACGCCCAACTCGAGCGCACGCTCACGCAGTCGGGCCAGGATGGCCTGGTGACCACGGTGAACACCGTCAAAGTTGCCAATAGTGGCGACGCAGCCCCGATGCTGGGGGCGCAGATTGTGGAGGCCTCGAACCAGCTGCATAACGCGCTTCTTGCTCATAAAGTGGCCGATTATAACCACACCCGACGGCCGACGACAGGCAACACCGTAACCCAAAATAAACCAGCCGACAAAACTGCCGGCTCGCGCCCGTGTTTCAAGGGTGGAACCTCAGCTCAACGCCTTGCGATTGAAGTCGCGCAGACGGAAACCGAGCAGCAGCAACATACCGAAATAAGCGACGACACCAGCAATTACCAATGCGCCCAGGCGCAGGAAACGCTCAAGCATGTGGCCCTGATCCCACGCGGGCATGAAATGCATGCCGATCAACAGCACCGCCGACATCACCGCCACCGCGACCAACAGCTTGAAACCGAACTTCAGCCAGCCAGGCTGCGGTTGATACATCTGCTGCTTGCGCAGTTGATAGAACAGCAATCCGGCGTTCAGGCAAGCACCGGCGCTGATCGCCAGTGCCAGACCGGCGTGCGCCAGCGGGCCGATCAACACCAGGTTGAACAGCTGAGTAACCACCAGAGTGAAAATTGCAATTTTTACTGGAGTACGAATGTTCTGTTGCGCATAAAAGCCCGGCGCCAGCACTTTGATCACGATAATGCCGAGCAGACCGACAGAATAGGCAATCAACGCCCGCTGGGTCATCTCCGCGTCAAACCCGCTGAACTGACCGTACTGGAACAGCGAAACCGTCAGAGGCTCAGCCAGAATCCCCAGCGCCAGCGCGCACGGCAGCACCAGCACGAAGCACAGGCGCAGGCCCCAGTCGAGAATCCGTGAATATTCGTGTCGATCCTTGCTGGCGTAGGTCTTGGCCAGCGTCGGCAGCAGGATCGTACCCAGCGCGACGCCGAGCACACCGGACGGCAGCTCCATCAAACGGTCGGCGTAGTACATCCACGACACCGAGCCCGCCACCAGGAACGAGGCGAAAATAGTGTTGATGATCAGGGAAATCTGGCTGACCGAGACGCCGATGATCGCCGGCAGCATCTGCTTCATGACTCGCCAGACACCGGTATCGCGCAGATTCAGGCGCGGCAGCACCAGCATGCCGATCTTCTTCAGGTGTGGCAGTTGATAGAGCAACTGGGCGAGGCCACCGACCAGCACCGCCCAACCGAGGGCCATGACCGGCGGATCGAAGTACGGCGTCAGGAACAGCGAAAACACGATCATGCTGACGTTGAGCAGGGTCGGCACGAACGCCGGAACCGAGAAACGGTTCCAGGTATTGAGGATTGCTCCCGCCAGCGAAGACAGAGAGATCAGCAATATATAAGGAAAGGTCACTCGCAGCAGGTCGGAGGTCAGCTGGAATTTTTCCGGCGTATCGGTGAAACCCGGCGCCGTGGCCCAGATCACCCAGGGCGCGGCAATCATGCCCAGCGCGGTGACCAGTGCCAGCACCAGCGTCAGCAGACCGGAAACGTAGGCAATAAAGGTGCGGGTCGCCTCTTCGCCCTTCTGGCTTTTATATTCGGCCAGGATCGGCACAAAAGCCTGGGAAAACGCGCCCTCGGCAAAAATCCTGCGCAGCAGGTTGGGCAGCTTGAAGGCGATGAAGAAGGCGTCGGTTGCCATTCCGGCGCCGAAGATACGGGCAATGAGCGTGTCGCGAACAAACCCGAGAATCCGGGAAAGCATCGTGATAGAGCTGACGGCGGCCAACGATTTGAGCAGATTCATTGAAGGAATGTGTGCCTGTCGATAAACAGCAGGCGAATAACGCGCCCACTTGTGCGATACTCCGCGCCGCAACAGCACAGAGCCAAAGCTCGCGAGTTTACAGGTCACACGCCGGAAAGAAATATCCCGTCGCACCACACCTACCACTTAGCGGAACGTTTCAAGCGCCCTTGACAAGACTTCAACTCATCGGCATGATTCGCGGCCTATTTTGTTTGCTATTTCCTAAAAAGTCTTTCGAGGAGCTCGACGGTGGCCAACTCACCTTCCGCCAAAAAACGTGCAAAACAGGCTGAGAAGCGTCGCAGCCACAACGCCAGCCTGCGTTCCATGGTTCGTACCTACATCAAGAATGTAGTTAAAGCCATCGACGCAAAAGACGCTGAAAAAGCTCAAGCTGCATACGTTCTGGCTGTGCCAGTTATCGACCGTATGGCCGATAAAGGCATCATCCACAAGAACAAGGCTGCTCGTCATAAGAGCCGTCTGAATGGCCACGTCAAGGCACTGAAAGAAGCTGCCTAAGCGACGTAGTCATTAAAAAACCGACCTCAGGGTCGGTTTTTTATTGCCTGCGATTTGCTGAACTCAGGGCAAAAACAGAGGAGCCAGCCGGCTCCCCTTCTTACACGCGATCAACGAGCCGATGCCCAAGGCAGAATCGGAATCGCCGTCACCGCATTCTGCGGACTGCCTTCGATCAGGCGATCACTGTAGACCAGATACACCAGCGTATTGCGCTTCTTGTCCAGGAAGCGCACCACCTGCATGGTCTTGAACACCAGCGAAGTGCGCTCCTTGAACACCTCTTCACCATCCTTCAACTCGCCCTTGAAGTTGATCGGCCCAACCTGACGGCAAGCAATGGACGCCTCGGCACGATCCTCGGCCAGACCCAGCCCACCCTTCACACCACCGGTCTTGGCGCGCGACAGATAGCAGGTCACACCCTCGACCTTCGGATCATCGAATGCCTCGACCACGATCCGGTCGTTCGGCCCGACAAACTTGAACACCGTCGACACCTGGCCGATCTCCTCGGCCGAGGCCAGCAATGGCAACGCCATCAACAAGCCCAACAATCCTTTTGCCATGCGCATCGCGTTTTTCCTTACACCAGAATCAGATTGTCACGGTGAACCAGTTCCGGCTCAGCCATGTAACCCAGCAAACCGACAATCGCATCCGACGACTGACCGATGATTTTTTGTGCTTCCAGCGCGCTGTAGTTAGCCAGGCCACGGGCAATCTCACGACCGTCCGGTGCCACGCACACCACCATTTCGCCACGACGGAAACTGCCCTGAACCAGTTTGACGCCGACCGGCAGCAGGCTTTTGTTGCCCTGGGACAACGCAGAAACCGCGCCATCATCCAGCACCAGCGTGCCACGGGTTTGCAGATGCCCGGCCAGCCACTGCTTGCGCGCCGCGAGCATGCCGCGCTCAGGCGACAGCAGCGTACCAATGCGCTCACCCGCCTTCAGACGATCAAGCACGCGCTCCAGACGCCCACCGACAATGATGGTGTGCGCCCCGGAACGCGCCGCCAGACGCGCCGCGCGCAACTTGGTCTGCATGCCGCCACGCCCCAGCGCACCGCCGGTGCCGCCCGCCACTGCATCCAGTGTCGGATCATCGGCGCGCGCTTCGTAAATCAGCTGCGCGCCAGGGTTATTGCGCGGATCGGCATCGAACATGCCGTCGCGATCCGTCAGGATCACCAGCAGATCGGCCTCGACCAGGTTGGCCACCAGCGCCGCGAGCGTGTCATTGTCGCCGAAGCGGATTTCGTCAGTGACGACGGTGTCGTTCTCGTTGATCACCGGGATAACTTTCAGTTCGACCAGCGCACGCAAGGTGCTGCGAGCGTTCAGGTAGCGCTTGCGGTCGGACAGGTCGTCATGGGTCAGGAGAATCTGCGCCGTGTGCCGACCATGCTCGGCAAAGCTCGACTCCCAGGCTTGCACCAGGCCCATCTGACCGATTGCAGCGGCAGCCTGAAGCTCATGCATCGCACTGGGTCGCGCGGTCCAGCCCAGGCGACTCATGCCCGCCGCCACTGCCCCGGAGGACACCAGCACCAGCTCGACGCCAGCCTCATGCAAAGCCACCATCTGCTCGACCCAGACACTCATTGCCGCGCGATCCAGCCCTTTGCCATCCGCCGTCAGCAAAGCGCTGCCGATCTTCACGACCCAACGCTGCGCACCTGTCACCTTGCTCCGCATCATCTTCAACCTTAGCTTGAGGGCAGCGCGACCTGGCACCGCCCGTGACGTTATTCGTGGTTCTTCGCGACCAACAATCGATTTCCAGATACTAAAACGCCGCTCGATTGAGCGGCGCTTAAGTTTACTGCAACGAATCAGTCACGCACGTAAATGATTTCCGGACCGTCTTCGTCATCCACATCTTCTTCGTCCCAGTCATCGTCACCGATGTCGTGAACCGACTTCACACCACTGCGACGCAGGGCACGCTTGTCATCCAGCGCCTGCAACTGCGCACGAGCTTCGTCTTCGATGCGCTGATCGAGATCGGCCAGTTCTTCCTTGTAGGCCGGATCATTGGCCAGGCGATCGGCACGATCTTCCAGATAACGCATGATGTCGCGCGTCAGGCGCTCGGTGCCTTCTTTAGCGATGGCCGAGATCACGTAGACCGGACCAGTCCACTCCAGACGATCAACGATTTCCTTGACCCGCGCCTCGTGCTCTTCTTCGAGGATCTGGTCGCACTTGTTCAGCACCAGCCAGCGATCACGCTCGGCCAGCGACGGGCTGAACTTGATCAGCTCGTTGACGATCACCTCAGCGGCGTCCGGCGCGCTGCTTTCATCCAGCGGCGCCATGTCGACGAGGTGCAGCAGCAGGCGAGTACGCGCCAGGTGCTTGAGGAAACGAATACCCAGACCGGCACCGTCGGAAGCACCTTCGATCAGACCCGGAATGTCGGCGATGACGAAGCTTTTCCAGCGATCGACACTGACCACACCCAGGTTAGGCACCAGGGTGGTGAACGGGTAATCGGCAACTTTCGGCTTGGCAGCCGACACCGAACGGATAAAGGTACTTTTACCGGCGTTCGGCAGGCCCAGCAGACCGACGTCGGCCAGCACTTTCATTTCCAGCTTCAGGTCGCGCTGCTCGCCCGGCTTGCCCGGCGTGGTCTGGCGCGGCGCACGGTTGGTACTGGATTTGAAACGGGTGTTGCCCAGACCGTGCCAGCCGCCCTGCACCACCATCAGTTTCTGACCGGCCTTGGTCAGGTCGCCGATGACTTCCTGGGTGGCAGAGTCAATCACGGTGGTGCCAACCGGCACGCGCAGGATCAGGTCTTCACCCTTCTTGCCGGTGCAGTCGGTGCTGCCGCCGTTGGAACCACGCTCGGCATCGAAGTGCCGGGTGTAGCGGTAGTCCACCAGGGTGTTGAGGTTTTCGTCGGCCATCATGTAGATGGAACCGCCATCACCGCCATCACCACCGTTCGGACCGCCGTTTTCAATGAATTTTTCGCGACGAAAACTCATGCAGCCATTGCCGCCGTCGCCAGCCTTTACGCGGATCGATACTTCATCAACAAACTTCATAACCAACGCCTCTCGCCGTACGGACGAGCCGAAAAACAATCAAGACATAAGACTCTTGCAAAAATGAGCGCAGCGACCCCAATCCACGACCTGCATCGCACGCCGGCAGCCCATACAAACAGCTTTGCAAGAGACTCACCCCACAAACGAAAAAGCCCCGTCGCAAGACAGGGCTTCTCCAGCACTCTCGCAGTTAGGCTGCGACAACGCTCACGTAACGACGACCGAAGGCGCCTTTTACTTCAAACTTGATCACGCCTTCGATTTTCGCGAAGAGGGTGTGATCCTTACCCATGCCAACGCCGTAGCCAGCGTGGAATTGGGTGCCGCGCTGACGCACGATGATGTTGCCGGCCTTGATGACCTGGCCGCCATACATCTTCACGCCAAGGCGTTTGGCTTCTGAGTCGCGACCGTTACGGGTACTACCACCAGCTTTTTTGTGTGCCATGAGTTCAATTCTCCTAGTGAGGAATTAGGCTGTAATTAAGCCTGAATACCGGTGATTTTGATCTCGGTGAACCACTGGCGGTGGCCCATACGCTTCATGTGGTGCTTACGGCGACGGAACTTGATGATGCGGACTTTATCGTGACGACCTTGGGAGATCACTTCAGCCTTGACGGTTGCGCCAGCAACAACAGGTGCGCCGATGTTCACGTCGTCGCCGTTGGCGACCAACAGAACGCGGTCAAAAGTCACGGATTCGCCAGTGGCGACTTCCAGTTTTTCGATCTTCAGGTATTCACCTTCAGCGACCTTGTATTGCTTACCGCCGGTAACGATTACTGCGTACATGGTATTTCTCCGATAATCCTGCTCACCCAGCTCTTTATAAGAAGAGGTATTGGCTGGCATGGCTGCATGGGGCTGGAACGGCCCAAGTGCAATTGCGTAAGGCAGGTGCTGCCCAGGAAGTTCAGGGTGCGCGATTGTACGCAAGCCTTCGAAGTCATGCAAGGGGCCGTCCATCGCGCCTTGACAGGCCCGGACGTGGGTCCTAGCATGCCGCGCAACCCTTCTGGAGCACCTGTCGCTGATGCAACCCCAAGCTTTCTACCGCGCGGTGGCGGACGATTTTAGCGCCGTCGACGGCATCATCAAGAAGCAGCTGACTTCCCGAGTGCCGCTGGTATCGAAAATCGGCGATTACATCACGTCCGCCGGCGGTAAACGCCTGCGTCCTTTATTGGTGCTGCTGTGTGGCAAGGCCCTGGGTCGCGAAGGCGACGACATGCGCTTGCTGGCCGCCACCATCGAATTCCTGCACACCGCCACCCTGCTGCATGACGACGTGGTCGACATGTCCGGCATGCGCCGCGGCCGTTCGACCGCCAACGCCATGTGGGGCAACGCCCCGAGCGTACTGGTCGGCGACTTCCTGTACTCGCGCTCGTTCGAGATGATGGTCGAACTGGGCTCGATGCCGGTGATGAAGATTCTGTCCCAGGCCACGCGCATCATCGCCGAAGGCGAAGTGCTGCAGCTGTCCAAGGTCCGCGACGCCAGCACCACCGAAGAAACCTACATGGAAGTCATCCGCGGCAAGACCGCGATGCTGTTCGAGGCTTCGACCCACAGCGCCGCGGCGCTGGCCGGTGCCACCGCCGAGCAGAGCGAAGCCCTGCGCACCTTTGGCGATCACCTGGGTGTGGCGTTCCAGCTGGTCGACGACCTGCTCGACTACAAGGGCGACGCCGAAACCCTGGGCAAGAACGTCGGTGACGATCTGGCCGAAGGCAAGCCGACCCTGCCGCTGATCTACACCATGCGCGAAGGCACGCCAGAGCAGGCCGCACTGGTACGCCAGGCGATCCAGAAAGGCGGGATCGAAGACCTGGAAAGCATCCGCATCGCCGTGGAAGCCTCCGGTTCGCTGGAATACACCGCGCAACTGGCCCGCGATTATGTGGCCCGTGCGATCAAGTGCCTTGACGCGCTGCCGGCCAGCGAATACCGCGATGCACTGGTTGAGCTGAGCGAGTTCGCGGTCGCCCGCACGCACTGATCAGCATCGCGTCAGCAAAAACCGCAGCCTCCGTGGAGCCTGCGGTTTTTTGTTGCCTGCCATCAACGGCTAAAACCCTATACAATGTGCGACTTTTAGCGATCCCCTCTCCAAGGAGCCTTAGTGAGCACGTTGCCACCCTGCCCGAAATGCAATTCCGAATACACCTACGAAGACGGCACCCAACTGGTGTGCCCCGAGTGCGCCCACGAGTGGTCCGCCGGCGGTGAAGCCGAAGTGACAGCCG
Source organism: Pseudomonas sputi (assembly GCF_021603585.1). Classification (GTDB taxonomy): domain Bacteria; phylum Pseudomonadota; class Gammaproteobacteria; order Pseudomonadales; family Pseudomonadaceae; genus Aquipseudomonas; species Aquipseudomonas sputi. The sequence goes on along the minus strand of NZ_BQHI01000022.1, from coordinate 12,781 downwards.
ATGATGCCGTGAAAAAGGATTCGGTCGGTAACGTCCTGCAGGACGGCGACACCATCACCGTGATCAAGGACCTGAAGGTCAAGGGCACCTCGCTGGTGGTCAAGGTCGGCACCAAGGTCAAGAACATCCGCCTGTGCGATGGCGATCACGACATCGACTGCAAGATCGACGGCATCGGCCCGATGAAACTCAAATCCGAGTTCGTCAGAAAAGTCTGAGTCTGCTGTCTTCCATCCCGCGCCTGCCGTGGGATGGAACCTCCCCCTCTCCCGCAATCCCCAGCCAATCCACGCGATAGCCAAACGCCAGCCGTTTTGACCTTACGCAATCTTTACCCGCAAAAAATCACAAACCGCCAATAGGCGCTTGCTATTTGACGAATAAGAATTATTCTCATTGAAACCCTTTCAATGGAGATGAGAACCATGACTTATTTGATCGACGCCTGGCTGGATCGCCCGCACCCGTACCTCAGGATCCTGCATCGGGAAACCGGTGAAGTCTGCGCCGTACTGGAAGAAGAAGCCCTGCACGAGTTGCAGGATCAAGGGGATCTGGACGTCAGCGGCCTGAGTTCCAGCGAGCCCTTGGTGCTCAAGGAGCTGGTGCGCAATCTGTTCCTGTTCTGCTATGCCCGAGCCTTGCGCCCGACCAGTGAACTGCACAACAAGATCGAAGTATGAGAAAGACTGAGAGACCCTGCACAAGCCACGCTTGTGCAGGGTAACGGGATTACAGAACGTCGAGCAGCTCGACGTCGAACACCAGAACGCTGTGCGGCGGGATGCTGCCAACGCCTTGAGCGCCGTAGGCCAGTTCGCTCGGCACGTACAGACGCCATTTGCTGCCGGCATTCATCAGTTGCAGGGCTTCGGTCCAGCCCGCGATAACGCCACCGACCGGGAATTCAGCCGGCTGGCCACGCTCGTAGGAGCTGTCGAACACAGTGCCGTCGATCAGGGTGCCGTGGTAGTGAGTACGCACGGTGTCTTCACGGGATGGCTTGGCGCCTTCACCTTGAGTCAGCACTTCGAACTGCAGGCCGGAAGCCAGAGTCGTGATGCCTTCTTTCTTGGCGTTTTCAGCCAGGAATGCCCGGCCTTCGCCAGCGGCGGCTTCAGCCTTGGCAGCGGCTTCGGCTTGCATGATCTCGCGGATCACCTTGAAGCTGGCGGACATGGCGTCCTGGCTTACACGGCTTTCCTTGCCGGCGAATGCGTCGGTCAGACCGGCCAGGATGGCGTCCAGGCTGACACCCGGTGGCGGGTTGTCGCGCAGCTGGTCACCCAGCTGACGGCCGATACCGTAGCTGACGCGGGTTTCGTCGGTGGACAGATTTACTTCGGACATGACACTGCTCCGCTGTGCGGACGGCCTCGGAACACGCCGTGCGTACACAGCGCGTCCCGGCGCGCCCGGAACCAAAAGGGCGAGCAGACTAGCACAGATGTTCCGGCAATGATCAGGCCCCGGGGCCTACAGTGCGGATCGCCAGGCCAGCGGCACCTTCAGGCTTTCTTCGGCACTGGCGCCAAGACCGCACATTTCATCGTGCACCGAGGTGTGCACCAGGTTGAACGGCAGCACCGGAAAGTTATGCAGCAGATCCCGGGCATGCTCGACCGAACGCAGTGTCAGCATTTTTCCCTGCGCATCGCTCAGCGGGTACGCCGCACCATGCATCCGGGCTTCGAGCAGATAGATTCCGCCTTCCATGGAGATCAGGTTCAGTTCGTCGACTTTTCTGGCGACGGCAAACGCATTCAGCTCTTGCAGGTTCATGAACGCACCTCACGCGGTGGCAAGCCTTGAGACCTACAGGGATATGCCTCGGCCGGACAAAGTACAAGCCACAAACGACACCGCCCGTCTGTTTCGCAACAGACGGGCGGTTTTGTTACTGCAATCGTCAGCTCATCAGTGCTTGGTGAGCTTGTCCAGATACCCCATGGCGAACGCAGAGATCACGAAAGTCATGTGGATGATCACGTACCACATCAGGTGCTCGGGATCGACGTTCTTGGCGTCCATGAAGATCCGCAGCAGGTGGATCGAGGAGATCGCCACGATCGATGCCGCCACTTTCATCTTCAGCGACGAGGAGTCCATGGTGCCCAGCCAGCTGAGCTTCTCCTTGCCTTCATCGATGTTCAGCTCGGACACGAAGTTCTCGTAGCCGGAAATCATCACCATCACCAGCAAGCCACCGACCAGCGCCATGTCGATCAGCGACAGCAGCACCAGAATCAGCTCGGACTCGGCCATGGAGAAGACATTGGGAATGACATGAAACACTTCCTGGAAGAATTTCAATGCCAGCGCCAGCAGCCCCAGGGACAGCCCGATGTAGATCGGCGCCAGCAGCCAGCGCGTGGCGTACATTGCATTTTCGATAAAGCGTTCCATTGACTCTCACACAAGAAGGGTTGAAATCGGCGGCGAGTATACCAGCCGCCCATGACAGCCAGAAACCGCCCGGAAATCCGCTACCTGCGTGTGTGTGTCAAAGTTTTTCTGCTAGTGTCCAAACCATTGACAGCCCAGCGACAGTGCACAGGACGACTGGAAATGGATGTGCGATTGCCGATAACGACTGCCGGAATTTGCCTCGCCCTGTTGCTCGGCGGGTGTCCGCCCGGCGATGAAAAACCCGCCGTCAGTCTCGAAGAAAAGACGGCGCAGTTCGAGCAATCACTGGACGCCATTACCGACCCGAAACTCAAGGACGCCGTGACCGAACTCGGCGGTTCGTTGCTATTGCTCGAACGCGCGCAACAGAAGCTCGACAACAAACCGCCCCGGACCGAATACGGCGAAGACGCCCTCGGCGTACTCCGGCATTACCCGACACCTCAGGCGCTGGTCGACACCTTCATCAACGGCCTGTTTGTGCTGCACAAGGATTCCAGCTCCGATTACCTCACCGATCTGCAACCGGTGTTCCCCTTCAATCTCAACATCCCCGGCGGCTTTCTGTTCCCCCATGGCATGGAGTGGCACTCGGTTACCCTGAGCAACAAACGGGTGATTGCCTACCAGCCGGAATGGTCGGAAACCGATCCGGGCATTCAACTGAGCCCGTCCAGTTCCAACGTCACCAACCCCGATGACCTGACCGTCACTTACCCGTTCATCGAGGGCTTGAATGTCGACAAGAAGAACCTGCCGCGCCCGGTCAGCCTGCAAGGCCAGGTGGAAGTCATCGCACCGAAACGCCTGCACAGTTTCAACCTGGATAAAAAGGACGTCGGCCAGACCCGCTCCGACGGCAACCTCAGCGTGACCCTGCTGAAGCTGGACAAGCATTACGCCGAACTCGAGTTCAGCAACCAGTTGCCCCTCGCTCCGGAAGTCGCCAACACCCGGCTCAATCCGTTGATCGTCCAGGCCCGCGATTCGACGGGCCGGTTTCTGGTGCGCGCCGGCGCCATCAACGAAAACCCCGAGCAGGTGGCCTTCTATCAAAAGCAGCTGGCCTACCTGCAACAGCAAAAAGCCTGGAGCGAGGCACTGGAAAAAAAGCTGGACGATGAACAACAGGCCTTTGAACAGCAGCATCCGCGCCACTACACCAAGGTGTACTTCAACGGCCCGATCGACACCCTTGAAGTCAGCCTGCTGGATTTTTCCGAAGTGACCGTCACCCGCAAGGCGCTGGACTTGCCGGTGCGCGAATTCAATCCACACACCACGGAAAAAACCGTGCAGCCGCTCGACCTGCCGATCACCGTCTACGATGACCAGGCACGCGACTGGCTCAAGGGCGCGTCCCTGACTGAAGAACAGCTCAAAAGCGGCGTTCATATCCGCCAGTCGGTTGAAGAGCCGAGCGCCGCACGCATCGAATTCGACCACCGCAGAACCTTCAATGATGAAATGCTCGGCGACGACTTCAGCCCCGGCGAAAGCCCGGTGACGTTCTTCACTGAAAAACACGACGGCAAACTCGACGAGCCGATCGAGCTGCCGCCCGAGGCGTATCAGGTCGATCCGCTACAGGCGACCATCACCTACGACCTGAACCTGTTCCCGGAAACCCCGGCGATTGCCGTCGGCTCGATGCCGTTGTTCCTGGCCACGGTGGACAAACAGGCCTATGAAGCCAAGGCCCTGCCAAAAGGTCTGGACATCAGAAACAACGCGCTCGTGGTGGACTTGAAGCGATTCCCCGCCAACGAATGGCGATTCTTCGTCAAGGACGACAGCGGCAATTACCTGAAGCGAATCCTGTCGGTCAGCCACGATGCGAGCACAGAAGGGCCGGCATTATTCGGCGTGCATTATTTCTACGGCCATCCGACGCACGTGGAAACCTACCAGCGAACCGACCTCGCCACCGTGCAATACGGCTTTGAGGTCAAACTCGACAAGCCGCAGACCCAGGGCGCTGCGCCCTGATCGGCACTGGTGATCGACGCTAATGGTCGAAAGTGCCGATACTGCGTCCGCGTCCACCGTTGATCTGCCGCAACTGCGCCTGCAGATGCAACGACCAGATCTGTGGGTCATTGGCCAGCTCATAGCCGTGCATCGTCAGGCTTTCGACAATGGTGTCGAGAATCGACTCGGCGGCGATCGGCCCGTGAAACGGGCCCTGGGCCTTGATGGCGGAAGGTTGTTCACCGGCCATGCCGGCGGCGAAGAGCAACGTCCACATGCCGTTATCGCCGGCCAACGGCTTGATGGCGCATTCGATACGGGTCACAAGACCCAGGCATTGACGGGTGAGGCAGAGGTTGCGCGACATGGCGGCGACCCTCGGTAAAGCCGGTGTTCAGCCCTTGCTGAAGAGCTGTTTCGATCCAGTGATACTGTCGATGTCCTTGAGCAGAGAATAGAAGAAAAGTCCGGTGCGCAAGCCGCACAGAACCAGAAGGCGCCGAATGGTCATTGTGTGAATATTGACGCCAGAGTGATGGCACTTTTGCCGACGTTCGCGACAAAACAAAATGGGAGCACAAGGCTCCCACTTTTTTAACGGCCGCCTGACTTACGCCGGTTTGGCCTCGGCCAGCGCCTCCTGCGCCAGTTCCTTCTCGGCTTCTTTCAAGTCTTCTTCGCTGATCATCTCGGCAATCACCCGCAGGCGCTCCACCACCCGCGCATTGACGCTGCCTTCCGGGAATTCGCCCTGTTCGTTCGGCTCACCGGCCGGCTCGCCCACCAGCAGACTCAACGCTTCGTCGGCCTGACGCACCGCGTAGACGTGGAACTGCCCGGCCCGCACCGCCGCCAGCACTTTTTCATCAAGCATCAGCGTGGCAACGTTGGCCTGCGGGATGATCGCGCCCTGCTCGCCCGTCAGCCCGCGTGCTTCGCAGAGACGGAAGAAGCCTTCGATCTTCTCGTTGACCCCGCCCACCGCCTGCACTTCACCGAACTGGTTGATCGAGCCGGTGATCGCGAAGCACTGCTTGAGCGGGGTTTTCGACAACGCCGAGATCAGCGTGCACGCCTCGCCCAGCGACGCACTGTCGCCATCGACGTAGCCGTAGGACTGCTCCAGCGCAATGCTCGCGGAAATCGCCAGCGGAAATTCCTGGGCGTAACGGCTGCCCAGATACCCGGTAAGGATCATCACGCCCTTGGAGTGGATCGGCTGACCGAGGTTGACCTCGCGCTCGATGTCGACGATGCCGCTGCCGCCCGGGTACACCGTGGCGGAAATCCGCGCCGGCACACCAAACGCCGAGTCGCCGACTTCCAGCACGGTCAGGCCATTGCACTTGCCGACCGCCGCGCCGTCGGTGTCGATCAGGATGATCCCCGCCAGCATGTCGTCGAGAATCCGCGCCGATACCCGACCGGTGCGGGTGGCCTTGGCCTTCAGGGCACGCTCGATGTGGCCGGCGTCGGTCATTTCATCGTTGGCCAGCTGCCGGATGAAATCCGCCTCGCTGACCAGCTGGAACAAATCGCCGATTCGTGCCGACAAACGCCCCTGATGTTCGGCCAGACGCGCGCTGTAGGTCGCCAGACGCGCCACCGCGTCGGCGGTCAGCGGCGCCATGCCTTCTTCCGAAGTGCGGGTTTTCAGCAACTGGGCGAACTGCTCCAGGCTCTCGTCGACCATCGGGATGTCTTCGTCGAAGTCCACCAGAACGCGGAACATCTCCTGAAAGTCCGGATCGAGGTCCTGCAGCGTGTAATACAGCTGACGCGCACCGATGATGATCACTTTGACCTGCAGCGGAATGTGCTGCGGGTTGAGCGTCATGGTGGCGAAACGGCCCATCTCGCCCAGCGGCGATTCCATCTTCAGCTTGCGCGATTGCAGGGCGCGCTTGAGCGCATCCCATACGAACGGCTCGCCGAGCATTTTTTCCGCTTCGAGAATCAGGAAACCGCCGTTTGCGCGGTGCAGTGCACCCGGGCGCAACTGGCGATAGGTGGTGTAGAGCGCGCCCTGATCGGTGGTGTACTCGATACGGCCGAACAGGTTTTCGTAGGTCGGATGCGGCTCGAACACCACCGGCGCACCGCCGCTGGCCGGATGACCGACCACCAGGCTCGGGGCGTACTGTTCTTCCAGCAGCTTGCGCGCGACGGCGTCGGTCTTGCTGTCGTCGACCAGTTGCTCGACCACGGTTTTCAGCAGATAGACCTGCATCGCTTGCAGGTAACCGCAGACGGCCGCGTTTTCCGCGTACTTTTCCGACAGCGGTGCGAGCAATGGCTGCAAGGCCAGGGTGATGGTTTCTTCGTTGAGCTGACGCAGTTGGTTGCTCGATTCGCGCTTCCATTGCGGCAGGCTCGCCAATTCTTCGTTCAGGCGTTCTTCGAGACCGGAGATATCGTCGTGAAAGCGTTCGCGCTCGGCTTCAGGCAACTGGGCAAACTCGGCTTCATCCAGCGCCTTGCCTTCGAGCATCGGGGTGAAGGCGATGTTGCTGCTGTCGCGATACAGGGCGACGTCTTTTTCCAGGGCCAGACGTTCGATGACATCCAGTGCCTTGTCGTAGCGCTGGTTGAAGGCGCGGTCGATGGCGCTCTTCTTCTGCTGGTAGGACGGGTGTTCGAACACCGCAGGAAAGGTCGCCAGCAGGTTGTCGATCAGGCCGTTGATGTCGCCGATGAAAGCACCGGCCGTGCCCGACGGCAATTCCAGGGCGCGGGGCTCGCGCGGTTCATCGAAATTGTTGACGTAGACCCAGTCCGCCGGGGTCTGCAGGCGTTTGCCTTCGGCCTTCAGGTAGCGTTTGACGAACGAGAACCGGCCGGTGCCGGGCTCGCCCATGACGAATACGTTGTAACCGGGGCGTGGCATGGCCACACCGAACTGCAAGGCTTCGACCGCACGTTCCTGGCCAAGCACACCGCGAAAGGTCTCCAGATCATTGGTGGTAGTGAAGCTGAACTGTTCAGCGGAAAACGGACGGGTCAGCGCTTCGGGCGCTAGACGCAAGCTGGCAGCAACAGGATCAGGCATCGGGCTTCCTTAACAATCAGGCGGGGCAGATAGCGGCATTCTGGCGCTGCCCGAGCCCCACTGGCAAGGCGCGCCACACGACAAAGCATAGACAACCGGCCAACCTTGACCCAGCCCCAGTGAAACCGGGGTTATCACCAAATCTTTCGTAAAAAATCACGGAACCCCGGGAACGTGCCTAAACTCCAAACTGCGCGGCTGGAACTAATACCGGCCCACTGGCTTCGTTTTGATCTGTTTCGTACAGAGCTCGGGGGGCCAGAACCCTGTCCATTGGTATGCACATAAAGAGAACAAAGCTATGAAACGGATTCTTCTCGGTACTCTCTTCACCGCTGTATCGATCAACGCAATGGCGCAAGCTCCAGGCGGTCCGGATTGCGGTTGGGGCAACATGCTGTTCGAAGGTCAGCGTGGCACCCCGGCGCACTTCCTGGCCTCCACCACCAACGGCACCTCCGGTAACGCCACGTTCGGCATGACGTCCGGCACCAACGGTTGCTCCACCAACGCTTCGCTGACCTATGGCGGCAAATCCTGGTTTGCCATGAATGGCATGATGAACGAGCTGTCCGAAGACATGGCAAAAGGCAACGGCGAAGCGCTGACGACCTATGCCGTGGTATTGGGCGTGGCGCCGGAAGATCGTGCGCACTTCGCCGCCGTCACTCACGAGCACTTCCAGCAGATCTTCAGCAAGGCGGACGTGACCGCCGAAGACGTGCATACCAACACCCTGGCCGTTCTGAAGGCAGACCCACGTCTGGCCAAGTACGCGACTCAGGCTTAAGCTCGACTCACCCGCTTCTTTCGGGAAGCGGGTTTTATTTTTTCGGCCCGCCCTTCCTGGGCTTTGTTTCTTTTCGACTTAAGTTGCCATTTATGCTCAAACGCCTTGCCTGGCTGGCGCTGTGTGTCTGCGCCCCGCTGTCCGCCGCGCCCCACATCGACCCTCAACGTTTGCAGCAACTGGCCAACGACCGCTTCTGGATTTCCCTCGGTCATTACGAAACTGCCAAGCTCGGTGGCTGGCGCAGCTATGTCAGCGACAAAAAATTCTTCCTCGCCCCCGATGGCAACGAGCACCCCGACCACGAACTGGCCGCTACCGTCCAGGCGCTGTACGCCCCGGCGAGTCTCGGTGAACAACACGCCCAGTGCGTTTACCCGGCACGTACCCGTTGGCTGAAGGATCAGCTCAACCTGACTGACCTGCCGACGCCGGACTGCGCCGAATTCAAGAAATGGTTCAAGGACGTCTCACCACACAGCGCAGTGATGATTTTCCCGGCGGCCTACCTCAACAGCCCGTCGTCGATGTTCGGCCACACCCTGCTGCGCATCGACCAGGCCGACGTGCAAAGCGACAAGACTTCGCTGCTCAGTTACGCGATCAACTTCGGCGCCTACATCGAAGGTTCTGACAACAGCATTCTTTACGCCTGGAAAGGCTTGATGGGTGGTTATCCGGGGCTGTTCGCGCTGGTGCCGTATCAGGAAAAACTCTCGGAATACCGCAGCCTGGAAAACCGCGACCTGTGGGAATACCGGCTCAACCTGACGCAAGCCGAAACCGCGCGGATGGTCGAGCACGTATGGGAGTTGAAGCAGATCCAGTTCGACTATTTCTTCTTCGATGAAAACTGCTCCTATCGCCTGCTCGAACTGTTGCAGGTCGCGCGCCCGAGCCTGCGTCTGACCGAGCAATTCCCGCTGACCGCCATCCCCACCGACACCGTCAAAGCAGTGAAGGAAGCCGGGCTGGTCGAGCACATCGAATACCGTCCGTCCCGCGAGCGCGAACTGCTCAGCCGTGCCGAACCCTTGAGCGGCGAAGAACAGGACTGGGTGCTGAAGGTCAGCGCCGATCAGCAGCAGCTTCAGGCCCCGGCCTTCAAGGCCCTGCCCCGGGATCGCCAAGCGCTGATCGTCGACGCGGCATATCGCCTGGAGCGCTACCGCGCCAACGGCCAGGAGCGTGATCCACAGCGTGCACAGCGCAGTTTCGAACTGCTGCGGGCGATCAACAAAAACCCGGCACCGGAGCTGCAAATCCCGCAGCCGGGCCTGCCCGAAGACGGCCATGAATCGCGCACCTGGCAGGCCGGTCTCGGCACGCGCGGTGACCGCGCGTTCGGCGAGTACGGCTTGCGCATGGCCTATCACGACCTCAACGACAACGCCGAGAGTTTCCCGCTCGGTGCGCAGATCGAAATCCTGCAGATGAAGTTGCGCCAGTACGAAGGCAATCACTGGCAATTCCAGCAGCTGGATCTGGCGACCATCCGCTCGCTGACCCCGCGCAATGCGCTGTTGCAGCCGCTGTCGTGGCAAGTCACCGGTGGTCTTGAACGTGTGCCGGGCCAGCATGACGACGAAACCCTGGTCAGCCATGTCAACGGTGGCGGTGGCGGAACCTGGGCGCTGGGTGACGATGTGCTGGGGTTTGCCCTCGGCACGGTGCGCGTTGAACACAACAATGATTTCGCCGAGTTCGTTTCCCCCGCAGGCGGTTTCAATACCGGCGTGTTGTGGAAAAACCCGTTGGGCAATCTCAGCCTGGAGGCCAAAGGCGATTACTTCTTCAATGGTGAAGTGCGCCGCAGCCTGAGTCTGAATCAGCAGTGGGAATTGTCGCGCAACCTCGGCCTGCGTCTGAGTGCCCAGCGCGAGTTCAGCCATCTGGCCACACCGCAGACCGAGGTGATGCTGGAAGTGAAGTGGTATCACTACTGAGGTTTTGATCTTTCTTTCACGCCCCATCGACGAATCCGCTTCTAGACTTTCCCTATCAGCCGTGTGACGGCGCGGGAGAGCGTGATGTGGCGGTGTGCGGTTTTTACGGGCGTGTTGCTGTTGCTGGGTGGCTGTCAGAGCACCCACGAAGACCTGATTGCCAAGGGTTATCCACCGGCGTTCGCCGACGGTTTCGATGACGGTTGCATCAGCGGTCGTCAGGCGGCCGGCTCAATCAGCGGCGACTTTCGCAAGAACGTGCCGCGCTATCTCAAGGACAAGCAATACGCCGAAGGCTGGAGCGACGGCTTCCGCCAATGTCAGGCGATGCTGGAAAACAAGGATCGCGAACAGTACCGCAACGAGCACTGGGACGAACGCGAGCGCGCCTGGCAGCAGGAGAAGGATCAGGGCGCCGCGCGGGCTTATCGTTCGCAGTAGGTCGCTTCCAGACATCCAGCGAAACCTTTTGCCTGCGAACATGGCCCAACGGCTATAACAGGAGCCCACCATGAGTCGCGCTTTCGTCAACGAAGACAACGCCGCTGCGCAAGCCGATCAGCCGGTCGAACGGCAGGTCAGCACCCAGCCCAACTACGTCACGCCGCAAGGGCTTGCCCAGTTGCAGGCGAAAGTCGCCGAGCTGCAAAGCCTGCACGCCGAGCAGTCGGCCAAGGGCGAACAGGCCGACAAGCAGCGGCTGGCCGATCTCGAACGGGATTTGCGGTATTTCAATCAACGGGTCGGCAGCGCTCAGGTCGCGCCAGGTCCGACTTCGACCGACAAGGTGCAGATCGGCAGTTGGGTAACCTACGCCGATGAACACGACACCGAGCGCCGGGTGCAACTGGTCGGCGAAGATCAGGCCGATGCCGCCAACGGCCTGATCAACTGGGCCTCACCGCTGGGCCGTGCGCTGCTTGGCGCGCGGCTCAACGACGAAGTGCTGTGGCAGCGTCCGGCCGGCGATCAACTGATTGAAGTGATCCGCATAGAACGTTCTTAAACAACGCCTTGGGCGAGCATCGCGTCGGCAACCTTGACGAAGCCGGCGATGTTCGCGCCTTTGACGTAGTTGATCCGGCCGTTTTCCTCTCCGTAATGCACGCAGGCGTGGTGGATCGACTGCATGATCCCGTGCAGCTTGCTGTCCACTTCACCGCTCGTCCACAACAGGCGCATGGCGTTCTGCGACATCTCCAGACCGCTGACCGCCACGCCGCCGGCATTCGAGGCCTTGCCCGGCGCAAACAGAATCCCGGCCTCGATAAAGATATCCACCGCCTCGAGGGTGGTCGGCATATTCGCGCCCTCGGCCACGCAGATGCAGCCGTTGCGCAGCAAGGTGCGGGCGGCTTCGGCGTCGAGTTCGTTCTGGGTGGCGCACGGCAGCGCGATGTCGCACGACAACGACCATGGCAATTGACCGGCGCGAAACTCCAGGCCGAACGTCGCCGCCAATTCGCGGATCCGTCCGCGCTTGACGTTTTTCAGTTCAAGCAGCGCCAGCCACTGCTCTTCGCTCAGGCCTGCCTCGCAATACAGCGTGCCTTCGGAGTCAGACAGGGAAATCACCTTGCCGCCCAGATCCATCACTTTGCGAGCGGCGTATTGCGCAACGTTGCCGGAACCGGAGATCGCCACGCGTTTGCCTTCGACGGTCTGCTCGCGGCGCTTGAGCATTTCCTCGGCGAAGTACACGCAACCGAAACCGGTGGCTTCCGGGCGGATCAGGCTGCCGCCGTAGGTCACGCCCTTGCCGGTCAGCACGCTGGTGAACTGGTTGCTCAGGCGCTTGTACTGGCCGAACAGGAAACCGATCTCCCGCGCGCCGACACCGATATCACCGGCCGGCACGTCCACATCGGCACCGATGTGCCGGTACAACTCGCTCATGAATGCCTGGCAGAAACGCATGACTTCAGCGTCGCTCCTGCCCTTCGGATCGAAGTCCGAACCGCCCTTGCCGCCGCCCATGGGCAGGGAGGTCAGGGAGTTCTTGAAGGTCTGTTCGAAGGCGAGGAATTTCAGCACGCCCATATTCACCGAAGGATGGAAGCGCAAACCGCCCTTGTATGGGCCGATGGCGCTGTTCATCTGGATGCGGAAACCGCGATTGACCTGAACCTTGCCCTGATCGTCGACCCACGACACCCGGAACACCACCGCCCGCTCCGGCTCGCAGATGCGCTCCAGAATCCCCGAGGTCAGATAGTGCGGATTGGCTTCGAGAAACGGCCACAGGCTGCGCAGGACTTCTTCGACGGCCTGGTGGAATTCGGGTTGATCCGGATCGCGTTTTTTCAGACGGGCGAGGAAGGATTCGACGGATTCGATCATGGGAAAAGGCTCGGCAAATTTGTTGTCGTTGGAGGAGATTGAGCCGGACTGTAACAAACGTCCTGTACACAGCAACAGACAAAAATGTCGCATTTATGAAAACAAATAGTACACACGCTATAAATCAGCCCGAATTGCAGGCAAAAAAAAGGTTCTTCACGGAATCCCGGGAAACATAGAAACAAGAACGCCGATTTGGTTGATGATGTTCGTGCGAGCAAACACATCTAACAAACCGGCGTTCTTATGCGCGATATTAATACTTTCCTTCCTTTT
>NZ_BQHI01000021.1 GCF_021603585.1 Pseudomonas sputi | reverse complement strand
TCGACCTGATCCACGACCGACAATTTAAAAGTCAGCGTGTAGTCTCGCTGACTACGCCTTTTAGCCGTTTCCATTACGTCCTCCTGAAAATAGATCAGAAGGTGTAAACCTTATTCAGGACGGGACACGGGCAAAACAAAAGGGCCGCGGTCAGCGGCCCTTTTTCAGTCCCTCACAAACGCGTGTCACCGCGCCGCAAACACCTCCACCAGGCGCTCGGCAATGTGCTGCTGCGCCTCTTCGGCCTCATCGATGATTGCGCCCATGCGCATGAAGTCATGCGTCATGCCTGCGTACACTTTCAACTCGACCTCGACGCCTGCCGCCTCTAAATGCCGGGCATACGCCACGCCTTCGTCGTGCAGCGGATCGCACTCGGCCACTACCAGCAGCACCGGTGCCACATCGGCTGAGACCTCACCCAGCAACGGCGAAAAACGTGGATCGAGACGGTCGGCCACCTCACGCTGATAGTGGTTGTAAAACCAGTTCAGCGATGCCTTTTCCAGCAGATAACCCTCGGCGTAGCGCTCGATGGACGGGGTGCTGCGGCTGGCGTCGGTGACCGGATAGATCAGCACCTGCAAACGCGGCTGCACCGGGGCACCCGCCAATTGTGCGGCCAGCACCGTGGCCAGGCTGCCGCCGACGCTGTCACCGGCAATCGCCAGACGTGCGCTGTCCAGGCCCAGGTCCTGAGCGCTGGCGACCAGCCAGTGCCAGGCATCCTGTGCATCGTCGGCGGCGGTCGGGAAGCGGAATTGCGGCGCCAGTCGATAGGCCACCGACACCACCACGCAATCGGCCATCGACGCCAGCGCCCGGCACAGCGAATCATGGGAATCCAGGCTGCCGACCACATAGCCGCCGCCATGGAAATACAACAGTGCCGGACGCCCTGCCCCGGCTTTCAAGGGCTGATGGCTGTAGACCCGCGCCTTCAACAGCGAGCCGTCGCGCACCGGCAATTGCAGTTCATCAACTACCGCAAGCTCTTCGCCGCCAGCGTCCATCAACAATGAAGACTGATCGAACTGCTCGCGGGCCTGTTCCGGGCTCAGCTCATGCATGCCCACGCGTTTGCCGCTGGCCCGGCCGTTGCCGACCAATTGCAGAAATGCGGCGATATCAGGATTCAACGACATTCAATTTCTCCAAAGCACTCGGGCGCCTTAAGCGCCCGAGTGGTGTTTGCGGTTACACAGCAGGTTTCAGGACATGGCTACTGATTCAACGATCTCGCCGAGCATTTCTTCAGCCTCGGACAGGAAAGTTTCATCCCGCGGGATCTGGAAGTGCCCGCAATCGAGCCATTCACCGCCCATGCCCGGTTGTTCGAGTTGCGCCGCCAGTTCGGCCGCCTCCTCTTCCCGGCCCAGCGTCCACCAGCAGACCGGCTGTACCGCCAGCGGCGGACAGCGGTCGAGCTGCAGCGACAACTGTTTGAGCCGGCGCGCCACGCTGAACACATGGGCCAGTTCATCGGCCCCCAGCGCGACGTAGGTCGACGTCCCGGACTCGGTGCCCATCGCGGCGTTGAACACTGCACGCAGGTTCTGTGCTGTTTCCTCGCCGTCGATGGCCACGTTGGCAGCATCCGGCAGGGTGACCCGCAGGAAGTCGCGCAAGTCGGCTCGCCAGTCATCCACAACACCGGCATTGATCGCCGCCGAGGCCACGAAACTGTCCACCAGACCGACGAACTGCACCTGCTGCCCTTCCCGCTCAAGCTGCGCCGCCATGAGCACCGCCAGCGTCCCGCCGAGCGACCAGCCCAACAGGTGATACGGCCCCTGCGGTTGTTTCTCGCGAATCTGCGTCACGTAATCACTCGCCATGCTTTCCAGCGACGTATCGCTGAAGGCCGGGTCAAGCAACATCCGCGACTGGATCGCCAGCACCTGGCGCTGACCGCTCAGACGACGGGCCAATGGCTCGTAGTCGAACACCGTGCCGAAGCCGGCATGGATGCAGAACAACGGCGCCCGGCCCTTGACCTCGGCATTCATCGCCAGCAGACCGGAAGCTTTCTCGGCAGCGCCCTGAACACTGGCCACCAGTTCGGCGATGCTCGGTTTCTGCATCAGGTCGCGCAGTTTCAGGCTCAGGCCCTGGGACTTGAGCACACGGCTGCGAGCGACCACCTGCAGGCTGAGGATCGAGTCGCCGCCCAGTTCGAAGAAGTTGTCGGTGAGGCCGACGCGTTCGATCTTCAGCACCTCCTGCCAGATTTTCGCCAGGGCTTTTTCCAGCTCGGTGCGCGGCGCCACGTAATCCTGACGCTGTTCGGCGTCCGGATCCGGCAAGGCCTTGCGATCGAGTTTGCCGTTCGGCGTCAGCGGCATGCGCTCGAGCAACATCAGGTGCGCAGGCACCATGTAGTCCGGCAGGCTGGCCTTGAGCTGTTCGCGCAGGCGTTCGCACAGACCGTCTACCGATGCGTCGGCACTGGCCAGCACATAACCAAGCAGTTGTTTGCCACTGACGCCCTCGCGAGCGACCACGGCTGCATCGCGCACGCCCGGTTGTTGCTTGAGGCGCGCTTCGACTTCGCCCAGTTCGATACGGAAACCCCGGATCTTCACCTGATGGTCGATCCGCCCAAGGTAGTCGACCGTACCGTCGGCGCGCTGGCGCACCAGGTCGCCGGTGCGATACAGGCGGCTGCCATCGGCGCTGAAAGGGTTCGCCACGAAGCGCTCGGCGGTGCCACCGGCGCGTCCCAGATAACCACGGGCCAGCGCGCCACCCAGGTACAACTCACCGGCAATACCGACCGGCAGACGGTTGAGATCGCTGTCGAGCACGTAACCGCTGCGCTCACCGACCACGCTGCCGATCGGTGCGTAGGCGGCGCCGCAGACATCCTCGACACCGGCCTTCCAGATCAGCGGCGTGACCACGGTTTCGGTCGGCCCATAGCCGTTGATGATGTACTGCGGTTTCAGCGCACGTTTGGCCAGCTCGAAACTCGCCACCGGCACCGCATCGCCACCAAAGCAGTAGACCCGCACCGGCGGTGGGTTGCCGTGTTGCTCGGCGTGTTCGGCCAGTTGTTGCAGGTACACCGGCGGGAACGCCGCCACGGTCACGCCGTGTTGATGCATGGCGTTGAAGGTCTGCTCGGCAGTCCACAGGCTGTCGTCACGGATCAGCAGGCGTGCGCCGTGAGTCAGGGTGGTCAGCCAGCGCTCGTGGGCGCCGTCGAACGCGAACGACATGAAGTGCAGTTCGCAATCGGCTTCGCTCATTTCATAACGCTGACCGATCGCCTCGCAGTGCATCGCCAGCGGCCCGTGAGCCACACCGACGCCTTTGGGCAACCCGGTGGAACCGGAGGTGTAGATCACGTACGCGAGGTTGCCCGGTTCGACCGAAACCTGCGGCGCAGTGTCCGGCCGGGCGCTGAGGTCCAGTTGATCCAGTTCCAGCACATGCAAATTGTCCTGCGGCGGTATCACCTGACGCAGGCTCGAATCGCTGAGCAGCAACGCGATCCCGGAATCGCGCATCAGATAACTCAAACGCTCACGAGGATAGGTCGCGTCCAGCGGCACGTAGGCACCGCCGGCCTTGAGCACCGCCAACAGCGCGACAATCATGTTTTCACTGCGCGGCAACGCCACGCCGACCCGCACTTCCGGGCCGACGCCTTCGGCGATCAGCGCATGGGCCAGACGATTGGCCCGGGCCTCGATCTGACCGTAGCTGAATGCCTGATCGTTGAAGACCACGGCAGTCTGCTCGCGGCGCTGTGCGGCCCACTGACCGATGCGCTGATGCACCGCCAGCGCGGGCGGCTGCACGGCAACCACCGTCGAGTCCGCGACCTGCGCAGTCGGCAGGCCGATACGGCCCAGCGGTTGCGCAGCGTCCTCGGTGAGCGCGGTCAGCAGCCCTTCCATATTGCTGCGGATGCCTTCCACGGTCGCCCGGTCGAAATGCTCGCGCAGGAACATGTACTCGATCACCAAGCCTTCTTCGAGCGTGACCATCAGGTCCATCGGGAAGTTGGTCAGGCCGGCGCTGGCGCTCTCGCCGAACTTGAGCGAGTCGTCGCGCCACTCACGCAGCGCCTGATCGATCGGATGGTTCTCGAACACGATGATGCTGTCGAACAGCGACTGCCCGGTACGCCCGGCCCAACGCTGAACGTCGGACAGCGGCGTGTATTCGCGCTCGCGCATTTCCAGGTTGAAGTCCTGCAGGTCGCGCAGCCAGTCACCGACCGCCTGTTCGGCCGGCACGTCCTTGATCACCGGCAAGGTGTTGATGAACAGGCCGAGGATCGATTCCGACGCCGGCAGGCTCGCCGGACGCCCCGCCACCGTGGCGCCGAACGCCACGCAGCGCTGGCCGCTGTAACGGCTCAGCAGCACCAGCCACGCGCCCTGCACCAGCGTGTTGAGGGTGATCTGCTGGGACTGGGCGAAGGCTTTGAGCTGTTCGGTGCGGGTTTCGCCCAGACGGCTGTACAGCGCTTCGTGACCGCGACCTTCGCCGCTGCGGGCAACCGCATCAGCCAGATACGTCGGCTCGTCGAGCAGGCTCAGGTGTTCGCGCCAGAATCCTTCGCTGGCGCTGGCATCCTGCTGTTGCAGCCAGTTGATGTAGCGACGGTATGGCACCGCTTCGGCGAGCGGCTGGCCGGAATACTGGCTCAGCACTTCACCGATCAACTGCGAACTGCTCCAGCCGTCGATCAGGAGGTGGTGATAAGTCCAGATCAGCTGATGGCTGCCCTCGCCCACTTGCACCAGCGTCAGGCGTTGCAGCGGCGGACGGTCGAGGTCGAAACCCTTGGCCCGTTCGCTGGCGGCCAGTGCCTGCAAGGCTTGTTCCGAGTGATCCTGATCGCGCCAGTCGAGCAGGCTGACCGGCAGCTGCGGATCGGCGAGCACGAATTGCAGCGGCTCGGCCATGTCCTGCCAGAGAAAACCGGTGCGCAGAATGTCGTGACGACGGCTCACCGCTTCCCACGCCGCCTTGAAGCGCGCCGGCTCCAGGCCCTGCACCGGTATGCTCACCTGGTTGATGTAGAGGTCGGCTTCCGGCGAGTTCAAACCGAGGAACAGCATGCCCTGCTGCATCGGCGACAAGCGGTACAACCCGTCCAGTTGCCCTTCCGGCAGAGGCAGCTCGGCAATCTGCGCCTCGCTCAGACCGTGCAACGGCAGGTCGATCAGCGCGGCCACCGGAGCCTGAGTGCCTTCGGTCGCCTGGGCACGCACGGCCAGCTGCTGAATGGTGGGCTGCTGGAACAGGTCTTTCGGGCTCAACTCGATGCCTTGCTGACGGGCGCGGCTGACCACCTGGATCGAGACGATCGAATCGCCGCCCAACGCAAAGAAACTGTCGGTGGTGCTGATCCTCTCAAGGCCCAGCACGTCTTTCCAGATGTCCACCAGCGTCTGTTCGATGGCGCTGGCCGGCTCGACGTGTTGCTGCGCAGCCGAGAACGCCAGCGCCGGCAGACGCTTGCGGTCGAGCTTGCCGTTGGGGCTCAGGGGCATCTGCGCCAGCCACATCCGGTGCGCCGGCACCATGTAATCCGGCAGGCTCGCGCCCAGCCAGGTCGACAGGCTGTCGTGCAGTTCATTGCGCGCGGCATCGCTGGCGTCGACAGTCGCCGGATCACTTGGCACCAGGTACGCCACCAGTTGCTGGCTGCCCAGCACGTCCCGGGCCACCACCACCGCTTCGCGCACGGCGGCGTGTTCCATCAGGCGCGCTTCGATTTCGCCCAGCTCGATCCGCAGACCGCGCAATTTGACCTGATGGTCGATGCGCCCGACGTACTCGATCACGCCGTCGGCGCGGTAGCGCGCCAGGTCGCCGGTGCGGTACATCCGCTCACCGGCCGCGAACGGGTTGGCGACGAACCGCTCTGCGCTCAGCCCCGGGCGACGGTGATAACCGCGGGCCAGGCCGACACCGCCGAGGTACAACTCACCCGCCACACCCACCGGCAGCGGATTGAGGCCGCTGTCGAGAATGAAGGTCGACAGATTGGCAATCGGCTGACCGATCGGCACGCCGTCGCGACCTTCGTCGCGGCAGGTCCAGTGGGTCACGTCGATCGCGGCTTCGGTCGGGCCGTACAGGTTGAACAGACCGGCCTGCGGCAGTTTGGCGAACACCTGCACCTGCGCATCCACCGGCAGCGCTTCACCGCTGCAGACGATGCGCTTCAGACCGGCGCAGCTCGATACGCTGGCGTCCTGCAGGAAGGCCTGCAGCATCGACGGCACGAAGTGCAGCGTGGTAACGCGTTCGGCGTTGATCAGCGCGATCAGTTTCGCCGGATCGCGGTGATCGCCCGGTGCCGCGACCACCAGTCGGGCACCGGTCATCAGCGGCCAGAAGAACTCCCACACCGACACGTCGAAGCTGAACGGGGTTTTCTGCAACACGGTGTCGCTGGCGTCCAGACCATAGGCCTGCTGCATCCACATCAGGCGGTTGGTCAGGGCACGATGGGCATTGCCCGCGCCTTTCGGCATGCCGGTGGAACCGGAGGTGTAGATCACGTACGCGAGGTTGCTGGCGTCGTATTCGACCTGCGGATTGTGCGTCGGCCACTCGGCGAAGTCCGCACCGGACGGTTCCAGGCACAGGGTCTGTACGCCGTCGGGAACCGGCAGGCTGGCCAGCAGGTGCGGCTGGGTCAGCAACTGGTCGATGCCGCTGTCGGCGATCATGTAGCTCAGGCGATCGCGCGGGTATTCCGGGTCCAGCGGCACGTAGGCGCCGCCAGCCTTGAGGATTGCCAGCAGGCCGATGACCATTTCCAGGCTGCGCTCGACCGCAATCCCCACCAGTACATCCGGGCCGACCCCACGGGCGATCAAGCCATGGGCCAACTGGTTGGCGCGGGCATTGAGTTGCGCGTAGCTCAGGGTCTGGCCGGCGAACACCAGCGCCAGCGCGTCCGGGGTGCGCAGGGCCTGGGTTTCGATCAGCGTGTGTACGCCCTGCTCCAGCGGATAGTCGATGCCGGTGGCGTTCCACCGCTCGACCATCAAGCGACGGTCGACGCTGTCGAGCAAGTCCAGCGCGCCGAGCATGGCATCGCCCGACTGCAGCATTTGCTGCAACAGGTTTTGCAGTTGCGCGCTCAACTGCACGATCACCGAATCGGTGAACTGCCCGCGCTGGTAGCTGTAGTGCAGCGACAGTTCATCGCTGACGTTCACCGCCAGGGTCAGCGGGTAGTTGGTCTGCTCGTGGTTGTTGACCTCGCCGAAGCGCAATTCCTGCGGCGCACCCTCTTCCAGGGCCTGGGACACGGGATAGTTCTCGAACACCAGAATGTTGTCGAACAGCGCTTCACCGCTCTGCCCGGCCCAGCGCTGAATGTCGAACAGCGGCGTGTGTTCGTGTTCACGCAGGCCGATGTTTTGCGCCTGGACGCTCTGCAACCACTGGCCGACGCTGTGTTCCGAACGCGGGCTGGCGATCACCGGCAAGGTGTTGATGAACAGGCCGATCTGCTGCTCGACGCCTTTGAGCTCGGTCGGACGACCGGCCACGGTGGCGCCGAATGCCACGCTTTCCTGACCGGTCAGGCGCTGCAACAGCAGCAGCCATGCGGCCTGGATCAGGGTGTTGAGGGTGACCTTCTGCTGCCGGGCGAATTCGCCCAGGCGTCGAGTCTGTTCGGCGTCGATAAACACGTAACGCTCACCATGACCTTCACGCGGCTCGTCGCTGCGCTGGGCCTGAATCGCCTGGGCCAGACGGGTCGGTTCCTGCAGATTGGCCAGTTGCGCAGTCCAGTAATGCTCGCTGGCCTTGACGTCCTGGCGTTGCAGCCATTCGATGTAGTCACGATAACGCCCGGTCAGTGCCGGCAGAGTTTCCCCGGCATAGCGCTGGAGGACTTCGCCGAGCAACTGCGAGTTGCTCCAGCCGTCCATCAGGATGTGGTGGTTGGTGTAGATCAGGTGGCAACGCTGATCGTCCAGACGCACCACGACCATGCGCAGCAGCGGGCCGTGGCTCAGGTCGAAACCCTGTGCCTGCTCGCTGGCGGCCAACTGATCCAGGGCTGCCGGATCGGCGTGGCGTTCACGCCAGTCGAGCACGCTGAACGGCATTTCCAGCTGCTTGTGCACCACTTGCACCGGGCGCGCCACCTGGCCTTGCCAGACGAAACGGGTGCGCAGGATGTCGTGGTTGTCCACCGCCGCTTGCCAGGCTTGCTGGAAGCGCTGCGGGTCGAGGCCTTCGACGTCCAGGCGAACCTGGTTGATGTAGTCGCCGGACGCCTGCTCGTAAAGACTGTGGAACAGCATGCCCTGCTGCATTGCCGACAGCGGATAGATGTCGGCAATCTGCGCGGCCGGCAGCGACAGGCTGTCGAGCTGTGCCTGGGTCAGGCCCGCCAGCGGGAAGTCCGACGGGGTCAGGCCTTCCACGCCCGGCGTCAGGCAGTGTGCGATCAGCGCGCTAAGTTCATCGGCGTAGTCGCGGGCCAGCGCTTCAATGGTGGCGCTGTCGAAACGCTCTTGGCTGAAGGTCCAGCCGACGCTCAATTCGCCGCCATACACCTGACCGTTCAAGGTCAACCAGTTACCCAGCGGCGCGTCCGGGCTCTGTTCCAGACCGGCATTGTCCGGCGCCGGCGCGAACAGCGCGCCGTCATCGGCTTCGAAACTGCCGTCGAACTGGCCGAGGTAGTTGAAGGTGATGCGCGGGGTCGGCAACGCCCGCAGGCAGCTTTGCGCATCGGCATCACCGAGGTGACGCAGCGCTCCGAAACCGATGCCCTTGTTCGGGATCGAGCGCAGTTGTTCCTTGATCCGCTTGATCGATTCGCCCGCGTCTTCGGCCGGAGTCAGGCGCACCGGAAACAGGCTGGTGAACCAACCCACGGTGCGAGTCAGGTCAACGCCGTCGAACAGCTCTTCGCGACCGTGACCTTCCAGTTGAATCAGGGTAGACGGCTGCCCGCTCCAGCGCCCGATCACCCGGGCCAGCGCGGTCAGTAGCAGGTCGTTGACCTGGGTGCGATAGGCCGCCGGGGCTTCCTGCAGCAGTTGCCGGGTCAGGTCCGCATTGAGGCGGGTCTGCACGGTTTGCGCCAGACGGTTGTGCTGGCCGGCATCGAGACGTTTGCACGGCAGATCGGTGCTGACATCACTCAGGCAGGCCTGCCAGTACGCCAGCTCTTCCTGCAACGCCGGACCGTTGGCGTAGCGCTGCAAGTGTTCGCTCCAGTCCTTGAAGGCACTGGTCTTGGTCGGCAGGTTCGGGGCTTGACCGTCGATGGCTTGCTGATACGCGGTTTGCAGGTCTTCCAGCAGAATCCGCCACGACACGCCGTCCACCGCCAGGTGATGGATCACCAGCAACAGGCGTTGGCTGCCATCGGCCAGATCGACCAGCACCGCCCGCAGCAACGGGCCGTTTTGCAAGTCGAGGCTGCGCTGGGCGCGGTTGCCCAAGGCTTCAAGATCCGCGATATCGGCAATGGTTTCGTGCCAGAGCAGGTCTTGCGGCAAGGCGTCGACCGCCAGGTGCTCGGCCAGCCAGACGTTGCCCTGCTGGCTGAAACTCAGGCGCAAGGCATCGTGATGGATGACCAGCGCACGCAACGCTTGCTCGACCTTTTCGCCCGCCAGTGGCTGACGTGGCTTGAGCAGCACCGACTGGTTCCAGTGGTGACGCTCGGGGATTTCATCCTCAAAGAACTGCTGCTGAATCGGCAGCAACAACGCCGGGCCAGTAACCGGTTGCTGATCGATGCTCGATTCGCTGTCGCCGAGCTGCGCGACCCGCGCCAGCTGCTGCACGGTCTGGTGCTGGAACAAGTCTTTGGGGTTCAGACGGATACCGGCCTGACGGGCGCGGCTGACCACTTGAATCGAGATGATCGAATCGCCGCCCAACTCGAAGAAGTTGTCGTTCAGACCGACCTGCGGCAGCTTCAGCACGTCCTGCCAGATCTCGGCCAGCCGCTGTTCCAGTTCACTTTGCGGTGCCTGATAGGCCTGCTGCGCCTGACTCGCGTCCGGCGACGGCAAGGCACTGCGATTGAGTTTGCCGTTGGCGGTCAATGGCAATTGTTCGAGCAGCAACAGGTGCGCCGGGATCATGTGATCCGGCAGGTTTTCCTTGAGCGCGGCCCGCACGTTGTCGCGCCACTGGCCCTGTTCGGCAGCGCCGGCGGCAAGCAAGGCAGCCTCGCTCGGCACCAGGTACGCCACCAGTTGCTGACCACTGAGGCCCGGTTGCGCCAGCACTACGGCCTGGCGCACGGCGGCCTGTTCGAGCAACTGCGCTTCGATCTCGCCGAGTTCGATGCGAAAGCCGCGAATCTTCACCTGATGGTCGATCCGCCCGATGTATTCGATCACCCCGTCGGCGCGATAACGCGCCAGGTCACCGGTGCGGTACAGACGCCCGCCATCGGCCGCAAACGGATCGGGAATGAAGCGCAGCGTGGTCAGGTCCGGACGATTCAGATAACCCCGGGCCAGACCGGCGCGACCGACGTACAGCTCGCCGATGCAACCCTTGGCGACCGGGTTCAGGTCGCCGTCGAGCAAATACCACGACAGGTCCGGAATCGGCTCGCCGATCGGGCTGCTGGCATCGCGTTGCAGGTCGGCCAGGGAGATCGGGCGCCAGGTCACGTGGACCGTGGTTTCGGTGATGCCGTACATGTTGATCAGTTGCGGGGCCTGATCGCCGAAGCGCTCGAACCACGGGCGCAGGCTCTTGACCTCCAGCGCCTCGCCGCCGAACACCACGTAACGCAGGGCCGGTTGCGGCGCCGCGTGTTCCGGGGCGCAGGCCACTTGCATCAATTGCTTGAACGCCGACGGCGTCTGGTTGAGGACGGTGATCCCTTCACGGCACAGCAAGGCGTAGAAATCTTCCGGCGAACGGCTGGTCTCGTACGGCACCACCACCAGTTTGCCGCCGTACAGCAGCGCACCGAAGATCTCCCACACCGAGAAGTCGAACGCGTAGGAATGGAACAGGCTCCAGACATCCTGCGGGCCGAAATCGAACCAGGCATCGGTGGCCTTGAACAGCCGCAGCACGTTGTGATGGGCGAGCAAGGTGCCTTTTGGCTGACCGGTGGAACCGGAGGTGTAGATCACGTAAGCCAGGTTGTCCGGGCTCATGGACACCTGCGGGTTGCTGTCGCTGTAGCCTTCGAGGCCGTCGCGCTCCTGATCGAGCATCACGCTGCGCACCGAGTCCGGCACTGGCAGACGGCCGAGCAGATGACTCTGGGTCAACAGCAGAGCGATGCCGCTGTCACCGATCATGTAGGCCAGACGGTCTTCCGGATAGGTCGGGTCAAGCGGCACATAGGCGCCGCCGGCCTTGAGAATCGCCAGCAGGCCGACCAGCATTTCCAGGCTGCGCTCCACCGCCAGACCGACGCGCACGTCCGGCCCGACACCGCTGACCATCAGCTTGTGGGCCAGCTGGTTGGCGCGGCTGTTGAGCTCGCCATAGCTCAGGCTCTGTTCGCCATAGGTTACGGCCACCGCTTGCGGCGCACGCGCAGCCTGCGCTTCGATCACTTGATGCAGGCACGCCTCGCTCGGGAAATCGGCCACGGCCGGGTTCCATTGCAACAACGTGGCCTGACGTTCGGCCGCGTCCTGCAACGGCAGCTCGGCGATTCGCCGGGCGCAATCGGCGACGATGCCGCGTAGCAGATTCGTCCAGTGCTGCGCCAGGCGCTGCATGGTCACCGCGTCGAACAGGTCGGTGGCGTAGGTCAGTTCGGCCCAGACGTTGTCCGCCGATTCGAAGGTATCCAGGGTCAAGTCGAACTGCGCGGTGTGCGACACCCAGTTCAGGCCTTCGATCTCGATCTTCGGCAGTCGTGTCGCGCCTTTGGCCTGACGGGCCTGACTCTGGTGGTTATGCAGCACCTGGAACAGCGGGCTGTGGCTCAGGCTGCGCTCCGGTTGCAGCGCATCGACCAGTTGCTCGAACGGCAGGTCCTGATGGGCCTGGGCGCCGAGCACGGTGTTTTTCACTTGCTGCAGCAGGCTGCGGAAGCTCTGCTGACTGTCGAACTCGGCCTTCAACACCTGAGTGTTGACGAAGAAACCGATCAGGCCTTCAGTCTCGACTCTATTGCGGTTGGCTACCGGCACGCCAACCCGAATGTCGGCCTGGCCGCTGTAGCGGTGCAACAGGGTCTGGAACGACGCCAGCAGCAGCGCGAACAGGGTGACGTTTTCCCGTTGTGCAACCTGCTTGAGGCCGGCGGCCAGTTCGGCGCTCAGCGGGATGTCCTGACGCGCGCCCCGGTAGCTTTGCTCCGGCGGACGCGGACGGTCGGTCGGCAGCTCCAGCAACGGCTGATCGCCATCGCCCAGTTGCGCAGTCCAGTAACTCAATTGACGCTCGCGCTCACCGGCGTCCATCCACTGACGCTGCCACACGGCGTAGTCGGCGTATTGCACCGGCAATGTCGGCAACTGCGCGGCCTTGCCTCCACTGTGCGCGGCATACAACGCCACCAGCTCGTTGACCATGATCCCCATCGACCAGCCATCGGACACGATGTGGTGCAAGGTGATGATCAGCGCGTGGTCATCGGCGGCCAGACGCAGCAGTTTGACCCGCAGCAGTGGGCCTTTCTGCAAGTCAAACAGGTGCAGGGTTTCGGCAGCGACCAGGGCTTGCAGCTCGGATTCGTCGATTTCTCGGTCGATGCTTTCGACGGCGATGTCCAGCGCTGCCTGAGCCTGGATCACTTGCAGGGTCTGGCCCTGCTCCTCGACAAAGCAGGTGCGCAAGGATTCGTGGCGGGCGATCAGCGCGTCGAAGCTGCGCTGCAAGGCTGGCAGGTCCAGTTCGCCGCGCAGGCGCAGGGCGGCCGGCACGTGGTAGGCGGTGCTGGTCGGTTCCAGTTGCCAGAGGAACCACTGACGTTCCTGAGCGTAGGACAGCGTCAGCGGTTGCAGACGCGGCAGCGCCACGATCGGCGGCTCCTGCTGCACCTGCTCCACCCCGAGGGCGGCGACGAAATCCACCAGCGTGCTGTGTTCGAACAAGGTGCGCAGCGGCACCTGCACGTTGAGCGCCTGACGCACCCGGGAAACGACCTGGGTCACCAGCAGCGAATGGCCGCCGAGTTCGAAGAAGTTGTCGCCCAGCCCTACCTGCTCCAGTTTCAGCACCGCTTGCCAGATGTCGGCGACGGTGTGCTGGGTGGCGGTCTGCGGCGCGATGTAGGTCGATTGCCACTGGCTGGTGTCGGGCGCCGGCAAGGCCTTGCGGTCGACTTTGCCGTTGGGGGTCAGCGGCAGTTGCGCAAGGAACAACAGGTGCGCCGGCACCATGTATTCTGGCAATTCAGCCTTGAGGCTGGCCTTGAGCGCAGTGCGCAATGCGGCTTCGCCATCGGCATCCAGCACCTCGCCGGACGTCGGCACCACGTAGCCCACCAGTTGCGGGCCGGTCGGGCCGTCCTGGGCGACGACCACGGTTTCGCGCACGCTGTCGAGCGCCAGCAGGCGCGCTTCGATTTCGCCCAGCTCGATACGGAAACCACGGATTTTCACCTGATGGTCGATCCGCCCGATGTATTCGATCACGCCTTCGGCGCGGTAACGGGTCAGGTCACCGGTGCGATACAGGCGCTCGCCAGCGCTCGAGAACGGGTCCGGCACAAAGCGTTCGGCGGTCAGCGCAGGACGCTGGAAATACCCCCG
Organism: Pseudomonas sputi; assembly: GCF_021603585.1. GTDB lineage: Bacteria > Pseudomonadota > Gammaproteobacteria > Pseudomonadales > Pseudomonadaceae > Aquipseudomonas > Aquipseudomonas sputi. The sequence continues at coordinate 81,675 of NZ_BQHI01000021.1, read as the reverse complement.
CGCCAGGCCTTCGCCACCGATCAACAATTCGCCCGGCGCGCCGAGCGGATTGAGTTCCAGATCACTGCCAAGAATGTACAGCGCGGTGTTGTCGATCGGTTTACCGAGGAAGGGACGGCTGTTGTCCACGCTCAGCGGATGCAGCGCCGACCAGATCGTGGTTTCGGTGGGGCCGTAAAGGTTCCAGACCTTCGGCGAGCGCGCCAGCATGCGTTGCGCCAGTTCTCGGGGCAGCGCTTCACCGCCACACAGGAAAGTGCGGCCGTCTAGAATCGCGGCGTGCTCGTTGTCCAGCAGCATGCGCCAGCTCGAAGGCGTGGCTTGCAGCAGGGTCACGCCGTGGCGGTCGATCAGTTCGAGCACCGCTTGCGGGTCCTGGTGCACGTCCTTGCCGGTCAGCACCACGGCAGCGCCAGCCAGCAACGGGCCGTAGATTTCCAGGCCGAAAATATCGAACGAGAACGTGGTCAGCGACAGCATGCGATCAGCGGCGGCGATGCCCGGTTGCTCAACCATGCTCGCGACAAAGTTGCTCAGGGCGACGTGGCGGACCATCACGCCTTTAGGCTTGCCGGTCGAGCCGGAGGTGTAAATCGTGTAGGCCAGATGATCGCCGTTCACGGCCACGTCAGGCGCGGTGGTCGGGTACGCCGCCAGCCAGTCCTGCGGCTGATCCAGCAGCACTGTGGCAAGGCCGGCCGGGATCGGCAACCGCGTCTGCAAATGCGCTTGGGTCAGCAGCCATTCGATGCCGCTGTCCTCGATCATGTAGGCCAGACGGTCTTCCGGATACGCCGGGTCCAGCGGCACATACGCGCCGCCGGCCTTGAGGATCGCCAGCAGGCCGACGATCATTTCGACGCTGCGCTCGACCGCGATGCCGACCAGTCGATCCGGGCCTACACCCAGCTCGACCAGCTTGTGCGCGAGCTGGTTGGCGCGGGCATTCAGCTGGCCGTAAGTCAGCCGGTCTTCGCCGATGATCAACGCGATAGCGTCAGGCGTTTGCCCGGCCTGCAAGGCGATGCGTTGCTGCACGCACGGCGCCGACGCGGCGTGAGCGACCACGCTTTTCCAGTCCTGCAACAGCACTTGCTGTTCGCTGGTTTCCAGCAGCGGCAGTTCGCCGACACGCTGATTCGGCGCAGCGACGATGCCGTGCAGCAGGTTCAGCCAGTGGCGCGCCAGGCGCTCGATGGTTTCGGGCTTGAACAGGTCGGTGGCGTAAGTCAGTTCCGCCGCCACGCCTTCGCTGGATTCGTAGGTGCCGAGGGTCAGGTCGAACTGTGCGGTGCGGCCCTCCCAGACAATGTCCTCGACGCTCAGTTGCGGCAGTTGCACCTGGCTCTGACGCTGGGTCTGGTCGTTGACCGCCTGGTGGTTGTACATCACCTGGAACACCGGACTGTGGCTCAGGCTGCGTTCCGGTTGCAGGGCTTCGATCAGTTGCTCGAACGGCAGATCCTGATGGGCCTGGGCGGCCATCGCCGATTGCTTGACCTGAGCCAGCAGTTGATTGAACGGCAGTTGCCCGTGGACGTCCGCGCTCAGCACCTGAGTGTTGACGAAGAAGCCGATCAGGCCTTCGGTCTCCACCCGGTTGCGGTTGGCAGTCGGCACGCCGACGCGGATCTGCGACTGGCCGCTGTAGCGGTGCAGCAAGGCCTGGAACGACGCCAGCAGCACCATGAACAGGCTCGCGCCTTCGCGCTGGGCCAGTTGCCTGAGGGCATCGCCCAGCGCCGCCGGCAGGTTCAGATCCAGACGCGCACCACGGAAGCTCTGCACCGCCGGGCGCGGATGATCGATCGGCAATTCCAGCACCGGCTGTTCGCCGCCGAGGGTGTCGATCCAGTATTTCAGCTGCCGCTCACGCTCGCCGGCCTCCAGCCAGTGACGTTGCCAGATCGCGTAGTCGGCGTATTGCACGTCCAGCGGCGGCAGGCTCAGGGACTGGCCGCCGGTGTCGGCGGCGTAATGCTGGATCAGCTCGCCGACCAGCACTTGCATCGACCAGCCATCGGAAATGATGTGGTGCTGGATCAGCGCCAGCACGTGATCGTCTTCACCGACGTTGAGCAATGACACTCGCAGAAGCGGGCCCTGTTGCAGGTTGAACGGGCGCGCGGTTTCGTGTTCGACGAAAGCCTTGATCGCGGCGTCGGCGTCCAGACCGGGCACCAGCGTCTCGACCGTGATGCTCAGCGGCATCTGCGCGTGAACCTGCTGACAGAAGGTTTCACCCTGTTCGACGAACGTGGTGCGCAGGCTTTCGTGGCGGGCGACCACCGCGTTGAAACTGCGCTCCAGCGCCGCGACATCCAGCCGCCCCTTCAAACGCAGGGCGCTGGGAATGTGGTACGCGGTGCTGTGCGGGTCCATCTGCCACAAGAACAACTGGCGTTCCTGGGCGTAGGACAGCGGGATCGCCTCGAAGCTTGAGCGAGTTTCCGGAATCGGCAGGTTGGCCGGCGAGACGCCCTCTTCGAGCATCTTTTCCAGGTAGAGCTTACGTTTGTCCAGCGGCAGAGTGATAAAGCGCTTGGCAATCCTCAAAGCAACACTCGTGTCCATCAGAACTCCTCCATATCGTCAAGCAGGGCTTCCAGCTTGTTCAGTTTCTGTTCGTTGATTGCCCCGCCTCCTGTATCGAGTCGAGCGACAAAGTCGCCCAGGACGGGGTGCTGGAATAGCAGTTGCGGCGTCAGCGTCAGGCCCAGTTCCAGGGCGATGCGCGACACGACATTGACCGCCAGCAGCGAGTGCCCGCCGAGTTCGAAGAAGTGATCGTTCAGACCGATGCGTTCCACGGTGAGCACTTGCTGCCAGATTGCCGCGACCTGTTGCGCAAGCTCCGACTGCGGCGCGACATACGCGGCCTGCATCTGGCTGGCATCCACCGCCGGCAGCGCCTTGCGGTCGAGCTTGCCGTTGGGGGTCAGGGGCAACTGCTCAAGGAACAGCAGGTGCGCGGGAATCATGTAGTCAGGTAACGAAGACTTGAGGCCAGTCTTTAGTCCGTCGCGCCGTTGGCGCTGCGCTTCACCGTCGTACACATCCAGTTGCGGAGCGACCACGTAGGCCACCAGTTGCGCGCCACCCTCGGCCTCGACGGCCAGTACGGCCGCCTCACTGATGCCCGGTTGCGCCAGCAGTCGCGCCTCGATTTCGCCCAGTTCGATACGGAAACCACGGATTTTCACCTGATGGTCGATCCGCCCCATGTACTCCAACTCGCCGTCTTCGCGCTGACGGATCAGGTCGCCGGTGCGGTAGAGACGCTCGCCGTTGCGGGCGAACGGGTTGGGCACGAACTTTTCGGCGGTCATCGCCGCTTTGCCCAGGTAACCGCGGGTGACCCCGGCGCCCGACAGGTACAACTCGGCCGACACACCGTGCGGCACCGCCTGCAGATCGGTATCGAGCAAGTGGCTGCTGGAGTGCTCCAGCGCCCGGCCGATGCGCGCCTGACCACCGGCGGTGCGGCGGGTCCAGGTCGAGTAAGTGGTGTCTTCCGACGGGCCGTACAGGTCGTAGACATGCTCGATAGTCGGCTGCTGATAGAGCGCGTCCACCAGTCCCTGCTTGAGCGGTTCGCCCGCCAGGTTGATGATCCGCACACCCGGCGGAATCTGCCCGGCGCGCTGCAATGCGTTGATCGCCGACGGCACGGTGTTGATCAGGCGCACCTGATCCCGGGCCGGCAGTTGCGGCAGTTCCAGCGCATTACGGGCGATGATCAGCGAGCCGCCGTTGGCCAGGGTCACAAACAGCTCCCACACCGACAGGTCGAAACACACCGAGGTCGAGGCCAGCACACCTTGAATGTCTTCGCGGCGGTAGACCCTGGCCGACCAGTCGATCAGCGCCATGACGTTGCGATGGGCAATCGCCACGCCTTTCGGCTTGCCGGTGGAACCGGAGGTGTAGATCACGTAGGCGAGGTTGTCCGGGGTCACGGCGGTTTGCGGTGCCTGAACCGGATGGCCACCCAGTTCTACTTGATCCAGCAGCAACACTTGCGTGTCGGACGGCACGGTCAGTGCTGCCGCCAGCGCTTGCTCCGTCAGCAGCACTCGTGCGCGGCTGTCTTCGAGCATGTAGGCGACTCGGTCGGCCGGGTAATCCGGGTCCAGCGGCACGTAGGCGCCACCGGCCTTGAGCACCGCCAGCAGTGCAATCAGCAACTGCTCGGAACGCGGCAACGCCACGCCCACCCGCACTTCCGGGCCGACGCCCAGTTCGATCAATTTGTGCGCCAGGCGATTGGCCCGGGCGTCCAGTTCGGCGTAGGTCAGTTGCGTGTCGGCGAAGGTCACGGCCCGTGCATCCGGGGTCGCGGCGACCTGACGGGCGATGCCTTGATGGATGCACAGGTCGGTGACGAAATCAGTGTGAACCGGCGGCGTCTCGATCAGACGCAATTGGCTGAGCGAACGCTCACCCGCCTCGGTCATCTGCTCAAGCAAATGCTGCAGGTGCGCGCCCAGTTGCGCCACGCTGACATCGGCGAAGCTGTCGCGCTGGTAGCTGAAATGCACAGACAACTCGGCACCCAGATGCACCAGCAGGGTCAACGGATAGTTGGTCTGTTCGTGGTTCTCCACCGGACCGAATCGCAGGCCCTGCGGCGCGCCTTGCTCCAGCGCTTCGGCAATCGGGTAGTTCTCGAACACCATCAGGCTGTCGAACAGCGCGTCACCGCCCTGCCCGGCCCAGCGCTGAATCTGCGCCAGCGGCGTGTGTTCGAATTCGCGCAGCGCCAGGTTCTGCGCCTGCACGCCCTGCAGCCAACCGGCCAGGCTCTGCTGCGCTTGTGGCGCGGCGATCACCGGCAGGGTGTTGATGAACAGGCCGACCTGCTGCTCGGCCCCCGGCAGATCCGCCGGACGCCCGGCGACGGTGGCGCCGAACGCCACGCAATCCTTGCCGGTGTAGCGCTGCAACAGCAGCAGCCACGCGGCTTGCACCAGGGTGTTGACGGTGACTTTCGAGGCCCGGGCGAACTCGCCCAGACGCTGAGTCAGGCTGGCATCGAGCACCTGGAAATGATCGCCATAACCGACGCTCGGCAAACCGGCATTCGGCCGCGCGATGGCATCGGCCAGACGCGTCGGCTCCTGCAGGTTGTTCAGCGCCGCCAGCCAGAAGGCTTCCGCGGTCGCGGCGTCCTGGCGCTGCAGCCAGGCGATGTAATCGCGGTAGCGCCCGGTCGGACGCGGCACCGCTGCGCCGCTGTAATGCTGCAACACTTCGCCGAGCAACTGCGCGCTGCTCCAGCCGTCCATCAGGATGTGATGGTTGGTGTAGATCAGGTGATGACGGTGTTCAGCGATGCGCACCAGCACCAGACGCAGCAACGGTGCGCGGGTCAGGTCGAGGCCTTGGGCACGCTCTTGGTCGGCGAGTTTTTTCAGCGCGGCATCAAGATCGGTCTGACCGTTCCAGTCGAGGACGCGGAACGGCACGTCGAGCTGACGCTGCACCACTTGCAGCGGCTGCGCCAGATCGCCCTGCCAGACGAAACCGGTGCGCAGGATGTCATGGGCATCCACCACCGCTTGCCACGCGGCACGGAACCGCTGCGGGTCGACGCCATCGACGTCCAGACGCATCTGGTTGATGTAGTCGCCGCTGCCATGTTCGAGCAGGGTGTGGAACAGCATGCCCTGCTGCATCGGCGACAGCGGGTAGATATCGTCGATGGCTTGCGGTTGCAGGGCGAGCACATCCAGTTGCGCTTGAGTCAGCTGCGCCAGCGGGAAGTCCGACGGGGTCACGCCACGGTGGGCGCTGTCGCAGCAATGGGCGATCAGCGCGGTGAGTTCTTGCAGGTAATCGTCGGCCAGACGCTGGATGGTCGCCGGTTCGAACATCTCGCGGCTGAAGGTCCAGCTCAGGTCCAGCTCGCCGTTGAACACCTTGCCGTCGAGGGCCAGCGGGCTGCCCAACGGGCCTTGCATATTCACTTCTTCGCCGCCGGATTCGCTGGTCGGCACGAACAGCGCTTCATCGCCGGCAGCGAAACTGCCGTCGAACTGGCCCAGATAGTTGAAGGTCAGGCGCGGCGTCGGCAGCGCTTGCAGGGTGGCCCGGGCATGGTCATCGCCCAGGTGCGCGAGGGCACCGAAGCCGATGCCTTTGTTCGGGATCGCCCGCAGTTGTTCCTTGATTTGTTTCAGCGAGGCGCCGAGGTCAGCGAGCGGAGTCAGTTTTGCCGGGAACAGGCTGGTGAACCAGCCCACGGTGCGGGTCAGGTCGACGTGCTCGAACAGGTCTTCACGACCATGGCCTTCCAGTTGCACCAGCACATTGTCCTCGCCGGTCCAGCGCACCATCACCCGCGCCAGCGCGGTCAGCAGCAGATCGTTGACCTGGGTGCGATAGGCCGCCGGGGCCTCTTGCAGCAGTTGGCGGGTCAAGGTCTTGTCCAGCGGCGTGCGGATTGCCAGTGCCTGGCAATGCTGCTGGTCACCGTGCGGGTTGTCGTACGGCAATGCGTTCGACGCGCCTTGCAGTTGTTGCTGCCAGAAGCCCAGCTCGGCTTGCAGCGGCGCACTGCCGGCGTAGTCCTGCAACGCTTCAGTCCAGGCTTTCACCGCACTGGTCTTGGCCGGCAGTTGCACGGCGGCCCCCGACTGGATCTGCCGGTAAGCACTTTGCAGGTCTTCGAACAGAATCCGCCACGACACGCCATCCACCACCAGGTGATGAACCACCAGCAACAGACGCTGGCTGCCATCGGCCAGGTTCGCCAGCACTGCACGGATCAGCGAACCGCCGCTCAGTTGCAGGCTGCGTTGGGCCTGGTTGCCGAGCACTTCAAGGGCCGCCAGATCGGCGACCTCGACTTGCCACAACACCGTTTCACCGGCCTGGGTTTCGACGTCGCGGTACTGCGCCGTCCAGCCCTGCGTTTGCTCGGTAAAGTCCAGGCGCAGGCTGTCGTGATGCACGAGCAGCGCATCCAGGGCTTGCTCCAGAACGGAAGCATCCAGCGGCTGAGCGGTCTTGAGCATCACCGACTGGTTCCAGTGATGACGGTCGGGAATCGGCTGGGCAAAGAACCATTGATGAATCGGCAGCAACGTCGTTTCACCGGTCACCGGTCGCTGATCGATCGGCTGCACCGGCTCACCGCTCTGCACTACATTGGCCAGCGCCTGAATGGTCTGGTGCTGGAACAGGTCTTTCGGGGTAAAGCGCAGCCCGGCCTGACGGGCGCGGCTGACCACCTGGATCGAGATGATCGAATCGCCGCCCAGCTCGAAGAAATTGTCGGTCAGGCCGACGCGCTCCAGCTTCAGCACGTCCTGCCAGATCGTTGCCAGTTGCTGCTCCAGTGCGCTTTGCGGCGCCACGTAGGTTTGCTGCAATTGGCTGACGTCAGGTTTGGGCAGGTTCTTGCGATCGAGTTTGCCGTTCGGCGTCAGCGGCATGCGCTCAAGGGTCAGCACGTAAGCCGGGACCATGTGCGCTGGCAAGCTGGCCTTGAGTTGCGCCCGCAATTGCTCGGCGAAATCCGCCTGCTGCGAATCGCCGACCACGTACGCCACCAGCCGTTTGCTGCCGGCGCTTTCCTGGGCCACGACCACCGCTTCGCGCACGCCGTCGAGGGCTTGCAGGCTGGCTTCGATTTCACCCAGTTCGATGCGGAAACCACGGATCTTCACCTGGTTGTCGATGCGTTCCAGGTAGTCGAAAGTGCCGTCGGTGCGCTGGCGCACCAGGTCGCCGGTGCGGTACAGCACGCCACCGGTTGCGCTGAACGGGTCCGCGACAAAACGCTCGGCGGTCATCGCCGGACGATTCAGGTAACCACGGGCCACGCCGCTGCCACCCAGGTACAGCTCGCCGGCCATGCCTTGGGGCAACAGGTTCAGATCGGCGTCGAGGACGTAGGCGCTGCGGTCGCCGATACGGCTGCCGATCGGTGCATACGCGGCGCCGCACGGCACGTCGCGACCGGCCTTCCAGATCAGCGGCGTCACCACGGTTTCGGTCGGGCCGTAGCCGTTGATGATGTATTGCGGGTTCAGCGCGCGCTTGACCCGTTCGAAACTCGCATTCGGCACCGCGTCGCCGCCGAAGCAGTAGATGCGTACCTGCGGCGGATTGCCCACGCGTTCGGCGTGTTCGGCCAGTTGTTGCAGGTACACCGGCGGGAACGCGACCACGGTCACGCCGTGCTCGATCATCGCGTTGTAGGTCTGCTCCGGCGTCCACAGGCTGTCGTCGCGGATCAGCAGCGAGCCACCGTGGGTCAGGCTGGTCAGCCAGCGTTCATGGGCGCCGTCGAAGGCGAACGACATGAAGTGGAATTCGCAATCGCTGTCGCGCATTTCATAGCGCTCACCGATGGCCAGGCAGTGCATCGCCAGCGGCCCGTGGGTGACGCTGACGCCTTTCGGATTGCCGGTGGAACCGGAGGTGTAGATCACGTAGGCCAGATTGTCCGGATCGATCGCCACCACCGGTGCCTGCACCGAATGGCCGCGGAGGTCGAGGCGGTCCAGTTCCAGCACGCTCATGGCGTCGTCGATCGGCAGTTGCGCCGACACGCGGGAATCGGTCAGCAACAGCGCCAGACCGGAGTCCTGCATCAGATACGCCAGACGCTCACGCGGGTAGGTGGTGTCCAGCGGCACATAGGCGCCGCCGGCCTTGAGCACCGCCAGCAAGGCGACGATCAGGCCCTCGCCGCGCGGCATCGCCACGCCGACCCGCACTTCGGCGCGCACGCCACGGGCCACCAGTTCATGGGCCAGACGGTTGGCCCGGGCATCCAGTTCGCCGTAGCTGTAATGCTTGCCATCGAAAATGACTGCCGTGCGATCAGGCTGCTGTGCAGCCAATCGGGCGAAGCGCTGGTGCACGGCGATATCGGTCGGGTACGCCTGCGGATGGTTCTGCGCCTGTTGCCGCGCATGTTCGTCGGCCGTGGCCAGGGCGATTTCACCGAGACGACGCTCGGCGGATTCGGCGAACTGCTCCAGCAAGTGCAACAACTGCGCGCTCAGGCGCTCGACCGTGGCGACGCTGAAATGCGCCTGGTCGAAGCTCATGTGCAGCGCCAGGGTTTCACCCAGCGTCACGCCGAGGGTCAGCGGATAGTGGGTCTGATCCTGGTTGGCGACTTCGCCGAACACCACGCCCTGGGCGGTGCCATGCTGCAGCGCCTCGGAAATCGGGAAGTTCTCGAACACCAGCAGCGTGTCGAACAGCGACTCGCCGCCCTGCCCGGCCCAGCGCTGAATGCTCGCCAACGGCGTGTGTTCGAACTCGCGCAGCGACAGGTTCTGCGCCTGCACCGCCGCCAGCCACGCGGCCACGGTCTGGTCCGGCCGACTGCCGGCGATCACCGGCAAGGTGTTGATGAACAGACCGACCTGCTGCTCGATGCCCACCAGTTCCGCCGGACGCCCGGCCACGGTGGTGCCAAACGCCACGCAGGCGCTGCCGGTGTAACGCTGCAACAGCAACAGCCACGCGGCTTGCACCAACGTGTTGACGGTGACTTTCTGTTCACGGGCAAACGCGTTCAAACGACGAGTGCGCGAAGCATCGAGGTCGTAGTGCTTGAGCAGATGACCAACCTCGCTGCGCACTTCGCCACCGCCGGCCGCGGCTTGCGCCAGCACGGTCGGCTCGTGGAAGTCCGCCAGTTGTTGCAGCCAGAATGCTTCGCTGACCGCCGCGTCCTGACGCTGCAGCCACTGGATGTAATCCGAGTAACGGCTGACCGGACGCGGTGGTTGCTGGCCGGCATAACGCTGCAGGACTTCGCCGAGCATCTGCGCGCTGCTCCAGCCGTCCATCAGGATGTGGTGGTTGGTGAAGATCAAGTGATGACGCTGGTCGCTGATACGGATCAGGGTCACGCGCAGCAGCCCGGCCCGGGTCAGGTCGAACCCTTCGGCCAGATCGGCGACGGTGAAATCCTTGAGGGCCTGGGCGATGTCGCTGCGCTCACGCCAGTCGAGCAGCGTGTACGGCAGCGCCAGTTGGCGATGGATGATTTGCAGTTGTTCCTGCAATTGGCCCTGCCAGATGAAGCCGCTGCGCAGAATGTCGTGAGCGTCCATGGTCGCTTGCCACGCCGCACGGAAACGCTCGGGATCAAGGCCGTCGACATCGACGCACAACTGGTTGATGTAAGTGCCGGTGCCCTGCTCGTACAAGGTGTGAAACAGCATGCCCTGCTGCATCGGCGACAGCGGATAAATGTCTTCGATGCCGGCGGCCGGCACCGGGATCACGTCCAGTTGTGCCTGATCGATGTGCGCCAGCGGGAAGTCCGACGGCGTCACGCCCATCGAATCCGCGTCGCAGCAATGGCTGATCAACGCCTGCAGTTCACGTTCGTAGTCTTCAGCCAGACGGGCGATGGTCGCCTCGTTGAATTGCTCGCGGCTGAAGGTCCAGCGCAGGTCGAGTTCGCCGTCGTAGACCTGACCTTCGACGCCCAGCCAGTTGTCCAGCGGCGCGTCGAGGCTTTGCTCCAGCCCGGCGCTTTCATCAGCCGGGCTGAACAGCACACCGTCCTCGGCATCGAAGCTGCCGTCGAACTGGCCGAGGTAGTTGAAGGTGATGCGCGGCATCGCCAGCGCCTTGAGGCGGGCCTGGGTGGCTGCGTCACCGAGATGGCGCAACACGCCGAAACCGATGCCCTTGTTCGGGATCGCCCGCAGTTGTTCCTTGATCTGCTTGATCGCCGCCGCGACGCCATCCTTCGGGGTCAGACGCACCGGGAACAGGCTGGTGAACCAGCCGACGGTGCGGGTCAGATCGACGTCGTCGAACAGGTCTTCGCGGCCGTGGCCTTCCAGCTGGATCAGGGTATCGGCGTGGCCGGTCCAGCGGCTGATGACCCGCGCCAGCGCGGTCAGCAGCAGATCGTTGACCTGCGTGCGATAGGCCGCCGGGGCCTGTTGCAGCAATTGCTGGGTGAAGGTTTTGTCGAGGCGGCTGTACAGCACCAGCGCGTGACGGCTTTGCAGGCTGCCCTGCGGGTTGTCGCAGGGCAGATCCAGTGCCGCACCGTCGAGTTGTTGCTGCCAGAACCCCAGTTCGGCTTGCAACGCATCGGTCGCGGCCCAGGCTTGTAGATGTTCGCCCCAGGCCTTGTAGGCGCTGGTTTTCGCCGGCAGCTTGATGGCGGTTTTTTGCGCAGCCTGCTGATAAGCCAGTTGCAGGTCTTCCAGCAGAATCCGCCACGAAACACCGTCCACCACCAGGTGATGCATGGCCAGCAGCAGACGCTGACTGCCATCGGCGACGGTCGCCAGCACCGCGCGCAGCAGCGGGCCGTTTTGCAGGTTCAGGCTTTGCTGGGCCTTGGCGTACAGCGCTTGCAGTTCGGCTTCGGCGAGCTTGTCGGCGGTCCACAACAGCTCCGGATCGTGCGCAATTGGCGCGAGTTCGGCACGCCAGCCTTCGGTGCTTTCAACGAAGCGCGAACGCAGGCCGTCGTGATGCGCGATCAACGCGTTCAGCGCGTGCAGCAGCGCCTCGGCGTTCAAGGTTTGATGACTGCGCAGCAACACCGCCTGGTTCCAGTGGTGACGCTGGGGAATTGCGTCTTCGAAGAACACTTGCTGGATCGGCAGCAACGGCAGTTCGCCGCTGACCGGGCCCTGATCGATGCTCAGGCCACCGCTGCCCTGCTGCGCCACACTGGCCAGGCCTTGCACGGTCTGGTGCTGGAACAGGTCACGGGGGCTGAAATGAATCCCGGCCTGACGCGAGCGGCTGACCACCTGAATCGAGATGATCGAGTCGCCGCCCAGTTCGAAGAAGTTGTCGGTGAGGCCAACCTGCTCAAGCTTGAGCACGTCCTGCCAGATGCCGGCGATTTTCTGCTCCAGCTCGCTGCGCGGCGCGACGAACGCCTGCTGCATCTGGCTGGCGTCCGGCGTCGGCAAGGCCTTGCGGTCCAGTTTGCCGTTCGGGCTCAGGGGCAGTTCGGCGAGGAACAACAGCTGCGTCGGCACCATGTAGTCCGGCAGGCTGTCCTTGAGCTGCGCCTTGATCGCTTCCCGCGCCGCACTTTGTTCGTCGGCGGGCGCCGCGACCACGGATGTATCCTTCGGCACCACGTAGGCCACCAGTTGCAGGCTGCTGCCGCCCTGCACTGCCAGCACCACGGCTTCGCTGACGTCGCTCAATTCCAGCAGGCGCGCTTCGACTTCACCCAGCTCGATACGGAAACCACGGATCTTCACTTGATGGTCAACCCGGCCGACGTATTCGATCTGGCCAAGGGCGTTGTAGCGCGCCAGGTCGCCAGTGCGGTACAGACGTGCCCCACTGCTGGAAAACGGATCGGGAATAAAGCGCTCGGCCGTCAGATCGGCGCGCTGGAAGTAACCCCGCGCCAGCAATTCACCACCGATCAGCAGCTCGCCGACCACACCGACCGGGGTCGGCTGGCCATCGGCATCCAGCAGATAGGTGTGACGGCCCGGCAGCGGCTGACCGATCGGCAGGGTCAGCGGCAACGGCTGACGAGCGAAGACGTAGTCGCTGCAATCAAGGGTGGTGGCGGTGACCGTGGCTTCGGTCGGGCCGTAGGTGTTGAGCAGTTTGACGTGCTCGAGCCCGGCCTGACGCCAGGCCTGCACGCCTTCCGGCGGCATCGCTTCACCGCCGCTGTGCACCTGACGCAGCGCCGCGTAGTCACGCGGGCCGACAGCGGCGAATTCCTTGGCGATCATGTTCCAGTAAGCGGTGGTCAGGTCCATGACCGTGATGCCGTGTTCCACGATATTCCGGTACAGGGTTTCGCTGTCCCACACTTCGTTGCCGCGCAGCACCACCGAGGCGCCGCAGGTCAGCGGGCCGAACAGTTGCTCGCCAAAGGCATCGAAGTTGAAGGTCGCGAATTGCAGCGCACAATCGGCAGCGCTCAGGCCGTAGTAATGCTGCGAAGCGAATGCGTGCTTGCTCAGCGCACCGTGACTGATGCCGACGCCTTTCGGGCGACCGGTAGAGCCGGAGGTGAACATCACGTAGGCGAGGTTGTCGGCCCACACGGCGCGGTGCGGGTTGCTTTCGTCGGTGTGCGCCCAGACTTCGGCCTGATCCAGACACAGGCTCTGGACGTTCTGCGGCACCGGCAAACGCTCGAGCAAATGGCTTTGGGTCAGCAGCAAGCGGCTGCCGCTGTCTTCGATCATGCACAGCAGGCGATCACGCGGGTATTGCGGGTCCAGCGGCACGTAGGCGCCACCGGCCTTGAGCACGGCGAGGATGGCGACGATCAGCTCCAGTCCGCGATCCACCGCCACGCCCACCAGCACCTCGGGGCCGACACCTTGCGCCAGCAGCGTACGCGCCAGGCGATTGGCCCGGGCGTTGAGCTGGGTGTAAGTCAGTCGCTGACCGTCGAAAATCAGCGCGACGGCATCCGGTGTCAGCTCGGCCTGGGCTTGGAACAGTTGATGCACCGGGCGCTCGCTCGGCCACTGGGTGTCGTGGCGGCCCCAGTCCTGAGTCAGTTGTTCCAGCTCGGCCGTTTCCAACAACGCGATGTCACCGACGCGCTGCTGCGGATCGCTGGCGAGGCTGCGCAGCAAGTTCGTCCAGTGGCGCGCCATGCGCTCGATGGTTTCGGGTTCGAACAGATCCGTGGCGTAGGTGAACGCCGCGTGCAGTTGCCCGCCCTTTTCGTAGGTGTCCAGGCTCAGGTCGAACTGGGTGCTGCGGCTTTCCCATTCGATAACGCCCAGTTCCAGACCGCTGCCGACCTTGAGCGTGGTGACATCGGCAACTTCCGGCTGGTGGTTGTACATCACCTGGAACAGCGGGTTGTAACTGAGGCTGCGCTCCAGTTTCAGCGCCTCGACCAGACGTTCGAACGGCAAGTCCTGATGCGCCTGGGCACCGAGGGCGGTTTCCTTGAGGTCACGCAGTAGATCGGCAACGGAGGTCTGGCCGTCCAGTTCGACGCGCAGCACCTGGGTGTTGACGAAGAAGCCGATCAGCCCTTCGATTTCCCGACGGTTGCGGTTGGCGATCGGCACGCCGACGCGCAGGTCGGTCTGGCCGGTGTAACGGTGCAGCAGAATATTGAAGGTGCCGAGCAACAGCATGAACAGCGTCACCCCGTGCTGACGGGCGATGCCACGCAATTGCTCGACCAGCGCGGCGTCCACCACGCGTTCCAGACGCCGGCCCTGATTGCTCGGCAGCACCGGGCGCGGGTGGTCCACCGGCAACTCCAGCACCGGGTGTTCGTCGCCCATCTGCGCCAGCCAGTAGTCGAGTTGACGTTGTTGCTCACCCGCTTCCAGCCAGCGGCGTTGCCACAGGGCGTAGTCACTGTATTGCACCGCCAGCGGTGGCAGTTCGGCAGCCCGGCCCTGATCGTGGGCGTCGTAGAAGCGGCAGAACTCGTCGATCAGCACATTCATCGACCAGCCATCGGACACGATGTGATGCAGGGTCAGCAGCAGCACGTGCTCCTGCTCGGCCAGTTGCAACAGACGCACCCGCAGCAGCGGGCCGTTGGCCAAGTCGAACGGCAGCAGCGATTGCTCCTGCGCGGCGGCGGCCACCCGGGTTTCGCGTTCGGCGGCGGGCAAATTGCTGAGGTCGATGCGCTGAATGTCCAGCGGTTGTTGCAGCGGTACTTGCAGCAGGCTGTCGTCGGGTTGCTGCTGAAACACCGTGCGCAGGGTTTCGTGGCGTTCGATCAGGCTCGCGAACGCTTGCTCCAGCGCTGCCTGGTTCAGGCGACCGGTCAGGCGCACCGCCGCCGGCAGGTTGTAGGCGCCACTTTGCGGGTCCAGATGCCAGAGAAACCACATGCGTTGCTGGGCATAAGACAGCGCCTGCCGGTCCTCGGCCTCAACGCCTGCGGGAATCGGAAACCGGGAAAAATCCACCCCTTCTTTCGCCAGGGCAGCCAGGAACATCTGGCGTTTTTCCAGGGGCAACCCGATAAACCGGCGAGCGAGTTTCAAGGAGTCTTCTGCATTCATTTCTTGGCATCCGGATCAGTAGGCAGGCAGCACAAAGGCACGTCGTCCCTATAAAACGAATGCAGACCGGAAAAATTAGCGATTGAGAAGAAGTGTCAGAAGCAACTGCGGGAGCGAGCTTGCCCCGGGCCGCGATCGTCGGATCGCCGCCCGGGACAAGCTCGCTCCCACCGTTTTCAGGATGAGTTGCAGGTTGGGCTAGACGGCAGCCATCAAGCTGTGGCGCCGATGATGCACCTCAAGTTGATCCTTGATCACCTTGAGCACCCGGGCTTCTTGTTCATGAATGAAGAAGTGCCCGCCGGCCAGCATGTCCACCGAGAAGCTGCCCGTGGTTTCCTTGCTCCAGCCGATCAGTTGTTCGGTGGTGGCCTTGTCAGCCTTGCCGCCCAGCACGTGCACCGGGCAACTGAGCAATGGGCGCTGCAACGGCTGGAATTTGCCGCACAGCAGGAAGTCTGCGCGCAGGATCGGCAGGGTCAGGCTCATCAACTCTTGGTTGGCCAGCACTTCCTCGCGGGTGCCGTTGAGCGTGCGCAACTGGTCGATCAGCTCGGCGTCGGTCTTGGGGTCGGCAAAACCGCGATCGTAATCGGCGCGCATGGTCGGCGCAGCGGTGCCCGAGGCGAACAGTGCCACCGGTTCCGGACAGCCCAGCGCGCGCAGTGCATGGGCGATTTCGCAGGCCATCAGTGCGCCCAGGCTATGGCCGAACAACGCATAAGGGGTCTTGAGCGTCGGGCGCAATTCCCTGGCCAGTTGCATCGCCAGTACGCGCATGTCGGTGTGCAGCGGTTCGTCGAACCGGGCGCCGCGCCCCGGCAGCTCCACTGGTTGCAGTTGCAGCCATTGCGGCAGCTTCGGCCGCCAGCGGCTGTAGACCATGGCACTGGCGCCGGAGTACGGCAGGCACAGCAGGGTCAACTTGGTCACCACGCTTCCCTCGAAAAAATGTCTCTTCAAAAGGGTACGGATCAACAGCCGGGCAAATTAGTCGGCGGCGGCTAAATTTCCCCCGCAAGCCCTCGTTAACCGTTCAGGCCAAAACAACAACGAGGATTCACCGTGGACCTGCAGACCATCCTGGGCAAGCTGTTCGCCAATGCCGGTGCCGTCGGCATCGAAGGCGTTTTCCAATTCGTGTTGGGGCCTCAGCTGGCGTGCTGGTCCGAGGTCAAGGCCAGCACCCGCACCGAGGCCGGTCGCCACCCGAGCCCGGACGTGACCATTGAAGTGGCGCCGAACGATTTTGCCGGGATCATGAGCGGCACCGCCAACGTCGAGGAACTGTTCGCCAGCGGTCGGCTGAAGATCGGCGGCAACATGGGCCTGGCGACGATGCTGCCGCAGATCATCGACCACGCCCGCTACGGGGGCGCGCCGGCGCAGAAGGTCGACATGAACAAGCGCTACCCGACACCGCCACGCCGCAGTGAAAGCATCACCGCCGCACGGCCGGTGCAGACCATCGTCGAACGCCGGCCACGCAGCGAGCTGTCGCGCCAGGAATTCGAGGAGCGCTACCTGCCCTTCGGCACCCCGGTGGTCATCAGCAATGCCCTGCACGACTGGCCGCTGTTCAAGCTCAGCCGCGAAGAGTCGCTGGTGCATTTCGCCGAACTGCAAGGCATCACCCGCCACGGCGATTACGTGAAGAAGACGTTCTCGACCGAACGGGATTTCCGCTCCACTTCCATGGCCGATTTCATCGCTTCGCTGGACAGCCCGGCGGTCAAAGGCGCGGACGGAGAACCGCCGGCCTATATGGGCAACAACATCCTGCCCGCCGCCCTGATGCAGCAGATCCAATACCCGCCCTACTTCGATACCTCGCTGTTCATTCCGCCACGGATCTGGATCGGCCCCAAGGGCACGCTGACGCCGCTGCACCGCGACGACTCCGACAACCTGTTCGCCCAGGTCTGGGGCCAGAAGCAATTCACCCTCGCCGCGCCCCATCACCGCGAAGCGCTGGGCACCTGGTCCACCGCGCCGGAAGGCGGCCTGGATGGCTGCGATTTCAACCCCGACGCGCCGGACTATGAGCGTTTCCCCGCCGCACGGGACGTGACCTTCCTGCGCGTGACCCTGGAGGCCGGGGATCTGCTGTTCCTGCCCGAGGGCTGGTTCCATCAGGTGGAGTCGGTATCGACGTCGCTGTCGGTCAACTTTTGGGTGAACTCGGGCCGGGGCTGGTAACCGGCCTCATTTGAGGTGACGAAAGCTCTGCACCGCCGAGCCCAGCACCACCGCCCCGGCGGCAATCGCCAGCCAGAAACCGCTGCGCGCGCCAAAGGCATCCACCAGTGCGCCGGAGCCGGCGGCGCCGATGGCCACGCCGATGCTCAAACCGGTGACCAGCCAGGTCAGGCCTTCGGTGAGTTTGGCCGGCGGTACAATGCGCTCGATCAACGCCATCGCCACGATCAGGGTCGGCGAGAAGAACAGCCCGGCGATGAACACCGCCACCGACAACCCGAGGATGTTGGTCGCCAGCAACAACGGCAGCGTAGTCACCGCCGTCGCAATCCCGCCATACAGAAACAGCCGTGGCAACGGCAGCTTCGAGCGCATCGCACCGAAGGCGATACCGGCCAGACAGGAACCGATGGCGTACACCGACAACACGATACTCGCCGCCGCCGGCTGGCCCTGGTGCTGGGCGAACGCGACGCTGACCACATCCACCACGCCGACAATCACCCCCATGGCCAGCATCAACGCCAGCAGCCATTGCACGTCGGTTGAACGAATGATCGAACCTTGATGCTGCGATTCGTGCGGATGCACCGGCGGCTCGGTGCTGCGCTGGGCGACGAACGCCGTGACACCAATCGCCAGCATCAACAACGCCGCCAGCGGCCCCGCCTCGGGAAACACGCCGACGCACAAGCCCACCGACAACGGCGGGCCGACAATGAAGCAGACTTCGTCGAGCACCGACTCCAGCGCATACGCCGTCTGCAATTGCGGCTGGCCGCGATAGATTTCAGTCCAGCGCGCCCGTGCCATCGCCGACATGCTCGGCATGCAACCGGCCAATGCGGCGCAGACAAACAGGGTCCAGGTCGGCGCCTGCAAGCGGGTGCACAACAGCAACATCAGCAACGCGCCCCCGCCGATCAGCGCCGCCACCGGCAGCACCCGCCCCTGGCCGAAACGGTCCACCAGCCGTGACACCTGCGGCGCGCAAAACGCCGTGGCCAGCGCAAACGTCGCCGCCACCCCACCCGCCAGTGCATAGCCGCCGGTCAATTGCGAGAGCATGGTGATCACGCCGATGCCGGTCATGGATATCGGCATGCGCGCGATCATCGCGGCGATCACAAAAGCCCGGGCGCCGGGGGCGTTGAACAGTTCGCGGTAAGGGTTTGCCATCGGATGCAGCCTCATCAGGGGCGGCCACGTTGCCACAAAGCCTGACGGGCGGGGAAGCGAGGAATTGTTGGTGGAATGTGAAGGGAATGCACCCGCGAAAGATTCAGGGTTTTGGCTTCGCAAACTGCCTGCCTGACGCTTAGTGGAGGTCGTTGACTGCTCGTCCATTGAGCCGCGCACCTGTCAAACCTGACAGGTGCGCAAATTCCGCCAAAGGTTTTACATGGACCTGTCATCCCTGCACAGGAACCGCGTCGGTGAGCATCTCAATCGGCCCCGAGAAAAGGATCACCCCATGAATCAATCCAGCAGTGCCCGGACTCCACGCAGCGCCACTGCCCCCTTTATCGTCCGGGCCGTACGCTGCCCGGCGCCTACGCGCATTGATGAGGCGTTGGGCCAGGAAGTCAACGAACGCCTGATGGAGTGGATATCGAACATAGGGATCTTTGCCGGCAAGGAAGAAAAAATCCGCGCCAGCGACTTCGGTCGCTATGCAATGCTGTGCCATGCCGACACGAATAATCCGGATCGACTGTTACTCGCGGCGCAATGCTTTGCGGCGTTGTTTGCGGTGGACGATCACTATTGCGACGATCAATCCCTCGGCGGTCGCCCCGAGACAGTGGCCGAAAGCTTGTCGTTCGCCCTCACCGCGATCGATCCGGTCTATTTGCCTTCGCCGTTCGACAAAGAACTCCTGAAGCAGCAAATGTGCGACCCGGTAATCAGGGGATTGCTGGCCTACATGAAACGGGTCGCCCAGTTCTGCACGCCTTCGCAAGTCGCCCGGGTGCGCCAGATCACCATCGCCATGTTCGTCACCATGGCGGCGGAAGGTCCCTGGCGCCTCTACGGCACTCAACCCACCGTCGCCGAATACCTGGCCAGTCGGCAGGTCAACAGCTTCTGGCCATGCCTGGTACTGATCGACGTGATAGGCGGCTACGAAGTCCCGGCCAATACGTATTCCCGTCCAAACATTCACCACGTCACCGCACTGGCCTCGCTGGCGACCACTCTGGTCAACGATCTGTATTCCGCTTACAAAGAGCACCTGAACGAAACCGGCGACTTCAAGCTGCCTTATCTGCTGGCAGCCAGGCACAACTGTTCGCTTCAAGAGGCAATCGACCTGGCAGCCGATATCCATGACGCAGTGATGGAAGAATACGAACGCCTGCACGGAACGCTGATGAAAGGCACGCGCTCGCCGGTATTGCGGCGCTATCTCACCGGATTGAGTACATGGATCGGCGGCAATCTGGAGTGGCATAAACACAGTGCCCGGTACCATATCTGAACCCGTACAGCCCTGCGGGACCCGACTTGATTACGTGCCCCCTTCGCATTCACGCTGAACTCTGACTCAAGGATGCCGGTCAGCAGATCAGATCCCCCGCATAAGGCGCGACCGTTCATGCAGATTTCCCTCGCCCGTCAGGTGGCACTGGTCACCGGCGCCAGTTCCGGCATCGGCCACGGCGCCGCCAAAGCCCTGGCCGCCGCCGGTGCTGCCGTGGTCATCAACTACAACCGTCAGGCCGAGCCCGCCGAAGCGTTGGCCCGGCAGATCGTCGCCGACGGTGGCCAGGCCATCGCCATCGGCGCCGACGTTTCGAAGGAAGAAGACGTTGAGCGGCTGTTCCAGCAGACCCTCGACGCCTTCGGCACACTGGACATTCTGGTGGCCAATTCCGGCCTGCAAAAAGACGCGGCGGCGGTGGATATGTCGCTGGCCGACTGGAACGCGGTGATCGGCGTCAACCTCACCGGCCAGTTCCTCTGCGCCCGGGCTGCGCTGCGGATCTTCATTCGCCAGGGCGTGCGCGAAGGCGTGTCATGGGCCGCCGGCAAGATCATCCACATGAGTTCGGTGCACCAGCGCATCCCTTGGGCCGGGCACGTCAATTACGCAGCGTCCAAGGGCGGCGTCGATCAGTTGATGCAGAGCCTGGCCCAGGAAGTCAGCCACCAGCGAATCCGCATCAACGGCATCGCGCCGGGGGCGATTCGCACGGCGATCAATAAAGACGCCACCGAAGGCGACGCTGCGCAGGACCTGCTCAAACTCATCCCTTACGGTCGCATCGGCGATGTCGAGGACGTGGCCAACGCGGTGGTGTTTCTCGCCTCCGATGCCTCTGACTACATCGTCGGCACTACCCTGTTCATCGACGGCGGCATGAGCCTCTATCCGGAGTTCCGTGGCAATGGCTGAGCATCAATCCGAACGACAAAGCCCCATCGACGCCCACGGCATCATTGGCGACATGCGCAGTGCCGCGCTGGTCAATGACAAGGGCAGCGTGGATTTCTTCTGCTGGCCGGAGTTCGACAGCCCGTCGATCTTCTGCTCGCTGCTGGACACACCCGATGCCGGGATTTTTCAGCTCGCGCCGGACCTGCCCGATGCCCGGCGCGAACAGATTTACCTGCCCGACACCAACGTCCTGCAAACCCGCTGGCTCAGCGACCACGCCGTGGTGGAAATCACCGATCTGCTGCCCATCGGCGACAACGACGATGCCCTGCCACTGTTGATGCGCCGGGTGCGAGTGGTCAGCGGGCAGGCAACGTTTCATCTGCGCTGCGCGGTTCGGCATGACTACGCCCGCGCTAAAACCCGCGCCGTCATTGATAAGCAGGATGTGCTGTTCAGCGCCAGTGGGCAGCCGACACTGCGGCTCGCCTCTGATCAAGCCTTGAGCGTCGATAACGCTGCGGCAGTCGGGCAATTCACCCTCAAGCAGGATCAGACGGCGGCATTCATGCTCGGCGCCAGCGACGATCCGCGCTTTGCCGAAGGCGCCGCGCAGCTGTGCATCGAACGCACGCTGAAGTTCTGGCGAGACTGGATTGGCCAATCCAACTATCGCGGTCGCTGGCGGGAAATGGTCAACCGCTCGGCCCTGGCCCTGAAGCTGCTGACCTCACGCCAGCACGGTGCCATCCTCGCCGCCGCCACCTTCGGTCTGCCGGAAACAGCCGGCGGCGAACGCAACTGGGACTATCGCTACACCTGGATCCGCGACGCCTCGTTCACGGTCTACGCCTTCATGCGCCTGGGCTTTGTCGACGAAGCCAACGCCTACATGCGCTGGCTGCGCGGGCGGGTCAGCGATTGCAGAGGCCAGCCGATGAAACTCAACATCCTGTACGCCATCGACGGCCGCCAGGAGCTGCCGGAAACCGAACTCACGCATTTGTCCGGGCATGGCGGCGCGAAACCGGTGCGGATCGGCAATGGCGCGTACGACCAGATTCAACTGGATATCTTCGGCGAACTGATGGACGCCGTTTATCTGGTTAACAAGTACGGCGACGCGATTTCCCACGAAGGCTGGAAACATGTGATGGAAGTGGTCGATCAGGTCTGTGAGACCTGGCAGACCAAGGACGTAGGCATCTGGGAAATGCGCGGGGAGCAACATCACTTCCTGCACTCCCGGCTGATGTGCTGGGTGGCGCTGGACCGGGCAATCCGCCTGGCCTCGAAACGCTCGCTGCCGGCGCCCTTCGCCCGCTGGGACCAGACCCGTCAGGCCATTCACGCCGATATCTGGGACAACTTCTGGAACGCAGAGCGCGGACATTTCGTGCAATACCAGGGCGGCACCGCGCTGGATGGCTCGATGTTGCTGATGCCACTGGTGCGTTTCGTCAGCGCCAAGGATCCGAAGTGGCTGGCGACGCTGGAGGCCATCGAAAAAAATCTGGTGCGTGACGGCATGGTTTACCGCTATCGCAACGACGATGCCGGCATTGACGGATTGTCTGGCACCGAGGGCGCCTTTGCCGCGTGCTCGTTCTGGTACGTCGAGTGTCTGGCTCGAGCCGGACAAGTGGAAAAGGCCCATCTGGAATTCGAGCAACTGCTGCGTTACGCCAATCCGCTGGGGCTGTACGCCGAGGAATTCGACAACCGTGGCCGGCATCTGGGCAATACTCCACAGGCGTTGACCCATCTGGCGCTGATCAGCGCGGCGAGTTTTCTCGACCGCAAGTTGAGCGGGGAGAAGAATTACTGGCAGCCGTAGTCGTCCTTTTTCGATAGAGCCTGTAAGAAAAATCTCAACTCCAATCGCCGTTTGTAGGATGGCCACCTACGAACGGCAAACAGTCCCAAGCCTTGCGGTTGAAGGGCTGGCCCACACAATCGATTCCTTTCGATACAACTTGTTGAAGGCGCGACCTGCAAAAACCTGCCAACCCCGTGTAACGCTTGGCCCGCAACTCGCACTTACACCCCGAAATACCTTGTTGCCAGCTGTTACATCCCCCCCTACCATCCACCGCAACGGGCACAGCGGAGCTGTCCAATAAAAACCCGATTCAAGGAACCAGAATGAGCCAACGCATCCACCGCCAGATCGACACCCCACTGCGCACGGGCCTCAAGCGCGACGAACTGTGGGAAGCCGCCGACAAGGGCCTGATCAAATGCTGGGAAATCGGCCGCCAGCGCGCCATCCGCTTCCCCGACCTCGCCCAACGCTGCCGCGCCGACGAATTACCGGTACTGGGCTGGAAAGGTGGCGTGAGTCGCAGCCTGAAGAAGAATGAAAAGTATGGATCGCTGAAATACCTCGCCCAGTGGCAAGGGTTGCGCGGGGAAGATCTGGATATTGATCTGGGTGCAGAGCGAGTCATGACCTGCTCGCGGACGAAAATGGTGGTGACGTTTACCCCGGATCGCAGTAAGTATTTCAATCAGGTGGCGGAAGCCGAGGTGTAAGGAGACTTTCCATGACCGATGCCGAAATCCAATTCAGGCAAACCCCAAGTCTGACCATCGGCTATGAACATCACGGCCCGGAAAACGGCACACCAGTCATCCTCCTCCACGGTTTCCCCTATTCCCCCCGTGCCTACGACGAAATCGCCCCACCCCTCGCTGCAATGGGCTACCGGGTAATCGTGCCGTACCTGCGCGGTTACGGGCCGACCCGTTTCAACAGCCCGGACACGCTGCGCTCCGGTCAGCAAGCAGCGCTGGCTCAGGATCTGCTGGAGCTGATGGATGCGCTGGGTATCGAGCAGGCGACGTTGTGCGGTTACGACTGGGGTGGTCGGGCGGCGTGCATTGTGGCAGCGCTGTTCCCTGAGCGGGTGCGCGGGTTGGTGACGGGCGATGGCTACAACCTGCAGGACATTCCGAATTCGGTCCGGCCGCTGGATCCGCAGAGCGAGCATCGCTTTTGGTATCAGTATTACTTCCACACGCCCCGTGGTGTTGAAGGGCTGAGGCAGAATCGGCGGGCGCTGTGCGAATTGCTCTGGCAGTTATGGTCGCCGACCTGGGCGAGGAACGCCGAGCGTTATCCGCTGAGCGCACCGGCGTTCGACAACCCGGATTTCGTCGAGGTGGTGATTCACTCTTATCGCCATCGATTCATGTATGCGCCGGGTGATCCGGCGCTGGAAGGGATGGAGCAGGCGCTGGAGAAACAACCGGCGATCGGCGTTCCGACGATATCGCTGTGCGGTGCCGATGATGGCGTCGGCCCGGCGCCAGAAGACGATGAAGATGCCCATCACTTCACCGGTCCTTATGAGCGGCGAGTGCTGGCGGGTGTCGGGCATAACATTCCCGAGGAAGCACCGGGCGAAACGCTCAAGGCATTACTGGATCTGCTCCAGCGCTGACCGAAAAACGCTCCCGATAAGCCTGCGGCGTTACACCCATGGCTCGCAGAAAACTGCGACGCAACGTCTCTTCACTGCCAAAGCCACAATTGGCCGCGACCCGTTTGATCGGCAAACCGGTGTCGCTCAGCAACCGGCGGGCGGTTTCAACGCGGATCAGTTCGATGGCCCGGGCCGGGGTCTGGCCGGTGTCGGCGCGGTAGTGGCGTACGAAGCTGCGTTCGCTCATGCCGGCCTGTTCGGCGAGGGTCGGAATGCCCAGATCGCAAGTCAAGTGTTCGGCAATCCACGCGTGTAACTCATCGAAGCGGTTGCCCTGTTTTTGCAGCGACAGTGTCACGCTGAATTGCGACTGCCCGCCCGGGCGTTTGAGGAACACCACCAGTTGCCGGGCGACGTCCAGGGCCATGTCGCGCCCGAGGTCGTCTTCGACCATGGCCAGTGCCAGGTCGATGCCGGCGGTGACGCCCGCCGAGGTCCAGACCGGGCCGTCGTTGATGAAGATCGGATTGGGCTCGACCTGCAATTGCGGGTGCTGCTGCGCCAGTTGCTCGCAGCGGGTCCAGTGGGTGACCACCCGGCGACCGTCGAGCCAGCCGCTGGCGGCCAGCAGAAATGCGCCGGTGCAGACCGAAGCCACGCGCCGGCAGCCGCTTGCATGTTCACGCACCCAACTCACCAATTCAGCGTCTTCGGCAGCGGCGTAGACGCCCCAGCCGCCGGCGATGATCAGCGTATCGCTGGGCTGCTGCGGCAGCGGTTCGGCCAGCATCGCCAACCCGGCCGAAGAGTTGACTGCCCCGCCGCCGCTGGCAATCACCGTTGGCGCATAAGGCGCCGACAAACCCTGCTGGCGGGCGATGTCATTGGCCGAGGCGAAGACCTGCAACGGCCCGGTGACATCGAGCAACTGCACATTGGCGAACGCGAGGACGTGGATGGTTTTCGGCATTTGGCGTAATTCGTGGGCTGATTGGCGTATGCGCCAAAACCTACGCGCCTACAGTGAAGCCGTCTACCCCCTTTTCACGGAGAAGAACCATGGCGTTGCAGATCGGTTTTCTGTTGTTTCCCCAGGTGCAGCAACTCGACCTGACCGGCCCGTATGACGTACTGGCCTCGTTGCCGGACGTACAGGTGCATCTGGTCTGGAAGGATCTGGTGCCGGTTACCGCCAGCACCGGGCTGGTGCTCAAACCGACCACTACCTTCGAGGACTGCCCGGCTCTGGATGTGATCTGCGTGCCCGGCGGCGCCGGAGTCGGGCCGTTGATGGAAGATGAGCAGACACTGGCCTTCATCAAGGCGCAAGCTGCGCAGGCGCGGTACGTGACGTCGGTGTGCACCGGTTCACTGGTGCTTGGCGCGGCGGGCCTGTTGCAGGGCAAACGGGCGACCACGCATTGGGCTTATCACGAACTGCTGCCGACACTGGGCGCGATCCCGGTGAAGGATCGGGTGGTGCGCGACGGCAATCTGTTTACCGGGGGTGGCATCACGGCCGGGATCGATTTTGCTCTGACCCTCGCGCAGGAACTGGTCGGTGTCGACACGGCGCAACTGGTGCAGTTGCAGCTCGAATATGCGCCGGCGCCGCCATTTGATTCGGGTAGCCCGCAGACAGCGCCGAGCGGGATTGTCGATGAGGCTCGCAAGCGCGCGGCACCTTCGCTGAAGTTGCGCACTGAAATCACCGAGCGTGCTGCGGCGAAACTCAACCTGCGCTGATCTGCCAAACACTCGCACTGTGGGAACCCACCCCACAGTGCCCGCGTCCCGGTTTCCCCCTACACCTTCACTTGTCCCCTCGCCCTCACCCGTGTAGAAAGCCTGTCCACAAATCGTGCACAAGGACTTTCCATGACCGCTCTGCCATGGCTCTATCTCGGGCTTCTCAGCCTTGGTTACGGATTGGCGTCGAGTTTCGGCCAGCTCGGCTGGCTGGCGCTGATCTCCATCGCACTGCTGGTTTTCGCCGGTTACGCCGTGCGCCAGCAGACCGTGCCGGTCGGGCGTTTTCTCGGCCATGGCCTGTTTGTCGTGCTGGCCCTGGCGCTGGCGATGCACTGGCTGCCGGGCTTCCATAATGGCCGGGCCATCGAGCCGCAGCGCTTCACCGATAACGCCGTGCCGTTCTCGATGTACTTGAACCTCGACAAACCGCTGATTGGCTTCTGGCTGCTACTGGTTTGCCCGTGGATCGTCGCGCGACGCTCGTTGCGCCTGACTGTGTACGCCACCGCATTGGCTTTGACGTTGAGCGTGATTCTGGCGCTGGGCGGCGCGGTGTTGCTGGGCATGATCACCTGGGCACCGAAATGGCCGGATCAGGCCTGGCTGTGGGTGCTGAACAATCTGCTGCTGGTGACGCTGGTCGAAGAAGCGCTGTTTCGCGGCTATATACAGGGCGGCCTGAGCCGGCGTTTCAAACACCTGCCCTACGGCGAAAACCTCGCGCTGCTGCTGGCGTCCCTGCTGTTCGGTCTGGTGCATGTGGGCGCCGGGTGGCCATGGGTGTTACTGGCAAGCCTGGCGGGTGTCGGCTATGGTCTGGCGTACCGTTTTGGTGGGCTCGGTGCGGCGATCGCCACGCACTTTGGCCTGAACCTGCTGCATTTCGGCCTGTTCACCTATCCGATGCTGGCGGGTTGAAGCAAGGCCGTTTTGCGACGCCGTACTTATAAATGAAAAAAAATTTCAATAAATGGCCGATACCGCCGACAACCTTTCAAAGCCTTGCGGATTGAAAAACCATGCGTAACAACCAGCCCATTACACAACGCGAACGGACTTTCCCGGCTCAGCAACGGTTGATTTCCACAACCGACGCCAAGGGCGTGATCACCTACTGCAACGACGCTTTCGTCGAAATCAGCGGGTTCTCGCGTGAAGAACTGATCCGTGCGCCGCACAACCTGGTTCGTCACCCCGACGTCCCGGCGGCGGTGTTTTCGCACATGTGGGGCACACTGAAACAAGGCTTGCCATGGATGGGCATTGTCAAGAATCGCTGCAAGACCGGTGATCATTACTGGGTGAACGCCTATGTAACGCCGGTGTTCGATGGCAATCAGGTGGTCGGTTACGAGTCGGTGCGGGTCAAACCCACCGCCGAACAGATCCGCCGTGCCGAAGCGCTCTACCAACGCATCAACCAGGGCAAGTCGGCGATTCCTTCGAGCGACAAATGGCTGCCGATCGTGCAGGACTGGCTGCCGTTCATTCTGGTCAGCCAGTTGAGCTTCATGATCGGCGCCACCCTGAACTCGCAGTGGGGCTTCGCCCTCGCCGCCGGTCTGTCGGTGCCGCTGGGCCTGCTGGGCCTGCAATGGCAACAACGCGGGCTCAAGCGCCTGCTGCGTCTGGCCGAGCAGACCACCTCCGACCCGTTGATCGCGCAGATGTACACCGACAGCCGTGGCGCCCAGGCGCGTCTGGAGATGTCGATCCTCAGCCAGGAGGCGCGCCTGAAAACCTGCCTGACCCGTCTGCAGGACACCGCCGAGCACCTGACCGATCAGGCCAAGCAGTCCGACGCCCTGGCACACAACAGCTCCAGCGGCCTGGAACGTCAGCGCGTGGAAACCGAACAGGTCGCCACCGCCGTCAACCAGATGGCCGCCACCACGCAAGAAGTGGCCAGCCACGTCCAGCGCACCGCCGACGCGACTCAGGAAGCCAATCGCCTGACCGGTCGCGGTCGCGACATCGCCGGCGAAACCCGTGAAGCCATCCAGCGTTTGTCGGTCGTGGTCGGCGAAACCGGCCTGACCGTCACCCAGCTGGCCAAGGACAGCGACGAAATCGGCGGCGTGGTCGACGTGATCAAAGGCATCGCCGACCAGACCAACCTGCTCGCGCTCAACGCTGCGATTGAAGCCGCGCGTGCCGGCGAGATGGGTCGTGGTTTTGCCGTGGTTGCCGACGAAGTCCGCCAACTGGCACAACGCACCAGCGAGTCCACCGGCCAGATCCACGCCCTGATCGCCAAGTTGCAGCAGACCGCCACCAGCGCCGTACAAACCATGGAAGCCGGCCATCGCCAGGCGGAAGAAGGCGTGGCACGGGTTCTGGAAGCAGACCAGGCCCTGGTGGGCATCAGCGAAGCGGTGGCCAACATCACCGACATGACCACCCAGATCGCCGCCGCGACCGAAGAGCAAAGTGCCGTGGCTGAAGAAATCAGCCGCAACATCAGCAACATCTCGGAACTGGCGGACCAGACGTCCGAGCAGGCGCATAACTCGGCGTTGCTGAGTGAAGAACTGACGAAGACGGCTAATACGCAGTATTCGTTGGTGGAGCGGTTTAACCGCTGATTGTTCTGCAATACAAAAAAACCGGATAGCGAGAGCTTCCGGTTTTTTTTTGCCTTGTTACTTACTCCTTTGGCACGAGGTTATCCAACGCCTGATTCACCGCCAACTCGCCCAACATCACCACTTGCGCAATGCCCAATAGGGTCTTGCGGTTCGGCCCTTCCAGCAGGCCGGCAAAGTCACCGAGCATGACCGTGGCTGACGCGAGGGATTCGCAGGCGTTGGCCAGCAGGGACTCCGTGTCGGTTTGCGGGTTGACCATGAACATGTCGTTTGGGGTGTAGGGCGTGGCCATGATCTGGGCTGCGGGTGTCAGGTAATAGTCGAGGGCGCGTTCGGCCGCGTCGTGGAGTTTTCTTGAATCGGGAAATTCGTACGGGGACACCGGATCTTCTAACGGGGGAATGACGGTCTTGGACATCAGCTGGAACTCCGGAAAGAGTCGCTTGAGGATTTTTATAGACGGCTGCCAGGCAGTGAGGGGCAAGCCCCTCACCGAGGCCGCAACTACCGCGAGACGTGATGGTTATCCAGCACACGATTGACCAGCAGCTCACTCAGCATGATGACCTGCTGCAGTATCTGCATCGCCTTGCGCTGCGATGGATCGACGGTGTTGCCGATGTCCCGGGCCATGTCACTGGCCGACGACAGCGTTTCGCACGCTTCGACCAGTAGCGTTTCGTCATCCATCGTTGGATTGACCAGATAAATCCTGCCGGGCTTGCGCGATGGCTTGGACGTCTTCTGCGCCCCAGGATCGAGGTAATGATTGATCGCCCGCTCGGTTACCGATTTTATGTTTTCGGCTTCGAGTGCGGCGTCGTAGGGGATTGAATCGGTATCTGGCGGCTTTGGTGTGGCTTTGAACATACGTGTAACTCCTATCGCAGACTTCAAGGAGCCATCACCCACGCTACCAAACGATGGGTGGCGGCCATACGCGGGTTGGTAGACCGGCTGCAATAGGAACCCGGCGCTCACGAATGAGCCCCACGCATGACCACCATAAAACAGAGCCCCCAAAAGGGACGGCATACGGTGTTGCCATACAGCTATTACAGACGGGCTACCAAACCCGATCACTGTTTTTTCAGTGACAGGGAAACGATATAGCCCACCCCATAGCCGCGTAAGCCGGCGGATTCTGGCGTACGCGTAGGCAACGACGCAAGGTGTTGTAGCCCTTATGGCGTAACGGTTCGTGTACTTTAAACGCCGTCTCGGAATTACGTTTACGCACAGAAAACAGGCATACCGTTGGCGATGGCCCGGATGAATCCCGGAGCGAAGGAACCCCGACGTGCACAGCCGAAGCCAGTCGAAGGCCCAGGACTTTTAATCGGGTTTAAAGAGTGGCTTGAAAGGACTCAACGTTCATCTCTGAGAATTTCGGTCACCGTAAACGGGTCTAAAATCGGGCCAGAGCGTACCTGGTTCATTAAATTCCAATAGCAGGTTTTCGCGTACGGATGTGCAATCTCGTTGGGGTGTTGAAACTTATAGTAGGGCGAACCACCGGCTCCTGGGACATAGCTTCTGGAGTATTGCGGCTTCAAATAGTTTTGAATTCCCCATAGCACTCCATTTAAAAACTCTACGATTGTGCTTACTTCACGCGCACAAACATTGTCATGAAAGTTCTCAAACATCTCTTCTTGAACAAGCATTGCTTGGTAAAGCTCCGTGGTCTCCCCAGCCTTTTGCAGCAGCCCCTGCAGCTCCCGAGCCACTGATACTGAGCGCAGAGAATTGTGCTTTGAAAGATTCCCCACAATTTTCAGCAGTAAAAGTCTGGGAATATGAATTTCGACTTGGAGATTGATGGAAGGCAACCAATGGTCTACCGCAATCTCGGCATGAAGCCATTCCGTGAAGGCTGCAACGGAGTCTTTCAATCCGACGACAGAATCATTTTCAGAGAAGCTTGGAGCATTGCTGATGGCCCTTAGCGCTCCCAGATAAGGGATGGACGGAACAGGGGCGTCTTTATCGGTTGGCGATAAAAAGTCGACCAGTGCGATGAAGAAATACTGCTGATGCGTCATCGATTTGAATTGGACACTGTCACGGGTTCCCTCTCCGCCCAACGTAATCAGTTCGTAATTCACCATAGATCGGAGCAACTCATTTACGGCGGAAAGATAAACCACCTCTTGCTCAAGCTTATTCATCTGGGTCACTGCGATGGTTCCTTTGTGCGCGCCACACATCAGGAAAGGCTAATGAGCCTATAAAGCCTTTACAACAGCCTTCCATGCGTGGAAATGGTGAAGCGGAGTCGCAATGAAGGCTAGCGGCCTCAGAGGGATGCGTGCGTTTTTTTGGAGTTGATGCAGAGCCAGCTAAAGGATCGCTTACCCTGCTTCGGACTGGATGACGCCCACGGCATCAATCGGCAAGAACAGGCATGAAGTGAAAGTGCTTTGGTCCATCGCACTGCCAGTGCGATTATCCGGTAGCGCCTCTAGGCGATAAAGCTAAAGATATTTGGGGAAAGACATGGACGAGCTGCTAGAACCGATCTGCTTTGAGTGCGTGGGCGATAGTTTTTTACAACAGATGATTATCAACGCTGGCGAGAAAGGCGAATGCTTAACCTGCGGCAAGAATCAACTTTCCATCGAACTCGAGTCGCTAGCCAACGAAGTCGCCAAAATTCTTAGTAATACAGTCGAGATTGGGGACTACCACGATATCTGGGATATCGAAAACGACCGGATCAGCCACACCGAACAGAGTGGTGACCCACTTAACTATTTTGTCACGGAGATCCTGCGACTCGAGGATGAAGACGATCCACTAATCGATCTCGTGATGGACAAATTTGTGGGTCAATCACCAGGTGACGAAAGCTTTTTTGACCATGAAAACTACAGTCGTAAGACGATTGTCCCCTTTGAAACGGAACTCAACTGGATTCAGTTCCAAAGTGAGTTGATGCACAAAAGACGTTTCTTCAATGAGAAGGCGAAGAGATTTTTAGAGTGGTTGTTTGATGGCATCGATTCTTACCACGTGTGGGGATTCGGGCCAGGTGTCGTGCGCACTCTAACTCCAGATGAATGCGAACCGATCTACCGCGCTCGCGACTGTACGCCGCCTAAAGATGAAAGCCAGAAAATCATCGGAGATCCTGCAAATCAGCTCGCGGCGCCACCTAAGGAATTGGCACCGACTGGCCGTATGAGCCCAGCCGGGGTTCCAGTGTTTTACGGCGCTTTCGAGCGTGAGACATGTATTGCGGAGCTGCGGCCCCCGGTTGGTGGAAAAGTCATCAGTGGTGAGTTCAGGCTGACCAAGGACGCTCGCGTATTGGATTTCACTGCGTTGGAGGACGCTTACGATAGGACCGTCATTAGCTATTTCGATCCGGAATTCATTCGAAAGGTTGAACGGCGTCAGTTCCTCAAGGACTTCCACGGCGTCATTAGCCATCCCGTGGTACCGGACCAAGAACACGAATACCTCAAAACTCAAGTGATCGCCGAATACCTTGCTACTCAGCATTCGCCTAACTTTGACGGGGTGATTTTTGCGTCTGCTCAAGCAAAGCATGACAACGGACGCAACATAGTTCTTTTCTCGCACGTGATCTCTACTGAGCTATTACCACCTGTTCCTAATGAAAATGGGTGGACTTCTCTTTTCGGCGAGCCAGCAGAGCCAGGAATTCAGTACGTTCCTGAATCTCTGATCGTTCACAAGATCGAGACAGTAAAAGTCACTACGAAGAATACGAAGGTGATCGGTGGTGAACTCGAATGCGATATTGATGACTTTTACGAGCGCGGATATTGAGCATTCTGGCATCTGAACAATTTATAAACCGTCGCTTGGTTCAAGGCACCGCAGCTGCAACGATGCCATTGACCACCTGAGAGGATTACAGGCGAGCATTTTTTTACAGATGATGGATGCTTACTCCGCTTCAGGCTGGATGACTTCCTCGGTGTCCATCGGCAAGAACGGCCGGCTAGGGATTTCTCCCCACAGACGCGGAAACTCCGTTTTGTCCCCGCCGAAATGAGTAATCGCCGCATAAGGCTTCTTGCTGCTGACCAACGCAGAACTGTCGGTTGCGGCACCAATATCCCGGGCCATCTCACTAGCCGATGACAGCGTTTCGCACGCTTTTCTGGCGGGTTTGGTGTGGCTTTGAACATAGATAGAGCTCCAATTTGAAAAATAGGAGCCATCATCCTCGCTACCAAACGGCGGGTGGCGGCCATGCGCGGGTTGGTAGACCGGTCAAATCGGGAAACCCGGCGCTCACAGAGGAGCCCCACGCATGCCCACCATACAAAGCCATACCCAAAAAAGAGACGGCATCTAGGGTGTCGCTACAACGACAATTTGAGACGGGCTACCAAACCCCATCACTGTTTTTCAGTGACAGGGAAACGATATAGCCCGCCCTACAGCCGCGTAAGCCGGCGGATTCTGGCGTACGCGTAGGCAACGACGCAAGATGTTGTAGCCCTTATGGCGTAACGGTTCGTGTACTTTAAACACGCTCGCAAAGTTGCGCTTACATCCTCCTTAGCCAACAGCCAAAACCACCTTCACCAAACCGCATCATGCGATGGAA
The DNA here is from genome assembly GCF_021603585.1 of Pseudomonas sputi. Classification (GTDB taxonomy): domain Bacteria; phylum Pseudomonadota; class Gammaproteobacteria; order Pseudomonadales; family Pseudomonadaceae; genus Aquipseudomonas; species Aquipseudomonas sputi. Next base: position 48,754 of record NZ_BQHI01000021.1, on the reverse strand, counting down.
GTGCCTTCAGCTCGCCCGTTTATGTTGATTGATACCCGGCGTGAAAAGCTCATCGACTTCCTTCGTAATGCGCTGCACGATAGGTTCCAGCTCCTGCACAAGCGATCTGATTGAGTCAGCGGTATCGCCCATGCCTAGCTGGCCGGCCATGAATCCCCTGCCATAGTTAAAAACTTCATCGTGATCGTTATCCGAGAACTCTTCATCATTCTTGTGGGCATGCTCCGCATGGCTGAGCAAGCGTAATCGAGCATGTTGAAGGACTTGCTCGTAATCGCGATTGTTCATCTCGATCGCGGCGATCAACCCCTTTGCCCGCATATAAAAGTGGACGACATCCTTAGCCAGGTCTCGCGGCAGAAGATTGAGGGCAGGCGGCCCCGAGTCGTAGATAGGGAAAGGATTAGCGCCGATTGGCAAGATGTTCAAGAACGGCGAGCCCTCAGGTTGCCTCAACAACTCTTCGCCGCATTCTTCATGGAACAACTCCCACGAACCAGCAATCTCGGTGCGCAACAGCATTAACGTCGTGATCATCCTCTCCCAGTCCGCAGCTTCCTCCTTCTTCAAAGCCAATCCATGTGCTTTGGTCGCGCCTCTCAACGTAAACCACCCGCCAATACCTGCTCCTACAAGACCTGAAACCATACTGATGTAAGCATCAGCGCTCCCTAAACCCATATCTGTTTTGCTCCTGTATTTGTCTCAAGATGTCAATTTTAGAAGCTTGATCTCGGTGCATTGAGTGCTTGGCCTCACGCAGACTCGTGAATACAAAAATTGTGAGCCTTAAACGCTAAAATCCCGCCCCATCACATTCTTTAGAGTTGCAAACACCAATTTCTGACGATACCAACATCAAGATTCGCCGTGCCAAGCCGAAATAAATGGATTGAAACTCGCTTGAGCGACAACGAAACGATGAAAAATCAAGGCTCGGCAATCAAGAGTCTGGCCTACAAGGAGCGTTATCAATGCTAGATCTTATCTACATAGTCGAAGACCAGTTCGCGTCGATCAACTCAGAAAAAGATGACACTGATTACTCGCCAAATTTCACCCTCTCGGGTCAAAGCTCACCGCTATTATCTGCGAAACCCGCGTATACAGGAGCAGCTATAGCTGCGGCCACAACGGCGGCCTCGATGTTCATCCCCTTCCTACCACTCTCTCTGATAGTTGCCACAGCGGCTGCAGGTGTCGCCGGTACCGCAGGTATTAGTGCAGCGATCGCGGCTAAAGATCGCAATGCGGTATCCGAGGAACCAGTCGTTCCCGCTTTACCAGCCATAACAGAAGAAGCACGTCTGCTCGCGACCTACGTACAACATCATTCGTTGTCCCGCAGCCAAGCCAGAGAAGCAGGCTACCGCTTCCAGCCTGGGCACCCCGTCGTTGGCAAGGCCTACCGCAGACACCCATTGTCCGAACACTCAACTCCAGATCACGGAAACCTCTACATCCCAAGTGACAGCTACGATGCAATTCTCCTGGAGGAGCGCGAGTCAGAGTTGATCAAGTTGTTAGTCCATCTCGGCGCGACAAAAATCAGCATTACCAAAAAGGCTTCGGACAAATCCCGTAACGCCGTCACTGCAGAAGCATCGGTACAACTCGGCCCGATGGGTGGTGGTGACGTCAGCTACACGGGTAAAACTGAAAACGATATTGACACACTAGATACACGTGAATTCTTGCTATCCGGCAGGCCTTGGAATGCAGACAGCCAAGTCGATCGTGAGAAGTTTTTCTGGCTGTCATACGAACCATCCTGGAAAGCGGTCGTATTTGCTCGCGAAGTAGGTGGGTGCCTTACAGCATCGCTCGAAATCAAAGAAAGCACGTCATTCTCTTCAAGCAAGGACTTTGAACTGTCAGTCAAGGTAAAACTGATGGAAGCTGGTGCACAGGCGGGAATAGAAAACCTCGGAATTGAAGAAAAAACGTACTTCGTCAAGGCGGAATTCGCACCGGTGAACCATAGCGCTTGACCAAAAAGCCAAAAATTGTCCATCTCCATCAAACCTAAAGGATGTGCCCGTTCTTTGCCCGCCCTAGCCCTCTCCCCCAAGAGGACTAGGGGAAAAGGGAGCAGATCTCCATGCGGTTCAAAATCTCGATCAGTGCTTGAGAAACGCAGCCACTTTCTGCGCGGCGCTAGCCAAATGCTGCTCATGCGTAAACCCGGAAACCTTGAGCGGCTTCAAATCATGATCCCCGGAGGCCAACCAAAACACCTCAATACTCGGCGATAGATCGTAAGCCTCGACAGCGTCCCGATTGCCAAGCGCATCCCGCTCCCCCTGAACAATCAACGTCCGAGTCCGCAAAGAAGCCAAATGCTCAACCCGAGGCTTCTCCGGTTTCCCAACCGCATAAAACGGATAACCCAAGCAAACCAACGCATCAGCCCCCAACTCATCAGCCAGGAGACTGGCCATCCGCCCCCCCATCGACTTCCCGCCAACCGCCAAAACCCCAGCGACATGAAGTCGCACCAAGCCATAAACCTCACGCCAACATTCGAGCAACTTCGGCGCCGGATTCGGCGGACGTTTGCCGCCATCAACCCGCCGCTGCGCCATATAAGGAAACTCAAACCGCAACACGTTCACACCCAGCCCGGCAAGGCGCCCAGCCATATCCGTCATCCACTCACTGTCCATCGGCGCCCCCGCACCATGGGCGAGGATGAGAGTCGCCGAAGCCTCACCCACAGCGGCATCCCAAAGCCACCCGTGATCCCGCAGGCACTGCGCCCATTGATCCCCGTCAATACTGGCCTTGTGCTCTTTGTCCATGCTTGCCTCGCTTTTAGTCTGCCTATAACTCCAGGCGAAGGACGCGCTGTTGGCGCTCACTTCGGCTGAACCGTGGATGGGGAACCATGAACACTTCTATCAGTACCGCCTACAACTACAAGGTGGTCCGCCAATTCGCCATTATGACGGTGGTGTGGGGCATCGTCGGCATGGGGCTCGGGGTTTTTCTCGCGGCTCAATTGGTCTGGCCCGAACTCAACTTCAACCTGCCGTGGACCAGCTTCGGACGCCTGCGCCCGCTGCACACCAACGCGGTGATCTTCGCGTTCGGCGGCTGTGCCTTGTTCGCCAGTTCGTTCTACTCGGTGCAGCGCACCTGCCAGACGCAATTGTTTGCGCCGAAAATCGCCGCGTTCTGCTTCTGGGGCTGGCAGCTTGTGATTCTATTGGCGGCCATCAGCCTGCCGCTGGGTTACACCAGTTCCAAGGAATACGCCGAGCTGGAGTGGCCGATCGACATTCTGATCACCATCGTCTGGGTCGCCTATGCCATCGTGTTTTTCGGCACGATCATGCAGCGCAAGACCAAGCACATCTACGTCGGCAACTGGTTCTTCGGCGCGTTCATCATCACCGTGGCGATCCTGCACATCGTCAACAACCTTGAGTTGCCGGTGAGCTTCACCAAGTCCTACTCGGTGTACGCCGGTGCGACCGACGCGATGGTGCAATGGTGGTACGGCCACAACGCCGTAGGCTTTTTCCTCACCGCCGGTTTCCTCGGGATGATGTACTACTTCGTGCCGAAACAGGCCGAGCGTCCGGTGTATTCGTATCGCCTGTCGATCGTGCACTTCTGGGCGCTGATCACCCTGTACATCTGGGCCGGTCCCCACCACTTGCACTACACCGCGCTGCCAGACTGGGCGCAGTCGCTGGGCATGGTGATGTCGCTGATCCTGCTGGCGCCAAGCTGGGGTGGCATGATCAACGGCATGATGACCCTCTCGGGCGCCTGGCATAAATTGCGCAGCGACCCGATCCTGCGCTTCCTGGTGGTGTCGCTGGCGTTCTACGGCATGTCGACCTTCGAAGGTCCGATGATGGCGATCAAGACTGTCAACGCCCTCTCCCACTACACCGACTGGACCATCGGCCACGTACACGCCGGCGCGCTCGGCTGGGTGGCGATGATTTCCATCGGCGCGCTGTACCACATGATCCCGAAAGTCTTCGGCAAAGAGCAGATGCACAGCATCGGCCTGATCAACGCGCACTTCTGGCTCGCGACCATCGGCACTGTGCTCTACATCGCCTCGATGTGGGTCAACGGCATCGCCCAGGGCCTGATGTGGCGTGCGGTGAACGAGGACGGCACGCTGACCTACTCCTTCGTCGAAACGCTGGTGGCCAGCCACCCGGGCTTCGTCGTGCGGCTGATTGGCGGGGCGATCTTCCTCAGCGGCATGTTCCTGATGGCTTACAACACCTGGCGCACCGTGCGGGCCTCGCAGCCTGCTGACGTCGTTGCTGCCGCGCAGATGGCCTGAGGAGTCCGCCATGAAACACGAAACGATTGAAAAGAACGTCGGCCTGCTGATGCTGCTGATGGTGTTCGCCGTGAGCATCGGCGGCCTGACCCAGATCGTCCCGCTGTTCTTCCAGGACGTGACCAACAAACCGGTGGAAGGCATGAAGCCCTACACCGCGCTGCAACTGGAAGGCCGCGACATCTACATCCGCGAAGGCTGCGTCGGCTGCCACTCGCAGATGATCCGTCCGTTCCGCGCCGAAACCGAACGCTACGGGCACTACTCGGTGGCCGGCGAGAGCGTGTGGGATCACCCGTTCCTGTGGGGCTCGAAACGTACCGGTCCGGACCTGGCCCGGGTTGGCGCGCGTTACTCGGATGACTGGCACCGTGCGCACTTGTACAACCCGCGCAACGTTGTACCGGAATCGAAGATGCCGGCCTACCCATGGCTGGTCACCCAACCGGTCGACAGCAGCCACACCGAAACCAAGCTCAAGACCATGCGCACCCTCGGCGTGCCGTACACCGACGACGACATCAGCGGCGCGGTGGCCAGCCTCAAGGGCAAGACCGAAATGGACGCCCTCGTCTCCTACCTGCAAGTGCTTGGCACTGCAATCAAGAGCAAGAGGTGATCGAGATGGTCTTTGAAATGAGCGCGGGGCTGATTCGCGGCCTCGGCACGGTCGTGGTGTTCGTGGCCTTCGTCGGCCTGACCCTCTGGGTGTTCAACCGCAAGCGCACCCCGGAATTCGCCGAAGCGCGCCTGCTGCCGTTTGCCGACGAGCCGCAACCCGACATTACCCAAGCACCTGAAACAAGGAGTACCCGGCCATGACCACCTTCTGGAGTACGTGGATCTGCGTACTGACCATCGGCAGCCTGATCGGCCTGACCTGGCTGCTGATCGGCACCCGCCGGGGCGAGACCAAGGGCAGCGTCGACCAGACCATGGGCCACAGCTTCGACGGCATCGAGGAGTACGACAACCCGCTGCCGCAGTGGTGGTTCATGCTGTTCGCCGGCACGCTGGTGTTTTCCGTGGGTTATCTGATCCTTTACCCGGGCCTGGGTAACTGGAAAGGCATCCTGCCCGGCTACGAGGACGGCTGGACCGGCGTCCACGAATGGGAAAAGGAAATGAACAAGGCTGACGCGAAGTTCGGGCCGATCTTCGCCAAATTCGCCGCCATGCCGGTGGAAGAAGTGGCGAAGGATCCGCAGGCGCTGAAAATGGGTGGCCGTCTGTTCGCCTCCAACTGCTCGGTGTGCCACGGCTCGGACGCCAAGGGTGCATTCGGTTTCCCTAACCTCGCCGACAAGGACTGGCGTTGGGGCGGCAGCGCCGACACCATCAAGACCACCATCATGGGTGGCCGGATGGCGGCGATGCCGGCGTGGGGCGAAGCGCTGGGCGAGGCCGGAGTGAAAAACGTCGCGGCGTATGTGCGTCACGAGCTGGCCGGCCTGCCACTGGCGGCGGACAACAAGGCTGATCTGCAAGCCGGGCAGCAAGCGTTCAGCACCATGTGCGTGGCTTGTCACGGGGCAAACGGCCAAGGCACTGAAGCCATGGGCGCGCCGAACCTGACGCACCCGGCCGGTTTCATCTACGGCACCAGCCTGACCCAGCTCGAGCAGACCATTCGCCATGGTCGTCAGGGCCACATGCCCGCTCAGAACGAGCTGCTGGGCAACGATAAAGTGCAATTGCTGGCCGCCTACGTGTACAGCCTGAGCAACGGATTGAATACAGAAAAACTGATTACTGAGGACAATAAAAAGTAATCATTGCGTACAAGACTGCCGCACGTTTCCAGTGCGGCAGTTTCCAGCCCCTTTGCGACGCATTGTCGCACCCCTTCACCCCCCTCTCCTTTCGGTTACCCGGATTCGGGTCTACGCTTGCTCGATGCGGACTGGCCCGTGCCGGTTCCAGGTCGACCCCGAGCGAGGCGTTGAACGAATCGGCTGACTGACATGGCCGCAAAGGCCGGTAGATACCGGCTGTCGTGCCCATTACCGTCCGTCACCCGAACCGAGCGTTCGAACACACCCCGTTACATCCGACCGGGACCCCTCGCTTTTTTCGTCCGCTGCGACATTTTGCCCGAGGGCAATTTTGTCCTTACGCGGCGCATGGAAAGGCCGCAGAATCAGCGTTGGAAAGCATTGACCCAGGTCATGGCGCGTTGCATTGACCCCCTGCTTTCTACATACTTGCGGCCGATTTTAATCCTAATAAAACACCCAAACCGTGGAACCTTAGAATGAGCACAGCAATCAGTCCGACTGCTTATAACTATAAGGTAGTCCGCCAGTTCGCCATCATGACGGTGGTCTGGGGGATCCTTGGCATGGGGCTTGGTGTCTTCATCGCCTCGCAACTGGTCTGGCCGGAGTTGAATTTCGGTCTGCCGTGGACGAGTTTTGGACGCCTGCGCCCGTTGCACACAAACCTGGTGATTTTCGCCTTCGGTGGTTGTGCACTGTTTGCCACTTCCTACTATGTCGTGCAGCGAACCTGCCAGACGCGACTGATTTCCGACAGCCTCGCGGCCTTCACCTTCTGGGGATGGCAAGCGGTGATCGTCGGCGCGATCATTACCTTGCCGCTGGGTTACACCACCACCAAGGAATACGCGGAACTGGAATGGCCCCTCGCCATTCTGCTGGCCATTGTCTGGGTCACCTACGGTCTGGTGTTCTTCGGCACCATCACCAAGCGCAAGACCAAGCACATCTATGTCGGTAACTGGTTCTACGGTGCGTTCATCGTGGTGACCGCGATGCTGCACATCGTCAACCACATGTCGCTGCCGGTCAGCCTGTTCAAGTCCTACTCGGCCTACTCGGGCGCCACCGATGCGATGATCCAGTGGTGGTACGGCCACAACGCCGTGGGCTTCTTCCTGACCACCGGTTTCCTGGGGATGATGTACTACTTCGTGCCGAAACAGGCCGAACGTCCGATCTACTCCTATCGCCTGTCGATCGTGCACTTCTGGGCACTGATCACCCTGTACATCTGGGCCGGCCCGCACCACCTGCACTACACCGCCCTGCCGGACTGGGCACAATCGCTGGGCATGGCGATGTCGATCATCCTGCTGGCACCGAGCTGGGGCGGCATGATCAACGGCATGATGACCCTGTCGGGCGCCTGGCATAAGCTGCGGACCGACCCGATCCTGCGCTTCCTCGTGGTATCGCTGGCGTTCTACGGCATGTCGACCTTCGAAGGTCCGATGATGGCGATCAAGACCGTCAACTCGCTCTCGCACTACACCGACTGGACCATCGGCCACGTACACGCCGGCGCGCTCGGCTGGGTGGCGATGATCTCGATCGGCGCGATCTACCACATGATCCCGAAACTGTTCGGCCGTGCGCAGATGCACAGCACCGGCCTGATCAACGCGCACTTCTGGCTCGCGACCATCGGTACCGTGCTGTACATCGCTTCGATGTGGGTCAACGGCATCACTCAGGGCCTGATGTGGCGCGCAATCAACGATGACGGCACCCTCACCTACTCGTTCGTCGAAGCGCTGCAGGCCAGCCACCCTGGCTTCATCGTCCGCGCCCTGGGCGGTGCGTTCTTCGCCAGCGGCATGCTGCTGATGGCTTACAACGTATGGCGCACCGTGCGCGCCTCGAACCCGGCTGAAGCCGAAGCCGCCGCCAAGATCGCCGTAGTTGGAGCTCACTGATGAAGCATGAAGCTGTCGAGAAGAATATTGGCCTGCTGGCCTTCTTCATGGTCATCGCCGTCAGCGTCGGTGGCCTGACCCAAATCGTTCCGCTGTTCTTCCAGGATGTCACCAACAAGCCGGTCGAAGGCATGAAGCCGCGCACCGCCCTTGAACTGGAAGGCCGCGACGTTTACATCGCCAACGGCTGTGTCGGCTGCCACTCGCAGATGATCCGTCCGTTCCGTGCCGAAACCGAACGCTATGGCCACTACTCGGTCGCCGGTGAAAGCGTCTGGGACCACCCGTTCCTGTGGGGTTCCAAACGTACCGGTCCGGACCTGGCCCGCGTCGGCGGTCGTTACTCCGATGACTGGCAGCGTGCGCACTTGTACAACCCGCGCAACGTCGTCCCCGAGTCGAAAATGCCGGCCTACCCGTTCCTCGTAGAAAACAAGCTCGATGGCAAAGACACGGCCAAGAAAATGGAAGTGTTGCGCACGCTCGGCGTTCCTTACACCGACGAAGACATCGCCGGCGCAAGAGATGCCGTGAAGGGCAAAACCGAAATGGACGCGCTGGTGGCCTATCTGCAAGGCCTGGGCACCATCATCAAAAGCAAACGGTGATTCTGATGGATATCGGGATGATTCGAGGCCTGGGCACCGTTGTCGTGATGGTTGCCTTCATCGGCCTGGCGTTGTGGGTGTTCAGCCCCAAGCGCAAGTCGGAGTTTGAAGACGCGACCTTGCTGCCCTTCGCGGATGATCCCGAAGCCATCAAGCACGTCGAGCAAGCTTCTAGGAGTAACAAAGAATGACTACATTCTGGAGTCTGTACGTCACAGTCCTCAGTCTCGGTACGATCTTTTCCCTGACCTGGCTGTTGCTGTCGACCCGCAAGGGTCAGCGCAGCGAACAGACGGACGAGACAGTGGGCCACTCCTTCGACGGGATCGAGGAGTACGACAACCCGCTGCCGAAATGGTGGTTCATGCTGTTCGTGGGCACCATCGTCTTTGCGCTGGGTTATCTGGTGCTGTACCCGGGCCTGGGCAACTGGAAAGGTCTGCTGCCGGGCTACAACTACCTCGATAACGAGAAGCAGACGGCGTTCGCCAACGGCCAGACCGGCTGGACCGGCGTTCATGAGTGGGAAAAGGAAATGGCGCGTTCGGACGCCAAGTTCGGTCCGATCTTCGCCAAATTCGCCGCCATGCCGATCGAAGAGGTGGCCAAGGATCCACAAGCCCTGAAGATGGGGGGCCGTCTGTTCGCCTCCAACTGCTCGGTGTGCCACGGTTCCGACGCCAAGGGCGCCTATGGTTTCCCGAACCTGACCGACGCCGACTGGCGCTGGGGCGGCGAGCCGGAAACCATCAAGACCACCATCATGGGCGGTCGTCACGCGGTGATGCCGGCCTGGGCTGAAGTGATCGGTGAGCAAGGCGTGGCCGACGTGGCCGCGTTCGTGCTGACCAATCTGGATGGCCGCAAGCTGCCGGAAGGCACCAAGGCAGATCCGGCCAACGGCCAGAAACTGTTCGCCGCCAACTGCGTGGCGTGCCACGGTCCGGCGGGCAAAGGTACGCCAGCGATGGGCGCACCTGACCTGACCCACCCGGCCGCGTTCATCTACGGTTCGAGCTTCGCCCAACTGCAGCAGACCATCCGTTACGGCCGTCAGGGCCAGATGCCTGCCCAGGAACAACTGCAAGGCAACGACAAGGTTCACCTGCTGGCGGCTTATGTTTACAGCCTGTCCCACGGTGAAAAAACGCCGGAAGCCGAGGCACAGTAAGGCCCAAGCTTGAAGCAAAAAAGGCCCCGCCAATTCTCATTGGCGGGGCCTTTTTGTTTCAGCCCCTTGATCGACCGAAAATGTTTATGGGCGACTCGTCCAGATGGACTTCACCGGAACCGTGTCCACGAAATACGGCTTTTGCCAATCATTGTTCTCGATCAGATTGACGTGCAGTTGCTTGCGATCATCCGAGAGGCTGGCCGTCAGGTACGTCTGCTGAGACGTTGCGCCGCTGAGAAACATCGGCACCTTACCCATCCAGCGCTTGCCTCCCCCTCGCGTGTGGTAGTGACCTGCAAAGATGGCGGTGACCTCATACTTCTCGATCATGTCCAGAAAGCGCTGCTCCTGTTGCCAGCCCCCTTGCCAGCGATCCCACTTGTGCATGTTGATGATGATGGCGTAACCCGACGCCCGCGCGACCCTCAAATCCGTTTCAAGCCAGTCCAGGGCACTGGTGATGTTGAAGGTCGTCGGGTTCAACACATGAGAAATCTTTGTTGTGTAGGTGGGTTCATTGTTGAGCTGCACCAAATGCACGTCCCCTACATCTTTCGAGTACGCGAGACTGCCCGAATAAAGAATATCAAGAAAACCACCTGTCACCTTGAGGTCAAAGTTATCCACCTTGTTCAAATGATGCTCCTTGAATTCGACAATACTGCCGGCAGCACAACTATTAGTGAAACAGTCATCCACGTTATTCTCGTAATCATGATTACCCAGACCATACAGGTAGTCGCCCTTGAAGTATTTCTCCAGGGCCGATTTCATATACGAGCGCTGCCAACCGTGGCCGAACGCCGTAATGTCACCATTGATCATCAACGGGACTTTCGCCTGCCCCCCGTGGGCATTTCGAAACCCGGCGATACTGCCCAACTGGCTGTCCACCAGCCACTTGGCACGTTTTTCGAAATCCGTACCGTTCTCCGGCTCTCCGCTGTCACTCTTGTCAGTCCACGGATATTGCGTATCGGAGGCGAACACCAGATGCCGTGGAGCACTCTCGATGGCATGAGCCAAAGCAACAGAACAAATCAAACAGACGCCCAGCAGAAACTTTACAACTCCTTTAAAAGCCATAACATTGAAACTCCATTCAACTTAAATAAAACTGACGATTGAATATCGCCAGGCGCAAACATATTCGATCAAACGGAATCTTTCAAAGCAGACCAGAGCAGCAATTAAATGAACTTGTTTCAAACATGCAAACAACAGAAATCAATGTTTCTTGTTTCAACCAGTTTTCTCGAAGTCTGACGACGGGCAACCGGACAGCGAAGAGCTGGATTTCGGCCATGCGGATCATCCGACAGCGCAACGACGACGGATCGCCTAGACTCAATCATCGGCCGAGCAAAAAATGGCGATCTCCCACAAGTCAATTGATTCAAGTCACTACACCATCAATTGATTTTGCCCAACGCGACCAAAGGTCGCACCCGTTCGTCGGCATGACAGGCGTATCATTGGGCCACTGCAACACCCCTTTTGACCCCGGTCGGCACGTATCGACCGAGGCATTTTTCCACTGCCGTGGGATGCAATGATGAGCAACCAGATTCCGGTACACGACGTCACGCCACCCAGCAAGAACGCGAACAACAGCGTCGACCTTTACGCCTCTCGAGAAAAAATCTACACCCGTGCATTCACCGGTCTGTTCCGCAATCTGCGGATGATGGGCGGCGCTGCACTGTTCCTGCTGTATTTCGGAACGGTCTGGCTGAACTGGGGCGGCCATCAGGCCGTGTGGTGGAACCTGCCGGAGCGCAAGTTCTTCATCTTCGGCGCCACGTTCTGGCCGCAGGATTTCATTCTGCTTTCCGGGCTGCTGATCATTGCCGCGTTCGGTCTGTTCTTCATCACCGTATATGCGGGCCGGGTCTGGTGTGGTTACACCTGCCCACAAAGCGTGTGGACGTGGATTTTCATGTGGTGCGAAAAGGTCACCGAAGGTGACCGCAATCAGCGCATCAAGCTCGACAAGGCGCCGATGAGCGCCAACAAGTTCCTGCGCAAATTTGCCAAGCACGCGTTGTGGCTGCTGATCGGCTTTGTCACCGGCATGACCTTCGTCGGCTACTTCTCGCCGATCCGCGAACTGGTGATTGAATTCTTCACCGGCCAGGCCGATGGCTGGTCGTATTTCTGGGTCGGTTTCTTCACCCTCGCCACCTACGGCAACGCCGGCTGGCTGCGTGAGCAGGTGTGTATCTACATGTGTCCGTATGCGCGCTTCCAGAGCGTGATGTTCGACAAGGACACACTGATCGTTTCCTACGATCCGCGTCGCGGCGAAAGCCGTGGCCCGCGCAAGAAAGGCGTCGACTACAAGGCCCAGGGCCTGGGCGATTGCATCGACTGCACCATGTGCGTCCAGGTTTGCCCGACCGGCATCGACATCCGCGACGGCCTGCAGATCGAGTGCATCGGTTGTGCCGCGTGCATCGACGCCTGCGACAGCATCATGGACAAGATGGATTACCCGCGCGGGCTGATCAGCTACACCACCGAACACAACTTGTCCGGACAGAAAACCCATAAACTGCGGCCGCGCCTGATCGGTTATGCCGTGGTGCTGCTGGCGATGATCAGCCTGTTGGTGACAGCCTTCTTCATGCGCTCGCTGGTGGGTTTCGACGTCAGCAAGGACCGCGTGCTGTACCGCGAAAACGCTGAAGGCCGGATCGAAAACGTCTACAGCCTGAAGATCATGAACAAGGATCAGCGCGACCACACCTACGTGCTGGAAGCCGCCGGTCTGCCGGATCTGCGCCTGCAAGGCAAGCGCGAGATCAAAGTACCGGCCGGGGAAATCTTCAGCATGCCGGTCGAACTGTCGAGCGCGCCCGAACAATTGCCGTCGAGCACCAACGAGGTGAAATTCATCCTCAAGGATGCCGATGACGACAGCGTTCACGTAGAAGCCAAGAGCCGGTTCATCGGCCCACAAAATCGTTGAGAGAACTGAACATGCCCGCAGCAAACACCGCAAGTCCCTGGTACAAGCACCTTTGGCCATGGATCATCATCGGGATTCTGGCCTGTTCGGTAACGCTGACCCTGTCCATGGTGACCATTGCAGTGAACAACCCGGACAACCTGGTCAACGACAACTACTACGAGGCCGGCAAGGGCATCAACCGTTCGCTGGATCGTGAGCTGCTGGCGCAGACCCTGAAAATGCGCGCCGCCGTGCATCTGGATGACGTCACCGGCGAAGTCGACCTGCGCCTGAGCGGCGACAGCCAGCCGAAAACCCTGGAGCTGAACCTGATCTCGCCGACCCAGCCGGAGAAGGATCGCAAGATCGTCCTGGCCCGCAGCGAGTCCGAACAGGGCCGCTACATCGGCCAGTTGAGCGACAAGATCGAAGGCCGGCGTTTTGTTGAGTTGCTGGGCACTCAGGACGATCACGTGTGGCGGATGTTCGAAGAAGAAGTGGTCAGCCATGACCAGGATTTGTTGCTGGGTGATGAGCCACTGCAGGGTGCTGAAGACCTGAAGAAATAAGCCTTACTCTGATCGTTCCCACGCTCTGCGTGGGCACGCAGCCAGGGACGCTCCGCGTCCCAGCCGAAGCGGACGCGGAGCGTCCAGGGAGGCATTCCCACGCGGAGCGTGGGAACGATCATCGGAACGCCTCATGACCATTCCAATCCCCTGCTACCACTGCGCCCTGCCCGTCCCGTCCGGCAGCCGCTTCACCGCCATCGTGCTCGGGGAGTCCCGCGAGTTCTGCTGCCCGGGCTGTCAGGCGGTGGCCGAAGCCATCGTTGCCGGTGGGCTGGAAAGCTATTACCAGCATCGCAGCGAAGCTTCGGCCAATCCCGAAGCGCTGCCGGTGCAACTGGTCGATGAGCTTGAGTTGTACGACCGCGCCGACGTGCAGCAACCCTTCGTCCGTCACGAAGGTGAACTGGCCGAAACCACGTTGTTGATGGAGGGCATCAGTTGCGCCGCGTGCGGCTGGCTGATCGAGAAACACCTGCGCACCCTGCCGGCCGTGGCCGAGGCGCGGCTGAACCTGTCCAACCATCGCCTGCATGTGCGCTGGGCTGACACTCAGTTGCCACTGAGCCAGATCCTCGGCGAACTGCGCCACATCGGCTACGCCGCGCACCCGTATCAGGCCGACCGCGCCAGCGAGCAGCTGGCCAGCGAAAACCGCCTCGCCCTGCGTCAGCTCGGGGTCGCCGGGCTGCTGTGGTTCCAGGCGATGATGGCGACCATGGCGACCTGGCCGGAATTCAACATCGACCTCAGCCCGGAGTTGCACACCATCCTGCGCTGGGTCGCGCTGTTCCTCACCACGCCGATCGTGTTCTACAGCTGCGCACCGTTTTTCAAAGGGGCCATGCGCGATTTGCGCACTCGCCATCTGACCATGGACGTCTCGGTGTCGCTGGCGATCGGCGCGGCGTATATCGCCGGGATCTGGACCTCGATCACCGGGGTCGGCGAGCTGTATTTCGACGCAGTGGGCATGTTCGCGCTGTTCCTGCTCGCCGGGCGCTACCTCGAGCGCCGCGCCCGGGAACGCACCGCCGCGGCCACCGCGCAACTGGTCAATCTGCTGCCGGCCTCGTGCCTGCGCCTCGACGACGCCGGCCAGAGCGAACGCATCCTGCTCAGCGAACTGCGCCTCGGTGACCGGGTGCTGGTGCAACCGGGCTCGGTGCTGCCGGCGGACGGCAAGATCCTCGATGGGCAGTCGAGCATCGACGAGTCGGTGCTGACCGGCGAATACCTGCCGCAACCGCGCACCAAGGGCGATGCCGTCACCGCCGGTACGTTGAACGTGGAGAGCGCGCTGACCGTCGAGGTCCAGGCGCTCGGCCAGGACACACGGCTGTCGGCCATCGTCCGCCTGCTCGATCGCGCCCAGGCGGAAAAACCACGGCTGGCGGAAATCGCCGACCGCGCCGCGCAGTGGTTTCTGTTGCTGTCGTTGATCGCCGCAGCCGCCATCGGCCTGTTGTGGTGGGAGCTGGATTCATCGCGGGCATTCTGGATCGTCCTTGCCATGCTGGTCGCGACCTGCCCCTGCGCGCTGTCACTGGCGACGCCGACCGCGCTGACCGCCGCCACCGGCACCCTGCACAAACTCGGCCTGCTGCTGACGCGCGGCCATGTGCTGGAAGGTCTGAACCAGATCGACACAGTGATCTTCGACAAGACCGGCACCCTTACCGAAGGCCGACTGGTGCTGCGTTCGATCCGCCCGCTCGGTGCCCTCGACAGCGATCAATGCCTGAGCCTCGCCGCCGCCCTGGAAAATCGTTCGGAACACCCGATCGCCCGCGCCTTCGGACGCGCCCCCCTGGCCGCCGAAGACGTCCACAGCACGCCGGGCCTGGGGCTTGAAGGGTTAGTCGGCGAACAGCGCTTGCGCATCGGCCAGGCGGATTTTGTCTGTGTTCTCAGCGGCGCGCCTGTGCCGACGATGCCGAAGGAGCCTGGGCAATGGCTGCTGCTCGGTGACCGTCAGGGGCCGCTGGCCTGGTTCGCCCTCGACGACCGGCTGCGCGACGACGCCCCCGCGCTGCTCGCCGCGTGCAAGGCACGCGGCTGGCGCACGCTGCTGCTGTCGGGCGACAGTTCGCCGATGGTCGCCAGCGTCGCCGCCGAACTGGGCATCGACGAGGCCCGTGGCGGTTTGCGTCCGGACGACAAGTTGCAAGTGCTGCAACAACTGCACAAGGACGGCCGCAAGGTGTTGATGCTCGGCGACGGGGTCAACGATGTGCCGGTGCTGGCCGCCGCCGACATCAGCGTGGCCATGGGCTCGGCCACCGATCTGGCGAAAACCAGTGCCGACGCGGTGCTGCTGTCCAACCGGCTCGAGGCCTTGGTGCAAGCCTTCACGCTGGCCCGCCGCACCCGTCGGGTGATCATCGAGAACCTGTTGTGGGCGGCGCTGTACAATGGCCTCATGTTGCCGTTCGCCGCCCTCGGCTGGATCACTCCGGTGTGGGCCGCCGTCGGCATGTCGATCAGTTCCCTGACCGTGGTGCTCAACGCCCTGCGCCTGACTCGCCTGCCGAGTGCGCCGGCCGTCAACGCTTCGTCAGAAACCCGCCCGCTGCCGGCCTGAGCCGCGCGGGCATGGAGTACAGATGCCAGCTCTCTACGTGATGATTCCGGCCGCGCTGCTGATCGTGGCCATCGCCGTCTACATCTTCTTCTGGGCGGTGGACAGCGGCCAGTACGACGACCTCGACGGCCCGGCCCACAGCATCCTGTTCGACGATCAGGACCCGAACCACACCGCCGCCGTGGACGAAGCCAACCCGGTCAAACCGGACGACAAGGCGCCACCCCATGCTTGAACTGGCGCCACTGCTGGTGTCTGCGTTGATTCTCGGCCTGCTCGGCGGCGGCCATTGCCTGGGCATGTGCGGGGGCTTGATGGGCGCGCTGACCCTGGCGATCCCCAAGGAGCAACGCAGCCGACGTTTTCGTCTGCTGCTGGCCTACAACCTCGGGCGGATTCTCAGCTATGCCACGGCAGGCTTGCTGATCGGGCTGGCGGGTTGGGCGGTGGCCAACAGTCCTGCCGCGCTGTTCATGCGGGTGCTCGCCGGTCTGCTGCTGATCGCCATGGGCCTGTATCTGGCGGGATGGTGGAGCGGTCTGACCCGCATCGAGGGCCTCGGGCGCGGGCTATGGCGCTACATTCAACCTGTCGCCAATCGCCTGCTGCCGGTGTCGAGCCTGCCCCGGGCCTTGCTGCTTGGCGCACTGTGGGGCTGGCTGCCGTGCGGGCTGGTTTACAGCACGCTGTTGTGGTCGGCCAGTCAAGGCAATGCGTTGGACAGTGCCTTGCTGATGCTCGCCTTCGGGCTCGGCACATGGCCTGTCTTGCTGGCGACCGGCCTCGCCGCCGAACGGATCACCTCACTGCTGCGCAAACGCAGCGTGCGCATGGCCGGTGGTCTGCTGGTGATCCTCTTCGGCATCTGGACCCTGCCGGGGCCGCACCAGCACTGGCTGATGGGCCACTGATCCCGTTGATGCAAATCAAGATGCCTTTTCGCGCCCTCCCCTAGACTCGCCACACTGCCAGCCTATCCGGGGGAATGCCCGCATGCTCGACGCCATTCGTTGGGACACCGATTTGATCCGCCGCTACGACCTGGCGGGGCCGCGCTACACCTCGTACCCGACGGCCGTGCAATTTCACAGTCAGGTCGGCACCTTCGACCTGTTCCACGCCCTGCGCGACAGCCGCAAGGCGCTGCGCCCGTTGTCGCTGTACGTGCACGTGCCGTTCTGCGCGAACATTTGTTACTACTGCGCCTGCAACAAGGTCATCACCAAGGATCGCGGCCGAGCGTTGCCGTATCTGCAACGGCTCGAACAGGAAATCCAGCTGATCGCCTGCCACCTTGATCCGGCGCAGAAAGTCGAGCAACTGCACTTCGGTGGCGGTACCCCGACCTTTCTCAGCCACGATGAGTTGCGCCAGTTGATGGCGCACCTGCGCAAGCATTTCAATCTGCTGGACGATGACTCCGGCGATTACGGCATCGAGATCGATCCACGCGAAGCCGACTGGTCGACCATGGGCCTGCTGCGCGAACTGGGTTTCAACCGGGTCAGCATCGGCCTGCAGGACCTCGATCCGGCGGTGCAACGGGCAGTCAATCGCCTGCAAAGCCTGGAAGAAACCCGCGCCGTGATCGATGCGGCGCGCACCCTGCAATTTCGCTCGATCAACATCGACCTGATCTACGGCCTGCCCAAGCAGACTCCGGACAACTTCGCCCGCACCGTCGAGGAAGTCATCAGCCTGCAGCCGGACCGGCTCTCGGTGTTCAATTACGCGCACCTGCCGGAACGTTTCATGCCGCAGCGGCGGATCAACGGCAACGAACTGCCGAGCCCGGCGCAGAAACTGGAAATGCTGCAACGGACCATCGAACAACTGACCGCCGCCGGCTACCGCTACATCGGCATGGACCACTTCGCCCTGCCCGACGATGAACTGGCGATTGCCCAGGAAGAATCAACCCTGCAACGCAATTTCCAGGGCTACACCACCCACGGTCACTGCGACCTGATCGGTCTGGGCGTGTCGGCCATCAGCCAGATCGGCGATCTGTACTGCCAGAACAGCAGCGATCTCAATCACTACCAGAACACCCTCGCCGGTGCGCAACTGGCCACCAGCCGAGGCCTGGTGTGCAACGCCGATGACCGCCTGCGTCGCGCGGTGATCCAGCAACTGATCTGCAATTTCAGCCTGGACTTCGCCGAAATCGAGCGCC
Source organism: Pseudomonas sputi (assembly GCF_021603585.1). Taxonomy (GTDB): domain Bacteria; phylum Pseudomonadota; class Gammaproteobacteria; order Pseudomonadales; family Pseudomonadaceae; genus Aquipseudomonas; species Aquipseudomonas sputi. Next base: position 30,681 of record NZ_BQHI01000021.1, on the reverse strand, counting down.
GCTTCAACATCGATTTTCAGGGCTACTTCGGCGCGCTCTGGCCGCAATTGCAGGGCATGGCGCAGGACGGCCTGATCGAACTGGATCGCGAGCGCATCACTGTGCTGCCGGCCGGGCGCCTGTTGGTGCGCTCGGTGTGCATGGTGTTCGACGCGTACCTGGAACAGCAAAACCGCCAGCGTTTCTCGCGGGTGATTTAACTTTTCAAGCACCACGCAGGGGTTGCCTATGTAGAACGGTCATCGAAACGGTGCCTTGCACGCCGTCCGAGACACGTTTATCGGCCGTCATCCCTGCGGCGTTTTGCCGGTGGGGCAATCTCGCCACAGACTGGCCTGAATGTCTTCCAGTGGGTTACCCTTACGCCTTATGTGTGTTTTCCCACAAGGATCCAAGAAATGTCCGAGCCAGTTAAACTGCGCGCTCATAACCAGGCTAATTGCAAGGATTGCAGCCTGGCCCCTCTCTGCCTGCCACTTTCACTGAATCTGGAAGACATGGATGCGCTGGACGAAATCGTTAAACGTGGCCGCCCGTTGAAAAAGGGTGAGTTCCTGTTCCGCCAGGGCGACACCTTCGATTCCGTTTATGCAGTACGCTCCGGCGCCCTCAAGACTTTCAGCCTGAGCGACACCGGCGAAGAACAACTGACCGGCTTCCACCTGCCGAGCGAGCTGGTCGGGCTGTCCGGCATGGACACCGAGAAACACCCGGTTTCCGCCCAGGCCCTGGAAACCACTTCGGTCTGCGAGATTCCGTTCGAACGCCTCGACGAACTGGCCCTGCAACTGCCGCAGTTGCGCCGTCAGTTGATGCGCGTGATGAGCCGCGAAATCCGTGACGACCAGCAAATGATGCTGCTGCTGTCGAAGAAGACCGCCGACGAGCGCATCGCCACCTTCCTGGTCAACCTGTCGGCGCGTTTCCGCGCTCGCGGCTTCTCGGCCAACCAGTTCCGCCTGAGCATGTCGCGCAATGAAATCGGCAACTACCTGGGGCTGGCGGTAGAAACCGTGTCCCGGGTCTTCACCCGCTTCCAGCAGAACGAACTGATCGCCGCCGAGGGCAAGGAAATCCATATCCTCGACCCGATCCAGCTCTGCGCCCTGGCCGGCGGCTCGCTCGAGGTCTGATCTCGACCCGCGGCCGAGCGTATCGTTTCAGCCGCGGGTATACTGCGCCGTTTGCAGCCCTGCCAGGACACCTCGACGATGGTCTTCGACTCCTTCGACATCAAATCCCTGATCCGCCCCGTGATCGACTTCCCGAAAACGGGCGTGATCTTTCGCGACATCACCCCGCTGTTCCAGTCGCCCAAGGCCCTGCGCCTGGTGATGGACAGCTTCGCCCACCGTTACGTCGAAGCCGACTTCACTCACATCGGCGCGATGGATGCGCGTGGTTTCCTGATCGGTTCGGTACTGGCCTATCAGCTGAACAAGCCGCTGGTGCTGTTCCGCAAGCAGGGCAAGTTGCCGGCAGACGTGCTGGCTGAAGGTTACGCGACCGAGTACGGCGAAGCGTTCCTCGAAGTGCACGCCGACAGCCTGTGCGAAGGCGACTCGGTGGTGATGTTCGATGACCTGATCGCCACCGGCGGCACGCTGATCGCAGCGGCCAACCTGATCCGCCGCATGGGCGCCCGCGTTCACGAAGCGGCGGCGATCATTGATCTGCCGGAACTGGGTGGCTCGCAGCGTCTTGAGGACATGGGGATTCCGACGTTCTGCCTGACGCAGTTTGCGTTGACTGACAAGTAATCAGCCCCGCGCCGCGATCGTTCTCACGCTCCGCGTGGGAACGATCAAACACCGAAGATTACAGTCCCATCTGTTTGCTGATGATCTCGTTCATCACTTCCCGCGTCCCGCCGCCAATCGACAAGATGCGGTTATCCCGATACAGCCGCTCCACCAGGCTTTCGCGCATATAACCCAACCCGCCAAGAATCTGCACCGCCTCGTTGGTGATGCGGTCCGAAGTGTCCGTGGCGAAGTTCTTGGCCATGGAAATCTCCTTGATCACGCTCTGCCCCGCCGCCATTTTCGCCGCCTGCCGGTAGGTGAACTCCCGCGAGACTTCCAGCGCCGTGGCCATTTCCGCGAGGCGATGCTTGATCACCTGGAACTTGCCGATGGGTTTACCGAACGCTTGCCGCTCCTTCGCCCACTTCAGGCTTTCTTCCAGTGCCAGTTGCGCGGTCATGTTGGCCATCAGCGCCAATGCCAGACGTTCGCTCTGGAAGTTGCCCATGATGCAGGCAAAACCCATGTTCTGCGCGCCAATCAGATTTCCTACAGGCACCCGGCAATCGTCGAAGAACAATTCAGCGGTGTCCGACGCCAACCAGCCCATTTTCTTCAGCTGCCGGCCGACAGTGAAACCTGGCGTGCCCTTCTCGATCAGCAACAGGCTGATGCCGCCAAAACCGGGCGCGCCGGTGCGCACCGCGACGGTGTAGTAGTCGGCGCGCACGCCACTGGTGATAAAGGTTTTGCTGCCGCTGACCCGGTAATGATCGCCATCGCGTACGGCGCGGGTCTGCAGGTTGGCGACGTCGGAACCGCCGCCCGGCTCGGTGACGGCCAAGGCGCTGATTTTTTCGCCCCTTAGCACTTGAGGTACGACGCGGTCCCGCACTTCAGGGCGGGCCCATTTGACGACTGGCGGCAGACCGATATCGAGCGAACCAAGCCCGGCCACCAGCCCGCCGGAGCCGCAGCGCATCAGTTCTTCGCTGGCGGCGATTTTGGCGAACAGGTCACCTTCGTGACTGCCGCCCAGCGCTTCGGGGTAACCAATGCCGAGGATACCGGCCGCACCGGCCTTGAGATAAAGCTCACGGGGAAAGCTTTCGGCTTCTTCCCACGCATTGATGTCCGGCAGGATCTCGCGCTCGACGAAACGTCTGACGCTGTCGCGGACCATTTGGTGGCTGGGGTCGAAGTATTCCTGGAAGGCGGGCATCGGCGAACTCCATGGAAGGGTTCGCCGAACTTAACCGAGCGCTTGCTTGGTTTTCAACCGGATTGTGTGACTCAGAGAGAAATCGGTTTACGCCCGGCAAACGAGTGAGCCAGCGTGCCACCGTCCACCAGCTCCAGTTCGCCGCCCAGCGGTACGCCGTGAGCGATGCGCGAGGCGATCAGGCCTTTGTTCTGCAGCAACTGGGCGATGTAGTGGGCCGTCGCTTCGCCTTCCACGGTCGGGTTGGTAGCGAGGATGACTTCGGTGAAGGTGCCCGCCTCTTCGATCCGTGCCATCAATTGCGGAATGCCGATGGCTTCCGGGCCCAGGCCGTCCAGCGGCGACAGGTGCCCCTTGAGCACGAAGTAACGCCCACGGAAGCCGGTCTGCTCGACCGCGTAAACATCCATCGGCCCCTCTACTACGCACAGCAGCGTGTCATCGCGGCGGGTGTCGGCGCATTGCGGGCACAGGTCGTCTTCGGTCAGCGTGCGGCACTGACGGCAGTGTCCGACCCCTTCCATGGCCTGGCTCAAGGCCTGGGCCAGGCGCGTACCGCCGCTGCGGTCACGTTCGAGCAACTGCAACGCCATGCGCTGGGCAGTTTTCTGACCCACGCCCGGCAAGGTTCGCAGGGCGTCGATCAGTTGGCGAATCAAAGGGCTGAAGCTCATGGGGAAAAAGTCCGACAAAACAACGAGACGCGGTTTATACCCGCGCCTCCGGCCAGCGTCAAATCCTCAGTCCTGGGCGACCTTCACCACCAGTTTGCCGAAGTTGCGCCCCTCCAGCAGCCCGATAAACGCCTCAGGCGCCTGCTCCAGGCCCTCGACCACGTCCTCGCGGAATTTCACCTTGCCATCGCGCACCCACGGCACCATCGCGCTGATGAATTCCGGCTGACGATCACCGTAGTCGTCGAACACGATGAAGCCCTGAATCCGTACGCGCCTGGTCAGCAACGTGCGTTGCAAGGCGGGCAAACGATCCGGGCCTTTCGGCGCTTGCGAGGCGTTGTAGCCAGCAATCAGGCCGCACAGCGGGATCCGCGCCTTGGGATTGAGCAGCGGCACGACCGCATCGAAGACATGTCCACCGACGTTTTCGTAATAGATGTCGATGCCATTGGGACAGGCCTTGGCCAGTTGCTCGGCGAAGTCCGGCGCCTTGTGATCGATACAGGCGTCGAAGCCCAGTTCCTCGACCACGTATTTGCACTTCTCGGCTCCACCGGCCACGCCGACGGCACGCAGGCCCTTGATCTTGGCGACCTGACCGACCACCGAGCCCACTGCGCCGGACGCGGCGGCGACCACCAGGGTTTCGCCCTCTTTCGGCTGGCCGATGTCCATCAGGCCCATGTACGCGGTCATGCCCGGCATGCCCAGCACGCCGAGGGCCATCGACGGGCTCGGCAGCCCGGACGGGATCGGGATGATGTTGCGGCCATCGCTGATGCTGTGGCTTTGCCAACCGGTCGCACCGACGACCAGATCGCCCGGATGAAATTTCGGATGACGCGACTGTTCGACCCGGCTGACAGCGCCGCCGGTCATCACTTCGCCGATTTGTACCGGCGCCGCGTAGGACGGCGCGTCACTCATACGACCGCGCATATAGGGATCAAGCGACAGGTACAGGGTCTTGAGCAACACCTGGCCTTCTTCCAGGTCTGGCAGCGCCTCGCGCTCCAGACGGAAGTTCTCGGGGGTCGGCGCGCCCACCGGCCGCGAGGCCAGCACGAAGCGTTGATTGAGAGTCAGAGGGTCGGACATGTCAGCATCTCCTGTGAATGATGAATTCGGTGGTATAGGGAGCAGACCTTGGTGGGCATGGTGCCTTCCGATTGATAAGCGTTGGTCGAGGCGTCGAATCGTCCACTTGGGAATGCCCTATCGGACGCTCCGTGTTTGCCTTCGGATTGGGGACGCGAAGCGTCCCGGGCTGCATTCCCACGCGGAACGTGGGAACGATCGGGCGGAAACAAAAAATGCCAGGCGCGATGCCTGGCATTTTTTGTAGCTCATCCAACCCGCAAAGGCGAATCAGAACGGCAGTTTCATACCGGCCGGCAGGTTCATGCCAGCGGTCATGCTGCCCATTTTCGCCTGGCTGTTGGCTTCGACCTGACGCACGGCGGCGTTGACGGCAGCAGCCACCAGATCCTCGAGCACTTCACGGTCGTCTTTGTCCAGGCCCGGCAGTACGCTCGGGTCGATGCTGACTTTTTTCACGTCATGACGACCGGTCATCACCACGGTGACCAGATCGCCACCGGCCTTGCCGGTGACTTCGGCGTTGGCCAGTTCTTCCTGCATCTTGGCCATTTTTTCCTGCATCTGCTGCGCCTGCTTCATCAGGCCGGCCATGCCACCTTTCATCATGGGAATCACCTCAAACGTACTTGGATCAAAACAGCGCCCGCCCCTACAGGCCGGACGCCCTCAGTTATTAGCCCTGACTGACCAGGGCGTCGACAGGTTCAATAGTATCGTGTCGCACGACCGCGCCGAACTGCTGCACCATCTGCTGGATGAACGGATCGCCGTGGATCGATTCCTCCGCCTCGCGCTGACGGTTGGCACGGCGCCGGGACGCGGCCTGGGCCGGGGTTTCCTGCTCGGGCTTGATCAGCTCGATGGTCAGGGTCAGCGTGCGCCCGTGGAACTGGTTCAGCGCATCGTTCAGGCGACGCTGCTGGGTGGCGTTGAACAAGGCGCTGTGGGCCGGGTCCAGGTGCATCAGCCAGTGATCGCCATCGACCGCGATCAGCGTGCAGTTGGCGGCGATGCTGCCGGTCATGCCGGAAATCGGCAGTTGCGGGAACAGCTCCAGCCATTGCAGGGCCAGACCGGTGGCCGGCGCGGCGGCAGGTTCCGGCTCGGGCTCCGGGGCCGGTTCTGCAGCATGTTCGCTGGCCAGATCGTCGAGGTAACTGTAGGCCGAATCCATGTCCGGCTCGATGTAGTCCTCGTCAAGCGGCGGCTCGTCGTCCATGTCCACGCCCGGCGTGGCGGCATCGACTTCGGCCACTGACGGTTCGGGGATCGGCGCAGCGGCCCACTCCGGGGCGTCCGGCACGACGCTGTCCGGGGTCGGCAGCGGCATTGGCGGCAGCTCCGGTTGTTCGGCGGCGGTTTCCAGTACAGGCTCGACCACTGGCTGCTGCACAGGCGCCGGTTCTACCGGGTCATTCCACGGCAGATCGACGACGTCCTCGACGGCAACCGGCTCTGGCTCTGGCTCAGGAACGGGTTCAGGCGCAATCACCTGGGCAACCGGTGCAGGTTCGGGAGCAGGTGCAGGCGCAACCACCGGCGCTGGCGTGGGTGCAACAGCCGCAGCAACTACCGGCGCAGGCTTCGGCGCGGCAGCCACTGAATTTGCGGAATCAACTGTGGCCTGGCTGATCCCCACTGGCTTTAGCGGTTGCCTCGGAGCGTCCGCCGTGTCTGCCGGCCGGAAGGCCAGCATCCGCAGCAGGACCATTTCGAAACCACCTCGCGGATCGGGCGCCAGCGGCAAGTCGCGGCGGCCGATCAGGCCCATCTGGTAATAGAACTGCACGTCTTCGGCCGGCAACGCCTGGGCCAGTGCCAGCACCCGGTCACGGTCGCCGTGGCCGTTGTCGACACCTTCCGGCAAGGCCTGGGCGATGGCGACGCGGTGCAGCACATTGAGAATTTCCGAGAGCACGCCGTTCCAGTCCGGGCCCTGTTCGGCCAGGTGACGCACGGCCTCGAGCAACGCCTTGGCGTCACCTTCGATCAGCGCGTGCAGCACGTCGTAGACCTGACCGTGATCCAGCGTACCAAGCATCGCCCGCACGTCGGCGGCCAACACTTTGCCTTCACCGAAGGCGATGGCCTGGTCGGTCAGGCTCATGGCGTCACGCATCGAACCGTCCGCCGCGCGACCGAGCAGCCACAGGGCGTCGTCTTCGAACGGTACGTTTTCGGCGCCCAGAACGTGGGTCAGATGCTCGACCACCCGCTCCGGCGTCATGTTCTTCAGGGAGAACTGCAGGCACCGCGACAAAATCGTTGCCGGAAGTTTCTGCGGGTCGGTGGTCGCCAGGATGAACTTGACGTAGGGCGGCGGCTCTTCAAGGGTTTTGAGCAGCGCATTGAAGGAATGGCTGGAGAGCATGTGCACTTCGTCGATCAGGTAGACCTTGAAGCGCCCGCGGCTCGGGGCGTACTGCACGTTGTCGAGCAGTTCGCGGGTGTCCTCGACCTTGGTCCGGCTCGCGGCGTCGATCTCGATCAGGTCGACGAAACGGCCCTCATCGATCTCGCGGCACACCGAACACTCGCCGCACGGGCTTGAAGTGATACCTGTTTCACAGTTCAGGCATTTGGCGATGATCCGCGCAATCGTGGTCTTGCCGACGCCTCGCGTACCGGTGAAGAGGTAGGCGTGGTGCAGGCGCTGGCTGTCCAAGGCATTGATCAGAGCCTTGAGCACATGGGTCTGGCCGACCATTTCGCGGAACGAGCGCGGACGCCATTTACGTGCAAGAACCTGATAACTCATCGAAAACCGTCGCGGCAAAGGAAGCAGAAGCGGCTAATGCTAGCGGAGCAAGGGCAAAATTGCATCCGGTGTGCTCGTCTATTCTGGCTAAGCTGCATGAGCGAGGGCTTTTGTCGGCTCAGGATTAGGAATTACCGGAGCGTTTATGCGGTGGGCCGTGGGGGCATTACTGGGATTGAGCCTGAGCGCGATGGCGTCGCAACCGCCGCTGCGCTTCGTCGTTGCCGACAGCTGGGCGATGCCAATGGTGCAGATCGAACGCGGCCGCCCGACCCAAGGCATCCTCTACGACATGATGCTCAGCCTGGCGACCCAGGTCGGCGTGCCGGCGCAATTTCACGTCCTGCCCCGCGCCCGGGTGCAGAACGCCATGGAACACGGTGAAGTCGACGTGCGCTGCTTTGCCGCACAATCCTGGCTGCCGAACCTGTCCGGGGATTACATCTGGAGCCTCCCGCTGTTCTTCCAGCGCGACCTGCTGATCAGCCGTCGGGACCCACCACCCAGCGTCGACCCGGCCCACCTGCCCCGCCAGTCAATCGGCACCGTGCTCGGTTACACCTACCCCACGCTGCAACCGATATTCGACGCCGATCGGCTCTGGCGCGAAGACGCGCGCAATCAGGAGCAGGTGCTCGACAAACTGCTGGCCGGCCGCTACCGCTATGCGGTGAGCAATCAATGGACACTGGACTGGTTCAACCAGCGCCTGCAGCCGGCGCAACAACTGCAAACGGTGGCAGTGCTGCAGGAGCAGAAGATCGGCTGCTATGTGCGCAATGATCCGAATGTGCCGGTGCAGCGGATATTGAGGACGTTGCTGCGGATGAAAATGTCCGGGGAGATTGATGACATTATTCGGTTGTATACCGGGGGGTCGAGTAATGAACCGTGAGCCAGCCCCTCAATGCCCCGCCGTATCGCGAAATTTCTGATATTCGTGATACTCGACCCACGCGACCACATCGTACGGCACATAAAGCTTCTGTCTGGCGCGGGAGATGGCAATGTACACGGCGCAGATCCGCTGATCGAACGCGTAGGCATCCTTGAATTGCTCGTTGGTCAGCAGGCCCGGCGTCAGTAGCACCTTGTCGAACTCCATACCCCCCGCCTCTTCCGCGAGCATCAGCAGGCAGCCGTTGCCGGCGTTGTCGATCATTCGGTTCAGGCGCGTCAGGTCGGCAATCATGAAACCGTTTTCCAGCTTGGCCTTGACCCGCAGAAATGATTCGTCGAACTGATTGGCGTCACAAACGGCCTGCCAGTCAGGCAGGTCGCTGAAGTACGGATGCACGCCGTTTTCACTGAATTCGGAACGGTAGAAGTCAGGCTTGAACCGTTCGATGGCGGTGGCCATGAAATGCTTGAGATCATCCTGGGTTGGCTTGTCCGGGAATCTGAACTTGCAATTGGAGTCGTGCAGGTGGATAGCCCAGATCATTGTGTCCCACGGTGAGGCTGTCAGCACCACACAGCCCTCGGGCGGCACAAAACCTTCCGGATATTCCTTAATCATGACGTCAGCATCACTGGCGCCTTCGAACGGCATCTTGCCCTTCTGCGAATGCCGGGCGATCAGCGGATTGACCAGCCGCTCGACATTGCGACCCGAGCGCACGGAATAACTGATATCGCTCTGGCGAACCTCGCGGTGCCGTTTGACCGGAACGCCGCTGGCCTGCTGGTACTCGTCGCCGAGGGTGATCAGCACCTGCCGGCCGCGTTCGATGATCTGCAACAGCGAGCCGGGAATGTCCTGGCTTTCGTCGATCAGCACGTGCGTGTAGCGCGCGGGCACCACGCAACCGGCAATGCAGGCCCGCTTGATCATCAGTAGCGCTTCGAAACCGGTCTGGCCGCCCCACGCCGGATTGAGTTCGAGGTAGCCCCACACCCGGCTCGAATATTCCAGCAGCACTTGAGCGTCCACGCTGGAGAGCGGCTGATTGAAATGCGGCAGATGCTTCGCTGAAAAGGTGTGATCGCGAAAGCGACAGTAGCGCTCGATCACCTTGAGGCACAGTTCAAGGGTCGCCTGCCCGTCGTGGTGGCGGAAACCGAAGATATTCAGTTCCTGCGCCAGCGCCTGGCGACTGAGGATCCGAGTCGCTCCTTCAGCCTGAGGCCTGCGCCCGAGCATCAGCGACTGCGCAAACGCCAGGAAGGTCTTGCCGGCCTTCTTCTCGCTCGGCCCCACCATCCGCTGACGAAGGACCTCCAGCTTGGCCGGTGTGCGCGCCAACAGTAAGGTCTTTTCCGGGCGCAGGTGTTCCAGCAAGGCCACCAGCAGATGGCTTTTGCCGATCCCGGCGTAGCCCTGAACGTGCAGGTCTTCGTCCAGGTTGGCGCGAAAGGTTCTGACCAGTTTGTCCTGTGCCGGGCTCAACCAGCGCTCGCGCTGTCGGGGCGTCACTATCGGCTGGCTGAACGGATCATGGCTGCGATGGCGCTGCACCTTGTATTCGAAGTCCCACTGGCCGTCGGGCAACAAGTAGTCGCGTGCAGATACTTCTTCGGCCAACAGAAAACGCAGGTTCAGAGGCTTGAGAACCTTCAGGCCGAAATACAGTTTGCGCGGGTCGAACAGACGTTGGGCTTCTGACAGCAGGCCTGCTGTCGTTGACTGACGGTTTTGCGCAGCCCAGGACAAGAGCCTGGCCAGAATCTTCTCCGCTGCCACGGCGCCGAGATCCTGCTCTTTCGTTTGCACCAGGTTCTGGATCACCAGCACGGCCGCCAACTCTGGATCGGTCAGGGTTTCGAGCGCTGTGGTGCCCCCCGCCTGCAAAAGGTTCGTGCAGGTTTCTTCCGTCAGAGGCAAGAACACGGGGCTGGATAAATCGGAATGTTCCGGGAGCATAAAACCTCGCGACCAGGGTGCAGACCTCATACGGTCGATCCTGGCCAGACTCTTCATTTATTTCGGTGGTGGCGAGTATGCGGGATTGAAGAGGCGTCGACACCTCCGCGAGCGGGGTGTTTGGGTACGAAACGCCAAATCGCAGGCATAAAAAAACCGCAGTGGGCGAAACCCATGCAGTTCGGTCTGATTCGTTCGAGGGTCGTTAAGGTGGTAACCCTACCAGCCACACCCCGGCACACAATGTCACCGCTGCGGCTGCTCCCTTCCAGGCCTGACCGGGTTCACGGCTGATCGTTGCGGGGGGACCGATAGGGTCACCATAACGACGCTCACCTGTCGGCGAGCCGCGCCATTGTACCTATCTGAGACGAAGTTACAACCGCTCGTTGCAGATTAAAAATATGAAGGGCTTCAAGCACTTGCTATTGCGCCTGCAGCACCTCGTCCGCCCGGCCGCCCTCCTGCTGGATCACCAGATGAATGAAGTGCAGCTTGGCGATCGCCGCCGGCGGCAGGACGAAGGGATAAAAATCCGGCTGCCCCATGCTGCGCGACAGTTCGTTGAGCATGCCGGCCAGTTCGATCCATGCGTTGACGAACGACAGGAACGCCGCGCCGCCAGGATGCTCGGGGTCATACAGCGTGCTCGACGGAAACGGCTGGTAATCGAGATCCATCTCCCGGGCGCTCATGCCAAAACCCAGTGCCGTATCCACCGCGTCCATCATGTGCAGGTAATGCGCCCAGGTTTCCGCCCAGTCTTCCCACGGGTGCATGGTGGCGTAGGCGCTGACGTAGTGCTGCGACCAGTCCGCCGGCGCGCCCTGTTGATAATGCCGCTCCAGCGCCCCGGCATAACTGGCGCGTTCGTCGCCGAACAGGTTGCGGAATGAATCAAGCCACGGGCCGTTGTCGATCAGGCGATCCCAGTAGTAATGCCCGACCTCATGGCGAAAGTGCCCGAGTAGCGTGCGATAGGGTTCATGCATCTGCGCCCGGACGCGCTCGCGGTGGGCGTCGTCGGCTTCTGCGATGTCGAGGGTGATCAGGCCGTTGGCGTGGCCCGTCATGGGCCCGTTGCCTTGCAGATCGACGCCGATGAAATCAAAGGCCAGGCCGGTGTCTTCATCGACTGTTTTCGGAACGACCGGCAGACCGAGGCTGATCAGTTGCGCCATCAGACGCCGCTTGGCGATTTCAACCTTGCGCCAGCGTTCGGGGTTTTCCGGGACGGACAGATCGGGGATGGTGCGATTCAGAGCGCAGGCCGCGCACAGGGTGTCGTGATCGTTGGCGGGCAGCAGCCAGTTGCAGGCCGCCGGGGTATCGAGGTTGGCGCAACGGCGGAACAGCCCGGCCTCGGGATCGACATCCAGCGTCCAGGTGCCCTCTTGCGGCCCCGGTTGCAGCGAGGTCAGACGACTGTGTTCCGGTTGATAACCCAGCGCCGCGTTGCAGGCCAGGCACTGACTGTTACGAAAGAACAGCGACTGGCCGCAGCGGCACGGCCAGACTTTGCTGTTGCGCGAGGATTCGCCCATGAACGGCGCGACGATGCGGGAACTCAACTGCTCGAAAAAGCGGTACATGGCGATCTCTCCCTTGGGCTTGCCAAGACTAGATCATTCCCGCGAGTTGATCGTTCCCGCGCAATGCGTCAGGCAGAAATACCGTGTCCTTTGAGGAACGCGATAAACGCCTCTTCGTCCATCACTTTCACGCCCAGTTCGTTGGCCTTGGTCAGTTTCGACCCCGCGCCCGGTCCGGCGACCACGCAATGGGTCTTGGCCGACACGGAGCCGGCGACCTTGGCGCCGAGGCTTTCCAGGTGTTCCTTGGCGACGTCCCGGCTCATCAGCTCGACCTTGCCGGTCAGCACCCAGGTTTCGCCGGCCAGTGGCAGGCCTTCGACGACTTTCTTTTCGCTTTGCCAATGCATGCCGAAATCGCGCAGTTGCTGCTCGGCAGACTCCGCAAGCTGACGATGCCCGGGCAAGGCGAAAAACTCGCGAACCGCGTTGGCCTGTTTCTCCGGCAATGCCTGGCGCATGTCCAGCCAGTCAGCGTTCATCACCCCTTCCAGCGATTCGAACCTGTCCGCCAGTTTCTGCGCCCCGCCCGGTCCCACCGAAGGAATGTGCAGCTTGTCGAGGAAGCCGCCCAGCGTTGTGCTTGCGGCAAACTCGGCGCCCAACTCACCCTGATCCTGAATCTCTAAACCATGGCCCAGCAACTCGGTAATAACCTGCTGGTTGTGCGCATCTTCGAAGAAGCTGTGAATCTCGTGGGCCACTTCCAGGCCGATGTCCGGCAGGTACGTCAGCACTTGCGGCAAGGCTTGCTGGACGCGCTCCAGCGACCCCAGCGAGCGGGCCAGCACCTTGGCGGTCTCCTCGCCGACATCCGGGATGCCCAGCGCATAGATGAAGCGCGCCAGCCCCGGCTTCTTGCTGTCCTCGATAGCGGCCAGCAACTTGTTGCTCGACACTTCGGCAAAACCTTCAAGATCGACGATGTCATCGAACTTCAATGCATAAAGATCGGCCGGCGAACTGACCAGACCTTCGTCCACCAACTGCTCGACGCTCTTGTCGCCGAGGCCTTCGATGTCCATCGCCCGACGAGAGACGAAGTGAATGATCGCCTGCTTGAGTTGCGCACCGCAGGCCAGTCGGCCGACGCAGCGGTACACCGCGCCTTCGCTGATGGTTTCCTTGCCCTTGCTGCGCTTGACCAGTTGCGTGCGCTCGACGTGGGAGCCGCAGACCGGGCAGCTCTCGGGAATCTGCACAGGGCGCGCATCTTCCGGACGACGCTCCATGACCACTTGCACCACTTGCGGAATCACATCACCGGCGCGGCGAATGATCACCGTGTCGCCGATCATCAGGCCCAACCGGGCGACTTCGTCCATGTTGTGCAGCGTGGCGTTGGCCACGGTGACGCCGGCAACCTTGACCGGTTTCAACCGCGCCACGGGCGTGACGGCGCCCGTGCGGCCGACCTGGAACTCCACGTCGAGCAGTTCGGTGAGTTCTTCCATGGCCGGGAATTTGTGGGCGATGGCCCAGCGTGGTTCACGGGCGCGAAAACCCAGTTCACGCTGGTCGGCAATGCTGTTGACCTTGAACACCACACCGTCGATTTCATAGGCCAGCGCGTTGCGGCGCTCGCCAATATCACGGTAATAATCCAGGCATTCGCCGATGCCTTTGGCCAGTTTCAATTCGTGGCTGATCGGCAGGCCCCAGGCTTGCAGCTGCTTGAGGTTACCGATGTGGGTATCGGCGATGTCGTGGGACACCTGGCCGATGCCATAGCAGCAGAACTCCAACGGGCGGTTGGCGGTGATCTTCGAATCCAGCTGGCGCAGGCTGCCGGCGGCGGCATTGCGCGGGTTGGCGAAGGTCTTGCCGCCGACTTCCAGTTGCGAAGCGTTCAGGCGCTCGAAACCGGCCTTGGACATGAACACTTCGCCGCGCACTTCCAGCGTCGCCGGCCAGCCCGTGCCGTGCAGCTTCAGCGGGATGTTGCGCACCGTGCGCACGTTGACGCTGATGTCTTCACCCGTGGTGCCGTCGCCGCGCGTAGCGCCGCGCACCAGCACGCCGTCCTGATACAGCAGGCTGACCGCCAGACCATCGAGCTTCGGTTCGCAGCTGTATTCCACCGCCGCGCCACCGCCAAACAGATCGCCGACCGGCAGATCCAGCCCTTCGGTCACCCGGCGGTCGAACTCGCGCATGTCGGTTTCTTCAAAGGCGTTGCCGAGGCTGAGCATCGGCACTTCGTGGCGCACCTGGCTGAACGCGGTCAGCGCCACGCTGCCCACGCGCTGAGTCGGTGAGTCGCTGGTGATCAGCTCCGGGTTGGCCGCTTCCAGCGCCTTGAGCTCGTGGAACAACCGGTCGTACTCGGCATCCGGAATGCTCGGTTCATCGAGGACGTGGTAACGGTAGTTGTGCTGATCGAGTTCAGCGCGCAGCGCTAGAATGCGGTCTTTGGCGGCAGTCATGGGTGTTCTCTCATAAAGCAAAAGAGCAGCCGAGGCTGCTCAATCTGTTTTTGCCGATTGCCTCTTTATGACGAGGCAACCTTTTCAATCAACGCTTCTGGGTCAGGGCGCGACGTTCGAATTCGACGATGCGCTGACGGTAGTGCTCGATGGTCTGCGCGGTCAGGACACTGCGCTGGTCATCTTTCAATTCGCCGTTCAGTTCCTGAGACAGCTTGCGGGCCGCCGCGACCATCACGTCGAAGGCCTGCTTCGGATGACGCGGGCCTGGCAGGCCGAGGAAGAAGCTCACCGCCGGGGTGCTGAAATGGTCGATGTCGTCCAGATCGAAGATGCCCGGCTTGACCGCATTGGCCATGGAGAACAGTACCTCGCCGTTGCCGGCCATGCTTTCGTGACGGTGGAAAATATCCATCTCACCAAAACGCAGACCGCTTTCCAGAATGTTCTGCAACAGCGCCGGGCCCTTGAAGCCGGCCGGGTCGCGGCAGATCACGCTGATCACCAGCACTTCTTCTGCTTGTGGCTGATCTTTATCGGCCACTGCAGGCGACGACTTGGCGGCAGGCTCGACGAAATCATCGTCGCGGCTGCTGAAGCTCGGGCCGCCGTCCAGATCCAGATCGAGGTTCAGGTCGCCCTGGGCCGGGCCGTTGCTGCCACGCTTGCCGCGCTTGGAACCGGATTCGCGAGGCTCGCGTGCTTCGCGGGCCGGCATGCTCACCGATGGCAGATCGTGTTCGTCCAGTTGTGGCTCTTTATGAGTATCCAGCACGCGGGCCGGGCCCAACAGCTCGGCGCTGCTGTCCTCGTCCGGCAGGTTGGACAGACTTCGGTCAAGGCGGAATTTCAGTTTTCCCTTGCCGCCGCGCATACGGCGCCAGCCATCGAAAAGAATACCGGCTATCACAATGATGCCGATGACGATCAGCCACTCGCGCAGACCGATTTCCATGTAATCCCGTGCCTCTATAAAAAATGCTGAAAAATAAGGGGTTTACACTGTGCAAACCGCTTTAAAACGTGGCGCCAACTCTATGTTCTGACAGGCGTTTTGCCCACGTATACGAAAAATTGACATTAAACTAGCACGACCAAAGACAACTTTACACCGTCTGTCTCATTGGCTTGCGCGATTATGTCGATTGGCCAGCAAGTCGAAGGCGGTAAATATGTCCTACAGACTACAAATACCTTTTCCGACAGCGCCGACTCAGGCATCCACCATCGCCATCGCCTCCTCGACATCCACGGCTACCAGTCGCGAACAACCCGGCTCATGCATCGTCACGCCCATCAACTGGTCAGCCATTTCCATGGCGATCTTGTTGTGGGTGATATAGATGAACTGCACGGTCTGCGACATCTCTTTGACCAATCGTGCGTAGCGTCCAACGTTAGCGTCATCCAGTGGCGCGTCAACTTCATCGAGCATGCAGAACGGCGCCGGATTCAACTTGAAGATCGCAAATACCAGTGCAAGCGCGGTCAGGGCTTTCTCGCCACCAGAGAGCAAATGGATAGTGCTGTTCTTCTTTCCGGGCGGCTGCGCCATGATCGTCACCCCTGTATCGAGTAGATCTTCGCCCGTCAGTTCCAAATACGCCCGCCCGCCACCGAAAACTTTTGGGAAAAGTGCCTGTAAACCGCCATTGATCTGATCAAAGGTATCTTTGAAACGGTTACGGGTTTCCTTGTCGATCTTGCGGATGACGTTTTCCAGGGTCTCCAGCGCTTCCACCAAATCGGCGTCCTGCGCATCCAGATAACGTTTACGCTCGGATTGTTGCTGGTATTCGTCGATCGCCGCGAGGTTGATCGCGCCCAGGCGCTGAATCCGCGCGGCGATGCGTTCAAGTTCTTCTTCGGCGGCCTTCTCGCTGGCCTCGGCGGTCAGAGTATTGAGCACGCCGTGCAGATCGTAGCCGTCTTCCAGCAGTTGATCCTGCAGGGCCTTGCGGCGCACGGTCAGGGCCTGCCATTCCATGCGCTGCTGTTCGAGCTGACCCCGGATCAATTGCGATTGCTGCTCGGCCTGGGTCCGGCGTTTTTCCGCGTCGCGCAGTTCGCGGTCGGCGTCTTCCAGCGCGATCTGTGCGGTCTTGAGTTCGTCGTCGACGCTCATGCGCTTGTCGAGCAACTCTTCGAGCTTGAGGCGCAGTTCTTCCAGCGGCGCCTCGCCCTCCTCCAGATTCAGGCTGAGCTGTTCACGTTTTTCGGTGAGACGCTCGGCCTGCATTTCCAGACGCTCAAGGGCCTGGCGGGTCGAATCATGCTGCGCACGCAGCGAACCCAGACGCACGGCCAATTGATGGGCGTGGTCTTTGTGCTGGCGCGCTTCCTGACGCACCCGATCCAACCGCTCGCGCAGGCTGTCACGCTGGGCCAGCAGCAATTCGCGCTGTTCGGTGTCGAGGGCCATGGCGTCGAGGGCGTCCTGCAACTGGATCCGTGCCTCGCCGATGTTTTCGTGTTCCAGTTCGCGCTGCTCGGCGAGCTCGACCAGTTCTTCATCGAGGCGGGTACGACGCAGGTTCAACTGCTCGGCCTTGGCCTTGCCGGCGGACAACTGGGCTTTCAATTCGCCTTGCTGACGAGCTTCGTCTTGCAGCAAGCGACGTAGATGTTCGCGACCATTTTCCTGCTGACGCTGTTGTGCGCGCAGGGTTTGCAAACGGGTTTCCATGGCCTCGACCGTGGCTTCGCGCTCTTCGCGTTCCGCATGCAGCGATTCGATTTCCTGGCCGCGGGCGAGCATGCCGCTCTCGGCTTCGCTGGCGCGGCGCACCCGCAGAAAGTGCCGACCGACCCAGTAACCGTCACGGCTGATCAGACTCTGCCCGGCCGCAAGCTGGCCGCGCAGGGCCAGCGCCTGTTCAAGGCTGTCGACCGGTTTGACCTGAGCGAGCCAGGGCGACAGATCGACCTGCGCCTCGACCTTGTCCAGCAGACTGCCGGCCACGCGCACGCCGTCACTGCCGGGACTGAGCAAACGCAGATCGCCCTGACTAAAACCGGACAGATCGAAGCCGTCGAAATCATCCACCAGCACCGCTTGCAGATCGGCGCCAAGCACGGTTTCCACCGCCAGTTCCCAACCCGCCTCGACTTTCAGGCCTTCGGCCAGACGCGGACGCTCGGCGAGGTGGTGTTCTTTCAGCCACTCAGCAGTGCCGGTGCCCGGATCGAGCGCCGCCTGCTGCAAGGCTTCCAGCGATGCGAGGCGACCATTGAGGCGCTGCAAATCGCCCTGCGCCTGTTGTTGCGCAGTCAATGCCTGCTGCAATTCCTGGCGCAGTTGTTCAAGTTTTTCGACCTGGGCTTCTTCGCTGGTCTGCAAATCTTCAAGGGTCGCTTCGGACTCGGCGAGCTGTTCGCTGAGCTCCATGATCGCCGCGTCTTCCGGATCGGCCGAGAGCAGCGCGCGCTCTTCGCCTAGACGCTTTTGCCGATCAGCCAGACGCTCCATGCTGGTTTCCAGCTGCTGGATGCGCGATTGCTGCACTTCGGCCTGACGACGGGGTTCGGCGGAGGTCAGGTTGAAGGCGTCCCACTGCTCCTGCCAGCCGTGCATGACGGCTTCGGAATCCTCCAGCGCAGCGGCGGCTTCTTCGGCAGCGGCGTTGGTGATTTCCTGCTCGGGGGTCAGTTGATCGAGTTCTTCGCCGAGGGTCAGCAGCAAGGTGCGGTCGTGACCCAGGTGCGATTCGGTTTCGAGGCGTGCGCGCTCGGCTTCTTTCAGGTCGTCCTGCAATTGGCGCAAGCGTTGCTGACCGTGCTGGATGCTCTGCTCGACGCGGGCGATGTCGCCGCCAACCGAATAGAAGCGCCCCTGCACCAGATTGAAGCGCTCGGACAGGTCATGGTGACCGTCGCGCAGGCGTTCAATCGCTGCGTCGGCGTTGCGTTGTTCGGCGACCAGCGCTTCGAAGCTGATTTCCTGGTTGCCGATGATCGATTCGCGCTGACCGACCTGATCGTTCAGATCCTGCCAGCGCAGGGCCGACAGTTGCGCCTTGAGCTGGCGTTCTTCGGCCTTGTATTCCTGATATTTCTTGGCGGCTTCGGCCTGCCGGTGCAAGCGTTCAAGCTGACGTTCAAGCTCTTCGCGCAGGTCGGTCAGGCGGGCCAGGTTTTCGTGAGTACGGCGGATACGGTTTTCGGTCTCGCGCCGACGCTCCTTGTACTTGGAAATGCCGGCGGCTTCTTCGATGAAGTTACGCAGGTCTTCCGGCTTGGACTCGATCAGCTTGGAGATCATCCCCTGCTCGATGATCGAGTAGCTGCGCGGGCCGAGGCCGGTGCCGAGGAAGATGTCGGTGATGTCGCGACGACGGCATTTGGCGCCGTTGAGGTAATAAGTCGTCTGGCTGTCGCGGGTCACTTTGCGGCGAATGGAAATTTCCGCGTAGGCCGCCCACTCGCCCAGCAGCGTGCCGTCGGAATTGTCGAACACCAGTTCGATGCTCGCCTGGCTCACCGGTTTGCGGCTGGTCGAGCCGTTGAAGATGACGTCGGTCATCGACTCGCCGCGCAGGTTCTTGGCCGAGCTTTCGCCCATCACCCAGCGCACGGCATCGATGATGTTCGACTTGCCGCAACCGTTCGGCCCGACGACCGCCGCCATGTTGCTGGGGAAGTTCACCGTGGTCGGGTCGACGAAGGACTTGAACCCCGCCAGCTTGATGCACTTGAGCCGCAAGGTCAGGCAACCGTCAGGGCGGACACCACCAGATCGCAGCTGCGCTGGGCGTAAGCCGTCAGCACGATGCGGATCTGCGGCAGGTCACGGGCGAGGACGGCGGCGAGCAAGCGTTCGAACAGTTCGAGGAACTCGCTCATCTCGGCCTTGCGCTGTTCCAGCGCGAGGAAGTACGCACGGCTCATGGCCGGTTGCAGGTTCTCGACGGTTTCCTGCAGGTACGGGTTGTTGGCGAACGGATACGCGGCACGCATCACGTTGAAGCTGTCGTCGACGAAGGTGCGGATGTCCTGACGCTCGTAGCTGGCGGTCAGGCGCTGCTGGATCTGCACGAACGGCGCCATGTCGGACTGGACTTGCCAGCCATTTGCCACTGCGTTGCCGAGCAGGATGTACAGCTCGCTCATCAGCGTGCACAGGCTCTGCACTTTGTGTGCCGTCAGCTCAGTGACGTGGGCGCCGCGGCGCGGCAGGATCGCGATCAGGTGACGGCGCTCGAGGATCAGCAAGGCTTCGCGGACCGAGCCGCGGCTGACGTTCAGCGCCAGCGTGACCTTCTGTTCCTGGATGCGCTCTCCCGGCTTCATTTCGCCGCGAATGATCCGTTCGGCGAGGTGGTGAGCGATTTGCTCGGCGAGGCTGTCCGGCGCCTTGAACGTCATGGTTGTCCTTCAAACTCTTCGATCTGCACAAGCGGCGCAGTGTAGCGCAATGCGCGGTCATGGCGGAGTGCCCGCACAGCGGTTTTTGGCACGAATCCCGCAAAAAAGCGCTTGATCCAATGAGGGTCAATACTGAAGAGACACGTGGTTGTGCGACAAAACGGTTTTTCCTGACCTTTAAGTCAGAAAACCATTGACCGAAAAGTCAGACCTGCTAAATTCGGCTCAAGTCGCTCAACAACAATAATGAGTCTGCGAGGCCTTCCGTGATCCAGTTTTTACTTAACCAGGAACTCCGTAGCGAGCACGCCCTGGACCCGAACCTGACTGTGCTCAACTACCTGCGCGAACATGTGGGTAAATCCGGCACCAAAGAAGGCTGCGCCAGCGGTGACTGCGGCGCCTGTACGGTGGTGGTCGGCGAGTTGCAGACGGATGACGATGGCCGCGAGCACATTCGCTATCGCAGCCTCAACTCGTGCCTGACGTTCGTGTCGTCGCTGCACGGCAAGCAATTGATCAGCGTCGAAGACCTCAAGCACAAGGGCGAACTGCACAGTGTGCAGAAAGCCATGGTCGAGTGCCACGGCTCGCAGTGCGGTTTCTGCACCCCCGGTTTCGTGATGTCGCTGTTCGCCCTGCAAAAGAACAGTGATGCACCGGATCAGGCCAAGGCCCACGAAGCACTGGCCGGCAACCTCTGCCGCTGCACAGGCTACCGGCCGATCCTGGCCGCCGCCGAGCAATCCTGTTGCGCCAAGCAACCGGACCAGTTCGACGCCCGGGAAGCGGAAACCATCGCCCGCCTCAAAGCCATTGCCCCGACGTCGATCGGCGAACTCAACAGCGGCGACAAGCGCTGCCTGGTGCCGCTGACCGTGGCCGATCTGGCCGACCTCTACGATGCTTATCCACAGGCCCGCCTGCTGGCCGGCGGCACCGATCTGGCGCTGGAGGTCACGCAGTTTCATCGCACCCTGCCGGTGATGATCTACGTCGGCAACGTCGCCGAAATGAAGCGCATCGAGCACTTCGATGATCGCATTGAAATCGGCGCCGCCACCGCCCTCTCCGACTGCTACGAAGCACTGAACGCCGAGTACCCGGACTTCGGCGAGTTGCTGCACCGCTTCGCCTCCCTGCAGATCCGCAATCAGGGGACTTTGGGCGGCAACATCGGCAACGCCTCGCCAATCGGCGACTCGCCGCCCCTGCTGATCGCCCTCGGCGCGCAGATCGTGCTGTGCAAGGGCGAGACCCGCCGCACGCTGGCGCTTGAGGATTACTTCATCGATTACCGGGTCACCGCGCGTCAGGAAAGCGAGTTCATCGAGAAAATCATCGTGCCTCGCGCCACGGCTGAGCAGCGCTTCCGCGCCTACAAAGTCTCCAAGCGTCTGGACGACGACATCTCCGCCGTCTGCGCCGCGTTCAACCTGCGTGTCGAAAACGGTGTGATCACCGACGCCCGCGTCGCTTTCGGCGGCATGGCCGCGATCCCGAAACGCGCCGCTCACTGTGAAGCCGTGCTGCTCGGTCAGCCGTTCGACAACGCTGTGACCGAACGTGCCTGCACCGCGCTGGGCGAGGATTTCACCCCGCTCTCGGACTTCCGCGCCAGCAAGGAATACCGCCTGCTCAGCGCGCAGAACCTGCTGCGCAAATACTTCATCGAACTGCAAACACCGCACATCGAGACTCGGGTGACCGCTTATGTCTAACCATCACGGCGTAGAGAAAACGCAAGCTGAACTGGCTGAACTGTTCGCCAAAGACCTGACCACCGGCGTCGGCCGCAGCGTCAAGCACGACAGCGCCGCCAAGCATGTGTCCGGTGAAGCGCAATACATCGATGACCGCCTGGAATTCCCCAACCAATTACACGTTTACGCGCGGCTGTCGGATCGCGCCCACGCGAAAATCATCAGCATCGACACCCAGCCCTGCTACGCCTTTGAAGGCGTGCGCATCGCCATCACCCATGAAGACGTGCCGGGCCTGAAAGACATCGGCCCGCTGCTGCCGGGTGATCCGCTGCTGGCTATTGATGACGTGCAGTTCGTCGGTCAGCCGGTGCTGGCCGTGGCCGCGAAAGATCTGGAAACCGCACGCAAGGCCGCCATGGCCGCGATCATCGAATACGAAGATCTGGAGCCGGTGCTGGACGTGGTCGAAGCCCTGCGCAAACGCCACTTCGTGCTCGACAGCCACACCCATCAGCGCGGCGATTCGGCCAACGCATTGGCCACGGCCGAACATCGCATTCAAGGCACGCTGCACATCGGCGGCCAGGAACACTTCTATCTGGAGACCCAGATCTCCTCGGTGATGCCCACCGAAGACGGCGGCATGATCGTCTACTGCTCGACGCAAAACCCCACCGAAGTGCAGAAACTGGTGGCCGAAGTTCTCGACGTGTCGATGAACAAGATCGTGGTCGACATGCGCCGCATGGGCGGTGGTTTCGGCGGCAAGGAAACCCAGGCCGCGAGCCCGGCGTGCCTGTGTGCGGTGATCGCGCACCTCACCGGCCAGCCGACCAAGATGCGTCTGCCACGGGTCGAAGACATGCTGATGACCGGCAAGCGTCACCCGTTCTACGTCGAATACGACGTCGGCTTCGACAGCACCGGGCGCCTGCACGGGATTGCGATGGATCTGGCCGGCAACTGCGGCTGCTCGCCTGATCTGTCGGCCTCGATTGTCGACCGGGCGATGTTCCACTCGGACAACTCGTACTACCTGGGTGACGCGACCATCAACGGTCACCGCTGCAAGACCAACACCGCGTCGAACACCGCCTACCGTGGCTTCGGCGGCCCGCAAGGGATGGTCGCGATTGAAGAAGTGATGGACGCCATCGCCCGTCACCTGAACCTCGATCCGCTGGCCGTGCGCAAGGCCAACTACTACGGCAAGACCGAGCGCAACGTCACCCATTACTACCAGACCGTCGAGCACAACATGCTCGAGGAAATGACCGCTGAACTGGAAGAAAGCAGCCAGTACGCCGAGCGCCGCGAAGCGATCCGTCGCTACAACGCCAACAGCCCGATCCTGAAAAAAGGCCTGGCGCTGACTCCGGTGAAATTCGGCATTTCGTTCACTGCCAGCTTCCTCAACCAGGCCGGCGCGCTGGTGCACGTCTACACCGACGGCAGCATCCACCTGAACCATGGCGGCACGGAGATGGGCCAGGGCCTGAACACCAAAGTCGCGCAGGTCGTGGCCGAAGTGTTCCAGGTGGAAATGGACCGCGTGCAGATCACCGCGACCAACACCGACAAGGTGCCGAACACCTCGCCGACGGCAGCCTCCAGCGGTGCCGACCTGAACGGTAAAGCCGCACAGAATGCCGCCGAGACCATCAAGCAGCGCCTCGTCGAATTCGCCGCCCGGCACTACAAGGTCAGCGAAGAAGACGTGGAGTTCCACAACGGCCACGTACGCGTTCGCGACCACATCCTGACCTTTGAAGCGCTGATCCAACTGGCGTATTTCAATCAGGTGTCGCTGTCGAGCACCGGGTTCTACAAGACCCCGAAAATCTACTACGACCGCAGTCAGGCCCGTGGTCGGCCGTTCTACTACTTCGCCTTCGGCGCGGCGTGTTGCGAGGTGATCGTCGACACCCTGACCGGTGAATACAAGATGCTGCGCACCGACATCCTCCACGACGTCGGCGCCTCGCTGAACCCGGCCATCGACATCGGCCAGGTCGAGGGCGGTTTCGTCCAGGGCATGGGTTGGCTGACCATGGAAGAACTGGTGTGGAACAACAAGGGCAAGCTGATGACCAACGGCCCGGCCAGCTACAAGATCCCGGCCGTGGCGGACATGCCGCTGGACCTGCGGGTGAAACTGGTGGAAAACCGCAAGAACCCGGAAGACACGGTGTTCCACTCCAAGGCCGTGGGTGAACCGCCGTTCATGCTCGGCATCGCCGCGTGGTGCGCGATCAAGGACGCGGTGGCCAGCCTCGGCGATTACAGGCATCAGCCGAAGATCGACGCGCCGGCGACCCCGGAGCGGGTGTTGTGGGGCTGCGAACAGATGCGCCAGCTCAAGGCGGTGAAAGCCGTCGAGGCTGAAGCCGAGGTTGTTTGATGATCGTTCCCACGCTCTGCGTGGGAATGCAGCCCGCGACGCTCTGCGTCGCATCCTGAACAGCGGACGCGGAGCGTCCAGTGATGCATTCCCACGCAGAGCGTGGGAACGATCTGAGAGGTGAGATATGTACAACTGGATCGACGCCCTCGCCG
The DNA here is from genome assembly GCF_021603585.1 of Pseudomonas sputi. Lineage (GTDB taxonomy): Bacteria > Pseudomonadota > Gammaproteobacteria > Pseudomonadales > Pseudomonadaceae > Aquipseudomonas > Aquipseudomonas sputi. The sequence goes on along the minus strand of NZ_BQHI01000021.1, from coordinate 6,671 downwards.
ACCTGCAGAACCAGGGCGAACCCTGCGTTCTGGTGACGATCATCGAAGAGCTCGGCTCGACGCCGCGCAATGCCGGTTCGAAAATGGTCGTCAGCGCCCGCCAGACCTTCGACACCATCGGTGGCGGGCACCTGGAATACAAAGCCATGCAGATCGCCCGCGAGATGCTCGCCAGCGGCAGGCAGGACACCCATCTGGAGCGCTTCAGCCTCGGCGCCAGCCTGGGCCAGTGCTGCGGCGGCGCCACGGTGCTGCTGTTCGAACCGATGGGCCAGGTGCAGGCGCAGATCGCGGTGTTCGGCGCCGGTCATGTCGGCCGTGCGCTGGTACCCTTGCTCGCCAGCCTGCCCTGCCGGGTGCGCTGGATCGATTCCCGGGAAGAGGAATTCCCCGAGCAGATTCCCCACGGCGTGCGCAAGATCGTCGCCGAGGAACCGGTGGATGAAATCGACGACCTGCCCGCCGGCAGCTACTGCATCGTCATGACCCACAACCACCAACTGGATCTGGAACTCACCGCCGCGATCCTCAAGCGCAATGACTTCACCTGGTTCGGCCTGATCGGCTCGAAAACCAAACGGGCGAAGTTCGAACACCGTTTGCGTGACCGTGGTTTCGACGCCAGCGTCGTGCAACGCATGCGCTGCCCGATGGGTATCGGCGAAGTCAAAGGCAAGTTGCCTGTGGAAATCGCTATCTCCATCGCCGGCGAAATCATCGCCACCTATAACGCCAATTTCGGCCAGCACAGCGCCAGCGCCGAACCGATTGCCAAACTGCTGCCGGTTTCACGCCGCAGTCAGGCCGCCACACTCAAAGCCTCAAACTGATTAGAGAACCCTCATGCCTCTGACTCGCAAAGCCTACCGCGCCGCCATCCTGCACAGCATCGCCGACCCTGCCGAGGTCGGCATCGAAGCCTCCTACGAGTATTTTGAGGACGGTCTTCTGGTGGTCGATGGCGGCAAGATCAGCGCCCTCGGCCACGCCAGCGAACTGCTGCCGACGCTGCCGGCGGACATCGAAATCACCCATCACAAGGATGCGCTGATCACTCCGGGTTTCATCGACACCCACATCCACCTGCCGCAGACCGGCATGGTCGGCGCCTACGGCGAGCAACTGCTGGACTGGCTGAACACCTACACCTTCCCGTGCGAAAGCCAGTTCGCCGACAAGGCCCACGCCGATGAAGTGGCGGACATTTTCATCAAGGAACTGCTGCGCAACGGCACCACCACCGCCCTGGTGTTCGGCAGCGTCCATCCGCAATCGGTGAACTCGTTCTTCGAAGCGGCCGAGAAACTGGACCTGCGGATGATCGCCGGCAAAGTGATGATGGACCGCAACGCGCCGGACTACCTGACCGACACCCCGGAATCGAGCTACGTCGACAGCAAGGCGCTGATCGAGCGCTGGCACGGCAAGGGTCGTCTGCATTACGCCGTGACCCCGCGCTTCGCCCCGACCAGCACTCCGGAACAGCTTGCACTGGCGGGGCAGTTGCTCAGCGAATACCCGGATCTGTACATGCAGACCCACATCAGCGAAAACCTCAAGGAAGTCGAGTGGGTCAAAGAGCTGTTCCCGGAGCGCAAGGGTTACCTGGACGTCTACGACCACTATCAATTGCTCGGCGAGCGCTCGGTGTTCGCCCACGGCGTGCACCTGTGCGACGACGAATGCGCGCGCCTGGCAGAAACCGGTTCAGCGGTGGCGTTCTGCCCGACGTCGAACTTCTTCCTCGGCAGCGGCCTGTTCAATCTGCCGATGGCCGAGAAGCACAAACTGAATGTCGGCCTCGGCACTGACGTCGGCGGCGGCACCAGTTTCTCGCTGCTGCAGACCCTGAACGAAGCCTACAAGGTGATGCAGCTGCAAGGTGCGCGCCTGAGCCCGTTCAAGTCGCTGTACCTGGCCACCCTCGGCGGTGCGCGGGCGCTGCGTCTGGAAGACAGGATCGGCAACCTGCAACCGGGCTCCGACGCCGACTTCCTGGTGCTGGACTACAACGCCACCCCGCTGCTGAGCTACCGCTTGAAGCAGGCCAACAACATTGCCGAAACGCTGTTCGTGCTGATGACCCTGGGCGATGACCGCACCGTGGCTCAGACCTATGCGGCAGGCGCGCTGGTGCACCAGCGCTGATTGATCGCCTGGTCGTTCCCAGAGCGTGGGAACGCTCGGGCAGGCAAAAAAATCCCCCGGCACTTTGCAGTCCGGGGGATTTTTATTGCCTGCCGATTCGCCTCAGAGCTTGACCGCCGGCCGCCCCGGCTTCTTGGTCTGCAACAGGTGCGAGAACACGGCATGCAGGTCGTCCGACGCGCTTTCCTCGTCGAGGTTGAGCTTGCTGTCGATGTGATCCATGTGATGCATCATCAGGTCCACCGCCAGCTCGCCGTTGCGCGCTTCGATGGCGTCGATCAACTGGGTGTGCTCGTCGTAGGAACAGTGCGAACGGTTGCCGCTTTCATACTGGGCAATGATCAGCGACGTCTGCGAAACCAGGCTGCGCTGGAAGCTGATCAACGGCGCGTTCTTCGCCGCTTCGGCGAGTTTCAGGTGGAATTCACCCGAGAGACGGATGCCGGCACCGCGATCGCCACGGGAGAAGCTGTCGCGCTCGTCGTTGACCATCTGGCGCAGTTCGGCGATCTGCTCGGCGGTGGCGTGCTGCACTGCCAGCTCGGTGATCGCGCGCTCCACCAGACGCCGGGCGAGGAACACCTGACGCGCCTCTTCGACGCTCGGGCTGGCCACTACCGCGCCACGATTCGGCCGCAACAGCACCACGCCTTCATGGGCCAGACGCGAGAGCGCGCGGCGAATGATGGTGCGGCTGACCCCGAAAATTTCCCCCAGCGCTTCTTCGCTCAACTTGGTACCGGGTGCCAGGCGCTGCTCGAGGATGGCCTCGAAGATATGCGCATAGACAATATCGTCCTGGGTTCCGCTGCGGCCGGCTTTGCCTGCTCGCGGTTGTTTCTTGAGGGGTTGCAACTGTTCGTTCATGGGCACTCGAGTCGGGAAGAACGGCGGCGAATTGACCGTGACTGTAATACGGCACAGTGGGTCGCTGGCAAGTATCGCGTAAAAAACAGCGCGATTGTACACAATGGAAGGTGGCAACACGACTGTACGGCTGTTTGTGGCTTCGGCTGTATCGCAACGCTCCGTTACGTTTGAGTTTAGGCTTAAACCCGAAATCCGTGGTTTGAACAAGGAACGCCGCTGTCATGAACGAAATTACCCACACCCGACTGCGCCCGCTGGCGGACACATCGCCCTCCGCCATCGTCGCCGGGTTCATCGCGATGATGACCGGCTACACCAGTTCGCTGGTGCTGATGTTCCAGGCCGGGCAGGCGGCGGGCCTGACCAGCGGGCAGATTTCATCGTGGATCTGGGCGATCTCCATCGGCATGGCGGTGTGTTCGATCGGCCTGTCGTTGCGCTATCGCACGCCGATTACCATCGCCTGGTCGACACCCGGCGCGGCGCTGTTGATCACCAGCCTGGGCGGCGTCACCTACGGCGAAGCCATCGGCGCCTACATCACCTGCGCGGTGCTGGTGACGATTTGCGGCCTGACCGGCAGTTTCGAACGGCTGGTGAAAAAGATCCCGGCCTCCCTCGCCGCCGCGTTGCTGGCGGGGATTCTGTTCAAGATCGGCAGCGAAATCTTCGTCGCCGCGCAACACCGCACCGGCCTGGTGCTGGGGATGTTCTTCACTTATCTCATCGTCAAACGCCTGTCGCCGCGTTATGCGGTGCTCGCCGCGCTGCTGATCGGTACTGCGCTTTCGGGCTTCATGGGGTTGCTGGACTTCAGCGGCTTTCATCTGGAAGTGGCAACACCGGTCTGGACCACGCCGCACTTTTCCCTGGCCGCGACCATCAGCATCGGCATCCCGCTGTTTGTTGTAGCGATGACCTCGCAAAACATGCCCGGCATCGCCGTACTGCGGGCCGACGGCTACAACGTCCCGGCCTCGCCGCTGATCACCGCCACCGGCATCGCGTCCTTGCTGCTGGCGCCGTTCGGTTCCCACGGCATCAACCTGGCGGCCATCAGCGCGGCGATCTGCACCGGGCCCCATGCCCATGAGGATCGCAACAAACGCTACACCGCTGCCGTGTGGTGCGGGATTTTCTACGGGATTGCCGGGGTGTTCGGCGCCACGCTGGCGGCGCTGTTTGCCGCGCTGCCCAAGGAACTGGTGCTGTCGATTGCCGCGCTGGCCCTGTTCGGTTCGATCATCAACGGCTTGAGCATCGCCATGACCGAAGTGAAGGAACGGGAAGCGGCGTTGATCACCTTCATGGTCACGGCGTCGGGGCTGACGCTGTTTTCCATCGGTTCGGCCTTCTGGGGGATTGTCGCGGGGGTGCTGACCTTGCTGATCCTCAACTGGCGCAAGGCTTGAGACCTCGTTAAATAGCAGGCATAAAAAAACGGCGACCCTCAGGTCGCCGTTTTTTTCAGTATCACTTGGCCGCGTTGATCGGCTTTTCCGGATACCAGACGTCCAGCAGCGGGCTGATTTCAGTGCTGGTCAGCTCGGAGCGGGTTTTCAGCCAGGCTTCAACGGCAGCGCGCTGCTCTTCGGTGACCGAGCCACGCTTCTGCAGGCAAACCAGACCGAAGTCGTCGCCGCCGACATAGCCCAGACCGTTGGCTTCCATGGCTTCTTTGATGAATGCTTCAAGGAAAGCGTCAATGGCTTCTTCGGACAGGTCTTCTTTGAAGCCCAGGTTCAGTTCGAAACCCAGCTCTTGAAATTCATCGACGCACAGTTTTTTGCGCAGACGCTGGGAACGGTTAGTCGCCATTGGAACAATCCTCTTAAGTAATAACGGCCGGCACTTTACCAGTTTAAGCCGGCGATTGCCCGCCTATCCGGGACGTGCGTGCGACCGCCTGTAAAAAAATAACGGATTGGCGCCCTTGCGAAAGGCACAAGCTGTTACACCTTGGGGCATAATGCCGACACTTTCATGACCACTGAGGGCCTTTTCATCCATGTCCTCGTCTTTTTTCCCCTCGGCTGTAGGGTTTTATTTCATATGATCAAATCGTTGCGTCCTCTGCTCCTGGCCGGCCTTCTTCTGCCGCTGGCCCTGCCCGTCTCCGCTGCCACCATCAACACCGCCCTGACTCCCAACGTCGAAAAAGCCCTCAAGGCCAGCAAACTGCAACCCACTGCCCTGTCGCTGGTGATGGTGCCGCTGGATGGTCCAGGCACGCCGACCGTGTACAACGCCGACGTGTCCGTCAACCCGGCCTCGACCATGAAGCTTGTGACCACTTACGCGGCGCTGGAAATGCTCGGCCCCAACCACCAGTGGAAAACCGAGTTCTACACCGACGGCGACCTGAACGGCGGGATCCTCAACGGCAACCTCTACCTCAAGGGCGGCGGCGATCCAAAGCTGAACATGGAAAAGCTCTGGCTGCTGATGCGCGACCTGCGCGCCAACGGCGTGACCCAGGTCACCGGTGATCTGGTGCTCGATCGCAGCTTCTTCGTGCAGCCGCAACTGCCGGAATTCAACGATGACGGCAACGACGAGAACAAACCGTTCCTGGTCAAGCCGGATTCACTGCTGGTCAACCTCAAGGCCCTGCGTTTCGTGGCCCGCAATGACAATGGCCGGGTGTTGATCTCGGTCGAACCGCCGATTGCCAGCATCAAGATCGAGAACACCGTCAAAGCGCTCAACTCCAAACAATGCACCGGCGGCGTGCGCTACAACCCGGTGCCGCAGGCCGATGGCAGCGTGACCGTGACCGTGGCCGGCCAGTTGGGCGAAGGCTGCAGCTCGCAGACGTATCTGTCGCTGCTCGACCACGCGACCTACACCGCCGGCGCCGTGCGGGCGATCTGGAAGGAACTGGGCGGCAGCATCCAGGGCAAGGATCGTCTGGCCCCGACCCCGAGCAGCGCCAAAGTGCTGGCCCGCGCCTTCTCGCCGGATCTGGCGGAAATCATCCGCGACATCAATAAATACAGTAACAACACCATGGCTCAGCAGCTGTTCCTGAGCCTGGGCCAGAAATTCCGCAACGACGCCGACGGCGATGACGCCAAAGCCGCGCAACGTGTGGTGCGTCAGTGGCTGGCGAAGAAAGGCATCACTGCGCCGCATCTGGTGATGGAAAACGGTTCCGGTCTGTCGCGCTCCGAGCGGGTCAGTGCCCGGGAAATGGCCAACATGCTGCAAGCGGCCTGGCGCAGCCCTTACGCTGCCGAGTACATCAGCTCGCTGCCGATTGCCGGCACCGACGGCACCATGCGCAAACGCCTGAAGACCACCGCGATGCGCGGCGAAGCCCACGTCAAGACCGGCACCCTGAACACCGTACGGGCGATTGCCGGCTTCAGCCGTGACGTCAACGGTAACACCTGGGCGGTGGTGGCGATCCTCAACGACAAGGCCCCGTTCGGCGCGTCGTCGGTGCTGGATCAGGTGCTGCTGGATCTCTATAAACAGCCGCGGACGCCGCAGACCGCTTCGGTTCTGTAACTCTGTAAATGATTGTTCCCACGTCGAGGCGTCGAACCGTCTGCGTGGGAACACAGCCCGTGACGTTCTGTGTCACTGGACCCGGAGCGTCCCTAGAGGCGTTCCCACGCAGAGCGTGGGAACGCCTCTAGGGACGCTCC
>NZ_BQHI01000020.1 GCF_021603585.1 Pseudomonas sputi | reverse complement strand
AACACCCCCCTCTGATTGCACACGGTTGAGAAGACAGCTTCAGGCTGCCGGCCGTGTTGTTTACGACTGTTTGATGGAAATTGTCATGTCCAGGTTTTCTGCTGTCCCACGCCCGGGGTCTGCCCCGGCGTCCTTTGCCCTGAACGAATCCCGCGTTCGGTTCAGGCACGCGACCGCCGTGCTTTGCGGCGTCCTGCTGTCCCCGCTGGTCCACGCCGATGAACACGCCAGCCACACTGATGAGCTGAGCCCGACGGTCATCACCGCCATCGCCCCGAGCTCGCCGCTGACCATCGTCACCAACCCGAAAGACCCGCGCCAACCGGTGCCGGCCAGCGACGGCGGCGACTACCTGAAGACCATTCCCGGCTTCGCGCTGGTGCGCAACGGCGGCACCAACGGTGATCCGGTGCTGCGCGGCATGTTTGGCTCGCGGCTGAACATCCTCACCAACGGCAGCATGATGCTCGGTGCCTGCCCCGGCCGGATGGACGCGCCGACCTCGTACATCTCGCCCGAGACCTACGACAAACTCACCGTGATCAAAGGCCCGCAGACTGTGCTCTACGGACCCGGCGCCTCGGCCGGCACGATCCTGTTCGACCGCGAGCCGGAAAGCTTCGGCGAACTCGGCACCCGCGTGAACGCCAGCGTGCTGGCCGGCTCCCACGGGCGCTTCGACAAAGTCGTCGACGCGGCAGCCGGCGGTTCGCTGGGCTACGTGCGGGTGATCGGCAACACCGCGCACTCGGACGACTACCGCGACGGCAGCAACGACATCGTTGCCTCGCGCTATGACAAATGGAACGGCGACGTGGCGCTGGGCTGGACCCCGGACGCCGACACCCTGATCGAACTCACCGCCGGCAAGGGCGACGGCGAAGCACGCTACGCCGGACGCGGCATGGACGGCTCGCAATTCCTGCGCGAAAGCCTCGGTCTGCGCGTCGAGAAGTCCAACATCACCGACGTGCTGGAGAAACTCGAAGCCCAGGTCTACTACAACTACGCCGACCACGTGATGGACAACTACACCCTGCGCACGCCGTCCGGCACCGGGATGATGGCAGGTCCCATGGCGTCCAACGTCGACCGCCGCACCCTCGGTGCACGGATCAAGGCCACCTGGCGCTGGGCCGACATCCAGCTGATCACCGGCCTCGACGCGCAGACCAACGAACACCGTCAGCGCAGCGGCATGGGCATCGATACCTACAAGGATCAGCCGTACACCAAGGACGCCGACTTCCATAACTATGGGGTGTTCAGCGAAATGACCTGGTACGCCGCCGACCGCGACCGGCTGATGACCGGCGCCCGGATCGACCGCGCCTCGGCCAGGGATTTCCGCCAGACCACCGGTTCGAGAATGATGTCCCGGCCGAACCCGACCGCCGGTGATACCCGCGCCGATACCCTGCCGAGTGGTTTCATCCGCTATGAGCATGACCTGGCCGACAGCCCGACCACGCTCTACGCGGGCCTCGGCCACGCGCAGCGGTTTCCGGATTACTGGGAGCTGTTTTCGCCCAAGTCCGGCCCGGCGGGTTCGGTCAATGCATTCGATTCGATCAAGCCGGAAAAGACCACTCAGCTCGACTTCGGCGTGAACTACAAGAGCGCCGACCTCGAAGCCTGGGCCTCGGGTTACATCGGCCAGGTGCGCGATTACATCCTGTTCGACTACACGCCGGGGATGATGGGCATGAGCACCTCCCGGGCCGAGAACATCGATGCGCGGATCATGGGCGGCGAACTCGGCGCCGCCTACAAACTCACCGACAACTGGAAAGCCGATGCGACCCTGGCCTACGCCTGGGGCAAGAACAGCAGCGACGGCAAGGCCCTGCCGCAGATGCCGCCGCTGGATGCCCGCTTCGGCCTGACCTATACCGAAGACAACTGGAGCGCCGGCGCCCTGTGGAGGGTGGTTGCCGCGCAAAACCGCATCGACCGGAACAAAGGCAACGTGGTCGGCAAGGATTACGACAAGAGTTCAGGCTTCGGCGTGTTCTCGCTCAACGGTGCCTACCGGATCAACAAACACTGGAAGGTCAGTACCGGCGTCGACAACCTGTTCGGCAAGGCCTACGCCGAACACCTGAACCTGGCGGGCAACGCCGGGTTCGGCTACCCGGCCAACGACCCGCAAGCGATCAATGAACCGGGGCGCACGCTCTGGACCAAGGTGGACATGAGTTTCTAACCCTCAAGGGCGCTCGCTCCCTTCTGGGGGCGGGCGGCCACAGACAACTAAAAGATCCAAGCCAAGCGGAGCACTCGTGATGAAACAGCCCAAACCGAATTTCTACAACCTGGCCTGGCGTTGGCATTTTTATGCCGGATTGTTCGTCGCCCCGTTCATGGTGATGCTGGCCCTGACCGGCATCATTTACCTGTTCAAGCCGCAACTCGATTCGCTGATGTACAGCAGCCTGCTGAACGTCCCGGCCGGGCATCACACCGTGCCGGCCGACGACTTGCTGCAAAAGGTCAAAAGCGCTTATCCACAGGGCCAGGTCACTCAGTACCTGCCGCCGGTGAATGCCGAGCGCAGCGCCCAGTTTGTCGTGGCCAATGCCGGCCATGAGCTGAACGTGTTCGTCGATCCGTACCACGGCGACATCCTCGGCGAGCAGGATGCCAAGCAGAACCTGCAAGCCATCGCCCGGGCCATTCACGGCGAACTGATGATCGGCACCGTCGGTGACCGGTTGATCGAAATGGCCGCCGGCTGGGGCGTGGTGCTGGTGGTGTCCGGGGTTTTCCTGTGGTGGCCGCGCGGTCAGGCAGCGGGAATTCTGTGGCCACGCCTGAGCAGTCGCGGTCGTGTTCTATGGCGTGACCTGCATGCCGTGACCGGCTTCTGGGGCGCCGCGTTGCTGCTGGTGATGCTGCTCAGCGGCATGACCTGGACCGGCTTCTGGGGCAAGCAATATGCCCAGGTGTGGAACGTGTTCCCGGCGGCGATGTGGAACAACGTGCCGACCTCCGACGTCGAGGCCGGCAGCCTCAACAACGCCGCGCGCCAGACCGTACCCTGGGCGATGGAAAACACGCCGATGCCGATGTCCGGCGACCACGCCGAACACATGGCCCACGGCGGCATGCAACACGGTCCCGCCGCGCCGAACATCCGCCTGCAGGACGTGCAGAACATCGCCACCGAGCGCAAGGTCGAGCCGGGCTACAGCATCACCCTGCCGACCACCGCCACCGGCGTGTTCACCATCGCCGTGTTCGCCGACGACCCGCGTAACGACGCCACCCTGCACGTCGATCAGTACACCGGCAAGGTGTTGGCCGACGTGCGCTTCGAGCAGTACGGCGCGGTTGCCCGTGCTACCGAGATCGGCGTGATGCTCCACGAAGGCAAGATGTTCGGCACTTTCAACCAGATCATCGTTCTGCTGATCTGCCTGATGATCCTGCTCAGCGCCGTCAGCGGCGTGGTGATCTGGTGGAAGCGCCGCCCGCAGGGCAAGTTCGGCGTACCGCCGCTGCGTCACGATCTGCCGAAATGGAAAACCGGCGTGGCGATCATGCTGGTGCTGGCGGTGGTGTTTCCGCTGGTGGGAGCTTCGCTGGTGGTGGTGTGGTTGCTGGATCGGCTGCTGTTGTCGCGTCTGGGCCGACAAACTGAATCTGCCTCAACTTCATCATGAAACAGGCGAGATGCGCGACCTAGACAGATCTTTAAACTGCCGGGGCTTAAACTCCGGCATTTTTTAGTGTTACTGTATAACGCAAATTTGCTGCTCTGCCCGCCGCCATGCACGGTCATGAGCCTGCGGGCTTTTCTTTTGAAGAAGTGATTCACCGCCCCGATGAACCAGTACCTCTTGTCCAGCCTCTGCCTGTTCGCCCTGAACAACAGCGCCCACGCCGACAACGCCCCGCTGACGCTGCCCACCGGCACCATCACCGCCCCGGCCAATGACGACCCGATCGTCAGCCTGACCACGCCGACCAGCGCTGGCTCGCGCCTGAACCTCAGTGCGATGGAAACCCCGGCCAGTGTCGAAAGCCTCAGCGGCGAACAAGTCCGCGCCCGTGGCGATCGCAGCGTGCAGGACGCGGTATCGCGCAGCACCGGCATCAGCCGCACCGGCACGCCGGGCGATGGCGCTACCTCGTTGCAGGCCCGGGGTTTTACCGGGCAGAGCTCGGTGATGCAGTTGTTTGACGGCAACCGCCTGTACACCGGCATGGGCACCGTGACGTTTCCGGTCGACACCTGGTCGGTGGAGCGCGTCGATGTCCTGCGCGGCCCGGCCTCGGTGCTGTACGGTGAGGGCGCGACCGGCGCGGTGGTCAACGTGATCCCGAAGAAGCCGTTCGAAGGTGAAATCGAAAACCATGTGCGCGTCGGCTACGGCTCGTTCGACCGCCAGCAGCAGGCGTTCGACAGCGGCGGCTCGCTGACCGACACCCTGAGCTATCACCTCAACCTCAATCGCCTGCGAAGCAACGGCTGGGTCGATCGCGGCGACGCGTCCAGCGACTTCATCAGCGCCGCCCTGCGCTGGCAGGCCACCGACGATCTGACCTTCACCCTCGCCCACGATTACGGCGATCAGCGCCCGCAGAATGACTTCGGCACACCATTGATCAACGGCCAGTTGAAAGACAGCCTGCGTAACAAGAACTACAACGTGCGCGACGACAAGCAGCACTACAACGATCAATGGACGCGCCTGACCACTGACTGGCAGATCAATGATGCAGTCAGCGCCAGCAACGAGCTGTACTACCTCAAGGCTCAACGCCGCTGGCAGAACGCCGAGAACTACAACTTCGAGCCCGGCAGCCAACAACTTAGCCGCAGCGGCTACTTCGGCATCGGCCACCAACAGGAACAGGTCGGCGACCGCCAGACCTTCACCTTCAAACACTCGCTGTTCGGCCTCGACAGCCAGACCGTGACCGGCGTCGACTACAACCGTATCCGCTTCCAACTCAACAGCAACTCGCCGTTCAACGACGTATTGCCGAACGGCCAGCCGCTGGATCGGTATCACCCGCAGACCGGCTATTTCGAAAGCGCCAATGCGTATCGCGATCAGTTCGACAGCACCACCAGACAGATGTCGGTGTTCGCCGAAAACCGCACGCAACTGAGCGAGCGCTGGTCGCTGGTGACCGGTGTGCGCCGCGACTACGTGCATGTAGATCGCAACAACCTGGTCGACGGCAGTCAGAGCGACAAGACCCTGACCGGCAACAACTGGAAGGCCGGCCTGGTGTTCGCGCTGACGCAGGACACCTCGTTCTACGGCCAGGTCGCCACCAGCACCGATGGCATCGGCGGCCTGATTTCCCTGAGCCCGAGCCAGCAGCAATATGACCTGTCCACCGCGCGGCAAACCGAGATCGGCCTGAAGCAGCTGTTCTGGGATCAGCGCGGCGAGTTCACCCTGGCGGCGTATCGCATCGTCAAGAAGAAGTTGCTGACCGACGATCCGGGCAACCCGACGCTCAAGCAGCAGGTCGGCCAGCAATCGTCGAACGGCCTGGAAGCCAGCCTCGACCTGCAACTGCCACAGGCCTGGCAACTGCAAGCCAACGCCGCAATCGTCAAAGCGAAGTACGACGATTTCGAAGAAGGGGTCGGCGGCGTGCCCGTGTCGCGCAACGGCAATCGCCCGGTGGACGTGCCACGCCGCACCGCCAATCTGTGGCTGAGCAAGGCGCTGACCGATGACCTGAAGGCCGGCGCCGGCGTGCGTTACGTCGATGCACGCTACGCCGACATGGCCAACCGCAACGAGCTGCCGAGCTACACCGTGGTCGATGCGACGCTGTCATGGAAAGCCCTGCGCAACACCACGCTGGGGCTGCAGGTGAACAATCTGTTTGACCGGACGTACGCACAAAGCCAATACAATGAGGGCCAGCAGTGGATTCTGGGTGAGCCTCGTTCGTTCTTTGTCACCGCTGACTACACCTTCTAGAACAGGAACGAAATGACCTCACTGTCCCTCACCCACCTCGCCTGGACACCTCTGGGCCACGGCCACTGCCATCACCAGTTCCAGCTGCGTGACGCCTCGTTGCAGGTGGCCGCCGGTGAGTTCGTCGGGCTGATCGGGCCTAACGGCAGCGGCAAGACCAGCCTGTTGCGCTGCGCCTATCGCTTCAGCCAGCCGGAACACGGTGAGGTCAGACTCGATCATCACAACGTGTGGAAGCAATCTTCACGCTGGTGCGCGCAACGCATCGCCGTGGTGCTGCAGGAATTCCCCGACGCCTTCGGCCTGACCGTCGAAGAAGTGGTCGCCATGGGCCGCACGCCGCACAAAGGTCTGTTCGACGGCGACACGCTGGAGGACCGCCATCTCGCCACCCAGGCCCTCAAATCCGTGGGCCTCGATGGCTTCGAAGACCACGCATTCGCCACGCTGTCGGGCGGAGAAAAACAGCGGGTGATCCTCGCCCGCGCCCTGACCCAGCAACCACAACTGCTGATCCTCGACGAGCCGACCAACCACCTCGACCCGCGCTATCAGCTGGAACTGTTGCAATTGGTCAAGCGTTTGCAGATCGGCACGCTGGCAAGCATCCACGACCTGAACCTGGCCGCCGCGTTCTGCGACCGTTTGTACGTGATCAACCACGGCCGGATCGTCGCCAGCGGCACGCCGCAAGAAGTGCTCACTGTTGAACTGCTGCGCGATGTGTTCGGCGTTCAAGCATTGATCGATCCACACCCCCTCCACGGCTACCCGCGAATCACCTGGATAACCCGACCATGACTGTGCGTTCCCTGCTTTGCCTCGCCCTGTTGCTGGGCTCCACCCACGCCTTCGCCGAGGCCACGAAGTACCCGCTGACGATCCACAGCTGCAACCGCGAAGTGACCTTCCAGCAAGCGCCGCAACACGCGGTCAGCCACGACATCAACATGACCCAGATGATGCTCGCCCTCGGCCTCAAATCGAAGATGGCCGGCTACAGCGGCGTCAGTGGCTGGAAGTCGGTGACGCCTGAAATGCAGTCGCTGCTCGACGGTTTGCCGGAACTGGCAGCCAAGTACCCGTCGGTGGAAACCCTGCTCAACGCCAACGTCGATTTCTTCTTCGCCGGCTGGGACTACGGCATGCGCGTCGGCGGCGATCTCACGCCGCAGACCCTGCAACCGCTGGGCATCAATGTGTATGAACTGACCGAGTCCTGCGCCTTCGTGATGAAGCGCCCGGCCGCCACGCTGGATGACACCTACAACGACCTGCGCAACCTCGGAAAGATTTTCGACGTGCAGGACCGCGCCAACGCGCTGATCGCCGACATGCAAAACCAGGTCGCCGACATCCGCAAAAACCTGCCTGCGGAAAAACCCCGGGTGTTCCTGTACGACAGCGGCGAAGACCGCGCCATGACCTCCGGCCGCCTCGGCATGCCGCAAGCGCTGATCGAAGCCGCCGGCGGGCGCAACGTTCTCGATGACGTCGAAGCGAGCTGGACCCGGGTCAACTGGGAGACCGTGGTCGAGCGCAATCCGCAGGTGATCGTCATCGTCGACTACAGCGAAATCACGGCCGAGCAGAAGATTGAATTCCTGCTGAAGAACAAGGCACTGCAATCGGTGGACGCGATCAAGAACCAGCGTTTCATCATCATCCCTTACGTGCAGGCCACGCCGGGGATCGACAACGTGCTGGCGGTGGAAACCCTGGCCAAAGGTTTCCACGGCGAATGATCGATCGTCGCTATGCGCTGCTGCTGATCGCCCTCGGTGCCGTGCTGCTGGTGTCGTGCGTGGTGTCGCTGGGCTTCGGCCCGGCGCGGGTGCCGGTGGACGTGGTGTGGCGGATTCTGCTGCACAAGTTGTTCGGCCTCGGCGTGCCGGACTGGAGCGCCGGCCAGGAGCACATCGTCTGGCTGATCCGCGTGCCGCGCATGTTGCTCGGTGCACTGGTCGGCGCCGGGCTGGCATTGATCGGCGCGGTGCTGCAAGCGGTCACGCGCAACCCGCTGGCCGATCCGCACCTGCTCGGCGTCACCTCCGGTGCGACCCTCGGCGCGGTGATCGTGGTGCTGCACATCGGCGAAATCGTCGGCCTGCTGACCTTGCCGATCGCCGCGTTCATCGGCGCGTTGTTGAGCATGTTTCTGGTGCTGGGCATCGCCAACCGTCAGGGTCGGCTGGACAGTGATCGTCTGCTGCTGTGTGGCGTGGCGGTGTCGTTCGTGATGATGGCGATCGCCAACCTGCTGTTGTTCATGGGCGATCACCGGGCCAGCTCGGCGGTGATGTTCTGGATGCTCGGCGGCCTCGGCCTGGCGCGCTGGGAATTGTTGGCGGTGCCGGCGCTCAGCGTGTTGCTCGGGTTGATTCTGCTGATCGGCATGGCCCGACCACTGAACGCCTTGATGGCCGGCGAACAGACCGCCGTCACCCTCGGCCTGAATGCCCGGGCGGTGCGCCTGCGGGTGTTTGTGATCGCTTCGTTGATGACCGGAGTGCTGGTGTCGATCAGTGGCTCCATCGGTTTTGTCGGGCTGATGGTGCCGCACATTGCCCGGCGCCTGATCGGTGCCGAGCACCGGCGTCTGCTGCCGGTGTGCGTATTGCTCGGCAGTGTGTTTCTGGTATGGGTCGATGTCGCAGCACGGACGCTTATCGCACCGGAGGACTTGCCGATTGGCGTCGCCACCGCAGCGCTCGGCGGGCTGTTTTTCATCGGCCTGATGCGCCGCCGCTGAGCGTGCCTTAGACTGCGCACCCGTTTTTTTCTCAGGATGAGCGTCATGTTGAAAGCAGCTGTTGTCGCGTTGTTGTTTGTGGGATCCAGCGCGGTGCTGGCCGATACGACCGTCGATGTCTCGAAGATCTACGGCAAGATCCAGTTCGTCAACTCGTACCCGGATTACAAAGTAAAGATCGATAATTCCTGGCCCGATCTGAAAGTGAAGCAAGTCACTCAATGGCCAGACTCGGTGGGTAAATGGCAGATCGTTGATCAGTATCCTGACTACAAGATTCAAATCGTCGACTCTTACCCTGATTTCACCATCAAGTACGTGGACTCCTGGCCTGGCGTGAACTGACCTGTCACGCATCCCCGCTGCCGCCTCGCGGCAGCACCATAATGAAGCACTTCCCCGCACCACACCCTGCCGCCTGTCCCCTCCTGGTGCGCCACCGCTGCGCGCAACCGCTCTAAACCGACCTTTTGCTGCCCGATCCCGACCGGGCACAGCCCTTGCAAAACAGCCTTCAGTCGTTCGCATCTGCCAACCATAAAAAACTTTAACGTTCATGGAGATCGCACAATGAAGCGTCGCAGTTTGATCAAGGCTTTCACACTCACGGCATCCATTGCCGCGATGGGCATGACCTGGACTGTACAGGCCGCCGAGACCATCAAGGTCGGGATTCTGCATTCGTTGTCCGGCACCATGGCGATCTCCGAAACATCGCTCAAGGACATGGCGTTGATGACCATCGACGAGATCAACGCCAAGGGCGGAGTGAACGGCAAGATGCTTGAACCGGTGGTGGTCGACCCGGCGTCGAACTGGCCACTCTTCGCGGAGAAGGGCCGGCAGCTGCTGACCCAGGACAAGGTCGCGGTGGTGTTCGGCTGCTGGACTTCGGTGTCGCGCAAATCGGTGCTGCCGGTGTTCGAAGAACTCAACGGCCTGCTGTTCTACCCGGTGCAATACGAAGGCGAAGAGATGTCGCCGAACGTGTTCTACACCGGTGCTGCGCCGAACCAGCAAGCGATCCCGGCGGTTGAATACCTGATGAGCGAAGAAGGCGGCAGCGCCAAGCGCTACTTCCTGCTCGGCACCGACTATGTATACCCGCGCACCACCAACAAGATCCTGCGTTCGTTCCTGCATTCCAAAGGCGTCGCGGATAAAGACATCGAAGAGGTCTACACCCCGTTCGGCCACAGCGACTATCAAACCATCGTCGCCAACATCAAAAAATTCTCGGCCGGCGGCAAGACCGCTGTGATTTCGACCGTGAATGGCGACTCCAACGTGCCGTTCTACAAAGAGTTGGCCAACCAGGGCCTGAAGGCGACCGACGTACCGGTGGTGGCGTTCTCGGTGGGCGAAGAAGAACTGCGCGGCATCGACACCAAGCCGCTGGTGGGCAACCTCGCGGCGTGGAACTACTTCGAGTCGGTGGAGAACCCGGTGAACAAGAAGTTCGTCGATGACTGGAAAGCCTACGCGAAGAAACACAACTTGCCGGGCGCCGACAAAGCGGTGACCAACGACCCGATGGAAGCCACATACGTCGGCATCCACATGTGGGCGCAAGCGGCGGAGAAAGCCAAATCGACCGACGTCGACAAGGTCCGCGAAGCCCTCGGCGGCCAGACCTTCGCCGCGCCGTCCGGCTACACCCTGACCATGGACAAGACCAATCACCACCTGCACAAACCGGTGATGATCGGCGAGATCCAGGCCGACGGTCAGTTCAACGTGGTGTGGCAGACCGAAGGACCGATTCGGGCGCAGCCGTGGAGCCCGTTCATTCCGGGTAATGACAAGAAGCCGGATTATGCGGTGAAGAGCAACTGAGTTAACCCGCTCAACCTGATCGTTCCCACGTCGAGGCGTCGAACCGTCTGCATGGGAATGCAGCCGGGGACGCTCTGCGTCCCAAGAGCGGACGCAGAGCGTCCGTTGAGGCATTCCCACGCGGAGCGTGGGAACGATCACTACAGGAACGCCCGTTATGCCCACTGCCCTTTACCGTTTGCTCCTGGCCATCGCACTTTTGCTGCCGATGGCCGCCCATTCAGGCGACGCCGAAGACTTCGTCGCCGCCAACCCGATGCAACAGGCCAGACTGCTGGAAGCCTGGGCCGCGCAGCCCGATCCGGCGCGCATCGAACTGATCAACGCCCTGCAACAAGGCGAACTGACCGTCGACGGCCAACCCAAAACCCTGCGCCTGAACAACCGCCTGCGGGGTCTGATCGACACCGCACTGGCCAGCCACCAATTGCTCGCGGCCGACGCCAAAACCCGTCTGACTGCCGCGCAGCAATTGCAGAAAAGCGCCAAACCGGCGCAGCTGAAATTCCTCGACCAGCAACTGGCTGGCGAACAAGACGAAAGCGTCCACGCCGCCCTGAGCCTGGCGCTGGCCAACCTGCAACTGGTCGACACAGACCCGGCGGTGCGCCTGGCGGCCGTGCGTCTGCTCGGTGAAACCGGCGACCCGCTGGCCCGAACCCGCCTCGAAGGCCTGCTCGAACCTGGTGTCGAAACCGACGCCAACGTGCGCACCGCTGCCGAAACCAGCCTCGCCCAGGTCAAACGCAAACTGCTGGTCGGCGAACTGCTCGGTCAGGCGTTCAGCGGCATGTCCCTCGGTTCGATTCTGCTGCTCGCGGCCCTGGGGCTGGCGATCACTTTCGGTCTGCTGGGTGTGATCAACATGGCCCACGGCGAGATGCTGATGCTCGGCGCCTACTCGACCTATGTCGTGCAGTTGATGTTCCAGCGCTACGCGCCGCAGGCCATCGAGTTCTATCCACTGATTGCGCTGCCGGTGGCGTTCTTTGTCACGGCGGCAATCGGCATGGCCCTGGAGCGCACGGTGATTCGTCACCTCTACGGTCGACCGCTGGAAACCCTGCTCGCCACCTGGGGTATCAGCCTGATGCTGATTCAGCTTGTCCGGTTGCTGTTCGGTGCGCAGAACGTTGAAGTGGCGAACCCGGCGTGGCTGTCCGGCGGGGTTCAGGTGCTGCCGAATCTGGTGCTGCCGTACAACCGCATCGTGATCATCGCCTTCGCCCTGTTCGTGGTGGTGCTGACCTGGCTTTTGCTGAACAAGACCCGCCTCGGTCTGAACGTGCGCGCCGTCACCCAGAACCGCAACATGGCCGCCTGCTGCGGCGTGCCCACCGGGCGCGTTGACATGCTCGCCTTCGGCCTCGGCTCGGGCATCGCCGGGCTCGGTGGCGTGGCGCTGAGCCAGATCGGCAACGTCGGCCCGGACCTCGGCCAGAGCTACATCATCGACTCGTTCCTGGTGGTGGTGCTCGGCGGCGTCGGCCAACTGGCCGGCAGCGTGTTCGCCGCGTTCGGCCTGGGCATCGCCAACAAGATTCTCGAACCGCAGATCGGTGCGGTGCTCGGCAAGATCCTGATCCTCGCGCTGATCATTCTGTTCATCCAGAAACGTCCGCAAGGCCTCTTCGCACTGAAAGGACGGGTGATCGACTGATGAACCAGCCTCTACTAATTACGGCCACGCAAAAGGCCGGCCCCAAAGTCACCCTCGCCATCGGCGCGCTGGTGCTCGCCGTGCTGATCGCCCTGCCGCTGCTGTCGTTGTTGCCGGCAGACAGCGCGCTGCATGTCTCGGCTTACACCCTGACGCTGGTGGGCAAAATTCTCTGCTACGCCATCGTCGCCCTGGCACTGGATCTGGTCTGGGGTTACGCAGGTCTCTTGTCGCTGGGTCACGGCCTGTTCTTTGCCCTCGGCGGCTATGCGATGGGCATGTACCTGATGCGCCAGGCCGCCGGCGACGGCTTGCCGGCGTTCATGACCTTCCTGTCGTGGACCGAGTTACCGTGGTACTGGAGCGGCACCGGCAGCTTCCTCTGGGCGATGTGCCTGGTGGTGTTGGCGCCGGGGTTGCTGGCGCTGGTGTTCGGGTTCTTCGCCTTCCGCTCGCGGATCAAGGGCGTGTATTTCTCGATCATGACCCAGGCCCTGACCTTCGCCGGGATGCTGCTGTTTTTCCGCAACGAGACCGGCTTCGGCGGCAACAATGGCTTTACCAATTTCCGCACGATCCTCGGTTTCGGCATCACCGAGCCCGGCACCCGCGCGGTGCTGTTTCTGACGACGGTGTTGCTGCTGGTGGCAAGCCTGTTCATCGGCTGGCGGCTGGCCCGCAGCAAGTTCGGCCGGGTGCTGACGGCGTTGCGCGATGCGGAGAATCGCCTGATGTTCTGCGGCTACGACCCGCGCGGTTTCAAGCTGTTCGTCTGGGTGTTGAGCGCGGTGCTGTGCGGTCTGGCCGGCGCGTTATACGTGCCGCAGGTGGGGATCATCAACCCGAGCGAAATGTCGCCGACCAACTCGATCGAAGCCGCCGTGTGGGTGGCCCTTGGCGGGCGCGGCACCCTGATCGGCCCGCTGCTCGGCGCCGGTGTGGTCAACGGCATGAAGAGCTGGTTCACCGTGGCCTTCCCCGAATACTGGCTGTTCTTCCTTGGCGCACTGTTCATCGTCGTGACGTTGTACCTGCCCAAAGGCGTGATCGGTCTGCTGAAGAAACGAGGTGAATCATGAGAGTCACGGCGAGCGCTGAATTCATGCTGGAACCGGCCTTTTTCCCGGTGGAGCCCAACAAGGACGAAGGCACCAGCCGCGACTCGATCGGCCTCGGGCAACGCGTCGGTCCGGGCCTCGACACCCGACACGGCACGATCCTGACCCTGGAAGACATCAGCGTCAGCTTCGACGGCTTCCGGGCGCTGAACAATCTGAACCTGTACATCGGCGTCGGCGAACTGCGCTGCATCATCGGCCCCAACGGCGCGGGCAAGACCACGCTGATGGACGTGATCACCGGCAAGACCCGGCCGAGCCACGGCAAGGCCTGGTTCGGTGAAACCCTCGACCTGACGCAGATGAGCGAAGTGCAGATCGCCCAGGCTGGGATCGGTCGCAAGTTTCAGAAACCGACGGTGTTCGAAGCGTTGAGCGTGTTCGAGAACCTGGAGCTGGCGCAGAAAACCGACAAGTCGGTGTGGGCCAGCCTGCGGGCGACGTTGAGCGGCGAGCAGAAAGACCGGATCAGCGAAGTGCTCGACACCATTCGTCTGACCCCTTCGGTCAATCGCCCGGCGGGGCTGCTGTCCCACGGGCAGAAACAGTTTCTGGAAATCGGCATGTTACTGATGCAGGACCCGCAATTGCTGCTGCTCGATGAACCGGTGGCGGGCATGACCGACGCCGAAACCGAGTTCACCGCCGAGCTGTTCAAGTCGTTGGCGGGCAAGCATTCGCTGATGGTGGTGGAACACGACATGGGCTTCGTCGGCTCGATTGCCGACCACGTCACCGTGTTGCATCAGGGCAGCGTGCTGGCCGAGGGATCACTGGAACAGGTGCAGGACAACGAGCGCGTGATCGAAGTCTATCTCGGCCGCTGAAGAGGAATTCCAACATGCTGCAAGTCGACAAGCTGCACCAGTATTACGGCGGAAGCCACATCCTGCGCGGCCTGAGCTTCGACGTGAAGGTCGGCGAAGTGACCTGTCTGCTCGGCCGTAACGGCGTGGGCAAGACCACACTGCTCAAATGCCTGATGGGCCTGTTGCCGGCCAAGGAAGGCGCGGTGAACTGGGAAGGCCAACCGATCACCACGTTCAAACCGCATCAACGGGTACACGCCGGGATCGCCTACGTGCCCCAGGGCCGGGAGATCTTCGGCCGGCTGACCGTGGAAGAAAACCTGCTGATGGGGCTGTCGCGTTTCCCCGGCAGCGAAGCCAAGGAAGTGCCGGCGTTCATCTACGAGCTGTTCCCGGTGCTGCTGCAAATGAAACAGCGGCGCGGCGGCGACCTGTCCGGCGGTCAGCAACAACAGCTTGCGATTGGCCGCGCATTGGCCAGCCGTCCACGGCTGCTGATCCTCGACGAGCCCACCGAAGGCATCCAGCCCTCGGTGATCAAGGAAATCGGCGCGGTGATCAAGAAGCTCGCCGCCCGTGGCGACATGGCAATCCTGCTGGTGGAGCAGTTCTACGATTTTGCCGCCGAACTGGCCGATCAGTACCTGGTGATGTCCCGGGGCGAGATCGTGCAGCAGGGCCGTGGCGAAAATATGGAAGCCGAAGGTGTACGCGGGCTGGTGACTATTTGAGGTTACGGTCTAATCTGTAGCGTCCTAACGATAATCAGAAAACATGAACTTACCTGTTGCGACTGCCCTGTTTACCCCCAGCTGGCATGCCGAGCTGGAGCTGGCCTACGCCCGCTTCGGTGATTGCACGCGGCCGACCCGCCGCCGGCACCTCGGCCCGCTGCGGGTGCAAAAGCATCTGTACGCCGAAGGGCCCGAGGTCTGCCAGCACATCATCGTCCACCCGCCGGGCGGGATTGCCGGCGGTGACCGGCTCGACATCAGCGCCCGCGTCGAACAAGGCGCCTGGGCACAGATCACCAGCCCCGGCGCAGCCAAGTGGTATCGCGCGGCAGGCCCCGCTTATCAGTCACTGAACCTGCATGTCGCCGATGGCGCGACACTGGAATGGCAGCCTCAGGAAACCATCGTCTACAGCGCCGCCCAGGCGGAACTCACGACCTCGATTGATCTTGAAGGCGATGCGCGGCTGTTCTACTGGGACGTGGTGGCGCTGGGTCGCCCGGCCAGTGGCGAGCGTTTCGACCTCGGGCATTTCCAGGCACATCTGGATATTCGCCGCGATGGCCGGTTGCTGTGGCATGAGCGCCAGCGCATCGTCGGCGATGACGGATTGCTGGATTCGCCGATCGGACTGGATGGCAATCCGGTGTTTGCGACGCTATTGGTGACCGGCGAAATCGATGCCGAACTGCTGGAGCGCTGCCGCTCGCTGGGCCACGACGTGCGTGGGGATCTGACGCAACTGCCGGGGCTGCTGGTTGCGCGTTGCCTGGCCAGTGAAGCGCTGCTGGCGCGGGCCTGGCTGATCGAGCTCTGGCGATTGCTCCGGCCTGTGCTGCTAGGCCGCGAAGCCCTGCCTCCGCGAATCTGGAACACCTGAATTTTTTCAACTGCCGACAATGGATTTCAAACGATGGACCTGACCCCACGCGAAAAAGACAAGCTGCTGATCTTCACCGCCGGCCTCGTTGCCGAGCGGCGACTGGCCCGTGGCGTGAAGCTCAACTACCCGGAAGCCATGGCCTACATCTCGGCAGCGCTGCTCGAAGGCGCCCGTGATGGCCAGACCGTGGCCGAACTGATGCACTACGGCACCACCCTGCTGACCCGCGACCAGGTGATGGAAGGCATCCCGGAAATGATCCCGGAGATCCAGGTCGAAGCGACGTTCCCCGACGGCACCAAACTGGTCACCGTCCACCAACCGATCGTCTGAGGCCGCGCCATGACTTACACCATCCGCGATGCACTGCACGCTGACCTGCCGGCGATCCGCGACATTTACAACGACGCGGTGCTCAACACCACGGCGATCTGGAACGAGTCTGCCGTCGACCTCGGCAACCGCCAGGCCTGGTTCAGTGCGCGGCAGGCTCAGGGTTATCCGATCCTGGTGATTGTCGACGCCGACAACACCACCCTCGGCTACGCTTCGTTCGGTGACTGGCGGCCGTTCGACGGTTTCCGCCACACCGTCGAGCACTCGGTCTACGTGCGCAGCGACCAGCGCGGCAACGGCCTCGGCCCGCAATTGATGAGCGCACTGATCGAACGCGCACGAACCTGCGGCAAGCACGTCATGGTTGCCGCCATTGAAAGCGGCAACGCCGCGTCGATCCACCTGCACGAACGTGCCGGGTTCATCACCACCGGACAGATGCCGCAGGTGGGCACCAAGTTCGGCCGCTGGCTCGATCTGACGTTCATGCAACTGACCCTCAATCCTGGCGCGGAGCCGCCGCCCGCCAACAAGGAGTGACACCGATGAACCCCGCCCAACTGCGACGCGTCAACGCTGAAAGTTTTGCGCACTATCGTCAGGGCCTGATCGACCTGCTGCTCGACGCCGTGGGGTATGGCGCCAGCGTCGGTTTCATGGCCGATCTCGATGCCACGCAGGCCCGCGCCTATTTCGACGATGTGCAGGACAACCTGAACAAGGGCAACGTTTTGCTGTGGGTGGTGGTCAAGGACGAACAGGTGCAGGCCAGCGTCCAGTTGAGCCTGTGCCAGAAAGCCAACGGCCTGAACCGTGCCGAGGTGCAGAAATTGCTGGTGCGTGAACACGCCCGGCGACGTGGCCTTGGCCAGCAGTTGATGCAAGCGCTGGAACAGACCGCGCGTCAGTACAAACGCGGCATGCTTTACCTCGACACCGAGGCCGGCTCCCCCGCCGAAGATTTCTACAAGGCCCTGGGCTACACCCGCGCCGGGGAAATCCCCGACTACGCCTGCGACCCGAACGGCACCTATCGCCCGACGGCCCTCTATTACAAAGTCCTGCAAGGAGCGAACTGATGATTCCCGGCGAATACCGGATCCAGCCCGGCGACATCGAACTCAACGTCGGTCGCCGCACCGTCAGCCTGACAGTGGCGAACAGCGGCGACCGGCCGATCCAGGTCGGCTCGCACTACCATTTTTTCGAAACCAACGACGCCCTGACCTTCGATCGCGCCGCCAGCCGTGGCATGCGCCTGAACATTCCGGCGGGCACCGCCGTGCGCTTCGAACCGGGGCAGAGCCGCGAGGTGGAACTGGTGGACTACACCGGGCACCGGCGGGTGTTCGGGTTTGCCGGGCGGGTCATGGGTGAGCTCGACTGACTGATCGCTCCCATGTCGAGGCGTCGAACCGCCTGCGTGGGAATGCATCCCGTGACGCTCCGCGTCACATCATGGCGGACGCAGAGCGTCCATGGCGGCATGCCCACGCAGAGCGTGGGAACGATCAATACCAAGGCGAACGAATGAAGATTTCCAGACAAGCCTACGCCGACATGTTCGGCCCCACCGTCGGCGACAAGGTGCGCCTGGCCGACACCGAGCTGTGGATCGAAGTCGAACAGGACTTCACCACCTACGGCGAAGAAGTGAAATTCGGCGGCGGCAAAGTGATCCGCGACGGCCAGGGCCAGAGCCAGTTGCTGGCGGCCGAAGTGGTCGACACCGTCATCACCAATGCGCTGATCATCGACCACTGGGGCATCGTCAAGGCCGACGTCGGCCTCAAGGACGGGCGCATCGCCGCCATCGGCAAGGCCGGCAACCCGGATGTGCAGCCCGGCGTGACCATCGCCATCGGCGCCAGCAGCGAAGTCATTGCCGGCGAAGGCATGATCCTCACCGCCGGCGGCATTGACACCCACATCCACTTCATCTGCCCGCAGCAGATCGAAGAGGCGCTGATGAGCGGCGTCACCACCATGATCGGTGGCGGTACGGGGCCGGCCACCGGCACCAACGCAACGACCTGCACTTCCGGCCCCTGGCACCTGGCGCGGATGCTCCAGGCCGCCGATGCGTTTGCGATGAACATCGGCCTCACCGGCAAGGGCAACGCCAGCCTGCCGGAACCGTTGATCGAACAGGTCAAGGCCGGCGCCATCGGCCTCAAGCTGCACGAAGACTGGGGCACCACCCCGGCGAGCATCGACAACTGCCTGAGCGTCGCCGACCAGTACGACGTGCAAGTGGCCATCCACACCGACACCCTCAACGAGTCCGGTTTCGTTGAAACCACCCTCGGCGCGTTCAAGGGTCGCACCATCCACACCTACCACACCGAAGGCGCCGGCGGCGGCCATGCGCCGGACATTATCAAGGCCTGCGGTTTCGCCAACGTGCTGCCGAGTTCGACCAACCCGACCCGGCCGTTCACCCGCAACACCATCGACGAACACCTCGACATGCTGATGGTCTGCCACCACCTCGACCCAAGCATCGCCGAAGACGTGGCGTTCGCCGAAAGCCGCATCCGCCGCGAAACCATTGCCGCCGAAGACATCCTCCACGACCTCGGCGCGTTCTCGATGATCAGCTCCGACAGCCAGGCCATGGGCCGCGTCGGCGAAGTCATCACGCGCACCTGGCAGACCGCCGACAAGATGAAAAAGCAGCGCGGCCCGCTGCCTCAGGACGGCGAAGGCAACGACAACTTCCGCGCCAAACGCTATATCGCCAAGTACACCATCAACCCGGCGATCACCCATGGCATCAGCCATGAAGTGGGTTCGGTGGAAGTCGGCAAATGGGCCGATCTGGTGCTCTGGCGCCCGGCGTTCTTCGGCGTGAAACCGACATTGATCCTCAAGGGTGGCGCCATCGCCGCCAGCCTGATGGGCGACGCCAACGCCTCGATTCCGACCCCGCAACCGGTGCACTACCGACCGATGTTCGCCAGTTACGGTGGTTCGCTGCACGCCACCAGCCTGACCTTCATCAGCCAGGCGGCGCAGGCAGCCGGACTGCCCGAAGCGCTGGGTCTGAAGAAGAAAATCGCCGTGGTCAAAGGTTGCCGCGAGGTGCAGAAAACCGACCTGATCCACAACGACTACCTGCCGAACATCGACGTCGACCCGCAGACCTATCAAGTCAAGGCCGATGGTGTGTTGCTCTGGTGTGAACCGGCCGACACCCTGCCGATGGCGCAGCGTTACTTTCTGTTCTGAGTCAGCGCCCCGGTCGGCGAAGCGTTCGACGACCGGGGTTGGCGGCACCTCAGCGGGTTGAGGTGTCCAGCAAATAACGCGAAGGGCCGGGCTGCTCCTCATCGAGCCCGACCGTCGCCGGCTCACCGGTTTCCAGGCGCGACAGGGCAATCAGTTGCTGATTGCGCTCAATGCTGCGTTCAACCTCGAGCATCTGCACTGCCTCCTGATAAGCCGTGCTGGTCACGTCGTCAAATGCCTCTTCAAGGCGTTGCAGCTTTTCATCTGCGCTGCGCTTGAGCGCGTCGAGTTCGTCCGGGTACTTCTCGTTCAAGTACTGCACCCAGTAATCACGGCTGATCAGTTCTTCATAGAAGCGCTCGCTTTTCTCTGCCTTCACGACCGCATCACGCGCAATCGTCAGCGCCTCTCCCCTGAGCGGCCCGGCGAAGCGCATATGAGTGGGCTGCCCCGGCAGTTGCAGTCCGTCCTCCCAGCCCGAAGTCAGGCCGATCCGATACTGCAGGCGCACCTCCGCAGGATCCGCGTGACGACCCATGCTGCGCGCAGCCAGTTTTTCCACCTCGCCCAGGCGGAACAGTTGACGCGACAAGTCGAGCAATGCCCGCCCCTTGGCAGCAAGACCTGGCTGCAAGTGTCGCAGGGCGTTGTACTCGAACACCTTGACCTCGATTTCACTGAACGCCAGGGTGCGTCCGTCGACGCAGGTCGTGTGCGTGGAGGCCATGGAAAACAGCGTATCGCGCAGCTCCTGACTGCCATCGGCCGCCTCGACAACCTCCCACACCCGGCGTGTCAGGTCAGCACGAAACACCCGGAACTCCTCGGTGTCCGGCATCCGCGCAAGCAGATGGAAGAACGCCCCGTTATCGGGTTCCGCTGCCAACCGCTGCCACATGGCCCGATAGCGTGCGGCGTCTTCTTGCGGAATGTTTTCAATCCACGGCGTCGCTTGCCGTTCGAGGACACTTTCGGCGAGTGTCGGGACCACTTCATCCGGTTCCACATCACTTTCGCTCCCCGCGTCTTCGTCTCCACTCTCGGTGCTGCTGTTCATGTCATCGATCATCCGGTCAATCTCGGCATACCTCAGACCCAGCACATCGTCACGTCCATGGGCATCGGCGTATTCACGCAGACGGATCAGGCTTTGCTGCGAGATTTCGAAGTTCTCCGACAGATCGCTGCCGGCAATCAGCGGTGCATGAGTGCCGTCATACAACTCGGCGGGGATCGACGATATCTCGTTGTTGCTCAAGTCGACCGTCTGCAAACGCGGGGCTTGCAGCAACCCCTCCGGCCAGGCGGTCAGCAGGTTGTCACGCAGGTCCAGCCGCTCCAGGCGCTGCAGACGATCGACGCGCAGGGTACGCAGGCCGTTATGGCTGAGGTCCAGCCACCGCAGGTGCGGCAGGCCCTCGAGCGTTTGATCCAGCGCTTGGGAATCCACAAGGCCGGTGAGCGACAGTTCCAGTCGCTCCAGTTGCAGCATTCGTCCGACAGGCTCAGGGATCGCCAGCAAGTGATTGCCGCTCAGATTGAGCCTGCGCAATTGGGTAAAGGCGCTGAGGAAAGCGTTGGAGCCATCGGTGGTGAGCTTGACGCCCGAGAGACTCAGGGAACGAACCGCCGCGAATGTTTCGTCCAGTGCGGGCAAGTTGCCCACCTGCAGACCGTCAAGGTTCAGCTCTCGGTCAGACACGCCATCCCAGTCGACGGTACTTTCACGCCAGCATTCCATGATGCGCCGGGCGGCGAGCTGGCGGGTGCGCGATGACACGACCCAGTCCATGCCTCGGGTTTCATGGGTGAACAGCCAATCGTTCAGACGCCGCGTCAGCGCCTCGAATGCCTGCTCCCACGCATCGATTTGTACACCGATCTGCGCCTCGGTCAGCCCTGCGCGCTGCATCCGCTCGATCGTCTGCTGCGCCTGCGTCTCGTCGGATGACGGGCACAGCCGCCGGATGCGCGGCCCCCACCCGGTCGGCCCCACGTCTGCCGGGCGCGGCGCAAGCGGCAGCAACCGCCGGACGATTACCGAGCCGCTTTCGGCGGGCGGCGTACGATGACGCGGCTCTTCCAGTGCAAAGCGTTGCAACGACCCCGGCAACAGGCCTCTGGCCTCTTCGATACGCTGGCGCGCGGTAGCCAGCGACATTTCGGCCTGCGCACTCAGCGGGGTACCGGTGAGGCTGGTATCGAGCAACAACGCTTCACGCCCAAGCAACGCCTCCGGCAGCGAGGTCAACTGGCTGTCGCTGAGATCCAGCCAGGTCAGCTCCGGCAGAAACTCCGCCCCCACCGGCCATTCGCGCAGGGCCGTCGCACTCAGGTCCAGGGCCTTCAGGCGATTCATCCCGCGCACGTCGATAGTGCTCAGCGGGTTGCCATGCAGGTTGAGGGTTTCAAGTGCCGGCAGATCGCTTGACTCGAGCGGCAGCTCTGCCAGGCCACAATGGCTCAGATCGAGGGTTTCGACCCCGCCAAAGGTAAGGATGAAACTGCGCAACTGCTCGACCGGGGCCTGCAACCCGGGCAGTTGCAGACTTCTGACATGGGTGAACCCGTCAGCCGAGAGTGTCGGCAGGCTGTCCAGCGGCGAGCCGGGAATCTCCAGCACCGAGGCATCGTTGGGCAGGCTGACGTACAGATTGAAAAAGATACTGTCGGTACGCGCGCCATAGCGCTGGAACAATCCGGCGCGCCAACTGGCTTTCAGCGCAACGGCCACCGCCGAACGCGCATTCGGTTCGGAGCCGACCCATGTGTCCAGACGGTTGAGTTCACTGTACTGCTCACTCAAGGATTCAATCGCGGTGAAACGGCTGGCGGCGTCCGTCCAATGCGCCCGGAAACCCGCACTCAAGACATCGAACAGACTCGACTCCATGCCGACAAAACGCTTGAGTTCTCCGCGGCAATAATCCGCGACCATCTCGTCCAGATCGATCAGATGCCGAGGCTGACTCCGAACGAATTCGTAGATCGGCTTGAACGTGCGACGCGGGAATTTCGACCAGTCCAGCGAAAGGCCGGTCAACAGTCGCTGGTGACCTTCATAGACTTCCATTGGCAGGTGACTGATCGCGGTCGAGCGCAGGTTCAGGCGCTCCAGTCGTGGCAATTCCAGAACACCGTTGGGCCACAGGTGCATTTGCGGACTGCCGACCTCAAGCCGGCGCAACTGGTGCATACCCCCGACGTCGAGCGTCATGGGCACCACTGGATTGAGGCCGCTGGCAGTACAGCGCAGTTCCAGTTCCTCGAGCCGGGTCAACTCCCGAAGCCGCATCGCTACCTGGCCGGTGATGGGTGTCGAAAGCTTCAGACGGGTCATGTGGCGCAACGTCTTCAACGTCGTGAGCACTTTGTCGAATTCTGCAACGTTTGCGGTCAGGACCAGCTTCTCGACGTGGGGAAACGCCGCAAGCGTTTCACCAGGCAACGGCGCGCTCAGCGTCAGTTCGCGAACGTGGGCAAAGCTCGCCGTCAATGGCGGCAGCGGCGCATTACTGATCAGCGTCAGGCTGGCTGCTTGCCGGTCGTGGGCGGCCAAGGGTTCATTGCGCCAACACGCCTTTATGCTCTGCACCACGCTGGCGAACTCGTCACGGGTGGTGCGCAGACGCATGTTCTGCGATACCC
Source organism: Pseudomonas sputi (assembly GCF_021603585.1). Lineage (GTDB taxonomy): Bacteria > Pseudomonadota > Gammaproteobacteria > Pseudomonadales > Pseudomonadaceae > Aquipseudomonas > Aquipseudomonas sputi. Next base: position 75,062 of record NZ_BQHI01000020.1, on the reverse strand, counting down.
GCCATTGCTCAAGGGTTGTTTCCAGCTCCCGCCACTCGCTCAGACGGTTGTTGAGCAGATGAAAGATCTGCTGGTCGGTCTTGCCCAGACGCCATTGTTCCAGGATGAAGCCGCGAGCCTGCACATCAGTCAGCCCCGGGTAGACGCTCTGGACATGAGCAGTCAACGCCGGGCTGGGCCCCGGCCCATCGCCACTGGCGGGATACCCGCGCAATCCGGCAGCGATGCGTTGCGGCGGCTTGAACCACGGCTTTTCGGCGGTGCCTGCACGCATGATCCGGGCCGATTGACTGCGGTCGGCAAACGCTCGCTCAATGATCGCGCCTTGCAACTCGACGCTCTGCCCGACGTTCGGCAGCCCCAACGCGCGACGTGCCTGATCGGGCAAGGCGTACATCAGCGAGGCGAAAAAATTGTCGCCCTTGTGCGCAATGCTGTTGAGCGGCTCGCCAAGCTCATTGGCGGCTTGATAGGCATCTGCATACTTGACCAGATACTTGCGTGTGGAAGCCGTTTCGCTGCCGATGGCATCGAGCATCGGACCGTTGGGACTGCCTTCACGGATTTCCAGACGCACCTCATCGGACCAGCCTGGCAGCCGGCCCAACGTCTGCAAGGCCAGATGACTGCTGTCGGGCGAGGCCATGGTTTCACTGCACAACCCGGCCAGAGCACGGCTCAGGCGCTGCTCACCGCCGTACCAGCGGGCGAGCTCCTGCAAATGCAGCGGGACCGTTGCCGCGCTTTCCAGCCGCGTCAGTTCCGCGGCGTCGGCCTGTTCCAGCGCAGCGGCGGCCGCACGCTCGGTCAGGCCGGGTACGGCGCGTTGCAGCCTTGCCGTCCGGGGACCCACAGGCCCGCCTTCCTTGAGAAGGCTGTTGAAGAGCGCGGGCTGTTGCGCGCTGGCGAAGTCGGCCATCTGTCTCGAGAGTTCCAGGGGCCGGGTCTGCCGAACGCGAGCCGGCTCGCCGCCCAACAGGCGAACCGTCTCCGCTTCATCCAGCGTCGCGAGTATTCGCGCCGGCAGGGCCCCGCTCAACACCTCGGCCCGACTGATCCGGATCGGCGCCTTGCCCTCGCGTTTCGTCCCGAAACCGGATGCCCGGCCTGACAGATCGGGGCGGTCATAAACCTTCAACATGCGCCCGGACGGCCAACGTGGCATGTCGGGAAGCAACGGCAGCAGGTGCATGAATCGAGTATCGATCGCCTGCGTGCCCGCGGCCTGTTCGACGATCAGTCCGGCATCGCGCTCGGCGTTGAACAGTTGCATGGCGTCCGCCAGTTCCGCTGGCGGCAAGGCACTGTCCAGGTGCATCTTGCGCAAGGCGTTGTCGCTGACACCGGCGACGTCGGCCATCCTCAGCAACTGCGCGTCAGTGAAGGGTTCGGTGCCGGGGCCGAGGCGTCGCAACAGCGTCAGGCGGTCCCAGTCTTGCGGGCGCTCAAGGGTGTGCCGCCAGGCGCCGGCGCCGTTATGAGTCAGGGGTGGCTGATAGGCGTGCGAATCGTGCGGATGACGGATGCGCCAGGCCTTGAGCGATGTGTCGTAAGTCTGCTGATAGGTCTTGCCATCCAGCCGGATCCAGGTTTTCCCTTCAACCTCGTACTGCCCCAGCGCATTCGGTCGCGCGTGCGGATCGAGCGCGACCGGACTTTCGTAGCCCTTCAGGTCAGGCTTCCACAGACGGGTCGTACCGTCCGGCATTTCTACCGGATGCAGATTTTCGATGACCGGCACCGATCTGGCAGCCGTCAGCCGCGCGAACCCTTTTCCGGCTCCCGCCATCAGGACAACCAACGCAAGATTTTGCGCGACATCGATCAGATGCGCCCTGGCGGCCTTGCGATCACCTTCGCTCCACTCGATAACGCCCTCAAAGGTTTCTTCGAGCAGTTGCACGGCCATCACCGCCATCATCACTTCACCGAGCACCGGCACGAACATCGAAACGCCCATCAGCACCAGCATGCCGATGTTCAGCAACGCGGCGAGTTTTGCCGAACGCGCCTTGGCGTCTACATCCACCGTGGGCACCGCGTGACTGCGGGCATCGGCGAGCAGACGGTCGCGATGCTGCTCGAACTGGTAGCGCCACAGGTCGGTGTTGTCCGCCCAGATCCCGTGTCCCTTGCGGGCCAAACCCACCGGATTCAGATACGGATCTGCATTTTGTATCTGCTCGACGGGCGGCGCGGGCGGTAGCTGGCGAACGCCGGTCAGTACCGCACTGATCGGATTGAGCGCCTTGAAAACCTCGTTCAGCAACGGCTCGTAGGGAGCCAGGTTTTGTGAAAACGTGCGGTTCGGGCTGTCCTCGGTGAATTGAGCGAAGTAGTGCGGTCGGTCGGCATAGGCGACGAACCGGCTGAAAAACCGCTGGTAGGCATTCGGTTCGCCAGGATGAGCCTGAGTGGCGTCGCGTGCGGTGAAGCGCTGCTTGAACATCGCTGCGATTTCCCGCCCCTTGTAGCGTTTGAGCGGATGGTAAGGATCGCCCGGGATGTACAGGATCGAATCGTCGCTGTAGCGGTACTTCTCGCAGATCGTGAACATTACACAGCCGGTCAGGCGCCGGCCCATCAGGCCCAGATCGCGAAACCAGATCTGCCGATGGCCCTGACGCGGTGCCAGCTCTGCGTCGAGGATCGAGCGAATCGAATCGTAGTCTTCGCGTCCGATATCGCCTTTGACCAACGCCAGCTCTGCCGCCGCGCGCAATGCGGTTTTATGGGCATCGATAAATGTGTCACGCAGCACCTGCTCGGCGGCAGCGTCCCTGGGGCGCAGGAAATCCTTGAGGTAATCCTGGTATTTCGCCCCGATGTCCAGCGAGCGGCACAAACCGGTGAACTGCTCGACCGTCAGAGGCGTATTCAATGGCGCCAGGGTACCGGGGGTCGAGGTTTCACTGCGAAACCCCGACGTTTCATGGAAGGCGCCCCTTTTACATTCACGAGCTTCGAAATTGTGCAGAGCCGCTTGCAGCAAAGGCAGTTTCATGACTTCGAAGAAGTCGATCTCGATGGCGAAAATCCCCGACTCCACCGGTTTGTTCAGTACCAGCCAGGTCTTGTTGACGTCCAGCGTTACGTTGAAGCGTTCCTTGAGGGCTCTGGTCAGCAACGGCGCAGCGAAGCTGTCGATGTCCTGAACGCTCGACATGACGTTGTCCAGGCGCTTCCGGGCAGCGACACTGGCAGCCACGGCGTCACCGATTGCCTTGCGTTGATCCCGCGATGCGCGTCTGTACCAGACCGGCGGGGCGGAGCCGGTCCCCTTCAAGGCTTCGCGCTGTTCAACCGTTGCGTCGATCAACCAGTCTGGGCTGGCCTGCTGAAGGAACCCGGCATGCCGACTCTGTGTCACGACCGGCCCTGAAGGCGGTGCAACATTCGTTGACGAAGCTGAGGTAACGGGATTTTCGGACATGGTTTCACTCCTTGAAATGGAGCGAAAGCAGACCATGGCGACGCGGTGCGACTGCGGTACATAGGTCTCGCGGCGCAGCCTCTTGTCAGCGGAAATTTCAGGCCCGAGCGGCGCTTTCTTTCCCGCGCAAAGGGGCTAATATTCGACACGCCCCGCCTTGAATTTTCAGGAACCAGTACATGCGTTTATCCGAATTCATCAGGCAACACGCGGATCACATCGTCGAGGAGTGGGAGCAGTTCGCCAGGACCATCACCCCGGCGGCGGACACCATGGATCGCGCAGCGTTGCGCGATCATGCCAGGGCGATTCTGCTGGCCGCCGCCCGCGATATGGAAACCGCACAGACCGCCCGCGAGCAGATTGCCAAGGCCAAAGGCGAAGGCCCGGAGAAAACCCCAAGCCTGGACGAAGCCGGCGCCAGCCACGGCGAGTTGCGCCATACCGTGGGGTTTGACCTGGTACAGATGACGTCCGAATTCCGCCATCTGCGCGCCTGTGTGATTCGGCTCTGGGTCGGGCAGCTGAAATCACCGGACATGGCGTATTTCCAGGACATGATCCGCTTCAACGAAGCCATCGATGAAGCCCTGGCCGAATCGACCGCGGCTTACGCCGAACAGGTCGAGCGTTCCCGGGACATCTTTCTCGCCATCCTCGGCCATGACCTGCGCGCCCCCTTGCAAGCGGTCAGCATGTCGAGCGAACTGCTGATGCGCAAAACCACCCTGGAAGGCGATGCGCTGACCTGCGCGCTGAACATCAGACAGAGTGCGCGGCATATGGCGGCGATGGTCAGCGACCTGCTGGAACTGGTGCGCAGTCGCCTGGGCAGAAGCCTGCCGATCGAGCCCGCGCCAATGGATCTGGCCGACGCGGCGCGCGCGGCCCTCGCCGAAGCATTAGCCGGCAATCCGGAGTGTGATCCGACCCTGAAAATCGAAGGTGATACCCGTGGCGTCTGGGATGCCGGACGGATCGATCAACTGCTGCAGAATCTGATCGGCAACGCCCTGCAACATGGCTCCCACCCACGAGAGGTGATCGTGGCACTGCGCGGTGAGACCGAAACAGTACATGTGACAGTACACAATTACGGGGCCCCTATTCCCGCAGAAGCCATCGGGACTATTTTTGATCCACTGGTGCGCAGTGCAGACGAAGAGCTCGGGCAGGCGTCAACCAGCCTCGGTCTGGGCCTGTTCATCGTCAAGGAAGTGGTGACCGCCCACGGCGGAACGATCGAAGTCAGTTCAAGCGAAGCCGACGGAACGCTGTTCAGCGTGACACTGCCCAGACAGGTTTAAGGCGATTTCATCGCTGGCAAGCCCGCGATGGGGCTCAATGACATCCGAGAAACTATTCGACCACCAGTCGCCCCAGACGCTGACGGAGCATCCGGTTCTCGGCCCGCAGTTCCTGCACTTCTTCCAGCAGGTCCAGCGCCAGGGCGACGCCTTCCCATTCCAGGTCCAGATCGCGCCGCAGCTTGGCGGCGCGTTTGGCCAGGGCCAGTTCGTAGTCGGTGAAGCGCCATTCCCTGGGCTGCGTGCCCTGAGGTTCGAGGATGCCGTGTTCGACGATTTCGATCACGCAGACGTCCGCCAGGTCGGCCGCCTCACAGAATTCTGCCATGTCCAGTTGAACGATCAGGGGGCTGCTCATGATGGGCTACTCCGTCGTCAGTATCAGAAGTTCTCGCGCGGATTGAAGGCGGCTTTCTTCGCCAGTTCCTGCCACAGCGCCTTGACGTCATCACCGTTGGCCTTGGGCATCACGGCCTTGAGCTGGACGAACAGATAACCGCGCTCGCCGGCCTTGTTCTGCAGACCGTGACCCTTGGCGCGCATGCGCTGACCGTTCTGGCTGCCGGCCGGCACCTTGAGGTTGATCTTGCCGGTCAGGGTCGGCACGGCCACTTCGGCGCCCAGCGCCAGCTCCCACGGTGCCAGCGGCAAGGTGATGATCAGGTTTTCGCCTTCAACGTCGAATTTCGGGTGCGGCGCGAAACGGATGGTCAGGTACAGATCGCCGTTGGCACCACCACCGATGCCCGGTGCGCCCTGGCCCTTGAGGCGGATGCGCTCGCCGTCGGTCACGCCCGCCGGGATCTTCACGTTCAGGCTCTTGCTGGTGTTGCTGACGTGCTGGCCCGAACCGTTGTATTGCGGTACCTGGAAGCTGATCTTTTTTGATTCGTTCGAAAGCGTCTCTTCCAGAAAGATCGGCAGTTCCAGTTCCACGTCTTGCCCTCGCCGTCCGGCGCTGCGGGATTGCCGGCCAGCGCCGCCACCGAAACCGGGGCCGCGATTGCCGAAGATCGAACTGAAGAAGTCCGAGAAGTCGCCGGTGTCGCCACCGCCGCCGCCAAAGCCGCCACGGCTCTGCCAGCCCGGCGGGCCCTGAAACGGCTGACCGTGCTGGCCATAACGGCGCAGGTCGTCGTATTCGGCGCGTTTGTCGGCGCTTTTCAGCGCTTCATAGGCTTCCGAGGCGTCCTTGAACTTGGCCTCGGCGTCCTTTTCCTTGCTGACATCGGGGTGGTATTTGCGCGCCAGCTTGCGATAGGCAGCCTTGATTGCCTTGTCGTCAGCCGTCGGCTCCACGCCGAGTATCTTGTAATAGTCTTTGAAGTCCATCGAAGGAATCACCATCCGTTATCGATTTCGCGCCGATGCCAGCATGCGCCGATTCGCGCGTGCCGGGTTGACCGATCTCAAGTGTGTGACCGGGTGGCGCAGCAGAAGTTTATCGGCAGTGGACGGCGGTTCTTGCGACCACCGGTATGTCTGCCGGCCCATGCCAGCAAGTTTGGGGCAAAGCGCCGAGTTTCAAGCAAGCTTAGTCGTGAAATAGCAGATGACCGGCCTTCGAATCTGTCGCGCACTGACATACACTGCGCGGCCGTTTTTTTGACCGGAACCGAAAGACCATGAAAGACGCCTCTCCAGCCCGTGCCTGCGGCATCGACTTCGGCACGTCCAACTCCACCGTCGGCTGGCTGCGCCCCGGCATGGAAACAATGATCGCGCTGGAAGACGACAAGATCACCCTGCCGTCGGTGGTCTTTTTCAACATCGAAGAGCGCCGTCCGGTTTACGGCCGCCTGGCGCTGCACGAATACCTGGAAGGCTACGAAGGCCGGTTGATGCGCTCGCTCAAGAGCCTGCTCGGTTCCAAGCTGATCAAGCACGACACCAGCGTTCTCGGCACAGCGATGCCGTTCAAGGACTTGCTCGGGCTGTTCATCGGCCAGCTCAAGAGCCGCGCCGAAGCCGCCGCCGGTCGTGAGTTCGAGCAAGTGGTGCTGGGCCGTCCGGTGTTTTTCGTCGACGACGATCCGCTGGCCGACCAGGAAGCCGAAGACACCCTGGTGGAAGTGGCGCGCAAGCTTGGTTTCAAGGACGTTTCGTTCCAGTACGAGCCGATCGCTGCGGCCTTCGACTATGAGTCGACCATTGAAAAAGAAGAGCTGGTCCTGATCGTCGACATCGGCGGGGGTACGTCGGACTTCTCACTGGTGCGCCTGTCGCCCAAGCGTCGTGGTGTGGATAACCGCCACGACGACATCCTCGCCACCGGCGGCGTGCACATCGGCGGGACCGACTTCGACAAACAGCTGAGCCTGCAAGGCCTGATGCCATTGTTTGGCTACGGCAGCCGGATGAAGAGCGGTGCGTTCATGCCGACCAGCCACCACATGAACCTGGCAACCTGGCACACCATCAACTCGGTGTATTCGCAGAAATCGACCCTGGCCCTGGGCAGCATGCGTTACGACATCGAGGACACCGGCGGCATCGACCGTCTGTTCAAGCTGATCGAACAGCGCGCCGGGCACTGGCTGGCGATGGAAGTGGAAGAAACCAAGATCCAGCTGACCCACAACGACAGCCGCCATGTACCGCTGGACCGTATCGAGTCAGGCCTGAGCGTGGAACTGACCCGGGCGCTGTTCGAGTCGGCCATCGAGTCGCAGCTCGAGCGCGTGCGCGGCAGCGTCACCCGGTTGCTGGCGGACGCCAACGTGGCGGTGGGTCAGGTCGATACGGTGTTCTTCACCGGCGGTTCGAGCGGCATTCCGGCACTGCGCAACAGCGTTTCGGCAATGCTGCCGAACGCGCGGCATGTGGAAGGGAACATCTTTGGCAGCATCGGCAGCGGTCTGGCGATTGAAGCCATGAAACGCTATGGCGTTTAAAGCCGCCCGGTGATCGTTCCCACGCTCTGCGTGGGAACGATCACCTACTAAACCATCCCGCCCAGCTTCAGCTCACTCTTCAGGTATGCGTAATAGATCGGCCCCGCCACCACCCCCGGCAGGCCGAACGCAGCCTCGAACACCAGCATTGCCAGCAGCAACTCCCAGGACTTGGCACTGATCTGCCCGCCGACGATGCGCGCGTTGAGAAAGTATTCCAGCTTGTGGATAACGATCAGGTAGCCCAGCGCCGCAATCGCCACCCAGATCGACAGCGACAGCCCCACTATCGTGATCAGCGTGTTCGACATCAGGTTGCCGATCACCGGCAGCAGGCCGAGCAGGAAGGTCAGGACGATCAGGGTCTTGGTCAGCGGCAGCTTGATCCCGAACAGCGGCAGGACCACCGCCAGGAAAATTCCGGTGAAGAAGGTGTTGAGCAGGGAAATCTTGATCTGTGCGAAGACGATGTTGCGAAACGCCTGAACCAGCAGGTGCAGACGGTCGAACAACGCAGCCGCCAGCGGCTTGCGTTTGGTGACGTCCGGTACCCGCTGCAAGGCGATGATCGCGCCGAGCACCATGCCGATCAGCAGCGTCACGAACATGTGCGCCGCGTCCTTGCCCACCAGTTGCAGGTCGGACAAATGCTTGCTTGCCCATTCACCGATGGCCACCCGGAACTCGGCGGCACTGGCCGGTAGGTAACTGTCGAGAAACGGCGGCAGTTGCCCGCGCGCGCGGTCGACCACGCCCATGAATTTGTCGAGGGAAGCCCCGGGGTTTTCCGCCTCGTGCAACAGGAAACTGATGGCCCCGGCAAAGATCAGCGCCAGCACACTTACCACCAGCGTGCCCAGCAGCGCCACTGCCAGCCAGCGTGCCCGACGACCTTCGATCAGCCGTTGCAGTTGCGGGGTGAGCATGTTGACCAGTTCGAACACCAGCAGCCCGGCCAGCAGGCTGGGCAGCAGACGCAATGGCAAGACCAGTAACAGACCGCCGAAAATGATGATGCAACTGACCCAGAACACTACATGACGCTCAGAAAACGTTGGCATACAGCCTCAAAACGAACGGCGTAAAAGGATTGGCAGTCTGCCAGCGATCCGGCGCCGAAGCGAGCGGATGCCCTGCCGCTCGCTGCGATCTGTCGATCTTATTTTTTCTTCAGACAATCACTCATGAACGTCTTGCGCGCATCGCCCGTCAGCGCCTTGGTCTTGGCATCGGCATTACAGGTTTTCATCTTTTCCTGCTGCGGGGTCAGGGCCTTGGCGTCGTTGGCCGCCGGTGCTGCCTTGAGGCAGGTGCTCATGAAGGCTTTGCGCTCGTCGCCCTTGAGGCTCTTGGCCGTGGCGTCGGCGTTGCACGTGGTCATCTTGTTCTGTTGCGCCGTGGCGGCGAAACCCTGGGAGCACAGCAGCAGACCGATCATCAACAAAGGGACACGCAACATCTTCATGGAGTTTTCTCCTTGTCGCCGCCTCGATGGAGGTGGCCTCGGGCTGAGTGTAGTCAAAGCTTGTTACACCTTCCTCGCCTCAAGATGGCTGCGCCGATACTGCTCCGGCGTACACCCAGCCTGCCGGGCGAACATGGCGATGAAGGCCGAGCCAGTGCTGTAGCCGAGATCGAAGGCGATTTCCTGAACGCTACGCGAACTTTCCAATGCCTCGATCGCCGCGAGATAACGCAGCCGCTGGCGCCATTCGCCGAAACTCATCCCCAGCTCCCGCACGAACTGGCGGGCCAGGGTGCGCTCGCTGACATGCACCTGTGCCGCCCAGTGCGCCAGCGGCTGGTTGTTGCCGGGTTCGGCCTGCAGGGTTTCGAGGATGGTCAGCAATCCGGGGCTGCTGGCGTAGGGCAAATAGCATTGATGCACCGGCGCCTGGCGCAATTGATCCACCAGCACCTGGGCCAGGCGCTGGTCGGCTTCGAACGCGGGGATCTTCACATCGCGCGCAGCGAAGTCCTTGAGGATGGCCTTGAGAATGTCGCTGATCGCCAGGGTGCAGGCCTGCGCCGGCAAGTCGCCACACACCTCCGGCGCCAGGCACACGGCCCGATAATTGACCGGTTGATGGCTGTAGAAACTGTGCTCGACCTGCGGCGGCACCCACACCGCGTACTGCGGCGGCGACATGAAACGGCTGCCGTCGACATCCATGTGCAGCACGCCGTGGGCTGCGTACTCCAGCGTGCCCCACGGATGGCGGTGCGGCGCGGCGTATTCGTGGGCGTTGAAGTCGGCATAGCGGAAATACACCGCCGACGGCAGTTCGCTGAAATCCAGCAGATCGATGTGTTTACTGTTCATGCTGTCCGGAATCAGGGGCGGGTTGTCCGGTTCGCAGTATAGGCCTGCATCCAGACAGGGGATAATCACCGTTCATCAACGTACTGGTTTCTCCTCCCATGCGATACGCGTTTCCCCTGCTGGCGATTTTCATCTGGGCCGGCAACACCGTGATCAACAAGCTCGCGGTCGGTGCAATCTTCCCCGCCGAGATCGGCTTCTACCGCTGGCTGCTTGCCGGCCTGCTGTTTACCCCGTTCATGCTCGGGAAGGTGATTGCGCACTGGCCGCAGATCCGTCCGAACCTGGGCAAGATTTTTATCCTCGGCGTGCTCGGCATGGCGGTCTATCAGAGCCTGGCCTACTTCGCGGCGACTCTGACCAGCGCCACCAACATGGGCATCATCTTGTCGCTGATGCCGTTGATGTCGCTGGCCATGGCGATCATCAGCCTCGGCCAGCGCCTGACCGCCGGTGCTTTGGTCGGTGCGGTGCTGTCGTTTGCCGGTGTGCTGGTGGTGGTGTCGTCCGGCAGCCTCGGCGCTTTGCTGCAACACGGGGTGAACCTGGGCGACGCGATGATGCTGATCGCCACCCTCGCCTACGCGATCTACAGCACCTTGCTGAAAAAATGGCAGCTGCGTCTGCCGCCGCTGGTGTTGCTGTATCTGCAGGTGCTGGTGGCGGTGGTGGTGCTGTATCCGCTGTACGCCATGTCGCCGAAAACCGGCCTGACCCTGCAGAATATTCCGCTGGTGCTGTATGCGTGCCTGCTGGCCTCGATGCTCGCGCCGCTGGCATGGATGCAGGCCGTGCAGCGCCTGGGGCCGAGCCGGACCACGCTGTTCTTCAACCTGCTGCCGTTGATCACCGCGCTGATTGCGGCGGGGGTGCTGAAGGAACAACTGGCGATGTATCACCTGGTCGGTGGCCTGCTGACGCTGGGTGGAGTGATTCTTTCCGAGCGCTGGACCACCGTCCTCGGTCGCACCCGCACCCCGAGCGCAGCCTAGACCCCAGCGGCTTTCAACCGCGCCGCATGCTCGACGAACAGCCGCACCGGGTCCGCCCCCTTGCCAACCAGTCCCAGCGACTGGTTGACGATGTCGAAGTGATCCATCGGGTAGTCATCGCCGATGACGGTGCCTAGGTGCGAGCTGTAGCGTCCGACCATGCCGTCGCACTGCCCCGGCTCGCGCACGAAGGTCTTGGCGAACAGCCGACAGCTGCGGTTGGTGCCGTCGAACAGGTTGCCGCCACGGTCGGTCTTGCCCGGCTGCAAGGTGCCGGACCACGAGTAATACCGCACCCCGTTGACCTCTTCCGGCCCGTGCCCGCCCCAGGTCTGCGGCAGGCCCTGTGGATAACGCTGGTTGAACAGCGCCACGCCTTCGGTGGTCAGGGAATGGTGCGAGGCGTGGATATCCACCGGCAGTTTCGGCCCGTGGTAGCCGGTTTCCAGCAGCGCCATCAACCAGCCGACGAAGCGCAACAACGCTTCAAGGATTCGGCCCTTGGCGCTGTCCGCCGGATAGTGTTTCGCCAGGTAGTCGGCCAGTTCCGAACCGTGATTGGGCCCGGCCACCGAGGTCACCGAGGCCACCAGATCCGGGCGCTTGGCCGCCGCATAACGCGCCGTCAGCGAGCCCTGGCTATGGCCGAACAGATTGACCTTGGCCGCGCCGGTCTCGCGCAGAATCTCATCGATACGCGCCAATAACTGCTCGCCGCGCACTTCGGTGGAATTGAGCGGCGACACCTGCACTGCAATCACCGTCGCACCACCCCGGCGCAGTGCTTTGATGATCCCGTACCAGTACGGGTACAGCACCAGACGGATGAAACCGAGCATTCCCGGCACCAGCACCAGTGGATAACGTGTGGCCGAACCTTGCGACATGGGCAAACATCCTTGTGGTCGGTGAGTGGATGCAGGGCGTGCAAAACGCCCGCCAAGCATCCTCTTCGATGATGACAACTCCACGACCAGCCTACTTCAGCCCCACCACCCCCGCCACAATCAACCCCACCGACAGCACCTTCACCAGCGTCAGGCTCTCGCCCAGCAGCGCGAAACCGAGAAACACCGTGCCGAGCGAGCCGAAGGCGGTCCAGATCGGGTAGGCGATGCTCACCGGCAGCTCGCGCATCGCCAGGGTCAGGAAGTACACCCCGCCCACCGCCGCCCCCACGGTGATCAGCGACGGCCAGAGCCGGGTGAAACCCTCGGCGTACTTCATGCCCATGGCGAAGGTGACCTCGAACCCGGCCGCAATCAGCAGAAACAGCCAGGCCACCTAGAACGCCCGGGCCAGGTCGAGCAAGCGCTGCTCGGCCTCGGCCACTGACACCGCGAAGGTGCGCTCGGCGGATTCCTCGCCCTCGGCGGCGACCACCGTGACGTCGTTGATGCCGATGAAACCCAGCGCGGTGCGCAACCATGGATCAGCGTGGTTCAGCGCTTCCAGCTCGCCACCCGGGCCGAATCCGAAACCGCCGCGACTGGTAACGATCAGCGCCTTCTTGCCGTGCAACAGCGGCGTGTATTGGGCGATGCCGTTGTCGAGGGTGTGATCGAACGTGAGGCCCAACCGCACGATCTGATCGACCCAAGCCTTAAGGCCGCTGGGCACGTTGAAGTTGTACATCGGCGTGGAAATCAGCAGCAGGTCGTGATCGAACACCTCGCCCACCAATTGGTCGCTGAGGGCCAGATCGGCCTGCATCGTCAGCGGTCGAGCCTCGGGCTCGGGGTAAAACGCCGCCGCGACAAACGCTTCATTGACCGCCGGAATCACCGCCCGCCCCACCTCGCGGCGAGTCACTTGAGCCTGTGGATGACGGACTTGCCAGGCGCTGAGAAAGCTTTCTGCCAGACGCCGTGAATGGGAACGCTCACCGCGAGGGCTGGCATGGATCGCAAGAATCTTGCTCATCTGAATCTCCTTGGGACTAGACTTGATTGACGGTGTGGCGCCAGATTGCAGCCACTCAGGCATCGCCTCAAATGAGCAAAAATCAGTCGGGATGAATTGATTTCATCCGTGGAGTTTTCATGTTCGCTTCATTGCCCCTGACCGCCCTGCGCGCGTTCGAATCCGCCTCGCGCTTGTTGAGTTTCAAGGCGGCCGCCGAAGAACTGGCGGTGACGCCGACGGCGATTTCCCATCAGATCCGCTCGCTGGAGGACTGGCTCGGCGTGGCGCTGTTCGAACGCCTGCCGCGTCAGGTGCGCCTGACCGAGGGCGGCGAGCGGCTGTTCCGCAGCCTGCACGGCGCATTTTTGGAGGTGGCGCAAAGCGTCGACACCCTGCGCCCGCAACGCAGTGGCAGCAGCCTGACGCTGTCGACCACCGCCGCGTTCGCCGCGTTGTGGCTGGTGCCGCGCCTGGGGCGGTTTTATGCAAAACACCCGAACATCAATGTGCGGCTGGATACGCATTGCGAAGTGATCGACCTGCACCAGGACGCCAGCGTCGATCTGGTGCTGCGCTACAGCCTCGACGATTACCCGAACCTCTACGGGCTGTGCCTGTTCGATGAATCGTTCGGCGTGTACGGCTCGCCGGAACAAGTGGCACTGGCCGCCCGCCGCACCCCGGCGCTGATCAGCGTGCACTGGCACAACTCGAAACTGTACGCCCACGGCTGGGAAGCGTGGTGCGCGCAATCAGGCGAGAACTGGCTGAATCAGCACCCGGCCATCCGCGAATACGACGAAGAGCATTACGCCCTGCAGGCGGCCATTGCCGGACAAGGGTTGGTGCTGGCGAGCAACATCCTCGTTTCGCAGAGCGTCGCCAGCGGTCTGCTGGTGCCGTACAAGGGTGAGGTGCAGGTCGATGGCGCCGGTTACAGCGCACTTTGCGTACCGGGCCGTGAGCGGCACCCGCCGGTGAAGGCGTTTTTTGCCTGGCTGCGCGAAGAGGCGCAGCTTTCCGGACATGTGCCGCGCTGAATCCGACAAAACTTTTTGCAGCGTTCATCACTCACAACCAGGTAACGATCACGTCAGCAGAACGTGACGCCAATCGGATTAGCCTCCAGGAGACTGAAATGAGTGATCTGCATTTGTCTGATGTTCAAACCCTGCGCGAGCGCGCCCGCCAGCACGTGGAAAATGGCGCGGTGACCGAAAGCTACAGCGCCAACCGTGAAGAAGTGCTGCGTCTGCTCAACGAGTCGCTGGCCACCGAACTGGTCTGTGTCCTGCGCTACAAGCGCCACTACTTCATGGCCAACGGCCTGAAAGCCAACGTGGCCGCCGACGAGTTCCTCGAGCACGCCACTCAGGAAGCCGAACACGCCGACCGTCTCGCCGAGCGCATCGTGCAACTGGGCGGCGAACCCGAGTTCAACCCGGACTTGCTGTCGAAGATGTCCCACGCGCAATACGTGGCCGGCAACACCTTGAAAGAGATGGTCTATGAGGACCTGGTCGCCGAGCGGATCGCCATCGACAGCTACCGCGAGATCATCCAGTACATCGGTGAAAAGGATCCGACCACGCGCCGGATCTTCGAAGACATCCTGGCTCAGGAAGAAGAGCATGCCGATGACATGGCCGATATCCTGAAAGACCTCTAATCCCCGCAAGCTGATCGTTCCCACGCTCTGCGTGGGAACGATCTGACGATCCGGAAAATCATTGAGTGGGTTTGACGGTCACCGGCGCCTTGCCCGCCTTCATCTGCTCCAGCAACGGCGCGCACTGATTCGGCTCGCCACCACTCGGCGCCACCAGCGCCAGCAGCCCCGCCGCCGGTGCGGCGATCACGCCCAGCGCCACCATTCCCGCCCCGCGCAACATCAACGGCACCGCTTTCACCCCGGCATCCGGCTTGATGAACTTGCCACGCACGTACAACGGCGAGCGCAGGGAAATCAGGCGCCAGCCCTTGGATTCCGGCGTCACCGTCAGATCCAGTTGCTCGGTGGCCATGTTCGCTGTGCCGTCGACGTAGATGATTGCGTTCTCGGTATCGAACACAAACAGTCTCGTCGTCGCCAGACCGGTCTTGATATCGAAGTCCGCCGCCGCGCAGTTGATCTTCACTTCCTTGTCGCCAAAGATCTTGCCGACCACGTAGTTGCCGACATTGAGGCCGGCCAGCTCCATCAACTCACGGCTGATCGCGCCGTCGTTGATCAGCATCTTCAGGTTGCCGTTGGCACCGCCCAGCAGCTTGGCCACCGAGTTGCCGCGACCGGCAATGTCGGCATCGCCGTTGAGTTCGCCGAAACTGGTCTTCATCGGTTCGAAGGTCGGGAACAGCTGTTTGAGCTTGAACTTGCGCGCGGTCAGTCTGGCCCGACCTTCCAGTGGCTCGGTACGACCGTTGAGGCGAATCTGTGCATCCAGGTTGCCACCGGCCACGCCGAAGCGCAGCGGCTCAAGGCTCAGTTCGCCGTCGTTGAGTTTCAGGTGGGTATAAAGGTCGGTGAACGGCAGTTCTTCGCTGTGGACGATGCGCTTGCCGGTGAATTCGACGTCGGCATCCATGTCGCGCCAGCGCTCGGTCTTGAATTCTTCCACCGGTAAGACTTTATCCGCAGGCTGCTTGCTTTCACCGCCACGGGCCTTCTGCTTGGCATTGGAGTCGGCACCGATCAGCGGCGCGAGGTCGGCGAACAACAGTTGATTGGACAACAGCGCGCCACTCAGCTTCGGCCGTGGCTGACTGGCGACGTAGGCCAGATCGCCATGAATGTCGCTGCTGCCGATCTTGCCGTTGAACTGTTCATAGCGAAATTGCGCGCCGCCCGGCTCATGCAGCTTGGCGATCAAATGGCCGTCGGTGGCATAAGGCGGGGTGTCCGGCAGGGTTACGCCGGTCAGCGGATACAAATTGCCGAGGCTTGCACCCGCCAGTTTCAGGCGTAGATCGAGGGCACCGAGATTCAGCGGATCGGTCAGGGTACCGGCGAGTTCGATGCTGGTATCGCCGATCTTCGCCTGGGCCTGCAACGGGAACGGTTTGCGCGCATCCTGCAGCGCCAGCAAGCCGCCGATCTTGCCCTGACCGGCGAGTTTCTGGCCGTGGTACTGGCCGGTGACTTTCAGGCCGAAGGCGTAATCCTGCGGTGCGCCGCCCTTGTCCTGCGCGGTTTTCGCCGCTTTGTCGCCGACGATGTCGCTGAACGGAATCGGCTTGCCCAGCGGATCGATCAACAGGTCGAGATTGGTCTTGAGGGTCTGGTCATCCAGGGTGACGTGGCCCTTGTCGAAGCCGATGGCACCGATGTCGACCACCCAGTTCGAGGGCTCGGCATTCGGGTCCTTGGGATCGAACGTGAAGGTCCAGTTGGCGCGGCCATCGGCCAGACGCTGCAATTGCGCATTGGGTTCGGTCAGGTCGATACGCGGGATCGTTACTCGTTGCGCCAGCAAGGCCAGTGGCGAGATGCGCAGCTCGACCCGTTTGAGGGTGACCATCTGCGGCTGCTTCGACCAGTCCGGATTGCCCAGCGTCAGGTCTTCGGCCACCACATGCGGCCATGGCACCCAGGCGCGCCAGCCGCCCTCGTCGAGTTCGCGCCGCCAGACCACCGACAGGTTGCCGTTGATGGCGAACGGTCGGTGCAACTCTTCCGAAACCTTGGCGTTGAGCGGCGGTTTGATCCGGTTCCAGTCGAAAAACACGATGATCAACACCAGCACCACCAGAAGCAGCACAAGGGTGGCGAAGGTCCAGGCGAAGATTTTACGCGTGCGCGTCATTGCACAAAGCTCCTGAAGGCGACTGCATCCATTGGCACGACGCAGCTGAGACGGCAGGCCGTGATGGCCCTCATGAAATCTGTGACTGACAAACAGCCCGCAGGTTTAATCCAAAGCCCCGTCGAGGGGGAAAAACGGTCGCCATTCTGACCGATCGGTCGAGTCGACGTTACCGGGCCCGCACTTTTGCGGAGCGCAAGTGGGTGGAAAATACCCACTGCAGTGCAAAACCGCCCGCCTGAAACGCCCGAGCTAGAGCCTCCCAGGCGAACAATCAATTCTGTTGATTATTACCATTGTGTTTATGAACTTTTATATCGACTTATCGAGAGTAGCATTGCCCTCGTACCCACTTTATCGCCCTCCCAAGGAGCAACCCATCATGAAACGCCAACTTCTGCTCAGTCTTACCCTCTCGATGCTGGCCAGCACTGCTTTCGCTCTGCCAGCTGCCGATCAAGCAACTCCGCAAGTCAAAACCAGCCACTCGGTGTTCAGCCAGACCGTGGCTGCTGATGGCGGTGACCGCACGCCACAAGGCCAGACCCTCGCTGAGAACGGTCGCAACCGCCTGGAAGAAAAAGGTCTGGTTCAAGACGGCTACGACAAGACCCCACAAGGCCAATTCGTCGCAGAAGGCGGCCGTGATCGTCTGGAAGAGAAAGGTCTGGTTCAAGACGGTTCGGATCGCACGCCACAAGGTCAAATCCTGGCATCTGATGGTTCCGATCGCACTCCACAAGGCCAAACCCTGGCATCGGATGGTGGCGACCGTACCCCACAAGGCCAGACCCTGGCATCGGATGGCGGCGACCGCACTCCACAAGGCCAGACCCTCGCTGAAGGCGGTGGTGACCGTGTGATCGAACGCAACAGCGCTTTGAGCTAAGCCCATGGCGGCCTGGAAAAAAAGCCCAATCCCCGGATTGGGCTTTTGACTTTTCAGCAGCCTGTATAAAGAAGTCGCGATTTCCCGCTTCCATCTCCCCGCTGCCGTTCGACGCCGACAAAGCCGATTTGCTAGAGTGCGGCGCTTGTCTTGCCTAAGAACACACCCTGCGATGCTGCCCCGCGCCGAACAGAAACAACAGACCCGCAACGCCCTGATGGACGCTGCCCGCCACCTGATGGAAAGCGGCCGAGGATTCGGCAGCCTGAGCCTGCGTGAAGTGACGAAAACCGCCGGCATCGTGCCCACCGGTTTCTATCGGCATTTCGCCGACATGGACGAACTCGGTCTGGAACTGGTCAGCGAAGTCGGTCAGACCTTTCGCGAAACCATCCGCCTGGTGCGGCACAACGAATTCGTCATGGGCGGGATCATCGATGCGTCGGTAAGGATCTTCCTCGACGTGGTCAGTGCCAACCGTTCGCAATTTCTGTTTCTGGCCCGCGAGCAGTACGGCGGATCGTTGCCGGTGCGTCAGGCCATTGGCCGTTTGCGGGAAGACATCAGCTCCGACCTGGCAGCGGATCTGGCCTTGATGCCCAAGCTCCAGCACCTCAATCGCGAGGGCCTGAGCGTGATGGCCGATCTGATCGTCAAATCGGTGTTCGCCACCCTGCCGGACATCATCGACCCGCCCGCCGAAGCCCTGCCCGAACATCTGACGCCACAGGCGAAGATCACCCAGCAACTGCGCTTCATCTTTATCGGGTTGAAGCACTGGCAAGGGCTCGGCAGTACCGAATAGTTCTTACCGAGCTGTCCTCCCCGGCCCCACGCCGGCTCCTGTTTGGTGCATGAAAAAAACTTCATGCACCAAAACACCTCACAATCCTGCAACATCTTGAAACATCCACTCGGCTCCGTCAGGGTTTTCCTACGTCTCGTCCGATTGGCAAGCCCCTTGCTCTAGCCTGAGCATTGTCCATTGCTGGAAGCTTTCCGATGCTGGTGATTCATCGCAGAATCGACCCCCAACCCGTCTGGGCCGCCGAGTTGCACCTGACCTTCGAAGCCCGGAGCAAAAGCCGCCTGCGCTGTTTCAGTGCCGAAGGCGAAGACGTCGGATTGTTTCTGGAGCGCGGTCAGCCGCCGCTGTATGACGGCGAGTGCCTGCAAGCCGAAGATGGCCGGATCGTCCGGGTCTGCGCCCGCCCCGAACAATTGCTGCACGTCACCTGCGCCAACGCCTTTGAACTGACCCGCGCCGCCTATCACCTGGGTAATCGCCACGTTGCCCTGCAAGTGGGCGACGGCTGGTTGCGCCTGCTCGACGACTACGTGCTCAAGGCGATGCTTGAACAGCTCGGCGCCGCTGTGGAATCGATCGAAGCGCCGTTCCAGCCGGAACACGGCGCCTACGGTGGCGGCCATCATCATTCGCGACACGGTGACGAAGACTTCAACTACGCGCCGAAACTCCACCAGTTCGGCGTCCGTTTGTGAACCCGGCCTGGGCGCTGCTGCGCCTGGCCAGTCCGCAATTGCCGATTGGCGGCTACAGCTATTCCCAGGGCCTGGAAATGGCGGTGGATAACGGTCGCGTCGACAGTCCGGACAGCGCCCGGCGCTGGATCAGCGATCAATTGCTGCTCAACCTCGCGCGATTCGAGGCGCCCATGCTGCTCGCCCATTGCCAGGCTGCTGCGCAGGAAAACTGGGACGAGCTGCTGCGTATGTGCGAAAGCCACCGCGCCAGCCGCGAAACCCGCGAACTGCATCTGGAGAGCCGGCAGATGGGCTACTCGTTGCAGCAATTGCTCAACGGCTTGCCCGAACTCGATCAGGCTGCGCGGGACTTCCTTGAACGCTGCGCCGAACCGCACCTGGCCCTTGGCTGGGCACTGGCGGCCCGCGCCTGGCAGATCAGTCCGCAGGACGCCCTCGCCGCATGGCTGTGGAGCTGGCTGGAAAACCAGCTCGCGGTGCTGATGAAAACCCTGCCGCTGGGCCAGCAAGCTGCCCAGCGCCTGACCAGCGAACTGCTGCCGCTGCTGCAACAGGCCCAGCAGGACGCCACCCGAATCAATCCCGAACACCTCGGCAGCGCCGCGTTCGGTCTGTCCCTGGCGTGCATGGCCCATGAGCGCCAGTACAGCCGCCTGTTCCGTTCCTAGGGCCTTTTTATCTGGAGAAGCACATGAACACACAACCCCTGCGCGTCGGCATCGGCGGCCCGGTCGGTTCCGGCAAGACCGCGTTAACCCTGGCTATGTGCCTGGCGCTGCGCGAGCGCTACAACCTGGCGGTGGTCACCAACGACATCTACACCCGCGAAGACGCCGACTTTCTGGTGCGCAACGAAGCCCTGGCGCCGGAGCGGATCATCGGCGTGGAAACCGGCGGCTGCCCACACACGGCGATCCGCGAAGACGCCTCGATCAACCTCGAAGCGGTGGATCAGTTGAACCGGCGTTTTCCGGGGCTGGACCTGATCCTGGTGGAGTCCGGCGGCGACAACCTGTCCGCGACCTTCAGCCCGGAGCTGTCCGACCTGACCATCTACGTGATCGACGTGTCGGCCGGCGACAAGCTGCCGCGCAAGGGCGGGCCCGGCATTTGCAAATCCGATTTGCTGGTGATCAACAAGATCGACCTTGCGCCGCTGGTCGGCGCCTCGCTGGAGATGATGAACAGCGACACCCAACGCATGCGCAACGGCAAGCCGTTCGTGTTCAGCAACCAGAAAACCGGTCAGGGCCTGGAAGACATCATCGCCTTCATCGAACGCCAGGGCCTGCTGACTGCAGCCTGATTCACTGCTCAACAAGGAAGCTTATCCATGACACTCAAACGTATTCTCGGCGCCGTCGCACTGCTGCTGACCCCGGCCCTGGCCTTCGCCCACCCCGGCCACGGCGACTCTGGCCTGGTCGCCGGCATCAGCCACCCGATCGGCGGCCTCGACCATTTGCTGGCGATGGTGGCCGTCGGTTTGTGGGCCGCGCAACAGCAAGGCGCCGCACGCTGGGCGCTGCCATGCACGTTCGTTGGCACCATGTTGATCGGCGGCCTGCTCGGCTTTGAAGGGCTGGCGCTGCCGGCCTTGGAAAGCGGGATTGCCGCCTCGGTGCTGGCCCTGGGTCTGGCGGTGGCTTTGGCGGTACGTCCGCCACTGGTAATGGCCGTGGCGGCGACGGCGCTGTTTGCGCTGTTCCACGGCGTGGCCCACGGCCTCGAGTTGCCGGACATGTCGAGCCCATGGGCGTATGCCGCCGGTTTCGTGGTCGCGACCGCTGCACTGCATGCGGCGGGTTATGCCGTCGTGCGTTTTCTGCCTCAGGCGGCCGCGCCGCTGGTACGACTGGCCGGCGCCGCTTCGGCGGTGACAGGCGCGTGGTTGCTGGCCGGCTGAATTGCACCTCTGATCGTTCCCGCGCATGGCGCGGGAACGATCGATCGCCACTCTCTGCTACCATGTCGCGCAATCGCCCCTGCCGTGACGACGTCCGCCCATGCCCCACGCTTCCCGCTCCACCTCCCTGCCTGAATTGACCGCCCTGTTCGGTGAAGTGCAACAGCACTTTCTGCACGTGATCGTGCCCCTCTGGCAAGGACCGGGCTGGAACGCCGACATGGCATTGCCTTACGAGGCGCTGGACGCCGCGCATCAACCGCTGCCACCGCAGCGCTATCGGGCGATGGCCTGCGCACGGCAGCTTTATCTGTTTTCCAGCCTGATCGGGGTTGTGGATAACGCCGAAACACGCGCGGCTGCACTGTTCCGTTCCCTGCAACGGCACTTCCACGATACCGAGCACGGCGGCTGGTTCTACAGCATCGATCCGCAGGGCAAACCGCTGGATCAGCGCAAGGACCTCTACACCCACGCCTTCATCCTGTTCGCCTGCGCCCACTATTGGGACAAGTCTCGTGAGCCGTTGGTGGAATCGACGCTCAATGCCGCGCTGGAAGTTATCGGCAGACGCTTCGCCACCGGCGACGGCCTCTACGAAGCCTGCCTCGACCGTGACTGGATCACGCTGGAAACCGGCCCGCTGCAAAACCCGCTGATGCACCTGGCCGAAGCCTTCCTGGCCACAATGGCTGTGCGCGAAGATGTCCACACCCAGCAGGCGCTGAGCGAGTTATGCACAGCCATGCACAAGCGCTTCATCGAACCGCAACAGGGCGTGTTGATGGAAAAACCGCTGGGGGCTGTGGATAACTGGTTTGAACCGGGGCATCAGTTCGAATGGTATTTCCTGCTCGACTCCTCTCCACTGCTACGCGGTTCGAAACTGCACGCGGCACTGGATCGTGCGTTTGCCTTCACCGAACAACAGGGCGTCGAGGCCGACACCGGTGCGGTGCTGGCCATGCTTGATCCGCAAGGGCACGGAAAGGATTCGACCCAGCGCATCTGGGCCCAGGCCGAGTACCTGCGGGCGCTGACCTTGCGCCCAAACGGCGAAAGCGCCGTGCTGCGCCAGTTGCAGACGCTGCAACAGCGCTTCCTGCATACCGGCGGCTGGCATGAGTGCCGTGACGATCAGGGCGAGGTCAGCCGCAAGGACATGCCGTCGACCACGCCGTATCACTTGGCGACCTGTTATGCCGGCCTGGCGGACTATCTCCGCTAACCGATAAGTCGCCTTCGCGAGCTTGCTCGCGAATAGCCGTTACACGGTGTTAAGCCTTGTTACGCTCAATGGCAAAACCCGCCCAGGTCTGGCTCACCGGCATCAGTTCCAGGCGGTTGATGTTGATGTGCGCCGGTGCATTCAGCACCCAGAAGATGGTCTCGGCAATATCCTGCGGCTGGATCGGCTCGGCACCGGCGTAGGTAGCGTCGTAACGCGCCTGATCGCCGGCGAAACGCACCAGCGAGAACTCGCTTTCGCACAGGCCCGGCTCGATGTTGCTGACGCGCACGCCGGTGCCCTGCAGGTCGCAACGCAGGTTCAGCGAAAACTGCTTCACGAACGCCTTGGTCGCGCCGTAAACGTGGCTGCCCGGGTACGGGTAGTTACCGGCGATGGAGCCGAGGTTGATGATACTGGCGCCGCGACCGTGGGCGATCAGGCGAGGCAGCAACAGCCGAGTGCTGTACATCAGGCCTTTGACGTTGGTGTCGACCATGGTGTCCCAATCGTCTAGGTCGCACTTCGGTGCCGGGTCCACACCCAGCGCCAGACCTGCGTTATTGATCAGGCCGCGCAGCTTGGCGAACGACGGCGGCAGGTTGGCAATCGCCTCTTCCATCGCCTTGCGATCACGCACATCCAGCACCAGGCCATGCACTTCGGTCTGCTTCGACAGCTCGGCGCACAGCGCGTTGAGGCGTTCTTCACGACGACCGGTCAGCACCAGTTTCCAGCCGGCCTCGGCAAAACGACGGGCACAGGCTTCACCAAAACCGGAGGTCGCGCCGGTGATAAACAGGGTGTTGGACATCGTGTTCTCCTTGCTTCGGCCGCGGGGGCAGCCATTGGAATAGAAAATCAGCGGGCAGCATGCCCGGCCCCGCTTTAACCGGCAACCACCGAATCCTGCTCATTAATTGATCAACGGCCGCTACGCCATACGCACCGTGGCCTGTAGCCATGTGCACGCACGTTATCCACAAGCCCTTCCACAGTTTCCGGGGGCAAGTGGAAAAGCGCAAAGCCGCACCCCACAAGGCTTTGCGGGCAATCTGGAAAGTTTTTTGCTTGACCCTGAACAACCAGTTGTGCCGGGCAGGGCATTTTGCACGACTGGCCGGTCATGGCCATGATTGCGCGAGGCCAGCAATTACGGCCCTCAGCCGAGTCTTTCCAGAGTTTAATCACAGACTTATCCACAGGACTGACCACAACGATCTGCACCTTTTTGCCCCCCCACAAAAAGGTTGACAAACTGACCTTCCCGCCCGCAAAACCACTCTGCTCAAAAAACAACCACACCTCTGAAAGCCACGGTTTCAAAGGCTTTCAGCCAGCTACACCCACGTTATTCACAGCCAGCTCCACAGCAAACGGGGACAAGTCAAAACTGTGGAAAAACAGCCATTTGCAGCGTCTATATGTCGCGCTTTGGCAGGTTGGCGATTTTGTTTTCCACAATTTCCCGAAGGTGTCTGGCTTCGCTGAACAGACAGGTGCAAAAAAGCCCCGACACTTTCGCATCGGGGCTTGTGGACAACGTCAACCGATCAGTGCCCGCCGAGGTAAGCGTTACGCACCTCCTCGTTCACCAACAGCTCCTGGCCGGTGCCCGTCAGGCGGATCTCGCCGTTGACCATCACATATGCCCGGTCGGACAGTTTCAGCGCGTGGTTGGCGTTTTGTTCGACGAGGAAAATGGTCATGCCGGTTTTCGCCAGTTCCCGCAGGGTGGCGAAGATCTGTTTCACCACGATCGGCGCCAGACCCAGGCTCGGCTCGTCCAGCAGCAACAGCTTGGGCCGACTCATCAGCGCCCGGGCGATGGCGAGCATCTGCTGCTCGCCGCCGGACATGGTCATGGCCCGCTGATTACGGCGCTCTTCGAGCCGCGGGAACAGCTCGAACATGCGCTGCATGTCTTCCTTGGCGTACTTGTCGCCGATCGGAATGGTGCCCATCAGCAGGTTCTCCTCGACGGTCATGTCGGGGAACACCCGCCGCCCTTCCGGCGATTGCGCGATGCCGTTGGAGGCGATGTAGTGCGAGGACTTGTGGGTAATGTCCACGCCCTGATAGAGAATCTGCCCGCCCGCCGCCCGTGGCTGGCCGAAGATCGACATCAACAGGGTGGATTTACCGGCGCCGTTGGAGCCGATCAGGCTGACGGTTTCGCCTTCGTTGATCTGCAGCGAAACGCCTTTGAGGGCCTGGATCGGGCCGTAGAACACGTCCAGATCCTTGAGTTCGAGGATGGGTTGGGTCATACGACTTCCTCTTCGTCGGCGCCCAGGTAGGCAGCGATCACTTTCGGATCGTTACGAATGGCATCCGGACCGCCCTCGGCGATGACAATGCCGTGGTCCAGCACCACGATGTGATCGGAAATGCTCATTACCATGCCCATGTCGTGTTCGATCAGCACCACGGTCAGATCGTGCTCGTCACGCAGCAGCCGGATCATCGCGCTCAGCGCTTCGGTTTCCTGAGGGTTGAGGCCGGCGGCCGGTTCGTCGAGGCAGATGATCTGCGGCCGCGTGCACATGGCCCGGGCGATTTCCAGACGGCGTTGCTGGCCGTAGGACAGTTCACCGGCCAGACGGTTGGCGCAGTCCACCAGGTCCACCACTTCCAGCCAGTAGAATGCGCAATCCAGCGCGTCGCTTTCGGCCTTGCGATAGCCCTTGGTGTTGAGGATGCCGGCCAGCATGTTGCGGTTGACCCACATGTGCTGGGCCACCAGCAGGTTCTCCAGCACCGACATTTCCTTGAACAGACGAATGTTCTGGAACGTCCGGGCCAGGCCCGCGCGGTTCACCAGGTGGGTGCCGCCGAACATCTTGTAGTAAAGGCGACTGGCGAAGTTCTTCGGCGAGACGAAGTCGGTCGGCTTGAACGATTCGCCCAGCAGCTGGATAACGTTGGTCTGCCGGCCGCGCACGTTGAGTTCGATCTTGCCGCCGGAAGCCTTGTAGAACCCGGTCAGGCAGTTGAACACCGTGGTCTTGCCGGCACCGTTGGGGCCGATCAGGGCGAAGATCGAGTTGCGCTTGACCTTCAGGCTGACGTCGCTCAAGGCCTTGATGCCACCGAAGTGCATCATCAGTTTTTCAACAGAGAGTACGACTTCACTCATGGCGCAGTCCTCTCATAGTGAATGGCACCTTTGCGTGGAGTGACCCCGGTACGGCTGATGCGGATCAGCCCGCGAGGTCGCCAGATCATCATCAACACCATCAGGATCCCGAACAGCAGCACGCGGTATTCGGCGAAGCCGCGCAGCAGTTCCGGAGCAACCGTCAGCACGAACGCTGCGATCACCACACCGATGGTCGAGCCCATGCCGCCGAGCACGACGATGGCGAGAATCAGCGCCGATTCGAAGAAGGTGAACGAGGTCGGGTTGACGAAGCCTTGATAGGTGGCGAAGAACACACCCGCCAGACCCGCCGTGGATGCACCGATGGTGAACGCCGAGAGCTTGACCAGCACGTGGTTGAGGCCCATCGAGCGGCAGGCGATTTCGTCTTCACGCAGGGCTTCCCAGGCGCGGCCGACCGGCATCTTCACCAGACGATGCTTGATGTACAGCACGGCCAGCACCACCAGAAACAGCACCGCATAGATGAAGTAGTACTTCACGTCCGGGTTATAGGCGATGCCGAAATACTCATGGAACGGCACCCCGCCATCCTTCGCCCGCTTGCCGAATTCCAGACCGAAGAAGGTCGGCAGCGGCGCCGCCATGCCGTTCGGGCCGCCGGTCAGGGACAGCCAGTTATTGAGCACCAGACGGATGATTTCACCGAAGCCCAGGGTCACGATCGCCAGGTAGTCGCCGTGCAGACGCAACACCGGGAAACCGAGGATGCAACCGGCGAGTCCGGCGGTGATCGCCGCCAGTGGCAGCACGGTCCAGAAGCCCAGGCCGAGGTACTGATAACCGAGCGCCAGACCGTAGGCGCCGATGGCGTAGAACGCCACGTAACCCAGGTCGAGCAGGCCGGCCAGCCCCACCACGATGTTCAGGCCCAGCCCCAGCAGCACGTAGATCAAACCAAGGATGACCACGCCCAGCAGGTAGGAGTTGGAGAAGAACGGCAACGCCACGGCGATGGCGATCATCAGCGGGATGATCCAGCGCAGGCGGGATTTGTGATCGGCGGGCAGCACATGCACGCCGGAACCGGTGCTCTCGAATCCGTCGAGAATGCGCAGGCCCTTCGGCGTTTGCAGGAACAGGCTCAGGGCAAACCGGCCAGCCATGACGATGGCAATGATCCACGCCACGCGGGTCGGTTCGAGGTTAAAGCTGTAGCCGTCGAGTACGACGCCGACGATCGGCCCGAACACGATCAGGGCGATAAGACCGGCGAGGATCGCCTCAACCAGGCTTTTTTTGACATCAATGGATTTTGCAGTGGTTGAAGACATCGCTTACACCTTCGACACAAGAGGACGGCCCAGCAGGCCCTGAGGCCGGAAGACCAGAACAAGTACGAGCAGCGAGAAGCTGAACACGTCTTTGTAGTCGGAGTTGACCAGGCCCGAGAACAGCGACTCGGAGATCCCGAGGATGATCCCGCCGAGCATGGCGCCAGGCAGCGAACCGATCCCGCCCAGTACCGCCGCGGTGAATGCCTTGATGCCGATGATGAAGCCGGCATAGAAGTCGAAGGTGCCGTAGTTCATGGTGATCAACACGCCGGCCAGGGCCGCCATGGCTGCACCGATGATGAAAACGTAGGAAATGACCCGGTCGGTGTTGATGCCGAGGATCGAAGCCATCTTGCGGTCTTGCTGGGTCGCACGGCACATGCGCCCAAGCTTGGTGTACTTGATGACATAGGTCAGCAGGCCCATGCCGACGAATGCGGCCACCAGGATGAAGACTTTGGTGTAGGTCAGTTGCACGAAGCCGGTGCCGATTTCGACACGCCACGCACCGGTCAGCAAGGTCGGTACGCCCTGTTGTTTGGCGCCCTGGGCGATCTGTGCGTAGTTTTGCAGGATCAGGGAGATGCCGATGGCGCTGATCAACGGTGCCAGTCGGGTGGAGTTGCGCAGGGGTTTGTAAGCGACTCGCTCGATGACCCAGCCATACACCGCCGTGATCACGATGGTGAATACCAGAGTGCCAAGCATCAGCAGCGGGAAGGATTCAATACCGAAGTAAGCCAGCAGAGCCAGACTGATTGCCGCCAGGTAAGCAGAAATCATGTAAACCTCGCCGTGGGCGAAGTTGATCATGCCGATGATGCCGTAGACCATTGTGTAGCCGATGGCGATCAGGCCATAGACCGACCCGAGGGTCAGGCCGTTGACCAGTTGCTGCAGGAAAATACCATCCATAACGCAATCTCACGCAGTGAGAACCTGCACACCCTGAGGTGCGCGGTTCTTCTAGGAAAAATACAGATTTACGTCGGAGCAATGTCAGACAGGAAACCGCAGCCCCCTTGTGGGAGCTGGCTTGTCAGCGATAGCGGTAGAACATTCAACACAGTTGTCGACTGTCAGGCCGTCATCGCGGGCAAGCCCGCTCCCACAGGGAATGTGGCGTCCGGTTGATCAGGTGCCGTTATTTCTGTTTTTCCAGCTGGTGATATTTGCCGTCCTTGTCCCACTGGTAGACCACGTAGTCGGAGACCTTCAGGTCGCCTTTGGAGTCCCAGGTCTTCTCGCCCATGACGGTCTTGACCGGGTTTTTCTTCAGCCAGACAGCGGCCTCTTCGCCCTTGTTCGACTTGGCGCCGTTGAAAGCGGCGGCCAGGGCCTGAACCGATGCATAGGCGTACAGGGTGTAGCCTTCAGGTTCGGTGCCAGCCTTGCGGAACGCATCTACCACGGCCTTGCTGTCTGGCAGCAGGCGTGGGTCGGCACCGAAGGTCATCAGTACGCCGTCGACGAATTGCGGGCCGCCGGCGGTGGTCACCAGTTCGTCGGTCACGATGCCGTCATCGGACATGAACTTGACGTCTTTCAGGCCTTGTTCACGCAGTTGGCGAACCAGCGGGCCGGCTTCCGGGTGCAGACCACCGAAGTAGACGACATCGGCGCCGGCGCCACGGATCTTGGTGACAATGGTGCTGAAGTCTTTTTCGCCACGGGTCAGGCCTTCGTACAACACCGGCTTCACGCCGCGTTTTTCCAGCTGAGCCTTGGTCGCATCGGCCAGGCCCTGACCGTAGGTGTCCTTGTCGTGCAACACGACGACTTTCTTGCCTTTGAGCACGTCGACGATGTAGTCGCCGGCGACGATGCCTTGCTGGTCGTCACGGCCGCACATACGGAACATGGCGCTCAGGCCGCGCTCGGTCACTTGCGGGTTGGTGGAACCCGGCGTGATGGCGATGATGCCGGCTTCGTCGTAGATCTCGGACGCCGGAATGGTGGAGGACGAGCAGAAGTGGCCGACCACACCGGCGACTTTCTGGTTGGTGAGGTCCTTGGCGACCGTCACCGCCTGTTTCGGCTCGCAGGCGTCATCGCCCTTGACCAGGACGATCTTCTCCCCGTTGACGCCGCCCGCCGCGTTGACCGCGTCGGCCGCCGCTTGTGCCCCTTTCATGTATTGCTCGCCAAATGCCGCGTTGGCGCCCGTCATCGGACCCGCCACACCGATTTTCACATCAGCTTGTGCAAACGCAGAAACACCCAGCGCAGTAGCCACTGCGAGGGCCAGAAAGCCTTTCTTGTAAAACGTCTGGGACATGAGGTGGTGCTCCAAGGTTTTTTTAGTTGGCACTGCGACTTCACTTGAATGCTCAGAGCAAGGGCCGTGCCATCGGTTTTTTATTCTTCAAAAAGTCGCTGCTTTCTTGTTATTTCGACTGTTTCGTTCCCATTTTCATTGGGCGTGCAACCGTCTAAACCGCGGAAGGTGAAACCATTTATTTTTTCAGGCGCAACCCGTACGCGCCATCATTGCAACCGCGGCACCAAACGACGTGCAACCAGCCTGTAACAGCCCGCGTCACCGAACTGCACACTGCTGGTGCGGGACTGCTACAACCCGCACCATTACAGGCTAGTCGCTACATCGAAAAGCGCCGCTTCCGGCAACATATTTCAACACTCAGATGACGATCCGCAGGCACTGGCCCGCGTGATACAGCGAGAACCCGGCCTCGTACAGACAACTGCGCAAGCCCACCCCCGCCAGCGGCTGCATCGGGGCGAAGGGAATCGGCAATGCCTGAGGATTTCCGTTACACAGGTAATCGGCGAAGGCCTTGCCGACCACAGTGCCGGTAGTCACGCCCCGACCGTTGTAACCGGTGACCGCTACCAGTCCAGGGGCCGGCTCGAACAGGCGCATCAAATGATCAGGGGTGAACGCGATGCGCCCGGTCCAGGTGCATTCCCATTCCACAGGCTTGAGATTGGGGAAGTAATGTTGCTGCACCCGGTCGGCCCAGGCCTTGAGGAACCAGGTCGGTTTCTGATTACCGTTACCGAGGCTGCCCAGCAGCAGACGCCCGTCCCTGTCGCGGCGGATACTGCTCAGCACCTGGCGGGTATCCCACGACCCCTGCCCGCCCGGGAGGATTTCCTGGGCGGCGTCTTCGGTCAGCGGTACCGAAGCGACCTGATAGTAGTAACCGGGGAAGAAATTGCGCTTGAGTTCGGTCCAGTCGCCTTCGGTATAGGCGTTGGAGGCGATCACCACTTGTTCGGCGAGCACTGAACCTTGCTCGGTCTGCACCGACCATTGCTGGCCCTGGCGCTCAAGACGCGCGACCGGGGAATGATCGAACATCTGCCCGCCAAGGCTCATTACAGCGTTGGCTAGCCCGGTGACATAGGCCATCGGATTGAGCGTACCGGCACGCCGGTCGAGCAACGCGGCGGCAATCTTCTGCGTGCCGGTCGCCTGTTCACAGGCCTTGCCGGTCAGCAGTTCGACCGGCGCCCCCCGGCGCTTCCATTGTTCCTCACGACTGCGCAGATCCGCCTCACCCTTGGCGTTGTGCGCCATGTGCAGGGTGCCTTCACGGCGCAACTGGCAATCGATGTTGTATTTATCCACCAGGCTGAACACCAGCGCCGGCGCCGCACCGAGCATGCGGTTGAGCTGGCTGCCGACCGCCTCGCCGAAGCCGGCCTCGATCTCGTCCGGCGGGATCCACATCCCGGCGTTGACCAGTCCGACGTTGCGCCCGGAACCACCATACCCGGCGCGATGGGCTTCGAGCACGCAGACGCTCTTGCCCTTCTCCAACAGATGCAGCGCCGCCGACAACCCGGTAAACCCGGCGCCGATCACGCAGACATCGACTTTGACCTCGCCCCTGAGCGCCGTGTTATCCGGTCGTTGCGGCGTGAGTTTTTCCCACAGACATTCTTCGCGTAACGGCATTGCCAGACTCCAACAGAAACCTGCCAAACACACCTAAGAGATTGTTCCCACGCTCTGCGTGGGAACGATCAATAGCTTCGAGAAAACTGTCAGTCGAACGTAATGCCCTGCGCCAGCGGCAATTCCAGCGAGTAGTTCACGGTATTGGTCTGCCGGCGCATGTACGCGCGCCATGCATCCGAGCCCGACTCGCGACCACCGCCCGTTTCTTTCTCGCCCCCGAACGCGCCGCCGATTTCCGCGCCGCTCGGACCGATGTTGACGTTGGCGATGCCGCAGTCACTGCCGACCGCCGACATGAATTTCTCGGCCTCGCGCACATCCGTGGTGAAGATGCACGACGACAGGCCTTGCGGCACGGCGTTGTTCAGGCGCAGCGCGTCTTCGAAATCGCGGTAGCCGACCACGTACAGGATCGGTGCGAAGGTCTCGCTGCACACTACGTCGCTCTGTTCCGGCATTTCAACGATGGCCGGCGACACGTAATAGGCATTGGGGAATTGATCTTCCAGCTGGCGCTTGCCGCCGAACACCCGGCCGCCCTCACTCAGCGCCTGCTCCAGCGCGTCCTGCATGTTTTCGAAGCTGTGCTTGTCGATCAGCGGGCCGATCAGGTTGCCTTCCAGCGGATGGCCGATGCGGACTTTGGAGTAAGCGGCTTTCAGGCGGGTGACGATTTCTTCTTTCACCGATTCATGGGCGATCAGGCGACGCAACGTGGTGCAGCGCTGACCGGCGGTACCGACGGCGCTGAACAGAATGGCGCGCACGGCCATGTCCAGATCGGCGCTCGGGCCGAGGATCATCGCGTTGTTGCCGCCCAGTTCGAGAATGCTGCGGGCGAAGCGGGCGGCGACTTTCGGCGCCACTTCGCGACCCATGCGGGTGCTGCCGGTGGCGCTGACCAGCGCGACACGCGGGTCATCCACCAGCGCTTCGCCGGCATCGCGACCGCCAATGATCACCTGGCTCAGGTGCGCCGGGGCATCGCTGAAGTTCTTCAGTACACGCTCGAACAGCGCCTGACAGGCCAATGCGGTCAGCGGCGTCTTTTCCGACGGTTTCCACACCACCGGGTTGCCGCAGACCAGCGCCAGCGTGGTGTTCCACGCCCACACCGCGACCGGGAAGTTGAACGCACTGATCACGCCGACCACGCCCAGCGGGTGCCAGGTTTCACGCATGTGGTGGCCCGGGCGCTCGGAGGCGATGGTCAATCCGTACAACTGGCGGGACAGGCCGACGGCGAAGTCGCAGATGTCGATCATCTCCTGCACCTCACCCAGGCCTTCCTGAGTGATCTTGCCCGCTTCCCAGGACACCAGCTCGCCGAGTTCGGTCTTGTATTCACGCAGCACTTCGCCGAACTGACGCACCAGCTCGCCGCGACGCGGGGCCGGCACCTTGCGCCATTGTTCGAACGCATGATCTGCGCGACTGATGTGCTGCTCGACTTCGGCCGGGCCTTCCCAGTTCACGGCGCCGATGCGGCTGCCGTCGATGGGCGAATGCACCGGCACTTTGCCGTTCTGATACAGGGCCGGGTTCACACCTAGACGATCAAGCAATGCAGCAACCATGGGTCACTCCTCGAGCAAAAAACTGAATGTGTGCGGGCGCGTTTTCACGACCGGGCAGACCTTTAGTTGTAGCGTCAGGAAGGCTGTGCAACAAACGACCTTTACGCGAGATATCATTCCGTTTATTCATGCTGCGCAGAAAGACAAGAAAGGAACGCCCATGCTGAACAAACGCCACTTGCCGTCGATCACCGCGTTGCAGTGCTTCGAGGCCGTGACCCGGCACCTGAGTTTCACCCGGGCTGCCGAGGAACTGAACCTGACCCAGAGCGCCGTCAGCAAGCAAGTGGCGCAGCTCGAAGAATTGCTGCAGCACTTGTTGTTCCGCCGAGTACGCCGCCGTTTGCAGATGACCCCGGCCGGCGATCTTTACCTGGTGGAAGTCAGAAAAATCCTGACCCAGGTCGAGATGTCGACCCATTACCTGCGTTCCTACGGCGGCGAAACCGAAGTCCTGCGGGTCTCCACGCCTTCGACCTTCGGCGCTCGCTGGCTGGTGCCGCGCCTCAAGGGCTGGCGTCTGCGCCATCCATCGATCCATCTGGATCTGTGCAACGAGCAGGAAGCCGATGACTTGCTGCAAGGGCGCAGCGACCTGGCGTTCTATTTCGGCCAAGGCTCACGCCCCGGTACCGAATGCCTGAAGCTGTTCGGCGAAGAACTGGTGCCGGTCTGCGCACCGAGCAGCGTGCCGGACACGCCGCTCACCGACCCGACACAACTTACCGATCTGGTCCTGCTGCAAAACGCTTCCCGCCCGCAAGCATGGCACGACTGGTTCGACAGCCAGGG
The DNA here is from genome assembly GCF_021603585.1 of Pseudomonas sputi. Lineage (GTDB taxonomy): Bacteria > Pseudomonadota > Gammaproteobacteria > Pseudomonadales > Pseudomonadaceae > Aquipseudomonas > Aquipseudomonas sputi. The sequence goes on along the minus strand of NZ_BQHI01000020.1, from coordinate 42,139 downwards.
TTACCAGACCGAACACAGCTACCACGGCCCGCGTTTCGAAACCTTTTATATGTGCATCCGCGCCGCCCAGGTCGGCTGCGGTGTGGCGTTGTTGCCGAGGTTTCTGGTGGAAGAGGAATTGGCCGACGGCAAACTGGTCATTCCCTGGCAGCATGCCATGCCCAGCACCGACGCCTATTACCTCGCCTACCCGGAGCACGCGGCGGAAGTGCCCAAGGTGCGGGATTTCGTGAAGTGGATGCTGGAGCAGATCGACAGTCCGGATGCGGTCTGAGGCGCTGCGCCGGGATAAAAATCGCTGGCAATCCCCACCCCGGATATGCGCCACTAGCGCCATTGATTGATACCGCGCCCACCGCGCGGCCCGCCTGGAGACCCCGTTATGAGCGAGAGTGTGTTTGCCGATCGCATCGTGCAGAACCTGCTCGACACCGACTTCTACAAACTGACGATGATGCAGGCGGTGCTGCACAACTACCCCAACGTCGAAGTCGAATGGGAGTTTCGTTGCCGTAACAGTGAAGATCTGCGCCCGTATCTGGCGGAGATCCGCTTCCAGGTCGAGCGTCTGGCCGAGTTGAGTCTGAGCGCCGATCAGTTGAGCTTTCTAGAGCGCATCTCGTTCCTCAAGCCGGACTTCCTGCGCTTCCTCGGTCTGTTCCGTTTCAACCTGCGCTACCTGCACACCGGCATCGAGAACGGCGAGCTGTTCATCCGCCTGCGCGGGCCGTGGCTGCATGTGATTCTGTTCGAAGTGCCGCTGCTGGCGATCGTCAGCGAAGTGCGCAACCGCTATCGCTACCGTGAAACCGTGCTGGAACAGGCTCGCGAACAGCTTTACCGCAAGTTCGACTGGCTGACAGCCAACGCTTCGGCGGAAGAACTGTCGCAGTTGCAGGTCGCCGATTTCGGCACGCGCCGCCGGTTTTCCTACCGCGTGCAGGAAGAAGTGGTGAATGTGCTCAAGCACGATTTCCCCGGGCGTTTCGTCGGCACCAGCAACGTGCACCTGTCCCGCGAACTGGACATGAAACCGCTGGGGACCATGGCCCACGAGTGGATCATGGCCCACCAGCAACTCGGCCCGCGATTGATCGACAGCCAGATCGCCGCCCTCGATTGCTGGGTCCGCGAGTATCGCGGCCTGCTGGGGATCGCCCTGACCGACTGCATCACTACCGATGCCTTCCTCGGCGATTTCGATCTGTTCTTCGCCAAGCTGTTCGACGGTCTGCGTCATGACTCCGGGGATCCGGTGCAGTGGGGCGAAAAATGCATCGCCCACTATCACAAGCTAGGCATCGACCCGATGAGCAAGACCCTGGTGTTCTCCGACAGCCTGACGCTGCCCAAGTCGCTGGAAATCTTCCGGGCGCTGCGCGGGCGGATCAATGTCAGCTTCGGCATCGGCACCAACCTGACCTGTGACATTCCGGGTGTCGAACCGATGAGCATCGTGCTTAAAATGACCGCCTGCAACGGCCAGCCGGTGGCGAAGATCTCCGACGAGCCGGGCAAGACCCACTGCAAAGACCCGAATTTCGTCGCCTATTTGCGACACGTTTTCCAGGTTCCTGCCGTTTCCAGCCTTTCCAGCAAGGAGTGAATTCATGCAAGCCGTACAGCGTGAGATTGCTGAACAGCTCAACGTTCAGCCGCCGTTCGCCGATTACCAGGCCCTCGAAGCGGAAGTCGCCCGCCGCATCACCTTCATCCAGGATTGCCTGACCAATTCCGGGCTCAAGACCCTGGTGCTGGGCATCAGCGGCGGGGTCGATTCGCTGACCGCCGGCCTTTTGGCCCAGCGCGCCATGCGTGAACTGCGCGAGCGCACCGGTGACGAGGCCTACAAGTTCATCGCCGTACGCCTGCCGTACGACGTGCAGTTCGATGAACACGACGCCCAGGCCTCGGTGGACTTCATCGCCCCGGACGAGCGTCACACTGTCAATATCGGGCCGGCAGTGAAGTCCCTGGCCAGCGAAGTCGCAGCCTTCGAAGGCAAGCACGCGGTGTCGGTGGATTTCGTGCTCGGCAACACCAAGGCGCGGATGCGCATGGTCGCCCAGTACACCATCGCCGGCGCAGCCCATGGCCTGGTGATCGGCACCGACCACGCGGCGGAAGCGGTGATGGGCTTCTTCACCAAGTTCGGTGACGGCGCCTGCGACCTCGCCCCGCTCAGCGGTCTGGTGAAAAACCAGGTCCGGGCCATCGCCCGCAGCTTCGGCGCACCGGAATCGCTGGTGGAAAAAGTGCCGACGGCGGATCTGGAAGACCTGTCGCCGGGCAAGCCGGACGAGGCGTCCCACGGCGTGACCTACGCCGAGATCGACGCTTTCCTGCACGGCGAGCCGGTGCGCCAGGAAGCGTTCGACATCATCGTCAACACCTACAAAAAGACTCATCACAAGCGCGTGATGCCGTTTGCGCCGTGATCGCTCAGTGAATGAAAAAGCCCGCTGAGGAATGATCCTCAGCGGGCTTTTCTTTGAACGGGATTCAATGCAGATTTAACGGGCTTTTGCCGGAACCACCCTGAATGCCCAAGGGGACGAGATTCGACCATCATCCGTTATCGCTCTGATGGTATGAGCCTTTTCAGCCAGATTCGAAATCCTTGCCGTATAGACTCCGTTCGAGTCGGCCTTGAATCGAACCAGATCGCTCTGGTAATCAACTATTTTTCCTTCTTCTCCTGGGTTAGCCGTACCGACAACCGTTAACGATGTATCAGTCGTTTGCTCGTGATTGCCGATCAACTTTCCGCTCTCTCCCAAAAGAAACTGAATGGTTAGCGTCACGCTGTCCACAATCACAACGACCCAGGGTTCGGACTCAACACCCGTGCTTCCTGCCACTGTGAATACATGCGTCCCGGCTGTTAGCCCTTCCAGTGCAGCACTCCACCCCCCATCTCCAGGGACGTTCAGAATGCCTACAGGAACTCCGTTATCCTTAAGAGTGACGCTGGAGTATGGCTCACTGCGGCCTTCAAAATTCAGATCGACAGATTTCGTGCTACTACCATTTTCGATGACATCTCCCTTGGTATCGCTTATCCACAATATATTGGCGTTCTGACGCCCTACCACGTGAACTGTGTATGAGTCAGACTCTTGTCCGTCGGTGGTTTTCACGGTGTAGCCATGCCCCCCGTTTTCCTGGTTTGTAACGATCAAACTGAATAGGCCACGACTATCAACATTCACAAGATCGTGTGCGGGTACACCGTTATCGAGAAGCTGTGCCTTTTGATCAGGAGCAGCACGACCAGTAAAAGATAAATTTCGACTTTCGGTGAAACCGCCATCTTCAACAGGTTTACCATCACCATCAGTAACGGATTCGATAATGGTTGTACTTTTCGCAGTACTCCTCTGCCCCGTCTGAACCAAAGTGTGTTGCTCGGGCAGTTTCTCTTGATCAGTCATACGAAAACTCCTTTTTCTGAAGGGAACGCACAGTCATCTAAGCGTCTCCTCATCTGACCCATCTTTAAAATCTGCGTCTACTGTCAGAAATTACAGGTTGAGGTGCATTTCAGACCGACGGTTATCATCAGTTACACCCTTGGTCTGCAGACAAAAAAACGCCGCTGCAATCACTTGCAGCGGCGTTTTTCGTGTTACCCGTGAACCGAATTACTTCAGGGTCACAGTGCCTTTCATCATCGAGATGTGGCCCGGGAACGAGCAGAAGAAGCCATACTTCTCGTCCGCCTTGAGCTTGGACACGTCGAGGGTCAACGAGTCGGTTTCCTTGGCGCCGATGATCTTGGTGTGAGCGATGACGCGCTCGTCACCGTCCTTCAGGTAGTTCTTGTCGATGCCGGCGGCCAGGCCATCGGTGGCGATCGGCTGCATGTCGGCTTCTTTGCTGATCACCAGGTTATGGCCCATGACGTTCTTCGGCAGGCTGCCGGAGTGGGTCAGCTCGACGGTGAAGGTCTTGCAGCTCTTGTCGATCTCGATGGCCTTGGTGTTGAAGGACATCTGGTCGGTGGAATCAACGGTGGTTTTGCACTCGGCAGCCATCAATTGGCTGCTGGCCAGCGCCAGCAGGGATACCGCAACAACTTTGGAAAACATGGTGAATCTCCAAGGCAGGGTTAACAAAACACAAGTGGTTGGAAGACTGCCTGAAATCTTCGCAAGTTCCTATGACTTGAGTCAAAAATTGTATACAACTTTCAGGCTATGACACTCATCGAAACAATCTAACAGCCAGACGTTTGGCCGGACCGTATCTTCAGGGCTCAACACTCATCTGGAGCATCAGCCATGTCCTTCAACAGCCTGTTGTGCAGTCTGCTCGCCGCTTACGCCTGTGGCGCCAGCGGTACCTATGAAACCCCGAAACGCGAAGTCTAGCCCTTGGATCAAGGCGTGCCAGCCATTACCCTGTGACCGATTGACCCAGGAGGAAGGCATGTCTCTCACATCCGTTTGTGTATTTTGCGGTGCCAACGCCGGCACCACCCCGGCGTATACCGAAGCCGCCATCGCCCTAGGCACTGCGATTGCCGAGCGCAAACTGACCTTGGTCTACGGCGGTGGCGCCGTCGGTCTGATGGGGATTGTCGCCGACGCCGCACTGGCGGCCGGTGGCGAAGTGATCGGGATCATCCCGCAGAGCCTGATGGACAAGGAAATCGGTCACAAGAGCCTGACGCGCCTGGAAGTGGTCGACGGCATGCACGCCCGCAAGGCGCGGATGGCCGAACTCAGCGATGCGTTCATCGCCCTGCCGGGAGGCCTCGGCACCCTGGAGGAGCTGTTCGAAGTCTGGACCTGGGGTCAACTCGGCTACCACGGCAAGCCGCTGGGCCTGCTGGAAGTGAACGGTTTCTACAGCAGACTCACTGCATTTCTCGATCACATCGTCGGCGAAGGCTTCGTTCGCGCGCCGCACCGTGACATGCTGCAAGTGAGTGAATCGCCGCAAACGCTGCTCGAAGCCCTCGACACCTGGAAGCCCACCGTCACGCCCAAGTGGGTCGACCAGAAACCCGGTTAACCGCCGGGCACCGATACAGGGCAGAATACGCGCCGCTCAACCTCACCTTCGACCCCAGAGGATCGCCCATGGCCAAACCCAATTACTCCTTCGCCAAACGTCAACGTGACCTGGCCAAGGAACAGAAGAAAGAGGAAAAGCTTCAGCGCAAGAAACAGATGGCTGAAGAAGCGGCACTGAACCCTGACGGGGAAGTGGCGACCGATGATGATGTTGAAGCACCGAAAGACCAGGCACCCGACGCCTGAGCTGATCCGCGAAATTGAACACCCTCCATTGCGGGAGCTGACTGGCTCCTGCAATGGATCGCACCTATTCCAGCGGCATCACCGTGACCCGCACCTCCGGATCATGGCTCCCTCCCCCCAGAATCACCCCACGCAACGGCGACACATCGGAGAAATCCCGGCCCCAGGCCAGGGTGATGTGCTCCAGTGCCGGCTGCACATTGTTCGTCGGATCGAAATCCACCCAGCCCAGCACCGGGCAAAACACCGAGACCCAGGCATGGGACGCATCGGCGCCGATCAGCCGTGGCTGCCCGGGTGGCGGCTGGGTCAGCAAGTAGCCGCTGACGTAACGCGCCGCCAGCCCGCGTGATCGCACACAGGCGAGCATCAGGTGCGCGAAGTCCTGACAGACCCCGCGCCGGCGCTCCAGCACTTCCACCAGTGGCGTCGCGACTTGCGTCGCTTCGGCATCGAAGGTGAATTCGCTGAAGATCTTCTGCATCAGGGCCTCCACCCCCAGCATCAACGGTCTGCCGGCCGGAAAACAGCTCTGCGAGAACTCGACGAAGCTGCGCTTGAGATGCACGTAGGGCGACTGGAATCGATAGCGACAGGCTTCCAGCAACGAGGCGGACAGCGGCTGGCTGCTGTAGGTCAGCGCGTTGCGGGTCAGTTCCCAGGCCGGTGACTGATTGAAATCCACCACGGGCCGCACCCGCACTTCAACCGTCAGCCTGGCGTTGACCTGCAATTCATCGTGGGGCCGTTCGAAGGCCAGGCGGGTCAGCGGATTGCCGAACACATCCTGCTCGTCACGGCGGGTGGTCGGCTCCGGACTGATCAGCAGTTGTTGCTCGGTGCAACGCTGCCACTCGCATTCACGCGGCCACAGATGCGCCAGTTGCTGGGCCAGGGACACCGGGCTGTCGTAGCGATAGCAGGTGTCGTGAAAGATCTGGTAATGGGCACTCATCAGACGGACACCGTGCGCTGGCTGACATCATCGACATGGGCGAAATGGCGCAGGGCCAGACGGTCGGACACCTGACTGCTGGCGTCGGCGATCTGCTGCAGCAGATCCGCCAGACCGTCGAGGGCCGCGCGCACGCTGGACTCGCCAAACAGCGGGTTCTCCAGACAGCTCAGGTCGAAGCGCGCCAGACGCTCGACCAGTAGCGGCAATCCGGCCTCCCTGGGTACAGCGAAATCATCATTAAGGCGCCTGAGGGTGCGAGTCACCAGTTTCAGCTGGAACAGCACCGCGTGGGGGTTCTGCTCATCCAGCAGCAACAGGTCGAGTACCGGAATCAACTGCGCCACCGCCAGATAACGCGAGCGATAGGTGATGCTGCTGTTGCCCAGCTCCAGCAACCACTCAAGCCCGGCTTGATCGAACGCCCCGGCGCCACGCAGGAAACCCGCAAGGCTGCTGCTGAGAAACTGCAGGCGCTCGATCCGCCGGCCGATCATCAGGAAACGCCAGCCTTCGTCGCGGGTCATGTCGTCGAAGGCAAACCCGGACAGCGCCGCCAGCGACATCACCAGCCGGTTGAGAAAATCCAGCAGTTCACCAAAATCCGGTTCATCAGTGTCCAGCTCCGAAGCCTCACGTTGCAACTCCACCAGCGCCTGCCAGTTTTCCCGGGACAACTTGCCGCGCACCTGGGATGCCGCCCACTGCAAGCGCTGCAGGTTGGAACGCAGGCTGAACGACCAATCCTCGCCGAGCAGTGCCGCGAGCAAGCGCTCCGGCAGTTCACCTTCATCCGGCAGCAGCATCAGCCGCTCGCCCAGATCCACCGCAGCCTGCAAGGCTTGCGGGTCATCACCGTCGACGTAGCGCGCCAGCATGATCCGCAGCAGCCGCGCGCTGTCGTCGCAACGCTCGCAGTAACGGCCGAACCAGAACAGGTTTTCCACCACCCGCGACGGCAGATACGGATCGCGGCGCACCAGATCAGGCACGCCGATGCTGCGCTGGGCTTTCCACTGCTCCCCGCTCGGCGGTCGATCCCCCAGCACCCAGGTATCCTTGCTCGCGCCGCCGCGCTGCATCGACACCACTTCGGCATCAGCCTCGGCCGCAACCCGGGTCAGGCCACCGGGTAACACCCGATAACCGTCGTGACTGGCCACCGCGTACATGCGCATGCCAATCGCCCGGGGTTGCAGTTGCCCGTCCTCGGGCTGCCAGATCGGCGCCTGGGACAACTGGGCAAGTTCTTGCGCAACATAGGCATAAGGTCGGGCCTGCATGCGCGCAGCGAGACTTTCACGCTGTTTTTCGCTCAGATCCCGGCCGAACACCGGCGTAAAGCTTTGCGACGGGAACGCCGGTTTGATCAGCAGCTCCGGCAGTTTTTCCAGGGCTTGGGCCAACACCGGCGCTTCGCCGCACCACCAGGTGGCGATGGACGGCAGAATCAGCTCTTCGCCGAACAGGTACTGATTGATCTTCGGCAGGAAACCCAGCAACCCCGGCGACTCCAGCACGCCGCTGCCCAGCGCGTTCGCCACCAGCACCCGGCCCTGACGCACCGCCTCCAGCAATCCCGGAACACCCAGCGCCGAATCCGTGCGCAGTTCCAGCGGATCGCAGAAATCATCATCGAGCCGACGCATGATCGCGTGCACCCGGCGCAGGCCGCTGAGGGTTTTCAGGTAGACCGTGGCATCGCGTACCGTCAGGTCGCCGCCCTCCACCAGCGGATAGCCGAGCTGGCGGGCGAGATAAAGATGCTCGAAATAGCTTTCGTTGAAACGCCCCGGGGTCAGCAACACCACCAGCGGCGCGTCATCGTCGCAGGGAGCCTGACGGGCCAGGGTTTCCTGCAGGGTGCGGAAGAATCCGGCCAGGTGCTGCACCTTCAGATCCCGGTACAACTCGGGGAAGGCGCGGGACACGATGGTGCGGTTTTCCAGCGCATACCCGGCCCCCGATGGCGCCTGGGTGCGGTCCGCCGTCACCCACCAGCGCCCGTCCGGCGTACGCGCCAGATCCACGGCATACAGATGCAGAAAGGCCCCGTCCGGCGGCGCAATGCCCTGACAGGGCCAGAGGAAGTTGTTGTGGCCGAACACCAGCTCCGCCGGCAGCAAGCCATCGCGGATCAACCGCTGCGGGCCATACAGGTCCGCCAGCACCGCATTGAGCAGCCGCGCGCGCTGGGCGATCCCGGCAGACAGCTGTTGCCACTCGTCAGCGGCGATCACGTGGGGCAGCAGATCCAGTTCCCACGGGCGATCCGCGCCGTTGGGGTCGGCATACACGTTGTAGGTGACGCCGTTTTCCTGAATCTGCCGGGTCAGCAGCGCCTGACGCTGCACCAGTTGCGCCGGGGTGCTGCGCTGCAATTGGTCGACCAGTCGCCGCCAGTGCGGGCGCACCGCCCCGCTGTCGTCGAGCAGTTCGTGGTAGGTGCCCGCCGTCAGCGGGTAGCGGTCAAGCAGGTCAGGCATGGAAAGCTCGGCAGCCGGCAAGGAACGGTCAGACTAACGCAGGCACATGACGCCCGGATATACGAAAAATCCGGGCGTCGTGCATGATTCAGAAACGTCGTAAATCGAGGGTCATCGGCAGCTCGTCGGAGATTGCCAGGACCGGTACAGGAATTTTCCCCGGGGTGTGTCCGAGGCGGAAGAAACGCGCCATGCGCCGGCTCTCCGCTTCGTTGGCATTGACCGGCAGCGACTCGTAATTGCGCCCACCCGGATGCGCGACATGGTACTGGCAGCCGCCCAGCGAGCGCTGCATCCAGGTGTCGAGCAGGTCAAACACCAGCGGCGCATGCACCGGGATCGTCGGCTGCAGGCAGTTGGCCGGTTGCCACGCGCGGAAACGCACACCGGCGACGAACTCGCCCACCCGGCCGGTCGATTGCAGCGGCACCGGTATTCCATTGCAGGTCAGCAGATAACGCTGCGGCGGCAGCCCCGTGAGTTTGACCTGCAAGCGCTCCAGCGATGAGTCGACGTAGCGCACCGTGCCACCCGCCGCGCCTTCCTCGCCCAGCACATGCCAGGGTTCGAGAGCCTGACGCAACTCCAGTTCGATGCCGTTGACGGCGTAATCGCCGACCTTGGGGAAACGAAACTCAAGATGCGCCGCAAACCATTCCGCACGCAGGGGGTAACCGGCATTGTTGAGCTCGACGATGACGTCGGCGAAGTCCTGCTCGATGAAGTGCGGCAGCAGGAAGCGGTCGTGCAACTCCGTCCCCCAACGCACCAGTTTCGGCGGTGCATAAGGCTCGCGCCAGAACCGCGCCACCAGCGCCCGCAGCAACAGCTGCTGGGCCAGGCTCATACGCGCATGGGGTGGCATTTCGAACGCACGCAACTCCAGCAGACCCAGACGTCCGGTGGCACCCTCCGGTGAATACAGCTTGTCGATGCAGAACTCGGCGCGGTGGGTGTTGCCGGTGACGTCGATCAGCAGATTGCGCAGCAAGCGGTCGACCAGCCACGGCGGGCACTCCTCTCCCGGCGCCGGCATCTGCGCGAAAGCGATTTCAAGTTCATACAGCGCATCGTTGCGCGCTTCGTCGACGCGCGGTGCCTGGGAGGTCGGGCCGATGAACAGGCCGGAAAACAGGTACGACAAAGACGGATGGTTGTGCCAATAGCTGATCAGGCTACGCAGCAGATCCGGGCGGCGCAGAAACGGTGAATCGCCCGGTGTCGCGCCGCCGAGCACGAAATGGTTACCACCGCCGGTGCCGGTGTGCCGTCCGTCGACCATGAATTTCTCGGTGGACAGTCGAGTCTGCCGCGCTTCTTCGTACAGAAACTCGGTACGCTCGACCAACTCGTCCCAGGTCGCCGACGGCTGGACGTTGACCTCAATCACGCCAGGATCCGGGGTGATACGGAAATTGCTCAGACGTGGATCGCTCGGCGGCTCATAGCCTTCCAGCAATACCGGGCAATGCAGTTCCTCGGCAGTGGCTTCGATGGCAGCCACCAATTCCAGATAATCCTCGACCCGTTCCAGCGGCGGCATGAACAGGTACAACCGGCCCTCCCGGGCCTCGGCGCAGAACGCGGTGCGGGTCAGCCAGTCGGCGGACTCGTCGATCTTTGGCACACGCTCGTTGGTCGGAGCGGGCTCGCCATGATCGTTGAGCTGCGACGTTTCGGGCAGTTCGGGGAAATCCTGATTCGGATCGTTCGGATGAATGAACGGATACTCCGCCGCCTTCACCCAAGGCTGCGAACCCAACGGCAAGCGATAGCCCAGCGGTGAATCCCCGGGCACCAACCGGCAATGCTCGTCGCGCAGATACCAGCGCCCGCTCTGCCATTGATCACCTTTGGCGGTGCGCGCCAGCGGCAGTACCTGGCCGATGATCTTGTCCAGCCCCTGACTGAACACCTTGCGCAGTCGCGCACGTTCCAGCGGCTCTTCCAGTCGCGAGTCTTCGGCGCTGACGTTGCTCGGCAAGGCGCCCTCGCGCCAGAGGTAATAGAAGTTGTCTTCGTAGGCCGGGAACACAAAGCGTGTCGGCAGTTTCAGGCGTTCGGCGACACTCGCCAGAAAGCGCCCGGCCAGTTCACCCGTGGCGCCGTAATCCTGCTGCTCATCGGCGATCAACGCGTTGTTGTGCCAGATCGGCACGCCGTCGCGGCGCCAGTAGCAATTAAGCGACCAGCGCGGCAGTTGTTCTCCGGGATACCACTTGCCCTGACCGAAGTGCACTAGCCCTTTTGGGGCGTAATGTTTGCGCATGCGCTGAAACAGTTCGGCGGAGAGCCGGCGCTTGTCCGGGCCCAGGGCGGCAGTGTTCCACTCGGCGCCGTCGGGGTCGTCGATGGACACGAAGGTCGGTTCGCCGCCCATGGTCAGTCGAACGTCACCTTCCAGCAGGTCGGCATCGATCTGCCGACCCAGCGCCTGGATCGCCAGCCACTGCTCATCGGTGTAGGGCCTGGTGACCCGTGGCGCTTCCCAGATCCGCTCCACCGACATTTCGTGGCTGAACTCGCACTCGCAAGGCTCCACCAGACCACTGATCGGCGCCGCTGAGGACGGATCGGGGCTGCAGGCCAGCGGAATATGTCCTTCCCCGGCGAACAGGCCGGAAGTGGCATCAAGGCCGATCCAGCCTGCGCCGGGCAGATACACCTCGCACCATGCGTGCAGGTCGGTGAAGTCCACATCAGTGCCGGACGGGCCGTCGAGGCTTTTCACGTCGGCGGTCAGTTGAATCAGGTAGCCGGAAACGAAACGCGCCGCCAGCCCGAGGTTGCGCAACAGTTGCACCAGCAGCCACGCGGAATCGCGGCAGGAGCCGGAGGCATGTTCAAGGGTGTGTTCCGGGGTTTGCACCCCCGGTTCCATACGAATCAGGTAATTGATGTCCTCGCTCAGACGCTGGTTGAGCGCCACCAGGAAATCCACGGCCGGCAACGGCGTGCGGTCGATGGCATCCAGATAGGCCTGGAATTTCGGCGTCAGCGGCAGGGTTTCGAGGTACGGCGCCAGCTCCTTGCGCTCATCGGCGGCGTAGGCGAAGGGGATTTTCTCGGCGTAGGGTTCGAGGAAAAAGTCGAACGGGTTGAACACCGCCATCTCGGCCAGCAGGTCGACCTCGATCCGCAGTTCGGCGGTTTTCTCGGGGAACACCAGCCGTGCAAGGTAGTTGCCCTGAGGGTCTTGTTGCCAGTTGATGAAGTGCTGCTCGGGCGAGACTTTCAGTGAATAGGACAGAATGCGCGTGCGGCTGTGGGCAGCCGGGCGCAGCCGCACGATCTGCGGGCCGAGTTCGACAGCGCGGTCGTAGCGGTAATGCGTGACGTGATGCAATGCGACATGAATCGACACGGCGTACCTCCTGCGAGCCCAAGCGTATTCGAAAGCGCGCAAGACTTATGCCATGCAGAGGCTTGGGCGCTTTCCCGGAATGCTCAAGGCAGTACAGCACCAAAATCGGGCGATGCGGTGAAATGCTTTGGCACAGTTGCACGCAAATGTTGCGAGGCACAACGCAAAACGCCAACCCGAAGGTTGGCGTTCTGTTCAGCTCAAGTGCGTTTCAGCGTGGTACGACCGGCTTGCGTGCCGGTTTCGGGCCTTTGCCTTTCGCCGCTTCCTTGCGCTCCTTGGCGGCCTGCTGGTTGCGGGCGAATGCCGCGGCCTTGGCCTGTTCACGCTTGTCCCAAGGATTGCCGCCGTCACTGGCGCGCGGAGGCAGACCGGTGTGCTGAGTGAGGATCTTGGTGGTCTTGTCCTTCGCGACCTTGTGGCTGCCGGCCGGCGTCGAATTCTTGCGACGGGCACTCTGGTAGCTGTCGGTGGCCGGTTGATGCAGCGGGATCAGCTGGTGCTTGCCCGGCCCGATCAGGTCGGCGCGGCCCATGCGGGTCAGCGCTTCACGCAGCATCGGCCAGCCTTTCGGGTCGTGATAACGCAGGAACGCCTTGTGCAGACGACGCTGCTCTTCGCTCTTGACGATGGTCACGCCGTCGCTCTTGTAGGTGACCTTGCGCAACGGGTTCTTGCCCGAGTGGTACATCGCAGTGGCGGTGGCCATCGGCGACGGATAGAACGCCTGCACCTGGTCGGCCCGGAAGCCGTTGCCCTTGAGCCACAGGGCCAGGTTCATCATGTCTTCGTCGGTGGTGCCCGGGTGCGCGGCGATGAAGTACGGAATCAGGTACTGCTCTTTCCCGGCTTCCTTGGTGTACTTCTCGAACATGCGCTTGAAGCGATCGTAGGTGCCGATCCCCGGCTTCATCATCTGGTTGAGCGGACCTTCCTCGGTGTGCTCCGGGGCGATCTTCAGGTAACCGCCGACGTGGTGGGTCACCAGTTCCTTGACGTACTCCGGCGACTCGACCGCCAGGTCGTAACGCAGGCCGGAGGCGATCAGGATCTTCTTCACACCCGGCAACGCCCGGGCGCTGCGGTACAGCTGAATCAGCGACGAGTGGTCGGTGTTCAGGTTCGGACAGATCCCAGGGAACACGCAGGACGGCTTGCGGCACGCGGATTCGATTTCCGGGCTCTTGCAGGCGATGCGGTACATGTTCGCGGTCGGGCCGCCGAGGTCGGAAATGACGCCGGTGAAACCCGGCACCTTGTCGCGGATCTCTTCGATTTCGCGAATGATCGACTCTTCGGAACGGTTCTGGATGATCCGGCCTTCGTGCTCGGTGATCGAGCAGAAGGTGCAGCCACCGAAGCAGCCACGCATGATGTTCACCGAGAAACGGATCATGTCGTAGGCAGGGATTTTTTCCTTGCCGTACGCAGGATGCGGAACACGTGCGTAAGGCATGCCGAACACGTAGTCCATTTCTTCAGTGGTCATCGGAATCGGCGGCGGGTTGAACCAGACATCGACATCGCCATGCTTCTGCACCAGCGCACGGGCGTTGCCCGGGTTGGTTTCCAGGTGCAGCACGCGGTTGGCGTGGGCGTACAGGACCGGGTCGTTACGCACCTTTTCCATCGACGGCAGACGGATCACCGTCTTGTCGCGGGTCATTTTCGGGCTGGCCAGGATCTGTACGACCTTGGCTTCTTCCGAGTCATCAACCGGGCCCTTCTCCTGCTCGATGGCGCAGGCCTGAGTGTCCTGGGTATTCACGTACGGGTTGATGATCTTGTCGATCTTGCCCGGACGGTCGATGCGCGTGGAGTCGACTTCGTACCAGCCTGCCGGCGTATCACGACGAATGAACGCGGTGCCGCGTACATCGGTGATGTCTTCGATCTTGTGACCATAGGACAGACGCTGGGCGACCTCGACAATCGCTCGCTCGGCGTTGCCGTAGAGCAGGATGTCGGCGCTGGCGTCGATCAGGATCGAGTTGCGCACGCGATCCTGCCAATAGTCGTAATGGGCGATGCGGCGCAGGGAGGCTTCGATGCCGCCAAGCACGATCGGCACGTGCTTGTAGGCTTCCTTGCAACGCTGGCTGTAGACCAGGCTCGCACGGTCCGGACGCTTGCCGGCCATGCCACCCGGGGTGTAGGCGTCGTCGGAACGGATTTTCTTGTCCGCGGTGTAGCGGTTGATCATCGAGTCCATGTTGCCGGCCGCGACGCCGAAGAACAGGTTCGGCTCACCGAGCTTCATGAAATCGTCTTTGGACTGCCAGTTCGGCTGCGCGATGATCCCGACGCGGAAGCCTTGCGACTCCAGCAGCCGGCCGATGATCGCCATGCCGAAGGACGGGTGATCGACGTACGCATCACCCGTCACAATGATGATGTCGCAGGAATCCCAGCCAAGCTGATCCATCTCCTCCCTGCTCATCGGCAGGAACGGCGCTGGCCCGAAACATTCGGCCCAATATTTTGGATAGTCAAATAACGGCTTGGCTGCTTGCATGTCGATAACCGGTGTTGGCTTTCATTGAATTTCGCGGGCGCGGAATATAGCACAAATTTTGACCAATTCCGACGACTGTGGTCGGTTTCTCCAATTGCCGTTTCCCGCCCCCCGGCCCCGCTCCCGATGATCTGCACCTTTCGGGTTCGCAGTAAAACCAGGCCGTGACGCCGAAGACTTCAATCATGCATTCAAGGATGAAAAGACATGCCCGTAAAACCGCCTTCAAAGGGTGTTACCAGCGCTGAAGTACATACCCGGCCCTCGCGCCCGGTCACAGCCCCCCTCGCCAGGAGCGAGATGACCTCGCGATTGCCCCCGATCAACCCGCGTCCCTTTCCCGACCAGCGACCGGACAGATTGCCGACCGTCGGTGACATGGATGCGATAACAGCGGCGCCACCACTGACCGTCAGCGAAATCCCGAACGCTGGAACACCGGCCATTCCCGTGCCGCTTTCAATGGCGGACTATCGCATCCGTCCCGGTCTCTTGCTGCCGGATCCCGACGATCAGGGTCTCATCCGACTCAAAGGTCGACTCTTCGTCAGTACCGAGGATGACCACGTCCTGCATGTGGGCCTGGACCCCGACAACGGGTTGTACCGCGCCAAGCTGCCCGGCGAATTGAAACCCTCCGGGCCGATCCTGTTGCAGGATCCCTTCAGTCTGCGCTGGTTTTTGCCCGACGACGCTGACCTGATCGGTTCCCCGCTGCCACCAAACCGCCTGGAAAGCTTTCGTACGCCTCTGGATTTCGCCGGTACATCGACGGACAGCGAGGGACTGCACGGTTTTGAAGGCAAGCGATACGCGGTCATCGAGGGCCATGCCTACCAGGTCATGCGAGACATCGATGCCTCCTCTCCCGCCAGAAACGTCTGGCGCATCGTCAACCCGAAGGATCCGGTCGCCCACGATACCGATAACGTTTATCGCGCGAGCCGGCCCGGTGAAACCCTGGCCATTGCTCGAGACCCCAACCTCGGCTGGGTATCGAGCCGCTTCGGCCTTCTGGGTGGAATGCCCCGAACCCCTGCTGCCCGAGCCAATGTCGCGCTTTTGCTACAGCGGTATGAGCCTGTCAGGGAAGCCTTCGGTGCGCTGCAAGCGTCCGACGCGCGCTTCAATGAGCTCTGGGGCGTTGCCCAACATCTGCCGGAAGGCAGCGACATCGAAAGAGCGGCGCTGATCGGACTTGAAGTCCATACCCTCAAACATATCCGCCTCCAAGCCGAGTACGTCCAGTCACTCATCGACAACAAGGACTGGCTGGTCATGATGAAAGCCGGCGGTGTCTACAAAACCGAACTGCATGAACAACAGCTGGCCAGGATCGACTATTTCAACAAACTGCTCGCCATCATGGATCGGCGGGCTTACCCCACTGTTGCACTGATGACGGTCAATGCGCTGAAAGGCAATCTCGCTCACATGAGCAAGAAACTGCAGATCCTCGATGACCGCCAGGCCGTAATGGATCAGGTTCGCAAGGTATCCCGCAGCGCTGCACTCGAAATCGAAGAGATCAATCGAGGCATACCCGGCGCTGACCAGATCAACTGTACCCGATACAACCTCTGCCTGCGCCTGCTCTCCGATGACCCGAACATCCCGCCGCCGTTCGGAATACGGAGCTACATGGCCGTCAGTCTGATTGTAGAAGAACTGCACAACGTTTCCGGCCAGTCTCGGCCAGGCGTCCTGCAATTGGCACTCGATGAAATCAGAACGGAAAAAGGCCGCTTCGCAGATCGGTTGCCGGCACTGCCGCCCATAAAGGCACCTTACCTGCAGGAAGCGATCTCCGTACTCGGAACATTCGAGTCGAGGATCGAAGGCCAGTTGAACGATATCTACGCCAGGGTCGACAGCAACACCGAGTGGCCCGCACTCGATCAGGACATCGACCTGGACTTCGTGCCGCAGCAGCCCGCCCCGACAGCCGCCCCGAGCGCCCCGCGAAAGATCTTCCGGACCCGTCAGCATGGGGCTTACCGGGTTCTGGTAGGGGTCAAGCAAGTCGATCCGGACGGTAGCGTCACGGTTCACGTTCCGGACCCGTTCAAACCGGATGCCCCGCCTCAACGCTACGAGAAAAGACAGGGGGAATGGCTGCCGATGCGCTCTACGCCCCCTGCGGCTTCCACACCACAGCTGCTCGGTCAGGCCACGCAACTGCTCGCCAGGGTCGATGGATTACTGGACGAGGGACTGGCGATGGAAAGCCGCAAGTCCAATCCGACCAGTATCCGGGAATCACTGGACGAGAGCGCCGACGAGCTTCACGGATTGGCCAGACGCCTGGAGAACATCGAGGGGGTTGCCAGCGATGCGCAGGCCGCCAGCGTCATCGCGCGCCTCAAAGCAGCGGGTGATTCGCTCAGTGCAGCGGGACGCAAAATCATGGTCCGCATGTACAAGGACAAGACCGTACTGGACGTTTTGCGACTGAACTACCTGCTCGAACATTCCGAACTCAATGTCATCAAGACCGTCGCCCGAAAGCAGTTGGGCAAGGGCAAGGACAAATCGTTTCTCGATGTCTATTCGATCAATGATCGCTCCGCCAATACCCCGCTGTGGGAAGCCCACTTCCATTACGACCGACAGGATCGACGTCCGCTGGATTACACGGTCAGGGGGGCCCACATGAAAACCCTTGCCCAGGCCGGAACGGGCAGCGTATTCCAGCAACGCCAGGAGCAGGCGGGGCTTGCCCATCAGCCCATATGGCGGGAATACATCAGCCCGAAGGTTGCACAGAAGCTCTTCGACTGCGCAAATGAACCACCCGTCGGCACACAGGTTCGGCCATAGCCCGCCCAACCCGTCAATGACCGTCTGGCCCGACGACAGCAACAGAGACGGTCGGACGCTTCGTTTCAACCGGCCCGGGGAGCCGGTTGAAACACTGGGCCATTATTCGTCGTCGTCGAAGTTGTAGCTGCCCGGGGCAAGGTTCTCGAAACGGGTGTATTTGCCGATGAACGCCAGGCGAATGAAGCCGATCGGACCGTTCCGCTGCTTGCCGATGATGATTTCGGCGATGCCCTTGTGTTCGGTTTCCGGGTGATACACCTCGTCCCGGTACACGAACATGATCACGTCGGCGTCCTGCTCGATCGCTCCGGATTCCCGCAAGTCGGAGTTCACCGGACGCTTGTTGGGACGTTGTTCCAGGGAGCGGTTGAGCTGCGACAGAGCAACTACCGGGCAGTTGAATTCCTTGGCCAGGGCTTTGAGGGATCGGGAGATCTCGGAAATCTCGTTGGTCCGGTTGTCACCGCTGGAACCCGGGATCTGCATCAACTGCAGGTAGTCGATCATGATCAGGCCGATGTCACCGTGCTCGCGAACCAGGCGCCGGGTCCGGGCACGCATCTCCGACGGGCTGATGCCGGCGGTGTCATCGATGAACAGCTTGCGGTCGTTGAGCAGGTTGACCGCCGAGGTCAGCCGCGGCCAGTCGTCGTCTTCCAACTGACCGGAACGCACCTTGGTCTGGTCGATACGACCGAGGGACGACAGCATACGCATGATCAGCGATTCGCCTGGCATCTCGAGGGAGTACACCAGCACTACCTTGTCGCTGCGCAACACGGCGTTTTCCACCAGGTTCATCGCGAAGGTGGTCTTACCCATCGATGGACGGCCGGCGACGATGATCAAGTCGGCCGGTTGCAGGCCGCTGGTTTTCTCGTCGAGGTCGGTGTAACCGGTGGACAGGCCGGTGATCGAATCGGCGGTGTTGAACAGGGTGTCGATGCGGTCGATGGCCTTGGTCAACAGGTCATTCACACCCACCGGGCCGCCGGTTTTTGGCCGCGCCTCGGCAATCGCGAAGATCTGCCGCTCGGCTTCGTCGAGGATTTCCTCGGCGGTGCGACCTTCGGGGTTGAAGGCGCTGTCGGCAATTTCCGTGCTGATACCGATCAACTGGCGCAACGTCGCGCGCTGGCGAACGATCTGCGCATAGGCCTTGATGTTGGCGACGGACGGCGTGTTTTTCGCCAGCTCGCCCAGGTAACCGAGGCCGCCGACTTGCGAGGTCTGACCTTCCTTGTCCAGTTGCTCGGCAAGGGTGACGACGTCGATCGGCAAGTTCTGATCGGCCAGTTTGGCGATCGCGCGGAAAATCAGACGGTGGTCATGCCGGTAGAAATCGCCGTCGGAGACTTGATCGAGCACGCGCTCCCAGGCGTTGTTGTCCAGCATCAGACCACCGAGCACGGCCTGTTCGGCCTCGATGGAATGCGGCGGCACCTTCAGCGCGGCGGTTTGCAGATCGTATTGCTCGGGAGCGGAGATTTCGTTCATGGCCACTTTTTAATCAGGAAAAGCAGGGAGTGCAGAAAGACAAAGGGCACGACCTGTAAACAGGATCGTGCCCGATGTTAACCGTCTGACGGACAAGCCGCCAGTCGATCAGGGTGTTGCTTAAGCTGCTACCACGACAACGCGTACGGTGGCTTCAACTTCGGCGTGCAGGTGCACAGCCACGTCGAATTCACCCACGTTGCGGATGGTGCCGTTCGGCAGACGAACTTCGCTTTTCGCCACTTCAACGCCGGAGGCGGTCAGTGCGTCAGCGATGTCGTGAGTACCGATCGAACCGAACAGCTTGCCTTCGTCGCCAGCGGTGGCAGTGATGGTCACTTCCAGCTCGGCCAGTTGGGCAGCACGGCTTTCAGCCGATGCCTTACGGTCTGCGGCGGCTTTTTCCAGCTCAGCACGACGCTCTTCGAACGCAGCCAGGTTGGCAGCGGTCGCAGCGGTAGCTTTGCCGAAAGGCAGCAGGTAGTTACGGCCGTAACCGGCCTTAACGTTTACTTTGTCGCCCAGGTTGCCCAGGTTGGCGATTTTTTCCAGAAGGATCAGTTGCATGTGGAAATCCTCTTAACTTTTAACCTTCACCGTTCGCGTTATCGGTGTCTTTCGACACCCGACCGCGAAAATCAATCAGGCTGTCGACAATGGCCAGAACCACGAGCAACGGATAGATCAGCTGCATGAACAGCAACAGCGTCACGTACAACCCCACCAGCCAGAAACCGGCCAGTCGCCTTTGCGCCACCAGCCCGTGAATCAGGGCCAGCCCGGCGAACACCAGCGGTACACTGCACAACGGCGTCAACATGGCCATCTGCGCACCGAGATTCGGGCCCAGAAGCATCAACGCCAGCAGTAACATCGCCGGCCCCAGCGGGATCCTGATGGCGCGAAACTCGCGACCAAAACCACCCGGGTTGTACAACAACGCCTGCCAGTAACGCCCGACAATCAGGCTCAGCACGCTGACGATCTGCAACAAGGCCGCAATCAGGCCGGTCAGGACTGGTGCGATCAGCGACGCGAAACGCGCCTGCTCGTCTACCGACAAATGTTGGTAGGCATCACCGAGAAGCGCGGGCATGACCTTTATCAAGGCCTGCGCCAGCATCTCGATCTGGGGCGCGAACGCCGCCCCGAGCACCACTGAAAACACCAGCCCCATGGCTACGCTGACCAGCAGCGTGCGGACCCAGGACTCGCTTGCGCGCAACACCAGCGCAAGCCCCGAAGACCCCAGCAGCACCAGAAGTGCCCGTGGGTCATCGGCATACAACCACCAGATCAATGCCGGCAGCAGTCCCAGCGACACGACGCCCAGGGCGTCGGCCAATCCGCGCCGCAGAAGCACCAGGCTCCCGGCGGCAGCACCCAACCAATACAACAACGGCAATGTTGCACACCCGGCCACTACGAGAGTGGCCTGCATGCGGCCGCGCATGATGAACTCAGCTAAGGCACGCATGCATTCAATCCTTTGCTACTTGTCGACTGCCCGGTCTCAGCGGCCGTGGCTGTCGGTGTAGGCCAGCAGGGCCAGGAAGCGGGCGCGCTTGATAGCGGTGGCCAGCTGACGCTGATAACGAGCTTTGGTACCGGTGATGCGGCTTGGAACGATTTTGCCGGTCTCGGATACGTAGGCTTTCAGAGTGTTGAGATCTTTGTAGTCGATCTCCTTCACGTCTTCAGCGGTGAAGCGGCAGAATTTACGACGACGGAAGAAACGTGCCATTTGATAGGCTCCTTAAAAGGTCCGTGGATTACTCGTCAGCGTTATCGCTGTTGTCGCTGTCGCTATCGGTGTCATCGCCATCGGCGCTGCCATCGTGCTCAGGACGTTCGCGACGCTCACGGCGCTCACTGCGGTTTTCTTCAGCCTTGAGCATCTCGGACTGGCCGGTAACGGCTTCGTCGCGACGGATGACCAGGTTACGGATCACAGCATCGTTGTAGCGGAAGTTGTCTTCCAGCTCGGCCAGGGCCTTGCCGGTGCACTCAACGTTCAGCATCACGTAGTGAGCCTTGTGAACATTGTTGATTGCGTAGGCCAGTTGACGACGGCCCCAGTCTTCCAGACGGTGGATCTTGCCGCCGTCTTCTTCGATCAGCTTGGTGTAACGCTCAACCATGCCGCCGACTTGCTCGCTCTGGTCAGGGTGGACCAGAAAGATGATTTCGTAATGACGCATGAATGCTCCTTACGGGTTGTAGCCTGCCGCTCAAAAACGGTCAGACAAGGAGTGAATGACACTTATGGACTTGCTGGCGCGGGGCACATGCGTACCTGCCGCCACAGCAAGGGGCGCAATTGTAGAGAAGGGACTGAAGAGGTGCAAGGCAATTGGTGATTATTTGAACAGCAGCTGCAAGCATTGAGCCTCAAGCTGTAAGCGAGGGCCGCTCTTAGCTTGAGGCTTGCAGCTCGGCGCTTACGGCTTGCGCGAAGCGACCTTGGCCTTGGCACCGCGCTGGCGCTGGGCTTCGAACAGGCAAACGCCCGTCGCAACCGAGACGTTGAGACTGCTGACGCTACCGGCCATCGGCAGGTGTACCAGATAGTCGCAATGCTCGCGGGTCAGGCGACGCATGCCCTTGCCTTCGGCGCCCATGATCAGAATGGTCGGGCCGGTCAGGTCCTGGTCATAGATGCTGACCTCAGCCTCTCCCGCCGTACCGACAATCCACAATCCACGCTGCTGAAGCTTTTCCAGGGTGCGGGCAAGGTTGGTGACGGCCACCAGCGGAATCACTTCCGCCGCGCCGCAAGCCACTTTACGTACGACAGGCGTCAGAGTGGCCGACTTGTCTTTCGGCACAATGACCGCCAGCGCACCGGCAGCGTCCGCCGAACGCAGGCAGGCGCCGAGGTTGTGCGGGTCGGTCACACCGTCGAGCACCAGCAACAGCGGCGCGCCTTCGGTGCGATCGAGCAGCTCGTCGAGCATCGCCTCACCCCAGACCTGGCTCGGACTGACGTCCGCCACCACGCCCTGATGCACGCCTTCGACCCAGGCGTCCATTTCGCGGCGCTCGGCCTGACCGATCTGGACCCGGTTTTCGTTGGCCAGTTCGATCAGCGTTTGCACGCGCGGATCGTTGCGGCTTTCGGCCAGCCAGATCTGTTTGACGCGTTTTGGGTGGTGACGCAGCAACGCTTCTACCGCGTGAACGCCGTAGATTTTTTCCAACTGACTCATGACTTCGCCTTCGGTTTACGCGCCCCGCCACTTTTGGCTGGAGCGGAACCCGCTTTCGGCGGGCCCTTACGGTGTTTGCTCGGTTTGGCTGGCTTGCCGCCGGAGGCCTTGTCAGGCGCCGACCGTCCGGTCTTTCCCCCGGACGCCGCTTTACCACCGTTTTTGGCATCGGCCAGCAAGGCCTTCTTCATTTCACGGCTTTTGCGCAGCTCGGCGTTTTTCGCCACGGCATCGCTCGGACGATAGGCCTCGACAGCCTTTTCCTTGGCCGGACGACGGCTGGCAGATTTTGCCGGAGCCTTTTCTTCCACAACCTTGGCCGCTGGAGCGGTCGTCTCGGTGCCACGCTTCTTGCGGCCGATCGGCGCGCTGATGGTTTTTTCCGCCATCTCGAAGTCGATCTTGCGCTCGTCGAGATCGACGCGCATGACCCGCACTTCAACGGTGTCGCCAAGGCGGAAGCTGCGACCGGTGCGCTCGCCCGCCAGGCGGTGGTGCACAGGGTCGAAGTGGTAGTAGTCACCCGGCAGTGCCGTCACGTGCACCAGGCCTTCGACATAGATATCGGTCAGTTCGACGAACAGGCCAAAACCAGTCACCGCGGTGATCACGCCCGGGAACGATTCGCCCACGCGGTCTTTCATGAACTCGCACTTGAGCCAGTTCACCACGTCGCGGGTCGCTTCGTCGGCACGGCGCTCGCTCATCGAGCATTGCTCGCCGAGTTGCTCCAGCGCCGCTTCGTCGTACGGATAGATGCGCGCCTTCGGAATTGTCATCGCACCGGCACGGCGAACGTGCGGGGTGTCCTGCTTCGAATGGATCACGCTGCGGATCGCCCGGTGCGTGAGCAGGTCCGGGTAACGACGGATCGGCGAGGTGAAGTGGGTATAGGCTTCGTAATTCAGGCCGAAGTGGCCTTCGTTCTGGGCGCTGTACACCGCCTGGCTCAGGGAGCGCAGCATCACGGTCTGGATCAGGTGGAAATCCGGACGATCCTTGATACTGGCCAACAGGGCCTGATAGTCCTTTGGCGACGGACCTTCCTTGCCTTTGTGCAGGGACAGGCCGAGCTCACCGAGGAACGCCCGCAGTTTTTCCAGACGCTCCGGCGGCGGGCCGTCGTGGACACGGTACAACGCAGGGATTTCGTGCTTCTTCAGGAACTCGGCGGTGGCCACGTTGGCCGCCAGCATGCATTCCTCGATCAGCTTGTGCGCGTCGTTACGGGTGGTCGGACGAATTTCGGCGATCTTGCGCTCGGAACCGAAGATGATCCGGGTTTCCTGAGTTTCGAAATCGATCGCGCCGCGTACGTGACGGGCGGCCAGCAATACCTTGTACAGCGCATAGAGCTGTTTCAGATGCGGCAAGACGTCGGTGTATTCACCGCGAAGCTTGCGCGCCTCGGTGGCTTTCGGCGTTTCCAGCATCGCGCTGACCTTGTTGTAGGTCAGGCGGGCGTGGGAGTGGATCACCGCTTCATAGAAGCAGTAATCGGTCATCTCGCCGGACTTGGAGATGGTCATCTCGCAAACCATGGCCAGACGATCAACGTGCGGGTTCAGCGAGCACAGGCCGTTGGAGAGCTGCTCCGGCAGCATCGGCACCACGCGCTCGGGGAAGTACACCGAGTTGCCACGGACCTGGGCTTCGTTGTCCAGGGCCGAACCGATCTTCACGTAACTGGAAACGTCGGCAATCGCCACGTACAACTTCCAGCCACCGGAAAACAGCCGCAGTTTGCCTGGCTTGGATTCGCAGTAGACCGCGTCGTCGAAGTCGCGTGCATCTTCGCCGTCGATGGTGACGAACGGCAGATGACGCAGGTCGATGCGCTTCTCTTTGTCTTTTTCTTCGACTTCCGGCTTGAGCTTGCCGGCTTCCTTCAGAACGGCTTCAGGCCAGACGTGCGGAATGTCGTAGGTGCGCAGGGCAACATCGATTTCCATGCCTGGCGCCATGTAGTTGCCGACGACTTCGATCACATCGCCTTGGGGCTGGAAGCGCGGCGTCGGCCAGTGGGTGATTTTCACCTCGACGAACTGACCGATCTGAGCGTTGGCGTTACGGCCCGGCGTCACCAGCACTTCCTGCTGGATCTTCGGGTTGTCCGCAACGACGAAGCCGATGCCGCCTTCTTCGAAATAACGGCCGACGATGCTTTCGTGGGCACGGGACACCACTTCGACGATCACGCCCTCACGACGACCGCGACGGTCCAGGCCGGAAACACGGGCCAGGGCACGGTCGCCATCGAACACCAGACGCATTTGCGCCGGGCTCATGAACAGGTCGTCGGAGCCGTCATCCGGCACCAGGAAGCCAAAGCCGTCGCGATGACCGCTGATGCGACCGAGGATCAGATCGAGCTTGTCCACCGGCGCATAGGTGCCACGGCGGGTGTAGATCAGTTGAGCGTCGCGCTCCATGGCGCGCAGGCGGCGGCGCAGGGCTTCGATCTGGTCTTCTGTGGTCAGACCAAACTCTTCGACCAGTTGCTCGCGGGCAGCAGGCGAACCCCGATCAGCAAGGTGCTGAAGGATCAGTTCGCGGCTGGGAATAGGGTTTTCGTATTTTTCCGCTTCACGAGCGGCCTCGGGATCGAGGGACTGCCAATCGGCCATTAGAGAGTTTTCACCTTGTCTATATGCGGGTTAGTTTGGCATAGGCGCCATCAAACGGGAAATTTCCGACTATAAAGGCTCTTCTGAAGCTCTCTATCGACGTTCAAAAGCCGGTTTGAACACCGCTGGTAAAAAAAATCATTTTTTTTGCCGGCAGGGGTTTACAGTTAAAAAGTCGCTCCGTATAGTGCGCGCCATCGACGACGTACACACGTTGACGAGATGCCCAGGTGGTGAAATTGGTAGACACGCCAGCTTCAGGTGCTGGTGACCTTACGGTCGTGGAAGTTCGAGTCTTCTCCTGGGCACCAATTTCGAGTTTGAGACTAGATCAGTTTCAAGACTCACACAAAAACCCGCGAAAGCGGGTTTTTGCATTCTGTGCCCCGCCTTTTTCTGAAATTGATTTATTAAAATCAAATCAGGGGTTTACAGATCAAAAGGCGCTCCGTATAGTGCGCCACATCAACAGCGGCAACGCTGAAGATAAAGCCCAGATGGTGAAATTGGTAGACACGCCAGCTTCAGGTGCTGGTGACCTTACGGTCGTGGAAGTTCGAGTCTTCTTCTGGGCACCAATTCAGATTCAAGGTCACGATCTTGAATCTCACAAAAACCCGCGAAAGCGGGTTTTTGCGTTTCCGGGATTTGGAAAATCTAAAACCCAACGCCTATCAGACCCATCCCCTCCCCGCAAGGCGCACTTGAGAAACAATATCGTTTATCATTGTTGCAAGTTTTTGCAATGCGACAGTGAGGAACCCTGCGAATGATGTTTCGAAATACCCTGCGCCGCGGCTTGACCTTCACCCTGCTCGGCCTGGCACTCGCCACTCCCCTCTCCCAGGCTGCCGACACGGTTTCCCTGACGCTCTATAACGGTCAACACAAGGAAGTCGGCGACGCCATCGCCAAAGCCTTCGAAGCCAAGACCGGCATTCACGTCAAAGTGCGCAAGGGCAGCAGCAATCAGCTCGCCAGCCAGATCATCGAAGAAGGCAACCGCTCCCCCGCCGACGTCATCTACACCGAAGAATCCCCGCCGCTGAACAATCTCGGCGAACAAGGCCTGCTGGCCAAGGCTGACGACGCGACCCTGGCCGTTCTGCCGAAGGAATACGTCGCCGGCAATGGCACCTGGATCGGCGTCACCGCCCGGGTTCGTGTGGTGGCCTTCAATCCGAAACTGATCGACGAAAAGGACCTGCCCAAATCGGTGCTCGATTTCGCCAATCCACAATGGCAAGGCAAGGTCGGCTTCGTCCCGACCAGCGGCGCGTTCCAGGAACAGGCCGTGGCCATCATCAAGAAGCACGGTCGCGACGCCGCCGAAGAATGGCTGACCGGCCTGCGCGCTTTCGGCAAGACCTACAGCAACAACATGGTCGCCCTCAAGGCTGTGGAAAACGGCGAAGTCGCCACCGTGCTGGTGAACAACTATTACTGGTTCGCCCTGCAGCGGGAGAAAGGCAAGCTTGATTCGAAACTGCACTACTTCACTGGCGGCGATGTGGGCGGTCTGATCACTGTCTCCAGCGCAGCCGTGCTGAAGTCCAGCAAACATCCAAAAGAAGCCCAGCAATTCCTCGCCTACATGGCCAGCGAAGAAGGTCAGCGTGTGATCACCCAGACCACCGCCGAATACCCGCTGCACAAAGGCATGGAATCGGATCGCGGTCTCAAGCCGTTCAGTGAACTGGAAGCACCGGACGTCACGCCAGCGGATTTGGGCAATGCTGAAGAGGCGCTGGAGCTGGAACGCGAGGTTGGCCTGAACTGATGAGCGCATCGTTATCCGCCCGCGCCATACGCGGGGGTTACGTCCCACGGCGCAAGCGGCCGTCGATCTGGCTGGTGCTGCCGGTATTGCTGCTGGTGGTCATGAGCCTGTTGCCGCTGGCCTACGTCGGGCTCAAAGCCTGGCAGGCGGGCTGGACCGAAGCGTTGCATTTACTGTGGCGCCCCTATGTGTTCGGCCTGCTGCGCAACACGCTGGCGCTGATGGTTGGCGTGACCGTGACTTGCGGCGTAATCGGCCTGTCGCTGGCGTGGCTGCTGGAGCGCAGCAACCTGCCGGGCCGACGGCTGTGGGGCGTGATTCTTTGCCTGCCGTTCGCGGTGCCGGCGTTTGTCAGCAGCTTCACTTGGGTGTCGTTGAGCGCACAGTTTGAAGGCCTTGGCGGGGCGATCCTCGTGATGAGCCTGTCGAAATACCCGCTGATCTTTCTGCCGGTAGCCGCCACGCTGCGCAATCTTGATCCTTCTCTTGAGGAGTCCGCTCGCACCCTGGGACAGAATCGCTGGGGCGTGTTTTTCCGCGTTACCCTGCCGCTGCTCTGGCCTTCGTTGCTGGCCGGTTCGCTGCTGATTGCGCTGCACATGCTGGTGGAATTCGGTGCACTGTCGATCATCGGCCTGCAAACCTTCACCACCGCGATCTATCAGCAATTCGAACTGGAATTCAGCAATGCCAACGCGGCGATGCTGTCGGCGGTATTGCTGGCGCTGTGCTTGATGCTGTTGTGGCTGGAGCTGCGGGTGCGCGGCAAGGGCCGCCACGTACGCACCGGCCAGGGCGCGGCACGTCGGGCTGAACAAGTGCGGCTGGGCCCCTGGTCCATCGCCGGTCAGTTGTATTGCCTGATGCTGGCGATTGTCGGCAGTGGAATTCCGATGGGCATGCTGGCCTACTGGCTCGCCGTAGGATCGTCAGCGGCCTTTCCGGTTGCAGCGATCACTGAAGCCTTGCTGTCGTCATTGGCGCTGTCGCTCGGTGGTGCCGGATTGTGTCTGGTGCTGGCGGTGCCGGTCGGATTGCTGGTGGTGCGCCACAAAGGCCAGCTGGCGATCTGGGCAGAACGCCTGCCCTATCTGCTGCACGCCCTGCCGGGATTGGTGATCGCGTTGACGCTGGTGTATTTCGCCCTGCATTACGTGCCGGCGCTGTACCAGACCTCCGCGCTGTTGCTGATTGCGTATGCGCTGCTGTTTTTGCCGCTGGCTCAGGCACCGATCCGAACGGCGCTGAACAAGGCGGCGCCGCAACTGGAAGAAGCCGCTCGCACGCTCGGCGCCTCTTCGTTCACGGCGTTCTGCCGAGTGACCCTGCCGATCATCTTTCCGGCACTGGGCGCGGCGTTTGCGCTGGTGTTTCTGGATGCCATGAAGGAACTGACGGCGACGCTGCTGCTGAGCCCTACCGGGCTCAACACGTTGGCGACCGAAGTCTGGGCGCACACCGCGAATGTCGAGTTCGCAGCGGCGGCACCTTATGCGGCGTTGTTGATTGTGGTGTCTGGATTGCCGGTGTATCTGTTGACGACCCGGATGTATTTGAGCCGATAAAAAAATCGCAGCCGAGGCTGCGATTTTTTTTGCCCGCAATATCAGGCCCGGAACTGCCCCAGACTGGCCTTGAGTTGCGCCGCCAGACCATCCAGCACCTTGCCGCTGGCCGTGGTTTCGACCACCGCCTGAGCAGCTTTCTCGGCCTGGGCATGAATCGTTTCGACCCGCCCACGCACCGCCTGGGCGCCCTGCGCCTGATGCGCTGCAGCCTGAGTCGCCAGGCCAATCGCCGCATGCACCTGCTCGACCGACGCCTGCACCGATTGCTGCAGTCGCGCGCTGTCACGCAGCACCAGCAAACCTTCGCTGGCCTGACGCCCGGCCTGGCCGATCGCCTCCACCGCTTCACGGGCACCCTGCTGCAAGGCCACGATGTGCGCCTGGATGTCGCCGGTGGAGCTTTGGGTCTTGCTCGCCAGCGCGCGGACTTCATCCGCCACCACTGCAAACCCGCGACCGGTCTCGCCGGCTCGGGCCGCTTCAATGGCCGCATTGAGCGCCAGCAGGTTGGTCTGCTCGGCGATGCCGTGAATCACGGTCAGCACCACTTCGATCTGCTCGCTCTGCTGCGCCAGCCGCTCGATGACTTTGGCACCGGTGTCGACCTGCCCGGCCAGCGCCTCGATCAGGCTACCGACTTTCGCCGAGGTGCGAGTGTTCTCGTCGGTGGCCTGACGAATATCCACTACCTGCTTCAATGCCGCCTGCATTGCATGACTCTCCGACTGCGCCTCATCGGCCATTTGCGACAGTGCCCGCAGACTTTCAGCTACTTCATCGCGCTGCATCCCGGCCGCGGCATCGGCACCGGCGTTGCGCAGGGTCATGGCGCCGATTTCCACACCGGTGCGCTGAGCCACATCCCCGGCCTCGCGCACGATCGGCTGCAGCTTGTCCACAAAGCGGTTGACCGCCGAAGCCATGTCGCCGATTTCGTCCTTGCTGTTGATCTGCACGCGCTTGGTCAGATCGCCCTCGCCTGCGGCCAGGTCATCCATGGCGGCGTTGAGCATTTTCAGGCGATTGACCACCCGATGACCGAGCACCACCGCCAGCAGCAACAGCACGCCGGCCCCCACCAGCGCCAGGCCCATGCCGATGCGCCAGCGCAGGGTTGCTGCAGCGTCCTGTACGGTACTGGTGGTGTTGGCTTTCATCTCGGCAGCCGTGGACTGCGCCGATTGCAGGCGAGCCTGCATGGCGGTGGCACTGTCGGCAGCGGCGCCCTTGAGGCTGTCGCCGACCAGTTGATCGCTGCTGGCAATCAACGCCGCGAAGCGCCGATCGAGCGCCGCCAGATCGGTTTCGACCGAGGCGGTCGAGACCCCCATCAGCACCTTGCCGATTTCCACGCCATTGGGGTTGATCGAGGCTTCCAGGTAGTAGACCGACGGATCGTTCTTTGCCGCATCCAGCACCTTGTCCAGCGCCCGCTCACCCTGGCCTTTTTCCAGAAGGGCCTTGTTGATCGGGTTTTCGCGGTTGAGGTAGCGGGTCAGATGCTGGCCGGTGGCGTCGTCATACACCACGAACAGCACATTGGGATTACGCTGGGCCCGGCGGGCGAATTCGGACAGGGTCGGCACGTCGCTGTCCCACATGGCGCGAGGCGCCACCGAAGCCAGCAACTGGGCCATGTCATTGGCCGAATCCTTCAGGTCTTTTTCCAGAGTCGCGCGCAGTTGCGCCTGTTCTTCCTTCAGACGCGAAGAAAGACCGGCGGTAAGACGCTGACGGGTACTCGAGGAAAGATTGTCGAGGCTCGACGTGACTTCACGCCCGGCCTGCTCCAGCTCACCGGACAATTTCTGGCTATCGGCGCCCAGACGAGTGCCGAGATCGGCTTCCAGCGCGGTGACGGTGCTCCGCGTCAGGGCGACGGCCACCAGCACTTGCACCAAAAGGGCGATACCAAGGGTAACGAACACAGGCCGCAACAAACGGCTTTGTAACAGTGAGAGAACGGCTGACACTTTGAATCCCTCTACTTCTGACGCCATTAATTTGATGGCACTCTTGTAGACAGAATCACAGCAAAGGTCATGCCGTCCAACAGGCATAAACGACAAAGGCCCCGATGAAGGGGCCTTTGTGTTTTTACATCAACGACTTATCAAGCGAACGGATGACGCAGAACGATGGTTTCGTTGCGATCCGGGCCCGTCGAAATAATGTCGATCGGCGCGCCGATCAACTCTTCAATGCGTTTGATGTAAGCACGAGCGTTAGCCGGCAGCTCTTCCAGGGTCTTGGCACCCACGGTCGATTCGGTCCAGCCCGGCACTTCTTCGTACACAGGCTGCAGGCCTACGTAGCTGTCAGCGTCGGTCGGAGCAACGGCGTTGCCTTGTGCATCCTTGTAGCCGGTGCAGATGTTGATGGTTTCCAGGCCGTCGAGGACATCCAGCTTGGTCAGGCAGATGCCCGAGATGCTGTTCACATCGATGGCGCGACGCAGGATAACGGCGTCGAACCAGCCGCAACGACGGGCACGGCCGGTGGTCGCGCCGAATTCGTGACCTTGCTTGGCCAGGTGCGCACCGACTTCATCGAACAGCTCGGTCGGGAAAGGACCCGAACCGACGCGAGTGGTGTAGGCCTTGGTGATGCCCAGGATGTAGTCGAGGAACATCGGGCCAACGCCCGAACCAGTCGCCACGCCACCCGCGGTGGTGTTGGAGCTGGTCACGTACGGGTAGGTACCGTGGTCGATGTCGAGCAACGAACCCTGGGCGCCTTCGAACATGATGTCCTTGCCGGCGCGACGCAGGTCGTGCAGCTCGGCAGTCACGTCCAGCATCAGCGGCTTGAGCAGCTCGGCGTATGCCTTGCACTCGGCCAGAGTCTTTTCGTACTCGATGGCAGGCTCTTTGTAGTAACCGACCAGCATGAAGTTGTGGTAGTCCACCAGTTCACGCAGCTTGTCTTCAAAGCGTGGCATGTTGAGCAGGTCGCCAACACGCAGGCCGCGACGAGCAACCTTGTCTTCGTAAGCCGGGCCGATGCCGCGACCGGTCGTACCGATCTTCAGCTCGCCGCGAGCCTTTTCACGGGCCTGATCCAGGGCCACGTGGAAGGACAGGATCAGCGGGCAGGAAGGGCTGATACGCAGACGCTCGCGCACCGGTACGCCTTTCTCTTCCAGCTTGGTGATCTCGCGCAGCAGGGCGTCAGGTGCAACCACCACGCCGTTGCCGATCAGGCACTGCACGCCTTCGCGCAGCACGCCCGACGGGATCAGGTGCAAGACGGTTTTTTCACCGTCGATCACCAGAGTGTGACCGGCGTTGTGGCCACCCTGGTAGCGCACTACGGCGGCAGCATGTTCGGTCAGCAGATCAACGATCTTGCCTTTGCCCTCATCACCCCATTGGGTGCCCAGGACTACGACATTCTTACCCATAACACTTGTCCTCATTCGCGCAAACTTGGTGCCGGCGTCAGCCGGCAGGAAAACTCAAGAAGCCAGTGGCGATACTTGCCAAAGCCCGTTCTGCTGGATCAATTGCCGGTCGCAGTCCGCATCACGGGCGGCGGCCAAAGGTTGCCCAGGCAACGCCTGAACGACACGCTGACCCTCACTGCGCAACTGGCAAACCTGCTGCCAGAGTGCCGCATCCGTACTGTCAGGCATCCAGATACCGCCAGACGGTAGCTCGATCTCAGCACGCCCCAGGGTCACCAGGGTTTTCAAATCGGTGGAGAAGCCGGTGGCCGGACGGGCGCGACCGAAGTCGGCGCCGATGTCGTCGTAGCGACCGCCCTGGGCGATGGACTGGCCAACACCCGGCACGAATACCGCGAACACCACACCGGTGTGGTAGTGATAACCGCGCAGCTCGCCCAGGTCGAAGTACAGCGGCAGCTCCGGGAAGCGCACCGACAGACGCTCGGCGATCGCCAGCAAATCTTCCAGCGCCGCCAGTACCGGCGCCGGCGCATTGGCCAGACGCTCTCGGGCAGCGCTCAATACTTCACGGCCGCCGCACAGATCGACCAGCGCACGCAGCATGCCGGACAGATCGGCCGGCAAGCCTTCGGTCAAGGTAATGACCTCGTCGATGGCCTTGCGTTGCAACGCATCGAACAACTGCTGCTCGACTTCACCCGACAGACCGGCCGCCTGGGCCAGACCGCGGTAAATGCCCACATGCCCAAGGTCCATGTGCACGTCCGGCACATCGGCCAGTTGCAGCATGGCCAGCATCAGGCTGATGACTTCGACGTCGCTGCTCGGGCTCGCATCGCCGTACAACTCGGCGCCCAGCTGGATCGGGCTGCGCGAGGACGACAAGGCACGCGGCTGGGCATGCAGCACGCTGCCGGCGTAGCACAGACGGCTCGGGCCTTCGCGACGCAGGGTGTGCGCATCGATGCGCGCCACTTGCGGCGTGATGTCGGCACGAAAACCCATCTGCCGGCCCGATTGCGGGTCGATGACCTTGAAGGTACGCAGATCCAGGTCCTGGCCCGCGCCGGTCAGCAGGGATTCCAGGTACTCGATATGGGGAGTCACGACAAACTCGTAACCCCAGCTCTGGAACAGATCCAACACCTGACGACGCGCGACTTCAATGCGCGCCGCTTCCGGTGGCAGTACTTCTTCGATGCCATCTGGCAGCAGCCAGCGGTCTACCGTTGCCATTACGCCATTCCCCTTAGATCCGGGCGGCCAGCCCGAGGGCGAGCCTTGAGTGAAGCAGAAAATGACCGGCCCGTTCAAAACGCACGCGCATGAACGACGCGGCGAAAGGCCTGTTACCGGCTTCGCCCATCACTTTCCTCGAAAAACTGTCGGGCCATTCAACCCGATCTTCTGCAACAAAAACAGCAATCAAACGTGCAGACGCAAAAAAGCCGGGAATTTCCCGGCTGCCGCATCATACACACGTTTTCCCAAAGGATCACCCCGCCCGAGGTTTTAGCCGCCGGGCGGAATGATTCAGGTCAACGTCGCATCAAGGCTTGGCCTTCTCCAGATACTTGAAGAAGTCGCTGCCTGGGTCGAGGACCATGACGTCGGATTTGTTCGCGAAGCTTTCACGGTAGGCGCGCAGGCTACGGTAGAACGCGTAGAACTCCTGATCCTGCCCGTAGGCCTTGGAATAGATCGCAGCAGCCTGGGCGTCGCCGTCACCACGAATCTCTTCGGATTCACGATAGGCTTCAGCCAGCAACACGCGGCGTTGACGATCGGCGTCGGCACGGATGCCTTCGGCCAGCTCGTTACCCTTGGCGCGATGCTCGCGAGCTTCACGCTCACGCTCGGTACTCATGCGCTCGAACACGCTGCGGTTCACTTCTTTCGGCAGATCGATAGCCTTGACCCGGACATCGATCACTTCGATACCCAGCTCCTTTTCCGCCATCTTGTTCAGCGACGCCGTGATATCGGCCATCAGCGCATCACGCTCACCGGACACCACTTCATGCAGAGTGCGCTTACCAAACTGGTCACGCAGCCCCGACTCCAGACGACGGGACAGACGCTCGTCGGCGATCTGCTTGAGGCCGGACGTTGCGGTGTAGAAACGCTCGGCATCCTTCACCCGCCACTTGGCGTAGGCATCGACCATCACGGCTTTCTTTTCAAGCGTCAGGAAACGCTGTGTCGGCGCATCCAGCGTCATCAGGCGGGCGTCGAACTTGCGCACCTGGTTGACGTAAGGAACCTTCACATGCAGACCCGGCTGAACGTCAGCCTGAACCACGCGACCGAACTGCAGCAACACCGCGCGCTCGGTCTGAGCGACGATGTAGAAGCAGTTCCAGGCAGCGATCGCCACGACAACGCCGACAATAAGGGCGATCAGCGATTTATTGCTCATCAGCGACTCTCCCTGGTACGCGCCTGCTGTTGCTGCAGATCGGCTGCGGCACGTGCATTGGCTTCATTGCTGGAGGCTGCCGCACTGTTCACCGGAGCACTGGTGTTGCGACCACTTTCAACCATCTTGTCCAGCGGCAGGTACAGCAGGTTGCTCTGGCCGTTCTTGTTGCCGGTCACGAGCACCTTGCTGGTATTGCTGAAGACTTCCTGCATGGTGTCCAGGTACAGACGCTCGCGGGTCACTTCAGGGGCCTTGCGATACTCGGCGACCAATTTGGTGAAGCGATCCGCCTCACCCTTGGCGCGCGAGACCGTTTCGTCACGGTAGCCGTTGGCATCTTCAAGGATCCGCTGGGCCTGACCACGGGCTTCCGGCACCACGCCGTTGGCGTAGGTTTCAGCCTGGTTGCGCGAACGCTGCTCGTCTTCACGGGCGCGGATCACATCATCGAAGGCTTCCTGTACTTCACGCGGTGCCGCTGCGCTCTGTACGTTGACCTGGGTGACGGTGATACCGGTGCGATAGGTATCAAGGAAACGTTGCAGACGCTCCTTGATCTCGCTGGCCATCAGTTCACGACCTTCGGTCAGCACCTGGTCCATCGCGGTGGAACCCACCACATGGCGCAGCGCACTTTCGGTCGCATGCTGCAGGCTGATTTCCGGCTGGTCGACGTTCAGCACGAAGTCCTGCAGGTTGCTGATCTTGTACTGCACGGTCAGTGGGACTTCGACGATGTTTTCGTCTTCGGTCAGCATCTGGCCCTGCTTGGTGTAGGCACGCTCACGCGTGACGTTCTCCATGTACTTCTTGTCGATCGGCGGGAAGTAGATATTCAGGCCGGGACCGACAGTCTCGTGGTACTTGCCG
This sequence comes from Pseudomonas sputi, assembly GCF_021603585.1. Taxonomy (GTDB): domain Bacteria; phylum Pseudomonadota; class Gammaproteobacteria; order Pseudomonadales; family Pseudomonadaceae; genus Aquipseudomonas; species Aquipseudomonas sputi. The sequence continues at coordinate 7,347 of NZ_BQHI01000020.1, read as the reverse complement.
AAGCGCAGCACAACGGCTTGCTCCTGCTCGTCCACGACGTACACCGCGCTGTACAGCCAGACGGCCGCCAGCACGACCAGGCCGATGCCCAGCAGGCCGCCGAAGCCGCCGCCCTTGCCCGAGCCACCACCGTCATCACCGCGTTTTTTTCCACCACCGAACAACCCGTTCAGGCTTTCCTGCAGCTTTCGGAAGGCCTCGTCGAGATCCGGCGGCCCCTTGCGGTCGCCGTTGTTGCGACGCTTGCCACCCCAAGGATCCTGATTGTTCGAGTTGCCACCCGGCTCATTCCAAGCCATAGCGCTCTCCATCTGATAAAGCAAAGACGCACCCACGGCGCGCCGACCAATGCTACAGAATGCCTGCCGTTGCGGCACAACCGCTTTGTCAGGCTTTTATTGCAAAGTGTGTTGCTCGATGAACTCCGTCGGCACAACGCCTTCACGACTGACCAGTCGATTGAGCTCCGAGCGCGGCAATCGAACGGCCAGCAAGCTGACGCCTTCTTCGTCGTATTCTTCTTTCTGTACCGCGCCCAGTTCGAAGAACTGTGCACGCAGACGCGCAAACCGCTGAGGCAAACGCAAGGTACCGACAAACAAATCACTGCCCAGCAATTCGGCAATGGCTTGCTCAAGCAATTCCAGGCCAGTGCCATCACGGGCTGACAACCAGACCCGCTGGGGCTTGCCGTTTTCATCGCGCTGGATTTGTGGCTCAACGCCTTCAAGCAAATCGAGTTTGTTATAGACCTCGAGGATCGGCAAGTCCTGGGCACCGATCTCGCCCAGCACCACCATCACTTGCTCAATCTGCAACATGCGATCCGGTTCGGCCGCATCGATCACGTGCAACAGCAGGTCGGAGTTGCTCGACTCTTCGAGCGTAGACCGAAATGCCTCAACCAGCTTGTGCGGCAAATGACGAATGAAACCCACGGTGTCAGCCAGGACAATCGGCCCCAGATCGTCCAGTTCCAGACGGCGCAGGGTCGGGTCAAGCGTGGCGAACAGTTGGTCAGCCGCGTACACCTCGGACTTCGTCACATTATTGAACAGCGTGGATTTACCGGCGTTGGTGTATCCCACCAGAGACACGGTAGGGATATCCGCACGCGAGCGGCCGCGACGCGACTGTTCGCGCTGGCTGCGCACTTTTTCCAGCCGGCCCTTGATCTGGCGCAGGCGTACCCGCAGCAGTCGCCGGTCGGTTTCGAGCTGGGTTTCACCCGGGCCGCGCATGCCGATACCGCCACCCTGACGTTCAAGGTGAGTCCAGCCGCGGACCAGCCGGGTGCTCATGTGGTCAAGCTGGGCCAGTTCTACCTGGAGCTTGCCCTCATGGGTACGGGCGCGCTGGGCAAAAATATCCAGAATCAGACCGGTACGGTCGATCACGCGACACTCGAAAACACGTTCGAGGTTACGTTCCTGACTGGGCGTAAGGGTGTGATTGAAGATCACCAGATCGGCTTCTTCGGCGTGGACCAGGTCGCGCAGTTCCTCGACCTTGCCGCTGCCAATCAGGTATTTGGCGGTTGGCCGATGACGCGGCACGTTAAAAAACGCAACGGTCTCGGCGCCTGCCGAATTTGCCAGCTCCTGAAACTCCTGCGGATCTTCGCGCGCCTCAGGGTCCTGTCCATCCAAGTGAACGAGGATGACTCGTTCACCACCACCGTGGCGCTCAAAGAACAAAGGAGACTCCTATCAGGCGTTACCTGGCTCAGCGTCACCTGCTTCGGATTCGGTTGCGCTTGGCAGACGAATTGGACGAACCGGCACCACTGTAGAGATAGCGTGTTTGTAAACCATCTGGCTGACGGTGTTCTTCAGCAGGATAACGAACTGGTCGAACGACTCGATCGTGCCTTGCAGTTTGATCCCGTTCACCAGGTAGATGGAAACCCCCACTTTCTCTTTACGTAAAGTATTCAAGTAAGGGTCTTGTAGCGAATGCCCTTTTGACATGTGCCGCACTCCTTTAAGGATTCAATATAAAAAATAGGTAAACAGATGGCTTTTGCCGCCACACCCCCAAGGATAGACGGCAATTGCAAGGACTCAGCTCAATATGGAGATCGTCCCAAGGTATTTCAAGGCGCGTGGCAGATTGTCGCAATCCAGACTGTCGAGCCAGTGTAAATCTTTCCAGCTGCGCAGCCAGGTGAACTGGCGTTTGGCCAATTGGCGCGTGGCGATGATGCCCCGTTCCTGCATCTCGGCCGACGTCAGCTTGCCATCCAGGAAGTCCCAGACCTGGCGGTAGCCTACCGCACGTATAGACGGCAACCCGGCATGCAGGTCACTTCTATTACGCAGGGCTACGACCTCGTCGATGAATCCCTGTTCCAGCATATTTGTGAATCTTTGTTTAATGCGCTCGTGCAGTACCTGGCGATTAGTTGGTGCAATCGCCAGGTTCGCGACAGTATAGGGCAATTGTTGCAGTCCCGATGCGACCGCTTCGGTACTTTGTACAGATTGTTTCAGCCGCAGTTCAGTCATGCTCTGACCGCTGACCCGGTAAACTTCCAGGGCACGACTCAGTCGTTGCGGATCGTTCGGATGGATGCGTGCCGCCGACTCCGGATCGATCGCTGCCAGTTGATCGTGCAGGGCTTGCCAGCCAAGGCGTGCAGCCTCTTCTTCGATCTGCGCGCGAACCTCGGGATCGGCCGCCGGCATGTCCGCCAGACCTTCGATCAAAGCCTTGTAATAGAGCATTGTACCGCCCACCAGCAGCGGAATTTTTCCACGTGCGGTGATCTCGGCCATCGCTTCCAGCGCATCACGACGGAAATCCGCTGCCGAATAGGCTTCGGCCGGATCGAGAATATCGATCAGTCGGTGAGGGAATTCGGCCAGCAGTTCTTTGGAAGGCTTGGCGGTGCCGATGTCCATGCCGCGATAAACCAGCGCCGAATCAACGCTGATCAGCTCGCACGGCAGCACTTTGGTCAGTTCGATGGCCAGGTCGGTCTTGCCCGCAGCGGTCGGGCCCATCAGGAAAATCGCTGGAGGAAGCTGGCTCATTAACGACCGCGCAGGAACAGTTTGTCCAGATCGTCCAGGCCCAGTTGGGTCCAGGTCGGTCGGCCATGGTTGCATTGACCGCTGCGCTCGGTGTTTTCCATGTCGCGGAGCAGGCCGTTCATTTCCGGCAGAGCCAGGCGCCGGTTGGCGCGGATCGCGCCGTGGCAGGCCATGGTACCGAGCAATTCATTCAGGTGCGCCTGGATCCGGTCGCTGGTGCCGTACTCCATCAAGTCCGACAGGACATCGCCCACCAGTCGGTTGGCTTCGGCCTGCTTGAGCAGGGCCGGAATCTGCCGGATGGCCAGGGTTTCCGGGCCAAGACGCTGCAGTTCAAAACCGAGGCGCTGGAACCACGCCGCATGTTCTTCGGCGCAATCGGCCTCGCGCTGACTGACCGCCAGCGACTCCGGCACCAGCAGCGGCTGACCGCTCAGGCCTTCGCTGGCCATGGCGATCTTCAGGCGCTCGTACATGATCCGCTCGTGAGCGGCGTGCATGTCCACCAAAACCAGGCCCTGGGCGTTCTCGGACAGAATATAGATGCCCTTGAGCTGCGCCAGCGCGTAACCAAGCGGCGGAATGTCTTCCTGACCGGCCGGCAGTGCATTGGCGTTCGCCTCGGGCAGCGGCGCGAAAAACTCGCGATACGCTGCCTGAGCTTCGGCGGCCGGCACGGCGGATTGCGGACGCGGCGTGTATTGATACTGATAAGCGCCGCCAGCGCTGGCGCCCGACGAGGTATTGAACGCCGGTTGCGCTTGCGGCTGCTCCAGCAACGCATTGGCCGCCAGGCGCATTTCGCCTTGCGGTCCGAATTCACCGGCTTCGAGGCCGGTTGGCCGAACGATCGCGGTAGTGACCGAACCGGCGAGCTGGTCTTCCGGGCGCACATCGCCAAGGGCTCGGTGCAAGGTGCCATAGAGGAAATCATGCACCATGCGCCCGTCACGGAAGCGCACCTCGTGTTTGGTCGGGTGCACGTTGACGTCCACCGCTGCCGGATCGACCTCGAAAAACAGCGCAAACGTCGGATGCCGGCCGTTGAACAGTACATCGCGATAAGCCTGACGCACCGCGTGGGCGACCAGTTTGTCGCGTACCGCACGGCCATTGACGAAAAAGTACTGCAAGTCCGCCTGGCTGCGGTTGAAGGTCGGCAGACCGACCCACCCCCACAGGTGCAGGCCATTGCGCTCGATTTCGATCGGCAACGCCTGCTCGAGGAAACCCGAACCGCAGATCGCCGCCACACGCCGTGCGCGGGCCGCATCGTCGTGGGCCTCGTGCAGGCTGAGAATCGTCTTGCCGTTGTGGCGCAAGTGGAAGGCCACGTCGAAACGCGCCAGCGCCAGACGCTTGATCACTTCCTGCAGGTGATCGAATTCGGTTTTTTCAGTCTTGAGGAATTTGCGCCGGGCCGGGGTGTTGAAGAACAGGTCACGGACTTCCACCGACGTGCCGACCGGGTGCGCCGCCGGCTGCACGCGGGGCGCCATGTCGCGGCCTTCGGTTTCGACCTGCCAGGCCTGATCGGCATCACGGGTGCGCGAGGTCAGGGTCAGACGCGCCACGGAGCTGATCGACGCCAGTGCCTCGCCCCGGAAGCCCAGACTCATCACCTGCTCGAGGTCTTCCAGGTTACGGATCTTGCTGGTGGCGTGACGGGCCAGGGCCAACGGCAGGTCATCGGCGGAAATGCCGCTGCCGTCGTCGCGCACTCGCAGCAGTTTGACACCCCCCTGTTCGACATCGACGTCGATGCGCTTGGCGCCGGAGTCGAGGCTGTTTTCCAGCAACTCCTTGATCACCGAAGCCGGGCGTTCGACCACCTCACCGGCGGCAATCTGGTTCGCCAGCCGCGGGCTGAGCAGTTCGATGCGGGCCGCGTTCAGGACCTGGTTCATTCTTTGGACGCCAGTTCGGTGCCGGGAATGGTCAAGTGCTGACCGACTTTCAGATCATCGCTTTTCAGATTGTTGGCGCTGCGCAGCGTGGCCGGCGAAATCTGATACCGCACGGCAATCATCGCCACCGTCTCACCCGGGCCCACCCGGTGATCACGTGGCCCTTGAGCGATCTTGCCCGAATCGCGCAACCAGGCGATGTAACTGCCCGGTGGCGGATTCTGCTGGAAGAACTGGCGCACGCCGCTGCTGATCGAGCGGGCCAGCGCCTGCTGGTGGCTTGCCGCTGAAAGCTTGTTCGCTTCGTTGGCGTTGGAGATGAAGCCGGTTTCCACCAGGATCGACGGGATGTCCGGCGACTTCAGCACCATGAACCCGGCCTGTTCCACACGTTGCTTGTGCAGCGGCGTGACTCGGCCGATGTTGGTCAGGACTTTCTGGCCGACGTTGAGGCTGGAGGTCAGCGAGGCGGTCATCGACAGGTCGAGCAGAACGCCGGCCAGCATCCGGTCCTTGTCGTCAAGGCTGACGTTGCCGGCACCGCCGATCAGGTCGGAACGGTTTTCGCTGTCGGCCAGCCAACGGGCGGTTTCCGAGGTCGCGCCGCGATCGGACAGGGCGAACACCGAAGCACCGAAGGCCGCAGCAGACGGCGCAGCGTCGGCGTGGATCGAGACGAACAGGTCGGCGCCCTTCTTGCGGGCAATCTCGGTACGGCCGCGCAGCGGGATGAAATAGTCGCCGGTACGGGTCAGTTCGGCGCGAAAGCCTTTCATGCCGTTGACCTGACGCTGCAGCTCGCGGGCGATCTGCAGTACCACGTCTTTTTCGCGCTGGCCGCGAGAACCCGACGCCCCCGGGTCTTCACCACCGTGCCCGGCGTCGATCACCACAATGATGTCGCGCTTGCCGGCCGGAGCCGGTGGCAACTTGATCGCAGGTTCGGCCGGGGTGACCGGCACCGCAGGAACAGTCGCAACCGTCGGGGTCGCGGCAGGTGTGGGCGGCGGTGAGGCGTCAGCCGGATTGTCGAACAGGTCGACAACCAGACGGTTGCCATATTGCGCATTCGGCGCCAGCGAGAAACTTTTCGGGGTGACGGCTTTCTTCAGATCGATGACCACCCGCAAGTCGGTCGGCGTGCGCTGGGCCGAGCGAATGGCGGTGATCGGTGTGTTGGCGGTCTGCACATTCAGCGGCGTGCCGAGGGTGGCGCCGTTGATATCGATCACCAGACGGTCCGGCGCGGTCAGCGTAAAGACGCTGTGCTGCACCGGACCTGTCAGGTCGAACACCAGTCGCGTGTTGTCCGGCGCCCGCCACAGGCGCACGCTGTTGACCTTCGTCTCGGCCACAGCGTTGACGGTTACTGCCATCAACATCAGTCCAGCGGCAGCCACCAACGCGCGAAAGCGCATACCTAACCCCATCATTCAATTGGTTTCCAATGCCAAAGCGGCACACCAGGCCTCGCCGCGCGAGCCCTGGGATAAAATGGTCAGCGAACGTCCGCTGTCTTGCGGGCTAATGGTAATGGTCAGGTCAGGCTTTGGCAAAAAGCCTGCACCTTTATCGGGCCATTCGATCAGGCACAGGGCGTCGTCTTCGAAATAGTCGCGGATCCCGAGAAACTCCAGCTCCTCCGGATCCACCAGACGATACAGGTCGAAGTGAAATGCCCGGACGTCTCCGATCTCGTAGGGCTCGACCAACGTGAAGGTCGGACTTTTCACCGCCCCGACGTGACCCAGACCGCGAATGATGCCCCGCGACAGCGTGGTTTTGCCCATTCCGAGGTTGCCTTCGAGAAAGATCAGGCCATGACCCTGGGTGATACGGGCGATGCGGGCGCCAAAGTCGCTCATGGCCTGTTCATCGGCCAGGTACAGGGTTACTTCAGACACGGTGCATGCTCCTCCAACAACTGACGAATGGCTGGGATCAGATCACTGGCCGCCAGCCCACGGCCGAATTTACCTTGTTGCAGACCGGCGTTGGCATGCAGCCAAACCGCCAGACACGCGGCATCGAAACCGTCCATGCCCTGGGCCAGCAGCGCGCCGATCAGTCCGGCCAGTACATCGCCGAGCCCGGCGGTCGCCATGGCCGGATGGCCTTGATGACACAGCGCCAGACGACCATCGGGATGCGCAATCAAACTGCCCGCGCCCTTGAGCACCACTACCGCTGTATATTTTTTGCTCAACGCCAGTGCCGCCGCGGGACGGTCGGCCTGCACCTCGGCGGTGCTGACCCCCAGCAGTCGCGCGGCCTCCCCCGGATGCGGCGTGATCACGCAATCCTTGGGCAAACTGACAAAACCTGAGGCCAGCAGGTTCAGTGCATCCGCGTCCCACACCTGCGGCAGCGATGCATTGGCGGCGGCCGACAACAGTGCCCGCCCC
>NZ_BQHI01000019.1 GCF_021603585.1 Pseudomonas sputi | reverse complement strand
CGCTGCAGGATGACGTGTTGGTCGTCGTAGTCGTAACGCTCGCTTTCGCCGACGGCGTTCGACGCCTCGATCAGCCGATGACGGGCATCAAAGCGATAGCTGGCCAGCGTCTGCTCGGTGCGCCAGGCTGACTCCCGAAAAACCTGATAATCGACCGCGACCAGATGCGCCCGCTCGTAGCGCAGCAGCAGCGAACGGCCAGCGCCGTTATCCAGCCGTTGAATCCGGTCGGAAAGATCCCGATGCACCGTCAGACGATTGCCATACGCATCGCTGACAACCGTCAGACGCCCAGCCCGAAAGTGATAAAACCGCGCCGCGTCCCCGGCCAGCGCAACAATCAGCTCCTGCGGCTCATCCCCGAGAAAGATCGCCGCCCGCGACAAGCTGTTGTGAATCGCCGGCCGCTCGACGCTCGGCAATGGAAACTGCGTGCGCCGGTTCTCATGGTCAACCCAGACCACCGCAGCGCCATCGACCTCCAGCCGATGCGCCAGCGAATGGCTCCAGCCGAACCCCAACCCGACATCGATCTCGGCGGCACTGCTGCGGTACAACCGAGTGAACTCGAACGGCAGCAGCCCGTCGAGCACGCCGTCAGTCAGGGTCAGCAGCTCTTCGCCGGTGACCATCGACACCGGACAGCCGTTGGTGCAGGTCCTCGGCGCACAATCGACGCTGTCACCATTGGGGTTCTTCGCCTGATCCGGTGTGTCGTCGTGGTGCTCGTCTTTTTTCAGGGAGGCATTACGCCGGGCATCCCAGCGCAATTGCATGCGGCCCCTTTTCACCCCAGCGGCGATACCCCGAGCGGCGACGGATTTGTACTGGTTCACATAACCGATGAAAGTACTGACGATGCCGAACATCGCCTTTACCAGGCGCGTCACCGCTGACAGCAATTGAGCGCCACGATCCGCCAGACGCAAGGTCAGGTACGCCATCCCGGCCCCGGCGCCAACAAAGGTCAACACAACGCCGATCAACACATCGATCAGCAGTTGCACCACCACCATCGATACCGCCTCGGCGGTTTTCCCGGCAATTTCATTGGGTGGCAGCATCTCCAGCCAGAGGCTGGCAGTTCGCAGCAACAAACACAGCGCTGCTTCGTCACTGACCAGTAACTGAAGCTTCTCCATCATTTCAGGCGCGGTTTCTGCCAGCGCGATCAGCTCTGCGGCGCCACTGCCCAACCGCTCGGCAAACTTTCCGGGATTCTTGAGAATCTCCGACAGCAACCCGATGCTGTCCCACACTCCCTCGATCGCCGCCCAGCTCCCGGCCAGCATGCCGTTCCCCGCTGCTATGGCCACCGACTGCGACCACTGCGGCTTGAAACCCTGCCATTCGCTGCGCAGCCAGTCATCCAGCTGCCGAGTCAGGCCGTCGTAGGACTTGAACAGCGCATCAACCTGCTTCTCGCTGGCCTCGCCGTGCACCACCACCCGATAGAACTTCCCCGCCTCTCCGGTGAACACCCCTTTGCCCTGAGCATCAAGGGTGACGGACTTGACTGCGCCGCCCTCCACCGCCACCACATTGACAACGATGTCGCCCAATGGAATGTCGTATGCCGACTCGAACTTGCTCTCGATCTCCATCGACCCGCTTTCCGGGCATTGCACGACCGCAGAAGAGAAACGCTTGTCGTCAATCGCGACCGCCGTACTGTGCTCGCCGAAACGGATGATCCGCTCCATCCCCATCAGCGAAGGCAGATCGGCCTCATGACTGACGCGGTCTGCCGAGCGACCGAGCCAGTGCTTGAGCTGTTCGCGATAGAGATCGAGGGTGCGGGGAAAGCTGTCGAGTTCTTGCTCGATGCGGGTGACGGCATCCATCAGCGCATTCCCATGCGCATGGCGAAACGAAAAACCGGGTCGAACATGTGCGTTCCCTCGCGCAGAAATCAGGCGAGGGACTTTGCGGGGGATCAAACAGAAAAGAAGTCAGGCGAGTAGGCGGAGGATGTAGGAGAAGTCTGTATCTGCTCTTTATCGAGCAGCAGACGCAAAAACGGGGCGGGAGGTTTCCCTCACGCCCCGTTCACGGAACAGATGATTTGCTCATTGAGATGAGTCTCGGCCGGCCAGCTCTTTCAACTTGAGCTCCTTCAACTTGAGCTCGGCCAACGGATGCCCGGCCTGCGCGGCCAGGGTCCACCAGCGAGCGGCTTCCGAAGGATCTGGCGCGTTACTGGGCGTACCGGCCAGACTGATGACACCGACCTGATAGGCCGCTTTGCCATCACCGGCCAAGGCCGCCAGTCGCAACAACCGCACACCTTCTTCACGCGCCCCCAGACCAACCCCGCGAAACGTCAGGATGTGCCCGTAAAAACTTTGCGCGCCGACATCGCCCAGGTTGGCCATGCGCGCAAACTGCCCTTCGAGCCAGCGCCAGCCACGGGGCTGACGAACAAACCACGACCAGTGAAACAGCCTACGGGCCAGCCAGTAACTTGCCCGCGCCTTGAGTCGTAAAAACACTCAGGCCTCCGCCGATTCCGGGTACTCGTACTCGAAGACCCGCACCACTTCCGAGGCATGCCAGGAGGCGGCGGCAACACCGTCGGACGGCCCGGAAAAACGCCCCAGACGCTCGACACATTCAAAAAAACCGGTGCGTGGCAGGCGACTGGCCCCCTGGCTGATCACCAGCGAACTGCGCAACGGTTGTTCAGCTTTCGCGTCCAGTGCGGCGAGATGCTCCAGTGCCGCGGTCAATGTCTGCATGGCCGGCGTGGGCAGTTGCAGGCGTTCAAGCAACGCTCGATAAGTCAAAAGATGGCGCTGCCTGCGCGCCTGGTCCAGTTCCCCCAGCAATCCGTCCCAATGTTGACGACTGATGCGTACGCTCACGATTGTTCCCTCCACCCTGGCACCGTCAACTCCCAGGCCAGGCTGCGGCGAATCGCGGCGTCGGGCAGACGCTCGCCACTTTCAATCATGGCCAGGTAAGACGGGCTGATGCCTACCGTGCGGGCCAGCGCCTCGATGGCGATGCCCTTCCCTTCGCGCAAACTGCGTAACTGATCCAGACCTGGAAGAATCGGGTCCGGGGTTGCCGCAAGCGGCGCTGGAGCCGGTTGCGACGGTGCTTCGTTGATGCCTGCTGCTTTCAGTAGAGCCTGATACTGAGCCCATGGCAGAACCGCATATTCGGGTTCGCCATCGCGTGCAATTATCTGAATATCCATGACTACCCCGTAGGACAACAACACTTAGCGAGTCGGCACTTTTCCCTAGAAGTGTAATCCTAACAGCGGCCAAGGTCGTGGGGGGTATCTATCTGTATAAGAGGCTGTCGCGATTCAGGACTTTTTCGGCCCCTGGAGCTGAAGTTGCTCGGGGGTATCGGGCAGACGCTCGACCACTCTGAGCTTTTCCGGCGCCTGGCGCTGACGCCACAGGCGGAAAGCATTCAGTTCATCGTCCAGGGTTTTCATCAGCCAGGCGAGGACGGCGATGTCATCGAGCATGCCGAACATGGGAATGAAATCCGGGATCGCATCCACCGGACTGAGGAAGTACATCAGACCCGCCACCACCGAAACGATTGCCTTGGCGCTGATCGCGCGATATTCGCCGCGCCAGTACGCCAGGCACAGTGCCTGCAACAGACGCAAATCGTCCTTCAGCTTGCCGAGCCGATTGCCCTGGGCGGCGCCTTTGCTGGCCACGGCGAACAACAAGGTCGGCAAGCGGCCTCGAGCCAGCAGTCGTCCGGCCAAAGGCAGGAATCGGGCGAAATTCCAGGGCGCTTTCATTTATTTCTCCCGTTGAAATGTTATCCACACAAATTGTGGATAACCTTGTGAACAGAGCCTCATTTAAGCGCTGAGAGCCCCGTTTCATAAGGGCTGCGCTCAGATCGGGCGTTTTTTACTCACATAAAAAATCCCAATATTTCATTGACTTGGCGGCTCCGGACGTCTAGTGAGGGCAACCTTAACATCTAGGACTGTCATGACCGGCATCGGTTCGGTCTGTTTACGCTGACCATCGTCCAGATGCAACAACGCCCCGCATAAGCGAGGCGTTGTAGTTGAAACCGGCGCAGATTACTTGGCGGCGTCTTCTTTGGCTGGATCCTTGATACCCAGCAGTTCCAGATCGAAAACCAGAACCGAGTTGGCCGGGATTGCCGGGCTTGGCGATTGTGCGCCGTAAGCCAGGTCGCTAGGGATGTACAGCTCGTACTTCTCGCCAACGTGCATCAGTTGCAGACCTTCGACCCAACCCGGGATCACACCGCTGACCGGCAGATCGATCGGGCTGCCACGCTCGACGGAGCTGTCGAATACAGTGCCGTTGGTCAGCTTGCCGGTGTAGTGAACGGTCACGACATCGGTAGGCTTAGGCTGTGGGCCGTCGGCTTTCTTGACCACTTTGTACTGCAGACCGGAAGCGGTGGTGGTCACGCCGGCTTTCTTGCCGTTCTCTTCGAGGAATTTTTTGCCGGCGGCTGCCGACTCTTCGCTCATCTTGGCCATACGCTCTTCGGCACGCTTTTGCAGCGCGGCGAAAGCTTCGACCAGTTCTTCATCTTTCAGCTTCTGTTCTTTCTTGCCGACGGCATCTTCGATGCCCTGGGCTACCGCTTTGGAGTCCAGGTCATCCATGCCTTCCTGAGCAAGGCTCTTGCCCATGTTCAGGCCGATACCGTAGGAAGCTTTTTGCGCCGGGGTTTTAAGCTCCACGCTGGTCTGCGAATCACAACCCGCGAGTACCAGGCTAACCAGGGCAACCGCCGCCGCCAACCGATGCTGTTTCATGCTATTTCCTTGTTCATGCGCCGAAAGGGCAATCGAGTAAAGCCGCGAGCTTATCAGGCCGCCACGACCAATGGCTACCGGCATGAGAGCAGGAATCTTCCGATAAGTTCAGGGATTAAAAAGCATTTGACGCAAGGCACGATGAAGCTTCTGTCATCTTTCACCGACAGTGATTGAAGCCGCTTCCCACAACACTTGGCGTAATGGCCACTTGCCGCACACGGCCTGGCTCAGGCATAACAGCGCAACAACTCGACAAGGATGTTCATCTTGCGCCTCTTATACCGTGTGTTGACGCTGATCGTGGTGCTGCTGGGACTGGGTCTGGCAGTGGTTCTTTACTATGTCGCCAATCCGAAGTTGCCCTTCCCGACGCCCGCAAAACAGGTGCATTACCTGGATCAGTGGACTGAGCAAGAGCGCCAGACCTACTACTTCACCCCACAGGGAACGCAGGTCAAAGGCTTGCGTTACGAATGGTTTCAGGCGCTGGAGCTGCCGTTCTCGCAGCAACGCTTTGCCTCCCCGGAATACCTCGCGCGCTTCGGTTTTCTGATCGATCCGCAGCAAAAAGCCACGCCGGACAATCCAGGGAATCTGCCGGTGGGTTTCGCCCGGCACCAGAATCCCGGCAGCACCGAGCAATATCTCGACATCACTTGTGCGGCCTGCCACACCGGAGAACTGCACTTCAATGGCCAAGCGATACGCATCGACGGCGGCTCGGCCCAGCATGTGTTGCCTTCCAGCGTTCCTACGTTGCGCGGTGGCAGTTTCGGACAGGCATTGGTCGCCAGTCTTACCTCGACCTACTACAACCCGTGGAAATTCGAACGTTTCGCCCGCCATGTGCTGGGCAACGACTACGACGCGCGCCACGAACAATTGCGCAAAGATTTCAAAGGCTCACTGAACACCTTCATCAAAGTGGCCTGGAACGACACCCATCGCGGCCTCTACCCCACCGAAGAAGGCCCCGGACGCACCGATGCCTTCGGGCGCATTGCCAACGCGACCTTCGGCGACGCGATCTCCCCGAGCAACTATCGCGTGGCCAACGCCCCGGTAGATTACCCGCAGCTATGGGACATGTGGACCTTCGACTGGGTGCAGTGGAACGGCTCGGCGCAACAACCGATGGCGCGCAATATCGGCGAGGCGCTGGGGGTCGGCGCCACGCTGAATTTCTTCGACGCCAACGGTCAGCCACTGCAGGGCGATGAGCGCTATGCCTCCAGCGTACGTGTGCGTGATCTGCACAAGATCGAAGAAACCCTGCAAAAACTGCGACCGCCGGCCTGGCCTGAAGAGGTACTCGGCGTCGTCGACAAACCCTTGGCGGCCAAGGGCCGAGCCCTGTTCGCCGAGAACTGCGCCGGGTGCCATGTTCCGCGCCAGACCCAGGAAGGCGAACGCTGGGTGCAACACCTGCACATGCTCCCGGTAGACGTCATCGGCACCGACCCGAATGCTGCCAACAACATCGCCAATCACCGTTTCGACCTGACCGCCCTGCAATGGAACCCGGCGGAACTTGAACGGATGGACGTGAAGTTGCATCCCGAACCCAAGGAGCCGTTGGACCTCAGCCAGCTGTCAGTGGCCAAGGGACTGGCTTACGTTACCGCCTTCGTGGAAAACCGTGCGTACCGTGAAGCAGGCGTCACTGCTGCCGAGAAACCACAACTCGACGGCTTCGGCCTGCCAATCGGCGTTCGCGAAAAAGTCGCGTACAAGGCGCGTCCGCTTGCCGGCGTATGGGCCACGGCCCCGTTCCTGCACAACGGCTCGGTGCCGAGCCTCTATCAGTTGCTGTCGCCTCAGGACGAGCGCGCCACCACCTTCTATAAAGGCACCTTTGAATACGATCCGCGCCATCTGGGTTACCGCCCCGAAGCCTTCACCAACGGTTTTCTGTTCGATACCCGCACGACCGGCAACCACAACAGCGGTCACGAATTTCGCGCCGGCGAGCGCGGCAACGGCGTCATTGGCCGACTGCTGCTGCCTGAAGAACGCTGGGCACTGCTCGAATACCTGAAAGTGCTGGGCGGCCCACTGGAGGCGCAACTGCCATGATCTTCAACTCCTTCAAAAGACCTTCGATGCTGGCGCGCTTCTGGCTCTGGCTGGGACGGTTACTGGGCAAAACCCTGCTGATCCTGCTGGTGATCGGCCTGATCGGCTGGGCCTTGAACACCGCCTGGTTCGCCTGGCAGCACCGTGGTCCGGTATCGGCACTGGAGCAGATTCCGGACGGCGAGGCCGCCATGACCCAGGACGTGATTCAGACCGCCGTGCGCATCGTCGATCAGCATCGCGAAAGTACCCGCTACCTGCGCGATGCCCATGCCAAGGCCCATGGCTGCGTGAAAGCCGATGTGCAGGTGTTACCGGATCTGGCTCAGGCGTTGCGCCAGGGCGTCTTCAGCGAACCAGGCAAGCTCTGGAAAGCGACGATGCGCCTGTCCAACGGCAACGCCTATCCGCAATTCGACAGCATCCGCGATGCCCGGGGCATGGCGCTCAAATTGCTCGATGTGCCGGGCAAGCAGTTGCTGGGTAACCGTCAGGGTCTGAATGAGCAGGACTTTGTGATGTTCAGTCACCCGAACTTCTTTGTCAGTGATGTCGCCGAGTACCGTCAGAATGTGGCGGCGCAGGCTGACGGTAAAAAGGTCATGGCGTTTTTTCCGGGGTGGGATCCGCGCCAGTGGCAAATTCGGCACCTGTTCATTGCGCTGGCAACCCTTTCGCTACCACCCGAGAGCCCGACACGTACGACTTACTTTTCGGTATCGCCCTACAAGTTCGGCGAGGCCAATGCCAAGTTCCGGGTGATGCCGGATCCGGAGCGCTGCCCCGCCTATACCTTGCCGAAACAGAACCAGGATCTGCCGAACTTCCTGCGCAGCGCGTTGAATCAACAGCTGTCGACCGACCGGATACCGGCGTGTTTCGTGTTGCAGGTCCAGCGCCAGGACGCAAACAAGTACATGCCAATCGAAGACACCAGCATCGAATGGCGCGAGCAGGACAGTCCGTTTGAAACCGTGGCGCGAATCACACTGCCCCCGCAGGACTTCGATACCCCGGCGCTGAACCTGCAATGCGACAACCTGTCGTTCAATCCCTGGTTTGGCATCGAAGCCCACCGCCCGATTGGCGGGATCAACCGGCTGCGTAAAGCGGTGTATGAAGCGGTCAGCGACTACCGCCACAGTCGCAACTCGGCGCAATAGTGGCGCCAGAAACGAAAAAAGCGACCGTCATTGGTCGCTTTCTCATGTTCAGGCTCGGCAAAAGCCTAATCCCGGACAGCAAAAAGCCCGCACAAGGCGGGCTTTCTGTGGTGATCTGGCGTTCAGTATTCCAGATTGCCGAATATGGCGCAGCGGACGGGACTCGAACCCGCGACCCCCGGCGTGACAGGCCGGTATTCTAACCGACTGAACTACCGCTGCGCGAAACGCTTGAAACGAATGGTGGGTGATGACGGGATCGAACCGCCGACATTCTGCTTGTAAGGCAGACGCTCTCCCAGCTGAGCTAATCACCCTTCGCTTCGTTACGGGGCGCATTATGCCACAAGTTTTCGTAAAGTGTTGATTTAATTGAAATTTTTTTCAAAAAAATCCGAAAACCGGTGAAACGACACATCCCGCATATACAACTCGAGGCAGAAAAAAACCCGCCTTGGCGGGTTTTTCCGTGGTGACCTGGCGTTCAGTGTTCCAGTTTACCGAATATGGCGCAGCGGACGGGACTCGAACCCGCGACCCCCGGCGTGACAGGCCGGTATTCTAACCGACTGAACTACCGCTGCGCTAAACACTTGAAACGAATGGTGGGTGATGACGGGATCGAACCGCCGACATTCTGCTTGTAAGGCAGACGCTCTCCCAGCTGAGCTAATCACCCTTCGCTTCGGTGTGGCGCGCATTCTACGGAGCGATCCAACCTCTGGCAAGCACTTTTTTAATTAATTTTCTCAGGCCTTCCAAAGGCTTAGAGAAGGGTTGGCCTATGACCCGGCGAAGACAATAATGCCCCCCTTTGTATAAAGGAGAGACTCACCCCATGTGGTTCAAGAACCTGCTTATCTATCGCCTGACCCAAGACCTGCCTGTCGATGCCGAGGCGCTGGAAACTGCACTGGCCACCAAACTGGCGCGTCCATGTGCAAGCCAGGAGTTGACCACCTACGGTTTCGTGGCGCCGTTCGGCAAGGGCGAAGATGCTCCACTGGTGCACGTCAGCGGTGACTTCCTGCTGATCTGCGCCCGTAAAGAAGAACGCATTCTGCCAGGCAGCGTCGTACGCGACGCGGTGAAGGAAAAGGTCGAAGAGATCGAAGCCGAGCAGATGCGCAAGGTCTATAAGAAGGAACGCGACCAGATCAAGGATGAAATCATCCAGGCGTTCCTGCCGCGTGCCTTTATCCGCCGCTCGTCGACCTTCGCTGCCATCGCACCGAAACAGGGCCTGATCCTGGTCAACTCGGCCAGCCCGAAACGCGCCGAAGATCTGCTCTCCACTCTGCGTGAAGTGATCGGCACCCTGCCGGTACGCCCGCTGACCGTGAAAACCGCGCCGACCGCCGTGATGACTGAGTGGGTCACCACCCAGCAAGCCGCCCCGGACTTCTTCGTCCTGGACGAGTGCGAACTGCGCGACACCCACGAAGACGGCGGCATCGTGCGTTGCAAGCGTCAGGACCTGACCAGCGAAGAAATCCAGCTGCACCTGAGCACCGGTAAGGTGGTGACTCAACTGTCGCTGGCCTGGCAGGACAAACTGTCGTTCATGCTCGACGACAAGATGACCGTCAAGCGTCTGAAATTCGAAGACCTGTTGCAGGATCAGGCGGAACAGGACGGCGGCGACGAAGCCCTCGGCCAACTGGACGCCAGCTTCACCCTGATGATGCTGACGTTCGGCGACTTCCTGCCGGCGCTGGTTGAAGCCCTGGGCGGCGAAGAGACTCCGCAGGGGATCTAAGCCTCTGTGCAGTCTTTGGGTTATCTTCAAACGCCACCGCTTCGGTGGCGTTTTCACATAATAAGGAACAGGCCATGCGCGCACTGGCTGCACTGAGTCGTTTTGTCGGCAACACCTTCGCTTACTGGGTTCTGATTTTCGCGGTGATCGCGTTCCTCCAACCGGCCTGGTTCCTCGGCCTCAAAGGCGCGATCGTGCCACTGCTCGGGCTGGTGATGTTCGGCATGGGCCTGACCCTCAAACTCGACGACTTCGCCGCCGTCGCTCGCCACCCGTGGCGCGTGGCGTTGGGCGTAGTTGCGCATTTCGTGATCATGCCGGGGATGGCGTGGTTGCTTTGCCAGATCTTTCATCTGCCAGCGGAAATTGCCGTCGGCGTGATTCTGGTCGGTTGCTGCCCGAGCGGCACGTCATCAAACGTCATGACCTGGCTGGCCAAGGGCGATCTGGCGCTGTCGGTGGCCATCGCCGCCGTCACCACCCTCCTCGCCCCGCTGCTGACGCCGGCGCTGATCTGGCTGCTGGCCTCGGCGTGGTTGCCGGTTTCATTCATGGAGCTGTTCTGGTCGATCCTGCAAGTGGTGCTGCTGCCGATCATCCTCGGCGTAGTCGCGCAACGCGTGCTTGGTGACAAGGTGCGCCACGCGGTGGAAGTGCTGCCGCTGGTGTCGGTGGTCAGCATCGTGATCATCGTCGCCGCCGTGGTTGCCGCCAGTCAGGCGAAAATCGCCGAATCCGGCCTGCTGATCATGGCCGTGGTGATGTTGCACAACAGCTTCGGCTATCTGCTGGGTTATTTCACCGGACGCCTGTTCGGCCTGCCGCTGCCGCAGCGCAAGTCACTGGCGCTGGAAGTCGGCATGCAGAACTCGGGACTGGGTGCTGCGCTGGCCAGTGCGCACTTTTCGCCACTGGCGGCGGTGCCAAGTGCATTGTTCAGTGTGTGGCACAACATTTCCGGGGCGCTGCTGTCGACCTGGTTCAGGCGGATGAGCGAAAAAGAAGACCGTGAGACATTGGCACAACAGACCGCCGACTGATTCCGGATCGCGGTACGGCGCACATTTTTAGGTAGTATGTGCGCCACGCGGGGACGACCCCGCGGCTCAATCGAGTTTTCAATCTGGGGACGGCCCCGTCAATCGATGGAGGTCTCTGATGTCCTGGATCATTCTGTTTTTCGCCGGCCTGTTCGAAGTCGGCTGGGCTGTCGGCCTGAAATTCACCGATGGCTTCACTCGTCCGCTTCCCACCGTTCTCACCGTCGCCGCCATGGCGATCAGTCTTGGCCTGCTGGGTCTTGCGATGAAGGAATTGCCGCTGGGCACGGCCTATGCGATCTGGACTGGCGTCGGTGCCGTGGGCACGGTGATAGCCGGGATCATCCTGTTTGGCGAGTCGATGGCGTTGATTCGCCTGGCCAGTGTGGCGTTGATCGTCACCGGGTTGATCGGGCTCAAGGTCAGCGCCTGAGCCGTTGCCGCCATCCGGCAGGGATGGCGGCTTCATAAACAACTACCTGACAGTCCCGCGCAATTCCCCGACCAACGTCTGCAGCACTGCCGGTTGTGCCGCTTCAACGGCTACCGGCGAACCCGCCACCAGCGTCACCCGCGACCACAAGCGCCGGAACACCCCCTTGTTCGGATCGCGACTGAAGAAACTCCCCCACAAGCCCTGCAACGCCAGCGGAATCACCGGCACCGGCGTCTCCTCGAGAATCCGCGTCAGCCCGCCCTTGAACTCGTTGATCTCGCCATCGGCGGTCAACTTGCCTTCCGGGAAGATGCACACCAGCTCACCTTCCTTCAGATACTGGGCAATCCGGGTGAAGGCCTTTTCGTAGATCTGGATGTCTTCCTGGCGTCCGGCGATAGGAATGGTCCCCGCCGTGCGGAAGATAAAGTTCAGCACCGGCAGGTTGTAGATCTTGTAGTACATGACAAAGCGAATCGGCCGACGCACCGCGCCACCGATCAGCAAGGCATCGACGAACGACACGTGGTTGCACACCAGCAACGCCGCGCCCTCATCGGGAATCGCCTCAAGGTTGCGATGCTCGACGCGGTACATGGAATGGCTGAGCAGCCAGATCATGAACCGCATGCTGAACTCGGGGACGATCTTGAAGATGTAGGCGTTGACGCCGATGTTCAGCAGCGACACCACCAGGAACAGTTGCGGAATCGACAGCTTGACCATGCTCAACAACACGATGGTGACAATCGCCGAAATCACCATGAACAGCGCGTTGAGAATGTTGTTGGCCGCGATCACTCGCGCCCGCTCGTTCTCGGCGGTGCGTGACTGGATCAATGCGTACAACGGCACGATGTAAAAACCGCCAAAAATTCCGAGACCCAACACATCGATCAACACCGCCCACGCATGGCCAAAACCGAGCACTTCGGTCCAGCTGTGGCCGACGGGGTTTTCTGGAACTCCACCGGAGTGCCACCACAGCAACAGCCCGAAAACGGTCAGGCCGAACGAGCCGAACGGCACCAGGCCGATCTCGACTTTGCGCCCGGAAAGCTTTTCGCACAGCATCGAACCCAGCGCGATACCGACGGAAAACACCGTCAGAATCAGGGTGACCACGGTTTCGTCGCCGTGCATCCATTCCTTGGCATAAGCCGGGATCTGCGTCAGATAAATCGCCCCGACAAACCAGAACCACGAGTTGCCGACAATCGAGCGCGACACCGCTGGCGTCTGTCCCAGGCCGAGTTTCAAGGTCGCCCAGGACTGACTGAAGATGTTCCAGTTCAGGCGCATCTCCGGGGTGGCCGCCGCGGCGCGGGGAATGCTGCGACTGGCCAGATAACCCAGTACAGCGATACCGACGATCGCGGCGGAGACCACCGGCGCGTAATTGGCCGAGGACATCATCACCCCTGCGCCGATGGTCCCGGCCAGGATCGCCAGGAACGTACCCATCTCCACCAACCCGTTGCCGCCGACCAGTTCATCGTCGCGCAAGGCCTGCGGCAGGATCGAATACTTCACCGGCCCGAACAGCGCCGAGTGCGTGCCCATGGCGAACAGCGCCACCAGCATCAGCGACAGGTGATCGAACAGAAAGCCGACGGATCCCACGGCCATGATGGCGATTTCTGCCAGTTTGATCAGACGGATCAACGCATCCTTGGCGAATTTTTCCCCGAACTGCCCGGCCAGCGCCGAGAACAGAAAGAACGGCAGAATAAACAGCAACGCGCACAGGTTGACCCAGATCGAGCGGTCACCCTCGATGGTCAGCCGATAGAGAATGGCGAGGATCAGCGACTGCTTGAACACGTTATCGTTGAACGCGCCCAGCGACTGGGTGATGAAGAACGGCAGGAAGCGCCGGGTACGCAGCAGGTTGAACTGTGAGGGGTGACTCATCTTCCGTGTGACCCTGTTGTTTTTTTGGAAAAGAAGGTAGCGAGTGGCCTCGCTACGCTTATAAGAATCTCGAACCGCGATCCAGGCCACACATTACCTAATCTTCGCCGGTTATTTCTTCAAACCTGCAATGCACGGTGAAACAAACAGCTCGCCGCGCCACGCGCCTTGCAGTGTGCGTTTACCGACGATCAGCCACATCACCGCCAGCAACGTCACCAGTACACAACCGGCCACGTTAAAGAAAGTCAGGTGCAACGTGCTACCCAGTTTCAGGGTTGCCAGCGAATACACGCCCAACGGGAAAGTGAAACCCCACCAGCCAAGGTTGAACGGGATGCCGTCACGCAAGTAACGCACGGTGATCAGCAGCGCTATCAGCATCCACCACAGACCGAACCCCCAGAGCGTGATCCCGGCGACCAGGCCCAGGCCCGACGCGATTTCACCGACGCCCGACATACCGCTGGCCGCGAAGATCGCCGGAGCGTCGCCGCCCAGCAGCAACATGCCCAAGGCACCGGTGCCGATCGGCCCCAGGGCCAGCCAGCTCGAGGCCGCCATGTTTTCGTGGGGCAGTTTGTGCAAGGCCATGCGCAGCAAGAGGATGGTCAGGATGCTGAACGCTACCGGCAGGGAAAACGCCCAGAGCACGTAACTGGTCACCAGCACCACCAGTTGCGAGTGCGCATCGGCGAGATGCGGCGCCAGCAGTCCACCGCTGGCCGCCGCCACTTCCGCGGCCACCACCGGCAGCAGCCAGACGGCAGTCATCTGATCGATGCTGTGTTCCTGACGGGTAAACATCATGTAGGGAATCAGCACGCCGCAGGCCAGCGACATCGCCACGTCCAGCCACCACAACGCCTCGGCCAGTTGAATCACCCCGTCGCCCCAGCGCGGCAGACCGAACAGCAGAAAGCCGTTGATGATCGTCGCCAGCCCCATGGGAATGGTGCCGAAGAACATCGAAACCGTGGAGTGGCCGAAGATCCGCCGCGCCTCGTCGAAGAACAGAATCCAGCGCGCGGCGTAGGCAGCGGTAAACAGCACGAACAACAGAATGTTGAACATCCACAACCCTTCGGCCACGGCGTGCAACCCGGGAATGGCGACAGGCAATTGCGCCAGCGCCAACGCCAGCACGCCGGTGCCCATGGTGGCGGCGAACCAGTTCGGGGTGAATTGGCGGATCACTTCACGCGGGTGCTGAAGCTGGCTGAATGGCTTGATACCGGGTTTGGCACTGTTGGGGCAAATCATCATGAACTCCTGTCCTCAGGTGAGGTTGAGCTCATGGTAGAACCGAATCGAATATCTATATAACGGGTAATATCTCTAACTGTTATCAGTTTTGTAGATATGCAGTCAGACACTGCCTTCGGTTTCGATCACCAGAATCCGCGCCGCGCCCTGCGGATGAGCGACGTGTTCGGTACCAATGGAGGCGTAGAAGATGTCGCCAACATCAAGCAAGACCTGCTTCTCCTCATCTTCTTCGCGATAGTGCATGAGCACCTGGCCGTCGAGCACCACGAACACTTCCTCGCCGTCATTGACGTGCCATTTGTACGGCTGATCGGTCCAGTGCAGACGCGTGGTGATGCCGTTCATGTTGGCGATGTCGAGCGCGCCCCAGGCGCGCTCGGCGGTGAAGGTCTTGCTGCGGATAATCTTCATGCGTCGATCCGTGAGAAGAAGGGGCTGGCCAAGGCTAACCGAATCCGACGGGCTTATGGAGCGCTGCAGGTCTTGGCCGCTTGCGCCCGGAAACTCATCAGCAGCGCACCGACCGCCAGCACGATCAGCACCGCGCCATACACATCGGTGGTGGCCAGCAGGCCCAGGCTGTGGGTGAAATGCCCGGCCAGCAACGCCGGCAGACAGAACGCCAGGTAACTCAGCACATAAAACGCCGACATCAAACCGGCTCGCTCATGGGGCAATGCCAGCGGCACCAGGCTGCGCACCGCACCGAGAAAACCGGAGCCAAATCCACAACCGGCCACCAGCGTGCCGAAGAAGAACAACGACAGACTGGCGCTGTGCACGCCCAACAGAATCAGCACAATACCGACCGGAAGCAGGCTCGCCCCGAGTTGCAGCGCCCGGGAGGCAGGACGATTGCGCAACGTGAAGATCATCAACGCACCGGTCACGGTCAGCGCCGCCACGGTCGCGCCGCCGATCAGGTTGGAGGTCGAGCCAGTGGCCGTGCGCACCAGCGACGGCGCCAGCGAGGCATAGAAACCGCCGAGCGCCCAGGTCGCGGTGTTCAGCGGCAATACTCGCCACAGCGTCGAACGCGCCTGAACCGGCACGTGCAGGGTCGGCCGCAACGAGGCCCACGCTCCTGCCTGCGGCGAGACGCTTTCCGGCAGGCGCCAGACATAAATCCCCTGCAACACAAACAGTGTGAGCAACAGCCAATAGGTCAATTGCAACGGCGCCGGAGCGAACTCGGCCAGCAAGCCGCAGCCCATGCTGCCCAACGCCATACCCAGCAACGGCGCAACGCTATTGATCAACGGCCCTTGCTGACGGTCGGTGTCCAGCAGCGTGGCACTCAACACGGCGGTGGCCATGCCGGTGGCGAAACCTTGCAGCACTCGCGCGCCGATCAGCCAGCCCACGCTGTCAGCGTAAATAAACAGCAGCATCGCCAGCGCATTGAGCGTCACGGCGGTGAAGATCACCGGTTTGCGTCCCAGGTGATCCGACAGCGACCCGACCGTCAGCAACGCAGCCAGCAGACTGAGGGCGTAGACGCCGAAAATCAGGGTCAGTACGGCTGCCGAAAAATGCAGTTGATCCTGGTACAAGTGATACAACGGCGTCGGCGCAGTGGAAGCGGCGAGAAAACTCAGTAAGGTGATCGCCAGAAACCACAGGCTGGAACGATGGGAAGCAAGGCTGGTCATGGGCATACTCCGCAAAAGCTAATTTTTTGCTTTTGCGGAGTGTGCTCTCGGCTTGCGCTTAAAGCAAATTCTTTGTGTTAAGGTCTGCCGCATGGCTATTAAAGAAGGTTTACGCCCGGGCGGCCGCAGTGCCCGGGTGCAGGAGTCGATTCACTCGGCAGTCCGCGCGCTTCTACAAGAACAGGAGCGTTCAACGGTGACCGTCCCGCAAATCGCGGCGCGCGCCGGCGTGACGCCGTCGACGATTTATCGGCGCTGGGGCGATCTGGCGGCCTTGCTGGCCGACGTCGCCCTCGCCCGCATGCGCCCCGACAGCGAGCCGGCTGCAACCGGCAGCCTGCGCAGCGATATCCGCGCCTGGGCCGAACAATATCTCGACGAAATGAGTTCGGAACCCGGGCGCAACATGATGCGCGACGTGCAGGCGAGTGCGACGCCGGGCTATTGCGTGGCGATCATCGGCGCGCAGCTGCAGACCATCATCAAGCGTCACCCCGAGGAGTCGGCGCCGAGCGTGGATCGGCTGATCAATCTGGTGGTGTCCCCGGTGGTGTTCCGCATTCTGTTTTCGGCAGCGCCGCTGGAAGTCGAAGAACTGCACCGCTTGATCGACATCGCACTCAAGCCAGACTGACCCCAGAACTGCCCGGTTCTGTTCCTGCGACACCCCGCCGCGCCACGACCTTGGTCGACACTGACTAACCGCCGCGCCCGTGCGAGACTGTCTGACCGGGCGCGAGTCCGGTCGTTTTCTGTCGGGAGTGTTCCATGTCGTTGTCCACCGGGCTGATCGCCGCCGTCGCCCTGGCCTATATGGCCATCATGTTCGTCATCGCCTTCTACGGCGACCGTCGCAGCACACCGTTGCCGCCGCGGGTGCGTGCCTGGGTGTACAGCCTGTCGCTGGCGGTCTATTGCACCAGCTGGACGTTCTTTGGCGCGGTCGGCCAGGCCGCCGAACAACTGTGGTCATTCCTGCCGATCTATCTCGGGCCTATCCTGCTGCTGCTCGGTGCGCCGTGGGTGCTGCAGAAAATGGTGATGATCAGCAAACAGGAGAACATCACCTCCATCGCCGACTTCATCGCCGCCCGTTACGGCAAATCCCAGTCGTTGGCGGTGGTCGTCGCGCTGATCTGCCTGGTCGGCGTCCTTCCCTATATCGCCTTGCAGCTCAAGGGCATCGTCCTCGGCGTGAACCTGCTGATCGGTGCCGGCGCCGACGCCATGGGCACCCGCGCCCAGGACACCGCGCTGATCGTGTCGCTGGTGCTGGCGCTGTTCACCATCGTCTTCGGTACGCGCAACCTCGATGCCACCGAGCACCACCGCGGCATGGTGCTGGCGATTGCCTTTGAATCGCTGGTCAAGCTGTTCGCCTTTCTCGCCGTCGGTGCCTTTGTCACCTACGGGCTGTATGACGGCTTCGATGACCTGTTCAATCAGGCGATGCTCGCCCCGCGCCTTGAGGAATACTGGAAAGAAACCATCAACTGGCCGTCGATGGTGGTGCAGACCGGCGTGGCGATGATGGCGATCATCTGCCTGCCCCGGCAGTTTCACGTAACGGTGGTCGAGAACATCGACCCGCAGGATCTGCGCCTGGCCAAGTGGGTGTTCCCGGCCTACCTCGCATTGGCCGCGCTGTTTGTAGTCCCGATCGCCTTGGCCGGTCAGATGATGCTGCCCAGCTCGGTCATCCCCGACTCTTTCGTCATCAGCCTGCCATTGGCCCAGGCCCACCCGGCGCTGGCGATGCTGGCGTTTATCGGCGGTGCATCGGCGGCCACCGGCATGGTGATCGTGGCGAGTGTGGCACTGTCGACCATGGTGTCCAACGACATGCTGTTACCGTGGCTGCTGCGCCGCAACAATGCCGAGCGGCCGTTCGAAGTGTTCCGTCAGTGGATGCTTTCGGTGCGCCGGGTCAGCATCGTGGTGATTCTGTTGCTGGCCTACGTCAGTTACCGCTTGCTCGGTTCCACCGCGAGCCTGGCGACCATCGGCCAGATCGCTTTCGCGGCGGTCACTCAACTGGCCCCGGCGATGCTGGGCGCGCTGTACTGGAAACAGGCCAACCGCCGCGGCGTGTTCGCCGGCCTCGCCGCCGGCACATTCCTGTGGTTCTACACCCTTGTCCTGCCGATCGCTGCGCGCAGCCTCGGCTGGTCGCTGGACAGTTTCCCCGGCCTTGCCTGGCTGCACAGCAACCCGTTGAACCTGCCGATCAGCCCGCTGACCCAAGGCGTGGTGCTGTCACTGGCGGGCAACTTCACGTTGTTCGCCTGGGTCTCGGTGCTGTCGCGCACCCGGGTGTCGGAGCACTGGCAGGCCGGGCGTTTTATCGGCCAGGAAATCAGCGCCCGGCCGAACGCACGCTCGATGCTGGCGGTGCAGATCGATGACTTGCTGCAACTGGCGGCACGCTTTGTCGGTGAAGAACGCGCGCGGCAGAGCTTCATCCGCTTCGCCTACCGCCAGGGCAAAGGCTTCAATCCGAACCAGAACGCTGACGGCGAATGGATCGCCCACACCGAGCGTTTGCTGGCCGGTGTTCTGGGCGCTTCTTCGACGCGAGCGGTCGTAAAAGCCGCCATCGAAGGTCGGGAAATGCAACTGGAGGACGTCGTCCGGATCGCCGACGAAGCCTCGGAGGTGCTGCAGTTCAACCGCGCGCTGTTGCAAGGTGCGATCGAGAACATTACCCAGGGCATCAGCGTGGTCGACCAGTCGCTGAAACTGGTGGCCTGGAACCGCCGCTATCTGGAGCTGTTCAACTATCCGGACGGCTTGATCAGCGTTGGCCGACCGATTGCCGACATCATTCGCCACAACGCCGAACGCGGTTTGTGCGGCCCCGGCGAAGCGGAAGTCCATGTTGCCCGGCGCCTGCACTGGATGCGCCAGGGTCGCGCCCACACCTCGGAACGACTGTTCCCCAACGGCCGGGTGATCGAGCTGATCGGCAACCCGATGCCCGGCGGCGGTTTCGTCATGAGTTTTACCGACATTACCGCGTTCCGCGAAGCCGAACAGGCCCTGACCGAAGCCAACGAAGGGCTGGAGCAACGGGTCAGCGAACGGACCCAGGAACTGTCGCAACTCAACGTCGCGCTGACGGAAGCCAAGGGCAATGCCGAGGCGGCCAACCAGTCCAAGACCCGCTTCCTCGCAGCGGTCAGCCACGACCTGATGCAGCCGTTGAACGCCGCGCGACTGTTCTCCGCCGCCCTCTCCCATCAGGAGGACGGTTTGAGCAGCGAAGCGCAGAAACTGGTGCAGCATCTGGACAGTTCGCTGCGTTCGGCTGAAGACCTGATCAGTGACCTGCTGGACATTTCCCGCCTGGAGAACGGCAAGATCAACCCGGATCGCAAGCCGTTCGCGGTCAATGAGCTGTTCGATATTCTCGGCGCAGAGTTCAAGGCACTGGCCCAGGAACAGGGCTTGAGTTTCCGGGTTCGAGGCAGTCAATTGCGCATCGACAGCGACATCAAGTTGCTGCGGCGGATTCTGCAGAACTTCCTCACTAACGCTTTCCGCTACGCAAAAGGCCCGGTGCTGCTGGGCGTGCGTCGGCGCCAAGGCGAAATCTGTCTGGAAGTGTGGGATCGCGGGCCGGGGATTCCGGAGGACAAACAGCAAGTGATCTTCGAGGAATTCAAACGCCTCGACAGTCACCAGACCCGCGCCGAAAAAGGTCTGGGCCTGGGGCTGGCGATCGCCGATGGTCTGTGCCGCGTGCTCGGCCATAGCTTGCGCGTGCGCTCATGGCCGGGGCGCGGCAGCGTGTTCAGTGTCCGCGTGCCGTTGGCCAAAGCGCAGACCCTGCAGCCGCCAGCAGCGGTGGAAATCAATGGCAAATTGCACAGCGGCGCGCAGGTGCTGTGCATCGACAACGAAGACAGCATTCTGATCGGCATGAACAGCCTGCTCACGCGCTGGGGCTGCCGGGTCTGGACCGCGCGCAACCGCGAAGAATGCGCGACACTGCTCGCCGACGGCGTGCGGCCACAACTGGCGCTGGTGGACTATCACCTGGATCACGGCGAAACCGGCACCGAGTTGATGGCGTGGCTGCGCACGCGTCTGGGCGAGCCCGTGCCCGGCGTGGTGATCAGCGCCGACGGGCATCCGGAAACCGTGGCGCAGGTGCATGCAGCGGGGCTGGATTATCTGGCCAAACCGGTGAAACCGGCGGCGTTGCGGGCGTTGTTGAGTCGCTATTTGCCGCTCTAGAAGAGCGGCTTATTCAGGCAGCTCGACCAGGCCGTCGGCGTCGGTCATCGCGCGTTCCAGCAGGTCCGCCGGCAGGCTTTTGCTGGCTCGCGCGCCGAGCAACTTGAGCTGTTCGCTGCGGCTGACCAGGTTGCCCCGCCCTTCTGTCAGCTTGTTGCGCGCCGCGCTGTAGGCCTTGTCCAGTTGCTGCAAGCGATTGCCGACTTCGTCCAGATCCTGAATGAACAACACGAACTTGTCGTACAGCCAACCGGCGCGCTCGGCGATTTCCCGGGCGTTCTGGCTCTGACGCTCCTGCTTCCACAGACTGTCGATGACCCGCAGCGTTGCCAGCAGCGTGGTCGGGCTGACGATCACGATGTTGCGATCGAAAGCTTCCTGGAACAGTGACGGCTCGGCCTGCAAAGCGGCGGAAAACGCGGCTTCGATGGGCACGAACAGCAAGACGAAATCGAGGCTGTGCAAACCTTCCAGTCGCTTGTAATCCTTGCCGGCCAGGCCTTTGACGTGACTGCGCAGGGACAGCACGTGTTGCTTCATGGCGATCTGGCCAATGGCGTCGTCGTCCGCCGCGACGTATTGCTGATACGCAGTGAGGCTGACCTTGGAGTCGACCACCACCTGCTTGTCGCCCGGCAGATAAATGATCACGTCAGGCTGGAAACGCTCGCCATCCGGCCCCTTGAGATTGACCTGGGTCTGGTACTCGCGGCCCTTCTCCAGCCCGGCATGCTCAAGCACGCGCTCGAGAATCAGCTCGCCCCAGTTACCCTGGGTTTTCTGGCCCTTCAGAGCGCGGGTCAGATTAGTCGCCTCATCGCTCAGGCGCAGATTCAGTTGCTGCAAACGCTCCAGTTCCTTGGCCAGCGAAAAACGCTCGCGGGCTTCGGCCTGGTAGCTTTCCTCGACACGTTTTTCGAACGACTGGATGCGCTCCTTCAACGGGTCAAGCAACTGGCCGAGGCGCTGCTGGCTGGTTTCGGCGAAGCGTTGTTCGCGTTCATCGAAGATCTTGCCGGCCAGCTCCGCGAACTGCGCGCGCAGCTCGTCGCGAGAACCTTGCAGGTCATCCAGGCGTTGTTGATGGCTTTCCTGTTGCTCGCGCAATTCGGCATTCAGCGAGGCGGCCTGGGCGTCCAGGCGCCGCAATTCGGCTTCTTTGCTGGCGCGTTCGAGGTTCCAGGCATGGGCGGCGTCACGGGCGTCATCGCGCTCGATCTGCAACAGCTCGACTTCCCGGCGCACGGCGGCGAGCTCCGCTTGTTTCGAGGCGTTGGCCTGGCCGAGGTCGGCGACTTCATCACGGCAGGCTTCAAGTTGTGCAGTGAGGCCGTCCTGGGCCATCTGCGCCATGGCCAGCCGCTCCTCGAGCAACGCGACTTCAGACTGGTTCTGACTGGCCCGACGTTGCAGTTGCCAGGCCAATGCCAGCAGCGGCACCGCCGCACCTGCCAGCCCCAGCAGGATGCTGGTCAAGTCCATCGCCATAGTAATTTCCGCCGATCCGATAAAGCCTGAAGGTTAACCAAGGTGTCTGGTCTTGGACAGCTCAGTCTTCGATCAGGCCGAGCTCCTGTTGCGCGCGTCGGTCACCGGCGCGGGCGGCCTGGCGCAGCAGATCCTGGCCGATCCGGCGATCCCGTGCATTGCCGCACTCGCGGCACATCAACTGGCCGAGGCGACTCTGCGCCGCGACCACCCCTTCCCGGGCCGGTTGCTTGAGCAGGTGGCCGGCGAGGTGCTTGGCATTCTGGCTGTCGCCCAGACGCGGGCTGTCCAGCAGCCATTCGGCCACGCGCACGGAAAATCGCTTGGGAGCGGTAACACGAGGGGGTTGGGAGGTAACAGATTCTGGAGCTGAACGAAACTTCATAAAGCACTGTGGGACAGATCGGAAGGCGCGCCACTCTACTCTTTTTTTCGCACAGGTAAAGTCGAAAAAAACCCGGCACGCCCGTGCTAGAGCAAGCGCTCGGGACAATCCACAGAAGCTGTGGATAACTCAGTGGACAACCGCCCTCCAGTCGCCGCAAAGCCTTGTGGAATGGGGCTCGCAGTCAAACTGACGATTTTTTCACCAGTTAAAAAAAGCGATGTTTTTCATTGACTTAAACTTTCGATGCAGGCAGCTATCGGGGTCAGGATGGGTGTGACAGCGCGGTTACAGCCTGCGCAACTAATGTGCACAAGTACCTGCTACACGGTTATATCGATGCGTCTTTTCGGGTCGTTTTGGCATTCAGGCTGGGGATAAGGCCCTGCGCCGAGCTTCAACACCTGCCAGATAATGGCGACCGACGGTCTTAATGTGAGCCAGATCGGGGCAGGCACGGGACCGGGGGGCCGTACCCGGAATCTTTTTGATCAGCGGGTTTGCCTTCTGCGGATCGTTCCGTTAGTATCCGCGGCGTTAGTACCAAGCTGAAAGTCAATTCCGGTCGAATACACCCCACGGTCACCCTTCTCTCGCAGAAGCCTCCACCGATAAAAGCGGGAACGACCCCTCGATGGTTTCCAGGTAAATCTTGCGACGACACAGCCTTTGAATCGAATGCAAAGGGTGTCGCGAAGACCACTTACTCTGACCGAACCAACCTGCAAATTGATCAGGATCTTCACCAAGGGCCCAGAACCTCTGCCCTCGATGTGTTGCCTGTCCTCCTAAGTACCTACCTGCCAGCCCAAGCGCGCCAACTTTTATAGCGCTCGAACTGGCTGCCTTGTTCCAGTCGGGTTCTTCGTTCGACCAATGGTGGTTGACGTTACTGGAACGTTTTAAAGTTGCACGGTTCTTATCCGTGTCATTTGTAGGAACACCTAATAACTATGTCGACTCAAATCCAGACTCAGGATGCCATTCGCACCCTAACCAACGCTTTTGCTCCAATGAACTGCCTGATCATGGCCGCTCGCAAAGGCTGCTTCAGCTTCACCGTGGTCAATGAACACGGGATCGCCCGCCACAGCGAGCGCCTGTACCCCGATCAATACTCCAGCGCCGAACCGCTGCAGGCCGTGATTGATCGCACCCGTCAGGCATTGATCGCCTGAGAGGCCGAAATGGCTGCAAAAGCAAAAGCCCCGCTGAAAAATGCGGGGCTTTTTATTGCCCGATGTTTCACCTTCGCCAGTTTCTGCTTAATCACTATCCGATATAACGGTTATAACACCTCGCCGGAAATATTTTAAAAACAGGCCTTTACGTCGCGAATATGACACTACACTTCAACTCAAGCGGCGTGATCCGCTTCCGGCGAGCCTGAGTCGATCCACAGCTGCCAAGCTCCCCCTTCAGGTCTCGCCGCCCGATAACAAGATCCGAGGGTTTTATGGGTATCGCTGCCAGCGAACTGTGCCGCTACGTGATCCGTCCTACGCTGATCTACCTGGGACGCCACTGCGCAACCGCCGAATCCCTGTTGCTGGGCATTGCCGCCAGCCAGTCCGCCCTCGGTTCCGCCCTGCATGACCGGCGTGGCCACGGCCTGTACCGGATTGCCGAACACCGTCATCAGGCGCTCTGGGATCATTACCTGGCGCTGGATCCGGAACGCGCCAGCCTGGTTCGCGGCCTCGCCAGCCAGCATGCCTTTCTCAGCGGCCCACACCTCGAACTGACCGTCAACCTGCGTTACGCCACCGCCATCGCCTGGCTACTGGTCGAAGAACAAAACCCCATCCTCCCCGAGCCGAACGATCTGCTGGGCATGGCGCGCATCTGGCGTCAGACCTTCCAGCCTCAAGGTCGTCTGCGCGACTTCACCTGTGCCTGGCAGACCTGTGTATCACCGCTGAATCAGGTCGCTTGCTGACCCGCCGGTTTCGCAAGATCGCGCAACTGGTCGCGAATCTGGTCTGATTGTCCTACAAAACCGCTCTAAATCAAGGCATACGGACTATAGCGCCGCGACGAAAATGTTGGTAATTTCCGCCCCGGTGATCACCAGGAGTTCTAATAATGAAAAAAGTCATGCTCAAAACCACCCTTAGCCTTGCCGTAACCGTGGCATCCACCCAGATCTTCGCAGCTGGCTTTGCCATCAACGAACACAGCATCAGCGGGATGGGGACTGGGTACGCCGGGCGATCTTCTTCTGCCGACGACGCAAGCACTGTTTACGGCAACCCTGCCGGCATGTCGCGCATCACGCGCGAACAAGTCACTGGCGGTGTTGCATTCCTCGACGCAAAAACCGATATCAGCGACGCCAGCTCCAGCCCGAACGGCGGCAGCAACAAAGGCGACATGGTGCCCTTCACTTCCGTACCTATGGGCTACTACGTCAAGCCGATCGACGAGCATTGGGCATTCGGTCTGGGTGTATACGTACCCTTCGGCCTGATCACCGACTATGAAAACGGCTTCGCCGGCCGTTACTTCGGCAGCAAGTCCGAAGTCAAGATCATCACCTTCCAGCCAACGGTCAGCTACAAGTTCAACGATGTCGTGTCGATCGGTTTCGGCCCGACCATCAACCGCATCGACGGCTCGCTGGAATCCAACCTGTCGATCACTCAGGCAGCGCCGGACGGCAAGGTCAAGATCAAGGGCGACGACACCGCACTGGGCTACAACATCGGCGTGCTGGTGCAGGCTACCGACAGCACTCGCCTGGGTCTGACCTACCACTCGAAGGTCGACTACAAGCTCGAAGGCAACACCAAGGTCAACTACGGTGTGCTGGGCGCGATCGGCCTGGGTGCGAACCAGAAGTACGACGCGTCGCTGAAGATCACCACGCCTGAATCCGTGGACCTCTCGGTCACCCAGGCGATCAACGATCGCTGGAACGTCTACGCCGGTACCACCTGGACTCGCTGGAGCCAGCTGGAAAAGATCAGCGTCAAAAACTCCGGCGTACAGCCGCTGCTGGCCGGCCAGTTCGGCGAGATCACCGAGGAGCAGAACTGGCATGACACCTGGGCTTACGCCATCGGTACGTCCTACCAGTTGAACAAGGAATGGGTACTGCGTACCGGTCTGACGTTCGACCAGTCGCCGACCAACAACGTCGACCGTTCGCCACGCATCCCGACCGGCGACCGGACCATCTTCAGCATCGGTGCCGGCTGGAGCCCGACCGAAGACCTGACCATCGACGTTGCCTACTCGTACCTGAAGGAAGAGAAGGTCAACATCCGCAACGAGAACAATCGTGGCCAGAGCTACAACTCGCAGTACGAAAACTCGGCAAACGGCTTCGGTGTCGGCGCAACCTACCGCTTCTGATGCTGTACGGCGAGGCTGAGCTCTTTACCATTTGACGCCTCACCTACTAAAAAGCCCCGCTCTCTTCACAGAGGCGGGGCTTTTTGATGGCGTCGATCAGGGTTTCAGCGGCTGGGAGGCAATGGCTTTCTCGATGGCCGCCAGAAATTCCGGATCGTCCGGTTTGGTCAGGCTGGAGAAATTGGCGATCACCTTGCCCTGACGGTCAATGACGTATTTGTAGAAATTCCACTTCGGCGCGCTGCTCTGTTTGGCCAGCACCTGGAACAGATGAGTCGCATCGTCACCCCGCACCTTCTGCGGTTCGGTCATGGTGAACGTCACACCGTAGTTGGCGTAGCAGACCTTGGCGGTCTCGGCGCTGTCCTTGGACTCCTGCTTGAAGTCATTGGAAGGCACGCCGAGCATTTCCAGGCCCTGGGCCTTGTAGCGCTGATTGAGCGCCTCCAGCCCCTCGAACTGCGGAGCGAAACCACAGAAACTGGCGGTGTTGATCACCACCAGCGGTTTGTCGGCGTAGCGCTGACACAGGTCGATGGATTCCTTGGCCCGCAACTTGGGCAACGAACCTTGCAACAGATCCGGACAGTCCGCGGCCTGGGCCAGTCCGGTCAACGCCATCAGCAACGCGGGAACAGCACACCAGCGCTTGAGCATGTCGGGCATCCTTGAGCAATCGTCAGGCCTCGACGTTACTCGCCCTCCCGCCGGTCTAGCAAGCACCCATGCCCAATTGCATCAGTGCCAGCCCGCCCTGATGCCAGCCCCACCACACCAGCGCCAGCAACGCGGCGCCGAGTGCGGTGACGACAATCTGCGGCCAGAGTCGGTTCATGCAGCGCTCGCACGCGGTTGCAGGCGCTCGACCGGGCGCTCGTGCACCGGCCAGTTCAACGCGGCCGCCAGCAGGCTCAAGAGAATCGCCACTTGCCAGATCAAGTCATAACTCCCGGTTCGGTCATACACCACCCCGCCCAGCCAGCCGCCGAGGAACGAACCCAACTGATGGAACAGGAACACGATACCGCCGAGCATGGACAGGTTTCGCACGCCGAACAAGGTCGCCACCGTACCGTTGGTCAACGGCACCGTCGACAGCCACAGGAACCCCATCGCCATGCCGAACAGATAGGCCGAAATCGTCGTCACCGGCAGCCACAGGAACAGCACGATCACCACGGCACGCAACAGGTACAACCCGGTCAGCAGACGCGGCTTGGACATGCGTCCACCGAGCCATCCGGCAGTGTAGGTGCCGAAGATGTTGAACAGCCCGATCAACGCCAGCACGGTCGTACCGACACTGGCCGGCAAATGCTGGTCGACCAGATACGCCGGCAAGTGCACGCCAATGAACACCACCTGAAATCCGCAGACGAAAAAGCCGAAGGCCAGCAGCCAGAACCCGGAGTGCGAGCAGGCCTCGCGCAGGGCTTCGGACAGGGTTTGTTCATGCCCGAGCACCGGCAGCGGTTTGTCCTTGAGCATACTCACCAGCGGCACGATCAGCGCCACCAGCAGGCCCAGCACCAACAATGCCGCCGACCAGCCGAGCCAGCCGATCAGCCCGAGGGTGCCCGGCAACATGGCGAACTGGCCGAATGAACCGGCGGCACTGGCAATGCCCATGCCCATGCTGCGTTTCTCCGGTGGCACGGCGCGGCCGACGACGCCGAGAATCACCGAGAACGAGGTCCCGGACAGTCCGATGCCGATCAACAAACCGGCACTCAGGGACAAGCCCAAAGCAGTTTCCGACAGGCCCATGAACACCAGGCCCAAGGCGTAGAGCACGCCGCCGATCAGCACCACTTTCGCCGCGCCGAAACGGTCGGCCAGCGCGCCGGTGAACGGTTGCGCCAGGCCCCAGATCAGGTTCTGCAAGGCGATGGCGAAAGCGAACACTTCACGGCCCCAACCGAACTGGGCGCTCATGGGCGACAGAAACAGCCCGAAGCCGTGCCGCACGCCCAATGACAACGCCAGAATCAGCGCACTCCCCAGCAACACCCAACCGCACGTACGCCACATCGAACTCATTGTTATTCTCCAGTCGCGGGTATATACCCGCTTACATTCGGAAAAAACCGGCCCTCAGGCCAGTTCATCCAATAGCCGCAGCAAGGTTTCACGCTTCTCGGCACCCAGTCGGTCGATCAACCGCTGCTGCGCCGCTTCCCAGGCCGGCAAGGCAGCTGCCAGGCGCTGCGCACCGGTTTCGGTGAGCCGGACGATGCGGTTACGCATGTCTTCGCCTTCGGCCAGCGCCACCAGGCCCTCACCTTCCAGCACCCGCAGATTGCGCCCGAGGGTGCTGCGATCCAGGCCCATCGCTTCGGCCAGTTCGGAAATGCTCGGTTGATCCAGGCGCTGCAGATTGCACAGCAGAGAATACTGGGCAACGTTGATCCCGAAGCCGTCGAGAGCGCCGTCGTAATGCCTGCTGACGCCACGGGCGGCGCGTCGCAGGTTGGTGCACAAACACTGAGAGGGAAGCATGATGCGTGTATATACCCGCGACTGTGTTAAATCAAGTTACAGATCAAAGTTACTTATCAAAACAAGGCCAGCCCGACCAGCACTGACATCTCCAGCAATTCCAGCAAGGCGCCGGCCGTATCACCGGTGGTTCCGCCCAGTCGCCGCATCATCAGATGCCGCAGACAGACGAATACGACGACCGACAGCAGCAACGCCACGACAGCGCTGACCCCGGCGATCACCATGCATGCCACCGCACTCCCCGCCAGCACCTGCCAACCGGTCTTGCGTGGCAGATGATCGGCCAGCGCCTGCCCTAATCCGCCGGCCCGCACATACGTCGTGGTGAGGAACAGCCCGAGCAGCGCCGCACGCCCGATCAGCGGCACGATGATCAACGCCGTGCTCTGCTGCTGTTCGATCAAGGCCAGCAACGCGGCGAACTTGAGCAACAAGACCAGCACCAGCGTCACCACCGCGATCGGACCGCTGCGCGGATCTTTCATGATCGTCAGCGTACGCTCGCGATCACCAAAACCGCCGAGCCACGCGTCGGCGCTGTCCGCCAGTCCATCCAGATGCAACGCGCCGCTGAGCAGCACCCACACCGTCAGCAACAGGGCCGCGTGCAACAGCAATGGCGCGCCGGCCAACGCAATGTTCAGCGCCCAGAGAATCACGCCGAACAGCAAGCCCACCAACGGATAAAACAACAGCGACCGGCCAAGCTGTTCAGGCGCCGGCATGCCCGGCAGACGAATCGGCAGGCTGCTGAGAAATTGCAGGGCGATCCACAAGGGCAGCATGTCAGCACACTTCCTTGAGCGAACCGTCAGCCTCGACGATCAGCGAAAACAGCGCGCCATGAGCGACTTCAACATTGAGCAGTTGTTCACGGGGCAAACCTCGGGCCCGCGCCAGCAACAGACGCATGACCCCGCCATGACTGACCAGCAACACCCGCTCGCCCGCGTGCGCCGCATGCAGTCGCATCACCGCCGCCAGCACCCGTGCCGAAAAATCGCTGACCGGCTCCCCCTGCGGCGGAGTAAACCCATACGGATCGGCCCAGAACAAACCAAGTGCCTCGGCATCGGTTTCCATCAACGCCGCCGCGCTCTGCCCTTCCCAGGCACCGAAATGCAGCTCTTGCAGCGCCATGTCCTGCACCACCGACACACCGGTCTGTGCGCCGAGCTCTTCAGCAAACCGCGCACAGCGCTGCAACGGCGAGCTGACCAGCCGATCCCATGGCCCGTGCCCGATCACCGCCTCAAGCATCTGCGCCCAGCCTTTTTCGGTCAGCGCATCGTCGAGGCTGCCGCGCAGGCCGCCGCCGAGTTCGGTTTCACCGTGGCGCAACAGATCAAGACGCAAGGTCATGTCGGACGATCCGCCACCGCGGCTTCGGCGAAGGTTGCCATCTGCCCGTGCAGATCGCAGGCCAGACGCAGCAACGGCACCGCCAGCGCCGCGCCACTGCCCTCGCCCAGACGCAGGTCGAGTTCGAGCAGCGGTTCGGCACCCAGGGTTTCCAGCACATGACGATGACCCGGCTCTGCACCACGATGACCGAACAGCAGCCATTCACGGCAGGCGGGATTCAGGCGTACCGCTACCAACGCGGCGACTGTGCAGATGAAACCATCTACCAGCACCGCCACGCCTTCCTGAGCGCAGGCCAGATACGCGCCCACCAATGCCGCAATCTCGAAACCGCCGAGATTGAACAGGGTCTGCAACGCATCGCCACGCTGTGCCGCGTGCAGGGCCAGCGCCCGCTCGATCACGTGCGCCTTGTGGCTGACGCCTTCGGCATTCAACCCGGTGCCGGGTCCGGTCAGGTGTGCCACCGGGCAGTCGAGCAACGCACAGGCCAGCGCACTGGCGGCGCTGGTGTTGCCGATGCCCATTTCGCCGCCGATGAACAATTGCGCGCCCGCCGCCTTCGCCCGCAGCACGCTGTCGCGACCGCCCTGCAAGGCGAGTTCACCCTGGGCCTGAGTCATTGCCGGGCCCTTGGCGAAATTCGCCGTGCCCGGGCCGATGTTCAGATGACGCACGCCCGGCAGGTTCAGCGACGGGGTCACGGTGCCCAGATCCACCACTTCCAATTGCGCGCCGAGTTGCCGCGCCAACACGCTGATCGCCGCACCGCCGCTGACAAAGTTCAGCAGCATCTGCCCGGTGACTTCCTGCGGGTACGCGGAAACCCCTTCGGCGACGACGCCATGGTCGCCGGCAAAAATCGCGATCCAGACCTGATCCAGCGTCGGCTTGATCAGGCCCTGCAATCCTGCCAGTTGCACCGCCACCGACTCGAGCTGGCCGAGGGAGCCGGCAGGTTTGGTCAATTGCTGCTGCCGCGCCGCCGCGTTTTCAACGGCGTCCGTATCCACCGGATTGCACGGGTTCAGCCACCAGGCTTGGGTCATAACGCAGGTCCTTTCAGAGTCAGGGGCAGGCCGGCGACCGTCAGGACGACTCGCTGACAACGCTCGGCCAGAGCTTGATGCAGCCAACCGGCTTCATCGACGTAGCGGCGAGTCAATTCGCCCAGCGGCACGACACCCATTCCGGTCTCGTTGCTGACAAAAATGATTTCACCCGGCAGCGACGCCAGGCATTCGAGCAGGGCTTCACGCTCGGCGGCGAGGCGTTCGGCGTCATCGAGCATCAGCAGATTGGTCAGCCACAACGTCAGACAATCCACCAGCAGGCAGCGCTCGGGGCCGGCGTTTTCGCGCAGCACCCGAGCCAGTTCCAGCGGCTCTTCAATCAACGCCCATTCGGCGGGACGACGGGCGCGATGATGGGCGACGCGCTCATTCATCTCGCCATCCAGCGGCTGGCTGGTGGCGATGTACGTCACGGTCAGCGCGCTGTCAGTGGCGAGTTTTTCGGCCAGGCGACTTTTGCCGGAGCGAGCGCCGCCGAGGATCAACTGGAGCATGGGGAGATTCCACAGAGTTCACGTAACCGCCCGGTATCCAGGTGCTTCTCCACCAGATCCGCCAGCCGCTCGATATCGCGTTCGCGCAAGCCGTGGTAATCCACCTCCTGCACATCGTTCAGACCGGCCCAGCGCAACAGCGCGGCACTGGCCGCCGGCGATTCGAACAGGCCGTGCAGGTAGGTGCCGAAAATCTGCCCGTCGAGACTTTGCGCACCGTCGCAACGACCGTCGTCCAGATGCACAGCAGCGTTTTCCAGCGCCGATCCGGTCGTCACACCCGCATGAATTTCGTAGCCGCTGACCTCGGCATCTTCCAGCGCCAGACGCCCGCGTACATTGCGCAACTGCTTCTCGGCTTCGAGTTGTGTTTCAAACGCCAGCAGCCCAAGACCTGCACTGGAACCCGGCGCGCCTTCCAGGCCCAGCGGATCGTGCACCTGCTCGCCGAGCATTTGCAGACCGCCGCAGATCCCCAGCAATTTGCCGCCGTAACGCAGGTGACGGCGGATGGCCGATTCCCAGCCATTGGCGCGCAGATACGCCAGGTCACTGCGCACGCTTTTCGAGCCTGGAAGGATAATCAGGTCGGCCGGCGGAATCGCCTGCCCCGGGCCGATGAATTGCAGATCGACTTGCGGATGCAGGCGCAACGGATCGAAATCGGTGTGGTTGCTGATGCGCGGCAGCACCGGCACCACGACTTTCAAGACTTGCTCGGCCTTGTCGGTCTGACGCTGATCGATGCCGTCCTCGGCCTCCAGATGCAGGTCCATCACGTACGGCAGCACACCCACCACCGGTTTGCCGGTGCGTTGCTCCAGCCAGTCGAGACCGGGTTGCAGCAAGGCGATGTCGCCGCGAAAACGATTGATGATGAAACCTTTGACCCGCGCCTGTTCGCTCGGCGACAGCAGTTCCAGCGTGCCCACCAGATGGGCAAACACGCCGCCGCGATTGATGTCGGCAATCAACAGCACCGGGCAATCCACCGCCTCGGCAAAACCCATGTTGGCGATGTCGCCGGCGCGCAGATTGATCTCTGCCGGCGACCCTGCGCCTTCGACCATCACCAGCGGATACGCGGCGCTCAAGCGCTCGTGGGAAGCGAGCACCGCTTGCATGGCGATGGCTTTGTAGTCGTGATAGGCGACGGCGTTCATGCTGGTGACCGCACGACCGTGGATGATGACCTGGGCGCCAGTATCGCTGTTGGGCTTGAGCAGCACCGGGTTCATGTCGGTGTGCGGCTCGAGAAACGCCGCCTGGGCCTGCACCGCTTGCGCGCGGCCGATCTCGCCACCGTCGGCCGTGACCGCGCTGTTGAGCGCCATGTTCTGCGGCTTGAACGGCACCACCGCAACGCCCTGACGGGTGGCCCAGCGGCACAGCGCCGTCACCAGGGTACTTTTACCGGCGTCGGAGGTGGTGCCCTGCACCATTAACGTGGTCATGCTGATTGGTTTTCCATAGAGCGCTCCATTGCAAATGCTTGCAGGGCTTGCTCAAGGCGCGCCTCGTCGGCGGCATCGGCGGGCAGCCCGAATCGCAGGCTGCTGTTGTGCCCGAAGAGGCGCAGGAGAATGCCGCGCCGAGCCATGAACTCGTGCAACGCGGCGGCCTGTTCGGTGATCAGCCACTGAAACAGCGCACAGCCACCCTGCGGTTTGAATCCGTGACGTTCAAGCAGCGCGGCCAGCCGTTCGCTGGCCTCGTCGCTGCGGATGCGCTGGCGGGTATGGCCTTCGGTGTCGCGCAGACAGGCCTGACCGAGTACCCGGGTCGGCCCGCTGACCGCCCAGGGCCCGACCTGCTCGGCCAATAACCGGAGCAATTTGCGCTCGGCCAGCACGAACCCGAGCCGCACCCCGGCCAGACCGAAAAACTTGCCGAACGAGCGCAGCACGATCAGCCCCACTTGATGCGCATGCGGAGCAAGACTCAGCTGCGGCGTGTTGTCCATGAATGCTTCATCGACCACCAGCCAGCCACCCCGCTGGGCCAGCCGCGCATGCCAGTCGAGCAGGCGCGCCGGGGTCAGGTTCAGGCCAGTGGGGTTGTTCGGATTGACCACCACCAACACGTCGAGGCTGTCGAGAAAGAAATCGACTTCCTGTTCCAGCACCTCACGCACGATATAACCACTGCGCCGCCAGGCTTCGGCATGCTCGGCATAACACGGCGACAGCACACCGACCTTGCCGGCCCGGCGCAATCGCGGCAGCAACTGGATGGCCATTTGCGAACCGGCCACCGGCAGCACCTGGCTGGCGCCGTAGTAATCGCAGGCGGCCTGCTCCAGACCGTCATCGCTCTCCGGCAAACGCGCCCAGGCCCGCAGCGGAATGTCCGGGACCGGAAACGGCCACGGCGCCAGGCCCGTGGACAGGTCGAGCCAGTCCTCTTCCGCGATGTCGTATTCGAGCGCCGCCCTGCGCAACCGGCCACCGTGCTCAAGCATAGAATTCAGCCCCCACGCAGAGAATCAGCAGCCATAACCATACCCCGCGCTGGACCAATTGCCAGCCACGATCAATGGAATCGGCATCCGCCGCTGCGCCCTCGCCCAGTTGCGGGCGCTCGTGCAGCTCGCCGTGGTAAATCGCCGGCCCGCCCAGTTCGACACCCAGCGCACCCGCGCCAGCAGCCATCACCGGGCCGGCGTTCGGGCTGTCCCATTTCGGCGCCTGAGTCCGCCAGCATTTCAGCGACAGTCGGGTTTTGCCGAGCAAGGCGTAGGTCAACGCCACCAGCCGCGCGGGAATGTAGTTGAGGACGTCGTCGATTTTTGCCGCCGCCCAGCCGAATCGCTCGAAGCGCTCGTTGCGATAGCCCCAC
The DNA here is from genome assembly GCF_021603585.1 of Pseudomonas sputi. Lineage (GTDB taxonomy): Bacteria > Pseudomonadota > Gammaproteobacteria > Pseudomonadales > Pseudomonadaceae > Aquipseudomonas > Aquipseudomonas sputi. The sequence goes on along the minus strand of NZ_BQHI01000019.1, from coordinate 69,816 downwards.
ATTGCGTCCAGCGTATTGCTCAGGCGATAGAGCACCACGCCCGGCGCACCGGCCACGACAAACCAGAACAGCGCGGCGAACACCGCATCGCTGCCGTTTTCCAGCACCGATTCGGTGGCGGCGCGGGCGACGGCGGTGCTGTCCAGCTCATCGGTCTGACGACTGACCAGATAGCCCACACGCTTGCGCGCCTCCTCCAGATTATCGCCGCGCAGGGCCTTGGCGACCGGTTCGACGTGCTCGCCGAGGCTGCGCATGCCGAGGGCGCAATACAGCGCAAGAATCTCGACGATCCAGCCCACATATGGCGCCCAGGAAAACGCCGTGGCCAGCAAGGTCAGCGGCAACACCGCAATCACCCACGCGGTGACGCCATGACTGCGCCAGCCGCGACCACCGCTATTGAATCGCTGCTCGATGCGCCCGGCGAAATTGCCGAACGCCACCAGCGGATGCCAGCGTTTCGGTTCACCCAGCAGCGCATCCAGCGCAACCGCGGCGACACTCAACAACGCCACACTCATTGACTCACTCCCCAAAAATTTTCATACAGCAGCTCATTGAGCGGACGCGCCTGCGCCCACCCTTCGAGTACCAGCATCGGCGCCGGATAGAATGCCTTGACCGGCCCCAGGCACAACACCGCCAGCGGCTTGGCCCCGGCCGGCAGCTTCAGCAGATCGGCCAGCGCCTGCGGGTCGAACAGCGACACCCAGCCCATGCCCAGGCCTTCGGCACGCGCGGCGAGCCACAGGTTCTGGATCGCGCAGGACAATGAGGCCATGTCCATTTCCGGCAGCGTGCGACGACCGAAGATGTGTTTTTCGCGATCATCCATCAACGCGGCAATCAGCACTTCGGCACAGTCGTTGATGCCCTCGACCTTGAGTTTCATGAACTCGTCACTGCGCTCGCCGAGGGCTTCGGCGGTGCGTACGCGCTCTTCTTCAACAAGGTTCTGGATCTGGCCACGCAAGGCGCGGTCGCTGATACGAATGAAACGCCACGGCTGCATCAGGCCGACGCTCGGCGCCTGATGCGCGGCTTCAAGCAATCGGCGCAACACGTCAGGCTCGACCGTGCCGCCGCTGAAGTGGCGCATGTCGCGGCGTTCGGCGATGGCGCGGTAGACCGCTTCGCGCTCGGCGTCAGTGAAAGCGTTGTCGGTCATGGCACCAACAGTGCGGCAATCGCCGACGGATTCGACGGAAAGTAAAAATGCACGTACGAGGCGGTCATCCGCCCTTCCCTATACACCGCCTCCGCACCGCGCCCGCCATTGGGGCTGTGGCCCCGGGCAATCGGCATCAGTTCGGTGGTGGTCAGGGAATGGTGATAGGTGTGGCCGCGCAACAGGCCTTCCGGCAGGTCGACCTCCTGCAAGGCCAGCGCAGCCAGACGTTTCTGCATCACCGCATCGCCACTCAACAGGCCGACCAAATCAGCACGGGTGCCTTCGACATCGGTCAGTGAGTCCAGCAGATAGAGCATGCCGCCACATTCGGCGAGCAATGGTTTGCCGGCGGCGTGATGCGCGCGGATCGCTTTGAGCATGGCGGTGTTCTGCGACAAGGCAACGTGGTGCAATTCCGGATAACCGCCGGGCAGGTACAAGCTGTCCGCTTCGGGCAATTGCGCATCGCGGATCGGCGAGAAGAAACTCAGCTCGGCGCCCATCGCCCGTAACAGATCGAGGCTGGCACCGTAGGTGAAGGCGAAGGCTTCGTCGCGGGCGACCGCAATCCGAACGCCTTGGAGCAGTTTTTCGGTCTCAATGATTTCAGGCGCAGCGAACTCGACGGCCGGTGGCAGCGCTACCTCGCAAGTGCCGGCCAGCGCTTGGGCGGCGGCATCGAGGCGCACGTCGAGGTCATTGAGTTCGCTGGCCTGCACCAGACCGAGATGGCGGCTCGGCAGTTCGATCCCGGTTTCCCGGGACAACGCGCCGTACCAGCGCAGACCTTCGGTGAGGCTGCCTTCGAGTAACTGCGCATGGCGCACGGTGCCGACGCGGTTGGCCAGCACGCCGGCGAACGGCAGATCAGGCTGATAGCGCGCCAGGCCCAGGGCCAGTGCGCCGAAGGTCTGGGCCATGGCCGTGCCGTCGATCACGCCGAGCACCGGAACGCCGAAATGCCGCGCCAGGTCGGCGCTCGATGGCGTACCGTCGAACAAACCCATCACGCCTTCGATCAGAATCAGATCGGCTTCAGCGGCGGCTTCCCACAACAGGCGACGACTCTCCTGCTCGCCGACCATCCACATGTCCAGTTGATAGACCGGCGCACCGCTGGCGCGCTCAAGGATCATCGGGTCGAGAAAGTCCGGGCCGCATTTGAACACGCGGACCTTGCGCCCCTGATTGCGGTGCAAACGGGCCAGCGCGGCGGTGACGGTGGTCTTGCCCTGGCCGGAGGCCGGCGCGGCGATCAGTACCGCCGGGCAGTGACGTGGTTGATTCAAAGTTCGACGCCTTTCTGCGCTTTGATACCGGCCTGGAAGGCGTGCTTGATCATGCCCATTTCCGTGACGGTGTCGCCCATCTCGATCATTTCCGGCTTGGCGCCGCGGCCAGTGACGATCACGTGTTGCATCGGCGGGCGGGCCTGCAGATCGCTGAGCACCTGATCCAGATCGAGGTAGCCATGTTTGAGGGCAATATTCAGTTCATCGAGCACCACCAGACCGATCGACGGATCGCGCAACAACTCGCGGGAGACCTCCCATGCAGCCTCGGCGGCGGCGATGTCGCGCTGGCGATCCTGGGTTTCCCAGGTGAAGCCCTCGCCCATCACATGAAAGCGCACCTGTTCGGGGAAGCGGCGGAAGAACAGTTCTTCGCCGGTGCTGTTGCGGCCCTTGATGAACTGCACCACGCCGCACTGCATGCCATGGCCCATGGCGCGGGCGAGCATGCCGAATGCCGAGCTGCTTTTGCCTTTGCCGTTGCCGGTCAGCACCAGCACCAGACCGCATTCGTCTGGCGAATTGGCGATGCGCTCGTCGATCACGGCTTTTTTGCGCTGCATGCGCGCGAGATGGCGCTCGTCGCGTTCGGGGGAATCAGTCATGGGGGAGCTCTCCGTTGAGGCTGGATAACGGCGGGCAGGCACAAGAATAGACGGCAACAAGCCTGGCATCGCCCACCGTGATGCCGCTGGATGGATCAGGCCGGTCTCCGGGCTCATGAGCGGCGGGTGCCTGGCTGCGCGCCTTCCCGCTTTTACGCAGTGGCATCAGACGCAGCTTTCACTCATTTACCGTTGCGGGGGCAGCGCCGGGATCGTGAGGGTTCATCGCTTGAAGACCCGCCTCACCGGCTTCCCTGTTTCACTCTGTCGACATGCGCCACAGAGCACCTGAAACAAGCCGCGAAGGTTAGAGGGTTGGGGGTGGAGCGTCAATTGAAGAGGGACTTGTGCGGCGAATAACTGCCGCCGATCAATTAACTGACGCCAATCTTGTGCCACACTGCCATGAGTGATATCAAAGAGCCATGTTTTTTGACTGCAGAGAGCACATCACAATAACAAGGGAGAGCACCATGCAAGGCATGATCATCAGCAATCCGCGACTGGAATTCCTGCGCCCGGTGCTGGAACGCTGGTTTGACTGTATCGACCGTTACAACGCCGTGCGCGGCGACAATGACACGCCCTACTGGCACGACGAAAAAGCCAACCTCGGCCTGCTGTCGGCCGCCGCGTGGATGGCTGAACTGGTCACGCTGCGCGACACTGCCACCCGCAAACAGAACGAAGAAGGCGAGCGCAACGCCCGTGCCGATTTGTTTATTGCTGGCGCCGAGGATCGTGCCTTCATTCAGGCGACCCAACGCTGGCCGCGCGTCACCAGCCTGAATCTGACCCAGGCCCTGGCGGATATCACCAGCGACGCCAAGCGCATCAGCTACGCCAGCGACCTGAAACTCGGCTGCCTGTTCGTCGCCCCGCAAAAAGCCCAGCACAGCGCCAGCCCGGAAGAATTGCAGGACATGGTCGACGACCTGCAAAAGGAACACACCTGCGCCGTCGCCTGGTACTTCCCCTATGCCTACCGCAAATTACGCAGTGAAGCCGGTAACTATCACCCCGGCATTGCCGTGCTTTTCAAGGAAGCCCGCGGCTGAAGGTTTGAACCATCGCGATTGTGTGCTTCTCTATGGTCAGGAATGCATTCATAGGGAAGGTCAACAATGCGCAAAACCCCGTTCGTTTTCGTCATCGTGCTCGCCGGAGGGCTCACCGCCTGTGGTGAATCCTCCAGCCTGCAAGTCTCCGACGGCACTGGCCCGTCACCCAAACTGCCCGAACCGAACAAGACCCTGATCCCGACGGTGAACATCGCCCCGGCCGTTGGCTGGCCGGCTGGCGCCAAACCGACCACAGCGGCAGGCACACAGGTGGCAGCGTTTGCCGAGAATCTCGATCACCCGCGCTGGCTCTACGTATTACCCAATGGCGATGTGCTGGTGGCGGAAACCAACGCCCCGCCCAAACCAGACGACAGCAAGGGCATTCGCGGCTGGGTGCAGAAAAAAGTCGTGAGCCGAGCCGGCGCCGGTACTCCCAGCCCGAACCGCATCACCCTGCTGCGTGACGCCGATCATGACGGCGTAGCCGAAACCCGCACGGTATTTCTGCAAAACCTCAACTCGCCGTTCGGCATGACGCTGGTCGGCAACGACCTGTACGTCGCCGATACCGATCGCCTGTTGCGCTTTAATTACGAGCCCGGCGTGACCGAGATCAAGACCCAGCCGATCAAGGTTGTGGACCTGCCGGGCGGCACACTCAATCATCACTGGACCAAAAACGTCATCGCCAGCAAGGACGGCAGCAAGTTGTACGTCACCGTCGGCTCGAACAGCAATGTCGGCGAAAACGGTCTCGACCAGGAAGAAGGCCGTGCGGCAATCTGGGAAGTGGATCGCGCCACCGGCAACCACCGGATCTTCGCCTCGGGCATCCGCAACCCCAACGGCCTGGCCTGGGAGCCGCAAAGCGGTGCACTGTGGACGGCCGTCAACGAACGCGATGAGATTGGCAGCGATCTGGTCCCGGACTACATCACCTCGGTCAAGGACGGTGGTTTCTATGGCTGGCCGTTCAGCTACTACGGCCAACACATCGACGCGCGGGTGGAACCGCAGCGTCCAGACATGGTGGCCAAGGCCATCGCTCCGGACTACGCCGTCGGCCCGCACACCGCATCACTGGGCCTGACGTTCGCCGAAGGCAATCGCCTGCCGGCGCAGTTCAAGGAAGGCGCATTCATCGGCCAGCACGGCTCGTGGAACCGCAAACCGCACAGTGGCTACAAGGTGATCTTCGTCCCGTTTGTCGCTGGCAAACCGAGCGGAACACCGGTGGACGTGTTGACTGGCTTCCTCGACAAGGACGAAAACGCGCGGGGTCGCCCAGTTGGCGTGGTGATCGACCAGCAAGGCGCATTGCTGGTGGCGGATGATGTAGGCAACAAGGTATGGCGGGTGTCAGCGGCCCGCTAATGTGCTACAGGCGTAAAAAAACCCGTGGAAGCCATTGGCTCCCACGGGTTTTTATGTCTCTGGACTACGGGTTATGCGCCAGATGCTCTGGCTGCAGAACGCGCTTGGCGCTCAGATAGGCTTTTTGCCAATAGGCTTTCGAGAGACTGTCCAGCTTCACCGTGCCACCGGTGGCCGGCGCGTGAACGAAGCGCCCTTCCCCGACGTAGATTCCCGCATGGCTGACCTGTGAGCCGCCATTGGTGGCGAAGAAAATCAGGTCGCCGGTCTGCAGCCCTTCCTTGCCGACATTCGGCGCCTGCATGACGATCATCTCGCGGGTCGAACGCGGCAGGCTGATGCCGGCGGCATCGCGGTAGACGAAACCGATCAGGCCACTGCAATCGAAGCCCGAATCCGGCGTATTGCCGCCCCAGCGATAAGGCGTGCCGACCAGCCCGAGCGCGCGGAACAGCACGTCCTCGGCAACGGGCGAAAAGGTCTGGGAGGATCCGAACACGATCGGAGCGCGAACCATCGGCGCCGGCGGCGGAGTGCGGCTGGCGCAGGCGCTGAGCAGCGCGGCGAAGAACATCAGGGCAAAGCGGGCCGACATCGTCATATGCAGAACATCCTGATCTGGCTGAGGCTTTGACTGCCGATTCGACAGAAAACAAAACCGCCTGCGTTGGGACGCAGGCGGTTTGCCATCAATATAGATCAGGATTCTAGCGGCTACGCGGCAAACTTCAAGTAAGACTTTAACTTCACCTTGTAAAGTTTAGGTCTATTGCCTCTGAAAGGCCGCTTTGTCGCCACGAGCTGGCGACAAATGCGTGATTACTTGCGAGCGGTCACCACGGTCGGAGCGTTCGCCAAAGCGCGCTTGGCTTCGATGAAGGTCTTGCTCCAGTAGCTGTCGCCCAGGCTGTCGATGCGAACACCGCCGCTGCGACGAGAGCTGGAGTGGATGAACTGGTTGTCGCCCAGGTAGATCCCGGCGTGACTGACACGACCGCGACGACCATTGGTGGCGAAGAACAGCAGATCGCCCGGCTCGAGATTGCTGCGCGAAACCAGCGGCGCATCCACGTTGATCATTTCGCGGGTGGAGCGCGGCAGATTCATGCCGGCTTCTTCACGGAACAGATAGCCGATGAAACCGCTGCAATCGAAACCGGCTTCAGAGGTACCGCCGAAACGGTAACGGGTACCGATCAGGGACATGCCGCGTTCGAGAATGCTGTCGGCCAGAACCGGAAGCTGGTAAGGCTTCTTGCCATTGAAGTCGGCGAGTTCTTTTTCGGTGTCCAGCTCTTCCTGGTAAATAACGGAAGACTGGGCGGTGGCAGAATTTTTAACCTGCTGTTGCTGCTCTTGGTTAACAGGTGAATGAGCAGCGCAACCGAACAACAGGGTGACGAGTGCGAGAGGCACGAGGGGTGCGAAGCGCTTTAGCATGGGCACGACCGTGGCTGATAGTTGTAAAGAAGCCGAGACTATGCCCGCTATCAGCCTCATTTGCAAATTCAATCGATCTTTTTGTGACTTCTCGGTTTCTCGTTAACATCTAAGCGCTTAAGCCTATTTGAATCGAGACGCAGCCTGTGCAACCCACAGGAAAGCGGGTTTTCTGGCGCCTGAAATATGCCGAAACCGGCTGAAAGCCGCGGTTTTACCAGCCCAGGGTTTCTTTCAGGAAGGGAATGGTCAACTTGCGCTGAGCCTGCAAAGAGGCCTGATCGAGCTGCTCCAGCAGATCGAAAAGCGCACTCATGCTGCGGGTACCGCGAGTCAGAATAAAATGCCCGACCTCGTCGGTCAGGTGCAGACCACGACGGGATGCGCGCAATTGCAGGGCACGCAATTTGTCTTCATCGGAGAGAGGACGCATCTGGAAAATCAGCGCCAGGGTCAGGCGCGATTTCAGGTCGGCGAGTTTGATCGGCAGTTCACGCGGCGAAGTGGACGCCGCAATCAGCAGACGCCGACCGCTGTCACGCAGACGGTTGAACAGATGAAACATCGCCTCTTCCCAGTCCGCCTTGCCGGCAATCACCTGCAAGTCGTCCAGACAGACCAGTTCGTACTGTTCGAGGTTGTCGAGAATTTCGATGCCGCGATCCATCAACTCGGCCAGCGGCAGGTACACCGCCGGTTCACCCATCTGCTCGAAGCGCAGGCACGCGGCCTGCAACAGATGCGTACGCCCTACCCCATGCTTGCCCCACAGATAAATGAGGCTTTCGGTCCAGCCGGCGTCGGCTTCGCAGAGACGCTCGACATAGCCGAGTGCCGCGGCATTGGCGCCTGGGTAGTAATTGATGAAGGTGGCGTCGTCACGCAGACGCACACCTAGGGGCAGCTGAATCGGTTTCATGCTGACTGAACAGTTCCCGAGGAACCGTTAGTGGCCTCTGTGTAAAGTGAGCGAAGTTTATACCCGTGAAGCGGAGCGCACAATGCGACAGACCCCAAGCAAAATCAAAGGTTTGCGTTAACGGGCTGGTTTTATGACAGTTTCTTTGGCGCCATGGCCTGCATGAGACGGGCCAACCGGTGATCCCACCGGGCGGCCCGCGCTTCACAATTACAACTCCAGTTCATCCACCCCACTGTAGATGTCGGAATCCTTGTACAGATCGTGCACATGCCGCACCAGCACCATGATCACCGCCGCCACCGGCAGCGCCAGCAGCACACCGGTGAAGCCGAACAGCTCGCCACCGGCCAGAATCGCAAAGATCACCGCCACCGGGTGCAGACCGATCCGGTCCCCCACCAGCAGGGGCGTCAGCACCATGCCTTCCAGGGCCTGACCGACCATGAACACCGCGACGATCCCGATCATCGGATACAGATCGCCTCCAAACTGAAACAACCCGGCAATCAGCGCCGCGCCGATGCCGATCACAAACCCCATGTACGGCACAATCGCCGCCAGCCCTGCGATCAGGCCTATCAACAGACCCAGCTCCAGCCCGACAATCATCAGGCCCGCCGCATAGATCACACCCAAGCCGAGCATCACCAGCAACTGCCCGCGCACGAACGCGCCCAGCACTTCATGGCATTCACCCGCCAGGGCAACCAAACGCTCTTCGCGATCACGGGGCAACAGGCCACGGATCTTGGCCATCATCACGTCCCAGTCGCGCAGCAGGTAAAAGCTCACCACCGGGATCAGCACCAGATTCGCCAGCCAGCCGATCAGCGCCAGGCTTGAGGCCGTCGCCTGACTCAACACAACACTGACAATGTCAGTGGTTTGCCCCATGTGTTCGCTGATCGCGGCTTTGACCTTGTCGAATTTCCAGAAGCCGTCCGACAGCCCCAGCTTCGATTGCGCCCACGGCACAGCGGTGTGTTGCAACCAGTCGAGCATTTGCGGCGCCAGTTCGTAGAGCCGCAGCAATTGCCTGGCGAGCATCGGCACCAGCACCAGCAACAACGCGGTGACGATCAGAGTGAACAGGGCGAACACCGCGATCACACCCCAGGTGCGCGACAACCCCAGGCGCTCCAGACGATCGACGAGCGGATCGAACAGATAAGCGAGCAGCAGCGCCACCAGAAACGGCGTGAGGATCGGATGCAACAACCAGACAAACGCGCAAAGCAGGAGCACCCCACCGAGCCAGAACCAACGCCGCGTATCGCCCATGTAACACTCCATTGCTTATATATAAGAAAGAAAACCTACCAGCGGAACCGCAGGGACGGCGCCACCGGTGTCGGCGTCGGCGCAACGACTGGCGGCGCCCCGGCCACCGCAGGTTGCGGCGCAGCGACCGGAACCGGCGCCTCGGCCGGCAGTTCCTGCAGCTTCGCCAGCGACAATTGCGCTCGCAACTGATCGGCACTGCCGTTGACCCGATACAGGATGCGATCGGCATCGACACTTTGCAGACGCACGCCAAACGGTTCGAGTAATCGCAGCAGCGCCGCGTAATGCTCCAGATTCATGCCCTGCACCTCCAGGGTCTGCTGGCCGGACGCGCCCGGTTTGGCGACAAAGCGCGGCGCCAGACGCTCAGCGACCGCCAGCATCACCGCATCCGCCACGGCGGCCTGATCCGCGCCCTGCACGTTGCCGGCCTCTCTTTTATCGCCCAGCCACAATTGCCATTTGGCCTGCCACTGTCCGCCGTCTTCGCGGGCATGCACGGCGAGCAAGGCGTCGGCGCTGTAGCGTTCAGAAGCGTTGCGCAATGGCGCCGGGTCGGCACCTTCGAGTGTCGGCGCCGTGGCAACTAATTGCTCGCTCAAGTCCGCCAACGGCAGGCGCAACGGCAATCCACGGTGCTGCGCGGCGCGGCGCAACGGCGCGGCACTGGCCTGACCGTCACCCACCAGGCTTGAACCCTCGGTTGAATCATTCAGCCACCAGCTCAGGATCGAGGGCCGATTAGCGCCCCAGAGCGCCAGCCCGGCGCGGCGCAACGCCTGCTCGGTAGTTCCCGGGTCGAAATCGACTTTCAGCACTTCCGGTGGCCCGGCATCGAAACCGAACTGACTGATGATCTGCTGCGGATCCTTGCGAACCGGCGCCAGCCCCGGGTTCTGCGGGGCTTTCGGGTCGCCGGTCAGGCGCAGCACCAGCGTATCCAGCGCAGCCTGGGTAGCGCGATCACGCTCTTCCGGCGACTGGCCAGTGACCGGTTCGCGCACCTGATAAAGACCTTTGAGATTTTCGGCCTGAGTCGCCAGGCTGATCAGAGACAAACCACCCACTAACAGCAATTTACAAAAACGCATGGAGAATTCCCGTCGACAAGAGCGGCTGGAACAGGCCGCGTGAACCGTACTGCAAGCCTGTGACCACAGGCCGTCGCAAAACATTCACACGCGGGCGGTAAGTTTTTGCACAGTCCTAACGATAGACGGTTCCCTTATACAGGCACCCGTGATGTCACCTACAGCGTGAATTGCAAAAAATTTCGGCCGATATGCCCCTGCCCGTCGGCGTGAGGATGGCCGCTGCCCCTCAAGCCTGATAAAATCGCGCGCCTTCGCAGACCGGCAACAGCCGGGCACCCCGAACTTCGCGTGAGGCAATCGCCCCTGTCGGATTCGGCGCTCCCGCTGAACTCGGTCGTTACCCCTGAATCCCCTCCCCTAAAGGCCTGGATCATGAGCAAGCAACCCTCCCTGAGCTACAAGGACGCCGGTGTAGACATCGACGCCGGTGAAGCATTGGTCGAACGCATCAAGAGCGTCGCCAAGCGCACTGCGCGCCCGGAAGTCATGGGCGGCCTGGGCGGTTTCGGCGCCCTCTGCGAGATCCCGGCCGGCTACAAGCAACCGGTGCTGGTTTCCGGTACTGATGGCGTCGGCACCAAGCTGCGCCTGGCGCTGAACCTGAACAAGCACGACAGCATCGGCCAGGATCTGGTCGCCATGTGCGTCAACGATCTGGTGGTGTGCGGCGCCGAGCCGCTGTTCTTCCTCGACTACTACGCCACCGGCAAGCTGAACGTCGACGTGGCCGCCACCGTGGTCACCGGTATCGGTGCAGGCTGCGAACTGGCTGGCTGCTCGCTGGTCGGCGGCGAAACCGCCGAAATGCCTGGCATGTACGAAGGCGAAGATTACGACCTGGCCGGCTTCTGCGTCGGCGTCGTGGAAAAAGCCGACATCATCGACGGCTCGAAAGTCGCCACCGGTGACGCCCTGATCGCCCTGCCATCGTCCGGCCCGCACTCCAACGGCTACTCGCTGATCCGCAAGATCATCGAAGTCTCCGGTGCCGACATCGAAACCGTCCAGCTTGATGGCAAGCCGCTGACCGAACTGCTGATGGCCCCGACCCGCATCTATGTGAAGCCGCTGCTCAAGCTGATCAAGGACACCGGCGCCGTCAAGGCCATGGCCCACATCACCGGTGGCGGCCTGCTGGACAACATTCCGCGCGTTCTGCCAAAAGGCGCTCAAGCGGTGGTTGACGTGGCCAGCTGGACTCGCCCGGCCGTCTTCGACTGGCTGCAAGAGAAAGGCAACGTCGACGAAACCGAAATGCACCGCGTGCTGAACTGCGGCGTGGGCATGGTGATCTGCGTGGCTCAGGAACACGTTGAAGTGGCCCTGAATACTCTGCGTGACGCCGGCGAGCAGCCTTGGGTCATCGGTCAGATCGCTGCCGCTGCCGAAGGCGCGGCTCAGGTCGAACTGAAGAACCTCAAGGCTCACTGATGCCAAACACCTGTGATGTCGTGGTGCTGCTGTCCGGCACCGGCAGTAACTTGCAGGCCCTGATCGACAGCACGCGGACCGGCGACAGCCCGGTCCGCATCGCTGCGGTGATTTCCAACCGCGCCGACGCCTACGGCCTGCAACGCGCCAGTGACGCGGGTATCGCCACCCGCTCGCTGGATCACAAGGGATTCGAGGGCCGCGAGGCCTTCGATACCGCTCTGATCGAACTGATCGACGAATTCAACCCCAAACTCGTGGTACTGGCCGGCTTCATGCGCATTCTCAGCGCTGACTTCGTCCGTCACTACCAGGGTCGCCTGCTCAACATCCACCCGTCGCTGCTACCCAAATACAAAGGGTTACACACTCATCAGCGCGCGCTGGAGGCCGGCGACGCCGAACACGGCTGCTCCGTGCACTTCGTCACCGAGGAACTCGATGGCGGGCCACTGGTCGTACAGGCAGTAATCCCGGTAGAGTTGCACGATTCGCCGCAAAGTCTGGCGCAGCGGGTTCACGCTCAGGAACACCTGATCTACCCGATGGCCGTACGCTGGTTCGCCGAAGGACGGCTGAGCCTCGGCGAGCAAGGTGCTTTACTGGATGGCCAGTTACTCGGGGCCAGCGGTCACTTGATTCGAAACTAGGAGATTTTATGCGTCGCGCCCTGCTCTTCGCTTGCGCTCTGCTCGCCCTGCCTTTTGCCCAGGCGGCAGACCTTCAACCGTTCTCCGCCAGCTACACCGCCGACTGGAAACAGCTGCCCATGAGCGGCACCGCCGAACGCAGTCTGACCAAACAAGCCAACGGCGTCTGGAAGCTCAGCTTCAAGGCCTCGATGATGATTGCCAGCCTGTCCGAGGAAAGCACCCTGACTCTGGACAAGGACACCCTGCTGCCACAGTCCTACCACTTCGAACGCGGTGGTCTGGGCAAGGCGAAAAAAGCTGACCTGGACTTCGACTGGGCCAACAAGCTGGTGACCGGCACCGACCGCGGCGACGCGGTGAAAATCCCGCTCAACCGCGGCATGGTCGACAAATCCACCTATCAACTGGCGCTGCAGCATGACGTGGCCGCCGGCAAGAAAAGCATGAGCTATCAGGTGGTCGATGATGGCGAAGTCGATACCTACGACTTCCGCGTGCTGGGTTCGGAGAAAGTCGAAACCAAGGCCGGCCAGATCGATGCGATCAAGGTCGAACGCGTCCGCGATCCGACACAAAGCAAGCGCATCACTGTCCTGTGGTTCGCCAAGGACTGGGATTACCTGCTGGTCCGCCTGCAACAGGTCGAAACCGACGGCAAGGAGTACAACATCATGCTCCTCGACGGCACGGTCAACGGCAAAACGGTCAAAGGCAGCTGATTCAACGAAAAGCCCCGCAAACGCGGGGCTTTTTTTCGCCTGTCGGACGGCGATCAAACCGAGAACCTGGCCACCATGCTGTTCAGGTCCACCGCCAGCCGCGACAGCTCCTGACTCGCGGCGCTGGTCTGATTGGCACCGGCCGACGTCTGCATCGCCAGGTCACGGATGTTCATCAGGTTGCGATCGACTTCCCGCGCCACGGCGGCCTGCTCTTCCGACGCACTGGCGATCACCAGATTGCGCTCATTGATCAAGGTGAATGCCGAAGCGATTTCCTCCAGCGCCACGCCGGCGGCCTTCGCCAGCTCCAGGGTCGAGCGCGCTCGGACGTTGCTTTGCTGCATCGAGCTGACCGCCGAATCGGTGCCCTGCTGAATGCCGCCGATCATCTGCTCGATCTCCTGGGTTGACTGCTGAGTGCGATGAGCCAGCGCCCGCACCTCATCCGCCACCACCGCAAAACCGCGTCCGGCATCCCCCGCCCGCGCCGCCTCGATCGCCGCGTTCAACGCCAGCAGATTGGTCTGTTCGGCAATTGAGCGGATCACATCCAGCACCTTGCTGATGCTGTAGACCTTCTGCGCCAGATCCTCCACCTGCGTGGCATTGGCAGTGACATCGTCCGCCAGCAGCTCGATGGACGACACGGTCTGCTGCACCTGCTCGCGGCCATGCTGGGCAATGCGGTCAGACTCACGGGAAGCCTCGGACGTCGCGACGGCATTGCTCGCCACCTCCTCCACGGCGGCGGTCATCTGATTGACTGCCGTGGCGGCCTGTTCGATTTCCAGGCTCTGCTGGTGCAGCCCCCGCGTCGCGTCCTCGGTGACGCAGCTCAACTCTTCCGAGGCCGAAGCCAGTTGACTGGAGGACTCCGAGATCTGGCGGATGGTGTCCCGCAAGTTGTGCTGCATGCTTTTGAGCGCATGCAGCAGACGCGCCGGTTCGTCCTTGCCGGAAATGCTGATATCCCCGGTCAGATCGCCACCGGCCACCACTTGCGCGACATTGAGCGATTGCGACAGCGGCAGCACGATGCTGCGGGTCAGCAACAACGCCAGCGCGATGGTAATCAGCGCAGTGATGCCGATCATCACCCCGACCCACACCCGCGAGTTGGTGAACACCAGCCGTGCGGCCTCTGTGGCGAGGTTGGCGTTGTGCTTGTTCAACTCGACCAGCTCACGCAGGGTCACTGCAATTTCATCCGCCAGCGGGCTCATCTGCCCGTTGAGAATGGCGGCCGCCTCTTCCACTCGTCCCTGAGCAGACAACGTCATCACCTGCGCCTGCAGTTCCAGGTACTTGTGTTCGGCAACCCTGAAGCGGTCGAACAACGCACGCTCTTCAGGCAGTACGATCAACACGTCATAGCGCTGCTGGGCCTCACTCAAGACACCGCGCAACTCATTGAGCTTGGCCACGTTCTGGTCCAGCGCCTGTGGATCGCGATTGAGCAACAGGCGCATGGTCAACGCGCGCAGGCGCAACATGTCCTGGCTCATCTCGCTCACCGCCATCACACTGGGCAGCCAGTTATTGTCGACCTCGTCGGATTGCGCGCGCATGTTCGCCATCTGCAGCAGGGCGAACGCCCCAAGGGCAAACACCATCAGCGCCAGCACGCCAAAACCCAGCCCGGCCCGGGGCGCAATATTGAGACTACGGATACTCATTGCTCTGGTTCCTTCCAAAAGCGCTGCATCAACCCTGCAGCTGGTTGCTCTAGAAGGTATCGGCCCTTTGGAAAAATGCGTAAGACCAAAACGTGATATCAAATAGCCTTGATACTTCGAACCTACAGCATTAACGATTCAGCGCGGTTTTCTCGGACTTGAGCGATGTTCGCGGCAGGATCGCGAGAAAGTTGTCCCGTGCGACTTTTTTAGCGACCGCCTCGGGCAAGGCGTCGAGAAACGGCTTGAAACCGTGGATTTCCTTGCCGAGTTTATTGAATCGCCCGACCACGTCCGAACCGATCATGAAGCGATCCGGGTAGCGCTCCACCAGTTGCACCCACTCCGCCCGCGGCTGACCCTTTTCGTCCAGCAGATAAGGCGTCAGCAGGCTCCACGACAGATCGATGAACAGGTTCGGATACGCATCCAGCATTCGCGTAAGGGTCGGCAGCAGAAAATCCAGCTGCGTTTGATGACGATGGATTTCGGCGCTGGTGCCGGCATGCGCCCAGATGAACCGCGTGTGCGGATGATTACGCAGCGGCTCTTCGATTTCCTTCAGGTACAGCGGATTCTTCTCACGCTTGGAAGTGATGTTGGAATGCAGCATCACTGGCAGATCGTTTTCGGCGGCCAGGTGATAGATGCGGGTCATGGCTTCGTTGTTGGCGCGTGGCGTGTCGCCGGAGGTCAGTGCCGTAAGGTCGTCGTGACGGGTGAAGACCTCGCCGATGCCCTGCCACAAGCCAGGATACAGATCGAGCATGCGCTGGATATGCGCAGCGGAGTTTTTGTCGTTGGGGTTGAAGCCTGAAAGAAACGGGTGAAAGGACTGACGTTGCTCCGGCGTCAGCTTTTGCACAGCGTCGGCGACAATCACGTCAGTCGCGCTGTACCAATAGGCATCGGCGTCATCGCCGGCGTAATAACGCGGACGCTTCGGCTCGTCTTCATGCCACTTCTTCGCCACGGGAATGCCGGAAATCATCACATGCTCGATGGCATTTTCCTTCATGGCGGTCAGCAATTTCGGCATGCCGGCGGTTTCCTGGAAAAAATCCACGTAATGCAGGTGCGCATCACTGTAGGTGTATTCCCGGGCAGTGGCGGCATTGGTGAAAACCACCAGCCAGGCAAGGCTCAAACGAAACAAGGACACAAGCATTCTCCGGCAGACAGGCATAGCCTAGACCCTCGCCGGGCAACGAGGGTTCACCCGGCGAGAAAGTGGAACGCGCCTGTGTGGGAATGCTCTATACCTGCAAGGTCTTTTTTGATCGAATCCCTTTTCCTGTCGCTTGCGAGGTTCACATGACCGTTACCGTCAATACCGTGTCCGCCGAAGGTTTTCGCCACACCGTACAGATCGATGAGCATGAACTGTTCGCCGATGTCCCGACCACTGCCGGCGGCGAAGGCTCGGCTCCGGAGCCGCACGATTACTTCGACGCCGCCCTCGGCGCCTGCAAGGCCCTGACCCTGAAGCTGTACGCGAAAAAGAAAGAGATTCCGCTGACCGGCGTCGGCGTTGAGGTCAAACGCGACAACAGCGAGGAGCAGAAAGGCAAGTATGCCCTGCACGTAACCCTTACCCTCAAGGGCGTGCTCACCGATGCCCAGCGCGAAGAACTGCTGCGCGTGGCCGATCGCTGCCCGATCCACAAGCTGATGACTACCAGCGAAGTCACTATCGAAACCCACGCCCCCGTCGGCTTCGACAGCCAGTAATCACCCCGACGACACTGGCGGGTTATGCTCCACGCATCACCCGCCCAGCCTGGAATGGACCATGGACACCCAACCCCTGATCATCCGCCCGCGCGCCGAAGACGTCGAAGGCCAGCCGATCCTGCGCCCGCTGCCGTCAGCCAAATGCCGCAGCGTCGGGCCTTTCGTGTTTTTCGACCACATGCTCGAAACGGTTTATCCCGCCGGTAAAGGCATGAACATCCGACAGCACCCGCACATCGGTCTGTCGACCCTCACGTATTTGTTCGACGGGCAGATCCAGCACAAGGACAGCCTGGGTTCGGATCAGGTGGTCAGCGCCGGCGATGTCAGCTGGATGACCGCCGGCACGGCGATCGCTCACGTCGAGCGCACGCCCGAACCGTTGTGGGAACAAAGCTTCAAGATGCACGGCTTGCAAATCTGGCTCGCCTCGCCCAAAGAGCACGAACAAGGCCCGGGGCATTACAGTCACCATCCAGCCTCAACCTTGCCGGTCAGCGATAACCTCGGCGTGCAGATCCGCATGATCGCCGGGTCAGGCTTTTGCCTGGAATCACCGGTGCCGGTGCTTTCTCCTACGCTGTATGCCGAACTGAAGATGCAAACCGCGACCACACTGCTGATCCCGACCGAACATGAAGAGCGGGCGCTGTACGTGTTGAGCGGCGATGTGCAGTTGAATGGCGAAACGATTGAGCCGCATGCGCTGGTGGTGTTGCCGGCCGGGGAAGAGATGAGCCTGTTCGCCGAGAGCGACAGCCACGCCGTGTTGTTCGGCGGTGCGCCACTGGACGGGCCACGGCGGATCAACTGGAATTTTGTCGCGAGCGATCCGGCAGCAATCGATGAGGCGCGACGCAAGTGGGCGGCCGGGGATTGGCCGACAGTGCCAGGGGAAGTGGAGCGGATCGAGCTGCCCAAATCGCGCAGCGAACCGACACCGTTGTAAACGAGAACTCCCACGTTTGGCGTGGGAGTACTTTCAGTCGATCAGCCGTTGAACACTTCTTCCAGCAAGTCATGCATCGACTTGAACGCCCGCGCTGCGGTCTTCGCGTCGTACATCATCTTGCCCGGCACATTGGCGTGCGGATCAGTGAACGAGTGCACCGCGCCGCCATAGCTCAGCAACTGCCAGTCCACACCGGCGGCGTTCATCTCGTCTTCAAATGCCGGCAACTGCTCTTTCGGCACCAGCGGATCCAACGCGCCGTGCAGCACCAGCACCGAGCCCTTGATGTTCTTCGCGTCCGCCGGGTTCGGGGAATCCAGTGTGCCGTGGAACGACACCGCCGCTTTCACCGGGGCACCGGTGCGGGCCAGGTCCAGCGCACAGCAGCCGCCGAAGCAGAAGCCGAACACCGCCAGTTTCGAGGCATCGACCGCCACCTCGCCCTGCTTCTGCAATTGCTCGAATGCGGCCTGCAGACGCTTGCGCAGCAGCGCACGGTCGTCCTTCAGTGGCATCATCGCCGCGCCGGCCTGATCGGCATTCTGCGGACGCACGGCCTGACCGTACACGTCAGCGATCAGCACCACATAACCCTTGGCCGCCACCGATCTGGCGATCTCTTCAGCGCCAGCGCTGACACCCATCCAGTCCGGCGCCATCAGCAGGCCCGGACGCGCACCTGTGTGCTCGGCGTCGAACGCCAGGCGACCTTCATAAGGCTGGCCGTCAATCTGATAGACCACGGAACGTACAGTGACTTGGCTCATTTCTGACTCCTGATTGATTGAACACCAGAATGAAAAAACCCGCCGAAGCGGGTTTTTCTACAGCTTGATCAGGCCGACAGCTCGACCAGCAGCTTGTTCAGACGGGTCACGTAAGCGGCCGGGTCTTTCAAGCTGTCGCCAGCCGCCAGGGCGGCCTGGTCGAAGAGGATGTGCGACAGGTCGCTGAAGCGATCTTCGCTGGCCTCGTTGTCGAGCTTCTCGATCAACGGGTGGCTCGGGTTGAATTCGAAGATCGGCTTCGAATCCGGCACCTTCTGCCCGCTGGCCTCGAGGATCTGACGCATTTGCAGACCCAGGTCCTGCTCGCCAATGGCCAGAATGGCCGGCGAATCGGTCAGGCGATGGGAAACCCGGACTTCGGCAACGGAATCGCCCAGTGCGGTTTTCAGACGCTCGACCAGACCTTCTTTCGACTTGGCGACTTCTTCTGCGGCCTTTTTGTCCTCTTCCGAGTCCAGGTTGCCCAGGTCCAGGTCACCGCGCGCGACGTCGACAAACGTCTTGCCGTCGAACTCGCTGAGGTAGCTCATCAGCCACTCGTCGATGCGATCGGTCAGCAGCAGTACTTCGATGCCTTTCTTGCGGAAGACTTCCAGGTGCGGGCTGTTCTTGACCTGCGCGTAGGTTTCGCCGGTGAGGTAGTAGATCTTGTCCTGGCCTTCCTTGGCGCGCGCCAGGTACTCGGCCAGACCGACGATCTGCTCGCCGTCGGTGCCGTTGGTCGACGCGAAACGCAGCAGACCGGCAATTTTTTCCTTGTTGGCGAAATCTTCTGCCGGGCCTTCTTTCATGACCTGACCGAAGTTTTTCCAGAAGCCTTTGTATTGCTCAGGCTCGTTTTTCGCCAGTTTTTCCAGCATGTCCAGCACGCGCTTGGTCAGCGCCGACTTCATCGAGTCAATGATCGGGTCTTTCTGCAGGATTTCCCGCGACACGTTCAGCGACAGGTCGTTGGAGTCGACCACGCCTTTGATGAAACGCAGGTACAGCGGCAGGAACGACTCGGCCTGATCCATCACGAACACGCGCTGTACGTACAGCTTCAGGCCTTTCGGCGCTTCACGCTGGTACAGATCGAACGGTGCGCGGGCCGGCACGTACAGCAGCGAGCTGTACTCGAGCTTGCCTTCGACCTTGTTGTGGCTCCACGACAGCGGATTTTCGAAGTCGTGGGCGATGTGTTTGTAGAACTCCTGGTATTCCTCGTCCTTCACTTCGGTGCGAGGGCGGGTCCACAGGGCGCTGGCGCGGTTGACGGTTTCCCATTCAACTTCAGGCTTCTCTTCGCCTTCGGCAGCGGCCACTTCTTTCGGCAGCTCGATCGGCAGCGCGATGTGGTCGGAGTACTTCTTGATGATGTTGCGCAGGCGCCAGCCATCGGCAAACTCGTCTTCACCGGCTTTCAGGTGCAGGACGATGCGGGTGCCACGTTCCGGTTTGTCGAGGGTGGCGACTTCGAATTCGCCCTCGCCTTTCGACGACCAGTGCACGCCTTCGCTGGCAGCGGTGCCGGCGCGACGGCTGTACACGTCAACCTGGTCGGCAACGATGAATGCGGAGTAGAAACCCACACCGAACTGACCGATCAGGTGCGAATCCTTCTTCTGATCGCCGGACAGGTTTTTCATGAAATCGGCGGTGCCGGATTTGGCGATGGTACCCAGGTGGGTGATCACATCGTCACGGTTCATGCCGATGCCGTTGTCTTCGAGGGTGACGGTCTTGGCGTCCTTGTCGAAGCTCACACGGATTTTCAGTTCAGCGCCACCTTCGAGCAACTCAGGCTTGGCCAGGGCTTCGAAGCGCAATTTGTCGACGGCGTCAGAGGCGTTCGAGATCAATTCGCGAAGGAAGATTTCCTTGTTGGAATACAGCGAATGGATCATGAGGTGCAGCAGTTGCTTCACCTCGGTCTGGAAGCCCAGGGTTTCCTTTTGAGTTTCCACACTCATGGTCATCAAACTCCAATCAGATGGCATTGGCCGCGACCTTGCCGGTCGGCGGCGGGTTGTTCTGTGAGTTGGGGGCGTGCTTCAGGATTTCAAGGGCTCATCGATTTTGAAATGCGCGCGGGCAGTGGCGATCGGTTCGCTTTCGGTACTTTGCCAGGCCGTGACCGCGACGTTGGCCACCCGCCGGCCCTGACGGCACACCTGACACCGGGCCCAGGTATCGCGAAACTGCCCGGCCCGCAGGTAATCGAGGGAAAAATCGATAATCTTCGGCACACCGGGCGCACCAGTGAAAATCAGCAGGTGCAGGGCCGCGGACAGCTCCATGAATCCGGCAATCACCCCGCCATGGATCGCCGGCAGTAAAGGGTTACCAATGTTGTCCTTGTTGGCCGGCAGTTTGAATAACAAGTCATCACCGACCCGCGAACACTCGACGCCGATGAGTCCGGCGTAGGGGATCAGTTTCAGCAGCGGCGCGTAGTCCCCCTTCTCGTGCGCCTCTTGCAATTGCTGCTTGAAATCATCGCTCATCGGTTTTCTCCCTTGATTGCGCCACCGAAGCCTTTGGTGCCTTTAAGGCCCCTGCCCATGCGCATGAAGGTACCGACCACATGGGCAATCGGCTGCTCGGGATCATCCTGATAGGCAAAGCCGCGAGCGAAGATCACATCGGTGGTGACTCGATAACATTGGGCGAAGCCATACACGTCTTTATGCGGCTCGGCGGCGTGCATGTAGTCGATGCGCAGATCGAGGGTCGGGCAGACTTCGAATTCCGGCAGCACGCACAGGGTCGACATGCCGCACGCGGTGTCCATCAGCGACGTGATCGCCCCGCCG
Source organism: Pseudomonas sputi (assembly GCF_021603585.1). GTDB lineage: Bacteria > Pseudomonadota > Gammaproteobacteria > Pseudomonadales > Pseudomonadaceae > Aquipseudomonas > Aquipseudomonas sputi. The sequence goes on along the minus strand of NZ_BQHI01000019.1, from coordinate 48,816 downwards.
TGGACCACACCGGTCAGCGGGTTGCCCACGATTTGCGCACTGTACGGCAGTACCACCGTCAGACCTTCGCGACTTGCGCTATGCACCTTCAATCCCAGCACCTGACAGTGGCGCAAGGCCGAGAGAAACCGTGTCGCACGCTCAAAAACGGGGTTTTCGGCCATTTGATAATTACTCTTGTTAGTCGCTATTCCCCGTAGTGGAAAGAACAGCAAAAGTTCCATTGCAAAACAAACTTATATATCTGAAAGAAATGAGGAACTTAAGCCTTGGGCCTGAGCTCTTAAGGCCAGTAGTTATTTTCCATAAGGAGAAACACCCCATGCGTAAGACTTTAGCTATTGCCTTGATGTTGACCGCTTCCCTCGGTCTCGCTGCCTGCGATAAAAAATCCGAGGACAAAGCTCAAGATGCCAACCAGCATGCTGAACAAGCTCAGCAAGACATGAACAAAGCTCAGGATAAAGTGAACGACGCAGCGAAAGAAAACGCCGAAGCTGCCAAAGCTCAGGCCGAATCGAACGCTGCAGCGCAAGAAGAAGCTGCCAAGAAGCAATAAGCCGCTTCTCGCTGGCAAAAAAGAAAACCCGCCAAGTGCGGGTTTTCTTTTGCCTGTGATTTTTTACCCATGCTGCCTTAGAGCAAGGCAGTTCTAAAAGTCGGACTAATCATCAACAACAATGAACACACTAAGCCGACCAGCCAGACCAGACTGCGCAGCGTGGGAATATCTGCCAGATAAAACCACAAATAGAAAATCCGTGAGAGTACGAAGATGATCGCCAAGGTATCGATCAGCCATCCCGCCGTCTGCGTGGTATGTGCCACCAGCACGCCAACGGCAAACAGGATGAACGCTTCGATGCTGTTCTGATGTGCCGCCAGCGCCCGGGCACCGTAACCGGTGAGTTGCGCCTGCTGCTGACGCGGCAGGTGGTTGTTGTAACCGCCCTGCTCTTTCATGGCCTTGCTGACCGGCATACGCGCCACGTAAATCAACAGTGCACTGATAAACACACACCAGAACGGAATACTCATCAAGCAGCCTCTTTGTTCGCTTCGGGCAATGGTGCCTCTGTAGGGGTATAGACCATTACATCGAGCACGTCGGAATGAAACTCCCGGCGATACAACACCAGTACCACGCCGGCGCTCATCAACATGAACAGCCACGGGCTGACGAACCACGCCAACATGCTCATCCCGAAGTAATAGGAACGCAGACCGAAGTTGAACTGGTTGGCCGCCATCGAGATCACCCGTGCCGCCCGCGAAGCGAATGCCTTGCGCTCCTGCTCCGAGACCTGCCGCTCGCCGATCATCGGGGCCGAGCCGACAAGAATGGCGGCGAAGTTGTACTGGCGCATGCACCAGCTGAAGGTGAAGAAGGCATAGACGAACACCAGCGCCAGGCACAGCAACTTGATCTCCGACATGCCCTGTGAGGCCTGCTGCACCATCGGAATATCCGCCAGCAATGACACCGCGCGCTCGGAAGCGCCAAGCACGGTCAGAATGCCCGCCAGGATAATCAGCGTGCTGGAGGCGAAGAACGAGGCGTTGCGCTCAAGGTTGCCGATCACGCTGGCGTCGGCGATGCGGTTGTCGCGCAGCAGCATGCGGCGCATCCAGTCTTCGCGGTACAGGTGCAGCACGCTGGCCAGGCACGCGGTGTCACGGGCCTTCCAGGTGGCATAACGGGTGTATCCGCCCCAGCAGATGACAAACCAGAGCGCGGCCAGCAGATGGATCAGGTTGGCTTGGATGAACGACATGCAATTCCCTGTGATGAAGATTTCGGCTCCCCTTCGACGTTAGTCGAGGGAAAAAGACACTGCCTCACGCCCATAAAAAATGCCCCGTATCGATTGATACGGGGCATTTCTGTTTAATCGCTCGGCAGCCGCTTGTGGCGGCCCGGCAGTCTTAGGCGAGCGCTTCGGCGCGCTTGCCCAGCAGGCGGTCGCAAACTACGGCAACCACCAGGGTCATCACGCACGGCACCAGCCACGCCAGACCTTGCTCGCTCAGCGGCAGGTGGGCCAGTTGCGATGGCATCCAGTCAGCCAGACCGGCGCCTTTCAACGCATCGATGGTGCCGAACACGAACGACACCAGCATCACCGGGCCCATGATGCGGCTCTGCTCATGCCAGAACGCAGCGCAGAAGCTCAGGGCCACCAGCACGATGCACGGCGGGTAGATCGCGGTCAGCACCGGGATCGAGAACGCGATCAGCTTGGTCAGGCCCAGGTTGGACACCAGCAGCGAGAACGCCGCCAGGATGATCACCAGGGTCTTGTACGACAGCGGCAGTACGCGGCTGAAGTATTCGGCACAGGCGCAGGTCAGGCCAACCGCCGTCACCAGGCACGCCAGAGAGATCAGCACGGCGAGGAAGCCACTGCCCAGCGAACCGAAGGTGTGTTGCACGTAGGCGTGCAGCACCGCCGCGCCATTGGTTGCGCCTGCAGCCACTTCATGGCTGCCCGCCCCCAGACGGAACAGGCTGACATACACCAGCGCCAGACCGACGCCGGCAATCAACCCGGCGATGATCGCGTAACGGGTGATCAGCGCTGGCGATTCGACGCCACGGGAGCGGATTGCGTTGACGATGACGATGCCGAACACCAGCGCGCCCAAGGTATCCATGGTCAGGTAACCATTGATGAAGCCTTGGGAGAACGGTGCCGCAACGTATTCCGGGGTGGCTACGCCGATGTCACCGGCCGGCAGTGCGAATGCGGCGATGCCGAGCACGGCCAGGGCGATGATCTTCAGTGGCGCGAGGAAGCGCCCGACGGTGTCCAGCAGACGCCCAGGGTAGAGCGAAATGAAGAACACCAGCAGGAAGTACACCGAACTGTAGAGGAACAGTGCCAGCGGGCTCTCGCCGGTCAGCGGCGCCAGACCGACTTCAAAGGAGACGGTCGCGGTTCGCGGGGTGGCGAACAACGGGCCGACGGCCAGGTAGCAAGCCGCTGCGAGCACGCCACCAGCGATTTTGCCGATCGGGCTGCTCAGGGCGTCCATTGCGCCACCGACCTTGGCCAGTGCGACCACGGTGACCACCGGCAGGCCGACAGCCGTGATCAGGAAGCCCAGCGCCGCGATCCAGACGTTAGGCCCGGACTGCAAACCGACGATAGGCGGGAAGATGATGTTGCCGGCCCCGACGAACAGGGCGAATGTCATAAAGCCAAGTGCCAGGATGTCCTGACCTTTCAAAACTTTCATTAAGGAAATACCACACTACTGAATCGGAATTTAGAGGGGGATTTCCCTGTGGGGTTAGGGAAATGCTGTCAATCCGTATAAGACTGACCCGTTTAGCGCGTTGCATGCCTTGTGGGCGGCAGACGCAAAAATGGCGGCTAGCCTAACGAATTTGCCCGACAAACGCACTGTTAGAGGGCGAACTATCCGATACGCGACGTTTCTGTGTCGCGTTTTTGCATGTTATTGGGTGAGTGCTTATAAATTGCCATCGTCCACCCGAACGCCAGAAACGACAAAGGCCACCCGAAGGTGGCCTTTGTTGCTGGAGCAGAGAAATCAGCCGAAGCTTACTTCTTCACTTCCCAGCCAGTCAGCTCGGCCAGGGCCTTGCCGATGTCTGCCAGCGAACGCACGGTTTTCACGCCTGCGTCTTGCAGAGCAGCGAATTTCTCGTCTGCAGTGCCTTTGCCGCCGGAGATGATTGCGCCAGCATGGCCCATGCGCTTGCCCGGAGGAGCAGTCACACCCGCGATGTAGGAAACAACCGGCTTGGTCACGTTGGCCTTGATGTAGGCAGCCGCTTCTTCTTCAGCCGAACCGCCGATCTCGCCGATCATGACGATCGCTTCGGTCTTCGGGTCTTCCTGGAACAGCTTCAGGATGTCGATGAAGTTCGAACCCGGGATCGGGTCACCGCCGATGCCGACGCAAGTCGACTGACCGAAACCGGCGTCAGTGGTCTGCTTCACAGCTTCGTAAGTCAGGGTGCCGGAACGGGAAACGATACCGACCTTGCCTGGCAAGTGAATGTGACCTGGCATGATGCCGATCTTGCATTCGCCTGGGGTGATCACGCCTGGGCAGTTAGGGCCGATCAGGGTAACACCCAGCTCGTCGCACTTAACTTTGGCGTCCAGCATGTCCAGGGTAGGAATGCCTTCGGTGATGCAGACGATCAGCTTGATGCCGCCGAACGCTGCTTCCAGGATCGAGTCCTTGCAGAAAGGAGCCGGAACGTAGATCACGCTGGCGGTGGCGCCAGTGGCTTCTACAGCTTCTTTCACGGTGTTGAACACAGGCAGGTTCAGGTGAGTGGTGCCACCCTTGCCTGGCGTCACGCCGCCAACCATTTTGGTGCCGTAGGCAATGGCTTGTTCGGAGTGGAAAGTACCCTGCGCGCCGGTGAAACCCTGGCAGATGACTTTGGTGTCTTTATTGATCAGGACGCTCATTACTTGCCCTCCGCAGCTTTAACGACTTGTTGAGCAGCGTCGGTCAGGCTGGTAGCAGCGATGATGTTCAAACCGCTTTCTGCCAGTACTTTAGCGCCCAGTTCAGCGTTGTTGCCTTCAAGACGAACAACAACCGGGATTTTCACGCCGACTTCTTTCACTGCACCGATGATGCCTTCGGCAATCATGTCGCAACGAACGATGCCGCCGAAGATGTTAACCAGTACTGCAGCGACATTGCTGTCGGACAGAATGATTTTGAAAGCTTCGGTTACGCGTTCTTTGGTAGCACCACCACCTACGTCGAGGAAGTTGGCTGGCTTGCCGCCGTGCAGGTTGACGATGTCCATGGTACCCATGGCCAGGCCGGCACCGTTCACCATGCAGCCGATGTTGCCTTCCAGCGCTACGTAGTTCAGTTCGAACTTGGCAGCGTGCGCTTCGCGCGGATCGTCCTGCGACGGATCGTGGAAAGTCTTCAGCTTAGGCTGACGGTACATTGCGTTGGCGTCGATGTTGATCTTGGCGTCCAGGCAGTGCAGATCGCCGTCAGCCTTGATCACCAGCGGGTTCACTTCCAGCAGAGCCAGGTCGTGATCCTTGAACAGCTTGGCCAGACCTACGAAGATCTTGGCGAACTGAGCAACCTGCTTGCCTTCCAGACCCAGCTGGAATGCCAGCTCGCGACCCTGGAATGGCTGAGCGCCAACCAGTGGATCGATCGTGGCTTTCAGAATTTTTTCTGGAGTGTCGTGAGCGATTTTCTCGATGTCCACGCCACCTTCGGTGGAAGCCATGAACACGATGCGACGGCTCGAACGGTCAACGACAGCGCCCAGGTACAGCTCTTTAGCGATATCAGTGCACGATTCAACCAGGATCTTGGTGACTGGCTGGCCGTTGGCGTCAGTCTGGTAAGTCACCAGACGCTTGCCCAGCCACTGCTGTGCGAAGGCTTTGGCGTCTTCTTTGCTGCGAACCAGCTTGACGCCGCCCGCTTTACCGCGACCACCGGCGTGAACCTGGGCTTTGACAACCCACTCGTTGCCGCCGATTTTGTCGCAAGCTTCTGCTGCTGCTTCCGGGGTGTCTACTGCGAAACCAGTGGAAACTGGCAGGCCGTATTCAGCGAACAGCTGCTTACCCTGATACTCGTGAAGATTCATGCTTTTTACCGTCTTCGTTAGGTACTGCGCATTCGGCGCTGCGCTCTTTATGAGTGCCGCGCCACCTGTGACTGCTGCTTGCGTAGCCTTTCCGGATACCCGGTGCAGCTACGCAAGGCTGCGTCCAGCGGACATTCCGCGGTGAGTCTTGCACGCAAGGCTCACGACGGGCCGACACCGCCGTGGTTTCTTATTGTGTCTTAACGCTTCTTGCGGTTGGCAATGTGGATGGCGCCGCCATTCACTGCCAAAGCGGCTTCGTGCAACGCTTCAGACAGGGTCGGATGGGAGAAAACCATCATGCCCAGGTCTTCAGCGCTGGTGCCGAATTCCATACCGATCGCGCCCTGCTGAACCAGTTCTGCGGCGCTCGGGCCAATCACGTGCACGCCCAATACGCGGTCAGTCTTGGCATCGGCGATGACCTTGACGAAACCACCGGTATCGTTGGCGGCCATGGCACGGCCGGAGGCTGCGAACGGGAAGGTGCCGACGTTAACTTCAACGCCTTCAGCTTTCAAGGCCTGCTCGGTTTTACCGACCCATGCGATTTCCGGGTGAGTATAAATAACCGAAGGGATCAGGTCATAGTTCATCTGGGCCTTGTGGCCCTTGATGCGCTCGACAACCATGATGCCCTCTTCCGAGGCTTTGTGGGCCAGCATCATGCCGCGAACCACGTCACCAATGGCGAAAACGCCCGGTACGGCGGTTACGCAGTAGTCATCGACCGCGATGAAACCGCGTTCGTCGATTTCCACACCGCTGTCGGCAGCCAGCAGATCAGTGGTCACCGGACGGCGACCAACGGCTACGATCAGCTTGTCGAAAGTGATGGACTGTTCGCCGTTGGCGTCGGTGTAGTTCACAACGACTTCGTCGCCGTTCACTTTCGAGCCGGTTACGCGAGCGCCCAGTTTGATGTCCAGACCCTGCTTGGTCAGGGTTTTCAGCGCTTCCTTGGAAACAGCGGTGTCCGCTGCCATCAGGAAGGTGTCCAGGGCTTCCAGGACAGTCACTTCTGCACCCAGACGCGACCAGACCGAACCCAGTTCCAGACCGATCACACCAGCGCCGATCACGCCCAGACGCTTAGGTACGGATTGGAATTCCAGAGCACCAGTCGAATCGACGATGACTTTCTGGTCGACCGGAGCCGGTGGAATGTCGATCGGACGCGAGCCTGGCGCCAGGATGACGTTTTCGGCTTCGATGACTTCAACCGAGCCGTCCGGCTTGGTGACTTCGACTTTCTTGCCGGCCAGCAGTTTGCCGTGGCCCTGGATCGAAGTGACGCCGTTGGCCTTGAACAGGGTGGCAACACCGCCGGTCAGGTTCTTGACGATGCCAGCCTTGCGGCCAACCATCGCAGCGACGTCCATTTTGACTTCGCCGGTCGAGATACCGTGGACATTGAAGCTTTCTTTCGCTTCCTTGTATTTCCAGGAGCTGTCCAGCAGCGCCTTGGAAGGAATGCAGCCTACGTTCAGGCAGGTGCCGCCCAGGGCTTGCTTGCCTTCAGCATCGGTGTACTTCTCGATGCAGGCAGTGCTCAGGCCGAGTTGCGCGGCCTTGATAGCTGCCACGTAGCCGCCAGGGCCCGCACCGATCACTACTACGTCAAATTTCTGCGACATTCAAAAAATCCTCTTTAGCGAAAAGCTTCAAGCCGCGCGCTGCAAGCCAGGCTGCGTTTTCCCGCAGCTTGAAGCTTGCAGCGCGTGACTGCTTCTATCAGATATCCAGCAACAGACGAGCCGGATCTTCCAGCAGGTTCTTGATGGTCACCAGGAAGGTTACAGCTTCTTTGCCATCGATCAGACGGTGATCGTAGGACAGTGCCAGGTACATCATCGGACGGATCACGACCTGACCATTGATGGCCATCGGACGCTGGATGATGTTGTGCATGCCCAGAATCGCTGCCTGCGGCGGGTTGACGATCGGGGTCGACATCATCGAACCGAAGGTACCACCGTTGGTGATGGTGAAAGTACCGCCGGTCATTTCGTCCATCGACAGTTTGCCGTCACGGGCTTTCTTGCCGAAGGTGGCGATGCCGCCTTCGATTTCAGCCAGGCTCATGTGTTCGGCGTTACGCAGAACCGGAACCACCAGGCCACGGTCGCTGGAAACAGCGACGCCGATGTCGGCATAACCGTGGTAAACGATGTCGTTGCCGTCGATCGAAGCGTTGACCGCCGGGAAGCGTTTCAGTGCTTCGGTGGCAGCCTTCACGAAGAACGACATGAAGCCCAGGCGTACGCCGTTGTGGGACTTCTCGAACAGGTCCTTGTACTTCGAACGCAGGGCCATGACTTCGGTCATGTCGACTTCGTTGAAAGTGGTCAGCATCGCCATGTTCGATTGAGCTTCAACCAGACGCTTGGCAACGGTGGCACGAACGCGGGTCATCGGCACGCGCTTCTCGATGCGGTCGCCAGCGGCGAACACAGGAGCGGCGGCGGCCGGAGCAGCAGCCTTGGCAGGCGCGGCAGCCGGAGCGGCTTTCTTGGCAGCAACGGCTGCAACTACGTCTTCCTTGGTCACGCGACCGCCTTTGCCGGTGCCGGCAACGGAAGCGATGTTGATGCCGTTCTCTTCAGCCAGCTTGCGCGCGGCAGGAGCAGCGATCGGGTCGTCTTCGCCATCAGCGGCAGCAGGTGCAGCGGCGGCAGCGGCCGGAGCAGCAGCGGCAGCCGGAGCAGCGGCAGCAGCGCCGCCTTCAACGATGGAGCCCAGGACTTCGTCGGACAGGACGGTTTCGCCCTCGCCCTTGACGATTGCGCCCAGCACGCCGTCGGCGGTAGCCAGCACTTCCAGTACGACTTTGTCGGTTTCGATGTCGACGATCAGTTCGTCACGCTTGACGGCGTCGCCCGGTTGTTTGTGCCAGGTGGCAACGGTGCCATCGGCAACCGATTCCGGGAAAGTGGGGGCTTTGATCTCGATAGCCATTATCTGTGGTTCCTTAAATTCGGTTTCAGGTGCGCGAAGGCGTTAAACGGTAAACGCGTCTTGCAGCAGTTGCTCCTGCTGCTCGGCGTGCATCGATGCGTAACCACATGCTGGGGCAGCAGAAGCCTCACGGCCCGCGTACTCGAGTACGAGAGATTTGTTGAGGTTGCTGATGCTGCGACGCAGGTGGTGCTGGCTGCAGTACCAGGCGCCCTGGTTCATCGGCTCTTCCTGACACCACACGGCCGCTTTGGCATTGGTGTAAGGAGCCAGGACTTCTTTCAAGTCGTCCTCAGGGAACGGGTACAGCTGCTCGATACGCACGATGGCGATATCTTCGCGGCCTTCGGCACGACGCTTTTCCAGCAGGTCGTAGTAGACCTTGCCGCTGCACAGAACAATGCGCTCGACCTTTTTCGGGTCCAGGGCATCGATTTCCGGGATAACGGTCTGGAACGAACCTTCGGCCAGGTCTTCCAGGGTCGAGATGGCCAGCTTGTGGCGCAGCAGCGACTTTGGAGTCAGAACGACCAATGGCTTGCGCAGCGGGCGAATCACCTGACGGCGCAGCAAGTGGTAGATCTGGGCCGGGGTGGTCGGCATGCACACCTGAATGTTGTGCTCGGCGCACAGCTGCAGGTAACGCTCAAGACGCGCCGAGCTGTGCTCAGGGCCCTGACCTTCGTAGCCGTGTGGCAGCAACATGGTCAGACCGCAGAGACGGCCCCACTTGTGCTCGCCGCTGGTGATGAACTGGTCGATAACAACCTGCGCACCGTTGGCGAAGTCGCCGAACTGGGCTTCCCAGATCACCAGCGCGTTCGGCGTGGTGGTCGAGTAACCGTATTCGAACGCCAGTACGGCTTCTTCCGACAGGAACGAGTCGTACAGGTCGAAGCGTGGCTGACCTTCATACAGATGCTTGAGCGGAATGTAGGTACCGGCATCTTTCTGGTTGTGCAGCACAGCGTGACGGTGCGAGAACGTACCGCGGCCGATGTCCTGACCGGTCATGCGGATCGGGTGACCTTCGAACGCCAGGGTCGCGTACGCCATGGTTTCGGCATAACCCCAGTTGATCGGCAGGCCGCCGGCTTGCATCTTCTGACGGTCTTCGTAGATCTTCGCGACCTGACGCTGAACCACGAAGCCTTCCGGAATTTCCAGCAGCCTGGCGGACAGTTCCTGCAGGGTCTTGAGGTCGAAGCGAGTGTCGTGACGCGCAGTCCAGGCGTGGCCCAGATACGGACGCCAGTCCACGAACAGCTCTTTGTTCGGCTCTTTGACCAGCGATTTCACGACGTGCAGACCGTTGTCCAGCGCGTTGCGGTATTCGTCGACTTTTGCCTGAACACGTTCGGCGTCCAGCACACCACTCTGGGTCAGACGATCAGCGTACAGCTCACGGGTGGTGCGCTGCTTGGTGATCTGCTGATACATCAGAGGCTGGGTGCCGCTTGGCTCGTCGGCCTCGTTATGGCCGCGACGACGGTAGCAGACCAGGTCGATCACCACGTCACGCTTGAACTGCATGCGGTAGTCGATGGCCAGCTGGGTCACGAACAGTACGGCTTCCGGATCATCGCCATTCACATGGAGGATCGGCGCCTGGATCATCTTCGCAACGTCGGTCGCGTACTCGGTGGAACGCGAGTCCAGCGGGTTGCTGATGGTGAAACCGACCTGGTTGTTGATCACGATGTGCACGGTACCGCCGGTCTTGAAACCGCGGGTCTGCGACATCTGGAAGGTTTCCATCACCACGCCTTGACCGGCGAATGCCGCGTCACCGTGGATGGAGATCGGCAGAACCTTCTCACCGGTCGAATCGTTGCGACGATCCTGACGGGCGCGAACCGAACCCTCGACCACCGGGGAAACGATTTCCAGGTGGGACGGGTTGAACGCCATGGCCAGGTGAACTTCACCGCCGGTGGTCATTACGTTGGACGAGAAGCCCTGGTGGTATTTAACGTCACCGGAACCCAGCTCGACCTTCTTCTTGCCTTCGAATTCGTCGAACAGCTCGCGCGGGTTCTTGCCGAAGGTGTTGACCAGTACGTTCAGACGGCCACGGTGGGCCATGCCGATGACGACTTCCTTGGTGCCGTAGGAACCGGAACGCTGGATCAGTTCGTCGAGCATCGGAATCAGGCTTTCGCCGCCTTCCAGACCGAAACGCTTGGTGCCCGGGTATTTGGTACCCAGGTATTTTTCCAGGCCTTCACCGGCCGTCACGCGCTCGAGCAGGTGGCTCTTGATGTCCGCGGAATATTCCGGACGTCCACGCACGCTTTCCAGACGCTGCTGGAACCACTGGCGCTGCTCGGAATCGGTGATGTGCGTAAATTCAGCGCCGATGGTGCGGCAATATGTCTGCTGCAACGCTTCGTGAATTTCGCGTAGGCTCGCTTCCTCTTTGCCGATGAACAGGTCGCCGGCACGGAAGGTCGTATCAAGATCGGCATTGGTCAAGCCGTAGTGATTGATCGACAGGTCTGCAGGTGCAGGACGCTGCCACAGCCCCAGCGGGTCAAGCTGGGCTGCCTGGTGGCCACGCATACGGTAGGCCTGGATCAATCGCAGCACTTCAACTTGCTTCTTCTCGTGCTCACTGCTCACGCTGCCGGCGGAAACCGGTTGGGCGCGGCGCTGGTTCTTTGCCAGCAGCACGAAATGATCGCGAATTGTGGAGTGCGAAACATCGGTGGCAGAGCTGCCGTCGGCAGGCAGCTTCTGAAAGTAGGTGCGCCACTCTTCTGGCACAGCGTTAGGGTCGTGCAGGTAGAGCTCGTAGAGCTCTTCCACATAGGCAGCGTTTCCACCTGAAAGGTAGGCGCTGTTCCACATGCGCTGCATCACGCTTTCTTGCATGCTTGGTCACCCTCGGTTAGGGGAACACCATCGGTGCCGACACCGAGCAAGCTTGCAGAAGTCCGAATGCAGCGACCAAAACAAGCCACTTAGGATCACACTGATAGTCCGGGTACCAGCCCGGATGCCCCTGCTTGTCTCATTTCTTCAAAATAAGAGCCGCAGCTTATGGCTGCTGCTCTGGTTATAGCCATGGCGCGGGTTGAAGCCCGCGCCTAAGCCCTCTGCGGGTACAGCGGTTACAGCAGCTGAATCAAACGCCGCTCGAAAGCAGCATGTTACGGATGTGACCGATGGCCTTAGTCGGGTTCAGGCCTTTCGGACATACGTTGACGCAGTTCATGATGCCCCGGCAGCGGAAGACGCTGAACGGGTCATCGAGGGACGCCAGACGCTCGGACGTCTTGGTGTCACGGCTGTCTGCCAGGAAGCGGTACGCTTGCAGCAGGGCAGCCGGACCCAGGAACTTGTCCGGGTTCCACCAGAAGGACGGGCAAGAGGTCGAGCAGCAGGCGCACAGGATGCACTCGTACAGACCGTCGAGCTTTTCACGCTCTTCAGGGGACTGCAGACGCTCGATGGCCGGAGCCGGCGTGTCGTTCTGCAGGAATGGCTTAACCTTCTCGTATTGCTTGTAGAAGATGCTCATATCGACAACCAGGTCACGGATAACCGGCAAACCTGGCAACGGACGAACGATCAGCTTGTTACCCTTGACGACAGCGGACAGCGGCGTGATGCACGCCAGGCCGTTCTTGCCGTTGATGTTCATGCCGTCGGAGCCGCAGACACCTTCACGGCAGGAGCGACGATAGGAGAAACCTTCGTCCTGCTCTTTGATCAGGGCCAGCACGTCCAGCACCATCAGGTCTTTACCACCGGTATCAACCTGGAATTCCTGCATGAACGGCGCAGCGTCCTGATCAGGGTTGTAACGATAAACACTGACTTGCAACATGGCGGTCACCCTTAATAAGTCCGGACTTTAGGTTCGAAAGTCGGAACAGTCTTCGGCGAGAAGTTAACGGCACGCTTGGCAACGCGTTTCTCACCCGGGAAGTACAGGGTGTGGCACAGCCAGTTTTCGTCGTCACGGTCTTCGAAGTCTTCACGGGCGTGAGCACCGCGGGACTCTTTACGTACTTCGGCAGCGATGGCGGTAGCTTCAGCCACTTCCAGCAGGTTTTGCAGTTCCAGCGCTTCGATACGTGCAGTGTTGAACGCCTGCGACTTATCGTTGATCTTCACGTTGGCGATGCGCTTGCGCAGATCGGCCAGCTGGGCAATACCCTTCTGCATGTATTCGCCGGTACGGAATACGCCGAAGTAGTTCTGCATGCAGCTTTGCAGCTCGCGACGCAGGGTAGCGACGTCTTCGCCGTCGGTACGGTTGTTCAGGGCGTTCAGACGCGCCAGGGCAGCTTCGATGTCGGCTTCGGTAGCGTCGTCGTACTCGATGCCGTCGGTCAGCGCCTTCTCCAGGTGCAGGCCGGCAGCGCGGCCGAATACCACCAAGTCGAGCAGCGAGTTGCCGCCCAGACGGTTGGCACCGTGAACCGATACGCAAGCCACTTCACCTACAGCGAACAGACCAGGAATGATCTGATCCACGCCTTCGGCGTCCTGGGTGATCGCCTGGCCATGAATGTTGGTGGCAACGCCGCCCATCATGTAGTGGCAAGTCGGAACAACCGGAACCGGAGCAACCACCGGGTCAACGTGTGCGAAAGTCTTCGACAGTTCGCAGATGCCTGGCAGACGGCTGTGCAGCACTTCCTCGCCCAGGTGGTCGAGCTTGAGCATCACGTGGTCGCCATTCGGACCGCAACCGTTGCCGGCGATGATTTCTTTAACCATCGAGCGGGCAACCACGTCACGACCGGCAAGGTCTTTGGCGTTCGGAGCATAACGCTCCATGAAACGCTCGCCGTGCTTGTTGATCAGGTAACCACCTTCACCACGGCAACCTTCGGTAACCAGCACACCGGCGCCGGCGATGCCGGTCGGGTGGAACTGCCACATTTCGATGTCTTGTACCGGCACGCCAGCACGCAGAGCCATGCCGACGCCGTCACCGGTGTTGATCAGGGCGTTGGTGGTGGAGGCATAGATACGACCTGCACCGCCGGTAGCCAGTACGGTGGCTTTGGCGCGGATGTAGGTGGTTTCGCCGGTTTCGATGCAGATCGCGATCACACCGACGAATTCGCCCTCCTGGTTTTTCACCAGGTCGACAGCGTAGTACTCGTTCAGGAACGTGGTACCGGCCTTCAGATTGCCCTGATAAAGGGTATGCAGCAGCGCGTGACCGGTACGGTCGGATGCGGCGCAAGTACGGGCAGCCTGCCCGCCTTTACCGTAATCCTTCGACTGACCGCCGAACGGACGCTGGTAGATACGGCCTTGCTCGGTACGCGAGAACGGCAGACCCATGTGGTCCAGCTCGAAAACGGCAGCCGGGCCTTCCTGACACATGTATTCGATAGCGTCCTGGTCACCGATGTAGTCGGAACCCTTGACGGTATCGTACATGTGCCAGCGCCAGTCATCGTTCGGGTCGGCCGAAGCGATGGCGCAGGTGATGCCGCCCTGTGCGGACACAGTGTGCGAACGGGTCGGGAAAACCTTGGTGATCACGGCAGTCTTGTGACCACCCTGTGCCAGTTGCAGCGCTGCGCGCATGCCGGCACCGCCGCCACCAATAATGATGGCGTCGAAAGAAATCGTTGGAATGTTAGCCATGAATCAGATACCCCAGAGAATCTGCACACCCCAGACGAAGTAAGCGAACATCGCGACGCCGCATACTGCCTGGAAAAGGAAACGTACTGCAGTCGCGGACTTGCCCAGCGCCATTGGCGTCAGGTAGTCGGTCGCGATGGTCCACATGCCGACCCAGGCGTGAGCGCCCAGGGCAACCAGTGCCAGCAGACTGAAGATACGCATTCCGTTGTGGGCGAACAGGCCGTGCCATTGGTCGTAGCCAATGCCCGGGTTCGCGGCGAGGTAGCCGATCAGGAATATGAAATAAGCCGCGAGAACGACCGCAGACACACGCTGTGCCATCCAGTCATAGAGGCCTGAACGCGAAAGGTTTGTAACGCTGGTTACCATATCCAAACTCCTGCCAGAACGATCAGCACCACGGAAACGGCGATGATCAGTTTCGAGCCCAGGCGGCCGCCTTCCAGCGTCTCACCGATGCCCATGTCCATGATCAAGTGGCGCACACCGGCAACCAGGTGATACAGAAGAGCGGACAGGAGGCCCCATGCTACGAACTTGGCCAGCGGGCTGGTCAAGCATGCCTTCACCTCGACATAACCTTCCTCGGAACCCAGGGATTTGCCCAATGCATAAAGCATGATGCCAAGTCCCAGGAAGAGGATGATGCCGGAAACACGGTGAAGAAACGACGTAACGCCGGTGATGGGGAGTTTGATGGTCCTTAGGTCTAGGTTTACAGGTCGTTGGCTTTTCACGGCTTTTTTTTTCACACTGAAGAGCCCCTAACAATCAGGGCAAAGTTGTTGGGGAGTGCACTGGTCAGGTAACCACCACCCAGGGATGCGACCCCCAATGAAAGCAAGCCCAAAAGCCCTTGGCGGTCGGTCGCCGAGTATAGACAGTTAGGCTACTAATGACAACGCAATCGCCTACCCCCAATAGCGGATTGCACAAGTCGTATAAAAGGCGTAAATGGCAGGCAATTTCGAGGAAAAAGTACGGTTAAAGCCTTCTGGAGCAAGACTTTAGGCAAATTGACATTCGAATTTATCTCACTATAGTGGTGCGGGCCCTGCGTGGGGGGTCTGTCTGATGATTTCAAGCATAAATAGGAGGCCACATGGCTGACAAAAAAGCGCAGTTGATCATCGAGGGCGCAGCCCCCGTCGAGCTGCCCATTTTAACCGGCACCGTTGGTCCCGATGTTATCGATGTTCGGGGCCTGACGGCCACGGGCCGCTTCACTTTCGACCCCGGTTTCATGTCGACCGCTTCCTGCGAATCGAAGATCACCTATATCGACGGCGACAACGGCATCCTGCTGCACCGCGGCTACCCGATCGAACAGCTGGCTGAAAAGTCGGACTACCTGGAAACCTGCTACCTGCTGCTCAACGGCGAACTGCCGACCGCAGAACAGAAGGCCCAGTTCGTCGGCACCGTGAAGAACCACACCATGGTTCACGAACAGCTGAAAACCTTCTTCAACGGCTTCCGCCGTGACGCCCACCCGATGGCCGTCATGTGTGGTGTAGTCGGCGCCCTCTCGGCCTTCTACCACGACTCCCTCGACATCAATAACCCGCAGCATCGCGAAATCTCCGCGATCCGCCTGGTTGCCAAGATGCCGACCCTGGCCGCGATGGTTTACAAGTACTCCATGGGCCAACCCATGATGTACCCGCGCAACGACCTGTCGTACGCGGAAAACTTCCTGCACATGATGTTCAACACCCCGTGCGAGATCAAACCGATCAGCCCGGTACTCGCCAAGGCCATGGACCGGATCTTCATCCTCCACGCCGACCACGAGCAGAACGCTTCGACCTCCACCGTGCGTCTGGCGGGCTCCTCGGGTGCCAACCCGTTCGCCTGCATCGCCGCCGGGATCGCCGCACTGTGGGGCCCTGCCCACGGCGGTGCGAACGAAGCCGTGCTGACCATGCTCGATGAAATCGGCGATGTCTCGAACATCGACAAGTTCATCGCCAAGGCCAAGGACAAGAACGATCCGTTCAAGCTGATGGGCTTCGGTCACCGGGTCTACAAGAACCGCGACCCACGTGCGACCGTGATGAAGCAGACTTGCGACGAAGTCTTGAAGGAACTGGGCATCCAGAACGATCCGCAACTCGAACTGGCCATGCGCCTGGAAGAGATCGCCCTGACCGACCCATACTTCATCGAACGCTCGCTGTACCCGAACGTCGACTTCTACTCGGGGATCATCCTCAAGGCGATCGGCATTCCGACCAGCATGTTCACTGTGATCTTCGCCCTGGCACGTACTGTCGGCTGGATTTCGCACTGGAAGGAAATGCTCTCCAGCCCGTACAAGATTGGCCGTCCTCGCCAGCTGTACACCGGCTACGAGTCGCGGGATATCACCAAGCTGGAAGACCGCAAATAAGAGCTGTCTTGCGATAGCGTCTTAGCGCTGTACCGGGAACGGCCTCCATGTGAATGGGGGCCGTTTTTGTTTGCTTCATCTCAGCGGCCTTTGGGCCGACTGGTTTTTTTGTTTATTGGGTACATATCCGTTTCTTCGGGTGCTGCCGCTGGCGGTTTCGCTCTTACAGCGACTCACTTTTCCAAACGCCGAAAAGTAAGCAAAAGGCTTTTGCCCCGGCGTACGGCACTTCGCCTAGGCTCAGCGTTCCCTCGCTACGGTGTCCATCAGGGGGCATCGCCTACGGTTTGCTTCGCTGCACCTCCTCTCGATGTATGCGGCTTCGCCGCACGGCGCTGCGCGCCTACCCCCTTATGGACACCTACGCTCGGCCTGCCGAAGGGGCAAAAAACAAAAGCAGATCAAGAGCCAGATCAAGAGCCCCTCACCCTAGCCCTCTCCCGAAGAGAGAGGGGACCGACCGAGTTGATTGGGAGAGTTGTGCCGATGTGCAATACCGCGTCGAACTCAGGCTCTGAAAAGCACAAAAATCGGCTCCCTCTCCTCGGGGAGAGGGCTGGGGGGAGGGGTAAACCCACCACAAAACCAAAGCCAAACACGCCCTGCTCCCCCCACTCAAAACGATGAGCGTTAGCTCGAGTACCGCTTTTGATCGCAGGGCCCGTCGGCAGGCTGAGTGGAGGGATTGATCCGGGGGTGGGAGCGCAGCGACCGTTTGGCGAAGCCAAACACATCGAGAGGAGGTGCAGCGAAGCAAACCGTAGGCGATGCCCCCGGATCAATCCCGGAGCGAAGGAACCCCGAGCCTCAGCGAGGGGCCGTACGTCAGGGTTAGAGACCTTTTGGTTACTTTTGGGGCGTTTGCCAAAAGTGACCCGCCGTAAGGGCGGAACCCCAAGCAGCCGTTACCGCAGCAACGGATATACACACAAATCAAAACCACCCCAAAGAAAGTCCGATAACCGCCCACAAAAAAAATGCCCCAATCTCTCGACCAGGGCATTTCCATTCAAATCAACCTACATATTCAACCTAAAAGCCTCAGTGCGAAACCGCCCCACTAGCCCCCAACCCAGTCTGCGAACGCACAAACTGCGGGAAGAACAGCGCACGCTCATTCTCGGCTTCGGCCGACTTATCGGTGACCGAGAAGAACCAGATGCCGATGAACGCAATGATCATCGAGAACAACGCAGGATACTCGTAAGGGAAGATCGCCTTCTCATGATGCAGAATCTGCACCCAGATGGTAGGGCCGAGAATCATCAGACCCACCGCACTCACCAGCCCCAGCCAGCCGCCAATCATGGCGCCTCGGGTGGTCAGCCTCTTCCAGTACATCGAAAGCAGCAGCACCGGGAAGTTGCAGCTCGCCGCGATGGAGAACGCCAGGCCGACCATGAACGCGATGTTCTGGCTTTCGAACAGGATGCCCAGGCCGATGGCCAGAACGCCCAGTGCGATGGTGGTGATCTTCGAAACGCGGATCTCATCCTTCTCGTTGGCCTTGCCCTTCTTGATCACGCTGGCATACAGGTCGTGAGACACCGCCGAAGCACCGGCCAGGGTCAGGCCCGCCACGACCGCCAGAATGGTCGCGAACGCCACCGCCGAGATGAAGCCGAGGAATACGCTGCCGCCCACGGCGTTGGCCAGGTGCACCGCCGCCATGTTGTTGCCGCCGAGCAGAGCGCCAGCCGCATCTTTAAAGGCCGGGTTGGTGCTGACCAGCAGGATCGCGCCGAAGCCGATGATGAAGGTCAGGATGTAGAAGTAACCGATGAAACCGGTTGCGTACAGCACGCTCTTGCGGGCTTCTTTCGCGTCGCTGACAGTGAAGAAGCGCATCAGGATGTGCGGCAGGCCGGCGGTACCGAACATCAGCGCCAGGCCCAGGGAGAACGCCGAGATCGGATCTTTTACCAGACCGCCCGGGCTCATGATCGCTTCGCCCTTGGCGTGGACCTTGATGGCTTCGGAGAACAGGGTGTTGAAGTCGAAGTTGACGTGCTTCATCACCATCAGCGCCATGAACGAGGCACCGGACAGCAACAGCACCGCCTTGATGATCTGCACCCAGGTGGTCGCCAGCATGCCGCCGAACAGCACGTACAGGCACATCAGGATACCGACCAGAATCACCGCAACGTGGTAGTCGAGACCGAACAATAGCTGGATCAGCTTGCCGGCACCGACCATTTGCGCGATCAGGTAGAACGCCACCACCACCAGCGAACCGCAGGCCGACAGGGTGCGGATCTGGGTTTGCCCAAGGCGGTAGGACGCCACGTCGGCAAAGGTGTATTTACCCAGGTTGCGCAGACGCTCGGCGATCAGGAACAGAATGATCGGCCAGCCCACCAGGAAGCCGATCGAGTAGATCAGGCCGTCGTAGCCGGAGGTGAACACCAGCGCGGAAATCCCCAGGAAGGACGCCGCCGACATATAGTCGCCCGCAATCGCCAGACCGTTCTGGAAACCGGTGATCTTGCCGCCCGCCGCATAGTAGTCGGCCGCAGAGTTGTTGCGTTTGGACGCCCAGTAAGTGATGCACAGGGTCGCGCCAACGAACGCCACGAACATGACGATCGCGGAAACGTTGAGCGGTTGTTTGTGGACTTCGCCGGTCAGGGCGTCAGCGGCCCAGACGGCTGGAGCAAACGCTGCGATGCTCAAAAGAGCCAGTAGACGCCGGATCATTGCTGAGCCTCCTTGAGAATCGCGTTGTTCAGGTCGTCGAACTCGCCATTGGCGCGGCGTACATAAATGCCGGTCAGGATGAAGGCCGAGACAATCAGTCCGACACCGATCGGGATGCCCCAGGTGATGGATGATTCGGGGCTGATTTTCGTCCCGAGCACTTGCGGCCCGTACGCGATCAGAAGGATGAAGCCGGAGTAGAGCCCGAGCATGATCGCCGAGAGTATCCAGGCGAACCTTTCTCTTTTCTTGACCAGCTCCTTGAAGCGCGGGCTGTTCTGAATCGAGAGGTAAATGCTGTCGTTCATTGTTTTTATCCTCGCAGCACAGATTTTTATTTTTGGAACGTATCCACTGTATGCGGCTGCGAGCCGGGTTCCAGACGACCTTAGTAGTAGAACGCCATGACGTTTTTGCCAATTTCCAGACCAGCCGAAAACCGCCATCCCTGCCTATTAATAGAGGACAAACAAAAAAGGCCGCCCGACTGTCATGTCGGGCGGCCCTGGGAAGCGCAGATTAGACGCTTCGGCTTAAATCACTTGGTCCAGTCGGCAACCCGATCCGGGTGCTTGGCAACCCAATCCTTGGCCGCTGCGTCAGGTTTTGCACCGTCCTGAATCGCCAGCATGACTTCGCCGATTTCGTCTTTCGAAGCCCACTGGAAGTTCTTCAGGAACTTGGCCACTTCCGGTGCCTTGGTCGCCAGTTCCTTGCTGCCGATGCTGTTCACGGTTTCAGCTGCGCCGTACACGCCTTTCGGGTCGTCGAGGAAGCGCAGTTTCCACTTGGCGAACATCCAGTGCGGCACCCAGCCGGTGACAGCGATGGATTCGTTTTTCTTCTCGGCGCGGGTCAGCTCGGCAATCATGCCGGCGCCGGAACTGGCCTTGAGGGTGTATTTGTCGAGGCCGTAATCCTTGATCGCCTGATCGGTCTTGAGCATCACGCCTGACCCGGCATCGATGCCGACGATGCGGTTCTTGAAAGTGTCATCGGTTTTCAGGTCTTCGATCGACTTGGCTTTCACATACTCCGGCACGATCAGACCGATTTTCGCGTCCTTGAAGTTCGGGCCGTAATCGACGACCTGATCCTTGTTCTTGGTCCAGTATTCGCCGTGGGTCACCGGCAGCCAGGCCGAAAGCATGGCGTCGAGTTTACCGGTGGCAACGCCCTGCCACATGATGCCGGTGGCGACGGCTTGCAGTTTCACGTCGTAGCCGAGTTTCTGCTTGATCACTTCGGCCGCCACGTGGGTGGTCGCGACGCTGTCGGACCAGCCGTCAACGTAGCCGATGTTCAGGGTCTTGGTTTCAGCACTGGCGAGTGTGGAGCCCATCGCAAGTACCAGAGCGGCACCTGCGCCTAAAAGTCGTCGCATCTTCATCGTTACTTCCCCGAAATGCTGCGCCCGACGGATGCCGGGCATCGTCAACGTGTTGTTATGGTGCTCGGCGCCCCCATCACGCCCGTTCGCAAACTCGTTCGAACATCAGCGGAGTACTGATGAGTCCGATCATCAACCTGACGCACGCAGCGACCTGCTCTGTCAGCGACCTCAAGGCAACGAGAAACGACATCAGAAAGCCATTAACTGCGTCCGGATATTTGGCGCCAGACAATCCGCCCGAACTTTGCATGTCAAAATCGTGCGAGCCACCAACCTCCGTATAAATGCAGGTAACATGCGTCGCTTTGCAGCCACTCGGCCTGACCATGTCCGCGACCTCCCGTTTGCCCTTTCTTCCTTATCTGTTCGCCTGCCTGCTCGGGCTGTTTGCCCTGTGCGGTTTCTGGTACGGCCTCGGTAAACCAGTGATCCTGCCGGACGTCGCCACCCCCACCCACAAGCTGCAATGCGCCTCCTACACGCCATTCGATAAGGACCAGTCGCCGTTCGACGTGCCGTTCAAACTGCGCCCGGAGCGCATGGACGCCGACCTCGCCCTGCTCGCGACCCGCTTCGAATGCATTCGCACCTACTCGATGACCGGCCTCGAAGCGCTGCCGGATCTGGCGCGCAAGCATGGTTTGAAGTTGATGATCGGCGCGTGGGTCAACAGCAATCCGGTGGACACCGAGAAGGAAGTCGATCTGCTGATCGCTTCGGCCAACGCCAACCCGGACGTGGTCAGCGCCGTGATCGTCGGCAACGAAGCCTTGCTGCGCAAGGAGGTCACCGCCACCCAACTGGTGAAGTTGATCAACAGGGTCAAGAGCCACATCAAGCAGCCAGTCACCTATGCGGATGTCTGGGAGTTCTGGCTCAAGCACCCGGAAATCGCGCCGGCGGTGGATTTCCTGACCATTCATTTGCTGCCGTATTGGGAAGACGATCCGTCGAACATCGACGCCGCGCTGCAACATGTGGCGCAAGTGCGCCAGGTTTTCGGCAACAAATTCGCGCCCAAGGACGTGATGATCGGCGAAACCGGCTGGCCGAGCGAAGGTCGCCAGCGTGAGACCGCGTTGCCGAGCCGGGTCAACGAGGCCAAGTTCATTCGCGGCTTTGTCACCCTCGCCGAACAAGAGGGTTGGCGTTACAACCTGATCGAAGCGTTTGATCAGCCGTGGAAGCGCGGCAGCGAAGGTGCGGTCGGCGGTTACTGGGGGCTGTTCGATACGGATCGCCAGGACAAAGGCGTGTTGGCCGGGCCGGTGTCGAATGTGCCGTACTGGTCGCAGTGGCTGGCAGTCGGCGGGCTGATCTTCCTCGGAACATTACTGCTGGGCGGCCGGGTTCGCACGACGCGCTCGGCGCTGATCCTGCCGCTGCTCGGCGCCCTCGCCGCCTGCTCGATCGGCGCCTGGGGCGATCTGGCGCGGGTGACCACGCGGTTTGCCAGCGAATGGCTGTGGGTCGGATTGCTGACCGCTCTGAATCTGTTGGTGCTGACCCATGCCGCGCTGACCTTGAGCGCCCGCAATGGCTGGCGTGAGCGGGCGTTCAACGCTTTCGAGCGACGGGCCGGCTGGCTGGTAGCGGCAGCCGGTTTCGCCGCCGCCGTGATGATGCTCGAGCTGGTGTTCGATCCGCGCTATCGCAGCTTTCCAAGCGTGGCGTTCATTCTGCCGGCGCTGGTTTACCTGTGCCGTCCGGTCAATGTCGCCCGTCGGGAGATCGCCTTGCTGACCTTCATCATCGGCGCGGGCATTGCGCCGCAGCTGTTCCGTGAAGGATTGCAGAATCAGCAGGCCTGGGGCTGGGCGCTGGTCAGCGTGTTGATGGTGGCTGCGTTGTGGCGCTGCCTGCGGGTTCGCAACCGCTGACCTTCAGAGGCTGAACCGGCCTCTTCGCTGGCAAACCCGCTCCCACAGGATTGCTGCCTGCCACAGGTTCTGCGTCCAAATAGATCAAATGTGGGAGCTGACTTGCCAGCGATGGCTGACTATCTAACCAGCCGCAACCCGGCAATCACCAGCGCAAACACCGCCAGCGTCGTGTTGTACAGCGCCAGCGCCGGCAACCCGAACACCAGCGCCAGCGCCGCCAGCCACCACCCTGCCCGGCCCGGCACGACAAAACCGAGCACGGCTGCAGCGATCGCCGCCCAACCCAGCAGCTGGAAATGAATCATCAGGCCCAGGTTCGAGCGCACCGAGCACTCCCAGCGGCTCGCCTCATCCACGCAAATGCCCACCCACTGCGCATCTTCCATGAAGCCATAACGCGCGCCATAACTGGCAGCCAGCCACAACGGCAACAGAAGGAGCAGCAGAATCACGGGCAAGCGGCGGGACATGGAACACTCCAATCGATGAAATCGGCGGCCAGCTTAATCTGCCGCTGCGCATACGCAAGGGCTAACAACTCTTAACTGGTCATTCCTTCCTTGCAAAGTGTATCGTCCGGCTACTATTACTCCGAATTCTGTCAGTTTGGTGTCGTGGCATGGCACTTTGGCGCAAACCCGGTGGTCATAGCCTGCGAACTTCATTCGGCACCTTCCTCTAAGGGATCCAGTCATGCTCCGTTCCTTGCGCTTCGCCGCCTTGTTTGGCGGCCTTATTCTGAGTGCGTCCGCGCTGGCGGTGGATATCGACGCCGCCAGCTATGGCTATCCCCTGACCAACCCGTTCGAGGCGACCATCGCCACCACGCCACCGGACTTGCGCCCGGAACTGCCACTGGACGACGACATCGATCAGGCTGATCGCAGCGTCACCCTGCGTCCCGAGCGCGAATTCATCCTGCCGGACAATTTCTGGCCGGTAAAAAAACTGACTTACCGCATCGCCACTCAGGACAAGGCCGCACCGCTGATCTTCCTGATCGCCGGCACCGGCGCGCGCTACGACAGCACGCTCAACGAATACCTGAAGAAGCTTTATTACAAGGCCGGCTACCACGTGGTGCAGCTGTCATCGCCGACCAGCTTCGACTTCATGAGCGCTGCCTCGCGTTTCGCCACCCCCGGCGTGACCAAGGAAGACGCCGAAGACATGTACCGGGTGATGCAGGCCGTGCGGGCGCAGAACCCGAAGCTGCCGGTCACCGACTATTACCTCAGCGGCTACAGCCTCGGCGCCCTGGACGCGGCGTTCGTTGCCCATCTGGACGAAACCCGGCGCAGCTTCAACTTCAAGAAAGTCCTGCTGCTCAATCCGCCGGTCAACCTCTACACCTCGATCACCAACCTCGACAAGCTGGTGCAGACCGAGGTCAAGGGCATCAACAACAGCACCACGTTCTATGAACTGGTGCTGAGCAAACTGACCCGCTACTTCCAGCAAAAGGGCTACATCGACCTCAACGATGCACTGCTCTATGACTTCCAGCAATCCAAGCAGCACCTGAGCAACGAGCAGATGGCGATGCTGATCGGCACTTCGTTCCGCTTCTCGGCGGCGGATATCGCGTTCACTTCGGACCTGATCAACCGTCGCGGCCTGATCACTCCGCCGAAATTCCCGATCACCGAAGGCACCAGCCTCACGCCGTTCCTCAAGCGTGCGCTGCAATGCGACTTCGACTGCTACCTCACCGAACAGGTGATTCCGATGTGGCGCGCCCGCACCGACGGCGGCAGCCTGCTGCAACTGATCGATCAGGTGAGCTTGTATGCGTTGAAGGATTACCTGCACGACAGCCCGAAAATCGCCGTCATGCACAACGCTGACGACGTGATCCTCGGCCCGGGCGACCTCGGTTTCCTGCGCCGCACCTTCGGCGATCGCCTGACCGTTTACCCGCTGGGCGGCCATTGCGGCAACCTTAACTACCGCGTCAACAGCGACGCCATGCTGGAGTTCTTCCGTGGCTAAATATCTCCTGCTGATTGCAGCGCTCCTCAGTGCAGGTATGGCCCAGGCCGACAACAGCAAGGCCAATGCACCGGTGGTCATCGACAGCGACGGTTTCAAGGAGCCGTTGTCCAAACTCAAGTTCAACCCGGGGCTGGATCAGCGCGAGTTCGAGCGCTCGACCCTCAGCGCGCTGAACGTCTACGACCCGCTGGAAGAGTGGAACCGCCGCGTCTACCACTTCAACTACCGCTTCGACCAATGGGTGTTCCTGCCGGTGGTCGATGGCTATCGCTACATCACCCCGAGCTTCGTGCGCACCGGCGTGAGCAACTTCTTCAACAACATTGGCGACGTACCGAACCTGGTCAACAGCCTGTTGCAGTTCAAGGGCAAGCGCTCGATGGAAACCACCGCGCGCCTGCTGCTCAACACCACCATCGGCATCGCCGGGCTCTGGGATCCGGCCACCGCCATGGGCCTGCCGCGCCAGAGCGAAGACTTCGGCCAGACCCTGGGCTTCTACGGCGTACCGGGCGGCGCTTACTTCGTGCTGCCGATCCTCGGTCCGTCGAACCTGCGCGATACCGCGGGCCTGGCCGTGGACTACACCGCCGAGTCCGCGATCAACTTCCTCAATGTCTCGGAAGTCAGCTCCAACCACCCGGAAGTGTGGGCCTTGCGTGCCGTCGACAAGCGCTATCAGACCAGCTTCCGTTATGGTCAGCTGAACTCACCGTTCGAGTACGAGAAGGTGCGCTACGTCTACACCGAGTCGCGCAAGTTGCAGATCGCCGAGTAAAAACGCCAACCACAAAAAAGGCCATTCGATACGAGTCGAATGGCCTTTTTGTTTGCCTCTGGATTTAACCCTTCAGCGCTTTCCAGACTTTGCCGATTACGGTCACACCCGCCAGCACCACTGCACCCGCGATGATTCCCGCCACGCCGTTCAACAGCATCGGCACCACGAACCCGGCGCCTCCGGCCGCAGCGCCGACGCTTTCGATCCAGTGATGCACCACCGGTACGCCATGGGTCAGGATGCCACCACCGACCAGGAACATCGCCGCCGTGCCGATCACCGACAGGCTTTTCATCATGTACGGCGCGGCGCGCAGGATGCCGTTGCCGATACTTTTGGCCATCTGCCCGGGCTTCTGAGTCAGCCACAGACCGAGGTCGTCGAGTTTGACGATACCGGCCACCAGACCGTAAACGCCCACGGTCATGACGATGGCGATGCCCGACATCACGATCACTTGCTGGGTCAGCGAAGCATCGGCCACGGTGCCGAGGGTAATGGCGATGATTTCCGCCGACAGGATGAAGTCGGTGCGGATGGCGCCCTTGATCTTGTCCTTCTCGTACGCCACCAGATCGGTGGCCGGATCAGCTACGGCTACAACCAACTGGGCGTGCTCAGCCTCGTCTTCGGCCTTGCTGTGCAGGAACTTGTGCGCGAGCTTTTCGAAACCTTCGAAACACAGGTACGCACCACCGACCATCAACAGCGGCGTCACCAGCCATGGCACGAACGCACTGATCGCCAGCGCCGACGGCACCAGGATCAGTTTGTTGACGAAAGAACCCTTGGCCACTGCCCACACGACGGGAATTTCCCGCTCCGCGCGCACACCGGAGACCTGCTGGGCGTTGAGCGCCAAGTCGTCGCCGAGCACGCCGGCGGTCTTCTTGGCAGCCATTTTGGTCATCAACGCAACGTCGTCCAGAACGGTGGCGATGTCGTCGATCAGCACCAGCAAACTGCTTCCTGCCATGAATCATGTTTCCTTATGTGAATAATGCCGCGCAGCATACCGCGACTGCGGGCCACACGGGGCATTGTTGAGCGCCGCGCGAGGCCGGTGCTACCATGCGCAACCGCCAGAACAGGCAAGGAACCACCGGGTTTATGAGCACAATCCGCGAGCGCAACAAAGAACTGATCCTGCGTGCAGCCAGTGAAGAGTTTGCCGACAAGGGCTTCGCTGCGACCAAAACCAGCGACATCGCCGCCAAGGCAGGACTGCCCAAGCCCAACGTCTATTACTACTTCAAGTCCAAGGAAAACCTCTACCGCGAGGTACTGGAAAGTATCATCGTGCCGATCCTGCAGGCCTCGACCCCGTTCAACCCGGACGGCGTACCGAGCGAAGTGCTGAGCGGCTACATCCGCTCGAAGATCCGCATCTCCCGCGACCTGCCCTTCGCCTCCAAGGTGTTCGCCAGCGAAATCATGCACGGCGCCCCGCACCTGAGTGCCGACCTGGTCGAGCAGCTCAATGGCCAGGCCAAGCACAACATCGACTGCATCCAGACCTGGATCGACCGCGGCCAGATCGCCCCGATCGACCCCAACCACCTGATGTTCAGCATCTGGGCCGCGACCCAGACCTACGCCGACTTCGACTGGCAGATCTCCGCCGTCACCGGCAAGGCCAAGCTCGACGAAGCCGACTATGAAGCGGCAGCACAAACCATCATCCGGTTGGTGCTCAAGGGCTGCGAGCCGGACTGAATTCCGCCCCTCCAGACATAAACAAGCCCGCCCTGACATCATCCTGTGAGGGCGGGCTTGTGCGTTTCAGCGACTATCCGGTTTTAGCCACTCAGGCCGCCACCCCCGCATCCGCTCGCAGGTCCAGGGCCTCCACGGCCTTGATTGCCACCTGCTCATCGATGTCCGACAGATCGCCGCTGATGCCGATCGCACCCAGGACGTACCCCGCCTGATCCCGAATCAACACACCACCCGGTGCCGGCACGACGCTGCCCTGCCCCATGCTGTTGAGTGCGGCGATGAACGCCGGGCGTTGTTGCGCGTCCAGCGCCAGCAGGCGTGAGCCCTTGCCCAGGGCGATGGCGCCCCAGGCTTTGCCGATGGCGATGTTCGGGCGCAGCAGGCTGGCGCCGTCTTCGCGTTGCAAGGTGACCAGATGCCCGCCGGTATCCAGTACCGCGATGGTCAGCGGCGCGGCGCAGATGGCCCGCCCTGCACTGATGGCTTCGTTGACCAGCTTGACTGCGACTTCCAAGGTTAAAGCGCTCATGGTGCCGTCCTCATTTTGTTATTGGGAAAGTCGTTGGGCTGCGCTTTTCTGCCGCAGCTCGATGCAACAAATAGAACACAATGAACTATTTTTTTGTATACAATAATTCTCGAAAAGCGCCTCGTGCGACGAAAAGCCACAGCAGAACCGGCCTCCGACGAATGAAACAGGCGCTTGAGAAAATGGATTGACCTGCGCCGTCCGCCGTGAATACACTCTGCGCAAAGCCACTTGTATACAATTACAAAACGTAAAGAGGCACAAAACCATGAGCAAAATGAGAGCAATCGAAGCCGCCGTTCTGGTGATGCGCCGTGAAGGGGTTGATACCGCTTTTGGCATTCCAGGCGCTGCAATCAACCCGCTGTACTCCGCCCTGCAGAAAGTCGGTGGCATCGATCACGTCCTCGCTCGCCACGTTGAAGGCGCCTCGCACATGGCCGAGGGCTACACCCGCACCAAGGCCGGCAACATCGGCGTGTGCATCGGCACTTCCGGCCCGGCCGGTACCGACATGGTCACCGGCCTGTACAGCGCCTCCGCGGACTCGATTCCAATCCTCTGCATCACCGGGCAAGCACCCCGCGCCCGCATGCACAAGGAAGACTTCCAGGCCGTCGACATCACCAGCATCGTCAAGCCGGTGACCAAGTGGGCGACCACCGTTCTGGAGCCGGGCCAAGTGCCTTACGCCTTCCAGAAAGCCTTCTACGAAATGCGCTCCGGCCGTCCAGGCCCGGTGCTGATCGACCTGCCGTTCGACGTGCAGATGGCTGAAATCGAATTCGACATCGACGCCTACCAGCCACTGCCGCTGGCCAAGCCGAGCGCGACCCGCGTGCAAGTCGAAAAAGCCCTGGCGATGCTCGATCAGGCCGAGCGTCCATTGCTGGTTGCCGGCGGCGGCATCATCAACGCCGACGCCAGCGAGTTGCTGGTGGAGTTCGCCGAACTGACCGGCATTCCAGTGATTCCGACCCTGATGGGCTGGGGCACCATTCCGGACGATCACCCGCTGATGGTCGGCATGGTCGGTCTGCAGACTTCGCACCGTTACGGCAACGCCACCCTGCTCAAGTCCGACGTGGTGCTGGGCGTCGGCAACCGCTGGGCCAACCGTCACACCGGCTCGGTCGACGTCTACACCGAAGGCCGCAAGTTCATTCACGTCGACATCGAACCGACTCAGATCGGCCGCGTGTTCACCCCGGACTTGGGCATCGTTTCCGACGCCGCTGCCGCGCTGACCGTGTTCATCGAAGTCGCCCGTGAATGGCAAGCCGCCGGCAAACTGAAAAACCGCAGCGCCTGGCTGCAAGACTGCCAGCAGCGCAAGGCCAGCCTGCAACGCAAGACCCATTTCGACAACGTGCCGGTCAAGCCGCAGCGCGTTTACGAAGAAATGAACCAGGTGTTCGGCAAGGACACCTGCTACGTCAGCACCATTGGTCTGTCGCAAATTGCCGGCGCGCAGTTCCTGCACGTCTACAAGCCGCGTCACTGGATCAACTGCGGCCAGGCCGGCCCGTTGGGCTGGACCATTCCGGCAGCGCTGGGCGTGGTGAAGGCCGATCCGAACCGTAAAGTCGTGGCCCTGTCGGGGGACTATGACTTCCAGTTCATGATCGAAGAACTGGCGGTCGGCGCTCAGTTCAAACTGCCGTACATCCACGTCGTGGTGAACAACTCGTACCTGGGGCTGATCCGTCAGGCCCAGCGCGGGTTCGATATGGACTACTGCGTGCAGTTGTCCTTCGATAACCTGAACGCGCCGGAACTCAACGGTTATGGTGTCGACCACGTCGCAGTCGCCGAAGGCCTGGGCTGCAAAGCACTGCGCGTGTTCGAACCGGCTGACATCGCCCCTGCCCTGCGCAAGGCCGAAGAGCTGATCGAAGAGTTCAAGGTGCCGGTGATCGTCGAGATCATTCTGGAGCGTGTGACCAACATCTCCATGGGAACCGAGATCAACGCCGTCAACGAATTCGAAGACCTGGCGCTGGTCGGCAACGATGCGCCTACCGCGATTTCGCTGCTCGATTAAAACTGCTTGCCGTTCGTTCCCGCGCCGGGCGCGGGAGCGATCAATCTAACGGGAGACCACCATGCCGCGTTTCGCAGCCAACCTGTCCATGCTGTTCACCGAGCAGGATTTCCTTGCCCGTTTCGACGCCGCCGCCAAGGCTGGCTTCAGCGGTGTCGAGTACCTGTTCCCGTACGATTTCAGCTCTGCCGAAATCAAGGCCAGGCTCGACGCCAACGGTCTGACCCAAGTGCTGTTCAACCTGCCGGCCGGTGACTGGGCCAAGGGCGAGCGCGGTATCGCGTGCCTGCCGGACCGGGTCGAAGAGTTCCGCGCCGGGGTCGATCTGGCCATCGCTTACGCCCAGGTGCTGGGCAACACCCAGGTCAACTGCCTGGCCGGTATCCGTCCGCAGGGCGTGGACGATGCCACCGTTGAAAAGACCTTCGTCGCCAACCTCAAGTACGCCGCCGACAAGCTGCAAGCCGTCGGCATCAAACTGGTGATGGAAGCGATCAACACCCGCGACATCCCGGGTTTCTACCTGAACAACACGGCGCAAGCCCTGTCGATTCGCGAGCAGGTCGGCAGCGCCAACCTGTTCCTGCAATACGACATCTACCACATGCAAATCATGGAAGGCGATCTGGCCCGCACCCTGCAATCGCACCTGGCCGAGATCAACCATGTGCAGCTCGCCGACAACCCGGGCCGCAACGAGCCGGGCACTGGCGAAATCAACTACCGCTTCCTGTTCGAACACCTCGATCGCATCGGTTATCAGGGCTGGGTCGGCTGCGAATACAAACCGCTGACCACCACGGAAGCGGGCCTAGGCTGGCTGAAGACCCACAACGCGATCTGACCCCTATTTGCTTGAGCAAGACAAAAACAAGAGGATTTTCTCATGGCTAAAATCGGATTCATCGGCACCGGCATCATGGGCCACCCAATGGCGGCGAACCTGCAGAAAGCCGGTCACAGCCTGTTCCTGTCGGCGCACCACGACGCCGCCCCTGCCGACCTGGTCGCCGCTGGCGCCGTCGCCCTGGCCAACCCGAAAGAAGTGGCCCAGGAAGCTGAATTCATCATCGTCATGGTCCCGGATACCCCGCAGGTCGAAGACGTGCTGTTCCGCGCCGACGGCGTCGCGGCCGGTATCGGCAAAGGCAAAGTCGTGATCGACATGAGTTCGATCTCGCCGACCGCCACCAAGGCTTTCGCCGCGAAGATCAACGAGAAAGGCGCGCAATACCTCGACGCCCCGGTATCCGGCGGTGAAGTCGGCGCCAAGGCCGCGACCCTGAGCATCATGGTCGGTGGCGACGCCGATGCCTTCGAACGCGCACTGCCGCTGTTCCAGGCCATGGGCAAGAACATCACCCTGGTCGGCGGCAATGGCGATGGTCAGACCGCCAAAGTGGCGAACCAGATCATCGTTGCGTTGAACATTCAGGCTGTCGCTGAAGCCCTGCTGTTCGCGTCGAAAAACGGTGCCGATCCAGCCAAGGTGCGTGAAGCGCTGATGGGCGGTTTCGCCTCCTCGAAGATTCTTGAAGTGCACGGCGAGCGCATGATCAAGGGCACCTTCGATCCGGGCTTCCGCATCAGCCTGCACCAGAAGGACCTGAACCTGGCCCTGCAAGGCGCCAAGGAGCTGAACATCAACCTGCCGAACACCGCCAACGCCCAGCAAGTGTTCAGCACCTGCGCGGCCATCGGTGGCAGCAACTGGGACCACTCGGCGCTGATCAAGGGCCTGGAACACATGGCCAACTTCTCGATTCGCGACAAGAAGTAAGCCCTGCCCCGTCGCTCGTTCCCACGTCGAGGCGTCGAACCGTTTGCGTGGGAATGCAGCCCGGGACGCTCCGCATCCCTGCCGAAGCGGACGCACAGCGTCCATTGAGGCATTCCCACGCAGAGCGTGGGAACGATCACCTGCACTAACCAAGAACAATAAGAATGGGAGCCCGCCATGTCGGTCGATCCGCAACAACTGCTGCGCGAGCTGTTTGCCACAGCCATCGACGCGGCCCATCCGAACCAGGTCCTCGAAGCGCATCTGCCGGCCGATCGCACAGGTCGCGTGATCGTCATCGGCGCCGGCAAGGCTGCCGCTGCCATGGCGCAAGTGGTCGAGCGCTGCTGGGAAGGTGAAGTCTCGGGCCTTGTGGTGACCCGCTACGGTCACGGCGCCCCGTGTGAAAAGATCGAAGTGGTCGAAGCCGCGCACCCGGTGCCGGACGCTGCCGGGCTGGCCGTGGCCAAACGGGTGCTGGAACTGGTCAGCAACCTGACCGAAGACGACCGCGTGATTTTCCTGTTGTCCGGTGGCGGCTCTGCCCTGCTGGCGCTGCCGGCCGAAGGCATCACCCTGGCCGACAAACAATCGATCAACAAGGCCCTGCTCAAATCCGGCGCGACCATCGGCGAGATGAACTGCGTGCGCAAGCACCTCTCGGCGATCAAGGGCGGACGCCTGGGCAAAGCCTGCTGGCCAGCAACTGTTTATACCTACGCGATTTCCGATGTACCGGGCGACCTCGCCACGGTCATCGCCTCCGGCCCGACCGTGGCCGACCCGAGCACCAGCGCCGAAGCACTGGCCATCATCAAGCGCTACGGCATCGAGATTCCGGCGTCGGTGCGCAGCTGGCTGCAAAGCCCGGAATCGGAAACCGTCAAACCCGGCGATCCGAGCCTGGCCCGCAGTCACTTCCAGCTGATCGCCCGCCCTCAGCAATCGCTGGACGCGGCGGCGGTGAAATGCCGTCAGGCCGGTTTCAGCACGCTGATCCTCGGCGACCTGGAAGGCGAATCCCGCGAAGTGGCGAAGGTTCACGCCGGCATCGCGCGCCAGATCATTCATCACGGCCAGCCACTGGCAGCGCCGTGCGTGATTCTCTCCGGCGGCGAAACCACGGTGACCGTGCGCGGCAATGGCCGTGGCGGGCGCAACGCCGAATTCCTCCTCAGCCTCACCGACAGCCTCAAGGGCCAACCCGGCGTCTATGCGCTGGCCGGTGACACCGATGGCATCGACGGCTCGGAAGACAACGCCGGCGCGATCATGACCCCGGACAGCTACGCCCGCGCCGCCGCCATGGGCCTGAGCGCCAGCGATGAGCTGGATAACAACAACGGTTACGGCTACTTCGCGGCGCTCGATGCGCTGATCGTCACCGAACCGACCCGCACCAACGTCAACGACTTCCGCGCCATCCTGATCCTCGAGAGCTCTAAATCATGACGCCTGATAAAAAGGTCAAAATCCTCGCCACCCTCGGGCCTGCCGTCGACGGCATCGAAGACATCCGCGAGCTGGTCGAGGCCGGGGTCAATATCTTCCGCCTCAACTTCAGCCACGGCGATCACGCCGACCACGCCAAGCGCTATCAGTGGATCCGCGAAGTCGAGCGCCAGCTCAACTATCCGCTCGGGATCCTGATGGACCTGCAAGGGCCGAAACTGCGGGTCGGCAAGTTCGCTGACGGCAAGGTTCAGTTGCATCGCGGTCAGGCCTTCCGCCTCGATCTGGACGCAACACCGGGCGACGAACGCCGGGTGAACCTGCCGCACCCGGAGATCATCGCGGCGCTGGAAGCCGGGATGGATCTGCTGCTCGATGACGGCAAACTGCGCCTGCGGGTCGTCACCAAATACTCCGACGCGATCGACACCACCGTGCTCAATGGCGGCGAGTTGTCGGACCGCAAAGGCGTGAACGTGCCGCAAGCGGTGCTCGACCTGAGCCCGCTCACCACCAAGGATCGCCGCGACCTTAGCTTCGGTCTGGAGCTGGGGGTGGACTGGGTGGCGCTGTCGTTCGTGCAACGTCCGCAAGACATCCGCGAGGCCCGCGAACTGATCGGCGACAAAGCGTTCCTGATGGCGAAAATCGAGAAGCCGTCGGCCGTCGAGCAACTGCGCGAGATCGCCGAACTGAGCGACGCGATCATGGTGGCTCGCGGTGATCTGGGCGTGGAAGTGCCGGCCGAGAGCGTGCCGCAGATCCAGAAAAACATCATCACCACTTGCCGCCAGCTCGGCAAACCGGTGGTGGTGGCGACGCAGATGCTCGAGTCGATGCGCTTCTCGCCGGCCCCGACCCGCGCCGAAGTCACCGACGTGGCCAACGCCGTGGCCGAAGGCGCCGATGCGGTGATGCTGTCGGCTGAAACGGCGTCCGGTGAGTACCCACTGGAAGCCGTGCAGATGATGAGCAAGATCATCCGCCAGGTGGAGAACGGTCCGGACTACCAGACCCAACTCGACGTCAGCCGGCCGAAAGCCGAAGCGACCGTGTCCGATGCCATCAGCTGCGCGATTCGCCGGATCAGCAACGTGCTGCCGGTGGCGGTGCTGGTCAACTACAGCGAGTCCGGTGCTTCGAGTTTGCGTGCAGCGCGGGAACGGCCGAAAGCGCCGATCCTCAACCTGACGCCGAACCTGCAGACCGCCCGCCGGTTGAGCGTGGCGTGGGGCATTCATTCGGTGGTCAATGATCGCCTGCGCCAGGTGGATGAGGTGTGCTCGACCGCGCTGGAAATCGCTCAGGCACAAGGAATGGCCGAGCGTGGCGACACGTTGCTGATCACCGCGGGTGTGCCGTTCGGGCAGCCCGGATCGACTAATTCGCTGCGGATCGAAACATTGATTTAAGTCACACCTGCGTGGCGAGGGAGCGTGCTCCCGACGCTCGGCATGACGGTTTCCACAAGAGACACCGCATTCACCGAGTACGAGCTCCGTCGCCACAGCTTCACGCAAGACCCTTTGATTTTCCCACTGCCCAGATTCTCCAGACATGCCTGCCAACCATTTCAACACCCACTGCCCTGACTGGGCCGAAGCGTTGCTCAACGGTTTCAGTCAAATCTTCCTCCAGCGCCATCCGCTGTGTGGACTCCTGTGCCTTCTGGCCATTTTATTCACCGCGCCGGTGCTGTTCGCCGGTGCGCTGCTGGGCGCGGTCGCCGGTCTGCTCACCGCGCAACGGCGCAACTACGCCAAGGCGGATCGCCAGGCCGGACTGTTCAGCTACAACGGCGTGCTGGTCGGCCTGTTGCTGAGCCTGTATTTCCCTTGGTCGCCGATGCTGCCGCCGCTGATTCTAGCGGCCGGTGGTCTGAGCGCGATGATCACGCAGCAATGGCTCAAACGCGCACGCCTTACCGAGTTCCTGCCCGCCTACACCGCGCCGTTCGTGTTGCTGAGCTGGGGGTTCCTGTGTTTCGCCGAGCCTTTGTCCAGCGCACCGGCATTAGAACTGAACACGGTGAACCTGCTCGGCGCCGCCCTCAAAGGCTTCGGTCAGGTGATGTTCCTCGACCATCCGTTGGCCGGTGGATTGATCGCTGCCGGTTTGCTGATCGCCAATCGCCGGGCTTTCGCCTGGGCGCTGCTGGCTTCGGCGATCGGTCTGGGCTCCAGCCTGTTGCACCACGACAGCCAGGTCGCGCTGCTGGGTATGGGCGGCTACAACGCGGTGCTCGCCGCCCTCGCCTTCAGCACGCAACGCCAGCAACCGTGGCTGCCGCTGTTCGGCATCGGCCTGGCGCTGCTGTTGACGCCGCTGTTCAGTGCCCTGGGGCTGGCGACGCTCACGGCACCGTTCATTCTCGCCTGCTGGCTGCTGCGCACCGGCGTTCGCCTGATGCAGCAACCGCAGATCAACGTCGCGCCTTGCGCTCACGGGGAGAATCAACCTAGGCTGCGCTGATTGATGGCCAAGGCGATGTGCATGAACGGTAACAACACGTGGCGTGATCGCCTGTACGTGATCATTTTCCAGACCGACACGGTGGCCGGCCGCCGTTTCGACAAGACCCTGCTGCTGATCATCCTCGCCAGTCTGGTGATCGTGATCCTCGACAGCATCGATGA
Source organism: Pseudomonas sputi (assembly GCF_021603585.1). GTDB lineage: Bacteria > Pseudomonadota > Gammaproteobacteria > Pseudomonadales > Pseudomonadaceae > Aquipseudomonas > Aquipseudomonas sputi. Next base: position 13,315 of record NZ_BQHI01000019.1, on the reverse strand, counting down.
AGTCCACCGGAACTACGCCAATGTGCTGGCGTACATCGAATGGGGCTTCACAATCATCTTCCTCGGCGAGTACCTGCTGCGCCTGTACTGCTCGCCCAGGCCGTTGCGCTACGCCTTCAGTTTCTACGGGTTGGTGGACTTGCTGGCGATCGTGCCCGGCATCCTCGCGCTGTATTACAGCGATGCCCAGTACCTGCTGATCATCCGAGTGATCCGGATGCTGCGGATCTTCCGCGTACTCAAGCTCGGGCCCTACCTGAAACAGGCGCATTACCTGCTCGACGCCCTGCGCGGCAGCAAGCAGAAAATTCTCGTGTTCCTGCTCAGCGTCTGCACCCTGGTCACGGTGTTCGGCACCTTGATGTACGTGGTCGAAGGCCCGCAACACGGCTTCACCAGCATTCCCAAAGGCATCTATTGGGCTATCGTGACCCTGACCACCGTGGGTTACGGCGACATCGTGCCCCGTACCGTGCTGGGCCAGGTGATTTCGTCACTGGTGATGATCACCGGTTATTCGATCATTGCCGTGCCCACCGGGATTTTCACCGCTGAGCTGGCCACCGCCATGCGCGGCGGACAACAGCAGCACGACTGCCCCGTGTGCAAGAAAAGCAGCCATGAACAGGAGGCTTCGTTCTGCTCCCGTTGCGGTAATGCGTTGTTCAAGAAAATGGAATAAGCAAAGTTCTTTTTAATCTTTAAACGATTATGGATGCCCCGCTATAGTCGCTGGCAAATGGCCTCACCTTTGTCAAATACACCCCTACAGAACAAGGAATGCGCAGTGAAAAAACTCTTTGGCGCCTCACTTCTCGCCGCAGGTCTTGCCTTCGGCAGCGTGGCTCAGGCCGCACCGACCCTGCTCAACGTTTCCTACGACGTGATGCGCGATTTCTACAAGGACTACAACGCTGCGTTCCAGAAACACTGGCAAGCCGAGCACAAAGAAGACATCACTGTGCAGATGTCTTTTGGCGGTTCGAGCAAGCAGGCCCGTTCAGTGATCGATGGCCTGCCGGCTGACGTCATCACCATGAACATGGCCACCGACATCAACGCCCTGGCCGATAACGGCCAACTGGTGCCGAAGGACTGGGTCACCCGTCTGCCGAACAACAGCGCGCCGTTCACCTCGGCCACCGTGTTCATCGTGCGCAAGGGCAACCCGAAAGCCCTGAAAGACTGGCCGGACCTGCTCAAGGACGGCGTGCAAGTGATCGTGCCGAACCCGAAAACCTCGGGCAACGGTCGCTACACCTACCTGTCGGCGTGGGGCTACGTGCTGAAAAACGGCGGTGACGAAAACAAGGCCAAGGACTTCGTCGGCAAGCTGTTCAAACAGGCGCCGGTGCTGGATACCGGTGGCCGCGCCGCCACCACCACGTTCATGACCAACCAGATCGGCGATGTGCTGGTGACCTTCGAGAATGAAGCCGAAATGATCGCCCGCGAATTTGGCCGCGACCAGTTCGAAGTCATCTACCCAAGCGTTTCCGCCGAAGCCGAGCCGCCGGTGTCGGTGGTCGACAAAGTGGTCGAGAAGAAAGGCTCCCGCGCCGCTGCCGAGGAATACCTGAAGTTCCTGTGGTCGCCGCAAGGTCAGGAAATCGCCGCCGCCAACTACCTGCGTCCACGTGACCCGGCGGTGCTGGCCAAGTACACCGATCGCTTCCCGAAAGTCGATTTCCTGTCGGTCGAGAAGACCTTCGGCGACTGGCGCACCGTGCAGAAGACCCACTTCAACGATGGCGGAGTCTTCGACCAGATCTACAACGGCCAGTAAGGCGTGAGCTGACATGAAACAGGCGACCTGAAGAGGTCGCCTTTTTTGTTGCCGGCTACATGGGCGGCTTGACGCCATCCTTGCCCGCCGAAATCGATTGCGCAGTCAGCGTGCCGTCCGCGCTCTGGGTCACGAAGGTGACGATCTTCACCCCGACCTTGAGCAGGCTGCGGTCGCCCGGCGTCAGATTGACGATCGGCACGTCCTCCGGCACCAGAATCCTCTGCTGGCCGCCCTTGTAGTTGACGGTCAGCACCCGACCGTTGCTCACCACCAGATCGCCGACGCTGCCATTGGTCATGCTGCTGCCCTTGGCCAGGTCGAACGGCCGATGGCCATCGCCGCTGCCGGCCAGCTCCGGCGGGAACACGTGAACCTCCAACGCCTTGAGCGTGCCATCCTCCTGGGGAATGGCGGCCGAGCCGATGTAGCTGCCGGGCTTGATGTCTTCGATATTGGCCAGGGTGACCGCGCGGACCTTGGTGTCCGGGGTCAACTGAACCACCACGTTTTCACCGGTGTTGACGTGAACCTTGAGCGAGTCGGCACTCACCCCGGTGATCTCGCCGCGCACGCCCATGCGCATGCCGGGCGCTTCGGCGGCCTGCGTGGCAGTGGCGCCGAGCAGACTGATCAGGGCAATCGTTGTGGTGTGGCGAAGCAACTGACGAAACATCGCAATCCTCCGGTGATGAACGCTGAAACCCGCTCACAACATAAGCACGCTATCGAACAAGATGTAAGTGAATGTATCATCGACGCTCAACGGTCGGACGCAAGGTTCGCCGATGAACAATGGATTGTTCGGCGCCACCTGTTCCGCAACGGAATAACTGATATCGATCAGAAGCCTCTACTGCCGGCTCGGCCCGTCCCTTAGCCTCACCGCATTCCTTTTCGCTGGATCGAGAAACCCATGACCGCCACAACTCACGCAATGACCCGAGGCATGGTGCTGCTGTTCGCTTTCTGCTGCGGCGCCATCGTTGCCAACATCTACTACACCCAACCGATCATCGGCCTGATCGCGCCGGACATCGGCCTGAGCGACACCATGGCCAGTTTCATCGTGTCGCTGACCCAGATCGGCTATGCGCTGGGCCTGTTCTTCCTGGTGCCGCTGGCGGATCTGCTGGAAAACCGCCGGTTGATGATCATCACCACCGTGGTGGCGATTGCCAGCCTGCTCGGGGCGGCGTTTACCGATCAGCCGAATGTGTTCCTGCTGATTTCGTTGCTGGTGGGTTTCAGCTCGGTGTCGGTGCAGGTGCTGATTCCATTGGCGGCGCACCTGGCGCCAGAGGAATCCCGCGGCCGAGTGGTCGGCGGGATCATGGGCGGATTGCTGCTGGGGATTCTGCTGGCGCGTCCGGTGTCGAGCGTAGTCGCCGACCACCTCGGCTGGCGGGCGATGTTCATGATCGCAGCCGTCTTGATGGCAGCGATCAGCGTGGTGCTGGCGTTGACCGTACCCAAGCGCCAACCGGATCACAGCGCCTCCTACGGCCAGTTGCTGGGTTCGTTGTGGACGCTGCTGCGCCAACAACCGGTGCTGCGTCAGCGGGCGTTTTACCAGGCCTGCATGTTCGCCACGTTCAGCCTGTTCTGGACCGCCGTGCCGCTGGAACTGGCGCGCAACCATGGCCTGTCCCAGAGTGAAATCGCGATCTTCGCCCTGGTCGGCGCCATCGGTGCCATCGCCGCGCCGATCAGCGGACGCCTGGCCGACGCCGGCCACACCCGCATCGCCTCGCTGCTGGCCATGCTGTTCGCCAGCCTGAGCTTCCTGCCGGCCTTCATCCACCCGGCCTACAGCGTGATCGGCCTGGCCGTGACCGGCGTGGTGCTCGACTTCTGCGTGCAGATGAACATGGTCCTCGGCCAGCGCGCGGTCTACTCCCTCGACGCCAAAAGCCGCGGCCGCCTCAATGCGCTGTACATGACCAGCATCTTCGTCGGCGGCGCCTTCGGCTCCTCGGTGGCCAGTGCGGTGTACGAGCATGGCGGCTGGTTGTGGATTGTGATTGTCGGCAGTGCTTTTCCGCTGCTGGCGCTGGTGCGGTTTTTGAGTGCTTCGCAGAAGACGGTTCTGGCAACGGCCTAGCCTCTGAAAAACACTGCCGAATCGCTGATCCGACAGTGCTCGAAGCTCATTGCCGAACCAGTTTTTCCAGGGCGGCATCCGCCAGGAAAGAGGAACGGCTTTTGACATTGTGCTCACGCACGTAGCGGTCGATCCGCTGGATGACATAGCCCGGCAACGTCACATTGACCTTTTCGGTCTTGCCCATGTACGGCGAGATGTCCAGCTCGAGCATGCCCCAGCCCATGTCGGCAAACTCCGGGTTGTTGCGATGGGTGGCCGCCGAGGTCGGCATCGGAATCGAATCACCATCCGACGCGATCTCCTGCAGCATGATGTGGGCAATCTCGACGGCTGCGTTGTAGGCATCCTCAAACGTATCCCCGGCCGTCACCGCGCCGGGAATATCGGGGATCTGAATCCCGATGGCGGTGTTCTCGTCACCCCACTCGATGCAGATTGGGTATTGCATTGTGAAATTGCCTCGCCCATTAAAGTAACTCTAGAGATACCTTTAGTAGCCTGCGGAAGGTTGTGACACAACGTTGGTTGTTTTGCAGGATGTTTTGACTACCTGTCGGCGGTGTTTCCCACGGGCAGGCTGGCCAGTGTCAAGGCGCGGGCGTTCGTTGAATATGTGCAGGGTTGTTAGCGGAAAAACCATAAAACCCACACCTGTTTCGTTTATTGCGATTTTCGCTTATTTCGAATAACGTTCCGGCATTCCTCATTTCCAAAGCCGGACTCGCCATGTCGACCGTTATTCATCCCTCCATCAGCCTCCCCGTAGAACGCGAAGTCAAAGCCGCCATCGAAGGACAACGCGCCCTGGCCGCTTACCTTGCGACCCATTTCGAGACTCAGCACATCCAGATTTTCGACGAGAAGAACGAAGCTCATCGCGTCGAACTGCCCACCTCAGCCCTGCGCCTGTTGATCGACATTCTGGCGGAGCTGGCAGCCGGCAACGCGGTGCAGGTCGTACCGGTGCATGCCGAATTGACCACCCAGGAAGCCGCGGACCTGCTCAACGTCTCACGTCCACACCTCATAAAACTGCTGGAAAGCGGCGAGTTGTCCTACCACAAAACAGGCAAACACCGACGTGTGCGCTTTGCCGATCTGATGGACTATAAGAACCGGCGCACCAGCGCCAGCGAGCAGGCAATGGCGCTTCTCGCAGAGCAAGCTCAGGCGTTAAGGACAGGATACGAGTGAGGCATTCCTCTTTCACCGCTTTATATGATGCATGCGTCTTGTACCCCGCCCCCTTAAGAGATTTCCTCATGTGGCTTGCCCTCTCGGGGCGATTTCGGGCGCGATGGACCCTGGAGATTCACCGCGAATGGAAACGCAATCTGCTGAAGAACCGACCTGACCTGACGATGGAACAGCTGGATCGTACGGCCGGCCTGATGGATCAAGCGATACCCGACGCCTGTGTCCATGACTATGAAGACCTGATTGCCGGCCTCACCTTGCCCGACTGCGATGATCGTCATGTTCTGGCGGCGGCCATCCGCTGCGGCGCAAGCGTGATAGTGACGTTCAACCAGAAAGACTTTCCCTGCAAATCGCTGGAGCCTCTCGGCATCGAAGCGCAGCATCCGGACGAGTTCGTCGACAACCTCTTGGGGCTTGATCCGGCAGCAGTGGTTGCAGCGGCCCAAAAACAGCGTCGGCAGCTGAAAATGCCTGCCATGGACGTCGAACCCTTTCTTGATCTACTGCAACGACAAGGCCTGATTAAATCGGTCCAGGCACTCAGCAGTTATCACGCGATCCTTTAAAACTCATCACCCCAGACAGCAAAACAGCGATCCTGAGATCGCCGTTTTTCATTACTCCCCGAACTGCTTGCCCAGTCCCGCCGGTACGCCGTGGATGTTGGTTTCTTCCCACGGGCCGTTGGGGCTGATCGAGCGGCTCCAGCCGTTGTTCCAGCGGTAGTAGGTGCGCTGGCGGTAGAAGGTATTGGTCTGGTCGTCGAGTACGTACACGCCCAGTTTCTGGTCCCAGTGGCTGTTGCCGCCCGGTGGCGGGGCGAAACTGGCGGAGGTGCGCGGGACCGGTTTGGCGGGTTTGGCCGGGATGCCCGGTTTGCTCGGCGTCGGAGTGGTCGACGGGGTCGGGCTGGGTTGTGACGGCGGGATCGGCGGCAGCCTGGTGGTCGGCTCCGGTCGTTGCACCGCACATGCGCTCAAGCCCAGGGCCAGTGTGAGGACTGTGATTCGGGCGATGGCGTTCATGGCGGTGCTTTCCTGTTGGTTCCGGCTATTTGTCCGGGCTGTCGATGGTCAGTGTCTGCGGCGCGGTGGTGCTGCTGGCCAGAGGCCCGCTGCGACCGACCCACTCACCGGCGGTCGGCTGACCGGCACGGGAGATGCGCGCAACCAGTTGGACTTCGGGAAAGTTCGACAGTTTCAATTGCGGCATCATCGCGTCGGCATCGCCCAGTTCAACGGTCACCGGCAAATCGGCGACGGTCAGGCGCTTGGCCGCCAGCGGAGCCGGTGGGCCCGAAGTGGCGCGGGCAAAAATGAACACGCTGTCGCCCGGCTGCACCTTGGCTTTGAGCTCGCTGGCCAGATCCACACGCACTTTCAACAGGGCCGCCGCGTTCGTCGCCGGTGCCTGGGCGACCTTGCCGCCGCTGGCTTGCAGTTTTTCAGTGGCGCGGGTGATGCCGCCCTGCAGGGCCTCGCGGGATTTGTCCTGCGGCGGCAGTTGCGCGAGCAGACGGTTCCAGTAGTCGATGGCGTCCTGGTAACGCTCACCTTCGAACGCGGCAATGCCCAACAGGCCGAGGCTGGTGACTTCCTTCGGATCGGCTTTCAGTGCTTCATCGGTCAGGGCCTGAACCTTGTCCGACCATTTTTTGTTGTCGGCGAAGTACTGGGCCTGCGCCCACTGGCCGAGCAGTTCCGGCTGACGACCGGCGAGATTGACCGCGCGCTCGAACATTTTCGCCGCGTCCGCCGGACGATCCTGGGCCATGTAGGTACGACCGAGGAAATACACACCTTCAGCCGAATCCGGTTGGGCGGCGACGGCGCGCTCCAGACGCTGGGTCATCTCTTGCATCGACTGCGGCGCCTGGGCGAACTCGCGGGTCAGTTCGACCTTGTCGCTCGCGCCAAAGTGCAGATACAGACCGAGGCCCAACACCGGCACCAGTACGGCCGCCAGCAAAGGCAGCGGCTTGCCCAAACGCGAAATCCGCGCCGGCGCCACGCCTTCGGTGTCGGCCAGCAGTTCCCGCGCCGCCTCGGCACGGCCGCTGTCCATTTGCGCAGCATCGAGCACGCCTTCGGCCTGCTGCGATTGCAATTCGGCGACGCGTTCCTGATACAGCGCGACGTTGAGAGCGGTTCGATCCTCTTCACGCTGGGCGCGACGTTCACGCAGGACGGGGATCAGCAGAAAACTCAGGGCGACCAGAAGCAACAGCCCTGCGGCAAGCCAGAAATCAATCATTCTTGGTTTTTATCCAACAGTTGGTCGAGGCGCTGACGCTCTTCAGGGGACAGCGATTGCGGCGTCTCGGCGCGCTGCCCGCGACGACGGCGGACGATCACGGCAATCACCACGAAACCGCCCAGCAGCAAGCCGGCCGGGCCGAACCAGAGCAACGCGGTCTTGGCATTGAGCGCCGGTTTATAGCGGACGAAATCACCGTAGCGGTCGACCATGAAGTCGATGATCTGCTGATTGTCCTTGCCCTCGCCGAGCATGCGGAAAATCTCTTTGCGCAGGTCGGCGGCAATCGGCGCGTTGGAGTCGGCGATGTCCTGGTTCTGGCACTTGGGGCAGCGCAGCTCCTTGGTCAGCTCGCGGAAACGCTCGCGATCGCCTTCTTTGGCGAATTCGTAGGTGTCGATGGCCGCGTGGGCCACACCGGCCAGGCTCAAACCCAGCACCATGGCCGCTAAAAAGCGCTTCATGGCTTGGCCTCGTCGACCAGCGCCTGATACTTGGCCGCCAGTTTTTCCCGCCAGACCTGCTCGTCGATCACCCCGACGAACTTGTCGCGGATGATGCCCTTGGCGTCGATGAAGAAGGTTTCCGGCGCGCCGTAGACCCCGAGGTTCAGGCCCAGAGAGCCTTCGTCGTCGCGGATGTCCAGTTGATACGGGTTGTGGAACTCGGCCAGCCACTTCAACGCATCGGCGTTGGTGTCCTTGTAGTTGATGCCATAGATCACCACGCCGCGCTCGGCGAGTTTGTTCAGCACCGGGTGCTCGACCCGGCAGGAAATGCACCAGGTGCCCCAGACGTTGACCAGCGCCGGTTTGCCGAGGATGTCAGCGCGGGTCAGGGTCTTGTCGCCCTGCACCGCCGGCAGGGAAAACTCCGGAAACGGTTTGCCGATCATCGCCGACGGCAGTTCCGCCGGATCCAGGTACAGACCACGATAAAGGAAAACGGCCACCAGCAGGAAAATCGCCAATGGCACCAGCATCAACCAACGTCTCATGCAGCGGCTCCTTCCATGCCCAGCGCTTCACGCACGCGGGCTTTGACCTTGACTCGATAACGCCGATCCAGCGCCGCCAGCAGACCACCGAAACCGGTCAGCAGACCGCCGAACCAGATCCAGCGCACGAACGGTTTCACATGCACCCGCACCGCCCAGGCGCCATCGCCCAGCGGTTCACCCAGGGCGACGTAGAGGTCGCGGGTGAAACCGGCGTCGATCCCGGCCTCGGTCATCACTGAGTTCTGCACGGTGTACAGACGTTTTTCCGGGTGCAGCACGCTGACTTCCTGACCGTTGCGGATCACCCGCACGGTGCCCTTGTCGGAGGTGAAGTTCGGGCCTTCGAAATGTTTGGCGCCTTCGAACACGAACTGATAACCGGCCAGGTCCATCGACTCGCCCGGTGCCAGACGCAGGTCGCGCTCGGCACTGTTCTGGCTCGACAACACCACGCCCAGCGCACAGACGGCGATGCCCAGGTGCGCGATCTGCATGCCCCAGTAACTGCGGGTCAGGGTCGGCAGGCCTTTGATCAAACCTTTGTGGCGAGTCTTGTCGAAAATGTCGCGCACACCGGCCAGTAACACCCAGGCCGCGAGCAGGAAAGTCGCGATCACGGCCCAGTTGAAATCGCCGTAAGCGACACCGGCCACCACCGCCAGCGCAACGCTGCCCAGCAACACCGGAGTGAGCATGCTCACCAGCCATTTCATCGGCGTGTCTTTCCAGCGCACGATCACGCCGACGGCCATCACCAGCATCAACAACGCCATCAACGGAATGAACAGCGCGTTGAAGTACGGCGGGCCGACCGACAGTTTGGCGCCGCTGATCGCATCGAGAATCAGCGGATACAGCGTGCCAAGCAGGATCATCGACGCCGCCACCACCAGCACCAGGTTGTTGCCCAGCAGCAGGGTTTCCCGCGACCACAGGTTGAAACCGACCTGGCTCTTGACCACCGGGGCGCGCAGGGCAAACAGGGTCAGCGAACCACCGACCACAAACAGCAGGAAGATCAGGATGAACACGCCGCGCTCAGGATCCGAGGCAAACGCATGCACCGAGGTCAGCACACCGGAGCGCACAAGGAAGGTGCCGAGCAGGCTCAGGGAGAACGCGGCAATCGCCAGCAACACCGTCCAGCTCTTGAACACGCCACGTTTCTCGGTGACCGCCAGCGAGTGAATCAGCGCCGTGCCCACCAGCCATGGCATGAAGGAAGCGTTTTCCACCGGGTCCCAGAACCACCAGCCGCCCCAGCCGAGTTCGTAGTAGGCCCACCACGAACCGAGGGTGATGCCGATACCGAGGAAGGCCCAGGCAACGATGGTCCACGGACGTGACCAGCGTGCCCACGCCGCATCGAGGCGACCGCCAAGCAGTGCGGCGATAGCGAAGGCAAACGCCACCGAGAAACCGACGTAGCCCATGTACAGCATCGGCGGGTGGACGATCAGGCCGATGTCCTGCAGCAACGGATTGAGGTCACGGCCGTCGGCCGGAATTTGCGGCAGAATCCGCGAAAACGGGTTCGAGGTGAGGATCAGGAACAGCAGGAAACCGGTGCTGATCATGCCCATCACCGCCAGCACGCGAGCGAGCATGACTTGCGGCAACTGCCGGGAGAACACCGACACCGCGAAGGTCCAGCCGCCGAGGATCAACGCCCACAGCAGCAGCGACCCTTCGTGGGCGCCCCACACCGCGCTGAACTTGTAATACCACGGCAGCGCACTGTTGGAGTTCATCGCGACGTAAGCCACGGAGAAATCGTCGGTCATGAAGGCGTAGGTCAGGCAACCGAAGGCGAACAGCAGAAACGCAAACTGCCCCCACGCCGCCGGTTGGGCGAGGCCCATCCACAGACGATCGCCGCGCCAGGCACCGAGCAACGGCACCACGGCCTGCACCAGCGCGAAACACAGCGCGAGGATCATGGCCAGATGGCCGAGCTCGGGAATGAAAATGCTGGATGTCATCGATCAACCCTCCTTCGCAGGGGTTGGCGCGGATTGACCGCTGTCCTTCAGGGCCTTGGTCACTTCAGGCGGCATGTATTTCTCGTCGTGCTTGGCCAGCACTTCATCGGCGACCACCACGCCGTCGGCGTTGAGCTTGCCCAGTGCGACGATGCCCTGCCCTTCGCGGAACAGGTCCGGCAGGATCCCGCGATAGGTGATGGTCACGGACTTGTTGAAGTCGGTGACCACAAATTTGACGTCCAGTGAATCCGGGGAGCGTTGCAGCGAACCCTTCTCGACCATGCCGCCGGCGCGGATACGGGTGTCCTGCGGCGCTTCGCCGTTGGCGATCTGGGTCGGGGTGTAAAACAGGTTGATGTTCTGCTGCAGGGCGCTCAGGGCCAGGCCGACGGCAGCGCCGACCCCGACCAGAATTGCCAGGATGATGATCAGACGCTTTTTACGCAGCGGATTCACTTGCCGTTCTCCCGGCGCAGACGACGCGCCTCTTGTTGCAGATAGCGCTTGCGGGCCGCGATCGGCGCCGCCACGTTGAGGATCAGTACCGCCAGACAGATGCCGTAGGCCGACCAGACATACAGGCCGTGATGGCCCATGGCGAGAAAGTCGCCGAATGACGCGAAACTCATCGAGCGGCCTCCAGGCTGTTCTGCACTTCTTCTTTCACCCAACTGGCGCGGGCTTCGCGCTTGAGCACTTCAAGGCGCATGCGCAGCAACAGCACGGCGCCGAAGAAACAGTAGAAACCCAGCACCGTCAGCAGCAGCGGCAACCACATCTCGGCGGGCATTGCCGGTTTTTCGGTGAGGGTGAAGGTCGCGCCCTGATGCAGGGTGTTCCACCACTCCACCGAGTATTTGATGATCGGAATGTTGATCACGCCGACGATGGCCAGCACCGCGCAGGCCTTGGCGGCGCTGTCGCGATTGCTGATGGCGTTGCCCAGGGCGATCACGCCGAAGTACAGGAACAGCAGAATCAGCATTGAGGTCAGCCGCGCATCCCAGACCCACCACGAACCCCAGGTCGGCTTGCCCCAGATTGCCCCGGTGACCAGCGCCACGGCGGTCATCCACGCGCCGACCGGCGCGGCGCATTGCAGGGCGACGTCGGCCAGTTTCATCTTCCACACCAGCCCGACCACCCCACACACCGCCAGCATCACGTAGATCGACTGAGCGAGCATCGCGGCGGGAACGTGGATGTAGATGATGCGAAAGCTGTTGCCTTGCTGATAGTCCGGCGGCGCGAAGGCCAGGCCCCAGACAACGCCAACGCAGATCAGCAACAACGCTGCGAGGCTCAACCACGGCAAAAACTTGCTGCTGATGCCGTAGAACCACTTGGGCGAGCCGAGCTTGTGAAACCAGGTCCAGTTCATACTGTTTCCATCACGGGTGCCGCTCATCGGTGTGAGCAGTCTCAGGGTCTTTGCTGGTTAAATTTTAACCAGACCTCATTATTCGCCGACGCTGATCTTCAGGCCAGCCGCTATTGCAAAAGGTGTCAGGGTTATCGCCAGGGCGGTCAGGCTGCCAAGCCACAACAGATAACCAATCGCCGGCATCCCCTGCAACGCCGCCTGCAAGGCGCCACTGCCCAGGATCAACACCGGGATGTACAACGGCAGAATCAGCAGCGCCAGCAACAGGCCCCCGCGTTTCAGACCAACCGTCAGCGCCGCGCCCACCGCGCCGAGCAAGCTCAGGACCGGCGTTCCCAGCAGCAACGAAAGCAGCAATACCGGCAGACACGCAGCCGGCAACCCGAGCATCAACGCCAGTAACGGCGAGAGCAAAACCAGTGCCAGCCCGGAAAAAAGCCAGTGTGCCAGCACCTTGGCCAATACCAGAAGTGGCAGGGGGTGCGGCGAAAGGACCCACTGTTCAAGGGAGCCATCTTCGAAATCACTGCGGAACAGCCCGTCCAGCGAGAGCAGGACCGACAACAGCGCCGCCACCCAGACTAACCCCGGGGACAAGTTTTGCAATACTTGAGTTTCCGGGCCGACGGCCAGCGGAAATAAAGCGATGACGATGGCGAAGAAAATCAGCGGATTGGCCAGCTCCGCCGGGCGGCGGAACAGCAGTCGGGATTCACGGGCAACCAGCAGGCCGAACACACTCATACCGCCCAATTCCCCAGATCGATGTCGCGATAACCGGCCGGCATCCGGCTGAGCGTGTGGTGCGTGGTGAGCACCACCAGCCCTCCCCGTTCGCAGTGCCCGGCCAGGTGTTCTTCAAGCTGTGCCACGCCCTGCTTGTCGAGGGCGGTGAACGGTTCGTCGAGAATCCACAACGGCGGGCTGTCCAGATACAACCGCGCCAGTGCCACGCGGCGCTGCTGGCCGGCAGACAGACTGTGGCAGGGAACATCCTCGAAACCGCGCAATCCGACCGCCGCCAGAGCCTGCCAGATCGCGTCGCGTTCGGCGGGTTGATGCAGGGCGCAGAGCCAGGCGAGGTTTTCTTCCGGCGTGAGCAAGTCCTTGATTCCGGCGGCATGGCCGATCCACAACAGGTTGCGCGCCAGCTCGCTGCGTTGCTCGCCCAGCGGCTTGCCGTTGAGCAGCACCTGACCGTCGGTCGGCTGCATCAGACCGGCCAGCAAACGCAACAGGCTGGTCTTGCCGCTGCCGTTGGGGCCACTGATCTGCACCATATCGCCACTGGCCAGTCTCAATTCGAGATTGTCGAAGAGCAGTCTGAGATCACGCTCACACGCGAGGGCAACGGTTTGCAGGACAGGACTGGTCAAGGGTTCACGGGCCTTATACGGTTCAAGTCGGCTCTGGCGCGGCCGTTAAAGAGTTGCAGCATAAATGCAATGACGGCTCAATCCAGAGAGCTGCGTCAAACAATTGCTATGTTTTTTGAACGAATGGAAGGACGGGCGGCATTATACATGGCGTCCCCCGCTCTCCCGAGTGCATTTTCCTCAGGTTGTGTCCGCGTATGACAGGCGAAATGAACATCCTC
>NZ_BQHI01000018.1 GCF_021603585.1 Pseudomonas sputi | reverse complement strand
TAGAGCGTTGGAACCACCTGATCCCATCCCGAACTCAGAAGTGAAACGATGCATCGCCGATGGTAGTGTGGGGTTTCCCCATGTGAGAGTAGGTCATCGTCAAGATTAAATTCCGAAACCCCAATTGTGAAAGCAGTTGGGGTTTTGTTTTGTCCGCGGGAAAGTTTTTGCTCGCGTCAGCGATCACGTTGATGGTTACCATCTGCGTCCGTTCGGCAGGAATCAGGCAATGCTTCACCCCCCCGACATCGAAAAAGCCTACGACGAACTGGTCGCTGAAGGCGTACAGCCTGAAGATGAAAACGGTAAACCGTTGGCCCGCGAACACCTGCAATCGCCGGCAGGAACACGCATCATCTGGTTGCCCAGACAGTTCGGTCACTTCTCGATCGAGGTTCTTGAGGAACAGACGCTGGAGGCGTTTATCCAGGAGGCGTTTGCCTGATCACTTTCCTCTTGTGATACGCCATGGCTACCCCGTATAAGAGCGACTTTCACTTCCGATATAAGAAAAGGGTGCACGCATGAGCAATGCCTGGAACGAGGGATACTTCACGGACGAAGGCTACACCTACAGCTACAGCCGGGAAATCAATCCGGTTTTCCAGCGATATTGTCTGCTGTTGCGCGGTTTTGCCACGCTGGAGAGTAGCGACGGTCACCACTGTGAGCTGGGTTTTGGTCAGGGTGTTTCGATCAACATCCATGCGGCGGGTAATCCGGGCTCTTATGTCGGCACCGACTTTCACCCAGGTCAGGCGTCCCATGCCATCGCGCTTGCAAGCGACTGGGGCAGCGATGCGCGACTGTATGACGACAGCTTCGAGCAGCTACTGGCCCGTCATGATTTGCCTCAGTTCGACAGTATCAGCCTGCATGGCATCTGGACTTGGGTCAGCCGCGATAACCACAAGTTGATCGTCGAGTTCGCCCGTCGTCATCTCAAGCCAGGTGGCCTGCTGTACGTCAGTTACAACTGCTTCCCGGGCTGGTCACCTCAGGCACCGTTGCGCCAACTGTTCAGCCTGCACGACCGTTTCGCCAGCCAGGCCTCTTTGCGTCCGGATCAACGTATCGACGCCGCGCTGCAGTTTTCCGAAGCGCTGCTGGCGGCAAATCCTAAATATGCCAACTCCGCGCCTGGGCTGGACGCCAAGCTCCAGAGCGTCAAAGGTCAGGATCGCCAGTACGTCGCCCATGAGTATTTCAACCGTGACTGGAACTGCATGTATTTCACCGACGTGGTTGATGCCCTGGCGGCCGCCAAGCTCGATTACGCCACGACAGCGGTGCCGCTGGACTCGGTCGACCCACTCAATCTGAGCGCCGAAGGCATGGACTTTCTGGAGGGCATCGACCATCCCGTCATGCGTGAGCAGGCGCGTGACTATTTCGTGAACCAGAGTTTCCGCCGGGACCTTTATGTGCGCGGCGCCAACAGGTTGTCCGCTTTCGAGCACCGCGAGCGTATGCTCAGCACGCGCTTCGTCCTGTTGCAGGCAGCCGACAGCGTGCCGGCCAATGTCACCGGTCCGGCGGGCGCAGCCACCTTGCAGGCAGAGATCTATGGCCCAGTACTCGCCGCACTGGCGGAGGACGCCTATGTGCCGAAGACCTTGCGGCATTTGCTGGATCTTTTGCCCTCCTTGGCCTATGGCGATGCGGAGCAGGCCCTCAACGTGCTGATCGCCATGAGCGCCGTGGCGCCCTGTCAGAGCGAAGCGGCCGAAAAACTGGTGCAGGCCCGCTGCAATAGCCTCAACCTGCAGCTGTGCAAGCGTTCGTTGTATGACAACAAGATTCAGACCCTGGCGAGTCCGGTGACCGGAGGTGGCGTGACGGTCAGTCGCTTCCAGCAGCTGTTCCTGATATCAATCAAGCAAGGTAAAAAGCACCCGGCTGAATGGGCGCAACTGGCATGGGCCATCATCGGTGGTCAAGGCGAAGGTCTGCTCAAGGATGGTAAGGTCCTGACCACCGCTGAAGAAAATCTTGCCGAACTGACCGGGCAGGCTCAAGCGTTTTCCGAGAGTACTCTGGTGATTCTCAAGGCTTTGAAAATCGTCTAGTCGAGAAGAGGGACGGCAGGAGATCCTCGCGTCGCCTGCCGTCGTCCGGCACATTTCGAATTCTTGCGCAAAAACCAAAACGACGGTACCGCGGCGGACATGCCGCCAAGGACGTGCGGTCGATGTAATGCACAGGTCAAATAGTAGCGGTGACGGAAATCGGACTTTCCATAAGGTACTGTCGTGAAGCGTGATACTCACCTCGTAATGCTCTTGCTGTTGGTCATCGGCTGTTCCCTGGCATCGCTGACGATCTGGAAGGTGCTGGGCTCCAGGGATCAAGCACTGGATGAGGTCAACGTCCACGGGTTGAACCTGACGCAGGCACTGGCGACTTATTCCGAAGGTATTGTCCGGCAGAGCTCGCTGCTTCTGCTCGGACTCGTCGAACGTCTGGAAACCGAGGGCAGTGGCCCTGCGCAGGTCGAACGGCTGAAAACACTGATCAACCGGCAGCAACCGCTGATGCCGCAGATGAGTGGCATCACTATCTACGACAACAAGGGTCACTGGTTGATGTCATCCAGCCGGCCGATTCCTGTCGGTGCCAACAGCAGCGATCGTGCCTATTTCACTCATCACCGCGATGATCCATCCCGCGAGCCTTTCATCGGCCCGCCGATCCGCAGTCGCTCGAATCAGGAATGGGTGATTACCATCAGCCGGCGTTTCAATGACGATCACGGGGAGTTTGCCGGTGTAGTGGCGGTCACCCTGGGGGTGGAAAACTTCCTGCGGCTGTTCGGGCAACTCGATGTGGGGCAGGAGGGGGCCATCGGCTTGTCCTATACCGACGGTACACTGCTGGTTCGTTATCCCTTCCGCGAACAGGACATGGGGCGCAACTTCTCCAAGTCGCCGATCTATGCGAAATACCTGGTGGACCAATCGGTCGGTACCGCTTCCTTCACCTCCAGCCTGGACGGCGTTGAACGGCTCTATGCCTTTCGCAAAAGTGAAACGCTGCCACTGATCACTACGGTTGCGCTCGGTAAGCGCGAAGCCCTGGCAGCGTGGCGACTCGAAGCGCTTCTGTCGATAGGTGTGGTCGCCACGCTATTGGGGCTTACCGGCATCATCGGCTGGTTTCTGATTCTCGATATCCGTCGCAGGACCCAGGTGGAAGGCGAACTGCGGGACACTCAACAGCAATTGCTCGGTACGAACCGGCAGCTGGAATTGTTGGCGATGAAGGATGCGCTGACCGATCTGGCAAACCGGCGGTGCTTCGATCAGACCCTCGAGATGGAAGCACGCCGGGCGAAGCGTGACGGGACTTCACTGGCATTGCTGATGATTGATCTGGACTATTTCAAGCTGTTCAACGATTCCCAGGGGCATGTGGCCGGCGACGAATGTTTGCGGCAGGTGGGCAGAATCCTCGAAACCTGCGTGCGCCGGCCGTCCGATCTGGTGGCGCGCTATGGCGGTGAAGAGATGGCGGTGATCATGCCCGGGACCGACAGTGACGGTGCGGGAGTCGTGGCGAGACTGATTCTGGAACGATTGGCGCACGAGCCCATTGCTCATCCGACCAGTCCATTTGGCCGAGTGAGTGTGAGTATCGGCATCGCGGCCGCCACAGGGTCGCGACTGGACACGGTACAAGGCCTGATCGCTGCGGCAGATCAGGCGCTGTATCAAGCCAAAGCTGCGGGCCGTAACCAGCTCGCCAAGCGTGTCGCCAGCGAAAGCTACTCTGCGTACACCGGGTAATCCACATAGCCTTCGGCCTGACCGCCATACACCGTGGCCGGGTTCAGCGAGTTCAGCGGCCAGTCATTGGCGATGCGTGCGGGCAGATCCGGGTTGGCCATGAACGGGCGACCGAAAGCCACGAGATCGGCCAGTCCGGATTCAAGCAATCGTGCACCGCTTTCGGCGTTGTAGCGGCCCGCATAGATGATCGCGCCGCTGAAGGTGTTGCGCACCGCTCGACGGAACGTCTCCGGCATCACTGGCGCGTCGTCCCAGTCGGCTTCGGCGATGGACAGGTAGGCGATGCCGACGTCTTGCAGCACCTTGATCGCTTCGATGTAGGTGGTGTGCGGGTCATCCTCGACCATGCCCAGATAAGTCCGCGCTTCATCGGTGGTGGTGAACAGCGGCGCGAAGCGCACACCGACTTTTTCCTTGCCGATGCACTCGGCGACCCCGGCCACCACTTCGCGCAGAAAGCGCAGACGGTTATGCAGCGAACCGCCGTATTGGTCGGTTCGCAAGTTGCTGTGGGCGGAGATGAACTGGTTCACCAGATAACCATTGGCGCAGTGCAGCTCGATACCGTCGAAACCGGCGTCCATGGCATTGCGCGCCGCCTGGATGTACAGCTGAACCAGTTCCTGGACTTCCTCGGTGGTCAGTGCGCGAGGCGTGGACGGTGGAACCAGAGTGCCAATGCCAGGCCCGGTCTCGATGAAAACGCTGACCCGATCGGTGGCGACGGCGGAAGGCGCCACTGGCGCGGCGCCATCGGGTTGCAAAGCACTGTGCGATACGCGTCCCACATGCCAGAGCTGGGCGAAGATCACCCCCTCCTTGGCGTGAACGGCCTCGGTGACCTGGCGCCAACCGGCAATTTGCTCAGGCGTATGAATACCCGGTGTCCAGGCGTAACCCTGGCCACGGGGTTCGATCTGGGTGCCTTCGGTCACCAGCAAACCTGCACCGGCGCGTTGTTGGTAATACTCGGCCATCAATTCATTGGCGACATTGCCCGGTTGAGTGCTGCGCTGACGAGTCAGGGGCGGCAGGACGATACGGTTTTTCAGGGTGTGGTGGCCCAGAGTGGCGGGGGTGAAGAAGCGGCTGCGGTTCATGGATGTACCCTGGTCATGGTCTTATTAGACCGGTCAACTATTTGAGGGGCGAAAAAAGAACACCGTGCAACACACACGGTGTCCGGATCAGTCGTTCGAGGGTGGAGCGAAAAGTTTCAGCCGAGCAGCTTCAGCAATTTTTCGGCGACCGCTGCCGAGCTGGCGGGATTCTGCCCGGTGACCAGTTTGCCATCCGTCACCACGTGAACCTGCCAGTCGGCGACTTTGGAATAGCGGCCGCCAAGACGCTGAAACTCGTCTTCGATCAGGAACGGCACTACGTCCGTCAGACCGACCGCTGCTTCTTCGGAGTTAGTGAAACCCGTCACTTCGCGATGCTGGATCAGCGGTTTGCCGTCTGCGTCGACGACATGACGCAGCACCCCCGGCGCATGGCAGACGAAGCCATGGGGCTTGTTACGGCGCGCGAAGGCTTCGATCAGGGCAATCGAATGCTTGTCTTCGGCCAGGTCCCAGAGCGGGCCATGCCCACCTGGATAAAACACGGCATCGAAGTCTTCGGCGTGGACATCGGCCAGGCGGCCGGTGTTCGCCAGTGCCTGCTGGGCCGCAGGGTCCTGGCGGAAACGCTCGGTTTCAGCCGTCTGAGCGTCGGGCTCGTCACTCTTCGGATCCAGCGGTGGCTGGCCGCCTGCGGGTGAAACCAGGGTGATGTCGGCGCCGGCGTCCTTGAAGGCGTAGTAGGGGGCAGCGAACTCTTCGAGCCAGAAGCCGGTTTTCTTGCCGGTGTTGCCGAGTTGATCGTGGGAAGTCAGAACCATCAAGATTTTCATAGAGCACCCTGGGTTGGTCTGGCGGCGTTCATGAGCAAGGGATTCGCACAGGATCGACACCGGGGAAAAGGTTTGTCGGAGCGCAGCATAGTTTCCAATTAGACCAGTCGTCTAGTAATTTTTTCTCTGAAGCTTTTTCATGGACAGGTGTGGCAAACTCGCGTTCCTTTGAGATAAACGACTGGTCTATTGCCTGGTAATTCGCGCCCCATGAAACCGACCTACGACGACACCCGCCAACATTTGCTCGACACCGGCCACCGGATGATGGCCGAAAAAGGCTTCACCAGTGTCGGCCTGAACGAGATCCTGCAGACCGCCGGCGTGCCCAAGGGCTCGTTCTATCACTACTTCAAATCCAAGGAACTCTACGGCCAGGCGTTGCTCGAGGATTACTTCGTCGACTACCTGGCCGACATGGAGCGACGCCTGACGCTGCCGGGCCTGAGTGCTCGTGAGCGGCTGATGGATTACTGGCAGGGCTGGCAGGATCGCTGCACCCTGGAAGGCCATGGTGACGAATGCCTGGTGGTGAAACTCAGTGCCGAGGTGGCTGACCTGTCCGAAACCATGCGCCTGACCTTGCGTGACGGCGCCGAGCGAGTAGTGGCGCGTATCACCGAGAGCATCGAACAGGGCCAGGTCGAAAAAAGCTTGCCTGAGGGGGATGCCCGACAACTGGCCGAAACTCTGTACCAGCTGTGGCTGGGGGCCAGTTTGCTGAACAAACTGCAACGCACAGGGCAATCGTTGAGTACGTCGATGGCGACCACGAAGCGCCTGTTGAGCGTGTGAGGAAAGGATAAACGCAAGAGGTTGAGAGTCACCTGCACAAACGAATGGGAATGCCTATCAATTGCGCGGCGAGTGGTATACCATCCGCCGCGTTTTGTTGGCAGTTATACCCTTCGTTCTGGCCTATCCGTAAGGTTCTCCCCTCATGCGTCGAACTCTGCTGTCCATCTGTGTGTTGCAAACGTTGTCTCCCTTTGCGTGGGCCGAGCCATCCGATTCAACGGCATCAGTGCTGGAGCTGGATGCAACCGATGTGGTCGGTACCGCGGATTACGAAAGAGCGGACGGCCCGGTAGTCGGATATCGCGCGACCCGTTCGGCCAGCGCCACCCGAACCGATACCTCGATCCATGAAACCCCGCAATCGATCAGTGTCGTCACCAAAGATGCGGTCGAAGACATCGGCGCCACTCGGTTGCAGGACGCACTGGATTACGCGGGCGGAGTCGGGCGTGCCAACAATTTCGGCGGCCAGGGACTGACCACGTTCACCGTGCGCGGATTTACCACCGGGGAGTTCTACCGTAACGGTTTCCCGATCAACCGTGGTTATCCGAACATGCCGGATGCCAACACCATCGAGCGTCTGGAAGTCCTGCGCGGGCCGGCGACCATGCTCTACGGCCGTGGCGATCCCGGCGGTACCTTCAATGTCGTTTCCAAACAACCGTTGCCTGAGCGCACGGTCACACTGGGCAGCCAGTTGAATGACCAAGGCATGCAGCGCGGTACCCTGGATGCTTCCGGCCCACTCGATGAAGAGGGGCGACTGGCCTACCGCCTGAACGTGGTGGGCGAGGGCGGCGATACCTTCCGCGATCACGTCGAAACCGAACGCTACGGCGTGACCCCGGTGCTGACCTGGCAAGCCAGCGATGACACCCGCGTGATCTTCGAGGGTGACTTCATGCGTAACAACCATCCGCTGGACCGGGGCGCGACGCGTTATCCACGGCAGATCGGCACGGCCTCCCGCGACACCTTCTTCGGAGAACCGGACGCTGGCAAGTTGCACAACGACAACAACATGGCGCAATTGCGCTTCGAGCATGTGCTCAATGAGGACTGGACGCTCGGCGGTGGCTTCCAGTGGCTCGACGGAACCTTGCAGGGCAATGCCATCGAAGCCAACGGCATTGCCGCCGATGGCCGGACCCTGGGACGGAATTTCAACTATCGCAAGCTGGAGTGGACGGACAAGGACACCCAGCTCAACCTGACCGGTCACTTCTCCACGGGCGGCCTGCAGCACACGTTGCTGACCGGTATCGAATACGAAGATTACGACTACCAGTCGATCATCCAGCGCTCCAGCGGCGCGGTGAGTGCCTATCCGATCGATATCTTCAATCCGGTCTATGGTCAGCCCCGTCCGGCCCTGACGCGCACCCCGACCCACGACAAGGAAAACCTCAAGACCTACGCCGCGTTCGTGCAGGACCAGGTGGCGCTGACCGATCGGCTGAAGGTCCTGGCCGGTGCCCGTTTCGAACGCTTCGAGCACGACTACGAAACCTACGTGCCCGGCGGCAAAAACTGGCAGGCCAGCGACAATGCCGTCACGCCGCGCATCGGTGTGACCTATGACCTGACCGACACCCTCGCGGTCTATGCGGACACCGCACGCTCTTTCAAACCCAATACCGGCGCAAGCCGACAGGGCGGGGGCTTCGAACCGGAGAAAGGCAAGTCGTGGGAGATGGGGATCAAATGGGAAGCGCTGGAGCATCAGCTGAGCGTTGACGCGGCGATCTATCAGATTGAAAAGCGCAATGTCCTGACCACTGACCCTGTGGACTCGACGTTCAGCGTCGCTGCCGGGGAAGTGCGCAGCCGAGGATTTGACCTCAATGTCGCCGGCAACCTGACCCCCGAGTGGCGTGTCATCGGCGGTTACGCCTACGTCGATGCCGAGGTGACCAAGGACAACGTGATCCGCTCCGGCACGCGACTGATGAACATCCCGAAAAACAGCTTCAGCCTGCTCAACGTCTATGAGTTTCAGGACGGAGCCCTCAGAGGTCTGGGTCTGGGGACCGGCCTCAAATATGTCGATGAGCGCGCGGGTCAAACGGCGAACACCGCGTTTTCGATGGGGAGCTACACCGTTGTCGACCTGCTCGGGTACTACAAGGTCAATGACAAGGTGCGCCTCAATCTGGACCTGAAGAATCTGTTTGACCGGGACTATGACGAGGGTGCATTCGGTAACGTCTACGCCTATCCGGGGGCGCCGAGAACGGTGCAGGTCGGTATTTCTTACACCTTGTAGTCCGTACGGCGCGGGTAACGCCGGCCGGCATCGACACGAATACTTCCAGATCCTGATCAACTTCGGTGGCGACAGGGTGCAGCACATTGGCGCATAACGCACTGGGATTCATCCTGCCGCACCGCGTGCAGGTGATCCCACACCCGGCGAACAGCCCATTCGTGGTGATCAACGTTTCCCAGACCTTTGTGTTGGCGCACTTGCAGTGCGATTCGATGGATCTGGAAGAGGTCTCGATCCTCCTGCGCGCGATTAGCTGCTCAATGCTTTAATGCGACGAAACATAGACCGAGGGCGACGTCGGCGCAGGCAACGCATAGGTTGCTTTCATCCACTCGATCTCCGTTTGCGGTGTCCGGCCGAAGAAACGTTTGAATTCGCGGCTGAACTGCGAAGCGCTTTCATAGCCGACACTGAACGCCGCCGCTGATGCAGTCATGGCGTGGCGCAGCATCAGCAATCGCGCCTGATGCAGGCGCGTCGACTTCAAATATTGCATGGGGGAGGCGTCCGTCACGCTGCGAAAATGCAGATGAAAACTGGGCACGCTCATGCTCGCTTCGCGGGCCAGTTGCTCGACGTCCAGACGCTCCTGATAGCTGCTGTGGATCTTGCGGATCGCCCGCGTCACCTTGCCGAAGTGCCCTTGCCGATTGAGTGCGGCGCGCATCGAGCCGCCTTGTTCGCCGGTCAGGATGCGGTAATAGATTTCCCGCAACAGCGACGGCCCCAATATCTGCGCCTCACCCGGAATGCTCATGGCTTCGAGAAAGCGCAGCGTTGATGCGCGCAGGCGGTCGTCCATCGGCGAGGCGTACATGCCCTTGGGGGGCGCATCACTCGGGCCGTGAATCTCATCCACTTGCTGCATCAACTCGCTGGCCACCTGGAAATCCAGTTGCAGATAGATCGCAAGCATCGGCTCATCTTCAGAGGCGTCGGTCTCCATGGTGAAGGGGATCGGAACGGACACCACCAGATAGTGCTGGGCGTCATAGACGTAGACGTCATCGCCCAGATACCCGCGCTTCTGCCCCTGACAGAGAATCACGATGCCGGGGTCGTACAGCACCGGCGTGCGGGTCAATGGGCGGTTCGAGCGCAGGAAGCGCACGCCTTCCAGCGCACTGAGGTTGTAGCCCTCGACGGGCGCCAGCGTTTCCATGAGTTGCACCATGCGCGAAATGCCTGGGTCGGCCTGTTTCATCGGGTTCTCTCTGTGGGCCGTTCAATGGTCGGTGGAGCGGGTCAGCGTTTCCCATTCATCGATCTCGCTGGCGGCACGTTTCAACTTGTCGCGCACCAGGCTCAATGCATCGCTGCCCAGCAACAGATGCGCTGGCGGAGCGGGGCTGGCGATGATCTGCAATATTGCCTGCGCGGCTTTGCGCGGATCACCGAGCTGCTTGCCGCTCTTGTCTTCGCGGGCCTTGCGCACCGGATCGAAGCTGGCGTCATAGTCGGCGATGCTGCGGGGCGTGCGCTGCATCGAACGACCGGCCCAGTCGGTGCGAAATGAACCCGGTGCGACGGCGGTCACAAAGATATTGAACGGCGCCAGTTCCTGGCTCAGGGTATCGGAGATGCCTTCGAGGGCAAACTTGCTGGCGCAGTAGTAGGCAATGCCCGGCATCGTGATCGTGCCGCCCATCGACGTGATATTGAGAATATGACCCGCCCGCCGCTGGCGAAAGAACGGCACAAACGCCTTGGTCACCGCGACCGCGCCGAACACATTCACGTCGAACTGGAGGCGCATGTCCTCCAGCGGCGACTCCTCGAAAATGCCTTCGTGGCCGTAGCCGGCGTTGTTGACCAGCACATCGACCGGACCGTGGGTCGCTTCCACAGTCGCCACGACACTCTCAATCCGCTCGAAGTCCGTGACATCCAGCAGCACGCCGTACGCATTGTCGCTGGACAGCGCCTGAAAGGCTTGCAAGTCGGCTTCGCTGCGCACGGTGCCAATGACGCGGTGACCAGCGGCCAGTGCTTCCTTGGCCAGTGCGTGGCCGAAGCCGCTGCTGACGCCGGTGATGAAGAGGGTTTTGGTGGTGGTCATGACGGGCTCCGCAAATCAGGTGTGACGTCATGGTAGCCAGCGAGAAATCGTTCACCTATGCCGGTTTGTCTTTGAGCCTTGCCTAATCCTCTGAGCGACGATCAGCCCCCGGTCAGTATTGCGGGGCTGATCGATACCGCAGATTCACGCTTGATCCATCGCCTCTGCCACCTCCTGATCCTCACCCAGAAACCCGCCACTCTGATGCTGCCACAGTCGCGCATAGGTGCCGTTTTTCGCCAGCAGTTCGGTGTGGGTGCCTTGCTCGATGATGCGCCCCTCATCCATGACAATCAGGCGATCCATCGCCGCAATCGTCGACAGTCGATGAGCGATGGCGATCACGGTTTTGCCCTGCATCATTTCATCGAGGCTTTCCTGAATGGCGACTTCGACTTCGGAATCTAGCGCGCTGGTAGCTTCGTCCAGTAGAAGGATCGGCGCGTTCTTGAGCATCACCCGGGCGATGGCGATGCGTTGGCGCTGGCCACCGGAAAGCTTGATGCCGCGTTCGCCCACCAGCGTGTCGTAGCCGGTGTGGCCCTGGCGGTCGCTGAGCTGGTTGATGAAACCATCGGCCTGGGCGTTGGCGGCGGCACGCTGGATCTGTTCGTCGGTTGCGTCCGGTCGGCCGTAGGCGATGTTGTCGCGAATGGAGCGATGCAGCAGGGACGTGTCCTGAGTGACCATGCCGATCGCGCTGCGCAGACTGTCCTGTGTCACCTGTGCGATGTTCTGGCCGTCGATGCGAATCTCGCCGCGATCGACGTCATAGAAGCGCAGCAGCAGGTTGATCAGCGTGGATTTACCGGCGCCGGAGCGGCCCACCAGACCGATTTTTTCCCCCGGACGGATGCTCAGGCTCAAGCCGTCGAGCACCTGGCGTTCGCCGTTGTAGTTGAAGCTCACGTTGTCGAATTCGACGGCGCCGCCGGAAGGCACCAGCACGCCGGCGTCCGGCGCATCCTGCACTTTGGGGCCACGGGTCAGGGTGTCCATGCCGTCCTGCACCGTGCCGATGTTCTCGAACAGCGACGTCATCTGCCACATGATCCAGTGCGACATGCCATTGATGCGCAACGCCATGGCCGTGATCGCCGCCACGGCCCCGGTGCCGACGTCGCCCTGATGCCACAGCCACAAGGCGTAGCCGCCGGCGCCCATGATCAGCCCGACCACCAGCGCCTGATTGACGATCTCGAACTGGCTGACCAGCCGCATCTGGCGGAAACCGGTCTGCTTGAAATCCTCCATTGCCGCCCGCGCAAAGTGCGCTTCACGTTTGGAGTGGGAGAACAGTTTCACCGTGGTGATGTTGGTGTAGGCGTCCGACACCCGGCCCGTCATCGACGAACGCGCATGGGCCTGTTCCTGTCCGACCTGGCCCAGGCGTGGCACGAAATACAGCATCGCCAGCCCGAACAGCGCGACCCAGGCAATGAACGGCAGCATGAGCTTCAGGGCGAAGCCGCCGGCCAGCGCGATAATCGCAATGAAGTAAACGCCGATGCCCGGTGCGATCTCGATCACAGTGAACAGCACCTCGCGCACGGCCAGTGCGGTCTGCATCACCTTGGTCGTGACCCGGCCGGAGAACTCGTCGGAAAAGAATGAAAGGCTCTGGCGCAGCATCAGCCGATGAAAATCCCAGCGCAGACGCAGCGGCAGATTGATCGCTAACACCTGATGCTGAACCAGGGTGCGCAGCGCCACCAGCCCGACGCTGGTCAGCAACACGATACCGATGCCCCACAGCACACGGCTCTCCTGGCCGTTCGCAGCGCCGCCGGCTTGCCAGGTCGAGAGCAGATCCACGACCTGGCCCAGAAAGGAAAACAACCAGGCTTCGTAGATCGACACACCGGCACTGAGCAGCGCCAGCGCGAGGATATAGCCGCGAGCGCCACGGGTGCAGGCCCACAGGAATCGCGCCAGACCGACCGGCGGTGGCGGCGCTTCGTCGGGCGGGAAGGGGTCGAGCCGTTGTTCAAACAGGCGAAGCATTGGGGGTCTCCGAATTCATCAGTTGCGGGGGATTCTGCCACTTATCGATCACATTGAGGGGCCGCAGGTTCAGCGCATGATCTTTTGAGGGAAAACCCTCATTGTTGTAACGCTGACGCCTTACTAGCATGAACTCCGACGTTGACCCACTCGATGGAGAGCACCATGGCTACCACGCAGACTGACGACAAGCGCCCAACCCCTGATCCTGCCGAGGACAACGCGTTTTTCCCCTCGCCGTATTCCCTCAGCCAGTTCACTTCACCCCAATCCGATCTCAGTGATGCCGAATACCCGAACCGTTACAAGGGCGGGCGCTGGAAGGTCCTGATGATCGGCGCGGACGAGCGCTATCTGTTGACCGACAACGGCACGATGTTCTCCACGGGCAATCACCCGGTTGAAACGCTGCTGCCGATGTATCACCTGGACAAGGCCGGTTTCGGCTTCGACGTCGCGACGCTGTCGGGCAACCCGGTCAAGTTCGAGTTCTGGGCCATGCCCTCCGAAGACGCCGAAGTGAAGGGCTTCTACGAGCAATACCGCGATCAGTTCAAGCGTCCGCTCAAGCTGTCCCAGGTGATCGAACAAGCGCTGGGCGAACATTCGGACTACATCGGCGTGTTCATTCCCGGCGGGCACGGTGCGCTGATCGGCCTGCCGGAAAGCGAGGACGTGAAGAAGGTCCTGCAATGGGCCGTCGCCAAGGACAAATTCGTCATCACCCTGTGCCACGGCCCGGCAGCGTTGCTGGCGGCCGGCCTCGGTGAAACAAAAGACTCGTGCATCTTCAACGGTTACCGGATTTGCGCCTTTCCCGATGCCCTGGACGCGACGACCCCCGACATCGGTTACATGCCCGGCCACCTGACCTGGAAGTTCGGCGAGCAGTTGCAGGCGCTCGGTGTGGAAATCACCAACCAGGGCATTTCCGGGGCCACGCTTCAGGATCGCAAACTGCTGACCGGTGACAGTCCGCTGGCGGGCAATGCACTGGGCAAACTGGCGGCGGCCGCGCTCCTGAAAGAGGTCACGTCGGGGTGAGCTCCGGACCTGCCGAGGCACTCTTGCGCGCCGCCCTCGACATCGAGGCGGCGCCCACGCTGGCGACGATCCAGAAGGTCGTCCGCAGTTTTGCCGGGGCCTATGGTTACGATCGATTCGTCCTGTTTTCCGCCACCTCGGCATCGGAGGACGTGGTCGAGCGCATTTACTGGGTGGAAGGCAACTGGTTTGGCGACGGTATTGGCGTCGACGCCGAGACCTACGTTCAACGCTGCCCCGTGACTCGCCACCTGCTGGACGCCCGCGAATCCTTCTTCTGGAGCAAAGTGCAGGAGGAGAACGGCGAACTGTATCGGGTGGTTCGCGTGCCGAGTGGCCCGGGCGTGCATGGTTTGCAGATTCCGGTCTTCGGCCCGCAGGGGCTTGAAGGTGCCATGAGCCTGGGCGGCGAACAGATCGATGCCTCGGCGCGGATTCGTCTGGCGCTGGGCATGCTCGCTTCGGTGGCGTTTTACTCCGCCCGGCGATTGCTCGAAGCGCCGCTGGACGAGGCGTCCGGCAGGCTGTCGAACCGTGAACGCGAAGTGCTGGCGTGGGTCGCCGCCGGTCGCCGACAGGCGGACATCGCCGCCACCCTCGGTTTGTCCGGGCGCACGGTGGAAAATCACCTGCGTTCGGCCCGTCGGCATCTGGGCGTGGCCACCACCGCCCAGGCCATCAAGATTGCCATTCGCAAGGGTGAAATAAAGGGCTGAAACCCGGGCGCACAGCGGATGCTGAAGCGCGTTTCGCGCGGCCGGCGCGATGTTTTGCGGATTCCTTCGTTTCAACATGCCAGAGGCTTGCATTGGCGCATTTTTGACATCCCTGTCTCTTTGCCATCGTCACAATCGAGTAGGAAACATCCGATACTTATTTCGCAAAATTCCTACATTTTGTTTGCCTCCCTAACAAAAAACGTGGTTATTATCCGCCGGCGCTTCGGGTCACAAACCCGGCGCCAGAAGATTGCCGCGTGTCCACAGACCCGGCAGTCGCAGCCGATCGGGACCACCCTGGCGCTGTCATCCCCGCGCAGGTTGTTCCTCGTCGTTGACCCTCAAATGGAAGTCGAGGTTTCAATTGGTCACGCGGTTTGCAATCGTCGATGCAATGAACGGGGCGACCTCTGTCGCCAATGATCCGGCCCACTTTCCAGTTGCCTGCGCCGACCGCGCGGCGGCATTTTTCTCCAGCCTGTCTCCCCCCGAATTTCTGCGTGTGCCCGCGTTCAACGCGAGTCTGCACGCGCGCGCCGCGCCATCCTCCTGAATTCGAAAGACCGTACCGGCACCTTGAAGCCGGGGCCTGACTGGCGGGGCATGCTCTGTTCCGCCTGATCACAAAAATAAAGTAGTCATGGACGGTAGCCTCCGATGTTCGACAACACTTCCTTGCGTGGGACGAATTCCGCGCAGCCCGACGTTTGCTCCTTGAAACCGTTCGATGCAGACCTGTGCGTGCACGGTCTGTTTGAGGCGCAGGTGCTGCGCAACCCCGAGGCCATCGCCGCACGCTGGCAGCAGGAGGTAATCAGTTACCGTGAACTGAACACCCGCGCCAACCGGCTGGCCCATCACCTGCGCAAGCTCGGGGTCGGGCCGGACGTGCGGGTCGGGCTGTGTCTGGAGCGTTCACTGGAGATGTTGGTCGGCGTACTCGCGGTGCTCAAGGCCGGTGGCGCCTATGTGCCGCTGGACCCGGCGTACCCGCAGGCGCGGCTGGCGCACATGCTGGCCGACAGCGCACCGTCGGTGGTGCTGACCCACGGCCAGGTGCGCGGTGTTTTGCGGGCAGCGCTCGAACAGTCGGCGACCACCCCGACGCTGCTGGATCTGGCCGACGCCCGGGATTGGGCTGCGCTGTCGGCTGACAACCCCGATCCTCACGCGATCGGCCTGACACCCCGACATCTGGCTTACGTGATCTACACCTCTGGCTCCACCGGCACCCCGAAAGGCGTGATGGTCGAGCATCGCGGACTGGTGGCCGTGAGCGCTGACTGGGCGCGGCTCTATGGATTGGGCGAGCCGATCAACCACCTGCAGATGGCCGGGTTTTCCTTCGACGTCTTCAGCGCGGACGTGATCCGTGCACTGGGTTTCGGCGGCACGCTGGTGCTGTGTCCACGGGACACCCTGATGGACCCGCCGGCCCTGTATCGGCTGATGCGCGAGGCGCAGATTGGCTTTGCCGATTTCGTACCGGCGCTGCTCAATCCGCTGCTGGCGTGGGTCGAAGAGACTGGCCATGACTTGTCGTTCCTGCGCACCGTGGTCTGCGGCTCCGACATCTGGACCGCCCACAGCGCACGACAATTACGCAGGCTGTGTGGTGAGCAGGTGCAGATCGTCCAGGCCTATGGCGTGACCGAAGCGAGCATCGACAGCACCTGTTTCGAGTTCACCGAAGGTAGCCAGATCGACGCGGTACTGCCCATCGGCCGGGCACTGCCCAACACCCGGATTTACCTGCTCGACGTTGACGGCGCACCGGTTGCCGAAGGTGTCGCGGGCGAGCTGTACATCGGTGGCGTCGGCGTGGCACGCGGTTATCTGAACCTGCCGCAACTGACCGCCGAGCGTTTCATCGACAGCCCGTTCGTGGCGGGCGAGCGTCTTTACCGAACAGGCGACCTGGCGCGCTATCGGGCCGACGGCCAACTGGAATTCCTCGGCCGCAACGATTCCCAGGCCAAGTTGCGTGGCCTGCGTCTGGAACTGGGTGAAATCGAAACCCGGCTGGCCGACATCCCGGGCGTGCGGGAAAGCGTGGTGCTGCTGCGTCAGGACAGTCCCGGTGAACCGCGTCTGGTTGCCTACTACTGCGAAAAAACAGACTCAACGCTAAGCCCGCGTTCCTTGCGTGAACAGCTGCAGATCAGCCTGCCGGACTACATGGTGCCAACCGCCTTCGTGCGTCTCGATGCACTGCCGCTGACCGCCAACGGCAAGGTTGACCGGCCCAATCTGCCGGCACCGGACGTCGAGGCATTTGATCAGCAGGAATACCAGGCACCACAAGGTTCGCTGGAAACCGCGCTCGCCGCGATCTGGGCCGACGTCCTCGGCGTGGAGCGGGTCGGGCGTCAGGATCAGTTCTTCGCCCTCGGCGGCCACTCGTTGCTGGTGATGCGCGTGCTGGCGCAGGTTCGCCACACGCTGGCGCTGGAAGTGGCGCCTTCGACGCTGTTTGCCGCGCCGGTTCTGGCGGCGTTCGCCGAACGGCTGCAAGCCAGTCAGGCGGCGGCTCGCCCGGCCATCACGGCCCTTGAACGGACGGGCGCGCAAACGTTGTCGTCTGCTCAGCAGCGCCTGTGGTTTCTGGCACAAATGGAGGGTGGCAACGCGGCGTATCACATGCCGCTGAACCTGCGTTTGCGTGGTTCGCTGGACGTGCCGGCACTCGAGCGCAGCTTCAATCAACTGGTGGCACGGCATGCAGCGCTACG
This sequence comes from Pseudomonas sputi, assembly GCF_021603585.1. Lineage (GTDB taxonomy): Bacteria > Pseudomonadota > Gammaproteobacteria > Pseudomonadales > Pseudomonadaceae > Aquipseudomonas > Aquipseudomonas sputi. Next base: position 92,177 of record NZ_BQHI01000018.1, on the reverse strand, counting down.
CACGACGTTCATCGCCGTTGAAGGGGAAGGGCGTCAACTGGTTTCGCCGCCGGCGCACAGCATCCGGCTGACGGTGACGGACGTGCAGGGGCACGATGCGCAAGAGCGCCTGACCCGCTTGATCGACGAAGAGGGCGCCAGACCCTTCGACCTGAGTCGGGGCCCGCTGATGCGGGTCAGCCTGCTGCGGCTGGCGGCGGATGACCATGTGTTGCTGCTGACCCAGCACCACATCATCTCTGACGGCTGGTCGATGGGTGTGCTCACCCGCGAATTGGGTCAGCTGTACGCGGCGGCGTTGCTGGATCGCGACGATCCGCTGCCGCCGTTGCCGGTGCAGTACGTGGATTACGCCGTGTGGCAAAAGCAATGGCTGTCCGCAGAGGTGCTGGAGCAGCAGAGCCGTTACTGGCGCGAAACCCTTACGGGCGCGCCGGTGCTGCTGGAGTTGCCGACCGATCACAAGCGTCCGCCCGTGCAGGATTACCTCGGCGGCTTTGTTCCATTGGTCTTCGACGAAGCCTTGACCACGCGATTGAAAGCCTTGGGCATGCAGCAAGGCACCACGCTGTTCATGACGCTGCTGGCCGGGTTTTCGCTGCTGTTGTCGCGCCTCTCGGGGCAGAGCGACGTGGTGATCGGCGTGCCATCGGCCAACCGCCCGCAACAGGAACTGGAAGGGCTGATCGGTTTCTTCGTCAACACCCTCGCGCTGCGCATGACTCAGTCCGGCACGCCGTCGGTGGCGCAATGGCTGCAACAGGCGCGGCGAGTGGCGCTGGAGGCTCAAGAGCATCAGGGCCTGCCGTTCGAGCAAGTGGTGGAATTGCTCAACCCGCCGCGCAGTCTGGCCCACAGTCCGTTGTTTCAGGTGCTGTTTGCCTGGGAGCAGGATCAGGATTCCGACCTGCTGTTGACCGGGCTCGACGTCACGCCAGTCGAAAGCAGTCATCACGTGGCCAAGTTCGATCTGCAACTGGCCCTCAGTGAGCGCGACGGGCAGATCGTAGGCGGTCTCGAATACGCCTCGGGCCTGTTCGAGCGCGGCACCGTCGAGCAGTTCGGCGAGTACCTGCGCCGGGTGCTGACGCAGATGGTCGACGACAGCCAACAGTCGCTGGCCGCGATCAAGTTACTGAACGCCGAGCAACATCAGCAGATTGTTCATGACTGGAACCGTACGGCGCGGGATACCGCGTCACTGCCCGGTTGCGTGGCGCGCTTCGAAGCCCTCGCTCGGCAGACGCCCGACGCCGTTGCGCTGCTCGCCGACCGTGAGCAGTTGAGTTACGGCAAACTCAATCGCGCCGCCAACCGCCTCGCGCATTACCTGATCGAGCAAGGCGTCGGCCCCGAGCATCGCGTCGGCCTGTGCCTGGAACGCTCGCCACAAATGGTCATCGGCCTGCTGGCGATCCTCAAGGCCGGCGTGGCGTACGTGCCGTTCGACCCGGCTTACCCGAGCGAGCGTCTGGCGTTCATGTTCAGCGATGCCGCGCCGATCCTGCTGCTGACGCAGTCGAGTCTGAAGGCCGGGTTGCCGGCTAACGAGGCGAAAATCTGCTGCCTGGACACCGATGCATCGCAATGGGCGCAACACCCGACGGATGACCCGCAAATCAATGTGAGTCCGGAAAACCTCGGCTACGTGCTCTACACCTCCGGCTCCACCGGGCGTCCGAAAGGTGTGGCCCACAGCCGCCGCGCGCTGGACAACCTGATCGCCTGGCAGCTCGCTCAAGCCACAACGCCGCCGCGCGTTCTTCAATTCGCCTCGCTGAACTTCGACGTCTCGTTCCAGGAAATCTGCAGCACCCTCTGCCAGGGCGGCAGCCTGTTGCTGATGACCGAAGACCGTCGCAAGGACCTCGCCGCGCTGCGCCCGACCTTGGTGGCCGAAGGCGTACAGCGGGCGTTTCTGCCGTTTGCCGTGTTGCAGCAACTCGCCGGCCTGACCGAGGCCGATGCGCCGATGCCGGCCGGTGGTTGCGAGATCATCACCGCCGGTGAAGCCTTGCAAATCAATGATGAACTGCGTGGTTTTGTCCGGGGGCTCGGCGGTGCGCAGTTGCACAACCAGTACGGGCCGACCGAAACCCATGTGGTCAGCCAGTTCAGCCTTGACTGCAACGAGGCCGAGTCCTGGCCGGACGCGCCGCCCATCGGCCGTCCCATCGCCAATGCGCGGCTGTACGTGCTGGACGAGCATTTGAATCCGGTGCCGGTCGGCGTGGCGGGCGAGTTGTACATCGCTGGCGCCTGTCTGGCCCGTGGTTACCTGAACCGCCCGGACCTGACCGCCGAACGTTTCCTGCCGGATCCGTTCAGTGACGAGCCGGGCGCGCGGATGTACCGCAGCGGCGACCTCGCAAAATTCCTGGCCGATGGCAACGTGCAGTACCTGGGGCGCATCGATCAACAGGTGAAACTGCGCGGCTTTCGCATCGAACTCGGCGAAATCGACAGCCTGTTGCATCAGCAGCCCGGCGTGCAGGAAGCCGCCGTGTTGCTGCGCGAAGACGTGGCCGGGGACAAGCGTCTGGTGGCCTACGTGGTCGGCACCGCGACCCCTGAAGGCCTGCGGGCCGAACTGCAACGCCAGTTGCCCGAACACATGATCCCGAGTGCCTGGGTTCGCCTGTCGCAACTGCCGCTGACCCGCAACGGCAAGCTCGACCGCCAGGCGCTGCCGGCACCGGAACGCAGCGCCGGGGCGACTTACGAGGCGCCGCGCAACGACACCGAACGGCACATGGCCGAGATCTGGGCCGAAGTGCTCAAGTGCGAAAGGGTCGGCATCCACGACAACTTCTTCGACCTCGGCGGCCACTCGCTGTTGGCGACGCGGATGATCTACGCGATCAACCAGCGCATGGGCGCGCAACTGTCCCTGAGCAGCCTGTTCCAGACGCCGGTGTTGCGGGATCTGGCGGCGCAGGTGTCGCGTGATGATCAAAGTGTTGAACCGGCATTCATCCAGATCGAGCCGGATCGCGCTAATCGACATGAACCGTTCCCTCTGACCGATATCCAGCAAGCCTACTGGTTCGGTCGCGAGGCCACGGTCAGCCTCGGCGGCGTCAGTGCTCACGGCTACGAAGAACTGCGCATTCCCGAATTCGACGCCGAACGTTTCGAGCTGGCGCTGAACCGTATGATCCAGCGCCACGACATGCTGCGCGTGGTGTTCCTCAGCGACGGCACGCAACAGGTGCTGGCGCAGGTGCCGACCTATCGCATGCCCCGCAGCGACCTGCGCGGGTTGCCCGCTGACGTAGCGCAACGCACCCTCGAGGCAACCCGCGAACGCCAGTCCCATCAGGTGCTGGACGCCAGTCGCTGGCCGCTGTTCGAGTTCAGCCTGTCGCTGCTTGATGACGGCATCACCCATCTGCACATCAGCCTCGATGCGCTGATCGTCGACGCCGCGAGTACGCAGATTCTTGCCCGCGAACTCATGGCGTTTTACGTTGATCCGACCCTGGAGCTGGCCGAACCGGGCCTGACTTTCCGCGACTACGTGCTGGCCGAACAGCAACTGCGCAATGGCCGCCGCTACGAGCAGGCGCTGGGCTACTGGCGCGAGCGGGTGACCACACTGGCCCCGGCGCCGGACCTGCCGTTGGTACGTCAACCCGAAAGTATCGCCAACCCGCACTTCACCCGTCGCGACCGCGACATGTCGGCAGCGCAGTGGACGCAGCTCAAAGCCGTGGCCAAACAGTTTGCGGTGACGCCGTCGGTGATGCTCCTGAGCGCGTTTAGCGAAGTGCTGGCGCTGTGGAGCCGCACGCCGCGTTTCACCCTGAGCCTGCCGCTGTTCAACCGCATGCCGCTGCATCCCGATGTGGACGAAATCATCGGTGACTTCACCTCGCTGGTGCTGCTGGAAGTCGGTATCGACGGTTCGCAGAGTTTCACCGACAAGGCCCGCGCGGTGCAGGCGCAACTGTGGCGCGACATCGACCATTCGGTGGTCAGCGGCGTGCGGGTGCTGCGCGAATTGTCCCAGGCCCGGGGCGTGCAGCAGACGGCGATGCCGATCGTGTTCAACAGCACGCTGTCGGAAGCGGCGCCGGAGCTGGCCGAATTCAACCTGGCCGACGCATTGAACGCCCGGCACATGCACAGCATCACCCAGACCCCGCAAGTGTGGCTCGACCACACGTTGCTGGAGCTGGAAGGGCGCCTGTTGTTCAACTGGGACAGCATCGACGAGTTGTTCCCGCAAGGGATGATCGAGCAGATGTTCGTCGCCTATAACACCTTGCTCGACAGCCTGTGCGAGCCGGCAGCCTGGGGCGCAAACACGCCACAACTGCTGCCGCAGGCACGCTTGCCGGCACCGGTCGACCGTCAGCAAACGCTGCCGTTGATGCACGAACTGTTCGAGCGTCAGGCTCTCGCCACACCGGACGCAATGGCGGTGATCGGTACGCGGCAACTGACGTACGCCCAGCTTCGTTTTGAGTCCCGGCAACTCGGCGCCCGCCTGCAAGCGCAGGGCGTGCTGCCGAACCGCTTGGTCGCGGTGGTGATGGAGCGCGGTTGGCAGCAAGTGGTGGCGACCCTGGCGATTCTGTATGCCGGCGGTGCGTACCTGCCGATCGAACCGACTCAGCCGGCGGAACGGCTGCGGCATATTCTGGAGCGGGCCGAGGCGAGTCTGGCCCTGACCCAACCGGCGCTGCTCGACACAATCGAATGGCCGGCGCAGGTCACGGCCATTGCCGTGAGCGATGACGTTTCAAACGATGCACTGCCACTGCAACCGGTGCAGGTGAACGAAAGCGACCTGGCTTACGTGATCTACACCTCGGGCTCCACCGGGCAGCCGAAAGGCGTGGTGATCGACCATCGCGGCGCGGTCAACACCTTGCTCGACATCAACCGGCGCTTTGCCGTCGGCCCGAACGACCGCGTATTGGCGATCTCGTCGCTGAGTTTCGACCTGTCGGTCTATGACTTCTTCGGCACGTTGGCGGTGGGCGCGGCGGTGGTCATTCTCGAGCCGCAACTGTCGCTCGATCCGGCGCATTGGCTGGCGTTGATCGAACGTCATCGGGTCAGCCTGTGGAACTCGGTACCGGCGCTGCTCGGCATGCTGGTCGAGTACGTGGAGGGCGAGGGCGGCGCGTTGCCCGTGTGCCTGCGGGTGGCGATGCTGTCCGGCGACTGGATTCCCCTGACCCTGCCTGAGCGGGCCTGGGCCTTGCAGCCGGACTTGCAACTGATCAGCCTGGGCGGCGCCACCGAGGCGTCGATCTGGTCGATCTATTATCCGGTGAAACACGTCGACCCGGCCTGGCGCAGCATTCCCTACGGCAAGGCCCTCGATCATCAGCGCTTCTACGTGCTGGATGAAGCGCTGCAAGTGCGCCCGACCTGGGTCGCGGGTCAGCTGTACATCGGCGGTATCGGTCTGGCGAAAGGTTACTGGCGCGATGAAAAACTCAGCGCCGGCAGTTTCTTCGATCATCCACTGACCGGCGAGCGGCTGTATCGCACCGGCGACCTGGGACGCTTGCTGCCGGACGGCAACATCGAATTCCTCGGTCGCGAAGACAATCAGGTCAAGGTCCAGGGCTATCGCATCGAGCTGGGCGAGATCGAAGCCGCGCTCAATCGCCATCCCGGCGTGCAGAGCGCGGTGGTGCGGATTCTGGGCAGCACGCTGGGCGAGAAGCGTCTGGCGGGTTATGTGCTCAAGGCCGACCCGGCGTTGCAGGCCAGCGATTTCAGCGCCTACCTGAGCGACAAACTGCCGGCCTACATGATTCCGCCGTCGTTCACCTTTGTTGAAGCGTGGCCGTTATCGTCCAACGGCAAGGTCGACAAGAAACGCCTGCCTGAACCGGAGCAAATCGAGGAACAAGGGCCGGCGCTGGAAGTCGAGGGCCCGCTTGAGCAACGGCTGGTGGACATCGTGCAGGACGTGCTCAAGCGCGAATCCATTGCCGCCAACGCCAATCTGCTGAACCTCGGCGCAACGTCGATCGATATCGTCCGGATCAGCAACGCCTTGTCCGGCGCCTTGCAGTTCCGCCCGCATGTGGCGCAATTGCTGGCCCAGCCGACCTTGCTGCATCTGCTCGGCATGTACCGCCAGAACCGGGCGCGGCAGGATCTGCTTGGCAACGTTCAGCAGGCTCAGGAACCCGTACAGGACATCATCGAGGATCCGCAGCAGCGGGCGCAGTTCAAAGCCGAACAGCGCGGACGCCGCGACTTCGCTCAGACCCTGCCGGCGCTGGCGCTGGACCTGCCGCAAGACCCGGCCTTCGCCCGACGTTTGAGCGATTACCGCTCGGTGCGTCAATACGCTCTGCAACCGATCGCCACCCAGGCCTTTGCCCATGTACTGGCGGCACTGGCCCAGGGGCAACTCGACGGCGAGGTGAAATACCAGTTCCCGTCGGCGGGCGGGCTGTACCCGATTCAGGCGTACCTCTACGTCAAGCCGGATCGCGTGCTTGGCGTACCCGGCGGCGCGTATTACTACGATCCCCGCCAGCATCGTCTGCTGGCGCTCCAGAGCGGCGCACTCGACCCGGACACCTACGACTATTTCGTCAACCGTCCGGTGTACGAGAACGCCGCGTTCTCGCTGTTTTTCATTGCCGACATGGCCGCGATCCGCCCGCTGTATGGCGAGCGCAGCCGCGACTTCTGCCACATCGAAAGCGGCGCCATGGCCCAGTTGCTGAGCATGACCGCCGTCGAGCATGGCCTGGGCCTGTGCGGCATCGGCTCGGTCGAGGAGCAGCAACTGACGGCGCTGTTCGACCTCGGGCCAAGCCATGAATTGATCTACTCGATGATCGGCGGGCTGCGCACGGCCGATGAACAACACCGCGCGCCGGTCGAGGCGTTTGCCATCGAGCCAGTAACCGCAAGCCTGGACGATGAAGACATGGAGGAGTTCGAAGTATGAATGCCGATCAATTGCTGGCGTTGTTCGCTCGCCATGGCGTGGTGCTCGAGGTGGACGGTGACAGGCTGCGCTGCAAGGCGCCGCGCGGGTTTCTCACCGAAGAACTGACCCAGGCGCTCAAGCGTCACAAGCAGGAACTGATCGCCTTGCTCGGCGGGCAGGGTGACGCGGCAATTCCCCGCCGATCCGGCGCGCACACGTCCTGGCCGTTGTCGTTTTCGCAACGGCAACTCTGGTTTCTCGATCAACTGGAACCCGGCAACCCGTTCTACAACGTGCCGACGGCGGTAACGCTCAAAGGGCAGTTGGACGTCGCGCAACTGGAGCGGGCGCTGAACCAACTGGTGGCCCGCCACGAAGTCCTGCGCACGACGTTTTGCAGCGTGAACGGCGAACCGCGTCAGGTGGTGCATTCGTCGATGCCGCTGTCATTGTCGGTGACGGATCTGCGCCAGTTGTCTGCCGACGAGCGCGAGCAGCACGTGCGAATCGCCGTCGAGCAGGATGCCCGGGCGTCATTCGATCTGGCCACCGGCCCATTGCTGCGGGCGTCGTTACTGCGCGTGGCCGACGACGAACATCTGTGGCTGTACAGCGTGCATCACATCATCGCCGACGGCTGGTCGATGGGCGTGATCCTGCATGAAGTCGCGACGCTGTACGGCGATTATCTGCGTGGTGCAACGCCGACGCTTGCGCCGTTGCCGGTGCAATACGCCGACTACGCCTGCTGGCAGCAACAGCGGGTGGGCGGTGCGGTGCTGGACGCGCAGCTCGATTACTGGCGCCGCACCCTGGACGACGCGCCGCTGTTGTCGACCCTGCCCGCCGACCGGCCGCGCCCGTTGGTGCAGCGCTATGTCGGGGCCACGTTCAGTTCCTCCGTCGATGGCGGCACCTTGCGCGAACTCACGGCGCTGGCCCGCCAGACCCAAGGCACGCTGTTCAACGTGCTGCTGGGCGCATTGGCGGTGTTGCTGTGGCGCCACAGCGGCCAGCAGGACTTGTGCCTCGGCACGCCGTTCGCCAACCGCAATCGCCCGGAAGTCGAGCCGCTGATCGGTCATTTCGTCAACACCCTGGTGCTGCGTCAACGCCTGAATCCGCAGCAGACCTTCGCCGAGCTGTTGCGCGAGGTGCGTGGCCAGATGCTCGACGTCCATGCCCATCAGGACGTGCCGTTCGACCGCGTGGTCGAGGCCGTCAACCCGCCGCGCGATCCCGCTCATTCGCCGTTGTTCCAGGTGATGCTGGTGCTGCAGAACACCCCAGGCAACGCGCTGCAGATGCCCGGTCTGGAACTGGCGCCGTACGGCACCAGCAGTGCCACGGCCAAGTTCGATCTGGCGTTCGAATGGGTCGAGCGGGCAGGGCGGCTGGACTTGCTGGTGGAGTACAACACCGACCTCTACGACGTTGCGACCATCGAGCGCGTGAGCGGGCACTATCGGCATCTGCTCGAGCAGATCGCCGCCGATGCCAAGCAACCGATCAATGCCTTGCCGTTGATGAACGAGGCTGAGCGTCAACAGGTACTGGTGGACTTCAACCGCGCCGCGCCGCTGACGCAAGCGGCGCCTTGCGTGCACCAACTGGTCGAAGCGCAGGCCGCGAGCAACCCTCAGGCCTGCGCCGTAGTGTTCGAGGGTGAATCCCTGAGCTATGCCGAACTCAATGCCCAGGCCAACCGTCTGGCGCGGCATTTGCGCACGCTGGGCGTCGGCCCGGACGTGCGCGTGGCGGTGTGCATCGAGCGCTCGCTTGAGTTGCCGGTGGCGCTGCTGGCGGTGCTCAAGTCCGGAGGCGCCTATGTGCCGCTGGACCCGGATTATCCGCTGGGACGCCTGAGTCATATGCTCGGCGACAGCACCCCGGCGGTGTTGCTGACCCTCGGCTCGGCGCACGGGATTTTGCGCCAGGCCGTGCAAGGCTCGAACTGGGAAGCGCCAATCCTCGACCTCGAAAAAGACGCCGCGAGCTGGGCATCGTTGCCGGCGGACAATCTCGATCCGCGCAGTGTCGGCGTCACCCCTGACCATCTCGCCTACGTGATCTACACCTCCGGCACCACCGGCTTGCCCAAGGGCGCGATGGTCGCCCACCGTGGCCTGAGCAACCTGCTGCTGTGGTGTTTGCAGGTCTGCGGCGAGGCGGGGGCGATGTTGCACAAGATCCCGTTCGGTTTCGATGCCTCGGCGTGGGAGACATTCTGGCCGTTGGCAACCGGCGGAAGGCTGGTGATCGCGCGGCCCGGCGGGCATTACGAGCCGGCGTACCTGGCACGCGAGGTGCGCGAGCAGAAAGTCACGGCGCTGGTGTTCGTGCCGGCGATGTTGCAGCTGTTTCTGGAGGTCGACGAGGTCAGCCAGTGTACGTCGCTGACCGATGTGTTCAGTGGTGGCGGTGAACTGCCGCCAGCCCTGGCCCGGCGTTTTCAGGAACGTCTGCCCCATGCGCGGCTGCACAATGTCTACGGCCCGACCGAAACCACGGTGATCAACAGCATCTGGACCCTGGAGCCCGGCGCCGAGGTGCCGGCCCGGCAATTGCCGATTGGTCGGCCGATTGCCAACAACCGTTTTTACGTGCTCGATGACCGCGACCAACCGGTGCCGGTGGGCGTGACCGGGCATCTGCACATTGGCGGCGTCGGTGTGGCCCGGGGTTATCTGGGGCTGGCGCAGCTCAGTGCCGAGCGCTTTATCGACAATCCGTTTGTGGCAGGGGATCGGCTCTATCGCAGCGGCGATCTGGCGCGTTATCGCCCGGACGGTCAGCTGGAATTTCTCGGTCGCAACGACTTTCAGGTCAAATTGCGCGGCGTGCGCCTGGAACTGGGCGAGATCGAAGCCCGGCTCGAAGCGTTTCCGGGTATCCGCAGCGCCGTTGTGTTGATGGTCGGCGAAGCGGCGCAGGATCAGCGGCTGGTGGCCTGTTGCGTGGTGGCCGACACCGTGGACGAAGCAGCGGTGCACGCCCATCTGGCGACGACGTTGCCCAGAGCGGTGATCCCCGGCAGCTATCTGTGGCTCGACGCCTTGCCGCTGACCGCCAATGGTAAGGTCGATCGTATGGCGCTGACCGCTTTGGCGGATGAAGAAATGGTCAACCGTCAGGTCAACCTGAGCAGCCCGCGCGATCACATCGAGCTGGCGCTGTACCAGATCTGGAAAAGCCTGTTGCTGGCGCCGCAGATCGGCATTCGCGACAACTTCTTCAATGTCGGCGGCACCTCCATCGCCGCGATCAAAATGGCCCATGAAATCAGCCAGCAGTTTTCGGTCGAAGTGCCCGTGCGCGTGGTGCTCAGCTACCCGACCATCGAAGCGCTGGGCGGCTGGCTGCGGGTCGGCGCCAACCCGGCGCTGGCCCAGAGCAACCTGATCGAATTCCGTCGCGGCACCGGCCAAAAAAACGTGGTGTGCATTCACCCGGCAGGCGGCACGGCGTTCTGTTACCTGTCGCTGGCCAAGGTGCTGCCGGATGCAACTGGCGTCTACGGGGTGCAATCGCCGGGGTTGAATCCGGGGGAGAACACCGAGCCGACGGTCGAAGCGATGGCCGAGGCCTACTTGCGCCAGATCGAACCGCTGACGCAGCAACCTTTGATCCTCACCGGGCTGTCGTTCGGCGGTCTGGTGGCCTATGAAATGGCGCGGCGGTTGACGGCGGCGGGGCATCGTCAGGTGACGGTGGTGCTGCTCGACACCCAGGGCAGCGACGATCCGGGTTTTCGCGAGCAGATCGGCACCGTGGACATGGCCGAGTTCCGCGACAAACTGGTGCGCTTCAACGGCATGTACCCCGGCATCGAAGACGCCCAGGTCGAGCGCTATTTCAACATCTACAACCACAACCGGCTCGCGATGGCCGCCTATGACTGCGCGCCGCGCACCGGTCGTGTGGTGCTGATCCAGGCGCGGGAAGATTTCAGCCGCCATCAGTTGCATGAGCTGCGCGGCTTCTGGCGTCGCCGCGCAGGCAGTGGCTATCTGGCGAAACTGGTCAGCGGCGGGCACTGGGACATGCTCGAAAGCGCGGAAATCCATCGAGTCTCGCAAATCATCCGTCAGGAGCTGCACCGCTTCGACGCGCAGGAGGCGAAATGATGAGTGCGTCCAAAGACAGGCCGTTGCTTGCGCGTTTTGCCGAGCAAGTGGCGCGAAATCCGCAAGCCCCGGCGGTGATCGATCAGTCGGTCACCCTGACTTACGCCGAGCTGGCCAGCGCCAGTGAGCGCATCGCTCGAGGATTGCTGGCGCGCGGCGTCGAGCCCGGCCAGTCGCTGGCGTTGTGCATGCCGCGTTGCTGGCAATGGCTGGCGGCGATTCTCGGCGCGTTGAAAGTCGGCGCGGTGGTGGTGCCGCTGGATCGGGCCAGTCCGCGTAAACGCCGGGAACTGATGCTGGCGGATGCGGCGTGTGTCGGCCTGATGACCCTGGACGAAGAACCGTTGTGGTCGGCTTCGCTTTGGCAAACCGGCGTCGAGGCCTTGTTCGATCAGCCGGACGCTCCGCCGCAAGCGCTGGCCGAAGACTTCAGCGAGGTGATGTTCCTGTTCTACACCTCGGGCACCACCGGCACGCCAAAAGCGGTCGAGGTGGGCGAGCGCGGCTTGCTGCGGCTGGCGCACACCGACGGCTATATCGAGATTCGTCCGACGGACCGGTTTGCCTGCCTGTCCAACCCGGCGTTCGATGCCTGCAGTTTCGAGCTGTGGGCGCCGCTGCTCAACGGCGGTTGCTCCGTGATGATCGCTGACGAGGACGTGCTGGATGCGCGACGTCTGGCCGAGGTGCTGGAGCGCACGCAGGTCGACAATCTGTTCATGACGGTGTCGCTGTTCAACACCTTGATTGTCGAGTGGCCGTCGTGTTTCTCCAGCGTGCGTCAGGTGCTGATCGGCGGTGAGCAGATCAGCGCTGCCGCCGTGCGCGGCTGGTATCGGGCCAATCCTGAGAGCCGCTGCCGGATCTTCAACGTCTACGGCCCGACCGAATGCACCACGTTTGCCTTGTGCTGGCCGATCAGCCGTGACTTTGCCGGTGACTCGGCGCCCATTGGCCGACCGTTGCCGGATACCGGCGTGCAGGTGCTGGATGATCGGCAGCGACCGGTACCGGCAGGCGAGGTCGGCGAGCTGTATTTGAGTGGCAGCGGTGTCGCCCGTGGCTACCGCAACCGGCCCGAAGAAACCGCCCGCCAGTTCGTCCGTTTGCCCGCCCTCGACGGTGGCGCGCAGGTGCATTACCGCACTGGCGATCTGGTGCGACGCAATACCGAAGGCTTGATCGAATACCGGGGGCGGATCGACCGGCAGGTGAAAATTCGCGGCTTCCGGATCGAGCCGGGGGAGGTTGAACAGCGGATGCTGGAGTATCCGGGCGTGGCGCAGGTGTACGTCTGCACGCGGCGTCAGGCGGCTGAAGATCATCAGTTGCTGGCGTTCATCGTGCCTCGCGGGGATCTGGACTATCACGCCTTCGAAAATCATCTGCGGGCACAACTGGCGCCCTACATGCGGCCGCATCAGCTGTTCCTGCTGGAGCGCCTGCCGCTGACGGCCAACGGCAAGATTGATCGTGACGGCTTGCTGGCCCAAGGGTTGAGTCCGTGGCATCCAGTCCTGGCGGCTACGGATAACGAAAGCGTTTCACCGGCGCTGGACTGGTTGCTGAGTCAGGCCCGTTCGCTGCTCGGTCAACCGGCCCTGAATGCGCAGGACGACTGGCTGGGCAGCGGCGGCGATTCGCTCAAGGCCCTGCGCCTGCGTTCGGCGATCCGTGTTCGCTGGCAGCGCGAGATCGCCATCGATACGCTGCTCAACGAGTCGTTCTTGTCGTTGGCCGCACAACTGACCGGTGAAACGAACGGTGATTCGATCTACCCACCTGCGCCCCCGGTCAGTAACGCCAAACGCCTGCCGGCGACCGCCGAACAGCGCCGGCTGTGGCTGTTGCAACAACGCTCGCCGAGCTCGACCGCCTACAGCGTGCCGCTGATTCTGCATCTGGCGGCAGGTGTCGACGTTGCGGCACTGGCCGAGGCTTTGGGGCGTCTGGTGCAGCGCCATCCGGGATTGCGCACGGCGTTCGTGGCGGGTGCCGATGAGCTCGATCAGGTGATTGGCGAACAGGGTCCGGTCTGTCGCACCTTTGCGGTCGGTCATTTCACCGAGGACAACTGGCAAGCCTTCGCCGAGTTGGTGTTCGCCGCGCCGTTCGACCTGACCACCCCGAAGCTGTTTCAAGCCTGGCTGTTGCCGTTTGCCGATGGCAGCTGCCGGCTGTTGCTGAACCTGCACCACATCATCGTCGATGGCTGGTCGGTGAACCTGCTGTTCGACGACCTGAATCAGCTTTACACCGATGTCCTGCACGGCCACGACAGCCCGCAGCCACCCGCCCGACTGACGACGCTGGAGTTTGGCCAGTGGCAGCGCCAGTGGAGCGTCGATCCGCATTATCGCGACCAGCGCCGCGCCCTGGCCGAGTTGCAGCGCCGGCAGGAGGAACCGTCGCCGGCGTTGATGCCAGTGTGCGAAATCAGCCCCGCCGCCCGGTTGCACCGGGAACCCTTGGGACCATTGCGCAGCGCGGCCCTCGAACGCTTTTGCACCCAGCAGCGGCTGACCCGTTTCGAAGTGCTGTTCAGTGTCTTCGCCTGGAGCCTGTACGCCCTGACCGGGTGCGAGCGGCCACGGATCGCCAGCCCGGTGTCCAACCGGCCACTGGTGGAGTTCGAAGACACGGTCGGCATGTTTGCCAACACCGTGCTGATCCCGACCGCCGTTGAACAGGCGTTGACCCTGAGCGAGCAGGTGCGCAAGCAGACCGTCACCGTGCGCCAGGTGCTGGCGTTGCAGGACGTGGCGCTGGCGGATGTGGTGGAAGACCTGCGGCTGTCGTCGAGCCCCTCGCTGTTCGATTTCATGTTCGTGCTGGAAAACACCGATTACGCAGCGCTGGCCGATTCGAACCTGCGCGCGACGCTGGAATTCAACGAACACTTGCACGCCAAGTGCCCGCTGACACTGTTGATGGTGGGCAGCGGGTCGCAACTGGAATGCTGGTGGGAATATCAGTGCAGCTATTTTGATGGCGAACAGATGCGGGCATTGAATGCGCTGTTTCGCCGAGGCCTGGACCTGTTGCTGGAAACCCCGGCGGCCAACCTCAACGATTTGCTGGAGCCGTATCGACGCAGCCTGCCACCGGCCAGCGAGGGCCCTCGGATTGCGCTGCCGTTCAACACACTGGCGGACGGGTTCGAGCATCAAGTGCATTGCACACCGGAGGCGGTCGCGCTGGTTCAAGGCCAGCAACGCCTCACCTACAGCGAACTGAATGCGCTGGCCGATGCTCTGGCGGCAAACCTGCTCGAGCGTCATCCGTTGCCGGCCGGGTCCGCACCGTTGCATGTCGTGTTGTTCCTCGACGCCTCGGTGGAACACATCGTCGCCTTGCTGGCGCTGGCCAAACTCAATCTGACGTCCGTGCCGCTGGATCCCGCCTATCCGGTGGCGATCCTGCAGCAGGTGCTGGAACAGGCGCAGCCGCATTGTGTGCTGTTCAGCGATATGACGAAGGCCGCACTGGATGACCTGAACGCCGGACGATTCGCCACCCATCGGGTCGATCTGCGCGCCGATGCCGGAACGTTCGAACGTCCACGCCACGTCGGTGAACGGGCGCTGTACACGCTGTTCACCTCCGGATCGACCGGCACGCCCAAAGGTGTGCAAGTGTCGGAACGCACCCTGTGCAACCTGCTGCAATGGCAGCGCACCGAGGGGCAGTTGCCGGCGAAAGCGGTGACTCTGCAGTTCTCGATGCTGTCGTTCGATGTGTCGTTCCAGGAGATTTTCAGCACCCTGTGCGGCGGCGGTTGTTATCACCTGATCACGCCGCGCTGGCGTCAGGATGCCGAGGCGTTGCTGGATTACATGGTCGAGGCGCGGATCGAGCGCCTGTTCCTGCCGTACGTGGCCTTGCAGCATCTGGCGCAAACCGCCGTGGCCCGGGGCGTTTACCCGTCGGCGTTGCGCGAGGTGATCACGGCCGGCGAGCAATTGCTCTGCACCGATGCGCTGCGCCACTGGTTCGGCGGCATGCCGCACGCCTCGTTGTTCAATCACTATGGCCCGACCGAAACCCACGTGGTCAGCGCCTTGCGCCTGCCGCCCGTGGCGCGGGACTGGCCATTGCGCGCACCGATCGGCCATGCCGTTGGCAATGCCCGGCTGCTGCTGGTCGATGAGCATGATCGCCCGGTGCCGATGGGCCGTCGCGGTTATCTGCTGGTGGCGGGGCCGATGGTTGCCCGCTGTTATCTGGCTGATCCTGGGCTGAACGCCGCGCGGTTCGTCGAGCTGGCAGACGGCTGTTTGTACTACCGCACCGGCGATCTGGCGTGGGCCGATGCCCAAGGCTGCCTGCATTACCTGGGACGTGACGATCAGCAGATCAAACTCAGCGGCCATCGGCTGGAGCTGGGGCAGATCGAGGCGGCGCTGATGCAGGTGCCGGAAGTGGTCAACGCGGTGGTGGCGGTGCAGGCCGATCCACCACGGCTGATCGCCTGGCTGCAGCTTGAGGGTGAGCCTGCGACTTCCGATGAACTGGATCGTCAGGTGGCGCGGCTAATGCCGGCCCATGTGCGAATCGATGAATACCGACGGCTCGACCTCTGGCCACGCACGCCCAGCGGCAAGATCGACCGCAAGGCTTTGCTGAATCTGGGCGAGGCGTTGGAGCGGCGCAGCACGCCAGGACCGGCTGTTCAATTGACCGCGCTGGAACGACAACTGAGCGAGTTGTTCCAGGCTGTGATCGGCCGTGACATCGAACCGGAGCAGACCTTCTTCGAGGCCGGCGCCACCAGCCTCGGCCTGATGCGTTTGCATGGCCGTTACGCCGAAGAACTGCCGCACAAGGTGACGATGGCCGACCTGTTTGAACACGTCACGGTGCGACGTCTGGCGGCGCACCTCTCGACTGGATCGATGGACGTGGCGGCGCGTGTACGGCACACCGATGCAGGTCACCCGCCGATGGCGATCATCGGCATGGCGGTCAATGTGGCCGGGGCGCAGAACCTGTCCGAGTTCTGGGCGATGGTGCAAGGCAATGGGCTGGGCATCGAGCACTTTGCCGCGGAAGAAGGCCTGGTCGGCGCCCGCAGTCAGTTGGCCGGCATGCTCGATTTTGATCCCGAGTACTTCGGCATCAGCCGCCAGGAAGCGCGCCTGATGGACCCGCAACAGCGGCACCTGCTGATGGCGTGCGTGCAGGCCCTGCAACACGCGGCCATCGTCCCGTCGGCGGATGGTCCGCGCATCGGTCTGATCGCCAGTTGCGGCGAAACCACGTACTTCCAGCAAATGCTGCGCGAAACCGCCGACGACGATCTGCCGGACGGCTTCCAATTGGCGCTGCATCACGACAAGGATTTTCTGGCGACCAAAGCCGCGTATCACCTGGACCTCAACGGCCCGGCCCTGAGTGTGCAGGCCGCTTGCGGCAGTTCGCTGATCGCTGTGCACCTGGCCAGTTCGATGCTGCGTCAGGGCGACAGTGACGTGATGCTCGCGGCCGGGGTGCTGATCGACCCGACCCTGACCGAGGGCTACCGGCACCGCTCGCAACACATCTTTTCCGCCGACGGTCTGTGTCGTCCGTTCAGCGACGACGCCAGCGGCACCCTCGGCGCCAGTGGTTACGGGGTGGTGGTGCTCAAACCGCTGGCCAGGGCGCGGGCCGATGGCGACCGGATCTATGCGCTGCTCGAAGGCTCGGCGCTGAACAACGACGGTCGGGCCAAGATGAGTTACACCGCGCCGTCGGTGGCCGGGCAGAGCGCGGTTATTCGCGATGCCTTGAACCGGGCCGGTTTGACCGGTGCCGACATCGGCTACATCGAGGCCCACGGCACCGGCACCTTGCTCGGCGATCCGATCGAGGTCGCGGCATTGACCAAAGCTTTCGGCGATGCGCCGGCCGGCAGTTGCGCGCTGGCCTCGGTGAAAAGCCAGATCGGTCATCTGGGCGCGGCGGCGGGGGTGGTCGGGCTGATTCGCGCCAGCCTCGCGGTGTTCCATGGCGTGCTGCCGCCGAACCTCGGTTTTGGCCGGATCAACCCGCAGATCGATCTGGAGCATTCGCCGTTCTACGTGCCGCCCACCTCCCGGCCATGGCCGCAAGGGCGGCGGCGACTGGCCGGTGTCAGCAGTTTCGGGATTGGCGGGACCAATGCGCATGTCATCGTCGGCGCTGCGCCCGAGGTGCGGGATGGGGTCGAGGAAACGTTGACGCTGCTGATGGTCTCGGCCCACAGTCGAGCGGAGTTGCTGCGCGATGTCGCGGCGATTCGCCAATACCTGCACGCGAACCCGGAACAGCGCGCTGCGTTGCTGCGGCACTTGCAGTCGGGTCGCCGGCAGTTGCGCTGGCGCTTCGCGATGGTCTGCCGGTCGGGTGACGACATTCCGTTGCAGCCGACAGCGATCAAGGAAGTCACCGCTTCGGGCGCGCAACTTAAAATCGTCGATCAATCGCCGCAGGAGCTGCTGGACGCCTGGTACGAAGGCGCGAATATCCAGTGGCCGCAGCGCTCGGCACCGCCGCCGTGGGATCTGCCGCCGTCATCGTTCGATCTTCAGCCGTATCGTTTCCCGACGCCTGTAGCTGCTGAACCTGAAACGCCAGCCCTTGCGCGACAACCGCTGGCGGACTGGTTCCACCAACGACAGTGGGTGCGCATCCGACGCCTGAGTGCGACAGCGACGGTGGAATCCCGTGAGGTGCTGATTCTGTGCAGCCATGAAGCGCCGGAATCGGCGTTGCTGGCGAGCCTGAACACTGTCTATCGACGGGTGATTCAGGTGCGCACCGGCAATGGCTTCAAGCGCCTGAGCGCGGACCGATTCGAGCTGGATCCGCTGGACACTGACGCACTGAACCATTTGCTCACCGACGTTGCAGAACCTGAACTCGGCGAACTCGACTGGCTGCATGCCTTGCCACTGGCGGTGTCGGGCGCGGTCAACGAGCAATCTCTGGATCTGGCACAGTGGGCCTGTCTGGACACGGTCAGTGCGCTGATGCAGGCCTGGGGGCAAACCGCGCGCCCGACACGTCTGCGGCTGTGGTTGATGTCGTGGCAGGCGTGTCCGGTGGATGGCGAAGTTCAGCGACCCGAACTGGCAGCACTGGCCGGCATCACCGAAGTGGTGCCGCAGGAATACCCGGTGCGTTGCCACTGGCTGGACTGGCCGTCGTCGCGCCTCGAAACGCACGCCGGCGAGTTGGCAACGCTGCTTGGCGATCCGGCTTCACGGCCTCGGCGAATGGCGGTGCGTGACGGTTACCTCTGGCAGCCACGCGTGGTGCCTCAGCCATTGACCGGCCCAGCAACGACATCAGGGCTTCTGCCGGAAGACGGTACGTTTCTGGTGCTGGGCGGCAGCGGCGGCATCGGCCGGACTTTGTGCGAACACCTGTTGCAGGCACCTGCACGCCGTGTGGTGCTGATTTCGCGCCAAGGGCAATTGCCCGCGTCGCTGGCGGCGTACACGTCGCGGATCGACTGCATCAACGCGGATATCGCTGACCTGCTGCGCTGGCCGCAGGTCCTCGATCAACTGGCCGTTCGTTACGGTCGTCTGAGCGGGGTGATTCATGCGGCGGGTGTCGGTGCGGGCAGCCTGATTCGCCACCGCGATGCCCGGCAAATGGCCGAGGCGATGGCCGCCAAGACTCGCGGCATGCTGGCGGTCGAAGCGTTGATCGAGCATCTGAAACCGGGGTTTGTCCTGTACTGCTCGTCGATGTCGGCTCTGTTCGGCGGCGCGGGGCATCTGGACTACGCAGCGGCCAGCGGGGTGCTCGACGGCTTCAGCCACTATCGCCCGAACCCGGCCGACGCTTGCCTGCGCCTGGGGATCAACTGGGACATCTGGCGCGACATCGGCATGGCCACCACCAGCAACGGCGGGGACGCCGCGCATCTGGAGCATCTGACGGTCGGTCTGTCGGCCGAAGAGGGCTGTCGGGTGTTCGATCTGGCGATGGCGACGCAGTTGCCGCAGCTGCTGATCTCGACCACCGGCATCGACACAGCGCGAAGGTTTTATCCGGTTCGCCATGGCGCAGTGGCCGCAGCGGGCGAGGCGCCGAAGGGCGTTGATCTGTCGGCGCGCTTGCGTGAGTGCCTGTGCAAGTGGCTCGGTGTGGGCGAGCTGGAGGACGACGACTCGCTGTACGACCTGGGCGCGGACTCGCTGACGCTGCTCGACCTGATCGACGAGCTGCAAGCGGCCACCGGTGAGGTGTTCCAGCTGTCGCAATTCAGCCACAAGGTCAGCCTGAGCGAAGTGCTGGGGTTGGTCTCGACCGCCACGGTTGAAGAGGCGCCCAACGCTGCACCGCACGGCTGGCACGACGCGGTGCGGATCGATCAATGGCATGCTGGTGCCGGCCGCGATTGGCTGTACCTGATCCACCCGGTGGGTGGCGATGTTCAGGCCTATCGGGAACTGGTCTCGGCACTGCCGGCGGAGTTGGGCGTGTGCGTGATCGCCGACCCGGCGCTGCGTGTGCCGCAGTTGCCGAACATCAGCGTGGACGAACGTGCAAGCCAGTATCTGGAGGCGATCAAGGCCCACCTTCCGCTCGGCAGCACCTGGCGTCTGGCTGGCTGGTCGTTCGGGGCGTGGGTGGCGCAGGCCTTGTGTCATCAGGCCCGGGCCGACCGCTTCAGGCAGCCGTTGCTGTACCTGATCGACCCGCCCGCGCCGGATGCCGGTGCGCAACTGGCCGGCATCGACGAACAGACCATCGAGCAGGTGTTCCAGCGCGAGTTCGCCCAGCGCTGGCCGGAGGTCGAAGGGCAGGGCATAGCCGAAGAACGTCAGGCGTATCTGCAACGGCTGACGGTGTGTTGCCGCAATAACATGGCCAGCATGATCGACTTCCAGCCGCCGGCACTGGTGACCACGACGGTGCGGTTGTTCAGTGCCGGGCAGGCCAATCCTTATGGGCTGGGCAATGCCTGGAATCCGGATGATCTGCAACGCAACTGGCAGGCCCTGCTGCCGCAGTTGCGCAGCTGGCAAACCCTGGACACCGATCACTACGGCATCGTGGCGGGCCGCTGGGCGCGGTTGCTGGCCGAGGTCATTGGTACGGATGAGCCTGCGCCATGAGTGAACCGACCTCGATGCCGCAATGGTGGCTGGCCTTGACCAAGGTGCTGTGCGAAGCCGAGCCGGACGAGGCCTTGCGTCTGCGTTTGAGCCGGTTCAACGAGCAGGTGCCGTTTCAGCTGTTTCATCTCTGGCAGGCCGACGTGGTCCTGCCGATGCTCGGCGAAGCCTTGCCGGAACATCGGCAGGCGCTGCTCGCTTTGCAAAGCCTGCATCAGCGGGCGGCACTCGGCGTGCTCGGGCGTCAGGGCGAATGGCGGGCCACGCTCAAACCGGTGTTGCTGGCGCTGTATCGCAAGGC
This sequence comes from Pseudomonas sputi, assembly GCF_021603585.1. Lineage (GTDB taxonomy): Bacteria > Pseudomonadota > Gammaproteobacteria > Pseudomonadales > Pseudomonadaceae > Aquipseudomonas > Aquipseudomonas sputi. The sequence goes on along the minus strand of NZ_BQHI01000018.1, from coordinate 71,738 downwards.
CTATGCCTACGACGCGGCTTACGCCAAGGCTCACGCCAGTGCGATGACCTACGGCCTCGCACCGGCCAACAGCGCCATGATTGCCGAACACTTCGGCGATGCCGAGGCGTTCGCCGAGTACTACGCACAACTCAATACCGAGGCCGCCGCCACGGCGTTTGCCCAGGCTCATGCCAGCGCCAACGCCGAGGTGTCGGCCCGGGCTTTCGCGGGCGACGACGCAGACACCTGCGCGCAGGTCTGCGGGGCGTCCGTGCGGGTGTACGTCGGGGCCTGCGCTTCGAGCGACGAACAGCGGCATGCCGCACTCAACCATCTCGCCGCCGGGCTCGACCGGAGTCTGGCCACACTGCAATCCCGTTCAACAGGAGAACGACATGAATGACGCACACCTGCAATTCGATGTGGTGATCAACGCCCAGGGTCAGTATTCCCTGTGGCCGGCGGGCAAGCCGATGGCCTGCGGCTGGAGCGAGGCGGGGATGCGCGGCGAGCGTCAGGTCTGTCTGGATTACATCAACGAGCACTGGATCGACATGCGCCCGCGTTCGCTGCGCGAGCAGTCGTCGGTGTCGTTCCAATAAAAAAGGTGAGGGAACATGGATCAGTTGGCACTCAAGGCAATCGAGCGCATCGCCGCCGAACGGCGCGCGCCGTATCAGCACATCACGGTCGAGCGAATCACGCCGATCATCGGGGCCGAGATCGGCGGCGTCGATCTTTCGCAACCGCTGAGCGACGAACAACTCACGGAAATCCGCCGGGCCTTTCTGGAGAACCACGTGGTGGTGTTCCGCGATCAGCACCTGACGGTGGACGAACACAAGGCGTTTGGCCGGCTGTTCGGTGAGCTGCGAGCGCTGCCGGTGGAGGACATCGACGGCGATGACCCGGAGCTGGTGGTGATCCGCGCCAATGCGCAATCGCGCTACGTGGCCGGCGAAACCTGGCACACCGACGGCACCGCCGATCTGGCACCGTCCATGGGCTCGATGCTGTACGTCAAGGAAACCCCGGCCATCGGCACCGGCGGCGATACGCTGTTCGCCAACATGCACCTGGCGCTGGAAATGCTGTCGCCGACGATGCAGCAGTTTCTCGGCGAATTGACCGCGATCCACGACGGCGCGATTCCGTGGAAGGGTTATGAGGCGCCGGCCAACCTGCCGAAAACCGAACACCCGGTGGTGGTTCGCCACCCGGAAACCGGGCGCAAGTCGTTGTTCGTCAATTCCGGGTTCACGTCACACATCGTCCAGTTGTCCGGCGGTGAAAGCCAGGTGCTGTTGAACATGCTGTTCGATCGGGTGGCTCGAGAGCCGGTTTTGAGTTGTCGCGTGCGTTGGACGCCAAATACGCTGGTGTTCTGGGACAACCGTTGCACCCAGCACCATGCGGTCTGGGATTATTTCCCGCACTCGCGGTATGGCGAGCGGGTGACGATTCTCGGGACGCAGCCCAAGGCTTGAATCGAGAAAAACCGGTGGGAGCGGGTGCCGTTCCCACCGGTCATTCACAGACCTTGTTTGAGCAGTTGCTCGACGATCAACTCGCCGAACGCCAGATTGCCGTGCAGCGGGTCATCCACTTCGCAATACGCCGGAAGCTGAAAACCCTGCTCATCATTCGCTGCCGCGCGCACGTCGATCAGCTCGATGCCCAGCCCTTGCAGGCGCTCGATCAGCAGCGCCTGCGCGGCCATGAACACCCGCGAATCGGACAGATCCGGCACCCGCTGCGGCGGCAGCACGGCGAACACCTTGAGGTTCATCGCCCGGGCCTGTTCATAGAACGCCAGCGCAGGTTTGGACAAGGTGTCGACGATGGATTCGAACAGGGGACCTGCGAGAAAACCTTCGTCGAATTCGCCGTCCGGCGTCTGGTAGCAGGTCCAGTTCGGCGCGGTGGCGAGGTAGTGCAGGCTCAGGCCGAGGGTGCTGACCAGCGGCACCCCGACCTTCGCCAGTTGCGGCACGTCGAACGGCGCCAGGGCCTGGCGATACAGGCGTTCCATCTCGGCGTCCCGAAACACCACGTCATGGCGGGTCAGGCTGAAAAAATCCACCGCGAAATCCCGGCCGGTGCCCAGCGGGCCGCCGCTGAACGGCAGCTCGCGGGCCTGCGCCGCCTTGCCGATGACCCCGGCATGGGAGTCGCCCAGCAGCACAAACCTAGGCGTAGTAATCGAGCACGGCGTCTTCACAGACAAGCTCCTCGCTGGGCACGCAGGTGGGGGGAATGCTGGCCGGCACCTGCAGCGGTTGAACGGCGTCGAGCCCGGCAAAGAACTGCTGCATGACGAACGCCACGCCTTCGGGCGTGACTTCCCGCTGGTTGGGTTGGTAGAACGCGCCCTTGAACGGTGTGCCGGTGATGATTTCGTAAGAAGGGAAATAGTCGACGTCGGGCAGGTCTTCGCACAGTTGCCCGGCGACGGCGCGCAGGACTGATTTGGAATAGGTGGTGGCGCTCAGCACATGCTCGCCCGTGGCCGTTGCCGTCAGGGGCACTGGTGACACGGTGAGCAGCAGACGCAGTTGCGGGTTGATCGAATGCATCAGCTCCAACGCCCTGACCATGTCGCCATAGGTGTCCATGAAACCGAAATTACAGAAGTGGTGCAGCTGCGGATCGAAAGTACCGCGCACGGTGCCGGGGCACACGGGATACACCAGACCGGTCTGGCGGTTTTGCCAGGCTTCGGTCAGGCCGAGGGTGAACACGAACACTTTGGCCCGGCGCAGGGCGGTGCGGATGGCGTCGAGGGTGGCTTCCCGCGAGGCGAACAGCGCGTCTTCGCTGGCAAAGCCGTCGGGCTCCACGGCGGGGCGGAACGGGTCGAAGAAACGCCCGTCCTGAGCCCAGGTTTCGTCGGGTGGCAGGCTCACGCCCAGCGCCCATTCGAGCCACTGGCACAGCATCGCTGGGGTGTACAGGTTGCCGGTGCGGAACGAGAACACCCCATAGTTGTGGGCCTTGCAGTCGGCTTCGGGCAAACCGGCCGGGGCCGGTTCCGCATCCAGCCAGTTCATGCCGCGTTCCACCAGCGCCCGGCCGATGTGCTGGGCGAAACACGAGCCGGCGGTGACGATGGCGTCCTTGTTGCCGATTTCGAATCGTGGCGTCCACAGTTGATCGATGTTCAGCGCGGGCTTGTCAGCCACGGCAGTGCGCCAGAAAGCGCGGGGTGGCAGGCATTGATAAGGATTCACGACGAGGGCCTCCTTGGCGGTCGCTGATAAAACGGGGTCAGCTGATTTGATAGCGGTAGATCAGGTCGTCAAACCACCGATCTCCAATCTGATAGGCCTGCGGCACGCGGCGCTCGAATACAAAACCGCATTTCTCCAACACCTTGCAGGACGCGATATTACCGTCGGTCACGGTCGACTCCAACGAGTCCAGGCCGATGGCGGCGGCATAGTCGATGATCGCCTGCCGCGACTCGGTGCCGAAGCCTTTGCCCTGATGCTCGGGCAACAACAGGCAACCCACCTCGGCATGCCCCGGCGACAGGATACGGAATCCGGTCACGCCCAGTTCCTGCCCGCTGGCCCTGTCGGTCACCACCAGACACAACCAGTGATCCGACTGCGGCCCCCAGGCCGGAAGCCGATGCTCGAAGCCTTTGCGCACCTGTTCTTCGGCAATTTCACCGAACACGTACTGCATGGTTTGCGGCTCGGAATGCAGCCTGAGGAACAGCGGCCAGTCGGATTCGACCATCGTGCGCAGGTCCAGGCGTTGCGTGGTGAGCTCGAGCATCCGCTGCTCCTTGCAAGAATGGAAAAAGGAGAGGGTTTTTTACTTGGTGTGGGGGGAAAGATCAATGAGCGGCACTGCTCGCGGTTTCAATGGTTTTACTGAGCCTGGGCGTTTATTTTTTTAGCGATGATCGTGACGCCTTCGGTATAGCTGTAACCGTATCCATAGCCGTATCCCCAGCCGCCCTGGGGCATTTCTTTGTATTTGTAATCGTAGCTGTACGCACCGGAAAGGATCGGGAGGATGGATTGAACTTCGTATCCTTCTTCGTTGAGGCGCTTCACCGCCTCATTGATGTCCTCGTTCAAGCGTTGGCCATCGATCTGGGAGTCAGACCAGCCTGTCTGCTTCCACTCGATGACCTTCTCCATCTCCTCTTTTTCGCCAAAAAGCCCTTTCTTCATCCTGCCAGTGGGTACTTTGACTTCTACGTTTTCGCCGATCGGGCAAAAGTGGGCTTTTACGTAAACTGCTTTGTTCATGAAATTCCTTTCCGCAAAAAACTCGGGGCTGAGGACCCTCGAAGACGATTGATATCCTTTTGACATCAAAAAGGCTACTTCAATCGAGGTGATTTTGGAAAGGAATACCTGAGAGGTTCAGCCAGCCAGCGTCGCGTTATCAATCACGAACCGATATTTCACATCGCCCTGCAGCATCCGCTCGTAGGACGCGTTGATCTGATCGGCGCGAATCAGCTCGATGTCGGAAACGATGCCGTGCTCGGCACAGAAATCCAGCATCTCCTGGGTTTCCGGGATGCCGCCGATCATCGAACCGGCGATAGTCCGGCGCTTCATGATCAGGTTGAACACGTTCGGTGACGGATGCGGCGAGGCGGGGGCACCGACCAGCGTCAGGGCGCCGTCGCGCTTGAGCAGCACCAGAAACGCGTCGAGATCGTGGGGGGCGGCGACGGTGTTGAGGATCAAGTCGAAACTCTTGGTGTGCGCGGCCATTTCTTCAACGTTGCGCGACACCACGACTTCATCGGCGCCCAGTGCCTTGGCGGCTTCGCGCTTGGACTCGGAGGTGGTGAACGCCACGACATGCGCGCCCATTGCATGGGCCAGTTTGATGCCCATGTGGCCCAGGCCACCGATGCCGACCACCCCGACTTTTTTGCCCGGCGCGGCGTTCCAGTGACGCAGTGGCGAGTAAGTGGTGATGCCCGCACACAGCAGCGGCGCGACGGCGGCCAGTTGAGCTTCGGGGTGGCGGATGCGCAGCACGTAACGCTCATGCACCACGATGTTTTGCGAGTAACCGCCAAGGGTCCAGCCCGGTGCATCCGGGGTCGGGAAGTTGTAGGTGCCGATCATGCCGTCACAGTAGTTTTCCAGACCGGTTTCGCAGTCGTCGCAGTGTTTGCAGCTGTCGACGATGCAGCCGACACCCACCAGATCACCGACCTTGTAGTCGGAAACGTGCGCGCCAACCGCCGAAACGCGACCGACTATTTCGTGCCCGGGTACGCAGGGGAATTGCGTCCCGGCCCATTCGGCGCGCACCTGGTGCAGGTCGGAGTGGCAGATGCCGCAGAAGGCGATATCGATCTGCACATCATGGGCTGCGGGCGCGCGGCGATGGATCTGCATCGGCTCAAGGGGTTGGTCGCCGGCGTGGGCACCGTAGGCGTGTACGAGCATGGGAGTGGTCCTTGATGAATGTGTCGAGGGACCATTTTTCCCGGATTGCTCGTACAGGCTGTTGTGCATTTCTGTGGATTGCTTGCCTGATCCTGTTTTCGAACCGTGCAACCCACCGTCGACACGTACCGGTTCAGTCACGCGCCTGGGCGACAATCGCAAAATTCCCCGGCGCCTTTTCCAGCAGCCCGAGGAATCTCATGAGATCGACTTTACTGCCTTCGACCTTCAGATCATCGGAGGTGAGCGCTTCCTTCAGCCCGGCGGTGCCGCCGAGCAGTTGGACGAACAGGTCCTTGGTGACACTCAGCGTTGCGTTGGCGTTCGCCGCGGTCGGGCCTTTTCGGTAGTGCAGCACGGCGTTCTCGATCCACAGCACGAACGATTCATTCGTATCGGTCAGCTCCAGATTGAACGTCCAGTGCTTGCCATCCGCCGCCGGGCCGTCGAGGCTTGCGGCCATGGCTTCGAGGAAGCGTTCGGTGGGCGTCTGCTTCATCAGTTCGATCAGGTCGGAGCGTTTGACGCCCTTGGCCGGCGGGCCGTTGCGCAGTTCCATGGCAGCGGTCAGGTAGCTGTTGCGCCAGGTCGCCGATTCCGCCTGATAGCCCATTTGTTCGTAGGCGCGGGCCAGCAGTTCCTTGGCGGCCGTGTCGTCGGGCTTATTGAGCACGGCCTGATCCAGCAGCTCGGCGACCCAGCGATATTCACCTTTGTCATAGGCCACGCGCGCGGCTTCGACCACTTTAGCGTTGCCTCCCATCAGTTCGACGTAGCGCTTTGCCGATTCTTTGGGCACCAGAGGATTCAAGTGTGCAGGGTTGCCATCGTAGGCGCCCAGGTACAGCTGGTAGATCGCCTTGACGTTGTGGCGCAGGTCGCCGTAATAGCCACGGGTGCCGAAGTACGACGCCAGTGAGTCCGGCAGCTGGATCTTGTCGGCGATCTCGTTGGGGGTGTAGCCGGCGTTCATGAGGCGCACGGTCTGGTCGTGCAGGTATTTGTAGACGTCGCGGTGCTTGGTGATGAATTCGCGGATCCGCTCGTTGCCCCAGATCGGCCAGTTGTGCTGACCGAAATAGACCTCGGTGTCGCCCAGCTCGTCGAGGGCGATTTGCATGTAGTCGGACCAGCGCAGCGCATCGCGGACCTTGGCGCCACGGATCGGCAACAGGTTGTGCATGGTCTGCGTCAGCAGCTCCGCACCGCCGTATGCCTTGAGCGCGGGGATCGAAAAGGTCAGCTCGGCCGGGGCCTCCGCGCCGGGCATGTTGTGGAACACGAAGCTGACGCCGTCGAGCACCAGCGGCTGGATCGGCTGGTCGATGATCTGCGTCGGCGGCAGGATGCCCATGCTGCCGTAAGCGACGTTTTTGCCCAGTCCGGTGTCGACGATGCCGGTGGCGCCCGGCGTCAGGTTCTTGCCGAACTGATACATCGACCGCCGCGCCATCGCCGGGCCCGCCAGGATGTTTTCGCTGGTGGCTTCCTCCATGAAACCGGCGGGTGCGACGATGGGAATGTTGCGCTGGGCGACTTCGCTGCTCGAAGTGATGCCCAGCACACCGCCGAAATGGTCGGCATGATCGTGGGTGAAAATGATCGCGGTGACGGGTTTGTTGCCCAGATGCTCGCGAGCGAATGCCAGCGCCGTGGCGGCGGACTCCCTAGAGGTCAGCGGGTCGACCACGATCCAGCCGGTCTGCCCCTCAATCAGCGTCATGTTGGCGATGTCGAAACCGCGTAACTGGTAAATCCCATCGCGGACCTTGAACAGGCCGATCTGCGCGTTGAGCATCGCGTGCCGCCACAGGCTCGGGTTAACGGTGGCCGGCGCCTGGCCTTCGACAAAGCGGTAGGCATCGAAGTCGATCAGGACATTACCGTCAGCGCCGAGGATCTTGCCGGTGGGCCGGGCGATGAAACCGCGCTGGGCATCTTCCATGTCCCGGTTGTCGCTGAGGTCCAGGCCCTTGATCGACGCCTGGATCACCGCGGCCGTGGCAGGCGTGGCGTCGCCGGCTGCGACGCCGGGCTGGTTGTCGCAGCCGCCGAGGGATACCAGCGACAGGGCAATGATTGTGTAGAGGGTCGGTTTCATTCTTGTTGTTCTCCGAGGTCGAATGCGCTCCAGCCTAGGGGCAGGGCGGTGATGTATCCAATGCATTGTTTACATCCGGATAATGCGTCGCTAGCATCGGGCGAATGGACCTCAAACGACTGTCACACCTGCTCGCACTGGCCGATGAACGCCATTTCGGTCGCGCAGCCGACCGTGTTCACCTCAGCCAGCCGGCCCTGAGCCGCAGCATTCAGGCGCTGGAGAGCGAAACCGGGCAGCGCTTGTTCGATCGCGACACCGGCGACGTCCGTCCGACGCCGGCGGGGGCCTTTCTGATCGAGCGGGCGCGGCGGTTGCTGTTCGATGCCCGTTCGCTGGAGCGGGACATGGCGCTCTACAGCGACCGCCAACTGGGCAGCCTCGCCTTCGGCGTCGGGCCGTTCCCGGCGGCCATGTTGATGCATCAAGTGGTGCCGCGACTGCGCCTGGATCACCCGGCGGTCACGCTGCGGGTGGAAGTGAACAACTGGCAGATTCTCGAAGCGCGGCTGCGTGCTGAAGCGATCGAATTCTTCGTTGCCGATATCCGCAACTTCACGGCGGAATCCGATCTGCTGATCCGTTCGCTGGGCCAGGTCTCGGCAGGCTTTTTCGTACGTCCGGAGCACCCACTGGCCGGGCGTAAAGTGGCGATGGGCGAACTGGAAGGCTACGGCATCGCCACGACGCGCCTGCCGGAGGTGCTGAAACTCGAAACCGCCCGAACCCTCGGCATCTCCACCCGCCAGGCGCTGCCTATCGTGTTGGAGTGCGACGACGTGGCCTTGCTCAAAACTGTCGCTGGTTCAACCGACACCATCCTCGGCGTCATCCATGGCGCCGTGGCCGAAGACATTCGGGTGGGGCGTTTGATCGAACTGCATGTTGTGGACAGGCCGGGATTTCATTCTGAAATTGGCGTGGTGAGTTTGCAGGGCAGAAGCCTGTCGCCGACGGCCTTGTGTTTGATCGAGGCGGTTGTTGCCGAGATGCAATCGGCTCACGTCGAACAATCTCCACGTCTTTAGAGACGCGTCCTACAGCCACGATTTTCCTGCTTCATTAACGTCGTGCAGCCCCTTGCGAGGGGCTGCCGATGCATGAACGAAAGGACAATCAGTGGCTGGTCAAAAGGACATTTCCCGGGTTCCCAACCCACCGGCAGGCGACGGGCATCACGTTACCTACCGCTATATGACGGCCACCGGACTGGCCGATCAGCAAGACCGACAAGACAAGTACGACGCCATGCTGGCGAGGCAGGACGCCTTCGAGCGCAGCCGCGAGATAGCGGCGAACAAGCCTGAGCCGGTGCGCGCCGGCTGCGTGTTTGCCAAGTCCTGCAAGTTGCCGGACGCGATCATCGATTACGCGAATCCTGCGGGAATGGTGCCGACTGACAGCCTGAAGGATTACGGCGAGCTGATTTTGCTCGGTGGCCGTGAGGCCGATGACAGCGGTGGGGTTGAGCTCAAGAAAATCAGCGGCACGGCCATTCCTGCGGGGCTGGGCAGTTTTGCCCTTGCCGGTGAAGCGTTCAAGGCATTGCCCGCGATGGCCTCTGCTGCCGTCATCAGCCCATTGCTCGGTTTGGTGGCGATGTTCATGCCCTCAAACCTGGGCGACAGCGCCCTCTACACCGAAGACCAGCTGCTCGCCCTCAAACAGGCCAGAACCCGCGTGCGCTTGCGCGTTGAACAGCAGGCCGATGGCAGCCTCAAGGGTTACGGCTTCTACACCGGCAAGAATCGCGATTGGGAGATGGTTGAGGTTGTGCAGTTCGCGGCACGCGGTAACCGGTTTGTCGCAGGTCTTGGCGAAGGTGTTGAGCTGGTCTGGACGCCGGCTGTGAACGGTTCCGACATCCTAGGCATCCCTGCGCTGGAGGCTGCTCCGCAGGCGCCGCATATCTGGGTGTACCCGCCGACGAAAGCGGCGGACGGGATTCTGGTGAATCCGGTTTATCCGCCGGAGTATCGGGATTTCATATTGGTGTTTCCGGCGGAGTCCGGGGTCCGGCCGCTGTACATTGTTCTCAGCCGCCCACCCGACCATGCTTATTACGGTCATCCAAAGACGCTACCAGCATTCCCAGATGCAGTCAGGGTGAAGTCGAAATCATCGGTACAAGGTGGAGGAAAGCGGCGAGCACGCTGGGTAGACCGTAAAGGCCGAATTTATGAGTGGGACTACAAAAGTAATGCTGTAGAAAAATACGACAAACTAGGAACCACACATCTGGGTGAGTTCAATCACCTGACGGGTGAGCAAACCGGGCCAGCAGAGCCTGATAGAAGAACCACCAAGAATTAAGGATGAAACCATGCTCTTCCTTTCAATAACCGGCTTTTATCCCGATGACGTCCAAGACGACACGCTGCAATTCGAGTTGGATATCGACGGTAGCGAAATGAATGAAAAAGTTGCGCAACTCATTGAATCCAAGCCCCTGAGTGAACTGGAACCAGGTGAGTTGTTACTGCGCGAGGATCAGGTAGCGGCACTGGGAGCCCTGCTGAATGTCAGCTTCCCGAGCGGTCTGGAGTATTTCATGGGCACCTGTGCGAAGTACTGATACTGCGGAGAGCAAAGGGGACGGGGCCACCGTCCCTTTTTTCGTCAAAAAAGATATTTGTGAGAAAAAGATGGGACTGGAGCTGAGACTGGAGTGGTACGACACAGCAACCCTGGAATTCCAGGGCGAGGAGACGTCAAAAGATCTGGGGGATGATGAGTCAGTATTGAATGCCTTAGGCATTCCAGTGGAGGGCAACATCAATAATGGCAGCTTCAACGTCGTCGAGAAGTGGGTCGCGACCATTCAGCCGTACTTTCAACATCAGATCGCTCTGAGTACAAACGACTATCAAATTTCGTTTGACTACAGCTAGCACCGACAGACGGCTGATTGACAGTAAGTGGGACGCCCATCAGCTCGCTTCCCGCATTTTTGCCAGAGCGCGGCTTTCAGCGGATTGTTTTCCATCGCCTGATCCGCTTCACTGTGGCTCTTTTGCCTGAGCGGAAATCAATCATGGAACGATGCGAAGCACTGGTCATCGGGCTCGGCGCCATGGGCGCGGCCACGGTGTATCAACTGGCGAAGGCCGGGGTCAACGTGGTCGGCATCGACCGCCACCATCCGCCGCACACATTCGGCTCCAGCCATGGCGACACCCGCATCACCCGGCTGTCCGTGGGCGAGGGCGCGCAATACGTGCCCATCGTGCGCAACTCCCACCGCATCTGGCGCGAACTGGAAGCGCTGTCAGGCGAGTCCCTGTTCGAACAGACCGGCCTACTGGTGCTGACCTCCCGCCCCGACTTCGATCCCGCCGACGAAACCGACTTCACCCTGCGCACCATCGCCCTGGCACAGACCTACGGCATCGAACACGAAGTCCTCGACGCTGCCCAGATCCGCCAGCGCTTTCCGCAGTTTGCCCAGGTGCGCGACGACGCCATTGGCTACTTCGAGCCCGAAGGCGGTTTTGTACGGCCCGAACGCTGCATCGACGTGCAGCTCAGACTGGCCGAACAACACGGCGCCACGCTCTACAAGGGCGAGACCGTGACCCACATCCGCTCGGACGAAAAGGGCGTCACCGTCACCACCGACCAGCGCACCGTGCGGGCGAACAAACTGGTGGTCACCGCCGGCAACTGGGCGGGCGGCTTGCTCGGCGCGCCGTTCGACGGGCTACTCAGCGTCTATCGACAAAAACTGTTCTGGTTCGAAACCGAGCCCGACGCGCAACTGGTCGGCCACTCACCCACGTTCATCTTCACTCACGGCCCGGACGACGATTTCTATGGCTTTCCCGCCTTGCCGGGGGAGGGCAGTTTGAAGGTGGCGACGGCGCAGTATCACAGCACATCCACGCCCGAGACGCTGGATCGCACAATCTCGGCCGAGGAAGAACGCCAGATGTACGAGCAGCAGGTGCAGGGGCGCATTGCCGGGCTGACGGATCGGGTGGCGAAGTCAGCGGTCTGCGCCTACACCGTCACGCCGGATCGGCATTTCATCATTGATGAGCATCCACGGTTGCAGCACACGTTGGTGGTGTCGGCATGCTCCGGGCATGGGTTCAAACACTCGGCGGCGCTGGGGGAGGCGTTTGCGCAGTGGTGTTTGCGGGGGGGGGAGTGAACTGGATCTTTCGTTGTTTTCGGTGGGGCGGTTTGGGAGGGGTGACAGCGCTTGTGGGTGACTGCTTTCGGCCAATAACAGACGTCGATGGCCGATGGGCTCTCACGAAAGAGTCTTCCGCGAAGTAGTAACCACGGAACAGATGTGCTCGGACCGTAACAGCCTATGTCGACTGCGCGTGCCGCCGGCCGTTGTGCCAGACTGCTGCATTAGTCGTTTATGTTGTCCAAAAATACTAGGGAGCGCCTATGCGAGATGGACAGATCGTACAGCCCGATGCAGGGGCAGCTCCCGTGGCATTGACGGCCAACCAAAACACCCTCGACCACCCGCCCGGCGATGGTGTCTCTCTTATGGTTACGCACCCCCCCATCACTGAGCCCCGCAGCCAGCGGCTGCCAGTTGGTCGGGTGCGGATGATTTACGAGGTTCGCTGAATGCCGCAATTCGTCCAAAATGGCCCCTACATTCCCGAGCGTTTGCTGCAGGCACACGAGGAGGGGCGCGTGGTGTTTTTCTGCGGGGCAGGGATCTCCTACCCTGCACGCCTGCCAGGGTTCCGCGGCCTTGTGGAGGAGCTGTATCGGCGCCTTGAGCCCAATGCGAGCGGGGTTCAAAAGCTGGCAATCAAGTCCAAGCAATACGACACTGCCGTAGGACTGCTGGAGGCTGTTGTAGGGCGTGAGAGAGTTCGGCGAACTATGGCGAGCATTCTCACGCCAGACCTGAGCTCGCCCAAGGCAACCGCAACCCACAAGGCCTTGTTGAACCTGGGCAGGACTCGTGATGGGCGCACTCGGTTGATCACTACCAACTTCGACCGTTTGTTTGAAGAGGCGAAGCCGGCGGCGTCATTTCCGGTCCACGTCTTCCAAGCCCCCCTGTTACCAGTGCCAAAAAATCGTTGGAACGGTTTGGTGTATCTTCATGGCCTACTGAGCGAAGCGCCCACAGCAAGTGAACTGGATCACTTGGTGATTTCCAGCGGTGATTTCGGCCTGGCGTACCTCACTGAGCGATGGGCTGCGGGATTCGTCAGTGAGATGTTCCGCAATTACACCGTCTGTTTTGTTGGATATAGCATCGCCGACCCAGTTTTGCGCTACATGATGGACGCTCTTGCCGCCGACCGCCTGCTGGGGGAATCGTCTCCGGAAATGTTCGCGTTCGGCAGTTACTCTCGAGGCGAGGAAGAGGATCGCGCCAACGAGTGGGAGGCCAAGAACGTCACACCGATTCTCTACAAGGAACACCGCCGTCATACGTACCTTCACAAGACGCTGCAGGCATGGTCGGCAACCTACCGCGACGGTGTGCGCGGCAAGGAACGCATCGTCGTTGAAAGCGCGATTGCTCGCCCGCTGGCAAGCACCAAGGAGGACGATTTCGTTAGCCGTTTGCTTTGGGCGTTGAGTGACCGACACGGTCTTCCAGCCAAGCGCTTCGCCGATCTGGAGCCGGTGCCTACGCTTGATTGGCTAACGCCGTTGAGTGAGGCTCGCTTCGGCCATATCGACCTTGCCCGGTATGGTGTCCCTCCAAATACTCGCTTGGATAAAAAGCTTGCCTTCAGCTTGATGCGTAGGCCCTTGCCTTACCCGCTGGCCCCCGTCATGTGCGTTGTAGAAAGCGACGGCGTCAGCAGTCAGTGGGATGCGGTGATGGGGCATTTGGCTCGGTGGCTGACTCGCCACCTGGATGATCCCGCGTTGTTACTTTGGCTGATCAGTTGGGGCGGCCGTTTACACGTCAATTTTGCCTCGTGTATTGAGCACACCTTAGAACGGCTGGTCGCACTTGAGCTTGACGGTAAATCTGATGAGTTGGCTCAGATACGAGCCGGTGCCCCCAATGCCGTACCCGGGCCTCTGATGCGTACGCTATGGAGGCTGCTGCTCGGCGGACGCGTCAAAGTGGGGCCGCAGGCACTCGATTTTTACCGTTGGCGAAACCGATTCAATCGTGATGGCCTAACGTCGTCCCTGCGTCTGGAGTTCAGGGAGTTACTGTCGCCACGTGTTTCGATCCGTGCGCCGTACGGCTCCTCCGCCGAGGATGGTCAAGAGCAACAACGACTGAAGGATTTGGTTGAATGGGAGATCGTCCTCACGGCGGATGACGTCCATTCCAACCTGAAGGATCTTTCCGGTAACGAACGCTGGAATGTAGCACTTCCTAGTCTGCTAACTGACTTCACGGGTTTGTTGCGAGACGCGCTCGACCTGACGCGGGAGTTGGGGGGCGCTGATGATCGGCGTGACAACTCGTACACGCAGCAGCCATCTATCGATGTGCATCCACAGAACAACGACTACAACGACTGGACAGCGCTCATTGAGCTGACGCGGGATGCGTGGCTGGCCACGGCTGCGGTTTCTCCTGAGCGCGCAGCCCTCGAGGCGGAGCTCTGGTGGACCATCCCATATCCTCTTTTCAAGCGCCTGGCATTTTTTGCTGCAACGAAAGGGGATGTCATAGGCAGTCGTCGCGCTCTTGACTGGCTGTTAGCGGATGATCATTGGTGGCTTTGGTCGTTGGAGACTGAGCGTGAATCCACCCGCTTGCTCGTTGACCTAGCGGAGAAGGGCGATCCTGAGATGGTCCAGGCGCTCGAACAAGCCATTCTTGCCGGCCCGTCTCCCACAATGTTCGATGTCGGCGCCGATCCCGAGCGGCTGGCACGTGTTGTGGATAGGGAGGTATGGCAACGGCTGGCTAAGGTCGCCGGCGCCGGGGCCACGCTGAATACGGTTGCACAGGGACGACTGGATGCACTCAGCCGGCAGTACCCGGAGTGGGCTTTGCCACAAGATCAAAGCGATGAGTTTCCATACTGGAGCGGAAGCGACGATGATTGGCGAAAATTCACTGCCACACCTCGCCGACGCGGTGAACTGATCCAATGGTTAAAGCAGCATCCAAACGCCGATTACTTCCAGCAGGATGACTGGAGGGAGCGTTGCCGCGACAACTTTGCAACTACGGCCTGCGCTCTATGGGGCCTGGCGCAAGAGGATTTTTGGCCGGCAAGCCGCTGGCGCGAGGCGCTGCAGGCATGGTCTGAGGGCAAGCACGTCTCACGCGCTTGGCGTTATATGGCACCCGTATTGGCTGGGGCGCCGGATGAGGCCATGGAGCCTTTAATTCAGGGAGTGAGCTCCTGGCTGAGAACCATCGCTAAAACCTTCGTTGGGCACGAGGAGGAGTTTTTCACGCTCGCGCATCGCGTCTTGGAACTGCACAGCCGCGACGGTAGTGAGACGGACGACCCCGTTGGACGCGCCATCAATCATCCCGTGGGACACGTCACTGAGGCGCTACTCCAATGGTGGTACCGGCAGTCACTGGAGGACGGTAAAGGCTTGCCTGTCGAACTTAAGCCCACGTTTACCGAACTCTGCGATGGCAGTATTGAAAAATATCGGAACGGGCGAGTCTTGCTCGCGGCCCATGTTATTGCATTGTTCCGGGTTGATCCTGACTGGGCCTCGGAACACTTGCTGTCTCACTTTGAATGGCAGCTCTCCGAGCATGAAGCTCGCGCGGCTTGGGAGGGATTTTTATGGTCACCCCGTCTATACCGCCCTCTGATGGAGGTGTTGAAACGCTCGTTTCTGGATTCCGCTCATCACTTTGAAGCGTTGGGCAAACATCGCGTGCAATACGCTTCACTTTTGACCTATGCCGCACTGGATCCGGGCGATACCTTCACGTCCTTCGAGCTCGCTGGCGCCGTCCGCGCGCTCCCTCCAGAAGGATTGAGGTACGCCGCAAATGCGTTGGTTAATGCTCTGGAAGGAGCGGGCGATCAACGTACGGAATACTGGGCGAACCGGGTGGCGCCCTTTATCAATAATCTCTGGCCAAAAGGCCAGGACGTTATGACACCGGTGATTGCCGAAACCCTGTCCCGATTGTGTGTTGCGGCGGGCGGAGCATTCCCTGAGGCTATGGAGATACTTCGTGCGTGGCTCCAGCCATTGGGTCATCCAGACCCCGCAGTGCGTATGCTTCATAAAGCGGACCTTTGCAGGATTTTCCCTGAGCACGCCTTGGATTTTTTGAGCCTCGTGATTGGTGAACAAACCCAGTGGCCACCCACCGATCTTTCCAACTGCCTAGAAGCTATCCGTACCACTGCGCCAGCGCTGGAGGAGGATCCACGCCACGAGCAATTGCTGAATTATCTACGTATGCATGGGCGCGGATGACAACCAGTAGCGGTCGTTTGTGAAAGGCTGCTTTTGGCTGGTTCCTGCCTTTCGCGACCAACTACAATCGACCCAAAGCTGGCGATGGCGACAGGTAGAAATCGACCAGTTGGAGACATTCGTTGCTTTTAAAAACGGGAGGTCCGGAAAGTTGTCGTTCTGCAACCGACACCTTCACTCTTCCGAACCTAGCCAAGAGGTGAAGTAAAACGTTCACCCCTGACAAAGCTACGCCTCCCTAACTCCCATTGGCTGCAATACTTGTGGAACTGTCATTCCAGCATGAACACAGCAGATAAAATGCACGCGAAGGCTCTACAGGACGCCCTTTTAGCCCTCGACCCTTCAGGCCCAGAAGGATTTGAAGGGTTACTCGGAGTCGTACTAGGTGAAATCACAGGACAATCTTTCCGTCTTGCAAAGTCAGGTACGCAGCGAGGACGAGACGGCGATTCGGCGTTCGATGGCGGGGCTACATATTTCGAGGGCAAACGCTACAAAGAAGGCCTTTCGAAGAACGATATTTCGACAAAGCTTTTCGACGTTGCGAACGACGACACCGGCTTGGTGGATCTTTGGATACTCGGAGCAACATGCGAGGTGGCATCCCAAACAGTCGAAGACGGGCGTAAGTTTTCGGCCAAGAACGGCTTCGGCTTCACGGTATTGGACTGGTCAAATAACGATCTAGGGGCGCTGCTCGTCGCCACTGTTGCGGCAGGTTCAAAATCCAAAGCAATTATCGAACAAGGACTCACCGGAAAGCTTGGATCGGGCCTTATCGCACCCGCTATCAAAGCAATCGATCACTTTGAAAAACACGGTGATTATCCCTCAAGGCTGAGTGCGCTCAGAAAATCACTCGCCACAGACGTTGGGTTGGGCCACGCCAAGACGCTCAACCAAGAATGGCTGGGCCGGTTGTTCACAGACAAAGTGCAGGCGCGCGCCGAACTCGGCCAACCACTCTCTCCATTTGATCCGTCCGGCCCTTCGGCACTCGACCGACCTGAGCGTGCGCTTCTTACAAAGGCATTCTCCGGAGCTCCAGAAAGCGAAATCTACGCAATTGTCGGCGAAGAGGGAGTCGGAAAATCCTGGCTGGCTGTCCAGAGCTGGAATCTGTCCAATCCCAAATCACTTCTCGTCCTGTGTCCTGCCGACGATTTGACCGGAGATGATGCAGAAGACTTCGATGACTTTCTAATTCGCAAACTGATCTATCAGACAGATGGAAATGTTACGCCGCAAGTGATCGCGCGCTGGCGGCGCCGCTTCAAAGATTGGCGCACGAACATTCCAGCAAGCTCCGTCCGCGTAACTCTCATAGCGGACGGGCTCAACCAACCGCTCAAATCGAACTGGGGGCGCTGGCTCGATCGCGCCGCGCTACGCTTGAAGGAGCTGGGCGGCTGCCTGGTGGTCACCACCCGTACGCAGCACTGGGCGCATCTCAAAAAAACGCTATTTTGTGCAGTAAGGACGATCACGCTGGCCGAGTGGTCCATAAATGACGTGAAACAGATATTGGGCAGTCGCGGCATCGACTTCTCCAACACCAGGATTGAGGTTCTCGAATCCGTTCGGAATCCTCGACTTCTTGGTATCGCTATTGAGCTGATAGAAGCCAAGGCCATCGAGCTTTTGGATGAGCTAAGCGTCGGGCGACTGCTCTTTGAGCATATGCGCAGAATGGAGCAGCATGGGGCGGCTACAGTTTCGGCGCCCGCATTCGCTGACCTTTTGAAAGACCTCGCAGCTAAGGTATTGGCTCGAGCGAATGCGCAGAATACGGATGACCTTAGGCTGTTCGATGCCGTCCAAGAAGCCCAACTCGAAGCTGTTGCATCGAGCCGGTTCTTCTCCTCGGTGAAAGGAAGCGCGTCACAGTATGAGATAAAACTCGATGGTCTCAACTTGGCACTCGCGCTCTACCTCGTCGGCCAACTCGAACGCGAGTTGCGCAACAAACGCGACCCGCGAGAAAAGCTAGCGACAATACTGGAACCGATCAGTGCACTTGATGAAACGGCCAAGGTTATCTTGCTCGCAACGCAGATCGCTTGCCTTGAGGATGAAACGAGCCCTGAGATACGCTCCGCGCTGATCGAAAATTTCGTATCACTGCAAAATCTTCCGAACAGCCAGGCCGACGCCTTCGCCGTGCTAGCAAAATCGGCTCCACTCGCTTTCCTGCAAGCCGCTGAAAATGTATACCTGTCTCAAGAGTACATCGCCAGCAAAGAGTGGCTGCTTTACGCGCTACTCAACCGGCGCGACGAGCCGGGAATTTGGCAGCACATTTTGCAATCTACGAAGCGGTGGCTGTCCTTCTATTCGCTTGTACCAGAACGAGGGATGCACCGGACGTCGGGCCATGGATCTGTCACTCAGGCTGACGAAGAGCGCAATAGAGTCTTGGCTAAAATTCAAGAACGTCAGGCTGCCCTCACTGAAGTCGAGCGATCCTTCATCACTAGCAACCTCGTAATCGCTCCGCACCCTAGGTTCGATGGCATAAGTCGCTTCGCTCTCTATCTTCTGGCTGGTATGCCGCTAGAAGAGATTGCAACTTATCTTGTCCGTTGGCGGTTTTCTGCCGCACTCAATTTATCAACGTCGGTGCCCTACGCGGAATTCGAGCAGGTTCTTCACTACAATCGCGTCGATTGGCAGGAGACTCGATTAGCAATCCTGAAGGGATTGGAAGCGCTGCCGGCGGAACACACGTCCAGCGTGGGGACGTGGACACGCGTTGGCATCCTATACGGCACCGGGGATGTCGGCGACGCCAAAGAGGGGGCCCGTATCCGCGGGGAACTCACACGCGACCAAGAACGCTTTGAAGGCTGGTCTATAAAGGAAAAATACAGCGCTGTTGATCCTTGCAATCCCAATACCGTTGAACCAGAGAACGTTATAGCGACAGCCAAAAACTATCGACAGATTGACCCAGAAAAAATTGCCATGAGCCGGGGAATGGCCCAAGAGGACCATTACTTCCGTGGTGCTCGGGCCTGTGTCGCACGCTTCGTACCTGATGATGCGATACATACGCACCGTGCACTCGCGAGCGAAGTGCTCGGCCGTAGCGGGCACGCACGGCTTCAGGGCGTATTGATGCTTTTGCGGCATAGTGCGGCCCTCACAAAAGACCTTGCCCAACGCTTCCTTTCGGCCAGTGTAGCTAGCACCGCGTCGCATAAAGACGGGCAAGACGAACGGGACGAATTTCTTACGGCACAGTTTTCCGCAATCATCGCATTGCCGCACTTCACCGCCGACGAGCAGCTCGACGCGATCGCAAAAATGCAGGGCGAGACCCTCCTGCTGGAGCTGCTCTCATGCGTGCGCAGTGCCACACCCGAAAAAGTGGAACGGGTGCTCGAGGGTGTTCTGCAGAGTGGAAATGAGCATGCGCAGACAGCAGTTCTTGCCTCTATCCACTATTCTGGATCGCCGCTCACACCGCAGGCTGCCGGTATTGTAAAAGGCTTCATCCGATCTCCACTCAAAAAACTCCGGCATGAAGCGCTCGCCCTCGCCGCATCAAGCGGCGACACTTCATTACTACAGGAAGTCATAGATAGTGGATGGAGCGCAGAAAAACCGAACAAGCGCGACAACAGTTTCGAGGAGTGGCACGGGTCCACCGCGATATTGAAAGCGTTGGAAGCGGGTCTGATAGAGACGGAGTCCGCGCTTGATCGAATGAACGTGTCCCACTACGGGTTCGCCGCCGAAACGCTGCATGCCGAACAGGATGATGCCATCGCCGCTCGCATCGAAGCCGCGCTTGTAAAGGCATTGGATTATGAGGGTGATGTGGAGTTGCCGGAGATTGAGACTGGGGCGCCGACAGTGTCCGACCTCGCGCCTCCCCTGGTTTCGTTAACGGAACGGGCTCCGTCGGAAAATGACTTTACATCCCAGATGAATCGGCTTTCGGAAACGGAAGAACAGTTCGACGAGCGCCAACGCCGCATGAACAACGCCTATGAACACTTTGCCGGTGAGCTCACGGCTGTTGAAGCAGACCTAATACTCTCCGACCTCACGTTCGACGGCATCAAATCGATCATCGGACAGGATGCTGATCGCGATCAGCGTTGGCTCCAGATGTTGGTCGCAACCTCCGATCGAAAGCTCCGTCATCTTCACCACGTCGCCCTACAGGTAGCGGTCGCACTTGGCGCCAGCGGCAATCCGCTAGTACCTGAGTTCATTACCCGCATTTTGGCATTGGACCCAACCATACGTCGTGTCACCGGCGCTGCAAAAATTCCTGTAGAGACCATTGTCCTATGGAGCAACTCTGCCAGCCCGGCGATGGTGGACATATGCAAAAAGCGCCTACGAACTCCGCAAAGCGACAGCGACATCGCGCGCGAGGTCATCGCGGCCCATCTCTGCGGAAAGGTGGCAATTCTACAGACCTACATTGATGAACTGCTTGCCACGGACCGGCCGTACGAGACAGCACTTGCGCTCATGATTGCAGGCTTCTGCGACGATAGCGTCCACGCTGAGGCGGTTCTGTCCCGCTTCGACGGCACCGAGGGCTTCATTGGCAATGCCCACTCAACTGCGAGAGATTCGTATGCAAGGAACCTTTGGGCAAAGACTTGGTATGCAAAGATGCTAAATGCCCAACGGCAGGAGGATTTCTGGAGCGCGTCCATTCTGTTTATGAAGATCGTCGATGGCCGTTTTGACATATGGTCCGAAGCCTCGATAGCACCAACAGCCATCTTCACGGCGTTTATGCCGACGATAAGTCGGGAGATCAGCAATAGGGCAATTAAGGTCCAGAAAAAGCGCCAAGAGAAGCTCTTCGGTGAAAAAGCTCCCTCATCTGTAATGTTGAGTTTCGAATAATGAAGTGCGAAGGCAGAGGCGAAAGCGTGGCCGCTTTCGTCGTTAGGTATCGGCTTCGTAAATGGCCGAAATAAGAGCGCAAGGCTGCCCCGGGAAATCTCACCACTATGTCTGCTTCTGGCCGAAAGCTGCCGTTTACCGTGGCAGCTTCGGCCCTAATAGTTAATCACTACAGGGGTTTATCTATCAGGTCTTCACCTCAACATGATCCAGCGCCTGATTCACCGCCAACTCACTCAACATCACCAACTGCGCAATCCCGATCGCAGTCTTGCGATGGCCAGGCTCCAACGTGGCAGCGAAGTTATTGAGCATTTCACTGGCCGATCCCAATGATTCGCTGGCATTGGCCAAGAGGGATTCAGTGTTGTACGCCGGGTTGGCCATGTACATGGGGTCGTGTTTGTGATGGCTGCCCATGATCCGTTGCTGCGGGGTGAGGTAGTGATCGAGCGCACGTTCTGCCGCTTCGTTCAGGGTTCGGGAATCGGGGAATTTGTAGGGAGAAACCGGATCGGTTTCCGGTGGGTTCGGTGTTGGCTTGAACATAGATGAATCTCCAGCACTTATTAAATGGGAGTCATCCACTCTCGCTACCAAACGAGGGGTGGCGACCATACGCAGGTTGGTAGACCGGAGCACTGGAACCGGCGCTTCCGAAGAAGCCCTGAGCATGGCCACCATAAATCCAGTCGCATGAATGCAACTGCATGAGGTGACGCGATGCGTCAGCGCTGCGGGCTACCAAACCCGATCACTGTTTTTCAGTGACCCGGAAACGATAAAACCCGCACCCCAGACGCACAAGCCGGCGGATTCTGGCGCAGTCGTAGGCAATGACGCAAGACGCTGTAGCCGTGGGGAAGTAATGCCGGGCGTTTCTAAACATCATTCGAAAAACGCTTAAACGCGCTGCCCTCGCCATGTCGAAATCAGACGCCCCCATGCCGCTCCCAGGCTATTTGCGATCAACGCCGGGCACGTAAGGTGACGCATCATTTCATCGCCCTGCGTCGTCGTCCGACCGATTTGTAACGCTGCAGCGCTTGAGGTGCGCCGCTCTGGAGCAGGGCAAGAGGGCGAAATGATGATCGCCTGACATGTCGTCAGTACGCCCAAATGTCGATCACCAGAGAACAACAAAAACAATGAATAGCCTGAACTCGAAGGACTCGAACGGTCAGTTGGCGCAGGGCTTCAAGCCGCGTCATGTCACCATGCTTTCCATTGCCGGCATCATCGGTGCGGGGCTGTTTGTCGGCTCCGGCCACGCCATTGCCGCCGCCGGCCCGGCCGTCTTGCTCGCTTATCTCTTCTCCGGTCTGCTGGTCGTGCTGGTCATGCGCATGCTCGGTGAAATGGCCGTCGCCCGCCCGGACACGGGATCGTTTTCCACCTATGCCGATCAGGCCATCGGGCGCTGGGCGGGGTTCACCATTGGGTGGTTGTATTGGTGGTTCTGGGTGCTGGTCATTCCGATTGAAGCGCTGGCCGCCGGGCATGTCTTGAATCAGTGGTTTCCTCAGGTCGATGCGTGGTTGTTCGCGTTGTTGTCGATCATTTTGCTGGTGGTGACCAACCTGTTCAGTGTGTCCAAGTACGGCGAGTTCGAGTTCTGGTTCGCGATGGCCAAGGTGGTGGCGATCATCGGGTTCATCGGGCTGGGTTTTGCGGTGTTGATGGGCTGGGTTCCGGAGCGTGAGGCCAGCGGGTTGAGCCGCTTGATGGAAGAGCACGGCGGGTTCGCGCCCAATGGTTTGTCGGCGGTGGTCGGGGCCTTTATCACCATCATGTTCAGCTTTATCGGGACGGAGGCGGTAACCATCGCGGCCGCCGAATCGAGCAACCCGGCGCAGAACATCGCCAAGGCCACGCGCTCGGTGATCTGGCGCATCGGGGTGTTTTATCTGCTGTCGATTTTCGTGGTGATTTCCGTGGTGCCCTGGAACGATCCGCTGTTGGCGTCCGTCGGCTCTTACCAGCGAGCGCTGGAGCTGATGAACATTCCCCACGCCAAATTCCTGGTCGATGTGGTCGTGCTGATTGCGGTGGCCAGTTGCATGAATTCCTCGATCTACATTTCCTCGCGGATGCTGTTCTCGCTGGGGCGTCGCGGTGACGCTCCGCAACCGCTGAAGGTGACCTCCGCGGCGGGCGTACCGAGGGCGGCGGTGATTGCCAGCACCGTGATCGGTGCCGGGGTGACGCTGTTCAGCTATTTCATGCCGGCGGGGCTGTTCCAGTTTTTGCTCGCCAGCTCCGGCGCGATTGCGTTGCTGGTGTATCTGGTGATCGCGGTTTCGCAATTGCGCATGCGCCGGATGCTGCGTCGGCAGAATGTCGAGCTGACGTTTCGCATGTGGCTGTTTCCATGGCTGACCTGGCTGGTGATCTTGTTTATCTGCGCCGCGCTCGCATTGATGATGGTGACGCCCGAGCATCGCCTGGAGGTGACGTCGACCATCGGCCTGGCGCTGGCGATTTCCTTTATCGGGCTGGTGACCTCGCGGCAACATGGGCAGGCGCGGGCGGCGGTTGCGGCGGGCAAGGCTTAGGTTTTTTCTGGTGCTTGAACGGTGGGAGCTATCCCCGGTATGGACGCAGGGGATGTCCGATCACCGGGCTTCGGCTCGCAGCCAACGTCGGACTTCGCCCTGTATCGCATACGCTGGCGCCTCGACCGCATTGAAATCCTGCGTGTAGCGCTGCGCAAACCCGTCGACGCCCCATTCCTGAAACTGTTGCACATGCTTCAGTTCGTGGGCCCAGAGCGCAACGTTGTGTTCTGCGGTTTCAGCGTCGCGGAACAGGATGATGTCGATCAGCGTCACCGCACCGACATCCGGGTTTTGCAGGATGGCCGTGGCGGCGTTGTATTGGCCGTCGTCGGTGACCTTGTAGTGCACGGCATCGAGGATGCCAGGGTCATACCAGCGCAGCAGTTGCTCCCGGATGTGCGGGGGAATCGGTTTGATGTCGGTGCTGGCGGCTTCGGCGTGGGCCTGAGTCAACGCCAGCGCCAGAGCCGGGGCCGCGATCCGGAAGAGGTCTTCAGACAGACGCCCCGGGTCCGGCAGGCAAATGCAGCTGTCGAGGCACACTTGTTTTTCGCCGGCAGGGCATGGGTCAGCCTGGGCCGGCGTTACAAGGGCAAGCCAGGTGACGAAGCTGATGAGCGTGGAGGGCATGGGCGCTTTTCGATCGTAAGGCCGCACAATAGAAAGGGATCAGGCACAACGCGACGAACACCGCGTTGCGCACCGACCCCGCTGCACCTCAACCGCGTTTCGGCAGCTTCCAGTTCGGGCGAATGAAGTGGCAGGTGTAGCCATTCGGAATCCGCTCGAGGTAATCCTGATGCTCCGGTTCCGCTTCCCAGAACGGCCCCGCCGGTTCGATTTCGGTGACCACACGACCCGGCCACAGGCCCGATGCGTTGACGTCGGCCGCAGTGTCTTCGGCGATATCGCGTTGCTGCTCGTTCAGGTAATAGATCGCCGAACGATAGCTCGGACCGAGGTCGTTACCCTGACGGTTGGGCGTGCTGGGGTCGTGGATCTGGAAGAAGAATTCGAGAATCTGCCGATAGCTGATCACGGCAGGGTCGAAGACGATTTCGATGGCTTCGGCGTGGTTGCCATGATTGCGGTAAGTGGCGTTCGGCACATCGCCGCCGGTGTAACCGACCCGCGTTTGCAGCACGCCGGGGTAGCGGCGCAACAGATCCTGCATGCCCCAGAAGCAGCCGCCGGCGAGAATGGCAGTTTCGGTTTGAGTGGTCATGGCATGTCCTTCCTCTCGAATAGGTCGCAGATGTTCCTTGATATGAGGGAGTGTGGGCCGATTGCAAGGCCGATCCCTCCATAAATCAGCATTGCATTCGCGGCTTTAATTCAAATACCAAGTATTTTCACCAGTGCAGCACCTAATAGCGCTGTTACGACAGGTGCTAAATACAGTTGGTGGAATTGGGAAAAGACACTGTTCGAGGGTATCTCCGTAGAGCGCTCAATTTCTTCTCGACTGCGGGCTGCTGTGCCTTTGATTGACTCTTCTAAAATCTGGTCCTCGATTTTTTCACTGATTTTTGCGAGGCGATAAGAAAGCTTTGCACCGGATGCATATAAAGCAGCGCCAATGAAAATCAGTAGGTAAATGGCCAGGAAATAATAATTTTGTACTTCTGAGAAGTTGAGGTGATCTGGGAGCGGTGAGTGTTCCCAGAAAAAATTGAGATAGGGCGTATGTTGATATGCCCAGCTTGTGAGCTCCTTGAATGGTCGGGCAATCATGCTTCCTAGCTGTGATCCATCATCGAGACGGAAATAAATCATTTTCAGAAACGATACCCCGGTAGATACAACTGCCGGGATAGTTATTGCCGCGCCTAGTAGACGTTTTCTTACTGACTTGCTTTTTGCATCCTTGAAATTCACGCTCATTCTCCAATTGAAACAACTAACGTTTAATCTGTGCGCAGTTTAGTGGGTGACCGGACTGGAGGCGCTCACGCTTCCGTGCGTCGATACTGACAGTAGAGGTGTTCGCTTTCGTTACGATCTTGAGCTTACATGCGTCGCCTGGCCTTTTGAACATGGCTTTCCAGATCCAGAAAAGCCACGACGACCATCAGCATGAAACTGACGGTCAGCGAAAGGTCGAGCCGGCCTTCGCGCCTTGGCGGGGGGCGCGCGGTGTTTCATCCGGCGTGGGTGCTTGCGTGTTGCGTCCGGGCATCAACATTTCCCTGAAGGTCGTTGTGAGCGATCGGAACAGTGTGACAAGGATCGGCGGGGAGGTCGGGATGGCGGTGTGATCTGCTCGGCAGTTTGAATTTATTGTCCTGTTTCGGTTGACGGTGTAACGCTTTTCAGCCGATTTATCGCTTTCAGGCGAGTCAGTAATCTGTGCCCATCTTGAACGCAAACGCACTTGCACAACTAAAAAGGGATTCACACATGAGCACTCCAACCTACAACCGCCTGAACAAAGACGACGCCGTGGTTCTGCTGGTCGACCATCAGACCGGTCTGATTTCTCTGGTTCAGGACTTCTCGCCAAACGAGTTCAAGAACAACGTATTGGCGCTGGCCGATCTGGCCAAATTCTTCGAATTGCCGACCATCCTCACCACCAGCTTCGAACAAGGCCCGAACGGCCCGCTGGTGCCGGAACTCAAGGAAATGTTCCCGGACGCGCCATACATCGCCCGCCCAGGACAGATCAACGCCTGGGACAACGAAGACTTCGTCAAGGCGATCAAGGCCACCGGCCGCAAGCAGATCATCATTGCCGGTGTCGTGACCGATGTGTGTGTAGCGTTCCCGACCCTGTCGGCGCTGGCGGAAGGGTTTGACGTGTTCGTGGTGACCGACGCCTCCGGCACCTTCAACACCACCGTGCAGCAAGCCGCGTGGAACCGCATGACCCAGGCGGGCGCGCAGATGATGAACTGGTTCTCGGTGGCCTGCGAACTGCACCGCGACTGGCGCAACGACATTGAAGGCCTGGGCAACCTGCTGTCCCAGCGCATCCCGAACTACCGCAACTTGATGAACGGCTATGCCGCACTGACGGCGCATCAGAAATAACCGGATGCTGAATGGACGAAAGCCTGCTTTGAAAAAAGCAGGCTTTCGTCGTTTCTACCGCAAACAGTGGAGCAGGGGATTCGTCACCTCAAACCGTGACAACAATCTTCCCGACCTGCTGATTGGCTTCAAGAAAGCGATGCGCTTGCTGAATGTCATCCAGGGCGAATGTCCTGGCAATGATCGGTTTCAGCGCGCCGGACGCCAGCCCGTCGCCGATGAAAGTTTTGGCGCGTGCCAGGGTGGCCGGGTCGGAAACGATTTCCGAGTAAAGGTAGCCCTTGAGGGTCAGGCATTTGCCCAGCACGGTGAACAGCGGGAATGGTGTCGGTTCCGGGCTCAGGGCGCCGTACTCCAGCAGGATGCCGCCCCGGGCCATGCTTTGGGTCAGCGGTTCGAACGACGGGCCGCCCACCGGATCAAACACCACCCGCGCGCCTTTGCCGTCGGTCAGCGCCATGACCGCTGCAACCATGTCCTCTTCGTCGCTGACGATCACGTGCGCCGCGCCGGCGTCGAGCAAGGCCTGTTTCTTGGCGCGGGTCCGGGTGACGGCAATCGAAGTGGCACCGACCATTCTGGCAATCTGGAAGGCAGCCAGGCCGACGCTGCTGGACGCGGCAGTGACGATCACGAAATCGTCCTTCTGCAATTTGGCCTGTTCGACCAGCGCACCCCACGCGGTGACGTATTGCATCCAGGCCGCCGCCGCTTGTTCAAACGACAGGTTCTGCGGGTGTTTGACGGTGAGGTGGGCGGGCACGTTGGCCAGTTCGCCGTAAGTGCCCCAGCGTGCGATGTCCAGCGGCGGAATCACGCTGACGGCATCGCCAATGTTGAATTCGCTGACGTTGGCGCCAACCGCGACCACCACACCGGCGGCTTCGTAGCCGAGACGGCTGGGAAACTCCGCTTCCTGCAAATAGGCGTGATTGCGGAACATCACTTCAGCGCGATTCAGGCCAAAGGCTTTGACCTCGATCTGCACTTCGTCCGCAGCGGGCGCCGGGACGTCGACGTTTTCCAGTTTCAGGACGCTCGCGTCACCGTATTCATGAATCCTGACAATGCGTGCCATCTGTACTTCCTCGGTTATCGATGAAATTGCACCGGCGTGATCCGGTGCCATGGACGCCAATGTAGGCTTTGGTCTGCTCCGGATAAAGGCCTGGGATGGCGCAACACTGGAAACAACGAGCAGCCTGTCAACGCCGCCCGGTCCGCGTACTCACATCCACCCAGACAGCCAACACCAGAATGCTGCCCTTGACGATCATCTGCCAGTAACTGTCGACGTCGAGCATGGACATGCCATTGTCCAGGCTGGTGATGACCAGGGCGCCGAGGAGGGCGCCATAGACCGTGCCGGAACCGCCGCGCATCGAGGTCCCGCCGATGAAGCAGGCGGCGATGGCGTCGAGTTCGCCCATGCTGCCGGCCGAAGGTGAGCCGGCGGCCAGGCGCGCAGTGTTGACCACGCCGGCGAGGGCGCACATCACGCCCATGATCCCGAAGATCCACAGCTTCACGGCCTGCACATTGATCCCGGACAGGCGCGTCGCTTCCATGTTGCTGCCCACCGAATAGACGCGGCGGCCGAACACGGTCTGGCTGGTCACGTAGCTGAAGCCGCCCAGCAGAATCAGCAAAAGCAGAACCGGTACGGGAATGCCGTCATAGCTGTTGAGGGTCTGGACAAAACCCGCCAGCACCGCGCCGATCAACAACACGCGTGCCACGTCCCGCACCAGGGAGTGTGCTGCCAGGCCGTGAAGGGCGCGATTGCGTCGTTGTTTCCAGGTCAGGAACAACGTCAGCGCGAACAGCAGGACACCCAGTCCCGCGCCGGCCGAATGTGGTAAATAACCCTGGCCAATGTAAACGAGCTCCGGCGACACCGGCGCAATGGTCGTGCCGCCGGTGATTCCCAGCAAAATCCCCCGGAACGCCAGCATCCCCCCAAGCCCCACGATGAACGACGGAATGCGCAGATAGGCCGCCATGTAGCCGTTGGCGAGGCCGATCAGCAGGCCGCACACCACCACAAGGCTGAGGTTCGCCAGCAGCGGTATGTGATAGACGACATCGAGAATGGCCGCCACGCCACCGAGCAGGCCCAGCAATGAGCCAACCGACAGATCGATCTCGCCGCTGATGATCACCAGCACCATGCCGCAAGCAAGAATCCCGGTAATCGACATCTGACGCAGCAGGTTGGAGAGGTTGCGCGGTGTCAGGAATCCGCCCTCGGTCTGCCAGCTGAAGAACAGCCAGATCAACGCCACGGCAAACACCAGTGCGAGCATCTTGTAGCGGGTGAAGAGTTGTTTGACCTGATTCATTTACGCGGATTTCCGAGCTTTATTGTTATGGCTGTCAGGCTGGCTGAGTGCGGCGGCGAGCACCTGTTCCTGGGTGAGTTCATGGTTGATGAAGTCCCCTCGCAGTTGACCCTCGCCGATGACCAGGACGCGGTCGGACACACCGAGCACTTCGGCCAGCTCCGAAGACACCATGATGATCGACACACCTTCGGCGGCCAGCATCCCCATCAGTTTGTAGATCTCGTACTTGGCGCCGACATCCACCCCTCGGGTCGGCTCATCGAGAATCAGCACCCGGGGCCTGGTCAGCAGCATCTTCGCCAACACGGCTTTTTGTTGATTGCCCCCCGACAGGCTGGTGATCGGCAGGAACGGGCTCGCGGTCTTGAGGTGCAGGCGCGAAATTTCCCGATCGATGCTGCCCAGTTCCGCTTCGGCGTCGATGCGGGTCAGTTTCGAGAAACTGTCCAGCACGGCCAGGGTGATGTTCTGGCCGACACCCAGGTCGGGAATGATCCCCTGACGCTTGCGGTCCTCGGGCACCAGGCACACGCCGGCACGAATTGACTTGAGCGGCGTACGGGTGTCGATGGGTTGGCCGTCCAGCCAGACTTCGCCTTCGTGGCGACCCGGGTAGGCGCCGAACAGCGCGGTCACCAGCTCCGTGCGGCCGGCACCGACCAGCCCGGCGATGCCGAGGATTTCCCCGCGTTTGAGGCTGAACGAAATGTCGTCCACCCGTTTGCGTTTGGGGTTGTCGACGTCGTAGCAGGTGATGTGCCGCGCCTCGAAAATCACCTCGCCGATGGCGTGGGGTTCGGTGGGGTAGAGATTGCTCATTTCCCGACCGACCATTTGGGTGATGATCTGAGGAATATCCATGTCCGCCATGGCGGTCGTGGCAATGTGTTTACCGTCGCGGATCACTGAAATGGTGTCACACACGGCGGCCACTTCATCGAGTTTGTGGGAGATGTAGACGCAGGCGACGCCCTTGGCCTTGAGGTCGCGGATGATGTCCAGCAACACCTCGATTTCCGAACGGGTCAGGGCTGATGACGGCTCGTCGAGGATAAGCAGGCGTGCCTGCTTGTTCAAAGCCTTGGCGATTTCCACCAGTTGCTGATAACCGCCGCCGTACTGCGAAACCGGTAGCGACACGTTCATGTCCGGCACTTTCAGTTCACGCATCAGGGTTTCGGCGCGGTGGATCATCGCCGGGTAATTCATCCGTCCGCCCGGCAGCGTCAGCTCATGGCCCATGAAAATGTTTTCGGCCACCGAGAGGTCGGGAACCAGCGTCAGTTCCTGGTGAATGATGACGATGCCGGCGGCTTCCGTTTCGCTGATCGATTGCGCTTTGAGCGGTTGACCCTCCCAGAGGATTTCACCGTCCCAGGTACCATGGGGGTAGACCGCAGACAGGATTTTCATCAGCGTGGACTTGCCGGCGCCATTCTCGCCGCACAGCCCGAGGCACTCACCCGGCCTGACCTTGAGGTCGATGCCGTTGAGCGCTTTGACACCGCCGAAGGTTTTGACGATGCCGTTCATTTGCAACAGATAGTCGGACATGGCAGAGACTCACAAGCGGCCGATACTGGACTGAAACCGCAGGAGCAGGGCTCCTGCGGGGGTATCACGCAGTGAGTGTCACTTTCCGGCGAGCTGCGCCTTGGTATAGAAACCGTCCTGTTCCAGCAGGTCGATGTTGTCCTTGGTCAAGGGCGTCGGGGTGAGCAGGATGGTGTCGACTTTTTTGCTGCCATTGTCGTACTGCGAGCTGTAGGCGGGTTTCTCGTTGCGTGCCAGTTGCACCGAGAGTTTGGCGGCTTCGGAGGCAATCAGTTTCAGCGGTTTGTAAACCGTCATGGTTTGCGTGCCGGAGATGACCCGCTTGACCGCTGCCAGGTCCGCGTCCTGTCCGGAGATCGGCACCTTGCCGGCCAGTTGCTGAGCGGCCAGGGCCTGAATGGCGCCGCCGGCCGTGGCGTCGTTGGAGGCGACGATACCGTCGATTTTGTTGTCGTTGCGGGTCAGGGCGTTTTCAACAATGCTCAGCGCCTCGGTCGGGTTCCATTCCTTTACCCATTGCTGGCCGACGATCTTGATATCGCCCTTGTCGATGGCCGGTTGCAGCACCTTCATCTGACCTTCGCGCAACACTTTCGCGTTGTTGTCGGTGGGCGCGCCACCCAGCAGGAAGTAATTGCCCTTGGGCGCTGCATGCAGCACGCCGCTGGCCTGCATTTCACCGACCTTTTCGTTATCGAAGGAAATGTAGGCGTCGATATCGGCGTTGAGTATCAGACGGTCATAGGACACGACCTTGATTCCGGCTTTCTTCGCCTCGGCCACGGCATTGGTCAGCACGGTGGCGTTGAATGGCACGATGACGATGACATCGACACCACGGGAAATCAGGTTTTCGATCTGCGAAATCTGCTTCTGCTCGTTGGCATCGGCCGACTGCACGAAGACCTTGGCGTCCATTTTTTCTGCCGCTGCAACGAAGTAGTCCCGGTCACGGGACCAGCGCTCCAGCCGCAGATCATCAATGGAGAAACCGATTTTCGGATGGGCCGCATCGGCCAAAACCGGCAGCGACAACAGCGCCAGGGCGCTGGCCAGCAGCGTGCGTTTTACGTTCTTCATGGTGGTGCGTCCTTTTATTTTTGTTTGAAAGACACGGCCTGACGATGAATATCGGGCTGGTGGAACTGTAGAGAATCAGCAGACGCAACGGACTACAGATTTGTCGCGCAAATGTCACAGCGTCTGCAGTTCCCGTTGGCGATCAGCGATAGATAAACCGGTTGACGACGTTTTCGAGCATTTCCTGCCGGCCGCTGACGGCCTGCGGATTCAGCTCGTTGGCGAAGGCGTGCTCGGCCAATGTCTGGAGATTGAACTCACCCGCCAGCACCGACTGGCCGAACGGCTGCTGCCAGCCGGCATAGCGTTGATCCTTGAGCCGCTGAAGCTGATCGTTCTGGACCATGGCGGCGGCCCGCTCGAGC
Organism: Pseudomonas sputi; assembly: GCF_021603585.1. Classification (GTDB taxonomy): domain Bacteria; phylum Pseudomonadota; class Gammaproteobacteria; order Pseudomonadales; family Pseudomonadaceae; genus Aquipseudomonas; species Aquipseudomonas sputi. The sequence continues at coordinate 40,046 of NZ_BQHI01000018.1, read as the reverse complement.
GACAGGGCGAGGACGTCCATGGCGCCGACGTGACCGTGGAACAGATCGACTTCGTCGAGGCTCTGACGCCGTACCTTGGAGTCGAAGTTGAACCCGCCATTGCCGAACCCGCCGGCCTTGAGGATTTCATAGGTGACCAGGGTCATTTCCTCGACGCTGTTGGGGAACTGATCGGTGTCCCAACCGTTTTGCGGATCGCCGCGGTTGGCATCGATGCTGCCGAAAATCCCCAGCGAGACGGCCGTCGCCACCTCGTGATGAAAACTGTGACCGGCCAGGGTGGCGTGGTTGGCCTCGATGTTGACCTTGATTTCCTTTTCCAGACCGAACTGCTGGAGAAAACCGAACACCGTGGCGCTGTCGTAATCGTATTGGTGCTTGGTCGGCTCCTGCGGTTTGGGTTCGATCAGCAGGTCACCTTTGAAGCCGATCTTGTATTTGTGCTCGACCACCATGCGCATGAAGCGACCCAGTTGTTCGCGCTCGCGTTTCAAGTCGGTGTTGAGCAGGGTTTCGTAACCTTCGCGACCGCCCCACAACACGTAGTTGGAGCCTTTGAGGCGTTGAGTTGCGTTCATGGCGCTGAAGACCTGGGCCGCGGCGCAGGCGAACACTTCAGGATCCGGGTTGCTGGCGGCGCCGGCGGCAAATCGCGGATTGCTGAAGCAGTTGGCGGTGCCCCACAGCAGCTTGATTCCGCTTTGTTCCTGATGGCGTTCCAGGTGATCGATCATTTGGGCGAAGTGGTTGCGGTACTCCTTCAGCGAGTGGCCTTCGGGGGCGACATCCGTGTCGTGAAAGCAGTAGTAGTCGATACCCAGCTTGGAGAAGAACTCGAACGCGGCCGCCGCCTTGCCTATGGCCAGCTCCATCGGGTCACCGGCGTGTTGCCACGGGCGCTTGAACGTCCCGGCACCGAACACGTCGGAGCCCGGCCAGACAAAGGTGTGCCAATAACAGGCGGCCATGCGCAGGTGTTCGCGCATGGGCTTGCCGAGGATGATTTTGTCGGCGTCGTAGTGACGGAAGGCAAGGGGAGAATCGCTGGCAGGACCTTCGTAGCGGATCGGCTCGACATCGGGGAAGTACGGCATTGGCAATGTCCTTGTTGTTCTTGGGCGTGCCCCGATACTAGCAACGGCCCTGTGCCTGCCGATTACGAAAATCACCAACACGCAGTGCGATTTTGCGTGTTGAGATTCACCGTCAGCGCGCCTAGTCTGTGCAAACCGCCTCTACGGCAAGAGGCCCGGAACAAGCCTGAAAACAATGAAAACCGTACCGCCTGTTCACCGCATCGCCCTGTTGTTCAACGGCAGCAAGATCTATGACCGCGGCATCATCAGCGGCATCGGCAACTACCTGAGCAGCACGCGCGCCTCCTGGGATCTGTTTCTGGAAGAGGATTTTCTCTGCCGGTTGAAAGGCATCGAGCGCTGGCAGGGTGACGGCATCATTGCCGACTTCGATGATCCGCTGATCGGCGAGGCGCTGGCCGATATCAAGCTGCCCGTGGTGGCGGTGGGTGGTTCCTATCAGGATGAGCGGGCCTATCCGAAAGGGATCCCGTACGTCGCCACCGACAACAACGCGCTGATCACACTGGCTTACGAACACTTGGTCGAGGCCGGGCTGCAACGGTTCGCCTGCTTCAGCCTGCCTGAGGCGCAGGCCAATCGTTGGGCTCAGGAGCGCGAAAAAGCCTTTCTACGATTGATGCAACGGGACGGCCTGCACGCCGAGGTCTATCGCGGCATGGGCACCAGCGCACCGCTGTGGGACAGCGCCGTCGAACAACTGATCGCCTGGCTGCAGAGCCTGCCCAAACCCATTGGCATCATCGCGGTCAGTGACGCCCGCGCCCGGCAGTTGCTGCAAGCCTGCCTGACCGCCGGCATCGCCGTGCCGGAGCAGGTGGCGTTGATCGGCATCGACAATGACCCGCTGACCCGCAGCCTGACCCGGGTCCCCCTGAGTTCAGTGATTCAGGGCACCGAAACCATGGGCCGCACCGCCGCGCATTTGCTGCACCAGATGCTGCATGGCAAACCGTCCACGGGCACGCACATTCTGATTCCGCCTGATGCGGTCAACGTGCAGGTGTCGAGCCTGCATCAACCGTTGGGCAATCCTTACGTGATGCAGGCGCTGCTGTTCATCCGCCAATATGCCTGCCAAGGCATCAAGACCGCGCAAGTGGCGGCTTATGTCGGCGTGTCGCGTTCCTCGCTGGAGTCGCACTTTCGCGCGGTGCGAGGCTGCAGCGTGCATGACGAGATTCTGCGTTTCAAACTGGCGGCGGCCACTCGCGGGCTGGAAAAAACCGACACGGCGATTGCGGACGTGGCCCGCACGTGCGGTTTCAAATCCGCTCAGTACCTGCACACGGTGTTCCGTCGAGAGTTCGGGTGTACGCCCCGTGAATATCAGCAGGGCGCCAGATAGCGAGGCGAATTCCTAACATTTTCTTCCGGATTTTTTCGATTGAATGATTGCTTAATCAGCCTTTTTGGCATCCAGCACGCTCTTGAATTGGCTTTTATCGAAGGCGGAAAGTTCGTAAAAATACTGAGTGTCCAAGAGTAGTTTGTTGCTGTGGTTGTCAATTTCAAAAGGCATGTGCTCTAAAAAAGCATACCGCTCTAGCAAGAGCTTGAATTTCCAATATGTATCTGTTGGGCTGCAATAACAATATATAGCGAGAAGTTGGGTGGTGTCGTAGTTTAGGAATGATCTAACAATGTTGCTGTACATTTTTTCGCTTGCTGACAGTGCGCTTTCTTTAATCGTGTCTTCGTTGAAATTTGTTCCGATGGTGCTGTCAGGTACGTTTGTTGCGATGAATTTCAGTATTTGGTATAGACTTCTGAAGTAATGCCCACACAGGCCGTTTTTACTTTCCAGGTTGTTCTTCGCTTCTATAAGATTTGCAGCGGAGCTATAAAAAACAGCTTGCCTTACAATATCTATATCTGATTTTCCGTTCGTCCACTTTCCCGTTGGGATTGAGATCTTATCCAGTGTTTTATTGTGCTGATCCAGTAGGGAGAAAAATGTCCCTTCGAACTGTTGCTTGATTTGTGTTTTTGCCTGTTCGCTCAATGCTGCTTCTGATTTCTGCTGTGCTGACGTGGAACGCGCTAACTCCTTTCTGGTCGACTCTAGTTCTTTGCTTTGCAAAACGATTGTCAACAGGAGGGCGATCAAACCTAGGAAACTGAGTAAAGGGTTGAGGGTTCCTCCTATAAAGTCTCCAAAGGTTCCCCAGTCGGCATGTTTACTGCTGAGTTTTCCGTTGAACTCAATAAAGTAGAATGTGAAAACCACTATGACTACTGCTGTGGCGAAGACTAATATCCATGCCAGCCATTTGAATAGAACTGCGGATGTGATGTTCTCGAATTTCTGTTCTAGACTCATATATATCATGAAACCTTTCAGGCTGAAGTTTAAGGCTGATGTGATAGTTTTCGAAGTTGGAGCTCATGGTAAGGTGCGACCTCCAAGTGCACAGGTACTTCGAATAAACAAGTTTTTGCTGCGCTTTTTTTTGAATTGTTTGGCGACCCATGAAACCAATTCTGCAGAAATTCGGTTGATGGGTCGCTGATGGCTCTTGAAAAGGGGCATTAGCAACGACGGCAGTTCATTGGGTTGCCTAGGATTGCTCCGTGGTTATCTCTTCTTTCAGATGCAGTCGGAAAGTGTCGCGAGCAGTTTTGCCTACATAAGTAGTGAGCGCGTAATTCGCGGTGCCACCGATGACTACGCCTATACCAAAAGGGATAACTTTAGCGGCAGCTTTTTGAGTGAACGAAATTCCGATTTTCGCAAAAAGCTCCTTGATTAGCTGAAGCGTTGGGCCTTTCAAATACTGGTGTACCATTCGCACGCCAGCCTTGCTGGCGATCTTGGTGGCACCAGAAGAGCCCAACTGTTCCAAGGACCCACACAAAGCGATGATGTACGACATGTGCTTCGCATCTTCGTTGGACATCTTGCCGTTGATGGCTACTGCCAAGCACATAGTCATGTCGATCTGCAGCTTCATGCAGACTGATATATCCGCTAATCCACCTCCGACAGCACTTACCGCGGTGCCAATGCCAGGGATAACGCCCGGAAGAGCGGTAGCGGCGCCAGACGTTGCGGCCAGTTTGGAATAGCGACTTATGATCTTGTCGACGATGATTTCCTGGATTTTCTCATCCGTCGCGGAGGGCATCGAACTGCGTGCCTGATTCTCGTACTGTTGAACGAGCTCACGCGCATCGTGAGGGCTGATGGCAATGGCTTCTACCATTTTCATCAAGGAAGAGCTGTTTTCGTCTTTCTCTGTGGTCATTCTAGATTCCATTCGATGAATTTTTATCAGAAGCTTTGAGGCTGAGTGCGGCTAAAAGAGTGACACAATTGATATCAAAATAACATTGCACTCCTTGATTTGCTTCAGTGGCGAGAGAGAACTCGAACGAAAAGATTCCAGAGGACTTACAGCCATCCCAAGACCGGCTTCTTGATTCGATACCGATCTGCAGCCATTCGCTATGACGGGTTATGCCCTCAGAAGCGGTCTAGCCGATAAGCCTGAATCACTGATTCTCTTCGAATGGGACTCGTTGCATCCTGCAAAACCATCCCCCCAACCATCTCCGCCGTCACCGCCGCCTGCGTCAGCCCCAGATGCTGATGCCCGAACGCAAGCAATACTTTGCCGTCACACACCCGATCAATCACCGGCAACGAATCCGGCAGCGACGGTCGAAAACCCATCCACGGTGTGGCTGCTTCGTCACTCAACTCCTCACGAAACAACCCTTGGCTCAATCGATGCAACTGCCAGGCGCGGGCCATGGTCGGAGGGGCGTCGAGGCCGGCGAATTCGACGGTGCCGGCCAGGCGCAGCCCGTCGGACATCGGGGTCATGATGAATTTGCGTTCCAGCGAGGTGACGGGGAAGGGCAGTCGGTTGTGTTCGTGAGGCAGCATCAGGTGATAGCCGCGCTCGGTGTCCAGCGGGACGTTCTTACCGGTCAGTGCGGCGGTGAGTTTTGCCGAGTGGGCGCCGCAGGCGATCAGTACCTGGCGAGCGGACAGCGTGCCGGTTTCGGTCATCAGGTTGACGCCATGTTCGTGCAGTTGCCCGTCCTGAACCGCCTGCTTCAAAAATTGCACGCCGCGGGCTTTCGCCGCCTCGACCAATTCACGCACGACGCGGTAGGGATCGATGAAATGCCCGGTGTTCGGGAAAAACAGACCGCCCTGAATCTGTTCGCTGAGTTGCGGCGCGGCCTCGCGTACCGCTCCGGCCTGCCACCCTTCGACGGGCACCTGTTGCTGTTGCAGGCGTCGCTGCAATGCTTCGAGGGCCGGGCGTGAGTCGGGGCGTTCGAACACCAGCAGTGACCCTTCCATCTTCAGCAAGTCGGGACGCTGGATGTCATTGAGCAAACGGTGCCAGGCGTCGAGGGCGCTTTCATTGAGCGCGCGCAACCCGGCAACGGTGCGCTGGTACGGCGCCGAGCGCAGGTTCAGCAACAGTCGTGTAAACCAGGGCAGGGCGCGGGGCAGGTATTTCCAGTCCAGACGCAGCGGGCCCATCGGGTCCAGGAGCATGGTTGGCAGACGTTTGAGGATCGAACTGTCGGCAATCGGAAACACCTGCTCGGTCGCCAAGTGTCCGGCGTTGCCGAACGAGGCGCCGTGGCCCGGTTCCTGCGGGTCGATCACCACCACCCGCATGCCCTGACGGGCCAGGCGCAGGGCACTGGCGACGCCGATGATGCCGGCGCCGACCACAGCGATGTCGTGGGGGTTATTCGGCATTTTTCGCGGTTTCCCTTTGGCCATCGTGCAAGCGGCGCAGCGACAGCGGATTGGCGTGTTTGAGCGCGGTCGGCAGCAGGCTGTCGGGGAAATCCTGATAGCAGACCGGGCGCAGGAAACGCAGGATCGCCGCGGTGCCCACCGACGTGGTGCGCGAATCGGAGGTCGCCGGGAACGGCCCGCCATGCACCATCGCATCGCAGACTTCAACGCCGGTGGGCCAGCCGTTGACCAGCAGGCGTCCGGCCTTGCGCTCCAGGGTTGGCAGCAATGCGCGGGCCTGTTGCAGATCCTCGTCATCCAGATGCAGCGTGGCGGTCAGTTGGCCTTCCAGTTGCTCGAGCACCTGCCGGATTTGCGCGGTGCTGGCGCATTGCACGATCAAGGAGGCGGCGCCGAAGGCTTCGGCCTGCAACGAATGATCGGCGAGGAAGTCGGCGGCGTCGGTGACGAACAGATGAGCCTGGCCCTGATTCGGTTCCGTCGCGCGCTGGCCGACGGCGGCAATGCGCGCCCGGGCGTTTTCCGCCAGGGCATTCACGCTGGATTCGTAGGCATTGAAAATTCCCGGTGTGAGCATGGTCTGCGCGGGACTGCGCTGGATGAGTTCGCTGGTGGCGCCAATGAAGGCGTCCAGCGCCGGCCCTGTGTGGGCGATCACCAGACCGGGATTGGTGCAAAACTGACCGGCGCCCAACGTCAGCGAAGCCACAAAGCCTTGGGCCAACGTCTCGGCGCGATTCTGCAGCGCAGCCGGGAACAGCAACACCGGGTTGATCGAACTCATTTCCGCGTACACCGGGATCGGTTCGGGCCGCGCCTGGGACGCTTTGATCAGCGCGAGACCACCACTGCGCGAACCGGTGAAACCGACGGCCTTGATCCGTGGATCGCTGACCAGCGCAATGCCCACTTCACGGCCCGAACCGTAGAGCAACGAGAACACACCTTCCGGCAAACCACAGGCCTTCACTGCCCGTGCCACCGCACGGCCAACCAGTTCGCTGGTACCGGGATGGGCGCCGTGGGCCTTGACGATCACCGGGCAGCCGGCGGCCAGCGCTGAAGCGGTATCGCCGCCGGCCACCGAGAACGCCAGCGGAAAGTTGCTCGCGCCGAACACCGCCACCGGCCCCAGTGGAATCTGCCGCTGACGCAGATCCGAACGCGGCATTGGCTGGCGCTGCGGTTGGGCGGTGTCGACTCGCACATCCAGCCATTCGCCGGCCCGTACGGTGCGGGCAAACAGTCGCAGTTGCTGGCAGGTACGGCCCCGTTCACCCAGCAGGCGCGGGCGCGGCAGGCCGGTTTCAGCCAGGGCGCGGTCGATCAGTTCATCACCGAGGGCTTCGATTTCGCCCGCGATGGTTTCAATGAATTCGGCCCGAGCGTCGAGCGATGTCTCGCGATAACGGTCAAGCGCCGCCCAGGCCAGTGCGCAGGCCTGCTCGACATGCTCGGCAGAACCGCCGGCGTAGGCTGGTTCCAATGGGGTGTTGGTGGCGGGGTTGATCCCGTGGATGACGTCGCGGTCGCCGGTGAGCGTTTGCTGACCGATCAGCAGTTGGCCCGTCAGGGTCATGGCGCATTCCTTATCAATAAAACAGGTCACGAATAAGGCCCGCCGCCGTGGGGGGGCGGCGGGCTTGAGCGCAGCGGCAGGTCAGGCGAAGTTTTGCTCCGCCGACCAGTTTTCGTACCAGTGACGGAACAGCGCGTACTGGGCTTCTGCGTAACGACGCTGTGAGTCGCTAAGGGCATCGGTTTCGTTGAAATGCAGGGTGTATTCCTTGTCGCCGTTGAGCACCATCAGGTGTTTGTAATACAGCACCAGATCCGTGCCTTCGTCGAAGGACGACAGCACCGCCAGCGCTGATTCCAGCTCGCGGGCCTGGCGCCGGGCCTTGGCGTCACCCTTGGCGGCCTGCTTGCTCAGGGCCACCAGTTGCAGCACTTCGCGGGGCAGGGCGTTGCCGATGCCGGTGATGGCGCCGGTGGCGTTGCAGTTGACGAAGCCGTGCACCACCTGAGTATCGACACCGACCATCAGAGTTACGTCATCGTCCTTGGAGGTGATGTTTTCAGCGGCGTAGCGCAGATCGGCGCCACCGCCGAATTCCTTGAAACCGATCAGGTTCGGGTATTCACGGCGCAGTTCGAAGAACAGGTCGGCGCGGGTGGCAAAGCCGTAGTAAGGGCTGTTGTAGATCACCGCCGGCAGGTTCGGCGCCGCTTGCAGAATCGCCGCGAAGTGGGCTTTTTGCGCTGCCGCCGAAGCGCCACGGGACAGCACCCGAGGAATCACCATCAAGCCCTGCGCGCCGACTTTCGCCGCATGGGCCGCGTGGGACACCGCTTCACGGGTGTTGACCGCGCCGGTACCGACGATGGTCGGAATCCCGGCGGCCACCAGCCGCGCCACGCCTTCCTGACGCTCGGCTTCGGTGAGCAGCGGCCAGTCGCCCATGGAGCCGCAATACACGACCGCGCTCATGCCGATGTCGATCAACTCGCGTCCCTTGGCCACCAGCGCGTCGAAGTCCGGTTTGCGCGCGGCGGTGCACGGGGTCATCAGGGCGGGCATGCAGCCGGTGAAGATGTTGTCGCTCATTATTGTTCTCCTTGGAACGGTCATTCAGAGGGGTTTGAAAGTGCAGCGCGGCGGCTCAGATGCCCCACGCGAACGGATCGGTTTCGTCGATCAGCAGCGTGCTGTCGGCGGTCATGTGGGCGCGGCCGGTGATGTAGGGGCGGATGCGCTCGCCTTCCCATTCAAAGCGGCCTTCGAACTGGCTGCCGGTGATGCTCGCCTGCACCCAGCGCTCGCCGGGCGCGAGTTTTTCGTCAGCGGCCAGGCATGCCAGTTTGGCGCTGGTGCCGGTGCCGCAAGGGGAGCGGTCGTAGGCTTTGCCGGGGCACATGACGAAGTTGCGGCTGTCGGCCTCGGCGTCATCGGCGAACAATTCGATATGGTCGATGACCGCGCCGTCCTCGCCATGGATGCCTTGCTCTTCGAGGGCCTTGAGCATTTTCCAGGTGAGGTCGGTCAGGGTGTCGACGTTGTCCATCGTCAGCGTCTGGCCGTGTTCGCAGACCAGGAAAAACCAGTTGCCGCCATAGGCGACGTCACCGAGGAAGCGGCCGTATCCCGGCACTTCCACCGCCACCTGTTTGCGTGAGCGATAAGCGGGCACGTTGCCGAGCGTCACGGCGCCGTCTTCATGCAACGTGGCGCTGACCGGGCCGACCGGCGTGTCGACTTTGTGCACCCCCGGTGCGATCAGCCCCAGATGTTGCAGCGATGCAACGAGGCCGATGGTGCCGTGCCCGCACATGCCGAGGTAACCGGCGTTGTTGAAGAAGATCACCCCGCAAGTGGCGTCCGGCGACACCGGCTCGCAATACAGCGCGCCCACCAGCACCTCGTTGCCGCGCGGTTCCAGCAGGCAGGCGCGGCGCCACTGGTCATGCTGGTTGCGCAGGGCATCGCGCTTCTCGGCCATGGTGCGGCCGGGCAGATCGGGGAAACCCTTCATCACCAGGCGCGTGGGTTCGCCGCCGGTGTGGGAATCAATGACGTGTACTCGTTTCATGGACAGGTCCCGTTGAGTGATTTCAGTAAGCGCCGGCAGTGCGCGGGTTAGTGGAGGCGGCGGGGGAGGTCGCAGCGACTTCGCTTTCATCCTCTTCGGATTCCAGACGCAGCAGATGCGCCGGTACGCCGGTGGCGGCGCCCCAGTAATAAATGCCCATCGCACAGGCCGCGACGACCAGGGTGTCGAACGGATGGGTGAGGATGCCCAGGCCGCCGAAGGTGCCGAGTTTCGACAGGACGATGGTCACGCCGTAGAAGGCGATCAACCACGCGGACGAGCGCACTTGCCGGGACAGGCTGAGGTGGGCGGTCGGTACGAAGCGGCCGCAGAACAGGTAGACGACGAACATCAGGATTTGCAGGCCGAGCAGCCAGGACACGGTGTTCCAGCCCGACCAGTAGACGATCAGTGCAGCGATGATGAACGACACCGGCCCCAGCACGCCCATGCACTTGACCCGGAACGGGCGCGGCATGTCCGGCGCATTGCGCCGCAGCGCGGCGACGGTCACCGGCGCCACGGCGTAGCTCAGCACCAGCGCGGCGGAGACCACATTGATCAGTGCTTCCCAGGACGGGAACGGCAGGGTCCAGAACACCGACAGGGCGAAGGTCAGCCACAGTGCCGGACGCGGGATGCCGGACTTTTCGTCGATGTGGGTGAAGACCTTGAAAAACGTGCCGGTCTGCGCCCAGCCGTAGATCACCCGAGGCGTGGCGTTCATGTAGATGTTGCCGCAGCCGCTCGGGGAAATCACCGCGTCCGCCACCACCAGATACGCCAGCCAGCCCACGCCCAACGCCAGGGCGATGTCGCGGTACGGCAGGGCGAATTCCTTGGAAACCCCGGCCCAGCCATTGGCGAGCAATTCGGTCGGGATGCCGCCGAGGAAGGCGATTTGCAGCAGCACGTAGATCGCGGTCGAAAGCAGCACCGACAGGATCAGCGCAATCGGAATGGTGCGTTGCGGGTTCTTCACTTCGCTGGCCACCGAGATGATCGGGGTCAGGCCCAGGTAGGCGAAGATCACACCGCCGGCGGAGACGGCCATCTCGATGCCCGAGAGTCCGAAGGGGGCGAAGCCCTGAACCTGAAAGTTTTCCGGTTTGAAGAAGGTGAGCAGCACGCCGATCACCAGCAGCGGCACGATGAACTTGAACACGCTGACCAGATTGTTGGCCTTGGCGAAGGTCTTCACGCTGCGGTAGTTGAGCAGGAAGAACACGCAGAGCAGGCCGAACTGCACCAGCCAGCCGAGCAGGGTCGGATCACCGCTGCCGGCTTTGGTCAGGCTCGGAAACCAGGCCGCCGCATATTGGCGCGAGGCAACCACCTCGATCGCCACCAGGCTGGAAAACGCGATCAGCGTAATGAAACCCATCAGGTAACCGAGCAGCGGCCCGTGGCTGTAAACCGGGTAGCGCACCACACCGCCGGCCCTTGGCAATGCTGCGCCCAATTCGCAGTAGACGATGCCCAGCAGCAACACGGCGAACCCGCCCAGCAACCAGGAAAAAATCCCCGCCGGCCCGGCAATCGCCGACACGTGACTGGCTGCGAACAACCAGCCGGAACCGAAGATCGCCCCCAGTCCGATAAAGGTGAGGTCGATCAATGAAAGTTGTTTTTTGAACTTGCCTTGGCCTGACATGGCATCGCCTTCTTGTGAGTTATTGGATAGGCAGGTGTGAGTCACAGGAACGGTTAAACAGTGAACTCATCAGGCGTCGGGCGATTGATGTTTTGCGCAGCTCTGGATGACGAAATCGGCACAGTTGCGAAGAACGACAGCGGCGCTCGACACGCTTGGATCGTTGCTGCAATCTGCACGCGAACGCCTCAGCCCGATCCACTCACCGGGGAAAACCGTCACCATGCACAACGCATTTGCGATCCTGTGCCAGGACGATGAGCACAATCGTCCCCACACCCTCGAGGCACTGCTGGCGGGGGTGGCGCCGCTGTTGCCGATGCTGGACGTGATTCCGAACGCGGCGATTTTCATCAAGGATGTGCAGGCGCGGTACGTCCTGGCCAATCGCACGCTGGTGCAGCGCTGCGGCCTGAAAGACCTGAAACCGCTGCTCGGCAAAACCAGTGCGCAGGTGTTTCCAGCGCAGTTGGGGCCGGGCTATACCGAGCAGGATCGACGGGTGCTGGAAGAGGGATTTGTGTTGGAGGATCAGCTGGAACTGCACCTGTACGGCAGTCGCGAACCAGGCTGGTGCCTGACGCACAAGCGTCCGCTGTACAACCGTGACGGCGACATCATCGGCCTCGCGGGGATTTCGGTGGACCTGCAATCGGCCAGCGAAACCCACCCGGCGTTCCAGAGACTGGCGGCGGTCGACGAACACATCCGCGCGCATTTCAATCGGCGGGTGACCCTGGGCGAGTTGACCCGGATCGCCGGTATTTCGGTGGCGCAACTGGAGCGCTACTGCAAACGGGTGTTCCACCTGACGCCGAGACAGATGATCCAGAAAGTGCGGCTGGAACAGGCCCATCGCCTTTTGCACACCGAACTGCCGATCACCGAGGTGGCGTTGCAATGTGGCTACACCGATCACAGTGCTTTCACTCGCCAGTTCAAGGCGTCGACTGGATTCACGCCACGTCAGTATCGACAGGCGACGGAGCAATGAGCGGCTACCGAGTCATTGCGGCTAAACTGAACAGGTCAGCCCCATTTGCTGCAGGTGAAACGAGATGAGCGAATTCTGGGTACGCCGATGCTCGTATGGCCTGTGCGCGTTCCTGCTGATCCTGACGGCGTCCTGTTCGAGCAAGGCTCACTACGCGACCACCGGTGATCGCTGCTATGCCAAAGCGGTGCCGACGTCAGGCGAGGGCGGTCTTGCGTGGGGAGCGACCCTGGGGATCGCGCAAAAAAAATCCATGAATAACTGCATGCGCTACGCCGGCCGCTCGGGCGGAACGCCCAATACCTGTCAGGTGGTGTTGGCCAAGTGCAAGAATTAACAGGGCGGCATGGCCGCCCACGCCACATTGACCGGAAAGGACTTCAGTGAATCTTCATCTTGAAATCGAGCGGATTTTTACCGATCAGGCCTTCGCAAGGCCTCTGTTTTATTCCTGCCCGGGAGGACTGCGTTTCGAACTCTCCGAAACGGGAGGAATGATCGAGCAGTTCCTGTTGGCCTTGCGAAAGTCGACCGAGATCTGCGCCGACATTTTCAGTGGTGAGCCCACGCTGGTGACCTGCCTGCGTTTCCACTCCGACGGCCAACGATTTGCCCATCGATCGTTGCTTCAGTCCCTTCGTTCGGCAGGCATCGAGATACCTGCACAACGCTCGATCTGGAGTGAACCCACTGACCCGGATGACTGGTTCTGCGAAAGCGAACCCGAGTACTGGATCAATCTCGCATTCGAAACGCCCGCAAGGTTGCTTCAGGCATTGCTCTGGTGTGCACTGGCTGCGGATTTTGGGGCAATCGCGCCGAATCCTCGCTGCGCGGTCTACCTGTTCAACTTGAAGGCCGGAGTGATGGTTTTCCCTTACGACGACCGAGGGATGGACGTGGTCGGGCCCAACAAGGCGCTACTTTCAAGGCTGTATCACCGGCATCAGACGTATCTTCTCGATTACGACCGGCCCGCGATGGACGCTGACTTCGCGGGCTCCCTCTGAGCCCGGGTTCGACCCGGGCATTCAGGCGAGGCCTTATTAACGCGCGCGTTTCAACGACTGCGAAAGGGCCTGCCTGGCGATCAGCGAGGCAACGTCCTTGGCACCGTAGCAGCGGAATTTGACACTGTAGGCGTCTGTGTCGAGACGGACGATCTTCGTCACGAAACCGCCTTCGACGGTGACCTTGCGGATCGTCGGCATCGGTATCTCGACATCCAGTGTCCGGTCCTGAACCATGCGGTTCATGGCATTGGCATTCAAGTAAACGGCGTTTTCGGTGACGGTGACTCTGCCGCCCACCCACAATCCGCCATAGTGATTTCTGAATCCCTCGAGCACCCCGGCCAGTACGCCGACATTGCCGCTCCCCACGACCTCGTAGAACTCGCCTACATCTTCGTAGTTCAGTTCAGCATCGGTCACCAGAAAGTTGACCATCTTCGACTTCAGAACTTCTTCGGCCATCCCTGCATCTCCCTTGTTCAAATCAATGTCCCGAATTTCAGCCGCCTGTTTACCTGACAAAAAACAAAATCGCCATGTGTTTCCTTCGTTCTTTCCTGCGTCGCAGTTGTCACTGTCCGTTCCCGCCTGTCTGGAGTTCACCCGATGCCTTCGCTCAAAACCCTGCCCGCTGCCTTGCTGGGACTGGCCCTTGTCTGTCCGCTCAAGGCGCAATCCCAGGGGCTGGAACTGGGGCAAGTACTGATCGGGGCCGAGGATCAGAGCGGTGAAGATGCGTCGGTGGAAGAGGCGAAGGCTCGTCTGGCCGAGGTGCCGGGTGGCAGCAACGTGGTGGATATGCGCCAGCCTTTGCAGGGCAGGGTCGCCAGCAATCAGGACGTGTTGGCGTATCAGCCCGGTGTCTATGCCCAGTCGGCGGGTAACGAAGGGACGAAAATCTCGATCCGTGGCTCGGGCATCAACCGCGCTCCCGGCGCCCACGCATCAGGGCTGTACACGATGCTCGACGGCCTGCCGCTGACCGGCCCCGGCGGCACGCCTTATGAACTGCTGGAGCCGCTGTGGCTCGACCATGTTGAAGTGCTGCGCGGCGCCAACGGTTTTGATCGCGGTGCGCTGGCCCTCGGTGGCGCCGTCGATTACGTCAGCCACACCGGCTACAACGCGCCGTTGCTGAATGTGCGTTACGTGATGGGCAGCCACGGTTATGCCCAGCGGCAAGTCAGCTCCGGCCAGGTACTGGGCGATTTCGATTACTACCTGTCGATGACCGACGCGCATTCCGACGGTTATCAGGATCACACCGCCAGCAAAAGCCAGGGCGTGATCGCCAACTTCGGTTATCGCTTCAATCCGAATCTGGAAACCCGCTTCTACATCCGTCATCGCGAAACCGACAACGACCTCGCCGGGCGGGTGACCAAACACGCCATCGAGCACGATCCGCGTGCGGCCAACCCGGCCTACGTGACGCGCAACGACAGCCGCGATCAGCCCGGCAGCACCTTCATCGGCAACAAGACCACGTACTACATCGATGACGATTCGAGCATCCAGACCGGTCTGGTCTATCACGATTACCCGATGGACCTGCGCGAGGGCCCCAACCGCCTGAAGGTCGCGTACACCGACGTCAGCGGCACGTTCGACTACAAGCGCCGCGACACCCTCTGGGGAATGGAGAGCAACAGCACCGTGGGCCTGCGAGTGACCAAACACCTGCCCAACGACGGTGCCAGCGAGCTGGTGCGGATTCCCACCGGCAACACCGCTGGTTATGCGCCGGGCACGCATATGCGCAACTTCACTTATCAGGGGTCGGATTCTGTCCTGCACGTGGGCAACGACCTGGAAATCGCCGACGACCTGTGGCTGACCACCGGCCTCGCCGCGATCTACACCCGCCGCGAAAGCGCGGTCACGTATCCGGAAGGTGGCGGCAAGACCAGCCTCGGCGACTGGGACTACGCGCCCCGTCTGGGCCTGCGCTATCAGCTGACGCCGGATCTGCAACTGTTCGGCAACCTCAGCCGCTCGGTCGAAGCGCCGCATCCGTGGTCGCTGATCTACAGCTCCAACGTACGCTTCCCGGCTGGCAGCGGCGCCGCCACCGGCACCCAGCGCGACCCGGTCAAACTGCAGAACCAGACCGCGACCACCCTGGAACTCGGCGGCCGTGGCGACAGCGCCCTCGGCGAATGGAGCCTGGCCTGGTACTACGCGCAGGTGCGCCACGAATTGCTTTCGGTGTTGCCGGACGCCAACGCCACCACACCTTACGAACTCAACGCCAGCCCGACCGTGCACCAAGGTATTGAGGCCAGTCTGAACAGCAATCTGTGGTCAGCGAACGATGGTGGCAAGTTGAGCCTGCGGCAGGCCTACACCTTCAGCGATTTCCATTACCGCGACGACGACCGCTTCGGCGACAACCGCCTGCCGGGCCTGCCGATGCATTACTACCAGGGCGAGCTGCGCTACGACTTTCCGCAGGGCTTCTTCGCGGCGGTCAACACGCAACTGGTCTCGAAAACCGCAGTGGATTACGCCAACAGCTATTACGCCGATCCTTACGCCACCTTCGGCGCCACACTGGGCTACAACGCACCGAAAGGCGACTGGCAGACCTGGCTGGACATGCGCAACCTGACCGACAAACACTACGCCGCTACCGTTACGCCGGGCTATGACGATAAAGGACTGGACGCGGCACGATCCACACCGGGCGAGGGCATGGCGATGTATGTCGGGGTGTCGTGGAGTTTGCTTTGAGGGGCTGGGTTCACCTTGCAGAGCCGCGTTGTCCTGCCACCTGAAAAAAATTTGGCGCTGCAAATGTATGCTCATCCCCTTATCAGCCAAAGGTTCCCATGTTCGACAGAAACGACTTTGACCAACTCACGCGACAACAGCTGCTTTTTTGGCCCTGCCACAACGATTGTCCCGGTCTTTACTACCTGACGTATCCATCGAGCGCCTTCCTCGTCCCCTGCGGTCAGGAGTACATTCGAATCACCCGTGTGAGCAAATCGCATCATACGAACGGCTTGAATGTGTGGCTGAATGCCGAGTGGCACGAACGTCAACCAGGTGGGGATCACAGCTTCCCGGAATACGTTGGCGGCGCGCAGTTTGAACCGATTTCCGAAGAGGTTTTCAACCAGTTGGTGGCAGAACGGGCGGTCGAACTGATCGTGCCGCTCAAGCAACCACTGCACGAGCCTTCCGGTTTCATCGGTGCGTTATTGATGTACTCGATGAAAACGGATTTCATCGTCTCGCTTTTCGCCGAATATGAAGACGAATTCATTCATTTCTACTGGCATACATTGGCCTGAACATATCTGCTCGATGAAACCGTTCGATCACCGGACACCCGAACCTTCGTCCAATTGCCCGATCTTGCTCGCCGGCGTACTGTGACCGGTGATGGCGTAAACCGTGACCATCACCATAACGACAAGATCGAGTGCCTTGCCCATGGACAGCCGCCTGCTGAGTGACCGCAGCAGCGTGTTTCGCCACGCTGACCCGTATGCCGTCTCCGACTATGTGAATCAGCACGTCGGCCAGCATTTCATCGGCCTGTCCAAAACCACCCATCCGCAAGCTAGCCTCAACCACCGCAAACTCGCCGACCTCGACCTGTGCCGCATCAGCTATGGCGGCAGCGTTCGCGTCACTTCACTTGCACTGGAAACGGTGTATCACCTGCAAGTCCTGCTGCAAGGCAACTGCCTGTGGCGCGGGCACCAGCGCGAGCATCATCTGGTGCCGGGCGAATTGCTGTTGATCAACCCGGACGATCCGGTCGACCTGACCTATTCCGACGACTGCGAGAAATTCATCCTCAACTTGCCGCTGCGCAGAGGGGCGACGGCTCCCGACTGACGCGCTGCAGCGGCACGCCGGCCGAGGTGGTGCCTCCCGGCCTGAAGAGGCTAGCGTGTCATCGAGCAGGTGCCAGCCAGGTGTTCAGCACGCGCCGGTCCAGTTCTTCCCAGTCCGCCATGCCCAGTACTCGCGTGGTGTTGAGGCCGCGCAGATAGCCGCGCAATTGATTGGCCACGGCCCGCACCGACTCCGAATCGTCCGCTGACTGGCCCAGCACGGTTTCGTATTCGACAAGGTATTCGGCCACGCGGTCGCGAAATTCTGGCACGACGGCATCGCGGATCAGATCAAAGGTTCGCACGGGTAATCCTCATCTGTTTTCGTTGTGATTGAGTGTGCTGCAGTCTGCACGCTGCGTAACTATTGGTTCAAGTAATAGTGACCATCAAGAAACGCAAGTTCTGCTTTGGCGCCGATGGGCGGAAAATCGCCTCCATCGAACACGCTGCTGAAGGCATTTGCGCGATGAAGACATTGATCCGACTGGCTGTCGTCGCCCTGCTGATGGGCGGGGTGGCCGCTACCGTAGCCCCGGCTTACGCAGACGACGCCAAGTCGTGCCATTTTCTGCCCGTCGCCGCCAGCAGTGCCGCGCTGCAGCACTCGCAAACCGTCGGTGTGTTGTACAGCGAAAACACCCTGGACAACCTGCAATACCTCGAGCGTTACCACGATGTAGCGGTGAACGGTGCCAAGGATGCGCTCGATGCGCGGATCCGTGAGGCTTTCGTCGACAGCTCCGAGCCGGAACTGGCCATCGACTGGCTGATGAGTTCGCTGCAACACCAGTTTCTCTCGGTGACCGTCTACGAAAACCTTGATGCGCTGGTGCAGGCCCATCCAGACGTAGTGGTGATGCTCGATACCCACAACCGTCTGCTGACTCAACGCAACAGCCAGGTCGAAGCGCGGTTCGCCGCACGCTTCTACGACGCCAACCTGCAATACATCGGCAAGGCCGAAGGCGCGGTGGAGAAGGAGCTGCCGTCGGTGTGGGTACACAACAAGGCCGCGCCTGAAATCGCCGCCGGGATCGAACAGCAGCGCGACCTGCAACTGAGTGCCTTGAAGCAGTTCGATGATTCGCTCAAGGCCCTGGTGAGTGCAGGCTGAACACCTTAATCAAAAACGGCAACGGCAGTGCCCGTGACACTGAACGTTGCCGAATAACCGAACCTTTTATTTTCAGGATTTCATCCATGCGTGCTTTTTTTATCCCTGCCATGGCTTCTGTCACTTTACTGCTGAGCGCTTGCGCCTCTGCGCCGAACGACCCGACGCTGACCCTGCAGACGCACAAGACGCCCGCCCAGTACGCCGAATGCGTGGTGCCGAAACTGCAGGGCAGTGCGCTGAACCCGACCGTGTCGCAGACCCAGCGCAGCTATCGGATCGTGGTGCCGAGCAAGGTGGCGGCGGACAACGTCCTTGAAGCCTACAAGGCACCGGACGGCGGCAAGGTGTTTTTGTATGAGCGCCACTTGCTGGCGTCGAGTTTCCTGCCGTCGAGTTTTGAACGGGCTGCCCAGGAGTGCCTGTAACGCCTGACGGTTAACGCTTTTGACGATGCTCCTTTGGTTGGCCGCAACCAACCAATTCCTTTGCCCCGCACCTTGCGGGGCTTTTTTTGCCCGGCGTTTGGCGCAGTCGGCGCCAGGCTGGATGGCGGACAAGGTTTTTCGGGAGGAAAAGGAAATGAAGAAGGATAGCGGCGGCGTGGCGATTGAGAATCCGTCTGTGCTGATCGACGCGAGAATCAAGGAACTGAACGACTGGCGCGGCCAGAAACTGGCCGAGATTCGCACGATCATTCATGAGGCGGATCCGGAGGTCGTCGAGGAGTGGAAGTGGCGCGGTGTTCCGGTCTGGTCGCATAACGGAATCATCTGCACCGGGGAAACCTACAAGGCTGTGGTGAAAATGACCTTCGCCAAAGGCGCGGCGCTGGAGGATCCGTCAGGACTGTTCAATGCCAGTCTGGAAGGCAATACCCGGCGGGCGATTGATGTTCACGAAGACGACACGATCGATGCCAAGGCTTTGAAAGCACTGGTGCGTTCGGCGATTACGTTGAATACAAAGAAATGATGTGCCGTTGAGGCAGAGATGAAACGGAGGAGGGTGAAACGAGGAAAAATGGCAGGGGCGGCTGGATTCGAACCAACGCATGGCAGGATCAAAACCTGCTGCCTTACCGCTTGGCGACGCCCCTGTAGCTATTGGTTTCAGTCCCGGGAGGACCTCTGCAACAGTGGGCGGCAATTTACCAGCGTTCTTCCGATCTGGGAACCCCTCAAGACAATAAATTTCATGGAAAACAGCTACTTATTTCCCGGATGGCATCGCCGGTCAGGTTTTCCGGGCTTTTCCAGCGATGGCCCTGACAATCAGGGCCACCGATGAAGCCCGAAAGACCTGCTCGGGCTAACCGATCAGTTGCCGTCTGCAACCTTGCGTTCGATTTCGTCAACCTTGCGTTGTAACGTCTCGGCGTCCTGTTCCTTGGTGCGAGTGGACGAGGGCGTGATGACCTCATCCACGCCGCGAGTGTCGTGGTCCCGGTCCTCAAGATCGCGTATCACCACATCGACCGGTTTGCCGGATGTATCCGTGGGTTGGGCTTTGTTGTCGTTGTTCATGGCGTTGACCTCCGTTGGCTTAAACGTTGGATGCAGCGCCACCGAGCGAGTTCGAGATTTTTCGCGGCGAGCGGGCGAACGGCCGCTGCCACCGTCTTAGCTCAACGAACTCGGCACTCCCGCGAGCAAACCGCTCAGCGTCTTCATGATCGCCTGCTGCCGGGCCCGGTCGGTCAAGTGTCGGGCCTCGGCGGCGGCGACATCGGCGTGGCAGTGCGGACAGATCGATTCATGCGGGTGGATGTATTGCAGGCAGCTGCGGCACAGGGCCAATTGCGTCGGCAGGCGTCCTTCCTCGGGGGAGGACTGGCCCTGATTGATCCAGGCCAGTTTGATCACCTGTCCGCTATCGCTGACGCTGCTGACTTTTTCGCCGGTGTCGATGCGTTCGGTGATCAGGTCAAAGCGTCCGACGGCAAACGAGCGCTGGGCGGCGTCTTCGACTTTGACGATGCGCTCGCGCAAACCCTGCTTTTGCAATTCCAGGGTGCGGTAATGGCAGTAGGGATTGTTGCCGGGTTTGCCCAGCAGCGAGTGCGACGTCCAGGTGCAGCCACCCCGACAGACGTCGTTGTAATAACAGCTTCGGCAGTAGCCCCACAGATCATCGACCGAGCGCAGGCGACCGAAGTGCATGCCTTCGCTGTAATGCCAGATGTCGTGCAGGCTCATGTTGCGCACGTTGCCACCGGAAAAACCGACGGTGGCCAGTGACGGGCAGCCTTTCACCGTGCCGTCCGCTTCTAATGCGAGCACGGTCTGGCCGGCCGCGCAGCCGCTCCAGTGCACCCGCTCGTCACCGAAACCGCGCCAAAGATGTTCGTAAGGGCCGTAGTAACCGATGTTATTGCCGACGTTCATCAGCAGGCCGCGATCCAAACCTTCGCGGTACAACCGGGCGAGCAGCGGCATCACTTCCAACAGCTTGTACGGCTGGAGCAACAGTTCCGGATGGTCGACGGCATTGCCCATGGCTACCGTGATCTGGATCTGCCAATGGGTGGCGCCGAGTTCGATGATGGTGTCCATCAATTCCGGCAAGTCCGGTAATGTGGCCGCGCCGATCTGGGTGTTGACGCTCACCGCCAGCCCCGAGGCTTTGGCCCGGCGCAGGGTGTCGACAGCCTTGTCGAACGAGCCTGGCACATTGCGCACCTTGTCGTGCAGCGGGGCGAGTCCGTCCAGGGAAATCCCGACCCCGTTGAGCCCCGCATCGACCGCCGCCTGCATCTTCGCCGGGGTCAGATTGCGCCCGCCGGTCTGGATCGCGCAGTACATGCCGTGGTCGTGGATCGCGCGGATCAATTGCGTCCAGTCCTTGCGCAGGTAGGCTTCGCCGCCGATCAGGGTGATTTCCCGCGTACCGAGCGCAGCCAGGGAGTCGATGACATCAAGGCATTCGCGGGTGTTGAGTTCATCGGGACGCCGATGCCCCGCGCGGGAGCCGCAATGCAGGCACTTGAGGTCGCAGGCGAGGGTGATTTCCCAGACCACGTGCACCGGCACGTAGCGTTTGAGGTCGGTGTCGCTGAGGTAGCGGGCAGGGCGGTTGTCTGTCATGGGAGATCCTTGCGCACGGGCCTGTGCGCGGCACGATTGGACTGACCTCGATGGGCTGGAAGACCGGGCGCGGTCACCCATGACCGCGCCCGGGCCGTACGCCTTAGCGCGCTTCCAGTCGCGCGATTTCCGCATTCAGTTGCTCAAGGGCACTGCGCAGTGCGCCCTCGTGGGCCAGTTGTTGCTCGCCTTGCTGCACGGCGACTTTCAACTGCGCCAGATCGCCGCTTTCCTTTGCCGTTTGCACAGCCACGGCATACAGCGGCTGGACGTGATGCTCGGGCGGCAGTGGCTCGACGCTCGGTGCCTGATGCACGGCGACGTGCCGCACGTCCTGCCACTGGCCGCTTTCGTTGTAGCGGTAATCGACAAAACCGCTGGTCCAGTCGTTCAGAATGCCCTTGAGGTGGAAGGTCTGGGCGATCTGACTCAGCGGGCCGCTCGGGCTGCCGTCGAGGGTGAGAATGAGGTAGGTCTCGGTGGATGGCGTGAGCTTGGCCTCGGAATAGTCGCCCCAGACCCGGGCATGGAAATTCACCGGTGGCCAGGTGCTTTGAAACACGCTGGCGGTGCCGCTGACTTTTTTGCGGACGGTATCGACCACGATATCGAGGGTCAGGACCGGTGCGCCCAGCAGTGAATTGCTGGCGATGAGGCGGGTGTGAAAAAGTCCGATCGACATGATGCTGCTCCTTGTGAAAGTAATGGGTCCGATAGCCGATCAGCGACTTTGCAAGCGGCTGATTTCTGTCTTGGCGGAGTCCACCGCTATGCGCAATTGCGGCAATTGCTCCAGCTGCTGCCTGGCCTGCGCGGACAGGCTTTTCATCTGGGCCAGGTCACCGCTGGCGATGGCGCCCTGAATCGGCGCGGCATACAGCGGCAGAACCGGTTTGTGCGGCTCGATCACCGGGCCGGGATTGAACGGCTGGAGGACGTTCGAAGGCACCTCCACCAGATGCGCCGGTACGTTGTTCAGTTCGTGCCAGCGCTGGCCGTCGAAGTATTCATAGTTGGCCACGCCTTCGCGCCAGTCGGTGCCGACCACCAGATGGATCTTGAAGTTGATGATCGAGTTGGAGCCGGGGCCGCCATGGTTGCCCTGGGCGGTGATCAGGATCTTGCTGACACCGGGCTTCATCACCGTCATGTAGGTGTATTCGCCCCAGACGTCCGAGTCAATGTCGAGCGGCGGATTGGTCGCCTGAGTCACGGCGGCGTTGCCGGTGACCTGCTGCTGCGGCGTGGACACCAGCAGGTTCAGCGCAAGACTCTGCGCCCCTGGCTGGCCGGTACCGATCCGGTAGCTCACCGGGAACAAGCCGACATTTTGCTGAGTAGCTGACATGTTGATTGCCTCCATTGCAATGTGGGAATTGGCCTTAGGGTTTTTCCAGTCGAGAAACTTCTTTGGCCAGTTTTTCGTACGCGGTTTGTAGCGCCTTCGCTTCCGGCTTCGTTGAATCGCGCTGCTTCAACAAAGTCTTCATCTGCTGCAGGTCGCCGTCGGTGATCGCGCTCTGGATGGCGACGCCGTAGGGCGGGATGTTGTGGTTTGAACCGGTCATGTCGAGGCCTTCCTCGTGGGTATTTACCGCTCGACCCCTTGCGCAGAAGGGGCGCCTTTCCTGACAGGCAGGCGAACGACATCCGCCAGAATCACCGGCAGCCGGGATTCTCGGCGACGTGACTGCCTGATCCGTCGGGATCTGATCAATCCGTAAATCGGGTTCGCGCAGGGGCGACGCCGCAGCGCCGGCTCACGCGCAAGCGTCGTCAGCCAAAACCGTCGGGTCTGGCCTCGGGCATTAATGAGAGAAGTTGCCGAAGGGGCAAACGGAGGAATTTCGCCTGTACGTTGGTCATCTTTCTGTCCTTGATAGAAAGCAACGAAACACAGGGATAGGTCGTTCACTCTTCAAGAGTGCAATACCCGCGCAAGCACAAAAACCATCCCTGATTTTTCTTCCAGTGCCGCTGATGGCGCCCGTCGAGCGACGTTTGCCAAGTGGCCAGCATTATGCCAGCCACGCAACCCTAGACCCGTTTGTGCAGGGCTGCCAGAAAAAGCGCCGAACGGTCATTACCGCGGCTATTTTTCACGGATTGCGACACTCGGTCTGGAAAAAAGCCGATCAATGAACACCAATCGTGACCAGTTTCCCTTGCCCGAAGACCTCAAGGTTTTTCTTACCGTCATCCGCAAGAACAGCTTTGCCAGCGCCGCCGATGAGATGGGCTATTCGCCGGCCTACGTCAGTAAACGCATCTCTGTGCTGGAAACCACGCTGGCGAGCAAGCTGCTGGCTCGGGGTGCAGACGGTGTGACTGTCGATGTGCTTCTGGTACAGCGTTCTCGGGCTGGGCATGGCTTGCGCTCTTTTCTGTCCGGGGCAAAAACAACATGAGGACAGAATATTGATCGCAGAAATGGCATCCATAGCGCTTTGGTGAAGCGGTTGAACACGAAGCGTGAGCAATGCTCTCAGGCCTTTGCACGCATTCCGCGCAAAGGATCGTCCAGCAATTCGAACTGCTCGGCCATGAAATCGATCAGCATCCGCAGCGACGGCAGCATGCCCTGACGGCTGGCAAACACCGCGTAGATCATCTCCGTGCGCGGCGCCCAGTCGGGCAGCACCACCGCCAATTGGCCGCGCTCGATGAAGTCATGCACCAGCGACATCGGCATTTGCGCAACGCCCACGCTGTCGATGGCCGCGCAGCGCAGCATCGGCAAGCCTTTGGTGATCAACTGCGGGCGATGCTGCAGGGTGAACTCAGAACCGTCCTGATGAAACAGCGTCCAGCTGTAAACCTGCTGCGGGCTGCCGTGGTGAGCGCTGGGGAAGCGCGACAGGTCTCGCGGCTCACGGGGTTCGCCCAGTCGATTCAAGAGCGCAGGGCTGGCGACCAGGCATTGCGGCCGCTGCGACAGCACCCGGCTGACCAGCTCGGAATCCTGCAAGGGTGGCGGTCGCACCCGCAACGCCAGATCGACGCCTTCGGCCACCACGTCGACCTGCCGGTCGCTGGCCTCCAGATGCACTTCGACGCGCGGGTGCATCGCCATGAAACGCGTGATGATCCCGCCGACGCATTCTTCCAGCAGCGTCGTCGGGCAGGTCACGCGCAACACGCCGCCCGGTTCGGCGCGGGTCATGGCAATCGCGGCTTCGGCAACCTCGGCCTGTTTCAGCATTGCGCGGCAATGGTCGTAGTAGGTCTGGCCCAGCTCCGTCACCGAGAAGTGCCGGGTGTTGCGGATGATCAGGCGCACGCCCAGACGCTCCTCAAGCAAGGCAATGCGCCGGCTCAGGTTGGACTTGGGAATCCCCAGCGCCCGCGCCGTCGGCGCAAAGCCACCGTGGTCCACCACCATCACGAAATACTGCAAGTCATTGAGGTCTAGCACGGGGCGAGACTCGCTGGAAAAGGGACGCCAACTATACAAGCCCGATTGTCCATTGTGTGGGAAGCAGCGGCCCGTTTTCGGCTCTGGTGGGCGATGCCGGACGAGCCGTAGATTGCGCCGTCTGACCTTGCACACACTGGATGTAGAACTTGAACAAGCTTTGCGAGATGCAATCGTTCGTCATGGTGGTCGACACCGGCAGTATCACCGAGGCAGCCCGGCAATTGGGCACCGCCAAATCCATGGTCAGCCAGCGGATTGCACAACTGGAAAAACGCCTCGGCAGCATCGTCCTCGAACGTGGACGGCAGGCCCGGCTGACCGAGGCCGGGGAAGTGTTTTATCGTTATTGCGTGCGGATTCTGTCGGAGGTAGAAGAGGCCGAGGACGCGGTGCTGGCCTTTCAATCGAGCCTGCGCGGCAGTCTGCGACTGGCGGCGCCGATGGCGTTCAGCATTCGTTACCTGACGCCGATCCTGTCGTCGTTCGCGGTGCGCTATCCCGAGTTGCGGCTGGACATCGAATTCGACGACCGCCACGTCAACCTGCACGAAGAACGTTACGACGCGGCGATCCGCATCGGCGAGTTGCCGGACTCCTCGCTGGTGGCGAAAACCATCACCTCCAATCGCCACATCATCTGCGCCAGTCCCGATTACCTGGCCGCCCATGGCACGCCGCAAACGCCGCAGGAACTGTCCGAGCATTTCGCCATGCTCTACGTGAACCGCGAACCCCACGGCATGTGGACGTTGCCGGTGAACAATGCGCTGGAATCGTTTCGCGTGCGTTGCCGGATGCGCACCAATAACGGCCATCAACTGATGGAAGCGGCAAAGGCCGGCATGGGGTTGGCGATCCTGCCGACGTTTCTGGCGGCGCAAGCTATCGTGGACGGCGAACTGCAAGAGGTGCTGGCGCCTTACGCGCCTCGGGGCGGGAATATTTCAGCGGTGTATCGGCGCTCCCAGCGGGCCTCACCGAAGTTGCAGGCGTTGACCGATTTTCTCTGCGAACAGATCGGCAGTCCGCCGGTGTGGGAGCAATTGCTCGCGGCCCATTCGACAGGTTGAGCCGTTCGGGAAAAGCGAAACCGCGATTCGGTTTGTCCCGGCTTATGAGCCCTCGAACCCTTCAATAAGCTCTTCCTCAACAGGCGCGCTTTGACGCCTGACAGGGAAGAAACCGATGAACGATACCCTTGTAAATTCTGCCCGGCGTGCCCCGGTCGATGTGATCGTGGTGGGCGGCGGTTCCGCCGGCGCAGTGCTGGCCCGTCGCTTGAGTGAAAATACCCGGCGCCAGGTGCTGTTGCTGGAGGCGGGCCAGAGTTTTGCCCCGGGCAAGTACCCCGAAATCGTCGCCAGCAGCGACGTGGTCGGTGCCAATGGCAATCGCCAGTTCGAGTGGGGTTACACCTCCCGGCCAGGCTACGTCGAACACCCGATCGGCGCGCTGCGCGGCAAAGTGCTGGGCGGCAGTTCGGCCATCAACGGCGCGGTGGCGATTCGCGCCCGAGCAACGGACTTCCAGCGCTGGGATCTGCCGGGCTGGAGCTTTGAGGACTTGCTGCCCTCGTTCAAGAAACTGGAAAACCACAGCGGCGGCGCCAGCGCACTGCATGGCCACGACGGGCCGCTGCCGGTGCGTCAGCTCGGCAGCGCCGACGTCACGCCAATGCAGAAAGCCTTCATCTATGCCACGGTCGCCAACGGTTACCGGATGATCGACGACTTCGACGGCGCGAATGCCAACGGCGTCGGCCCGTACCCGATGAACATCGTCGACGGCGTGCGGGTCAACACCGGCATGGCTTACCTCACGGACGAGGTGCGCGCCCGCGACAATTTGCAGATTCGCGCCGACAGTGTGGTGGACAAGGTGCTGTTCGACGGCAAACGTGCGGTGGGCGTGCAACTGGCCAATGGCGAGCAATTGCGCGCCAACGAAGTGATTCTTTCGGCGGGAAGTTATGGCTGCGCGGCGATCCTGCTGCGCTCCGGCATCGGCCCTGGCGACGATCTGCGCGCGCTGGACATTGAACCGGTCGCCGAATTGCCGGTCGGGCAACACCTGGCGGATCACCCGTTCTACTACAACGCCTACGCCGCTAAACCCGACCTGATCGGCCGCCAGTCACCGGCCATTGGCGCCAAACTCTGGACTCACAGCCGCAGCGCCGAACACGGCGATCTGGATATTCACATCACCGCGACCCACCTGTTCCCCCACGACCAGAGCCCGACCCAGGTCGGTTTCGTGCTCGCGGTGGCGCTGACCCGGCCGCTGTCACGGGGCAAGGTCACGCTGGCCAGTCGCGATCCGTCAGTGGCGCCGAACATTGATCTGAATTTCCTCGCCGAGCCGATGGATCGCCAGCGTCTGCTGGACGGTATTCGTCTGGCGCGGCGGATCGGGGCGACGGCGCCGCTCAAGGGTTTGATTCATTCGGAGTTGAATCCGGGGCAGGGCAACGATTCCGACGACGCCTTGCTGGCCAGCGTCAAGGCCACGCTCGACACCTATCACCACCCGACCTCGACCGCGCCGATGGGCCGGCCGGGAGATGCGCATGCGGTGGTCGATCTCGAAGCCCGAGTGATCGGCGTGCAGGGCCTGCGAGTGGTCGACGCCTCGATCTTCCCGGACGTGCCGTCGGTTGCCACCAACCTCACCGTGATCGCCACCGCCGAAAAAATCGCCGGTCTCTATGCCTGAATCCAAGGAAGTTTTCGCCATGAACAACACCAAGGTTTTGAACTGGATCGACGGCCTGTGGCTGGATTCCGGTGACTACAAAGATTCCATCGACCCAGCGACTTATGAGCTGATCGGTCGCTACGCCGAAGGCGGGTTGGCTGAAGCGCAGCAAGGCATCGACGCCGCGCAACGGGCCTTCACGCACACCCCATGGAAAGACGACAGTCAGCTGCGTGCGCAGGTCTTGCTGGAACTGGCGGACGTCTTCGAACTCAACGCCGCCGAGCTGATCGACACCCTGGCGCTGGAGAACGGCAAAATCCGTCCCGAGGCCGCCTTCGAAGTCGGCATGGTGCCGTCCAAATTGCGCTATTACGCCGCGCTGGCCCGCACCGAATATGGCCGCGCCGCGCAACCCCGGCCCGGCAAGATATCTCTGGTGATCCGTCAGGCCGTCGGTGTAGCGGGCATTATCGTGCCGTGGAATTCGCCGGTGGTGCTGATGATCCGCTCGCTGGCGCCGGCCCTGGCCGCCGGTTGCACCACGGTCATCAAAATGCCGGGGCAGACCGCGCAGACCAACGCGCTGGTGGCGCGGATCATGAGTGAAGCGCCGTCGCTGCCGCGTGGCGTGATCAACCTGTTCAGCGAGCAGGGCGCGGCCGGTTCGATCCATCTGGTGGAGTCACCGCAGGTGCCGGTCATCAGCTTCACCGGCAGCACCGGCACCGGTCGGGCGATTTCGGCGGCGGGGGCGCCACACCTCAAGCGCTTCGGCCTGGAACTGGGCGGCAAAACGCCGATGCTGGTGTTCAACGATGCCGACCTCGACGCCGTGGTGCCGACGCTGGTCAAGGCGCTCACAGTGTTTTCGGGGCAGTTCTGCATGACCGGTTCGCGACTGCTGGTGCAGCGGGACATCGCTCACGTGTTGACCGAACGCCTTGCTGCTCGGCTCGAAGCCGTTCGGGTCGGGCCGGCGGCGGATCCGGCCAGTGACATGGGGCCGCTGATCGACAAGCCCAACGTGCAACGGGTCAATCAGGTGGTGGAAGAGGCGATTGCTGCCGGTGCGCAAGTCATCGTGCGCGGTGGGCCTGTGACTGACGGGCCGCTGGCCAAGGGCGCGTTCTATCGGCCGACACTGCTGCGGGTCAGCGATCCGGAGATGGCCATCGTCCAGCGCGAAACCTTCGGACCGGTGTTGACCCTGCAGGTATTCGACAGCGAAGCCGAAGCCATCGAACTGGCCAACAACAGCGAGTTCGGCCTGGCCGCCAGCGTCTGGACCCGCGACATCGACCGCTCGCTGCGGGTCGCCCGCGATCTGGAGGCCGGCACGGTGTGGGTCAACGACTGGGCGGTGGTCTACGACGAGTTCGAGGAGGGCGGCTTCAAACAATCGGGGCAGGGGCGTCTGAACGGTGTGGGGGCGATGGATGATTTTGTCGAGTACAAACACATCGCGCTCAACCCCGGTCGGCGTCAGGAGTGACCCCGATGCGATTATCCCGACCGTGGATCGTCGCGCTGCTGGCGGGGGCGCTTAACGCGTCCCCGGCTTATGCCGCGGGCGAACAACCTCTGACTTTCACAAGGACTGATCCGGTGTCACAGGACAAACTCTACGACGCGCTGCTGGATGCGCTGTATGCCACGTTCGGCAAGCATCCAGGCTTTCGCGCGACCCATGCCAAAGGTCTGTTGGTGAACGGGACCTTCACCGCTTCACCCGCGGCGGCGACCCTCAGCCGAGCAGCACATTTGCAGGGGAAACCGGTACCGGTGGTGCTGCGGTTCTCCAACTTCAGCGGCGTGCCGGCCACGGTGGACGGCGATCCGCTGGCCAGCCCGCGCGGCTTTGCGGTGCGCTTCAAACTGCCGAACGGCGAGTTCACCGACATTGTCGGCCATTCGTTCGACGGTTTTCCGGTGGCCACGCCCCTGGAATTTCTCGGCTTCCTGAAAGGCATTGCTGCAACGGTCGCGACGCCGCGGGATCCGCAGCCGTTGCAGGCGTTTCTGGCAGAGCATCCGAGGGCCAGGCACTTTCTGGAAACGCCGAAACCGGCGCCGTCGAGCTACACCAGCATCGAATACTTCGGCGTGAACGCGCTGGTTTTCAGTAACCGGGAAAACCGGGAGCAGATCGTTCGCTATCGCATCGAACCGTTGACCGGCCAATCGCTGCTCAGCGACCAGCAAGCCGCCCGTATGCCAGCCGACTACTTGCAGGACGAACTGACGGCACGACTGGCGAAGGGCCCCGCGCAGATGCGTTTGATCGCGCAACTGGCAGCGCCGGGCGACGTGATTGAAGACGGCTCGATCCCGTGGCCAAGAAACCGCCGCGAAGTCGAACTGGGCATCTTCACCCTCGACTCTGTGGTGCCCGCCGATGATCAGCAAACCGCCCAGCAACGCCTCGACTTCAGCCCCGGTCGGTTGCTCGACGGCATCGCCCTGAGCCGCGACCCGATGCCCCTGACCCGCGACCGCATCTACCATCGCGCCGTGCTGCGGCGTCAACAACCATGACCACCGAGGCCGGCGCACGCTGGAAGCAATGGCTGGTGTCATGGCTGGTGGTGTGGCCGCTGTCGGTGTCCACGCCCTGGGCACTGGCGGCGCTGCTGGAACTGGCGGACCTGCGATTGCCGGGGTGGTTGTTCAAGATGCTGGTGGCCGGGTTGATTTCGTTCAACATGGTGTATTGGCTGATGCCGCAGAGTTCGCGGTTGATGGCGCGGTGGTTGGTGCGTTAAGCGGTCCGGGCCTTACTCGGTGGCGTCAAAAGCCTCGTGGTAGCTGACGACACCGACCGGCAACTCACCTTCGAACGCCAACGCCTGACAGTATTCCGCCGGAATCCCCGGCAACTCCAGACCGGCATGGGCCTTGAAGCCAAAACGCCCGTAGTAGCCCGGATCGCCAAGCACCACGCAGCCAACGCCGCCAATGCGCTGCAATTGCGCCAGCGAGGCTTTCATCAGCGCCGAGCCGATGCCTTGCTGTTGGCGGGTCGGGCGTACGGAGATCGGGCCGAGGCCGTACCAGCCTTGAGCACCGGAGGAAATCGTCACGGGGGAAATGGCGACATGGCCGACCACCGTGTCGTTTTCCACCGCCACCAGCGACACACTGAGCTGGCCGGCGCTGCGCAGGGCGTTGACGATGAATTGTTCGGTGTGGCTGGAGTGTTCTTCGTGCTGGAACGCGGCCTCGGTGATTCGGGCGATGGCGTCGATGTCTTCGGGGCGTTCGTTGCGGATTGTGATGTTTGTGTTCATGCGTTCTCGGGTGTTCCGGTCTACAGGGTTTCCACCAGCCGTACGGCGGTGCCGTCCGACAGCGCGATCCGCGTCCAGCGGCACAGGCTTTCGCGGATGGGCACGAGGTTCGAGTCGTTGCGGCCAGTGACGAATTCCAGTGCCGGCGGCGCAGGGCGATGCCGGGCAGACTGGGCTCCAGCAAGGTGTCAGACAGGGCGATGGATCGCAAAAGAAATGCGGGCCGACAGTCTGAAGACCGTCGGCCCGTACTGCAAATCCACGCGATATCAGGTCATTCCGGCAGTTTGGCAATCACCTTGATCTCGAACTGAAACCCATACAGCCAGGTCACGCCGACCGCCGTGATCGTCGGATGCGGCGCCTCGCCCCAGAACTCGGGCACCACTTCCCAGATGGTTTCGAAGGTCGATTGCGGGTCGACCATGAACACCGTCACGTCCACCACGTCATCGAAGCTGCCGCCGGCCGCGCCGAGAATGGCATTGAGGTTGGTGAAGGCCAGTCGCACCTGTTGTTTCAGATCCGGCTCCGGTGAACCGTCCTCAAGGCTGCCGACCTGGCCTGAGACAAACAGAAAACCGTTGGAACGGACCGCCGGAGAATAACGATTGCGCTCGTAAAGGGCGTGGCGTCCGGGCGGGAAAACCACGTCGCGTTTTGGCTGAACATTCGTCATGGGGAGTCTCCTTCAAATGGGATGAAAACCTGTGAGGGAGAGACTGTAGGGCCTTGCATCCGCGCGATAAACGCGCAACCTTGGCGATCACTGTTTGTAAATTCCAAACAATCAAGCCGTTATCAGAGGTGGGGTTATGGACCGTTTCGACGCGATGCAGGCTTTCGCCCGGGTGGTGGAGGCGGGCAGTTTCACCAAGGCCGCCGAGACTTTGCACATGAGCAAGACCACCGTGACCCAACTGATTCAGCAACTGGAGGCGCGCCTGCGGGTCAAGTTGCTCAACCGCACCACACGCAAGGTCAACGCCACGGCGGACGGCGCGGCCTATTACGAGCGGGTGATCAAGCTGCTGGCTGACATGGACGATG
This sequence comes from Pseudomonas sputi, assembly GCF_021603585.1. Taxonomy (GTDB): domain Bacteria; phylum Pseudomonadota; class Gammaproteobacteria; order Pseudomonadales; family Pseudomonadaceae; genus Aquipseudomonas; species Aquipseudomonas sputi. Next base: position 8,457 of record NZ_BQHI01000018.1, on the reverse strand, counting down.
CCGAGACCAGCCTTCCGGGGGCGGCGGCGCAGCCCAAGGGGCGCTTGCGGGTGGATGTGCCGAGCCCTCTGGCCAATCTGATTCTGGTGCCGGCGCTGCCCGAGTTTTACGCGCGTTACCCGCAGATCCAGATCGACATGGGCGTCAGCGACCGGATCGTCGACATCATCGATGAAAACGTCGACTGCGTGATCCGCGGCGGCGAGTTGCGGGATCAGTCGCTGATGGCCCGGCGGGTCGCCGATCTGCAACTGGGCGTGTATGCCGCGCCGAGTTACCTGGCCCGAGCCGGCACCCCGACGCATCCCCGAGAGCTGGAAGACAGCCATCACCGAGTGGTCGGTTTTCTTTGGGCGCGCACCGGCAGGCCGGTGCCTTACGCCTTGCGCAATGTCTCTGAGAACCTGCTGATCAAGGGCCAGCATGTCCTGGCGGTCGATGATGGCAACGCCTACCTGGCGGCGGGCCTTGCCGGGTTGGGTGTGCTTTGGCTACCGCGTTACATGTCGGCGGTGCACGAGGCTCGGGGGGAGTTGTTACCCCTGTTCGAGGGCTGGGCGCTTGACCCGATGCCGCTGTACGTTGCGTACCCGCCGAACCGGCATATCAGCCAAAAGCTGCGGGTATTTATCGATTGGATCGTCGAATTGATGGCCACGCACGCCAATGGCCCGGAACTTGCTCGCCGCGCTCCGGGACTGTCAAAAAAATAGCGAATAACGGCAATCACAAAAGTCGACAGTCGGGATGCACCGCTATTCACTCCAGGAGCGTCACTCGCAATGAATATGTACATCGATATTGTCGGCGCGTGCAATTTGAGCTGCCCTTCGTGTCCGATGGGTAACTCGGAAAACGTCAACTTCAAGAAAGCCATGCAAGTTGACATGTTCAGGAAGATTGTCGAGAAGGCCCGAAGCGAAGGGGTCGAGTCGATCTTTCTGTATAACTGGACCGAGCCATTGATCCACCCGCGCATCGGCGAATTTGTCGAAATCATCAACGCGGCCGGTTTGCGCAGCGGTATCAGTTCCAATCTGAATCTGGCGAAAAACATGGAGACGGCGATGCTCGCCAATCCATGGTTCTTCCGCATCTCGCTGTCCGGGTTTTATCAGCAGACATACGAACAGGGACACGTGGGCGGCGACATTGAGGTCGTCAAGGCCAACATGATCAAGCTGCATGAGCTCAAGCAGCAACACGGCTTGAACACGCGGATCGAGGTCTATTACCACCGCTACCTGGACAACATGGAAGAAGAAGGGCTGATGCGCGAATTCAGCCAGAGCCTGGGCTTTGAGTTCTCGACCGGCTATTCAGTGATGATGCCGCTGGAGAAGACGCTGGCGCTGATCGAGCGCGACCCGTCGGTGACCGATACCGACCGCGAGACCCTGCAGCGACTCGCGCTGCCGCCCTACGACGACCTGGTCAATCTGGTCCGCCAGTACCCACAGCAGGCCTGTACGCTCAAGGACGACTGGTTGGTGCTCGACTGCAATGGCAACACCATCTTGTGTTGTTCCATCTTCAATCAGACCGAATATCAGGTCGGCAAATACCTGGACATGCCGCTGGCCCAACTGACCGAACGCAAGTCCACTCAGCCGAACTGCATCGACATGTGCAATCGCTGCGCGAACAACGGATTGCACATCTACTCGGCGCACTCCAACCGGGGACCGCTCGAAAGTCACGCCGTCAACCGGATCATCGATTTTCAGCGACGCACGATCATGGGTATGCCAGTCGAGAGCGACAAGCTTGGGCGCAATGGCGAAGTCAGCGCCGAGCACTTCGACGAAGCGCAATACCTGCATATGAATCAGGACGTCAAGAATGCGATTTCCACGGGAGCCTTTACCAGCGGTTATCAGCATTACGTCCTGTTCGGTCGGCTGGAAGGCCGGCTCGGCGCAGGTCATTTCACGGCGGTCTGAATCTGCGGGGCGGGCGCTGTCAGTTGAGTTGACTGCGCTGCGGGCTGCGCTAACACGCTCTGATGACACGCCGGATAGAAAGCAGATCATGGCCGGCGTTGGTCAGGCTGACGCTGCGGAAAAACTGCGGCTGTTCCAGGTACGCCTCAAGGCTGCGGATCTGCTGGCGGATGGCCGACAGCGTGAGGCTCAGCGCCTGCGCACCGCCACACACTTGATTTCCACCAGCAGCCCCGGATGGGCCAGTTCGCTGACACCGATGCAGGTCCAGGCGCAGAAGCCTTTGGGGAACACACGGTTTTTCACTTCGCGAAACACCGGCATGTGCCGGCTCATCTCGACGTGATAAGTGGTCATCTCCACCACATCGTTCAACGTGCAGCCGCCGGCCAGCAGCACCTCTTCGAGGTTTTCCCAGGCACGGATGAATTGCTGTTCGGGGTCTTCGATGACCTGCAGGTCGGCGGTGCGGCCCACCTGGCCTGCGCAATAAAGCGTGTCGCCAACCAGCACCGCCGGGGCGTAACCGGCGCGTTCGACGATGGGTTTCATGGAATCGGGGATGATGATTTTGCGATCAGGCATGTTGTTTTCCTTGAGTGACAGGTCTCAGCGACCATGGGCGGCCGCCGCTAACTGCTCGGTATCCACCCGCACGAACACCGAATCACCCACCGCCGTCAGCACATCCCCGGCGTAGACCTCGCAGATCACCCGGGTCTTGCGCCCGACGTCTCCTTCGACCTTGGCTTTCAGCGTCAGCGGTACGCCCATTGGCGTGGGTTTGATGAACTTGATGCCGAGGTTGCCGGTGACGCAGTTGATGCGCGGCAGGCTTTCGGGTTCGCGGTTTTCCGCCCGGTAGTGGTAGGCCATTACGGTCCAGTTGGAATGGCAGTCCACCAGCATGGCGATCAGGCCGCCGTAGACCAGCTCCGGCCAGCCGCTGTACTTGGCTTCGGGCACATGCTCGGCCATGACGTGTACGCCGTCTTCGTGCCAGAAGCTCTTGATGTGCAGCCCGTGCGGATTGCGGCTGCCGCAGCCGAAACAAACGCCCTCGGGGGCGGCGGTGTCTTGCAGGGAAATGTCGGGGGAGGCCATGGCGCAGTCATCCTTAAACGGTAAGCCGAACCGGACGGATTCTAACCCCGAATGCTCACCGTGAGGATGGCTCCTTTTGCGCGGGCTGTTGTGGATCGGTCAGGAGTTTTTTGCGGGTTGTGGAGTGGTTGGGCAGTTGCTCGCTGATGTCCCAGATTTCCAGCATCTTGGCGTATTCGAAGGCATGGCGCGGGCTGAGCTGAATCCACTGCTGGAATGCCTGGCGTTCGTCGGGCGTGCAATCGTCCTCCTGCAGGCGCAGGCACCAGTGCGCTGCCTGGTTCAGGATTTCTTCATCTGCGTCGTTCATTGACGGTTTCCACGATGGCCGGAGAGGGGCATTTTACGTTGCCGCTTGCAAAAAAAACGTCAAAGCACCTTGAGTATTTAAACGGTTAGTGAACGTTCAACGGACAAAAAACGCCGCCGATGGACAGATCGCGCCATGATTTCGGGGCTTCTTCGGTTTGTCATATTCCGTCACATTTCAATGCCGATAGTGGGCAGCCCAACGTGTTTTCAGTGAGGCTGCCCCGTGTTTCAACGTCTTGTGTGTTCGCTGTCCGTGCTGAGTCTGTCCATTGCTGCCGCCCAGGCGGCCGACCTCGAAACCCCGCGTCTGGCGGGCATCGACAACTTCCGGGATATCGCCGGCACCACCACCGCCTATTCCACGGCCCATGACGGCACGATGCGCGCCGGCGTGTTTTATCGCTCCAATGCTCTGACGCCGACGACGGCGGATCTGGCGACCCTCAACGGTCTGGGAATCAGGGCGGTGTACGACCTGCGTACGCCGAGCGAAATCGCCGCCACACCGGACACGATGCCGAGCGGTGCGACCTACCAGAATATCGACATCATCGGCAGCACCACCTCCGGCGCGAACATCACCTCCGTGTCGTTCAAAAGTGCGGCCGAGGCCGTTGCGATGATGCAGGAGACCAACCGCGCGTTTGTCAGCGATGCGGGGATGCGTAGCCAGTTCAACGTGCTGTTCAACGAACTGGCCGGTGTCGACGGCGCCGCGCTGTTCCATTGCACCGCCGGCAAGGACCGTACGGGCTGGACCGCTGCCGTTCTGTTGAGCATCGCCGGCGTGGATAACGCCACGATCATGAGCAACTACCTGGCGACCAACGACTACACCGCCGAACGGGTGGCCAAGACCCTGGCGATGCTGCCGCCGAGCATGGCCGCGATCTACGCGCCGCTGCTGGGCGTCGAGGCCAGTTACCTGCAAGCGGGTCTGGATCAGGTGGCCGCGCAGTACGGCAGCATGGACAACTACCTCAAGCAGGGGTTGGGCCTGTCCCAGGAAACCATCTATGTGCTACGCGGCAAAATGGTCGAGTACAACAGCCTGCCCGGTCAGGCCGGGCTGATCGGCAACGCCGCCGCGGGTGCGCAGCTGTTGCAGCAACTGCAGAACAGCAGCCTGTCGGGCACTTACAGCGCCTACAACTACTACCTGCAATCGGCCATCGACGCCGGCACTCTGGGTGGTGTCGAGTCCACGGTCGGCGGTCAGGTGCACGCCGATGCGGCGAGTTACCTGTTGCGTCAGAACGCAATGATCGAGCAGGCCGCCGCGCCGTTCGCCAGCGGCACCGACCTCAAGGTCGGCCAACACCGTTTGTGGAGCACCGCGCTCGCCGGTTACCTGGGCACTGACGGTTCAAACCATGCGCAAAGCAGCAACGAACACAGCCAGGGCCTGATGGTTGGCGTCACCCAGCGTTTCTCGGAACAACTCAGTGCGCGCGCAGGGATCGGTTACAGCAAAGGCTCGGTGGGCGGCGCGGGCGGTGAGGCCGATACCGATTTCACCTTCTTCGACCTGGGCGCTCGTTATGGCTTCGCCAGCCTGGAACGTGGCCTGTTTGTCGACGCAGACATCAGCGCCGGTTACGTCGACTACGACAGCAAACGCGACCTCGGTGGTGGCCTCGGCTCGGCGAAGGGCGACACCCACGGCCATCTCAGCGGCGCTACGATGGCGCTGGGTTATCGCGTGCCGCTGAACACTGTGATTCTGGAGCCGAGCCTCGGCGTGCGGGTCAGCCGTCTGGACCTGTCGGGCTTCCAGGAAAAGGGCAGCGAACTGGCTCTGGACGTTGATGACATTCAAGAAACCCGGCGCAGCGCGGTGGCCAACCTCGACGTTGCGTTCGCCCCGGTGGTGATGGGCGCGTGGCAACTGGTGCCGGGCGTGCGGGTCGGTTATGAGCGTGTGCTCGGCGATCATCAGGTCGACAGCGAGGGCCATCTGCTGGGGCTGGACATCGAGCAGCGCGCGGCGTTCGACAACCGCGATCAGTTCAACGGCGGCGTGAACGTCATGGCCAGCCTTGGTGCGCTAAGCCTGGGGGCTGAAGTCGGTGCCAGTGGTGGAGGTGACAGCCACGGTTTCAGTGGCGCACTCAAGGCCAGCTATCAGTTCTGAAGCATTTGAGCGGCACAAAAAAGGACTGCGCTATCGCAGTCCTTTTCGCACATCGGCCGGGCTCACGCCGTAGGCACTCTGGAAATACTGGCTGAACCGGCCGACATTGCTGAAGCCCAATCGCAGCGCCACTTCGGTCACCGACGCAGGGGTGCCCTGGCGCAACGTGTCGTAAGCACGCTCCAGCCGCACCTGTCGCTGATAGCCGACAATCGACGTCCCGGCGAATCGCCGGAAGCCTTCCTGCAACGCACGCAGGCTGACATTCGCCATCCGCGCCAGGTCTGTGCCACTGACCTGAATCTCGGGATGCGCCTGAATGTAATCGATTGCCTGCCGCACATGCCTCGGCGCAATCAATGCCTCCGGGCGGCGCAAGGCCTGGCTGAAATTGTGCGGCCAGGCCTCCAGCACCGCGTCCACCAGCATCTCCCGCAGCCGAGACGGCATCAGCGAACCGGCATTGAACAGCAGATCGAATTCGCTACCGGTGGCCAGATCGATCAAGGCGCGAATGCCCTGAAACGCCGGGCTGTTCAGATCAACCCTCGGCTCGAAATGCAGCTTGTGCACGATCGGCTTGCCCAGCAGGGTCGACAGGCGTTCGGTGAGCGCCGCACGGCTGATCGACATGCCATGCTGGGCATGATTGTCGATAAAGCGCATCGAACGCAGATCGGCCTTGTCGATGGCCAGCCCCACATCGCTCAGCCCCACGGCTTCATGGTTGAAAACGATCTTGCCGGCGGTGGGAATGACGAAGGTGATTTCGTCGAATGGCTCGGGAAACGCGACGGTGAAATCACCCCGGTAATGCATGCGCCGGAAACTCACGCCGTCGTACCGCCCGTAAACGCCGCCAATGATGATGTCTTTGGGCGGCGGCGGTGTGTCGCCATAACGGTTGCCGAACATTCGCGAGAACAGCGCGCCAAAGTCGTCACTGGCCATGTTGTCGGATCGCAGGATGAGGGTCTGGCGTGTCGGACTTGAGTACACCGGCAGGGGCACCTTGATGGTCGGGGCGAAGGGGCGCGAGGACGTTACCAAGGGAGAATGACGCCGATGTGACAACGTTCGATGCTGTGCGTGAACGCCACGCACAGCATCGAGCGAAGTCATTTCAGGTGTGATGAATGTCCCGATCCTTGGTCTCCGGCAGGAAGAAGATCCCGAGAATCGCCGTCATCACCGCAATCACGATCGGGTACCACAAGCCGTAGTAGATATCCCCGGTGGCCGCGACCATCGCAAACGCCACGGTCGGCAGGAACCCGCCGAACCAGCCGTTGCCGATGTGGTACGGCAGCGACATCGAGGTGTAGCGGATGCGCGCCGGGAACAGCTCCACCAGCCATGCCGCAATCGGGCCGTAGACCATCGTTACGTAGATGACGAGGATGGTCAGCAGGAGCAGCACCATCGGGTAATTGGTCTTGGCCGGATCAGCCTTTTCCGGATAACCGGCCTCTTTCAACGCGGTGCCGAGGCTGGCGGTAAAGGCATCGTTGCGGGTCTTGAAGTCGGCGGCCGGCATGGCGGTGCCTTCGAAACTTTCGATGACCTTGTCGCCGATACGCACCTGGGCCACGGTGCCGGGTTCCGCCACCACGTTTTCGTAGGGGATCGCCCGTTTGGCCAGGATGGTTTTCGCCAGATCGCAGGAACTGGTGAATTTGGCCTTGCCCACCGGATCGAACTGGAACGAGCACTGGTCGGGGTTGGCGATCACCTTGACCGGGTTCTTCTCCTGAGCGACGAATACGTCGGGGTTACCGTACTGGGTCAGCGCCTGGAAGATCGGGAAGTAGGTCACCGCCGCCAGAATGCACCCGGCCATGATGATGCCCTTGCGCCCGATGCGGTCGGACAGGCTGCCGAAAATCACGAAGAACGGCGTACCGATAAGCAGTGAGCCGGCGATCAGCAGGTTGGCGGTCTGCGGATCGATCTTCAGTGTTTGCAGCAGGAAAAACAGCGCGTAGAACTGCCCGGTGTACCAGACCACCGCTTGCCCTGCGGTACCGCCAAGCAGGGCCATGATCACGATTTTCAGGTTGTCCCAACGGGCGAAGGACTCGGTCAGCGGGGCTTTCGACGACTTGCCTTCTTCCTTCATTTTCTTGAACACCGGCGACTCGTTCAGTTGCAGCCGGATGTACACCGAGACCGCCAGCAGCAGGATCGACAGCAGGAACGGAATCCGCCAGCCCCAGTCCTCGAATGCTTCGGTGCCCAGCGCGGTACGGCAGGCGAGGATCACCAGCAACGACATAAACAGGCCCAGGGTCGCGGTGGTCTGAATCCATGACGTGAAATACCCGCGCTTGCCCTTCGGCGCATGCTCGGCCACATACGTTGCCGCGCCGCCGTACTCGCCGCCCAGCGCCAGGCCTTGCAGCAAGCGCAGGGTAATCAGAATGATCGGCGCCGCCACGCCAATGGTCGCGTAACCGGGCAAGAACCCGACAATCGCCGTCGACACCCCCATGATCACAATCGTGATCAGAAACGTGTGCTTGCGCCCGATCATGTCACCCAACCGCCCAAACACAATCGCCCCGAACGGCCGCACCGCAAAACCGGCGGCGAAGGCGAGCAGGGCGAAAATGAACGCCGTGGTCTCGTTCACCCCGGCAAAGAAGTGCTTGGCGATGATCGCCGCCAGGGAGCCGTAGAGGTAAAAGTCGTACCACTCGAACACCGTGCCGAGCGACGACGCAAAGATGACTTTGCGCTCCTCTCGGGTAACGCTGTGGTGCGGGGCACTGCCTGTGGACGTGCTGTCGAGTACTGCCATGGGGGTTCTCCGTCGTGCTTGTTTTTGTAGGCCGGAGCACTTCATCAACGTCGCGTACCCGAGGCCTTTGGCTGGTGCTGGAGCAGGTGTTTCTTGGAGCGTGCACAGAATCACCGCCCGCGCGGGAGGGCGGGGTTTCATTGAGCATAATTGGGATTGGGGGG
>NZ_BQHI01000017.1 GCF_021603585.1 Pseudomonas sputi | reverse complement strand
ATCTGTGAATTGCTCAAGCAGCTCTTTCGGGATTTTTGGCAGCTCTCGCAACGCGGGTTTCTTTTTGGTTGGCATACATGCACCTCTTACTCATGTTATGCCCGAACACAAAATTTCTGACACCCCCTACTTGATTGTCAGGAATTCAATGACAAAGTCCCCGTCAGGATCTCCATCTGGCTCAAGTCTTGAGTCAAAGCAATGACCAGTAGTTCGTCGGACACCACCCAGTAAAACTGAGTTACTAAACCACTCGACAGTCTCTGGTGTGAAATCAACCTCGAAAAGGTTGTTGATTGTAATAGTCCATCCGCTTGGGACTCGAAGGGGATGGAGTTCGTATTTAAGCTGGGTTCTCATGTTAGTGTGTCCTCTGTGGCCTCTTTTGTTGAACTCAGTCTAGCGGGTACTCGCAAGTCCATGGTGGCGTAAATAGCTCTGGGTTTATGTTGTTTTCGTAAAGAAAAGAGTTGATTTCTTCCTCTGTTTCCAAGGTTTTGCATTTTGTTATTTTCGTGTCGTTGGTGCTAATGCTGTCTCTTGTTTCGAGAAGTTGGATGGGGAGAGTGAATTCTATAATTACGTATTTAGAGTTTTTTGCATCTTCTAGAAATTTGTAATAACGCTCTCCTGGGGATCTATTTCGAAGTTTAAATGATAAACGGCGTAGATTGCTATCCACTTTCGAAGTGACTCATCCTGTGAAGGTAGCTCTTGAGCAATTTCTGTATATGATTTTGCCTCAAAGCCCCACCAAATTTTTCCAGGGATTGTCTTTTGAGTACTCATTTTTTTTCTTTAAACTGATTTGGAGAATAGTAAAGAGTTAATAAAAATGGGCGGATTTCAGTTTGGCTACTAGAGAGGGTATTTACAACGCCAGGGCGTGGTGAAAAGTTCTGGGTCGATGTCGATGTTTTCAAAAAAGGCGTTGATTTCCGCCTCAGAGTTCATGGTTTCTAATTTTGCGATAGTAATGTCTCGGTCGTCCACGCCATCACTTGTTTTAAGTGTTTTGGATGGGATTGTAAATATCACTATTGCATATCGGAAGCTTTTTGAGTGGTGGATAAATTCGTAATATTGATGTGGGTCATTGGTAATGGGGTATTTATAAATGGCATATACTGAAATCCATTTTCTAAGAGAGGGGTTCTCGGATTTTAGCTCTTGCGCAATGTTGTTGTAGCCTGTTCCGTCGAGCCCGTGCCATACAGTTCGCGGGATACATTTCTGTGCTGTCATTTTTGCCCTCGAACGAATTCTGAAAAAATGGGATACATATATTTTTCAGGAAAATATATGTATCTCCTTTTGCTTTGATTTTTCCTTTGATTCTGTTTTTATAGTTAAGGCCATTCTATGGATAGGTTGTCTGGCCGATCAATGGGTACTATGGCTAATGTGCCGTTTGATGATTGAACATGGATGCTGCTGTTATGAATAATGATTTTTTCAAATGGATTGGTTCCGCTCAATACGATCAGCCAGACTAGCTCGTTGGTGTCTTTTTTGGAAAGTGCAATAAAGCCATTGTCCCCGGATGCTAAGCATTCGCCGCAAGTAAAAAAATTGTTATTAGACCCTTCTACTTTATAACTGGTCGAGAGGCCCTCGCATGTGTCAGTGTGGTTTAACAAAAAGTCATTTACCGGAATCCATGTTTTTTTTGTTAATTTTTCTTCTTTTGCTGAGTTCTCAAACAGGCAATAGAAGCCATTATTGAACATCGCAGAGTTTTGTCGAGGGTATATTTCCTCAAGCCAATTTTCTTGAATTTTATTTTTGTCGGTGGTGAACATTTTTGCTTGCCAATTCGTTTGTCTTTGGTTGGTCTTTCAAGCCTGTTAGCTGAAAGGGGATAGATTTATTCTCTTCAGTAAAAACATAAATCTACGCCCTTTGTTTTGTAGTTTTGATAGCCCGTTTTAGCTTTTTAGTGATTACTCTAGATAATAGTTAAATTTTTCCTCCCATCCGAAATTCACATCCTGTTGCTTTGTGCGTTCAAAAATTTTTATTATTTTATTGTACGAATCTCCCATGTTTTTTTGAGAGTATTCAGAATTTTTCCATATTAAATCTACGGGGCGTTCCACGTCGGTGCTGAGTAGGTCCCATAAGGCGTTGAGATTGTTTCCATAAAAATCTGTCACCGCAAAAGCAACGGCTATTTTTTTGTGAAACTCTTGCTCTGATGAAATAGTTAAGCCATCAAGTACAATTATCATTTTTAAAGCTCACTTCCAGGTTCCAATAGAGCTGGCGGTGTTGTAGTGGTCGCTAGTTATATAAAGAAGTCCATCGTCCGAATAAAGTAGTCTTGTTCCTGGTTGGTTGCTACGAGACATTTTATTGTTAAGGCCTACATCAGCTTCATACCAAGTTCGACCAGGGGCTGAAGACGAAAAATAAATCTGCCCCCTTTAATTCTGCCTTTAATTGGGATTAAAGCGCTCTCATGAGTTTTTTTGGAGGGCTTTAAGTTTTGAGTTGATTGAGGCGTTTGCTGTTTGGTTGTTTTTATTGCACCAGTTTGTTATGCAAGCAATGGCTTCCCCGAACGGTAGCGAAACATGGTCGTCCATAAATTCGAAAGCTATTCCAGTTTTTAGGTATTCTGGAATGTTTTCGTATTCGTCGTCTGTGCTGATATAGATTCCAGACATTTCGATACCGAATCCTCGGGATTCAATTAGACTGTCAAGCGCTTTTGATAAAAAGCTTGGATTGTTTAGTGAGTGTGATTCAAGCAAATCCAATAAGCAGTTATGAATTATGCTTTCTTGTTTCGCAGTGAGGTTTGGTGTTTGCATGTTGTCACTTCATTGTTGGGTGGAAGTTTGTAACTGTTGTCAAGGTTTCGTCTAAGTAGATTCGAATTGAAAGGAATTGAAAGGGGACAGATTTATTTTCTTCAACGAAAAACAAATCTGTCCACTTTTATTCTTGATTTTTGAGTTTAGGGTTTCCAAAATTGAATGTTTTCTACATGGCGTTCAATATCGTCCATGTCGTCGTCACCAAGAGTTGTACCAAAGCTTTTGGAGATGATTTTTCTTATTTTTGCAAGTCTATGAGTTACCTTTTCATTGTCAATGAAGTCGGTGGTGGCTTTTTGATAATCTTCGACTGATTTGTCGCTATAGTAACTTCCCATTTTGTGTAGGGAAATTAGTATAAATTCCAATTCGGCTAGAGCTTCAAGAGCATCCTCACTTTTAAGTTCTATTTTTTATTTTTTTCTAACATTACTTTCTCCTTGTGAAAGTTGCAAAAAAAGGGGACAGATTTGTAGTCATGTTTTTATTTTTAGATTTGTTGCTTTGATTTTAGCTATATGGCTCCGTTGTTGTAGTATGCTTTATGTTGGCCATTGTGATGTTTTTTGCACTAAACATGGCTTTGCATGAGTTTGCAAATCCTAATTCGATTTTGTAGCTTGGTCCGTCTTGTTTGATAGATATGTTAATAGAGCCGCTGAAGTTGAAATTTTCCACTATGAAGTCCTCTATGTTGACGATGTAGAGATTGAATTCATACTCGTTGTAGCTTTTCTTCAGCCATTTTTTGGGGCGGTTGCTTGTTCTATTGAGTATCGTAGATTTAAGTTTGTAGATGTTCCGTCCAGCATTGCGTAAGAGACGTAAATGTTGTTAGGTAAATGGTGCTCTCCAAAAATTGAAGTCCATTGTTTTTTTGTTTGATATTGCTGAAGTCCACATTTATAGATCCCGTTTTGTTGCGTTTATTTTGCTAGATTTCCTTTTTATAGATGGCTAATTATGGTTGGTAGATCGGTTTCTGTTGTCTTTGTAATGTTTATTTTTTCGAGTATTGAATTGATTCTTGTATGGTATTCAATTGGGCTGATAAGTTGTGCGGTTGAGTGGGTATCGCTTTCTAAGAAGCGACATATCAGAGCTTCTCGATCAAGTGTCAAAAAGTTAAATAGGCTATTTGAAGTTACACCTTTATCACCATTGCTAAGTTGATTCCATAGGACTTGCATGTCTGGAGTTTGCTTTTTAAGTATGAGGAAAGTATTTCGATATTGTGTTAATTCGTTTGGGTTTATTTGGTTTTTTTCGGTTTTTTCGGGGTTTAAGTATGAGTAGATTTTTGTTTGTTCGTTCTTTTTAATAAATCCGTTTTTACCTAAGGTTTTTTCGATGTCTTTGCGTAGGCGAATCTCTTGTATTTTTTGCTGTTCGAGCGAATCTCCAACTGTTCGCCATTTTATAGTTACGGGCCACTCAGTTGACAAAGCGATACTCAACTTTTTCCAAGTTGACCATGCCTCCGACAATGATGCGGAATAAAACGAATAACTTACGAATCCGGGAGCGGTTGTGTAGATAGGTTGCTCACAGAGCTTTATTCCCGGTTCACAGATGTAAAATGTATTCATGGTTATTCTTTTTTAAAGTAAGTATGGGAGTTGTCGCCCTCTTTTAGGGCCGCTTTCGTACCAGTAGTTCCCGTAACCTCTGTATTGAAGTGAGGTCCCTCATTTCCTTTTACGTGCCCAAGTGAGTGCTCTCGAATCGTAACAGTTCGGCCATCCTTCAAGCGAAACTCATATACGCGGCTCATTACTCGACCCTTTTGGTCAGTAAGCACTTCCTTATATGATCTCGTTGGCTGCTGTGACAGCGGAATTCCTCCGACTTTCTTGGCCTGCCTGAATGCTGCTTTCCTTGTAAGGGTACTTTCATGGCCTTTTGGAAGCTCAGGTTCACCAGTTTCTGCTTTGGCTCCACTGGTGTCATCTGCCTTGTTTTTTGTTCCGATTTTCGAGTTTTTAGGGCAGTTAGCACTTAACCCCAAAGGGTCCACCCATCCCGTAGGGTTAGGCACGTACTGGTAGTTATTCAACCCACCCGCAAGCTTGATCGGATCCGGAGTCAGAAACCGCCCAGTCCCCGGATTGTAGTAGCGATGACGGTTGTAGTGTAGGCCTGTCTCGGCATCAAAATACTGACCTTGGAATCGCAACGGGTTATCGATTTCACTGACGTCCAGCGCCGCGAGGTTGCCGTAGGCGCGGTACTTCGCGGACCACATGATCTCGCCACTGTAGTCGGTGAGTTCTTGCGGTGTGCCCAGGTGATCGAGCTGGTAGTAGAACGGCGTTGCCTTGCGCGGGCCTTCGCCGTCGAGCATCGCCAGCGGGCGGAAGCTGCCGGGTTCGTAGATGTAGGTGCGATAGCGGTTGTCGCCGCTTTCGGCGATCAGGCGTTCGCCTTGCCACAAGAATTCGGTGGTATGGCCATCGACGGTTTTCTCGATGCGGCGGCCGAAGGCGTCGTATTTGTAGGACGCGGCGCTACCATCCGGCAGGCTGACACGGATTAGTCGGTGCTGGGAGTCGTAGCTGTATTCGGTGACGAGTTTCTGTCCGGTGCCACGGCGTTCGCGGATCAGGTTGCCATAGGCGTCGTAGTCGTAATGGCGGTCGCCCTGCATCAGCAGACGGTTGCCTTTCACGTTGGCGAGGTTGGCTGTGCCTTCGTTGTTCTGCCCAAGCAGGTTACCGGCCGGGTCGTGGGCGAAGGTTTCCGGTGTCGCGCCACGTACGCTGGTCAAGCGGTCCAGCGGGTCGTAGTGGAAGCTGCGGTTGCCCTTGCGGCTGTCGTCGATGCCGACGAGGTTGCCGTTGGCGTCGTAGTTGTAGCGACGCTGGAACAGGTTTTTTTCACGCTGGCTGACGCTGTGCGCTTGCAGGCGACCTTGTTCGTCGTACAGGTATTGGCTGAGCAGCAGTCCTTGTTGGCGTTGCTGTTCGCGACCGGCGCTGAATTGGTGGCTGGTCAGGCGTGAGCCATTGAGGTCAATACTGCTAAGGCGTCCTCCTGAGAGATGACGGTAGTCGAGTGTGCTGCCATCGGGGAGGCGGCAGTGACTCAGTTGTCCGACGCTGTCGTATTCGTAACGTGTGGTGCCCCATCCCTGGTGTTCGGTGATCAGGCGATCCTGCACGTCGTATTCGTAGGCAAGCGGCCAGTGCCCGTCGTCGACATTCACCAGACGGCCAAGGGCATCGTAGCTGTAGTGAATTTCTTCGCCATCGGCGAGGGTTTTTACCAGCAGTCGACCGGCAGCATCACGCTGATATTCGGTGATCAGTTCGCTGCCGTCGTCGCCGAATTCGGTCTTCTTCAACAACTGGCCGTTGAGGTCGTATTCGTACGCGGTACGGCGGCCGTCGAAACCGGTTTCCTGCTGGATCAGGCCGTTGGCGTAATAGTCGAGCTTGTAGTGCTCGCCACGTTCGTTTTCGATTTCAGTGAGTAGCAGGCCGGCGTTGTCGTAGCGATAGCGCAACTGGCTGCCGTCGGGATTGATGCGGCGGCTGACCAGATGCAAGTTGTCGGCGTATTCGTAGCGGGTGATGCGGCCGAGCTCATCGCGTTCGGCGGTGACGCGTCCGTACGGGTTGTAGGTGAAAGCACGGGTGGCGCCGCTGGGGAGGGTGACCTGAGTCAGGCGGTCGACGGCGTCCCATTGGTAATGGGTGATGGCGCCGAATTCGTCCTGGCGGGTGATCTGCCGTCCAAGTGCATCGTAGCGGTACTTGCATTGACCGCCGTCCGGCAGACGCTCTTCCAGCAATTGACCTAGGTTGTTCCAGCCCAGTTGGTGACGACTACCATCGGGGTGACGAATTTCTATCAGTCGGCCATGACGGTCGTAGCTGTATTGGGTTTCGTGGCCGTCGGGATCGGTTTGCTGGGTGATGTCACCCTGTCGGTTGCGCTCGTATTTCCAGCGGGCTTTGCCACGTTGAATGTCAATGAGTTGGCCGTTGAAATAGTTGTAACGGGTCGGTAAGTCCTCCGGCGGGATCACCGCAATCAAGCGCCCTGCGTCGCTGTACTGATATTCGGTGATCGCGCCCATTGGGTCTTTTACTGCGATCAGACGACCTTGATCATCATAAGAGTTTTGCGTTTCGCCGCCGTCGGGTGCGGTCTCACTGATAAGGCGCGCATTCTCATCATGCACATAGACTTGATTGCTGCCGTCCGAGTTGTAAGCGGTGACTGAGCCTTTGTCATCCCATTCGTAGCGCGCTTCCAATTGCGAGTAGTTAGCCCAGTGACGAACGCAACGAGAAAGTTTGCCTTCTCGCTCCCATTCCCAGAAAAAACTGGCACCACCGGCAAGTTGCCGCTCCACAATGACGTGTTGGTCGTTGTAGCGGTAGTGCTCCGCTTCACCTGCAGCATTGATCGCCGATACGAGTTGATTGCGAGCGTTGTAGCGGTAGGTGACCATCGTCTGGATGGTTACCCATGGGTCTTGACGCTCACCGCGTTCGTTATATTCAGCACGTTGTTGCTGGTGGTCGACTGCCACAATGTGGCGATCGTCATAGCGAAGCAGCAGGGATCGTCCTGCACCGTTGTCGATGCGCTGAATGCGATCAACAAAGTCATAACTCAGATGCAGACAGTTTTCATAGGCGTCACTGATGGTTGTCAGTCGCCCGGCACGGAAATGGTAAAAGCGTGCTTTTGGTCCGGCCTGGGTCAGAATGAGTTCGCCGGGTGCGTCGCCCAGGAAGATCGCCGCTTGTGCGAGGCTATTCGTAATAGCCGGCCGTTGTTCCGTAGGCATCGGAAACCGGGTACGACGGTTCTCATTGTCTGTCCAAAGGACACCTTCATCGTCGAGTTGCAAACGATGTGAAAGCGAGTGGCTCCAGCCATGACCGAGACGGCTGTCTATTTCAACCGCACTGCTGCGATACAGACGGGTCCACTCCAAAGCTAGCGAACCAATAAGTTCACCGTCGGTTAGGGTAAGTAATTCCTCACCGGTTACCATCGAGATTGGGTCATCTTTAACGCACGTTTCGCTGGAGCACTTGGAAGGTTGATCAGCCGGGTTTTTCGACTGTTCGGGAGCGTTGTCGACCTTTTCTACTTGCTCTGCTCGAGAGGCAGGTTCATTTTTTCTACGGGCTTGAACCTGCGCATCGGATTCAACTTTTCCGCTGCTGACAGGATGTTTCTGTTCAGGTGCCTTAGCGGTTTCAGCAGGTTTGGGGCTGGCAATCTGAACATCGGCCTTGCGCGCCGGGTTAAACGCCGCATCACCATTAAGCAGCAAAGGCCTCGACGCCTCGGTATGCGGTGTTGCCTTGGATTTGCTGACTTTCATCAGCATGCCCGTAAAGTCTTCAATCAGCTTCACGACTTTGCCGCTGGCTTGCACGCCTTTGATGGCTTTCGTACCGACACGCACCGCCAGACCGAGACCGCCAGTCAGGACGACGCCGACCAGAATATTCAGCAAGAACTCCGTGCTCAACTGAGCTAGCACTTCGGTGCAGGTCTGCGGCGGCAACATTTTCACCCAGGCCACGATGGCTGCGACGTAGATCCACATCAGTGGTTCGTCGCTGGCAATCAGCAGGGCAGTGTGAATTGCCTCTGCGGAGGCGTCATAAATCTTCTTGATCTGTTCTTCGGTGAAGAAGTTTTTCAGTTTCTCGTAGTTCTCACGAGGGTGCGCAACCAGGTCATAGAGGCTCTTGATATCACCCCACAAACTCATGATCGCTTTCAGAAAGCCTTCCCATGCGGCTTCCAGTTCTTGCAGGGCACGCCCGCCGAGCGAGGCATCGGTGTGCGCTTGCCAGAGCGGCAGGAAACTGGTGCTCCACTCCGTTTGTAACCAGCCTCCAAGTTCGCCGATTACCCCCTGATAGGAGTTGAACAGACTATCGATCTGGGCAGGTGTAGGGTTGGGGAAGAAGGTGATCTTGTATTGTTGGTTCGGTGTAAGGCCCGAGACTTCGAGGATGCCGGTCGCATCGATGGTCTTGTTGATCGCCGGCCCCACTTCGTTTTTGCCAACGAAGCGACCATCGACCACAGGCGTCAGACGTACCGGCGTATTGCCGATCGGCACAAAGCGAGCGGATTCGAAACTGTGTACGAGCACGAGCTTGCCGTTCGCAGGGCAGTTGGCATAAAGGGTATTTTCCTTTTTGCTGTCCTTGTCCGCTGTGCCGACTTCGTCACCGACCTTGAACTGTTGCTCTGCATCCAGAATGCCGCCGTACCAGGCTTCGGCATGCTCGCGATAATCCTTCAGGCACTTCTTGAAGTCGCTGATGATGGCCTGAGCATCAGGCTGTTTTGCATTGAGATTGGCAACAATCTCACCCATCAAAATGCTCATACAGCCACCTCACTTTCCAGATGGGCCTTCAGTAGGCCGGTAAAATTTTCTTCCGTGAGTGGCGTGCGTTTTACGAAGCGCGCCACTTTCTTTTGCAGGTTCGATTCAGGGAACGAGAAGTACAGGTCGGCATGTTCGTCCAGCAGCCACTGCATCATGTTGCCGATTACGGTCGACGGATTTTCGGCCATCAAGCTGTCCAGCAGGTCTTTCGGCACCTCCCACCACGGCCAATCCTTCGCCTTCGGCACCACCCTCGGCCCGACTTCCAGGCTCCGCCCATTGATCAGATACCGCTCAAACACCGGCAACACTTCCCCAGCCGTCTCACCCAACCCTTCAAGAATCGGATAGATATGCCGCCCATCCCAAAACCGGAAAAACACTTCGGTCCCGTCCGGCATCTTTACCTGGGTCAAGCTGCGCAGATGTTCGAAGACTTCGTTGGGGGCGGAGCGGGAGACCGCCAGCCAGCCCCAGTCGAGGGCGTCGGTTTCGGTGATCCAAGGCAGGAAGGCCGAGTTGGCCTTGAGTTCGGCGACGTAGGGCATCACCGGTTGCCAGGTGGAGTAGGGTGTTCCACCCCAGACGGGAATGGCCTGGACGGACGGTTCGCTCTGATACAGGGCCTTCAGCGCGTCGGCATCGCTCGCGGCGCTGATGACCAGATACAGACGTTCATCTTTTTGCAGCGGCTGTTGTGCCAGCCAATCCTTGGGTGTCATTCGATTAGATGGCACAGGCACCTGCCTTGCATTTTTCGCACTCTTCGCAGAACGGTGCATTACGTTTGAGGGTGTTGATTTGCGCCGGGGTCAGCACGGAGCCCGCCTTGTCGGCATCTGCTTGTTTCAGCACACCTGGCATCAACGGGGCGGCACCCGTGCCGCTGCCCGGTCCGCCGCCGGAGTTGATGTTGATCGCCGGCCCGCTCATGGTCACGCCGCCGCCATCGATCTTGATGAAGCTGCCACCGCCGACCAGCGTCAGTTCGGCCCCGGCCTCCAGCACCACCTTCATCCCGCTGCTCAGGTGAATTTCCTGGCCGGCGTCGATGAATTGCCCGGTACCGATCTTGATGTGCTGGTTCACGCCCACGGTCAGGTGGTCGTTGGCCCGTGCTTCGACTTTGCGGTCTTCATAAACCGTGTGGTGTTCTTCGGCCTTGAATTCCGTGTAGCTGTTTTTTTCCACGACGTCGTGGCGTTCGTTGCCGACGCGGATTTTCTGGTCGTGTTCGATGTTCTCGTCCCAGTCGCGCTGGGCGTGGAGGAAGATCTGTTCCTGGCCTTTCTTGTCTTCGATGCGCAGTTCGTTGAAGCCGCCGCCGCCCATCGAGCTCAGGGTCTTGAAGGTGGTGCGGGTCTTGTTCGCCGGCAGGGCGTAGGGGACGGTGTTTTCCTTGTGGTACAGGCAGCCGCTGATCAGCGGCTGGTCGGGGTCGCCTTCGAGGAAGGTCACCAGCACTTCCATGCCGATACGCGGGATGGCGATGCCGCCGTATTGGGCGCCGGCCCAGGCGCTGGAGACGCGCAGCCAGCAGCTGGTCTTGTCGTCGGCCTGGCCTTCACGGTCCCAGTGGAACTGGACTTTGACGCGGCCGTATTCGTCGCAGTGGATTTCTTCGCCTTTCGGCCCGGTGACCACGGCGCTCTGGCTGCCGAGGATGCGCGGTTTCGGGTGGCGCAGGGGCGGACGGTTCGGCACGTCCCACGGGGTGGCCTGGAAGCGGTTGCGGTAGCCCTGATGGAAATCGTCTTTGAGCGCGGTGGTGTCGCTGGTGACCGACTCTTCCAGCACCTGCGGCTGTTTGCCTTCGTGGTGGACTTCGGTGAGCAGCCACAGGTCATTCCACTTGGCTTTCGGGTGTTCTTTCAGCGCGAGGAAATGGCCGCTGACCAGCAGAGGTTGGTCGCTCTTGCCTTCGGCGAGCTGGAAGTCGCTGCGATGGCGTTCGAGGGCGCGTTTGGCCAGGTGTTTGCCGCGCTCGCGGTCGACGAAACGGCCCGGGTAGTCGTAGTCCTCGAGGTCGGGCAGGGCATCGCCACGGTTTTCGCTTTCGAGGGTGATTCGGGGTTTTTCGAAGTCGTAGTCGCGGCGGGTGGTGCGGCTGGTGCGGGTTTCCAGACGCAGGTCGAAGCGCTTGATCACCGGGTCGCTGGCGACCATGCCGTAGTCCTGTTGATAGGCCACCGGCGCCAGTTTCTTGAACACCGTCTGGTCATCGCCGAACACCAGTTTGTGGCCCGTGGCGCTGTGCTGGAAGTGGTAGTGAATGCCTTCTTCTTCGCACAGGCGCTGGATGAAATGCAGGTCCGATTCGTCGTACTGCACGCAGTAAATGCGATCAGGGTAGATCGAACCGGTCTGGAAGGCGTAGGCGTTGCCCTGGATGCCGTGTTCTTCGAGGACCTTGCCGATGATTTTCGGCACGCTGAGGTTCTGGAAGATCCGCTGGTTGATCCGGTGCGCCAGGTACGCCAGTTGCGGGCGCAGGGTCACGGAGTAGCGCGTCAGGCGCTTGCCGGAATCGCCTTGCGCGGCGCGGTAGATCAGGCCGTGGATGCCGCTGCCGTCGGGCGACAGTTGCAGGAAGGCCGGTTTGTGCAGCAGGGTTTCGAGGTCCAGCGACGGCTGCTCACTGACCAGCTCCACCTCGAACACAAAAGGCTGGCTGATGGCTTCCCGGCCGGTCAGGGTAAACACCTGAAAGTCGGCGGAAAGACCTTCGATGGTCAGGGCAAAGTGGGTTTCATTGGCCGGCGCGAACATCCCTTGTTCCTCGTGCTGTACAGCGGCGCTCGTCGACGCCCGCAAAGCGGGTCAACGTACGCGAAATTCTGGAGGGGCGTAAACAACATCGACCAGCAGAGCTGGCCGATGCTTGTAACGATCAGCCGTAATTAAACGACTGGAGCACGCCAGTCATCGGAACCCGAAGTACCGGATACTTCGTGGGTCCAGGTGATTTTGCGGTAGGTGAACTGCACTTCTTCCAGGTGGGTGAAGTGCGAGTTGCCTGGATCCTGGCAGTTGTGCATTTTGTTGTTGATGGCGACGATGATCGCGTCTTCCAGTTTGGTGGTGTAGTAGTGCTCTTGGGTACCTTGAGCCGAAGTGCGGTACCACTGGATAACGATTTCGCTCATGCGCTCGCCGGAGGTCAGAGCAGCTTGCAGCAGTGGCGAAGCCTTGTCGTAGACCTTGGTGATGATCACTGGCTTGTGAACGCGCTGACCGGTTGGCTGACCGGATTGCGGGTCACGCGGGATGATCACGTCGTGGCTGAACGCCTGAACCATGACCTGGTCTTCGTGACCTTCCTGGTAGGTGTTGCCAACGGAGTCGGCGGTGAAGGCGCCGGCAGTGATCAGGCCTTGTTTTTCGCCGGTAACCGACATGTACGCTGGTGTTGCCATGGGAGGTGCTCCTTGCGGATAAAGTTAGGGTGCCCGGGAGGCGAAATCGCCCGGTGGGTACCTGACTGTTATCAAGGAGCGTGCCAGCTTTTGCCACGTCCCCGGGAGCCGGGGACTTGACCACTCTGGCTCGCGGCTTTGAGCGTTTTTTGATCAGCTCGGTAGCTCGAAGTGCGCAAGAAGTTGCGCAGTACTGCGCAACTTCTTGCGCACTTGGCTGGAGCCCTTGAAACACATGGCCTCCAGTGGAATCGGTGAGCTTTTTTACAAAACAAGTGCGCAACTTCTTGCGCAGTATGGCCAATCGCCGCTTTTCACGCGGATCGGGTAATTGCAGTGAGGCATTCCTCGATCGAGCGTTGCTGGGTTTCGGCATACAGGCCCAACTCATCAATGGTCGAACGCCCCAAGGCCAACTCGAACGCCTGTCGATTGGAATGCTCGCCATAGTGCGTCTGCGCCGCATCCCCCAGGTTCGACTGAAAAATCCCTGCCGCACTGACGGGCAGGAAATCTTCGTACACCAACGGTTCGGCTTTCACATAGCCGTCGCGTAATAACCCTTGCAGCGAAGCATCAGCGGGACGACTCGCCGCCAGCCCCTTATCTGTCAGGACATAACGGAAATACGCCAGTTCCTGCTCGCGCATGCCCTCGAGGCTGTCAGGGAATTCGCTGAAGTGCTGGGTCATCAGCGCGTTGTAACGTGAGGCGTTGGCTTCGTTGGGGAAATCGCCCAGTTCATCGCGTGCCGCGTTCAGCAGTCGGTCGTACAACGCACGGCCCTTGGGGGTCAGCGCTGCGCCACGTTGTTCGATTTCGCCGAAGCGGGCGCTGTGGCTGCCGCGGGTTTGCGTCTGGTCGGTGAAGGCGATCGGCTCGTCCAGCGCCTTGAAACTGGTCTGACGCAACAGGATCGGATGCTGCCGGCGCGGAGGGCCTTCGATCACCGCTTTGGGCGTGATGCCACGCAGCGGCATCTGCGCCTGGACGATGTCGATGTCCAGCGTGCGCGGGGTCAGGTGGTTGATGTGCGGTCCCTTGAACGCCACGACATCGGCGATCAAGCGATGCTGAGCGCTGAGGTTCTGGTATTGCGCGGCGGTGACGGTGGCGCTGTGGTGCCAGCGAAACGTCTCCAGCGCTTGCAGGACAAATTCCCCGGCCTCGGAATCATTCAGGCCGCCAGCCGATTCGGCCTGTTCGATCAGCCTTAGCGCCGAAGGTGTGAAGATCGAACGCTGATCCAGCACCGAATGCGCGAAGGCCCGCAGCTCGGGGTCTTCAATCAATTCCAGTCGCAGCAAGGAAGTGAACACCCGGAACGGGCTGACCTGCAGCGCATCTTCATGCACCGCACGAAACGCCGTGGAATGCACCGGCACCCCGGCAGGTGTCAGGTCGTAATAGCCCACCGGTTGCATGCCCATTACCGCAAACAGGCGGGCGAGGGTGGCGAGTTCGGTGGCGGTGCCGACGCGGATGGCGCCGTGGCGCTCCATGTCCAGCCGCTCGATTTCACCAGTGCTGTGCAGTTGACTGGCGATTTGCGGCTCGCGTGCCAGCACGTCGCGGTTGGTCTGTTCCACCAATTCCATCAACGCGCCGTACAGCGGCACTTCTTCGCGGTACATGTCGGACATCGCTTGGGAGAAGCGTTGACGGATCAGGTCGGGACTGACGAAAGGCTGCACGGTCATGAAAAAAATTCCTGGCACGGTTACGTTAAGGATGTCGGAAAAGATCGCAGCCTTCGCTGACGCGGGCAAACGAAGAATCCTACGAACTTCATTCTGCCAACGACTGACCGTTCACCTGTCCTGACGCGAGTTTTCCCCCAGAAACTCCCGATACAGACGTGCTGTGTTCGACGGCTGTTCAACCATCGGCATATGGCCGACGCCCTCCCAGACATCGACCCGCAGATTGCTGATGCCTTTGCTCCACACCGGCACGCTGCTGACGTCGATCAACCGGTCCTTGCGGCCCCAGAGCAACAGCGCCGGGCATTTGATGTCCGGCAGTTTCGGCTCCATCGGCGGGCTGGCGCGAAAATCCCGGAAAATCTCTTCCAGTTCGTCGCGGTTTTGTTCGTAACGCTGGGCAATGGCGTCAAGCACCAAACCGGGCACCCACGGTGGTGAGGCCATGGTCATCGCATAGAAGCGTCGGAATTCTTCCCGGGAATTGATCAGGAACGGATTGTGCCCACGGGCCAGGTGGCGCTCCATGTCGCTGGCCTCGGGCGCAGTGACGCCGGCCGGATCAATCAGCGCCACCGACGCGATGCGGTCCGGGTAGGTCGCCGCCAGCCACGCAGCGATGTAGCCGCCCATGGAGTTGCCGATCACGTGGACTTTCTCGACCCCGCAGACGTCGAGCAACTGGATCATGCGCTTGGCCTGCACCGGAATATCGTAGCCACCGCCGGCCTTGAAGCCGGTTTCGCCGTGGCCGGCCAGGTCCGGGATGATTACCCGGTACTGCCCGACAAAATGCCGGGCGAAGCGCAGCCACAGGTTCTTTTCGGCACTGTAGCCGTGCAGCATCAATATGCTGCTCGACGCTTCATAAGGCCCGCCTTGCCAGGTCGACACGGTCATTTCGGCGATCGGCACTTCAATCTTGTGCAACCGGTACAGCCGGGCCTCCAGGGCCGCGCTCAGATCGTAAAGCCAGTGGCCGACCGCCGGGTAACTCAACCAGCTCCAGGCCACGAAAACCGCGAGGGCGACAAACAGCAAAAGCATCGTGGGTCTTCCTTGTTCAAGACAGAATGTGGTCGGCCGGTTTCAGCGCCCGGGTCAACCGGTGATAGCTGAAACTGAAGCCGGGGAACATCGCGATCACATGACCGCTCCTGCTTTGATACCAACTGTGGCAGCCGCCGGTTTTCCAGACCGTGCGCTCCATTTCTCGGTGAATCATCTGAGTGTAGGTACGTTCTGCTTCGGGGCGAACTTCGATGCTGCGCAGACCTTTGGCCTGCACGGTGCGGATACAGTCGAGGATGTAGTTCATCTGCGATTCGATGATGAACAGCGCCGAGGTGTGGCCGATGCCGGTGTTCGGCCCGGTGACGATAAACAGATTGGGGAAGTCCGGCAGGCTGGTGCCGAGGTAGGCGCGCGGGTACTGCGCCCAGACGTCGCGCAGTTGTACGGCGTTTTTTCCGCTGACCGGGTAGGAAATCACGCCGTCGGTGGCGTCGTAACCGGTCGACCAGACGATCAGATCGACATCGATGTGCTGACCGTCCGTGGTGACGATGCCGGTTTCATCGAGGCTGGCGATGCCTTGTTCGCGGCTGTGCAATGTGACGTTGGGCCGGGTCAGCGCCGGGTAATAGGTGCTGGAGACCAATACCCGTTTGCAGCCGATGGTGAAGTCCGGTGTGAGTTTTTTCCGCAGCTCGGGGTCAGTCACCTGGCGTTTGAGAAACTTCAGGGCCTGGCGCTGCACCATATGAATCGCCGGTTTCGAGTATTTGAAGGCGATCACCCGGGTTTCGAATTGCCAGTAGATCATCCAGCGCAGCAGTTTGTAGGCCGGTTTCAGACCCAGCAGCCAGCGCTGGAATCGACCGAACGTACGATCGGCCCGGGGCAGCACCCAATGCGCTGTGCGCTGAAACACATGCAACTGGGCGACCTTCGGTGCAATGGCCGGAATCACCTGAGCCGCACTGGCACCGCTGCCGACAATCGCCACGCGTTTACCGTGATAGTCGTAGCCGTGATCCCAATTGTTCGTATGAAAGGTCTTGCCCTGAAAGCGATCCTGGCCGGGGAAGTGTGGGATAACCGGTTGGCTCAGCGGCCCGGTGGCATTGATCAGGAACTGCGCATAAAAAATGCCTTTGGTGCCGGTGTGTACGGCCCAGCGTTTTTCTCCGTCGTCCCATTCGACGCGCTCGACGTTGGCCTCCAGTTCCACCCGATCACGCAGGCCGAAGCGCTCGACCACATGGTCGGTGTAGCGGTGCAGTTCGGCCTGTTCGGCGAACATCTGGGTCCAGCGATAAGGCGCAAACGACAGGGAATACAGCGGCGACGGCACATCCACCGCCGCGCCGGGGTAGGTGTTCTGGCACCAGGTGCCGCCGAAAAAGTCCCGGCGTTCCAGCAAGCGAAAGTCGTCGATACCGGCCTTGAGCAGATTGACCGCCGCGCACTGGCCGCCAAAACCGCTGCCGATGATCAACACCTGGTAGGTTTGCATGGGCCTCCTTCTTAGAGCCTTTTTTCCATTTTCTTCCTTTCATGTATAGCCAATCATTTGCCCGCCGTGTGGTGCTGATGACGGAGTATTCGGCCCGCTGGCCGGTGATGGCTATTTAACGTTGCACTGATAGACTCCAAGTACATCCGGTCTGCGGTCTGCGCAGTGCCGTCGAGTGGTCGAGGCCCCTATGGGAAGAACGGGAGGAAAGGGACTTTCACTGGCCAGGAGGCTCTATACATCGCGAATCCTCGGGCTGGTCCTGGGGCTTTTGTGCGTGAGCGTCGCAATGTATCCACTCGATCCGCCGGCCTGGGTCTGGGCGCTGATGCTGTTCAACGGCCTGGTCTGGCCGCACCTTGCGTATCAATGGGCCCGCCGGGCCAGGGTTCCCTACCACGCCGAGCACCGCAATCTGTTGATCGATGCCTTTCTCGGTGGCTTCTGGGTCGCCGCCATGCACTTCAATCCCTTGCCCAGTGCCACGACCATTTCGATGATGGCGATGAACAACGTTGCCATTGGCGGCCTGCGTTTTCTGCTGGCCGGGGCGGCGTCGCAACTGCTGGGCGTGGGTGTCGGGCTGGTGGTATTTGCCCCCGCGTTCGTCCCGATGACCACGCCGGCACAACTCTATGCCTGTCTGCCGTTGCTGATGCTGTATCCGTTGGCGCTGGGCTGGATCTGCTTTCGCCAGGCCTACACCCTCGGCCTGCATAAACGCGAATTGCTGGCCCTGAGCCGCACCGACAGCCTCACCGGTCTGCTCAATCACGGTGCCTGGAAGGATCAACTGGAAGTCGAGTTTCAACGCTGCAAACGCCAGCAGACCGGCGCCGCGATTGCGCTGATCGACATCGACCACTTCAAGGCGATCAACGACACCTACGGTCATGTGGCCGGCGATATCGTCCTGCGCCAGCTGAGCAAGATGCTCAAGCAGAATCTGCGCATGGCGGATGTGGCGGGGCGCTACGGCGGTGACGAATTTTGCGTGATCCTGCCGGACTTGCCGCTGTTCAACGCGGCGCAGGCGATGGAAGCCTTGCGTGAGCGTTTTTCCTTTCTGGTGTACGAACAGAACCCGGCGCTGAAAGTCAGCCTGAGCATCGGTCTGGCGGCGCTCGATCCGGCACACAGCGATGCGACACGCTGGCTCGATGACGCCGATCAGGCACTGTATGAAGCCAAGGCCGGCGGGCGTAACCGGGTGATTTGCTGCAGCGATAACAAGCCACGACGAGAAGTGCTCGGTTCGGTCTGAGCGGAACGGGTGTCGCATCCGGTATAGAGCCATGGGGCGATGTCAGGTACGGTTCAGTACCCGACACGAAACAAGGATTGATTCATGGCGTTCAAATTCCCTCGTTCCCTGCTGGCCGGCCTGTCCCTCACTTTTGCCACCTCCGGTGTCTTCGCCGAACCGCACAAACAGGTGCTGGCCGACGCCGAGCAATACAAGCCCGAAGCCCTGAAACTGCTTGAGCGGCTGGTCAATATCGACTCCGGTTCCGGCTATGAGCCGGGGCTCAAGCAAGTCAGCGACATCGCCATCGATGAGCTGAAAAAGCTCGGCGCCACCATCGAACGGGTGCCCAACACCCCGGATAAAACCCACCACGTGCTCGCCACGCTCAAAGGCACCGGCAAGGCAAAAATCCTGCTGATGGCGCACATGGACACGGTGTTCAAGGAAGGCTCCGCCGCCGAGCGACCGTTTCACATCAAGGACGGCCGCGCCTACGGGCCGGGGGTGATGGATGACAAGGGCGGGATCGTCGCCGGCATCTACGCGCTGAAAATTCTGAAGAACCTCGACTTCAAGGACTATGCGCAAATCACTTTCCTGCTCGATGCCAGCGAAGAAACCGGCTCGGACGTCGCCACCGACCTGATCAAGAAAACCGCCAAACGGCACGACGTCACCCTCAACCTCGAACCGGGCCGCCCGGCCGATGGTCTGGTGGTGTGGCGCAAGGGCAGCGCCACGGCGCTGGTCGAGGTCAAGGGCAAGGCTGCTCACGCCGGCGTCGCACCGGAACTGGGGCGCAACGCGGCGATGGAGGCGGCGCACCAGATCCTGCAACTGGGCAAACTCGGCGACGAAGCCAAGAAAACCACTATCAATTTCACCGTGCTCAAGGCCGGCGACCGCACCAACGTGATCCCGGATCAGGCCACGGCCAAGGCCGACGTGCGGGCGGCGGTGCCGGAAGAGTTCGACCGGATCGAGAAGGATCTGGCGCGGGTGTCCCAGGACAAGCTGATTCCCGATACCGAAGTGAAGACTTCATTGCAACGTGGCTTGCCACCGATGCCGCAGACGGCGGAGTCGGATCGCTTGATGGCGATGGCGCAAGGGATTTACGGCGAAATCGGCCGCAAGTTGACCGAAGAAGGCAGCGGCGGGGCGGCGGACGCGAGCCTGTCGGCCGGGGTGGGCACGCCGACGCTGGACGGATTCGGGATTGTCGGCGGCAACATTCACACGCCGGAGGAATACGCGGAAGTGGAGAGCGTGGCGCCGCGGATTTATCTGTTGTCGCGGATGATTATGGAGTTGGCGAAACGATAACGGCAGGCAGCGGTTTCGCGGCGGGCGCCATGCGAGTGGACTCGTAATGGCGTCGGGCCGCTCTGCCTCTTTGTAGCGTGGTGCGAGGTTACTCTTTGACGCTCATGTATTCCTTGGCCCAGAGGATGTATTCCTCAGGCTGGGTGTAGGTGTGGGTCAGTTCGGTGGCGCTCAGGTCCGAGGCCTGGGTGAAGATCTGGCGTTGTTCGCGCAGGCTGTCGTAAGTCGCCTTGATCGCCGCGAAGTAGGCCCCGTGGCCGTCAATGGTCACGCGCACACCCAGTTCGGCCAGGCGTTTGTCGTCGCGCAGCGCCGGGTTGCCGTAGGTCACCAGCATCAGCGGGACGGTCAGGTGTTCGGCGATCTGCTCGAGTTGATCGAAGTCCTGGATGCCAACCATGCAGATGCCGTCGGCTCCGGCAGCCTGGTATTGCTTGGTGCGGCTGATGATTTCCTGGTTCGGCAGGATGCCGGCGTTGGTCCGGGCGATGATCGCCATTTCCGAATCGACCCGGGCTTCCAGGGCTGCGCGGATCTTGCCGACGCCTTCGGCAACGGTGATCAGGTCGGTGGATTTACGGCCGAATTGGGCTGGCAGCAGGGTGTCTTCGATGGTCAGTGCGGCGACGCCGGCGCGTTCCAGTTCGACGATGGTGCGCATCACATTGAGCGCATTGCCGTAGCCGTGGTCGGCGTCGGCGATCACCGGCAATTGGGCGACGCGGCCGATGCGGGTGGCCTGTTCAGCGAATTCGCTGAGGGTGATCAGGGCAAAGTCCGGAGCGCCCAGGACCTGCAACGAGGCGACCGAGCCGCCGAGAATCCCAACTTCAAAACCCAGGTCAGCGGCGATGCGGGCGGACATCGGATCGAACACCGAGGCGGTGTGATAGCACGTGTTGGAAGCCAGCAGCTGACGGAAATTACGGCGCAAATCTTGATGAGAAAGCCTGGTCATACGAGTTCCACCAATACAAAGGAATGGAAAGGCTTGAGCAAAGGTGTCAACGCCGAAGGTGAAAAGGCTATCACGGCAATGGGTCAAGGATCATGACGAATTAACGAGGAAGTTAACCAGGAAAATCCTGTTCAGGCGCTTGAACGACAGGCCTCTGCGCTCAGGCCGCCACCGCGTGCTGCTGTTTATTGGGCAGCGGCACCGCCCGCACCGAATTACCGGGCTGCAATTGCAGGCGCTTTGCAGTGAGGCGGTCGATCACCAGGCTGGTGCCGACCCGACGTCCCGCCGCGACGGTGATGCGGCAGTTTTCCAGGCGTCGGTTGTGGATCAGCCACAGGGGCGCCTGATCGTCCGGCGTGCCGATGCTCAGGGTCAGTTCCAGGCTGTCGCGCACCGTGCGGATGCTGCGGATCGGCGCCTCGATCACCGGACCGCCGTCAAAAATGTCGATGTAGCCTTTATGGGCGAAACCCTCGGCCTGGAGAATTTTCAGGGCCGGCTCGGTGTTGGGGTGGGCCTGGCCGATCACGGCCTGGGCCTGTTCGGTGAGCAGGCAGGTGTACAGTGGCTGACGCGGCATCAGTTCGGCGATGAACGCCTTGTTGCCCAGTCCGGACAGGTGGTCGGCGTGACTGAAGTCCATCTGGAAGAAGTGTCGGCCCAGGCTGTCCCAGAACGGCGAGCAACCTTGTTCGTCGGCACTGCCGCGCAGTTCGGCGATCATCTTCTCGCCGAACAGGTGCGGGAATTCGGCGACAAACAGCAAACGCCCCAATGACAGCAGGCGGCCGTTGCTGCCGTGGCGCTGGTCATGGCGCAGGAACAGCGAGCACAGTTCCGATTGGCCGGTCAGTTCATTGTTGAGGAACAGCGTCGGAATCTGCCGCTGAATGCCCAGGTCCGGCGCCGAGCTGACGGTCAGCCCGACCCGATAGTTGTACCAAGGCTCGCGCAGGCCGACGGCCCCGGCCAGGGCGCTGACGCCGACCACCCGCTGCTCGTCGTCCTCAAGCACGAACAGGTAATCGGCATCGGCCCGCTCGACCTGCTCGGCGAACGCCCGTTGTGCCCAGCGTACGCGGTGGGCCAGGCGATCTTCGTTGGCGGGCAGGGTGGTGAACCCCGGCCCGGCCTGGTGCACGAGCGTCATCAACGCTGGCAGGTCGCTGACTTGGACCGGACGGACAATCATGCTGCAACTCCTTTTGCGCGCCTGCTCGGGCACTGTCGTTGGGTAGGGGCGCGGTTCACAGGGCGATGATCCGGATCGTGCCGCCAGCGCGGATGTTGAGCGCCGCGCACAGGGCCGGGTCGAGCGCCAGGGGCTGACCGGGCTGGTAATCCAGCTCGGCGACCACTGCCCGAAAGCCCTGCAGAGCCTCATTGCTCACCAGATAGCGACCGCGGGCCTCGATCAGAGACTGCTCCTGAACCGTGGCTGTCTGGCTCTGCGCGATCGAACGGATGTTGGCGGTGCGTGCATACAAGGTCGGGCCGGCATCGAACAGATCGATGTAGCTGTTGGTTTCAAAACCCTCGCGCTCGAGGATGTCGAAGGCTTCCTGGCCGTCCGGGTGGATGCGGCCGATGCAGTCCTGCGCGGCCTTCGGCAGCATTGGCACGTAGATCGGGTATTGCGGCATCAGTTCGGCGAGAAACGTACGGCTCTGCAAACCGCACAGGCGTTCGGCCTCGACGTAGGGCAGGTCGAAGAAATGTTTGCCCAGCGCATCCCAGAACGGTGAATGCCCTTGCTCGTCGCTGTAACCGACGATTTCGGTGATCACCGCTTCGGCAAAACGCGGCGCGTGGGCGGCGATGAACAGCAGGCGTGCCCGCGACAGCAATTCGGAAAACGGCGTGCGCACCAGCGCCGCGTCGATGTGAAAACCGCGCAGCAGCGTATGCCCGCTCAGGTCGTGACACAGCGACAGCGCCGGCACGCCGTGCTCGATGTTCAGCTCCCGCGAGGCACTGGTGAAGTGACGGTTGCGCAGGCTGTAGAACGGTTCGTTGAACCCGGCGGTGGCGAGGATCTCCGAGCAGCCGACCAGTCGCCGGCTCTCCAGGTCTTCCAGTACGAAGAAGTAATTCTCCGGGCCCTGAGCCGTGGCATCGCTGTCGAACGAGGCACGGGACGCGGCGATTTTCTCGCCCAGGCGTTCGCTGTCGTCCGGCAGGGATGTGACGCCCACCAGACTGTCGCGCGCCAGTTGTTGCAATTGAGGCAGGTCGGTTGGCTCGAC
This sequence comes from Pseudomonas sputi, assembly GCF_021603585.1. Taxonomy (GTDB): domain Bacteria; phylum Pseudomonadota; class Gammaproteobacteria; order Pseudomonadales; family Pseudomonadaceae; genus Aquipseudomonas; species Aquipseudomonas sputi. The sequence goes on along the minus strand of NZ_BQHI01000017.1, from coordinate 87,553 downwards.
TGGACGTAAGACCAGCATGGATGCACTCCTGTATCAAAAGGTTCGGCCCATTCGCCGAACCTGACTATCACTGTCGGTTTCCACGCGTTAAAGCGGCGGTCGCCTGATTTGTTGTCAGACGCCGCTCTTTTTCTTGTCAGCCATTGCTCGGGTCAGGCAGCGCGGTACTGGCGCCGAGCTTGTTCAGGAAGAACAGGTACACCAGACCCAGCGCAATCCAGATCAGGCCGAGTTTCTGGGCATCGACGCCCATGTTGTACATGATGGCCGCGACGATGCTGAAGCCGATCACCGGGCAGATCAGGTGGCGGATCACCTGGCCGGATTTCTGCCGGCGCCAGTAGTAATTGATCACGGTCAGGTGCAGCAGCATGAAGCCGCTCAGGGCGCCGAAGTTGACCAGCGAGGTCAGGGTGTCCACCGAATTGATGAACAGGTAGCAGATCACCAGCGACAGCACGGCCACCAGATAAATGCTCAGGTACGGTGTGTTGTGTTTCGGATGCACTTTGGCCAGCAATTTCGGCAGCTTGCCGTCGCGGGCCATGCCGAACAGCAGGCGCGAGACGGCGGCTTGTGACGTGATCGCCACCGCCACGCCCCAGGCCAGGGCCGTGGCCACGCCGGTCAAGGTGGCGAGCCAGCTGCCGGCAGCGATTTCGGCGATTTCATAGAACGCGGTGTCGGCGGACTTGAAGCCCATGCCCGCTGCCAGATCGGTGGCGATCCAGGTTTGCGCCACGAAAATCACACCCATCACCACCAGCGTGATCAACGCCGCTCTGCCGACGCTGCGGCCCGGATCGCCCTTGATTTCTTCGGCGAGGGTGGAGATCGCATCGAAGCCCAGGAATGACAGCACCGCAATCGACACCGCTTGCATCAGCAGGGCGAAGTTGAAGGTTTCCGGGTGATACAGCGGCGCCAGGGTCAACTGGCCGTTGCCGCCACCGTTGTGCAGGGCGTTCCAGGCGTAGAACAGGAAAATCCCCAGCACCACCAGTTGGGCGAGCAGGAACAGGATATTCATGCGGGCGGTGAAGGTAATGCCGCGCAGGTTGACGAAGGTCGCGCTGACCAGGAATGCCAGAATGAAGCCGACTTTCGGGATGTCCGGATACAAATGGTTGAGTGCCATCGCCGCGTACACGTACAGCAGCGGCGGAATCAGCAGATAGTCGAGCAGCATCAGCCAGCCGGCGATGAAACCGACATGTTGATTCAGGCCCCGCTGTGCGTAGGAATACACCGATCCGGCAATCGGAAAGGCTCGCGCCATGCTGCCGTAGCTCAGCGCGGTGAAGACCATCGCCACCATGCCGATGATGTACGCCAGAGGCACCATCCCCGGTGCCTCGGCGTTGACGTAGCCATACACGCCGAACGGGGCGATGGGGATCATGAAGATCATCCCGTACACCACCAGGTCGGTCAGTGTGAGGCTACGTTTCAGCTCCTGTTTGTAGCCGAACTCTTCTATTTCCATGAAGCGCAACTCCTTGTCAGCCAATCGGTCGTTTTCGTTGTTATGTCGGTCTGTCGTTTACAGCGTCAGCAGTGGTTACAACAATCTTTACAGCAGGGGTGCCAGATAATCTGCCCAGCGGGTTACCGCGTCCGGGCTGCGCAGCAGGTCGTTGCGCACTTCGATCAATACCGAATCCAGGCCCCGGGCATCGCCGTGCACCGGCACGGTCATGTCCCCCAGCGGGTCGATTCTGTACGGCAGGTTGCCGGCGACTTTCAGCGGATGTCGTTCCAGACCGTCGAGCATCCGTTGGGCATAGGCCCGGGCCTGACCGAACAGCACGCCGACTTCCAGCTCGCGCGGCTGGCCGTAGTACACCGGGGTGAAGCTGTGAATCCCCACCACCCGGACCGGCCGACCTTCGGCCAGACGTGCATCGATCAGTTGTTGCAGCCGCGTGTGAAACGGCTTGAACAGGCACTGGCGACGATACTCGCGCGTGGCCTCATCGAGTTCGCGATTACCCGGCACCTGGTAGATCTCGCTTTGTGCCGGAATGCTGTCGGGTGCATGCCGGGGGCGGTTGAGGTCGATCAACAGGCGCGAATAGTTGGCGCTCAACAGGGTGGCGCCCAGTTGCTCCGACAGTTGCTCGGCCAGCGCCAGGGCGCCGATGTCCCAGGCAATGTGTTCACACGCCGCGGTGTCCTCCAGGCCCAGATTGTTCAGGGCCTCGGGGATGTAGCGGCTGGCGTGTTCGCACACCAGAATCAGCGGGTGCGTCGAATCTTCACGGCTCAGGTTGTAGACCGGTCGGGTGTACAACCCAAGCTCGGCGGATTCAGTACAGGCGTGCATAGTGCTCACACAGGTCAGCGGGCGAGAGCTGTTCCGTCAGCGCCAGTTCCTCGGTTTTAAGGGCGAAAAAGGTTTCGAGCAACGCGCCTGGCAGCGCTTCGACCAGCGCTTCACTGCGACGCAGGCAATCCAGTGCCTGGGCCAGGGAGGCGGGCAGGGCAACGATGCCCCGGGCCTTGCGTTGTTCGTCGTTGAGTGAATCGGGGATTTCATCGGTGATTGCGTTCAGCGCCAGGCGCTGCTCGATGCCCAGGCGCCCGGCGATCAGCAGCGCGGCCATTGCCAGATGCGGCGAGGCGGTGGCGTCCATGGCGCGAAATTCCAGGTTGTACTGCGCTGCCACGGGTTTGCCGCCCAGGCTCACGGTCGGGCAGATGCGCAGCGCCGCTTCGCGGTTCTGCTGGCCCAGACACGCGTAGGACGCGCTCCAGTGGTGCGGCCGCAAGCGTTCGTAAGAAACCGGCGTCGGCGCGGTAAACGCGCACAGTGCCGGCAAGTAATGCAGCACGCCCGCCGCCCAGTGCTGGCCGAGGGTCGACAGACCATTGCTGGTGCCGGCGTCGTAGAGCATCGGCTGACCGGCCAGATCCAGCAGGCTGACGTGCAGGTGCACGCCGTTGCACACCGCGTCGGCGGCGGTCTTCGGCGCGAAGCTCAAGTCCAGGCCCATTTGCCGAGCGATTTCGCGGGTGATCTCGCGCACGTTCACCGCGCGATCCGCCGCCGCCACACCGAGGGCCGGGCGGCAGGTGATTTCGTATTGGTGCTTGCCGTATTCGGGCAGGAACATTTCCGGCTCGACGCCACCGGCGCGCAGCGCACTGAGCAGCCAGCCACCGAATTCGGCGCCCTGGCGCTGGGCTTCGAGCGAGAAGGCCAGATGTTCGGCAAACCCGGCGTGCAGGTTGAATTCGTGTTCGAACGCGGCGTTGACCTGCAGGCCAAGCTCATCGCGATAGCGCTCGACCTCGTTGCGCAGCAGGGTGCGCGGGCACGCCGCCCATGGCCGGCCATCCGTCTCGCGGATGTCGCCGTGGATGAAATCCAGCGCCGGCGCTGCGGCGTCCGGGCCGTTGCCGACGGTGACGCGGCTGGCCAGATCGGGAATCAGCCGCAGATCGCCATAAGCGCCCCACGGACTGGTCGAGGCAATGATGTCCTGCGGCGTTAGCGCACTGTTGGCAGGCACCCAGCCACAACCGGCGGCCTGATAGTGCTCCAGCTCATCGGTGGGAAACGAGCGGCCACGGGTGACGCCAATCAGGTCGGTGGTGACGATGGTGGTCATCGGCAACGGCGACAGGCGTGCGCTCATGACTGCATCTCCTGCAACCGTCCGAGCACGGTGTCGGTGTCGGTGATCCAGCAATAGCCCTTGATCGCGTTCAGGCAGGCGTCGTGGCGTGCATCGGTATAGGTCGCGCAGGCGTCTGCCACCAGTGTGACGAGATAGCCGCGGTCAGCGGCGTCGCGTACGGCCATGTCCACGCACTGGTCGGTGACGATCCCGGCGATGATCAGGTGACGGGTTTCGAGGTTGCGCAGCACGTAGTCGATGTTGGTCGAGTTGAAAACCCCGGACGAGGTCTTGGGCAGCACGATTTCGTTTTCCGCCGGGGTCAGTTCGGCGATGACCTGTGCCTGCGGGCTGCCCTTGGGCAAGTGCATGTCCGACAGTTTGTGATCCAGCGAGCGGTCGCGGCCGTCGGCAGTGAGGCTTTCGATCAGGGTGTGCAGCACGTTCTGCCGTGCGTCGCGAAAGGCGTTGAGCAGGCGAACCTGATTGGGTACCACTTGCGAGCGCGTACGGTTGAGGAAGTACGCGGCGTCCGGGCCTTCGAGGTGCGGGTCGAACTGCGGCTCGAGCCAGGCACGCTGCATGTCCACCAGCAACAGCGCGGTGTGGTCGATGACAAACGGCAGGTCCCGTGGCGAGCGATGGGGAAGGCTGAACATCCTTATTTATCCTCCAGCAAGTGGGTGTCGAAGTCGTTGCGCAGGGCATCGATGCCTTCCAGGCGATCGGCCAGGTCCGGGCAGCGCAGGGTCAGGCAGGCAATCAATGCCTCGACCTGGGCCAGCGCCGGGACCATGGTGTCGAACGGCGAGGCCGACTCCACCGGGGCGCTGATGATCATGTCGGCCAGTTCGCGCAGCGGCGAGGCATAGATGTCGGTGAACAGCACGACGCGAGCATTGTTGTTTTTCGCGGCGCTGGCCACGCGCAGGGCCTGGGTCTGATAGCGGCGATAGTCGAACACCAGCACCACGTCCTGGCGTTGCAGGTCGAACAGACGATCCGGCAGTTGCGCGTTGTCCTCCAGTGCAAAACAGCCGGGACGCAGCAGGCGCAAATGATTGAGCAGGTAGGTTGCCATCAGACTGCTGAAGCGTCCGCCGAAGCAGTAGACCTGATGGCGGGTATCGAGCAGCCAGTCGGCGAGAATCCGCACGTCTTCCGGTTGGGTCAGGGCCTGGGTTTCGGCCAGCAGGCTATGGCTGTGAGCCAGGTAATGGCTCCAGGCATCGTCCTTGTTCTGCTGCGAGCGCGGTTGTAACAGAGTGCGCGGCGAGCGCAGGCGATGGTCCATGTCGCTGAGCAGGGCGTCCTGGAATTCGGCGTAACCGCCGAAACCGAGCTTTTTCACCAGCCGCACGATGGTCGGATCGCTGACGCCGGCATGTTCGGCCAGGCGCGCCATCGGGCCAAGCCCGTTGCGTGGATACTGATCGAGCAAGGCGCGAACGACTTTGCGCTCCGACGGCGTCAGGTCAAGGCCAGGGTCGGTGATCAGGTCTCTGAGAGGGGGCATCCGGGCTCCTGCTGGATGAGGTGTTGAATTCGTTTCACAATCCGTTAAAACAGTATTTATGTAACTGACGCTACATGTCTAGCGAATTTTTTGGCGTTTAAACCAAGCCCCAAAATGGGGCGAGATGCCCGTAACGCAAGGGTTACACCGATGTCGATCAGTCTTGTAGTCCATTGCCCATAGTGGTGTCAGACATTGCCGCTTTCACCTGTTCAGGTTGCTCAACCGACTTGCCCCGAGCCTCCCGGTTTACGGCACAATCACCGCTACATCGGCGACTTCGCCGATGATCGTCCTGTCTTCCAGCCGAGTGACTCCCGTGCAGACCACCCGTTTGACATTGATCTGCCATGCCAGAACCGTCGCACAAAAATTGGCGTGTTTTCCTACGAATGAACCTGTTGAAGAAACGGCGCTGGCGTCCTGCTCGCTGACTTCGCGTTTCGACACGGCATGCCGTCTGATTTGTGGCCCGGAACTGCGTACTCGTCAGACGGCGGCGTGGTTTGGCCATGAAGCGCACATTGATCAGGCCCTGCGTGATTGCGACTGGGGACGGTGGCAAGGTCAGTCGATCAAAGACTTGCAACGGAACGAACCCGAGGCCTTGCAAGCCTGGCTCGACGATCCGCACGCCGCCCCCCATGGCGGTGAGTCAGTGGCGCAACTGCGTGAACGGGTGGCGGCGTGGCTCGTTGCACTGCAAACCACACCGGGGCACGTGGTGGCGGTCACTCATCCGTTCGTGATGCGCGCTGCATTGATGCAGGTCGTGCACGGCGAGGCGTTTCACAGTATCGACGTCGAGCCGCTGGCGGCTATCGATCTTCGATTTGCCGGGCGCTGGCGGCTACGCTTGTCCGGCATGAGCCTGGAAGGAGCAAAGCAATGAAGCGATTGCTGGTGATCGGCATCGGTGCCGGCAACCCGGACTACATCACGATGCAGGCGGTGAAGGCGCTGAATCGGGTGGACGTGTTTTTCCTGATGGACAAGGGCCGGAGCAAGGACAAGCTGATCGACCTGCGGCGGGAGATCTGCGAGCGCTACATCACCGATCGTACCTACCGTTTCGCCGAAGCCCACAGCCCGGAGCGCGAGCGCGGCGATACGGACTACGGCGCCAGCGTCGATGAACTGAACCGCGCCAAGCAGCAAACCTTCGAACGGCTGATCAATGACGAATTGGCTGACGGGCAGTGCGGCGGTTTTCTGGTATGGGGCGATCCGGCGTTGTACGACAGCACCATTCGCATCCTGCAGGCGATTCTGGCCTCGGGGCGATGTGCGTTTGAATTCGAAGTCATTCCGGGCATCACCAGCGTTCAGGCCTTGGCGGCACAGCACAAGGTGCCGCTGAACAGCATCGGCCGCTCAATTGAGATCACCACCGGCCGACGTTTGGCGGCGGGGCAGGTGAGTGACACGGACAGTCTGGTGGTGATGCTCGACGCGGACGATTCCTACCATCGGGTGGCGGATCAGGAGACCGAGATTTACTGGGGCGCCTACCTTGGCACGCCGGATGAAATCCTCATCAGTGGCAAGCTCAGCGACGTTGCCGATGAGATCGAGCGGGTACGCAAGGCTGCGCGGGCCGAGCATGGCTGGATCATGGACACCTATCTGTTGCGCAAGCCTTGATCTCTCGACCAAAGCGCTCGCGATACACCGACGGCGGCACCCCGACCACGCTGCGAAACGCCACACGAAAGCTTTCCACCGAGCGGTAGCCACAGCGCAGGGCGATCTGCTCGGTGTTTAGCGGCGTGCTTTCCAGCAACTCCCGGGCCCGGGCCAGACGCTCGTGTTGCAGCCACGCCTTGGGTGACTGGCCGCTGGCTTCGGTAAATTTGCGCAGGAAGGTGCGTTCGCTCATCGCCGCTTCGCTGGCCAGAGCGCGCACTTCCAGCGGTTCGTGCAGGCGCTCGCGGGCCCACTGCATCACGCGCGACAGGTCACTTCGCGGCGTCGGGCTGACCGGTGTCGGAATGAATTGCGCCTGGCCGCCGGTACGCTGCGGCGACATCACCAGCCGCCGCGCCACCGCGTTGGCGATCTGGGTGCCGAAGTCCCGCGCCACCAGATGCAGGCAGGCGTCGATCCCGGCAGCGCTGCCGGCCGAAGTGATCAACTGGCCGGAATCGACGTAAAGCACATCCGGATCGACATCAATGGCCGCAAAGCGCTCGGCCAATTCCGAGGTGTAGCGCCAGTGGGTGGTAGCGCCGTGCCCGTCGAGCAGGCCGCTGGCGGCCAGAACAAACACGCCCGAGCAGATCGATAACAGCCGTGCGCCGCGCCCATGGGCAGCACGCAATGCGTCAAGCAAGGCTTCCGGCACCGGCGCATTGCGGTCGCGCCAGCCGGGAATGATGATGGTGCGCGCATCCGCCAACAGTTCCAGCCCACCGTCCGCCAGCACCTGAATCCCGCCCATGGCGCGCATCGGGCCTTGGTCGACGGCGGCGATGCAGTGCTCGTACCACGGAAAATCGAACTCCGGCCGGGCCAGGCCGAAGATCTCCACGGCGATGCCGAACTCAAAGGTGCAGAGGCCGTCGTAAGCCAGAATCGCGACCAATCCAGGTGAATCAGGCATTTGGCGGAAAATTCCCGGTGAGTGTCTTGTGCGCCACTGTAGCGGCAAGCGGCGGCTCGATAAAGTCTGTTCATCCCACAGACAAAGGAGTGATTCAACATGCCCAGCCTGGTTCGCGAGATTCCTGCCGCCCCTTCGGCCATTGCCCTGATGCATTTCAGCAACCGTCTGACTTTCGAAACCGATTGCTCCGACGTCTTCAGCAGCCAGCAGGCCGGCGAGATCGATTTCGTGCTGGTGGACGTGCGCGGGCCGCTGGCTTTCGCGCGCGGTCATGTGCCGGGGGCGATCAATATTCCGGGGCGTTTGCTCACGGCGGAGGGGCTGGTGGACTACTCGAAAAACACGCTTTTCGTGGTTTATTGCGCCGGTCCCCACTGCAATGGCGCCAACAAGGCCGCGGTCAAGCTGGCGGCGCTGGGTTATCCGGTCAAGGAGATGATCGGCGGAGTGACGGGGTGGCTGGATGAAGGTTTTCAGTTGAGTTTTGCGGCACCGCGCGTCGCCATTGAACCGATCGCTTGCGATTGCTGATAGCCGGAGAGTTGCCGCTTCGGCGGCATCTTTTGTCGGCTTTGTCCTACAACCCTTGCACCGCTCTGACGCACATTTTTCCCAGATGATGGCACTCGCCGATTTTCTGTAAGTATTTGTCGCTTAAACACAATTTGCCCCGTGCGCGCCACCATAGACTGCCGGCCACTTCGGTTTTTTTGCGCTGCACAGCCCAAGGCCGAACCTGACAATCGAAAGCTGCCAATAAAAGCCTCCGCACACGGGAGTAATAAATGAAAAAGCTGGTTATGTTCGGTGCCCTGGCACTGTCGATGTTGTCCCTGACCGCCGTGGCCGAAGACGCCAAACCGATCCGTATCGGTATCGAAGCCGGTTACCCGCCCTTCTCGATGAAAACCCCTGACGGCAAACTGGCCGGTTTCGACGTGGACATCGGCGACGCGCTGTGTGAGCAGATGAAAGTCAAATGCACCTGGGTCGAGCAAGAGTTCGACGGCCTGATCCCGGCGCTGAAAGTGAAGAAGATCGACGCGATCCTGTCCTCGATGACCATCACTGACGACCGCAAGAAAAACGTCGATTTCACCATCAAGTACTACCACACCCCGGCGCGCTTCGTGATGAAGGCCGGCTCCGGCGTGAAAGACCCGCTGGTCGAGCTCAAAGGCAAGAAAGTCGGCGTGCTGCGCGCCAGTACCCACGACCGCTACGCCACCGAAGTGCTGGTGCCGGCCGGGATCGAACTGGTGCGTTACGGCTCGCAGCAGGAAGCCAACCTGGACATGGTCTCCGGTCGTATCGACGCGATGCTGGCCGACTCGGTCAACCTGAGCGACGGCTTCCTGAAAACCGACGCCGGCAAAGGCTTCGAATTCGTCGGCCCGACCTACGAAGACGCCAAGTACTTCGGCGGTGGCGCCGGTATTGCGGTGCGTAAAGGCGATACCGAGCTGGCGGAGAAATTCAACGCCGCCATCAACGAAATCCGCGCCAACGGCAAGTACAAGCAAGTGCAGGACAAGTACTTCGACTTTGACGTGTACGGCCATTAATACGCCGTAGAAAAAGTGGCCCCGTTTGCGCGGTGGCCACTTTTTTTTCGCCCGTGATTTATCCTGTCAGCACATTTCAATGCGGTCACTGCGTTGGCAGCGACCACTGAATTTCCGGAGTTCTCCATGCAACGCATCGACCATCTTCTGCCCTGGAGCCACCTGGGCAGCGAACGCTCCCTGAGTGTGTTCCGTTATGGCGCCGGCCCGCGCAAGGTCTACATCCAGGCCAGCCTGCACGCCGATGAACTGCCGGGCATGCGCACCGCATGGGAACTGAAAAAGCGCCTGACCGAGCTGGAAAGCAACGGCCAGTTGCGAGGCGTGATCGAACTGGTGCCGGTGGCCAACCCGATCGGCCTCGACCAGCACCTGCAAGGCAGCCACATGGGGCGTTTCGAGCTGGGCAGCGGCAAGAACTTCAACCGCGCCTTCGTCGAACTCAGCGCACCGGTGGCCGAGCGCATCGGGGATCAGTTGGGCGGTGATGCCGAAGCCAACATTGCGTTGATCCGCCAGACCATGGGTCAGGTACTCGACGAACTGCCGGCTCCGGCGTCGCAACTGGAAGCGCTGCACCGTCTGTTGCTGCGCCACGCCTGTGAGGCCGATATCACCCTCGATCTGCATTGCGATTTTGACGCGGCGATTCATCTCTACGCCTTGCCGCAGCACTGGCCGCGGTGGCAATCCCTCGCTGCACGCCTGAAGGCTGGCGTGGCGCTGCTGTGTGAAGACTCCGGCGGAAGTTCGTTCGACGAATCCTGCTCCTCGCCATGGTTGCGACTGGCCCGGGCCTTCCCGAACGCGGCAATTCCACCGGCCAACCTCGCCACTACCCTGGAGTTGGGCAGCATGGGCGACACCCGCGTCGATCAGGCCCAGGCCAATTGCGAAGCCATTCTGGGCTTTCTCGCCGAGCAGGGCTTCATCAGCGGCGAATGGCCGAAGGCGCCGGAAGAATGCTGCGAAGGCATGCCGTTCGAAGGCACCGAGTACCTGTTCGCACCGCATCATGGCGTGGTGAGTTTCCTGCGCGATGCCGGTGAATGGGTCGAGCGCGGCGATGCGCTGTTCGAAGTGGTCAACCCGTTGAATGACCGCGTAACCACTGTGCGCGCCGGCACCAGCGGCGTGCTGTTCGCCGTCGATCGCGGCCGCTACACCCAGCCGGGCATCTGGCAGGCGAAAGTGGCGGGGCGCGAGCCGATCCGGGCGGGCAAGCTGATCAACGACTGACACCCCATCCTCCCGATCACAGTGTTAGGCTCTGCCCCGAACCCTGCACGGTGTGAAGGAAGGCTTATGTTGAAGGTGTTTGCGCTGTTGACGCTGCTGGCGTCCACGGCTGTCCAGGCTCAGACCTCGCTGCAAAACGATCTGCCGCTCAACTACCTGGCCCAGGTGCACCCGGACACCGATCAGCGTCCGCTGGTGATTTTCCTGCATGGCTATGGCAGCAACGAAGCAGACTTGATCGGTATGAAATTTCAGCTGCCCAAGCAGTACAACTACCTGTCGGTGCAGGCTCCGATGGCGTTGGGGGAAGGGCGTTTCCAGTGGTTTCGCAAGAAAGGCGAAGGGGCCTACAACGGCGAGACTGATGATCTGAAGGCCAGTAGCCAGAAACTGCGGGCCTTTATCGCTGCGGCGGCGCAGAAATATCACGCGCAACCGGAAAAGGTGTACCTGATCGGTTTCAGTCAGGGCGCGATGATGACTTACGAGGTCGGGTTGCGGCAGCCGGCGGTAGTGGGTGGCATTGCGGCGTTGAGCGGGCGGGTGTTGCCGGTGCTCAAGAGCGAGCTGAAGTCAGAGCAACAGCATCCGCCGCTGGAGATCTTCATCGGCCATGGCACGGCGGATGACCGGGTGCCTTACAGCGGTGGCACCGAGGCCGATGCGTTGTTGCAGAAGCTGTCGTACAAGCCGCAATTTCAGGCCTACCCCGGTGTCGGCCACAGCATCAGTGCGGCCGAGCTTCGGGATTTGAATGACTGGTTGCAGCGACTCAATCCCTGAGAATCACTTTTCCTTGAGGATGGTCTTCACCAATGCCTCGTGACCGCTCGTGTCGCTGGCCCGGGAAATCACCTGGACCAGCGCCATGCGCGTGCCGGAACCGGCCAGCAAAGTGGTGTTGAGGGTCTGGCCGCCGCCCTGGGTAGCCGTGCTGTCGACCTGACGCAGGCCCAGGCCATTACTTTTCTGGGTCAGGCTTTTTTCGCTGAGCTTGTTGAAGTCCGGCAGGGCCTTGCGCTGGGCGTCGATGAAATCCGACACCGTGCCGTCAAGGAATGCACTGTCGTTGTCTTTGACGTTGTTGCCTTCGGGAATCTGGTTTTCGGCGGCGATGACCACGGTCTTTGTCGTCTGGTTGGTGTACATCGTGCCCTTGGCACCGGTCGGGCCGGCGGGCAACGGGTCGGCGACAAAGCCTTTGGGCAGGACAAAACTGAATTTGCCTTCCAGCAGCGAGACTTTCTCGGTGACAGCCTTCTCCTTGGCCTTGGCCGCCTGAACATTGATGGCGCCGAAACCGGCCACCGCCGCCAGCAACAGGACGGTGGTTTTCTTGCAAAGCAATGACATTCGAATCTCCGAGGGATGGTCGCGCTTGGGCGGCGATCATCCCATGGAGCGTGCCCGGCACTCCAGCGCGGTTTGTCCGGTCGGGGTCAGTTCGGCGACGGTGCCGGCGTCGGTTTGGCCAGCAGTTGCCGGGTGACGCCCAGCATCGCCACCGAAACGGCCACCGCCACCACGAAACCGCCGAAGCCCATGCTTGGAACCGTCAGCGCCAACACCAGACAAAACGCCGAAAACGAATACATCCCCGTGGCCGTCGCCCGCAGCAACGCGGCGGTAAACGCCGGGCCACGGGTCTGCTGGGAAAACACCGCCATCACGCTGCCCAGCACCGGGAACACCGCGAGCAGACCGCTCCAGCGCTCGCCGACGGTGCTGGCCAGCATCGTCACCACCAGCGTCAACGCTGCCCCGGCGATCATCCGCCAGACCAGTTTGTCTGACTTCGGCGCCGGACCGCTGACCACCGGTTGCACCTTGGGAAACAGATACGGCGCGGCAAGGAGGGCAGTCGCTGCGGCGGCGACCGAGAAGGGCAACGATGCCGGAATCAGGGACAGTATCAGCGCCAGCACGGCCCAGACCGATAAGGAAACCACTAATGCCAGCGGCCAGTTCGCCCGCTGCGCAACCTGCGCATAAGTGACACAAAACGCGATCATCGCGAACATGGCCGACAGCGCCGCCACCGCCGATTGTCCGGCGAACGCCGGGCCTTGCTCGATGGCGAGGAAAAACAGAATCGGCCCGACGACTACCGGTAACCCCGACAGCCACCCGGCGACGCTGGGCCCCCAGCGCTTGCCAGCGAGGGAAATCAGCAGCAGGAAACCGGGAATCAGCAGCAGTTTGAGCATCAGCACGCAGGTGTCTCCGTCGGGGTCGGGGGCCACGTTAGCATTGTGGTGAACGGATTGCTGCCGATGTATGCAAAAAATGTATACAAAACGATGGGTGTGATAGCGGGCTATGCTCTGAATATCAGGGTTTACCGGAGTCGATGCCGCGATGAGCAATACACCGAAGTTGTTGCGTGGATGCTGCGGTATCGGCTTGTGGGCCTTGTTGCTGACCCCCACCTGGGCCAGCTGGCAGGACGCAGTACCCGGCGCTCAGATCATCGGCACGGGTGATTTCAGCGTGTTCGGTTTCGACGTCTACAACGCTCGGTTATGGAGTGCGGAGCGACCGCTGGCCGAGGGGCAACCCTTTGCCCTGGAGTTGATCTACCGGCGCTCCATTTCTCGCGATGACCTGGTAAAGGCCAGCGTTGATGAAATCAGGCGTCTGGCCGGGGCGTCCATCAGCCCGGCACAACTGGCTATGTGGCAAACCCAGATGCAGCAATCGTTCATTGATGTTCAGGCCGGCACGCGGATCACCGGGGTGTATCTGCCGGGTCAGGGCGCGCGGTTCTTTGTCGGCCAGCAATTGCAGCATGAAATCGATGACCCGCAGTTTGCCCGGGCATTTTTCGACATCTGGCTCGACCCGCGCACGCGCAGTCCCGAGCTGCGCGAGCAATTGCTCGGCAACGCCACACCCTGAGCGCAGCACATCGGCGCTTGGGCTCGCCGACTGAAACGTCTAAGCTGCGGCTTTCCGACTTGTTTCTGGATGTGTGCGTGAAATTCAGCTTGCCCAAAATCGCCACGGCGCCGTTCTGCCCGCCGGAAGTGGCCGGCAGTGTCCCGGTCGATCCCAACGCCTCGTTCTTCAAACGCGTATTGCGCTTTGCCGGCCCCGGTTTGCTGGTGTCGATCGGCTACATGGATCCGGGCAACTGGGCCACCGCCATCGAGGCCGGTTCGCGCTTCGGCTACAGCCTGTTGTTCGTGGTGTTGCTGGCGAGTCTGGCGGGCATGGTCGTGCAATGCCTGTGCTCGCGACTGGGCATCGCCACCGGGCGCGATCTGGCGCAGCTGTCCCGAGAACGCTACAGCACTGCAACGGCGCGGCTGCAATGGGTGCTGGCGGAAATTTCGATCATCGCCACCGACCTTGCGGAAGTACTTGGCTGCGCACTGGCGTTTCACCTGTTGCTGGGCTGTTCGCTGACGTTCGGCATCGCCCTGACGGCGTTCGATACGTTGCTGGTTCTGGCCCTGCAAAACCGCGGTTTCCGCCGGCTGGAAGCGATCATGCTGGTGCTGGTGGGCACCATCGGCGCGTGCTTCTTCGTTGAATTGCTGTTGATCAAACCGTACTGGCCGGACGTCGCCCAAGGCTTCAAACCGTCGCTATCGGCGATCAGCGATGCCGCGCCGTTGTACCTGGCCATCGGCATCCTTGGCGCCACGGTGATGCCGCACAACCTGTACCTGCACACCTCGATCGTGCAGACACGGCTGATTGGCAAGGATCTGGCCAGCAAGCAGGACGCGGTGAAGCTGGCGCGCATCGACACCATCGGTTCGCTGGCGCTGGCCTTGCTGGTCAACGCGGCGATCCTGATTCTCGCGGCGGCCGCCTTTCATCAGTCCGGGCATACCGACGTGGTCGACATCCAGGACGCCTACCACTTGCTCGACCCACTGGTGGGCGGCGCGTTGGCCAGTGTGCTGTTCGGCGTGGCGTTGCTGGCATCGGGACAGAGTTCGACCTTCACCGGCACCATCGCCGGGCAAGTGATCATGGAAGGCTATCTGAACCTGCGGATCCCTTGCTGGCAGCGGCGCCTGATCACCCGTGGGCTGGCGCTGATTCCGGCGTTCATCGGCGTGTGGCTGATGGGCGACGGCGCGGTGGGCAAACTGCTGGTGCTGAGCCAGGTGGTGTTGAGCCTGCAATTGCCGTTTGCGCTGTATCCGCTGATCCGCATGACCAACGACAAACAGCTGATGGGGTCGTTTGTGAATCGGTTGCCGACCAAGGTTCTCGCGTGGGGATTGTTTGTGGTGATCAGTGGGGCGAATGCCTGGCTGATTCTGCAGCTGGCCGCCTGATCGTTCAGGGCACAGGCAAAAAAATACCCGGTGCGACGTGAGTCGCACCGGGTTTGTTGCCAGCGGGCAGTGGATGTCGTGGATCCGCCGCCCGCTGTGAACTCTTTTGCGTTTAAGCGCGTTCCAGCGCCAGGGCTACGCCCTGGCCGCCGCCGATGCACAGGGTCGCCAGACCTTTTTTCGCATCACGCTTGATCATCTCGTGCAGCAGCGTCACCAGCACCCGGCAGCCTGACGCACCGATCGGGTGACCGAGGGCAATGGCGCCGCCGTTGACGTTGACCTTGTCCAGATCCCATTGCAGATCCTTGGCCACCGCCAGCGATTGTGCGGCGAAGGCTTCGTTGGCTTCGATCAGGTCGAGCTGGCCGATGCTCCAGCCAGCCTTGTCCAGGCAGCGGCGAGTGGCGGACACCGGGCCGATGCCCATGATCGCCGGGTCCACGCCCGCATTGGCATAGGCGGCGATTTTCGCCAGTACCGGCAGGCCCAGGGCCTTGGCTTTTTCGGCGCTCATCAGGATCACGGCGGCCGCGCCGTCGTTCAGCGACGAAGCGTTGCCGGCGGTGACGCTGCCGTCCTTTTTGAAGGCCGGACGCAGTTTGGCCAGGGATTCGGCGGTGGTGTCGCCGCGTGGCTGCTCGTCGACCTTGAACGCCACCGGATCGCCTTTGCGCTGCGGGATCAGGATCGGGGTGATTTCATCGACAAAGCGCCCGGCCTCGATGGCCGCGGCGGCTTTCTGTTGCGAGGCGGCAGCGAAGGCGTCCTGCTGCTCGCGGCTGATCTGGTACTTCTCGACCAGGTTCTCGGCGGTGATGCCCATGTGGTAATCGTTGAACGCATCCCACAGGCCGTCGCTGATCATGGTGTCGACGATTTGCGCGTGACCCATGCGCAGACCGGTGCGTGCGCCCGGCATCACATAATTGGCCAGGCTCATGTTCTCCTGGCCACCGGCAATGATCACGTCCGCGTCGCCGCAACGGATCGCCTGTGCGCCGAGGTGCAGGGCCTTGAGGCCAGAGCCGCAGACCTTGTTCAGGGTCATGGCCGGCACGGCGTGGGGCAGGCCGGCCTTGATCGCCGATTGGCGCGCCGGGTTCTGGCCGGCGCCGGCGGTCAGCACCTGGCCCATGATCACTTCATCGACTTGGGCACCGTCCAGGCCGGTCTGCTCAAGCAACTGGCGGATGACCGCTGCACCCAGGTCCACCGCGGAGACGGTGGCCAGCGATCCCTGGAAACTGCCGATCGCGGTGCGCGTGGCGGCAACAATGACGACGTCTTGCATTTTCGAATTCCTCACTCGGCAGCGAACTGCATTTCCGGTACGTGATCCGGGACGATCAGTTTACCAGCGGTTTTGGCGACGATTTCCTCGACGCTGACGCCAGGTGCGCGTTCCTTGAGGACAAAAGCGCCATTTTCGATTTCCAGGTACGCCAGGTCGGTCAGTACGCGCTTGATGCAGCCGGCGCCGGTCAGCGGCAGGCTGCACTGGCTCAGCAACTTGGATTCACCGTCCTTGGACGCATGGGTCATGATGACGATGATGTTATCGGCGCCGGCCACCAGGTCCATTGCGCCACCCATGCCCTTGACCAGTTTGCCGGGGATCATCCACGAGGCGATGTTGCCTTGCACATCCACTTCGAAGGCGCCCAGCACGGTCAGGTCGACGTGACCGCCGCGGATCATGGCGAAGGACTCGGCGGAGTTGAAAATCGATGCGCCGATGCGCGCGGTCACCGTCTGTTTGCCGGCGTTGATCATGTCGGCGTCGATGGTGTCTTCAGTCGGGAACGGACCCATGCCGAGCAGGCCGTTTTCCGATTGCAGCATGACTTCCATGCCTTCGGGGATGTAGTTGGCGACCAGGGTCGGGATGCCGATGCCGAGGTTCACGTAGTAGCCGTCCTGCATTTCGCGGGCGACGCGTTGAGCCATTTGTTCGCGGGTAAGTGCCATGTTCGTGTTCTCCGTCAGCCTGGATTATTTGCGGATGGTGCGTTGTTCGATGCGTTTTTCGAACGTGCCGCAAATGACCCGGTCGACGTAGATGCCGGGGGTGTGGATCTGCGACGGATCCAGTTCGCCGGGTTCGACGATTTCCTCGACTTCGACCACGGTGATCTTGCCGGCGGTGGCGGCCAGCGGGTTGAAGTTCTGGGCGGTGTGGCGGTAGATGACGTTACCGAAGTGGTCGGCTTTCCAGCCTTTGACGATGGCGAAGTCGCCGGTGATGGATTCTTCCATCAGGTACTTGCGACCGTGGAATTCACGCACTTCCTTGCCTTCGGCGACCGGGGTGCCAACGCCGGTGGCGGTGAAGAACGCCGGAATGCCGGCACCGCCTGCGCGCATTTTTTCGGCGAGGGTGCCTTGCGGGGTCAGGACGACTTCGATGTCGCCTTTGAGCAGTTGCTCTTCGAACAGTTTGTTTTCGCCGACGTAGGAGGCGACCACCTTGCGGATCTGGCGGTCGGTCAGCAGCACGCCGAGGCCGAAACCATCGACGCCGCAGTTGTTGGAGACGACGGTGAGGTCACGGGTGCCCTTGCGCTTGATCTCGGCGATCAGGTTTTCCGGGATGCCGCACAGGCCGAAGCCGCCGGCGATCACGGTCATGCCGTCTTCAAGACCTGCCATGGCTTCCTCGTAGGAATACACGCGCTTGTCGAAACCTGCCATATGCACCTCTTTTATTGTTTGTCGGGCGGCTGGCTAGCCGAATGACTGGAGTGTCGCGCTGAAGGATATATTTGTTAAGTTGATTTTTAAGGTTGATTGATTGATAAAGCTCATTAAATCACTGTTCTACGTGCTGATCGTTACCACGCAGACGGCTCGACGCCTCGACGTGGGAACGATCAAAACTCTGATTCGGAAGCATAGCGTCCATGACCATCAAGCAAATCCGCGCCTTTCTCGCCGTGGCCCAGAGCCTGAGCTTTGCCGTGGCCTGCGAGCGCCTGCACCTGTCGCAATCGGCGCTGAGCCTGACCATCAAGGCGCTGGAAGAAGGCCTGGGCGGGCGCCTGTTCAGTCGCAACACGCGCAACGTGGCACTGACCCCGGAGGGCGAATCGCTGCTGCCGCTGGCCCGGCGCCTGATCGCCGACTGGGACAACGCCGAAGACGAAATGCGCCAGCGCTTCAGCCTGCAACGAGGACGGGTGACGCTGGCGGCGATGCCGTCGTTTGCCGGCAACCTGCTGCCGCCGATCCTCAAGACCTTCCGCGCGCGTTATCCAAACGTCAACGTCACGGTCAACGACGTGATCAACGAGCAAGTGCTGGAGATGGTCCGCGATCGCCAGGTCGAACTCGGCGTGGCCTTCGAGCCGATGCAAAACACCTCGCTGACCTTCACACCGCTTTACCGGGATCGCTTCGTCGCCGTGGTGCCAAAGGATTCGCTGCTGGCCGAGCGGAGCGACATTGATTGGCAGACCCTGTTGCGGGAACCCTTCATCACCTTGCAACGACCGTCCACGGTGCGGGTGATGCTGGAGGAACACTTGCAGGCCCGGGGGATGAAGCTGCCGGTGGAATTTGAAAGCCATCAACTGGCGACGGTCGGGCGGATGGTGGCGAGCGGGCTGGGCGTGAGTGCGGTGCCGGCGTTGTGTGCCGGGCAGATGCGCGAACTGGGCGCGCATTGCCTGACCTTGCACGCGCCGGTGGTGGAGCGGGCGATTGGCGTGCTGACCGATCCGGGGAATGAACTGTCGGCGGCGGCGCAGGCACTGTTCGATATCCTTCAGTTGGAGAACCTCGGCCAGCGCCTTTCCATCCGTTGAGTGTCAAAGCGCAAGCCGCTGCGCCAGCAGGGGCAGGAGTTGCTCACAGGAGCCTTCGATTTTCAGATTCAGCAATTCATCCGCCCGCGTTTTCCCCAGGTTGATCGCGATCAGCGGCTTGCCCCGATCGGCGATCACCCGGCACAGGCGAAACGCCGAATACGCCATCAAGGACGATCCGACCACCAGCATCCCGGCGGCATTTTCCGCCAGCGCCTTGGCCCGCGCCGCTGTTGGTTGCGCCACGTTCTCACCAAAAAACACCACGTCCGGTTTCAGCCGTTCGCCTGCGCAATGCGGGCAGTGCGGCACCTGAAATCGTGCCTCGAAGGCCGGGTCGAGCAGGGTGTCGCCGTCCGGTGCCTGCACGGCATCGACGCCGGCCAGGTACGGGTTCTGCGTTTCCATCAATTGCTGGATCGAATCCCGTTCGCTGCGCTGCCCGCAATCCAGACACAACACCCGGTGCAGGCTGCCGTGCAGTTCGATGACGTCGTGACTGCCGGCCTGATCGTGCAGGGTGTCGACATTCTGAGTAATCAAACCGCCGATCCGGCCGTGGCTTTGCAGGCTGGCCAGCGCCTCATGGGCGGCGTTCGGCCGTGCCTGGCGCACGCGGGGCCAGCCGAGCATGGCCCGGGCCCAATAGCGGCGGCGCGATTGCGGGGCGGCGAGGAACTCCTGGTACATCATCGGCTGCCGCCCCCGGCGCACGCCGTCGCTGTCGCGGTAATCCGGAATGCCCGACGGCGTGCTGATGCCGGCGCCGGTCAGCACGATGAAGTCGCCGTCGGCCATGACCTGTTGCAGGTAGTCGAGCGGATCGGGAAGGGGACGGTCGAGCATGAGCAGCGCTCCGCAGGCTGTAAGTGCCTTGCAGGTTAGCACCGACGGACGCCTCTTTTCAGAGGCGTCCGCTGCCCGGCGGTTATTTGCGCGCCTCCAGGATCAGGTTGAACGGCGTCTGTGTCGCCCGCCTGAAGTGTTTGAAACCGGCTTCGGTAAACACCTTGCGCAAGCGCGACTCGCCGGCCTGCGCACCGAGGCCCAGTCCCACTTCCTGGGACAGCGAATTTGGCGTGCAGATGAACGTTGACGCGGCATAGAACAAACGCCCGACCGGCGTAATGTTTTCGTCCAGGGTGTCGTTGGCAAACGGCTCGACCAGCAGCACTGTGCCGTCGTCTTTCAATGATTCAAACGCATGCTTCGCCGCGCCGATCGGATCGCCCATGTCGTGCAGGCAGTCGAAATAGCAGATCAGGTCATAGGCATCGCCGGGATAGCTCTTCGCGGTGCCCTGGAAGAACTGCGCGCGACTGCTGACGCCACCTTCTTCGGCCCGTTGGGTGGCGACGGTGATCGAAGGCGCGTGATAGTCGAAGCCGACGAACCGCGAGTTGGGATAGGCCTGGGCCATGATCACCGTGGACGCACCGTGACCGCAGCCGATGTCGGCGACCTTGGCGCCTGCTTCGAGTTTGGCCACCACACCGTCCAGCGCCGGCAGCCACTCGGCGATCAAATGCCCCTTGTAGCCGGGACGGAAGAACCGCTCGGTGCCGGTGAACATGCACGGATGGTGATCGCCCCAGGGCAGGGCGCCGTTGCCGCGCATGGCTTTGACCAGTTTGTCCTTGTCATGGAAAAACGACGCCACCACGCCGAGGCCGCCGGCCACGTAAACCGGCGAATCCTCCTTGGCCAGGGCCTGCGCCTGTTCTTCCGGCAGACGGAATTTGCCGTCGTGATGTTCCATGTAGCCGGACGCCGCGTGGGCGCTCAGCCATTCGCGCACCAGTCGCGGGTTGCAGGTGGTTTTTGCTGCGAGGGATTCGGGGCTGATCGGCTGACTGTCGGCCATTGCCCGATAGAGGCCGAGTTCTTCGCCGACGATGACATTGGCCAGCATCGCCGCGCCGCCCATGTCGTTGACCAGTTTGCCCATGAATTCGTTGAGTCTGGCCTCGTCCATTACATGTGCTCCTTTGACAGGATCACAGTCCGGTGGCGTTGGGGTCGAGGCATTCACCACCGGGCGGTGGTCGTGGAAACGGGCAGGGCGACACTGTTGTCCTGCGGCCCCCTCGACTGGGTACTGATTGAGTCTAGCCGCTGTTGGAATCCGTGGTGGTTATGTATCGCTGTGTATCTCTGCGGCTGTTGGATACACAAGGTGCCAATTGTCCCGACGGTCGAACACAGCGGCGACACAGTGGGCGCATTAACTGCAAGGGTCAGTCGCTGATCTGGCGGCTCCCAAGCAGAGATCTTGCCCATGCAGACTCCCCACCCCACCTTGCAGGCCAGCGTCGGGCTCGGCCTGCGTCGCGGCTTGATGAAAGACCTGCAAGCCGCGCGCACCGGCGATTTCGATTTTCTCGAAGTGGCCCCGGAAAACTGGATCGGCGTCGGCGGTGCCCATGGCGCCGCGCTGCGTGAACTGGCTGAACGCTATCCGTTGTCCTGCCACGGGCTGTCATTGTCGCTCGGTGGTTCGGCGCCGCTGGACGTCGGTTTTCTGCGGGAAGTGCGCACGTTTCTCGATCAGCACAGGGTGCCGCTGTACAGCGAACACCTCAGCTATTGCAGTGACGACGGTCACCTCTACGACCTGCTGCCGTTGCCGTTCACCGAAGAAGCGGTCCACCACGTCGCGGCGCGGATCCGCCAGGCCCAGGACATTCTTGGCCGGCGACTGGCGGTGGAAAACGTTTCCTACTACGCCGCGCCCCGGCAGGACATGGACGAAGTGACCTTCACCAACGCCGTGTTGGGCGAGGCCGATTGCGATCTGCTGCTGGACGTCAACAACGTCTACGTCAATTCGATCAACCACGGTTTTGACCCGCAGACCTTTCTGGCTGCCATCGAACCGGGCCGGGTGGTCGGCCTGCATGTGGCCGGGCATTTCGATGAATCCGACACGCTAAAAATCGACACCCATGGCGCCTCGGTCAAACCGGTGGTCTGGTCATTGCTGGCCGACGCCTATGGCCGGTTCGGCGCGCAACCGACGTTGCTGGAGCGGGATTTCAATTTCCCGGCGTTTTCCGAACTGGTGGCGGAGCTGCAAACCATCCGCCGCCTGCAAATCGAAGGAGGCCCCCGTGGATAATCTTCTGCGGCAACAACAGGCGCTGACCCGCTACCTGCGCGATCCGGAGCATGAAGCGCCACCGGCCGACATGAACGCGGCGCGGGTCAAGGTCTATCGAGACCTGGTGTTCAACAATGTTTCGCAACTGCTGGGCAGCACGTTTCCGGTGCTGATCCGGATCATCGGTCAGGCGCGCTGGCGCACATTGATCCGCGGCTTCCTGCGGGACTACCGCGCGCAGACGCCGAAATTCGGTGAGATCGCCGAGGAGTTTGTCGGTTACCTCGCTTCAGAACCGGCCGTGTTGAGCGAGGGTGACTGGCCGGCGTTTCTGCTGGAGCTGGCGCATTACGAGTGGGTGGAAATGGTGTTGCAGCAGTCTGACGCGCAACCCTTGCCTGCGAGTGATCCGGGGCAGTTGCCGGAGCGGCCATTGCAGATTTCGGCGTTGGCCTGGCCGTTGGCGTATGCGTGGCCGGTGCAGATGCTCGGCCCTGACCATCAACCGGCCACGCCACCGGCCCCGCCGACGCTTTTGCTGGTGCGGCGCACGACGGACTGGAGTGTGAAGTTTTCCGAGTTGAGTCCATTGGCGTGGCGGCTGTTGCAGCGGATCGACGAGTTCCCGTTGCTGAGCGGTCGCGAGCAACTGCAAGGGTTGGCGATGGAGGCGGGGCTGCCGGGAACTGCATCGTTCATGGACAGCGGACTGGCGTTGCTGCGCCAGTTGCATGAGGACGGTGTGATCGGCATTGTCTGAGTCAGTCGTCAGCAGCCAGCCAGCGCGGCGGGTCGGGATGAAGGCGATAGAAGCGACGAAGTTGTGCCATGTCCTTCTCGAACCAGTCGCCCAGCCATTGGCGGTATTGCCTCTGAGCAGAAGACTGCACGGAGGGTTGCCCGATGCAGTCGGACACCACCTGCGCGGCCTGTATGCCGGTCATCAAGGCCTTGAGCACGCCATGGGAAGACGCCGGATCGAGCTGGCTGGCCGCGTCGCCGACCATGAAATAGCCCCCACCGGCTGGCGCAGTGCTGATGCGCCACGTTACATCGGCGCCGTGGATGGCGCCCTGCGTGGGCAAGTGTCGCAGCGATTGGGGAACGACCGGGGAGTGCAGGCCTGGCGCGTTGAATGCCAGATGCGTCCAGTGCGTCACTTGCGCCTGCACGTTTGCGATCCACGTCCATCCATCGTGGCCCGCCGCCAGGTGCGGTGCATGCTGATAACCGGGTGGACAACCCCGGACATAACCGTAGCGGGCAATCAGACGTGGCGAACAGGGGTGGCTGGTCAATCCCAGCTGCCGATGCAGCCAGGCGGATGCGCCGCTGGCATCGATCACATAGTCGGCGCGCAACCGGCCTGAATCGGTTCGTACACCGGTCACACGATTCTTTTCGCTGAGGACGGCGAGTGCGCGACACGGCTGATGGACCATCACTCCCAGCGCTGCGGCGTGCTGCAATAACGTCGTGTCCAGGGTTGCCCGGGGAATCTGAAAGCCTCGCCACGGGCCATCGTCGTCGCTACCAAAACCGATGAAGCGCAGCGGCTTGTTCCATTGCACCCAGTACCCGTTGAAGCGCAATGCATGCTGCACGCATGGTTGTCCGGCGACACCCAGTTGCTGAAGCACGGGTTCGATGCCTGGATGCAGGCTTTCACCGGGGCGAAACCGCGGGAAGTCATGACGCTCAATCAATGCCACGCGCAGACCGCGTTGTGCGCAACCGATCGCCGCCGCCGACCCCGCCGGACCGCCGCCGACCACCACGACATCAAAGGGTTTCAAGGGCGAGTTGCCACGCAGCATGTTCGTATTTGACGAGTATCGTCTCGGCGCTGACGAACAGTCGTACCTGTTGCCTGACCTGCACATCGCGCCATCTGAAGTCTTCGTCCGGGATGCTTTCGGTGCCGCGTTCGTACATCAGGAAGCGATAGACCCAGCCGCGCAATACTATGCCGACCTGCTGTTGCGCCGAGTCCAGTTCCGGATCGGGTCGCTGCACTCGGATGAAGGACAGCAACGGCCACGCATGGCGCAGGGACTTGTCGGTTCCCGCACCGAGTACGTTGTAGACGCGATACATCGAGAGCACCCGGTTCTGGTATTCCTGCTGGGTGATTGCGCCGGTCTGCTGCAGGGAAAATCTGTTTTCAAGGGCGACTTGGGTGTAATCGCTGTATTCGTAGGCGCGATAGCGGACGAACGTCCGGCGCTGATCCTGGATCAGTTGTGGGGGGCGCTGGTTGTCCCAGGCGACGGCGCCTGTTCCGGTTTCCGCATCGGTCAACGGGATAATGGTGTGCAGGCTTGAGCGGGGCTCGAATGTGCGAGCGGAATCGGGTGCCAGGCCGGGCCAGAAAGAGCCCAATGCTGCGCAGATTCTGGCGTCCTCGGGAAACGGACTGGCCATTTGGTAACCGACCAGATGGTTGATCCAGTGGCCATCCGGGATTGGCTTGCGAACCCAGCCCACCCCCCATCCCGGGGCGAAAATGCCGGTATCGCCGTCCGGCAATGAGGTGGGACGATCAATGTCGGCCAGATCGGTGCCGGCCGGCGGCGGTAGGCCGGGCTTGCGCGGCAAGCCGACAATCGCGGTGACTCCCCGATCCTCCGGGGAGAACGGTTGATCCGCGAGTGTCAGGTTGGCGCAATAACGCACGTTCGATAACGCCTGCAGGCGGGCATGCCAGATGTTCGGGTCGGTAAAGGCTGGCACTTGCCTTGCCCAGCGCATCAAGCGCCGTGGGTGGCAAAACGGAAAGAAATCCGGGGTGGCAATGATCGAATAGGCAGGAATCGACTGCAGATGCCCCAGCGACGTGCAGTGCGCGCGGATGTAACCGTCGGCCGTGCCGTCCCGATGGTGCAGGGCGCGATATCCGCCTTGCTTCACCAGCTCGGCGACACCCTCGCGGTGGTTCAGATCTTCGATGGTGCCATTGTCGTGCAGCATTGACCGACCATGGATCATGCCCCCCGAGTCCTTGGGCATCGTGAATGACAACAACTGGCCCCGGTAACGGGCCGGCTCGGCAAGCTGCGGTCTGGGCCTTGGCAACAGCAGGCCCGATCCCGATCCGGGTTCCACCTCCAGCATTGCCAGACCATCGGTGATGACAAAGGGCGACTGGGAAATATCCGGTTCTTGCCAGCCGGTGTCGCTGTGACGCAGATGGATGTGGCGAATCTTTTCATTGATATGAAAAGCTTTGAATTTCACCTCCAGATCCAGTCCCGCCAGGCATTCCTTGCCATCGAACAGCTTGTGCATCGGCACCCAGAATTTCAGTGCGGGATCGACGTCCGGCTGAGCATCCATCGGGCCGAACTGTTCGTGATTTCCTTGGCGTTGCACGGCGATATAGGCGCAGTAATGCACCGGCATTATGCGAATGCCGTAGGGGTCGTCCTGAACGAACGGCAAGAAACAGCGCAGCTCGGGGGCGTACAGGGCGCTGGTATTGCCCACACGAGCAATTCCGGTGCGCGAGTAACACAGATCGGCGTGCTCACCATGAACCGTGTCGGGGGCGCAACGGTACTCGCTGGCAAACACTGCCACGGCCAGCGGTTCGCCCTGGGCCTTTCGCTGCAAATCCTTGAGCGAAGGTGGACGGACGCCGAAGACGTAGTTCAGAACAGCCCGGATCTCGACAGGGCTTGGATAGGTTTGCAGGGGCTGACCACTTGCATCGCGCGTGACCCTTGGCGACGCCAGCGCATGAAAGAGCAGGCTTTGGGCAGGCCGGGCAGGTTCGATCGCCCGATTGCCGGCCGGGCAAAAGTCTTCAAAACCGGGCAGCGACCGGTCGATACGCAAGGGTTTGAGCAGTTCGTCCTTGAGCGGTACGGCGAGAATGTCCAGACCATGGGCCAGCAACAGCGAGTGCCAGCCGCCGGGTGCCAGTCGTCGACAGGTTTGATTGACAATTTCGAGCAGAGACATGGAGCACCCCGCAACGGCTGAGCGAGGTGTCATCCCACAATAATTCTGCCTGGCCGGCTACTGTCAGATCTGACAGTCGCGACCGCTGGCGCTCAGCTCAATGGCAACTTCAGCTCCGCACACAACCCGCCACCTTCGCGATTGCTCAGCGTCAGCGACCCACCCAGCGCCAGCGCCAGTTGCTGGGCAATCGCCAGCCCCAGCCCGGTGCCGCCGGTGCTGCGGTTGCGCGAGTTTTCCACGCGGTAGAAAGGTTCCATCACCTGGGCCAGCTCTTCTTCGGCGATGCCCGGGCCGCGATCCATGACCTTGATCGAGAGGCCGCTCTTGTCGCGTTGAATCAGCAGCTCGGCCGCTCCCGCGAACTTCAGCGCGTTGTCGGTCAGGTTGACCAGCACCCGGCGCAAGGCGTGGGGACGGGTGTCGATGACCGCGTCACTCTTGCCACTCAACTGCACCTCTTTGCCCATGTCCTGATAGTCGAACACCAGGCTGTCGAGGAACGAATCCAGGTTGGTGCGCCGGCTTTCTTCGGTCGAGCCGTGGATGCTGCGGGCGTAGGCCACGCCTTCGCGCACCAGATGTTCCATCTCGCCGAGGTCGTTCCACAGTTTGTCTTTCTCGGCTGAATCGTCCATGAACTCCGCCCGCAGCTTCATGCGGGTGATCGGGGTTTGCAAGTCGTGGGAGATCGCCGCCAGCAGCTGCATGCGTTCTTTCAGGTAAGCCGCAATCCGCGCCTGCATCGAGTTGAAGGCGCGGGCAGCATAGGCCACTTCGTTCGGGCCTTTTTCGTCGAGGTTGATCGGGTGGGCGTTGGGGTCGAGGGTTTCCACCGCGTTGGCGAGGCGGGTGAGGGGGCGGATGGCGATGCGCACCGCCAGCCAGGTGCAGGCGAGCATCAGCGCCAGTTGCCCGAGCAACACCACCGGCAGCCACGGCGACAGCGGCACCATCGACGGACGCACATCGATGGTCACGGGGCTGCCGTCGCTCAGGCGCAGGTGACCCTGAAAGTGTTTTTTCGGGCCGGGAATATCGGTGAATGTCAGCGGATAGGCCTCGCCAATTGCGTCGGTAATCGAGGTGACGGCAATCGGCACGTCCTGCGGGTCCAGCGGTGTGCCCGGTTCGCCTTCGCTCAGCAAGTAACCGTAGTTCTTGCGCGCCAGGCGTTTGAGCCACATCGGGCGTTCTTCGGCGGGCAGACGATCAAGAATGGCAATCGAGGTCGAAACGTCGGTCTCGAGGTTGCCGAGCATGGTGTTTTTCGCACTTTCGTAGCGCTCGTAATATTGCGCGCCGAACGACAGCGCCTGAGCGAGGATCAGGCCGATCAGGAAAATCAGCGACAAGCGGGAGGCGAGGGTGCGCGGCCAGCGCAGGGCGACATTCATGCGGGGGCTCCGAGGACTTCGACCGGCAGCGAGAACACATAGCCTTCGCTGCGCACGGTCTTGATGTAGGCCGGTTCGCGGGCGTCATCCAGCAGGCGCTGGCGCAGACGGCTGACCAGCAGATCGATGGAGCGGTCGAACAGATCGGCGTCCCGGCCCTGGGTCAGGTTGAGCAATTGATCGCGGCTCAGCACCCGTTGCGGATGGTCGAGGAACACCCGCAGCAAACGGTATTCCGCGCCGCTCAGGGCGACCATGGTGCCGTCCTTGTCCAGCAGATGCCGAGCGGAGGTGTCGAGCTGCCAGCGACCGAACGCCAACAGCCGACCGCTTTCGGTGACCACCAGGTTGGGTGGCAGCATGCGCGTGCGACGCAGCACGGCGTTGATTCGCGCCAGCAGCTCGCGGGCGGCGAACGGTTTGGTCAGGTAGTCGTCGGCGCCCATTTCCAGACCGAGGATGCGGTCGGTTTCATCGTTGCGCGCGGTGAGCATCAGGATTGGCGTGGCCTTGTGTTTGCCCGAGCGCAACTCGCGGCACAGCAGCAGGCCATCGTCGCCGGGCATCATGATGTCGAGCACGATCAGGTCGACGGTGTTGGCTTCCAGAAAGCTGCGCATCTGCCGGCCATCGGCAACCACTGTGGTGCGCAGGCCGTTCTTCTTCAGGTAATTGCCGACCAGTTCGCGAATCTCGCGATCGTCGTCGACGATCAGGATGTGATCGACATGTTCCATGGGGCCAAACCTCAATCAAAGGGGATTGCCGGGCAGTCTATCGAGCCCGCGCGGACCCGCCTGCCTGCCTTTGTATTGCAGTGTATCCAGCGCTGTGATGGATACATGCCGACGCAAAAAGCGGATTTTTGCAGGGTTTTGTATCGCTGTGTATCCCGGACGCGCGCGGATACGTAGCGATTTATACACGGCATTTGCCGACACATGCGCGATACCTCGCGAGCTTTAAATGAGCTCCATCGAGGCACACACAGAACGCCTCGGCCCAATCAACGATTCAACCATTGAAGCCCCGAGGAAAACGCCATGAACGCCAAGACCCAATCGATTGCTGCCGCTTGCCTGTTTGCCGCTTTGAACATCTGCACTCTGTCGGCCCGCGCCGAAGCCGATGTCACCCCGCAAACCTACGCCTACGGCAGCCACCTGGACATCCAGAAAGTGGTGTCGCTGACACAGGACAACTCGATGACCTGCGGCGTCGTCGACGCCCGCCTGACGTACCTCGACTCGGCCGGCAAGACCCAGGTGCTCGACTACCGCAAATTCGCCGACGGCTGCAACCAGGACAACTGATTACCCATCGCTATTAAAGGAACCTCGCCATGAACAACGTATCGCGCTATCTGACCGCTGTTGCCTTCTCCCTCGCCGGCGTCGCGGCTCACGCCAACGCTGCCGTCGAACAGCACAGCTGTGGCAGCAGCACCTGCTTTCAACTGGCCCCGGTGGCCAAGCCGGGCAACGACGGCCTGATCGCCGCCGACGGTTCCAGCCGCACGCCGCAGGGGCAGAGGGTGGCCGCCGACGGTTCCAGCCGTACGCCGCAAGGCCAGACGCTGGCCGAGAACGGTGCCAGCCGTACGCCGCAAAGCCAATGGCTGGAAAACCAGACGGCTTGAGGATTGAAGGGGCTGCCCGTAACGGCCGGCCCCCGATCCAGTCAACAGACCACCCCTTATTCAAAAGGTGAACCTCATGTTTCTCATCGCTTTCCTGGGCGGTCTGTTGACTGTCCTCAGTCCGTGCATCCTGCCGGTGGTGCCGTTTCTGTTCGCCGGTGCCGACCGCACCCGCTCTTCGATCCTGCTGACTCTCGGCGGCATGGCCCTGACCTTTGCCCTGATCTCCAGCCTGGCGGTGGTCAGCAGCGAGTGGGTGATCCAGGCCAGCAACACCGGTCGCCACATTGCGCTGGCGGTGATGGTGCTGTTTGCGCTGTCGCTGATTTCCGCGCGCATCGGTGACTGGCTGGCGCGGCCCTTCGTGCGGCTGGGCAATCGCCTCGACCCCGACGCCCGGAAAAAGACCGGCCCCATGGCCTCGATCATGATTGGCGTCGCTACCGGTCTGTTGTGGGCGCCGTGCGCCGGTCCGATCCTCGGCGTGATCCTCACCGGTGCCATGCTGCAAGGCGCCAACGCTCAGACCAGCCTGTTGCTGCTGGCCTACGGTGCGGGCAGTGCGCTGTCGCTGGGGACGCTGATCTTCGCTGGTCGCGGTCTGGTCAATCGGTTGAAACCGTCGATTCCGTTCACTGGCTGGTTCCGCCGGGGGGCGGGCGTTGCGGTGCTGGCGACGGCGGCGGTGATCGCCACCGGTGCCGACAACCTGCTGCTGGCCAATACCTCGTCCCAAGGCGTGGCATCGGTCGAGAAAAGCGTGCTGGAGAACGTGCCGAAAGTGCTGGACTACTTCGTCAGCAAAGTCCGTGCGGACTCGACCGAAGACGAGGCGAGCAAAGGCGCGATGCCGTCGCTGTCCGGCGCGGTGCAATGGCTGAACTCGCCGGAACTGACGGCTGAGTCCCTGCGCGGCAAAGTGGTGCTGGTGGACTTCTGGACGTATGACTGCATCAACTGCCAGCACACCCTGCCGTACGTGAAGGCGTGGGAGAAGAAGTACGGCAAGGACGGCCTGGTGGTGATCGGCGTGCACACCCCGGAATACGGCTACGAGCGGATCATCGACAACGTCAAGGATCAAGTGCAGAAGCTCGGCATCACCTACCCGGTGGCCATCGACAACAACTACGCGATCTGGCGCAACTTCGATAACCAGTACTGGCCGGCGCATTACCTGATCGACGCCAAGGGCCAGGTGCGTTACACCCACTTCGGCGAAGGGCGTTACGAGGCTCAGGAGCAGATGATTCAACAGCTGCTCAAAGAGGCCAAGGCATCTGCGGCCTGATCAATAAGAGCGAACGGCCCGGAGTCAACCTTCCCGGGCCGTTTGGCTTTTCCAATATCTGTTTCGGGGCCTTTACAAAATCCCGCCATTCATCGGCCAACGCCCGGTTTTATGGGCACTCCGGACGATTGGCAGGGACGCCGGACAGCGCCCGCGCGATAGTGGGCGAGCGGGGCCAGCAACGGCTCTGACATCCATAAAAAGAAAGCGAGGTTGCCATGCCGAAGTTCGTGATTGAACGCGAGATTCCAGGAGCCGGAAAGCTATCGGAGCCAGAACTCAAGGCCGTATCGCAAACGTCCTGCAACGTGCTGCGTGAACTCGGGCCAGAGGTGCAGTGGCTGCAGAGTTATGTGACTGCCGACAAGATCTATTGCGTGTACATCGCACCCAACGAAGAGCTGGTGCGCGAACACGCCAAGCGTGGGGGATTTCCGGCCAATAGCGTGTCCCGGGTGACGAGCATCATCGACCCGACGACCGCCGATTGACCCCTCTGCCGCGGAGCACCCATTCATGAGTACCCCCATTGATCTCACTGCCCTGAAGGAACGCCAGAAGGTCGCCTGGGCCAGTGGCGACTACGCCGTGATCGGCACCACGTTGCAGATCGTCGGCGAAACCCTCGCCGAAGCCTGCGACTTGCGCTGCGATGAAGAAGTGCTGGATGTCGCCGCCGGCAACGGCAATGCCACGCTGGCGGCGGCACGCCGTGGTTGTCGGGTGACGTCCACCGATTATGTCGCGGCGCTGCTGGAACGCGGCCAGGACCGGGCGCGCGCCGAGCATCTGGACGTGACCTTTCAGGTCGCCGATGCCGAGGCGCTGCCGTTTGCCGATTCCAGTTTCGATGCGGTGCTGTCGACCTTCGGTGTGATGTTCGCCCCGGATCAGGCCAAGGCGGCCAAGGAGTTGGCGCGGGTCTGTCGCCGTGGCGGACGGATCGGCCTGGCCAACTGGACGCCCGAAGGCTTCGTCGGCCAGATGTTCAAGACCCTCGGCCGCTACCTGCCACCGCCACCGGGTGCGCAACCGCCCTCGAACTGGGGAGCGGAAGCCTGGCTGCATTCGAACTTCGATGATCGCCAGTTCCAGGTCCAGGTGACCCGCCGCCACTTCAACTTTCGCTATCGCTCGGCGGCGCATTTCATTGATGTGTTTCGCCACTGGTACGGCCCGGTGCACAAGGCGTTCGCCGCGTTGCCGCCCGAGAGCGGGCAGGCGCTGGAGACAGATCTTGCTTTACTGATCGACGGGTTGAACCGGGCGGGAGCGGAATCGATGGTGGTGCCGAGTGAATATCTGGAGGTCGTCATCACCAAGCGCTGAAACCATTGTGGGAGCAAGCTTGCTCGCTCCCACAGGGATCCCTGCAGAGCTTCTATTTCAGATGCGCACTGTCAAACCACTCCAGCGCCGTGCGCC
The DNA here is from genome assembly GCF_021603585.1 of Pseudomonas sputi. Lineage (GTDB taxonomy): Bacteria > Pseudomonadota > Gammaproteobacteria > Pseudomonadales > Pseudomonadaceae > Aquipseudomonas > Aquipseudomonas sputi. Next base: position 56,089 of record NZ_BQHI01000017.1, on the reverse strand, counting down.
AGATGCAGATGCCGAGAAAGTACGCTGACGCCAGCAGCCACAAGCCCATCACCAGCGGGTTGATCACCGGGTGGTTCAGCACCAGCGACAGACTGCACAGCAGCCAGATCGCCGTCACGGCAATGTTGATCGGCATGAACCGGCGTACCCGGAACGGGTGCAGGAATTTCATCCGGGTCACGGTCAGCAGCGCCAGGCCAATCACCGTCAGGAAGGTGAGCCATGGCCCCGGATCGATGATGTACAGGCACAGTGCAACCACGTTCCAGGCGGCGGGGAAGCCGACGAAATAGTTGTCCTTGCTCTTCATGTTGACGTTGCAGAAGCAGAACAGCGACGACACCAGAATCAGCGACACGGTCAGCAGCAGGGTGTAGTCGGGCAGGGGAATGTAGCGATAGATGAACAGCGCCGGGATGAACACGTAGGTCAGGTAATCGATCACCAGATCGAGGATCGATCCGTCGAAACTCGGTAGCACCGACTGCACGTTGACCTTGCGCGCCAGCGCCCCGTCGAGGCCGTCGACGATCAGTGCCACGCCCAGCCACATCAGGCAGTGAATCGGCTGGTTTTCCAGCAGGGCCAGGGTGGCCAGGAAGGCGGTGACCACGCCGGTCGCGGTGAAACCATGGGCGCCCCAGGCCTTGAGCCTGGCGATGTGGACGGTCGATATCACGAAGGCGTTCTCCAGAAAGTGCAGCAAGCCGCGTAAACCCTTGGGCAGCAAGGGCGGCGACCAACCGGGTCGGGGTTGCAGCTATCGACCGGTCGGGCCGGGTCAAGGTTCACCCATTCGTGAAGATTAGCTGGCCGGGAAAAAAGTTCTCTGGAGAATCACTCGCCCATGGCCACGTCAGCCCAACGGTGCTGGCACATCGCATCAAGAGGACTATCGTTGCCTGACGCAGTCATACCCTTTGCCTGAGGACGACGTCATGAACACCAGTGATCTGCTCGAACAACTGCTGCGAGGCCAGGCCTCGGCGGGACAACCAGGTGGCGCGTCGGCCGGCGGGGGACTGGGCGGGCTTGGCGGGTTGCTCGGCGGTCTGCTGGGCGGTGGCGGTACCAGCGGCGGCGGTTCTCCTGCCGGAGGACTGGGTGGCCTGGGCGGGCTGCTTGGTGGATTGCTTGGCGGTGGCGGCGCGCTGGGTGGCGGCACGCAGCGTCGCTCCGGCGGCACCCATTACGCGGCGCTGGCCTCGCTGGGCATGATGGCTTTCCAGGCGTATCAGGCGTGGCAACGCAGCCAGGCCTCCACCGCGCCGCAGCAGACCCCGCAAACCGCGGACCTGCTGTCCGGCCCGCAAGTCGAAGAACACAGCCATGCCGTTCTGCGTGCGTTGATCGCCGCGGCCAAGGCGGACGGGCGGATCGACGACTCGGAAAAACACCTGATCAGCAGCGAAATCGGCAAGCACACCGATGACCCGAACCTGCAGCAATGGCTCGACGACGAAGTCGCCAAACCCCTGAATCCCACCGAAGTCGCCCAGGCGGCGCAGAACGATCCGGCCATGGCCGCCGAAATGTACCTGGCCAGCGTGATGCTGGTGGACGATCAGCAGGACGCCGAACGCAATTATCTGGATGAACTGGCGGCGGCGTTGCAGATCGACCCCGAATTGCAGGTTCACCTGGAGCAGCAGGCCAAGGGCACAGCCTGACAGCAAAACCTCACGATCTTCGCCCGCGCCTGTTCAAGTCAGGCGCGTGGCGAAGGCTCCGTCCGTCCGGGCACATTTAACGTCGATTGAATTTTCGGCAGGCGCCGCCTCTCTGCTGCATTAGAGGCGAGTGACTGAGCGTCCTGCCAATCGATCGAGAATATTGCCATGACTGTCCTGACTCACCTGCAAGCGACGCCTGCCCAATCGCACCCCCTCGACTCCCTGGGTGAGTGGCGGCGTATCCATGAAGCACTTTTTTTCGACGAAGATCCGCAGCCGCTGGCGCGGGCCTTCCTGGAACACCAACTGCTGCAAGCTGCGCAGTTGAAGGATGAACTGCCATCGGACCCCGCGCAGTGGCATGCCTGGGTGGCCGAACACTGCGCCGATGTCGCCCGGCAATACGCCGACTACCTGCAACAACGCAAGGCGGGAGGAGCGCGGCAGTTTTTCAGCTGCAAGGCTCATGCGCTGTATTTCCTGCAAGCGGTGGCGCCAACCAAACGGGTCGATGGCGCCTGGCTCTACGGCTTGCTGGGCCAATGGCGCGATCCGCGATTCAGCAGCCTGATCAGCACTTATCTGGAAGAACTGGGCGAGGGCAACCCGGCGCAGAATCACGTGGTGATCTACCGGCAATTGCTCGCCGAACAGGGCCTCGAGCCCAGCAGTCCACTGCCCGACGAACGCTACCTGCAAGGCGCGCTGCAATTGGCCCTGGGTGCCTGCGGCATGGATTTTCTGCCGGAGGTGATCGGTTACAACCTTGGCTACGAACAGCTGCCCTTGCACCTGTTGATCAGCAGTTACGAGCTCAGTGAACTGGGGATCGATCCGTACTATTTCACACTGCACGTGACCATCGACAATGCCAGTACCGGCCATGCGCAAAAAGCCGTTCAGGCCGTTCTGGATCTGCTGCCCCTGGAGGCAGACCGCAGCGATTTCCTGCGCCGGGTATCGCTGGGCTATCGGCTCAATGACCTGGGGCAGGGCAGCCGCGCAATCATCGAGGGGTTCGATCTGGAGCGCGAACTGTTGGCGATGCTTGAACGCAAGTGTCCGTTCGCTCAACACATGCACTCCGACTATTGCCGCTTTGAAGGCAAGACCGTCAATCAGTGGCTGGCCGATCCGCAGCAGTTGCCCGGGTTCCTGCAAGCCATGCAGGACAAGGGCTGGATCAAGCGCCACGAAGATCCACAGGGCAGCCGTTTCTGGCAATTGATCGATGGCGATGGCGCGGCGATGTTCGGCGTATTCAGCGCCTATGAAAAACAACTGGTGCACGACTGGATTGCCGGTGACTGGATTTCGGCGGAAAAACCCGTCGCGTTCCGTCGCCGCCCCTCAGGCCCTGCGCCGATCGAGGTGCCCGAACAAGACCCCGATGTGCAGCGCCTGAATGCTGCCCTGCAAGGGCAGGACGCTCACACCCAATTCGCAACGTTGATTCCCTGGCTTGCGCCGGCCCGGCACGCGCATCCGGCCGGGCTGCTCGCCACTCGCCATTTCATCCAACTCAAATCCGGCCTGCGTTAAGGAAGTCATCAATGAATCAGGAAGAACAACTGTCCGCCAACGATCGGGTGCTGCTGCAACTGGGGCGGCGCCTGCAGGCCGATGGCTATCGTTTCATCACCCCGACGCCGCTGACCCACCAACGGGTCAACCAGCGCGACGAAGGGCAGGCTGCCGATGGCCTGCGGGAGGTGTTCGGGTGGTCGCGCCCGTTCGAACCGGGCCTTCTGTCTGCCGATGAACAGCGACAATTGCAGGACGCCCACGTGATTGATGCGTTCGACGGGCGCTTGAAGAGCCGGGTGCGCTGGTCGAGCCTGGATGATTTACTGTTCGTGCATTCGGGGTTTCCCACCGATGCTGCCGACTCGGTGTTCTTCGGCCCGGACACCTATCGTTTCGCTCAACTGATCCACAGCCATTTGCAGCAGAACTTTGCGCCCATTCACCGGGCGGTGGACATCGGTTGTGGCGCCGGCGTCGGCGCGATTCTGATTGGCCGTGCCCGGCGAGACGCGCAAGTGCTGGCGGTGGATATCAACCCCGCTGCGCTGCGCCTGACCACGATCAACGCGGCGCTGGCTGAAGTGGCCAACGTCGAGGTGCGCACCAGTGATGTATTGCAAGGCGTGGACGGTGAGTTCGATCTGATCGTCGCCAACCCGCCTTACATGGCCGATCCGGCCGGGCGAGCTTACCGCCATGGCGGTGGGACGCTGGGGGCGGGGCTGTCGTTGCGCATTGTCGAACAGGCGCTCAACCACCTGACGCCCGGCGGCTCGCTGCTGCTGTACACCGGCGTGGCGATGGTCGATGGCCGCGATCCTTTCCTCGACACGGTATTGCCACGGCTGGATGAAAAACGCTTCGGCTGGACCTACCGCGAACTCGATCCCGATGTGTTCGGCGAAGAGTTGTTGAACCCCGGCTATCAGCGCGTCGACCGGATTGCCGTGGTGGCGCTGACGGTGACTCGAACAGGCTGAAACAAGGTAGGTGCAGGATGAGCAGGAATCTCGACGACTACAACCGGATGCGCGACTTCTCGGCGACCTCGGAGCCGGCGGCCGACCACCGTCGGGGCCAGAAGCCCGGCGGTGAGCAGGCTTTGCAATTTTGCATCCAGAAGCATGACGCCTCGCACCTGCATTATGACTTTCGCCTGGAGCTCGACGGCGCGCTCAAGAGCTGGGCGGTGCCCAAGGGGCCGTCGCTGGATCCCAAGGTCAAGCGGCTGGCGGTGCACGTCGAGGATCACCCGCTGGACTACGCGACGTTCGAGGGGAGCATTCCCGAAGGGCACTACGGTGCCGGCGATGTGATCGTGTGGGATCGCGGCGTGTGGATTCCGCTGGAAGACCCAGAGAAAGCCTATGCCAAGGGCAAACTCAAATTCGAACTGCGCGGCGAGAAACTCGCCGGGGTGTGGAATCTGGTGCGCACCCACATGCCGGGCAAGAAAGAGCAATGGTTTCTGATCAAGCATCAGGACAGCGCCGCACGCCCGCAAAGCGATTACGACGTGCTGGTCGCCGAGCCTGACAGCGTGCTCAGCGAGCGCACCATCGTCGACAAACCCCGGCTCAGTGCGAAGCAGGTCAAACCCCTTCAAGGCCCGGCGAAAGCACCGCGCAAGTTGGCCTCGGGCAAACTCACCGGGGCGCACAAGGCCAATATTCCCGCGCAGCTCAAACCGCAACTGGCCACCCTGGTGGAGAGTGCTCCGGAGGGTGATTGGCAATACGAAATCAAGTTCGACGGCTATCGGATCATGGCGCGCGTCGATCAGGATGAGGTGCAGTTGTTCACCCGCAATGGCCATGACTGGACGCACAAGTTGCCGAAACAGGCTCAGGCCCTGGCGGCGCTGGGCCTGGAATCGGCGTGGCTGGATGGTGAGATGGTCGTCGCCGATGCGGACGGCGTGCCGGATTTTCAGGCCCTGCAAAACGCGTTCGATTCGGGACGCAGCGAAAACATCGTCTATTACCTGTTCGATCTGCCGTATCTGAACGGTGTCGATCTGCGCGAGGTGCCCGTGGAGGAGCGGCGTGCAGCGCTGGCCACGGTGCTGAAAACCCATCAAGACTCGCTGCTGCGTTTTTCCGAGGCGTTTGATGAAACCCCGCAGGCGTTGCTCAACAGCGCCTGCCAGATGCGCATGGAAGGCCTGATCGGTAAACGCCTTGGCTCGCCTTACGTGTCGCGCCGCAGCAGCGACTGGATCAAGCTCAAGTGCAAGCATCGCCAGGAGTTCGTGATCGTCGGCTATACCGATCCGAAAGGTGCGCGCAGTGCGTTCGGCGCGTTGCTGTTGGGGCTGCATGATCGTGACAGCGGCGAGTTGCGGTACGCGGGCAAGGTCGGCACCGGATTCAATGAATCCACCCTCAAGAGCCTCCTTGCGCAGCTCAAGCCGTTGCGGGTCAAGAAGCCGGCGGTGGTCAATCCGCCCACGGGGTTCGAGGCCAAGGGTGTGCACTGGCTCAAACCGAGTCTGCTGGCGGAAGTGGCGTTCGCCGAAATGACCCAGGACGGCTCGGTGCGTCACGCCGTGTTCCATGGCTTGCGCGAGGACAAACCGGCCAAGGACATCACCGAGGAGCGCGCCAAACCCATGAAGACTTCAAAGGCTGAATCGACCGCGCCGTCCCAATCCGGCCTGGCCGACGGCAAAGTGCGGATCACCCATCCAGACCGGGTGATCGACGCCGGCAGTGGCACCACCAAAATGCAGCTGGCCGAGTATTACGCCAGTGTCGCCGAGTGGATTCTGCCGCAACTCAAGGATCGCCCGGTGGCCTTGGTGCGCGCACCCGAGGGTATCGCTGGTGAGCTGTTCTTCCAGAAGAACGCCGAGCACTTGGCGATCCCCGGCATCCGCACGCTCGACAAGGACCTGACCGGCCAGCCGGTGATGCTGATCAACAACGCCGAAGCCTTGATCGGCGCGGTGCAGATGAGCACGGTCGAACTGCACACCTGGAACGCCACCACCACCGATCTGGACAAGCCTGATCGTTTCGTCCTCGATCTAGACCCGGACCCGGCGCTGCCGTGGAAAAGCATGGTCGAAGCCACGGCGCTGACCCTGACCGTGCTCGATGAGCTGGGCCTCAAGGCGTTCCTCAAGACCAGCGGCGGCAAGGGCATTCATCTGGTGGTGCCCCTGACCCGCAAGCATGGCTGGGACGAGGTCAAGGATTTCAGCCACGCCATCGTCACGCACATGGCGAAATTGTTGCCGGAGCGTTTTTCTGCGGTGTCCGGGCCGAAAAACCGTGTGGGGCGGATCTTCATCGATTACCTGCGCAACGGGCTGGGCACCACTACCATTTGTGCCTACGCGGCGCGTACCCGCGAAGGGTTGCCGGTGTCGGTGCCGCTGTTTCGGGAAGAGGTCGGCGAGATCAAAGGCGCCGATCAATGGAACGTGCGCAACGTCCACGAACGGCTGGCGGAAGTAGGGGATGAACCGTGGGCGGCCATGAGGAGAACCCGGCAGAGCATTACGGCCGAGATGCGCAAGCGGGTGGGCATGAAGAAATGATCAGGTGCCGCGCAGCAAGTCGTGGGCGTTGAGCAGGTCGAAGGCGACTTGCGGATTGTTTTCCAGACCCCGGCGGATGGCGGCCGGAATGGTCTTGCGGGTTTTGCGGCAAAGCCCCGGAAGCTCTTCGACTTCGATCTCGATGCCGCCGCGCACGGTCCGCACTTCACCGAACTTCGGTGCGATCAGCACACGAATGCCTAGCTGATCGAACATCTTGCCTTGCAGTCGCTCGAGGTCGGCGAGGTCTTTGAGGTTTTCCAGACGCTCGAGCAGACGCTTTTCCTCCTCGCGGGTCAGCAGCAGGATGCGCACATCCGCGCCGGGCGTATCCAGCAGCGGATCACGCCCGCAGATGCACAGACCCGGCGGGCAAGGGGAGCGAAGCGAGGCGGAAATCGTCATGGCCTCCATCATAGAGGCCGTTCGACGGTTTTGCCCATGGTCGTTCGCCAGCCGTCCATCGGCAGGGCGTAACGGTGGCAAATCCGTCAGCCACCATCATCGAACGTGCCGTGGTTACTGCGACAAGCCTTCGTAGTGAACCAGGATGGCATTGGCCAGCTCTTCATCGCTGGCGTTGAGGCCAGGATTGTCCTGACGCACCTGCTGCAGTACCGATTCCAGGTACACACCACGGATCGTTCCGCCACTGGCGACGAATGCCGACAGGTCGTCACGGGCCGGAATCACCATTTTGTGATCCTTGAACGTGGAATACAGCGAGGCGGAAACGCCGGCCGAAGTGGCGACATCCCCCGCATCCACGCGGGCGAGAGCCGAACCGAAAGGCAGGCACAGCACAAGAGACGAAACCAGTAGTAAACGACGCATGACGGTGTTCCTCCAGCAGCGTAAAGCGAAAAGGAAGTACCACATAATGTGAGAGGTGTCGGCGGGCACGGGAGTTCCATAAATCGGGTCAGGCGGTAGGGGGTGGAATGAGAACCGTCGCACAGTGCCGCATTTTTACCGGATGTAACGACACACTCTGCGACGCTCTAACGCGGCGAATTCACGCAAATAGGCTTAACTCAAGCGTTGAAAGGCGCCGTGTGGCGCGACCAGGGAGGAAATCACGGTGTCGATCAAACTGCGTTTGGTGTTGCTGATTGCGACCAGCCTGCTGACGGCGCTGATCGTGAGCCTGGTCAGTTATGTGGGCAATCAGCGGATGGCTTCGGCGGTCAGTGACAACGCGGTGAGCATGAGCGCGCTGCGCAATCACATGGAAGCCGACATGATGCACGACGCCCTGCGCGCCGACGTGTATTCGGCGATGCTGGTCGGGCTGGGCAAGAGCACCAGTTCAGCCGACGAGGTGCGCCGTTCGGTTGACGAGCATGCGGCGCATTTTCGCGAGGTGCTGGGTGAAAACCTCAAGTTGCCGGTGAATCCGACGATCAAGTCCGCGCTCGAGCAGATCAAGCCAAGCCTCGACACCTACATCAGCGCCGGCGAGCGGATCGTCGGTCTTGCACTGGAAGATCCGGACAGCGCCCAGCAGCATCTCGGGACGTTCGGCACGGCGTTCAGCCAGCTCGAAGAACAGATGGCCGCCCTCAGCGAGCTGATCGAAACCAATACCCGGCAGACCAGCGAAGGCACCGAAGCGGCGATCCACAATGCCAATATCGCGCTCGGTATCGTATTGATCGCCAGTCTGTTGTTGCTGTTGGCTCAAGGTCGCTGGGTGATCCTGAGCATCATGGGGCCGCTGAAGTCGGCCAGCCGCATCGCCGAAAGCATCGCCCACGGCAACCTCAGCGAGCCGATCGTCGAACCGTCCGGCAAGGACGAAGCCAGTGCGCTAATCCGCACGCTGGCGACCATGCAGCGCGACCTGCGAAACATGATCGGTGTGGTGCGAAGCAACGCCCACGGCGTCAGTGGCATGAGTGAACAATTGAGCCACGGCTGCCATCAGGTGGCTGACAGCAGCCAGCAGCAAAGCACCGCCGCCGGGACCATGGCCGCTGCCGCGAGTCAGATGACCGCCAGCATCGAGGAAATCACCCGTCACGCCGAGCGGGCGTTGAACATGGCCAGCCAGGCCGAGTCACTGGCGAAAAACGGTGGGCAGGTGATCCATCAGGTGGTCAGCGACATGGACGACATTGCCCGATCCGCCCAGCAATCGGCGCAAGTGATCCGTACCCTGGATCAGGAATCCGAAGGCATCTTCAATATCATTCAAGTGATCAAAGGCATCGCCGACCAGACCAATCTGCTGGCGCTCAACGCGGCCATCGAGGCGGCCCGGGCGGGCGAGCAGGGCAGGGGCTTCGCGGTGGTGGCCGATGAGGTGCGCAGCCTGGCAGCACGCACCAGTGCGTCAACTCAGGAAATCGCCGCGATGGTCGCGCGCATCCAGAACAGCACCCGCGAGGCCGTCACCAGCATGGAGGCGGGCGTCGCCCAGGTTGACAAAGGCATGGCGGTCACCGCTGACGTCGAACGCGCCATCCGCGAAATCCTCGACGCCACCCTGAGCACCACGCAACTGGTCAACGACATCACCCGCACCATTGGCGAACAGAGTCAGGCGAGCAACGAGATTGCCCATCAGGTGGAGATGATCGCGGGCATGTCGGAGGGCAACAGCAAGGTGATCGGCGAGACGGCCACCACCACGGACGAGCTGTCGAGCCTGGCGGGGCGGCTTGCGCAGTCGGTGGATCGGTTCAGGTTGTGAGGGTTGTTGGATCGTGCAGTTGATGGGTGCCGGAACCCTATTTGTAACAAGTGAAAGACCGATTTCTGGATTGGCAGCGCTGGTCAAACGGCTGAAAGGCATAAGCCAGAGCCGCTGACGGGGGTCATGTTCGGCCGCTGGCAGCCGATAAGTCCTTGAGCGGATAAAGACTATCGAGTCGGGAACAGACGCGCGGGTTTGCCATGACGTGATATTCTTCGCGCCACTTGGTTTGACCCAATTCAGTCTGGCGCGCTTTTCGGCGGGCCGGACAGAACCCCTGTCGCTCAAGTAGCTGAAGCCAATAATGATAAGAAGTCAGTTCAGAAGGGACATATAACTGAGGTCGACACTGCCTGTCGGCCTTGTGTGCCCACCCGTCAAAATTGAAGTGTGCCGGAACCCGCGACGCTGGCCTGAGTGTCGCGAAAAAGGGGACCTCATACGTACAACAGCGGCGGGCGGAAGGCGTTTTATCATAGGTGCAACAGATGTTTAAGAAAGTGAACACAGCCTTGCTGGGGCTGGCTTTGGCGATGGGGATGTCTTCCGCCAATGCCGAGGAAGCAAAGAAAGTCGACGTCCTGCTGATCGGCGGCGGCATCATGAGCACCACCCTGGGTGTGTGGATCAATGAGCTGGAACCGACCTGGTCGATGGAAATGGTCGAGCGCCTTGATGGCGTGGCGCTGGAAAGCTCCAACGGCTGGAACAACGCCGGTACCGGTCACTCCGCACTCGCCGAGTTGAACTACACCCCGGAAGACGACAAGGGTAATGTCACCATCCCGAAAGCCGTCGAGATCAACGAAGCGTTCCAGGTTTCCCGTCAGTTCTGGGCCTGGCAGGTTCGTCAAGGCGTCCTGAAGGACCCTCGTTCGTTCATCAACACCACTCCGCACATGAGCTTCGTGTGGGGCGATGACAACATCAAGTTCCTGAAAAAGCGCTACGAAGCCCTGCAAGCGAGCCCGCTGTTCGCCGGCATGCAGTACTCCGAAGACCCGGCTGTGATCAAGAAGTGGGTCCCGCTGATGATGGAAGGGCGTGACCCGAACCAGAAAATCGCGGCCACCTGGAGCCCGCTGGGCACCGACATGAACTTCGGCGAAATCACCCGCCAGTTCGCCGGTTACCTGCAGACCAAGCCTAACTTCAACTTGAAGCTGTCGAGCGAAGTGCAAGACATCACCAAGAATGCAGATGGCACCTGGCGCGTCAGCTACAAGAACCTGAAAGACGGCACCAAGACTGAAACCGACGCCAAGTTCGTGTTCATCGGCGCCGGCGGCGGTGCCCTGCACCTGCTGCAGAAGTCCGGTATCGAAGAAGCCAGGGAATACGCTGGCTTCCCGGTAGGCGGCTCGTTCCTGGTGACCGATAACCCGGCCATCACCGAACAGCACCTGGCCAAGGCCTACGGCAAAGCTTCGGTTGGCGCGCCTCCGATGTCCGTTCCGCACCTGGACACCCGTGTCCTGGACGGCAAGCGCGTCATCCTGTTTGGCCCGTTCGCGACGTTCAGCACCAAGTTCCTGAAAGAAGGTTCGTACCTGGACCTGCTGACCAGCACCACCACTCACAACATCTGGCCTATGACCAAGGTCGGCATCAAGGAATACCCGCTGGTCGAGTACCTGGCCGGTCAACTGATGCTGTCGGATGAAGACCGTCTGAACGCGCTGAAGGAATACTTCCCGAACGCCAAGGCCGAAGACTGGCGCCTGTGGCAAGCCGGCCAGCGTGTGCAAATCATCAAACGTGATGAAGCCGCTGGCGGCGTGCTGAAACTGGGCACCGAAATCGTTGCTTCCAAAGACGGCTCCATCGCCGGTCTGCTGGGCGCATCCCCAGGCGCGTCGACCGCTGCACCGATCATGCTGAGCGTGCTGCAGAAAGTCTTCAAAGACAAAGTCGCCAGCCCTGAGTGGCAAGCCAAGCTGCACCAGATCGTTCCAAGCTACGGCACCCAGCTGAACAACGATCCAGCCAAAGTGGCTGAAGAGTGGGCTTACACCGCCAAGATCCTGCAACTGCCAACCCCTCCGGTCATTGGCCAGGTTGCAGCTCCAGCGGCGGACGCCTCGGCTGAAAAAGCCCCGGCGCCGAAAGAAAGCGCTGCACGTGACATGGCTCTGTAATCCAGACGCCTGACACACAAAGCCCACTGAACCGGTGACGGTCAGTGGGCTTTTTTGTGTCCGGAATTCAGGCCTTGGCGGCCGCTAGATAGGCACCAAGCCGCCGTCCCATCTCTTCACCCAACGCCTGCAACCCGCTGAGCGGCCGCACCATCACCTCGAACTCGACGATCTTGCCCTGTTCATCGAACCGGATCATGTCGATGCCCTTGAGCTCTTTCGCCCCCACTTTGGCGCTGAACTCCAGCACCACATTCAGGCCATCGGCCGTCACCAGTTCACGGTGGTATTTGAAGTCTTCAAACACCTCGAACACGGTATTGAGGATCATCGCGACCACCGGTGCGCCGGGGTAGGGGGTGTGGGCCATGGGCGAGCGGAACACCGCCTTGGGATCGAGCAGCTCGGGCAGAGCCTTGAGGTTGCCGGTGCGGATCATCTCGTGCCAGCGGTTCAGGGATACGGCGGCGTTGGGGTGCAGGTTCAGGTCGGACATGGTTTCACTCCTGGAATTTTTGTTGTTCTTTGCGCGGCGCCCATGACTCTAGATCAAAGCGGCGCAATGGGAACCCTCTGTACCGATCTGAATGTCGACCCATGCGCCAGCCCAATTCATCTGATCCGCTTTTTCCTGTCGAATCTGCATCTGTAACCATCTCAGCCAAGCGCCCAAAATAGCCCTGCCGTTCGGCCATACGCGACGCGCTTCATTCCGGAGCGCCCGGTGCGCCGGACATTCAGTATTCAGGAGGCCTTCATGGCTAAGATGGCGATTTTCCTCGGCGGCTTTCTTGTGTTGACCATCATGATCGGCGTCCTTGCCACGATTTCTCCGGTCTGACGATCCGACATCGAGTTGCGACTTGCAGCGCTTTTCGACGTTTTCGGAAGGAACCGGATCAAGGCGCCCCGAACAGCATCGTCCAGTAAACCCCTTCATCACTGCGCGCCTCGCTCGCAAACCCGGCGCCGACCTGGGTGAACATCGGGTTCATCAGGTTGGCGCAGTGTCCGGGGCTGGCCAGCCAGCCGGCCATGGCCTTGCCCGGTGAGCTTTGCCCGGCGGCGATGTTTTCGCCGATCTGCCGGCCACGGTAGCCGGCCGCCCGGGCGCGATCTGCCGGGCCGTCGCCGTCCGGGTCGCGGTGGGCGAAATAGTTGCCGTAGGCCATGGCCTTACTGTGGCCCTGAGCGGCGGCGCCGAGTGCCGGGTTCCAGCGCAGGGGGCGGGCGGCGGCGAAGCGCTGGCGGCCGCACATGCGCGGACGGGCGCGGGCGGCGTTGACCTCGGCGAGCAAGGCCTTGCCGACGCTGCGGTTGTCGCCGATGCGGCTGTCGAGCACCGGCCGGGCCAGCACCACTTGCCATTCATTGCGGGCGCGGCTGATGCCGATGTCGGCGTATTGACCGTCGAGCAATGCGCCGCAGTAATCGTCTTGCAGCCTATCGAACGCCTCTTCGGCATCCTGCGCGCCGACGATCCGGATGCTGCGCACCGCCACGGCGGCATAGCCGGAATCTTTCAAGCGTTCGCGCAATCCACCGCCGTAGCCATAGCCGACCGGCAACGCCAGGTTCGACTTCAGCGTCAGCGGCGCCAGCCGTTGGGCCGGGCGTCGGTCACACCGTTGCGGATGGGCGCGGTAGTCGTTGATGGCGGCCACCAGTTGCCGCTCGGCGCCGGCGTGGGCAGAGGGGGCGAGCAGGGGAGAAAGGATCAACAGGCACAGCGAAACGAAGCGAGACGAACGAACGGCGTGGCGCATGGGACGCAAAGCTCTGAACAAAGACATGGCTGAAGGAAAGTGAACCGCAGAACGCGGCGCGGGTAGGACTGGCCTTTTTGCACTTGGTTCACGAGGCGGCGCCGGGTTTCTACGGCTGCCGACGAAGTGCTCAGCGATTCAATACGTCCTGCATCCATTGCAGATATTGCGGCCGTTCGGAAATCGAATTGTGTGCCGAATCCGCCACTACTCTGAGCGTGGCCACACCGTCGGGAAAACGGTGCAGCAAGCGCTCGGTGCTGGCCCGTGGAATCACCTCGTCATCGCTTGCCGCCAGCAACAGCGTCGGCACGCGGATGTGCGTCGCGTACTGGCCGGACTGGAAACGATCCTTGAGCAACCACTGCACCGGCACCCACGGGTACTGCCGGGCGGCGATTTCTTCGAGGCTGTTGTAGGGCGTGACCAGAATCAGCCGTTCCACCGGCCGTTGACTGGCCAGCCGCACCGCAACTCCGGAACCGAGGCTACGCCCCAGCAGCGCAATCTGCGGATGGCTGGCATACACCTGATCGAACAGCGCCAGCGCATCCTCGGCGATCGCCGCTTCGGAGGGCGAGCCGCCGCTGCCGCCAAATCCCCGGTAGTGCAGCAAATACAACGAATAGTCAGGAAACGCCGCGGAAAACTCCGGCAGATTGCGCGAAACGTCCTCGGCATTGCCGCCGAAATAGATCAGCGCTCGGGGCCCGGCGCGCTCGCGCACCGTCACGCGGATCTCGGCGTCGGGCATGGCCAGCGTCATCCGTGTGTCCGGAGAATCCAGACTGGCGGGCTGAGGAAAATAGATCAGCGCCCGCTGAAACACGAACAGCGCCGCGCACAGGATCAGGTACACGGCAACAATCGATGCGACGACTGACAACAGGGTTCTGGACATTCGACTAACGTTAACCGGGCGCGCAGGTTGGCTGTCGCAGTGTAGACCAACGGTTTGGTTGGGCTGCATCAAAACACAAGGTGCAACAGATCCACAGGGCAAGGGCGCCAGCATGAACCACACTGAGGGATATTCCCGCCGCCGGTTGCTGACACTGGCAGCCGGGGTGTCAGCGGTTTTCACCTTTGACCGGGCGCTGGCCGCCATTACGTCGCCGAACGCCACAGGAGCCCAGACCATGCAGACCCGCGCCATCCCTTCGAGCTCCGAGCCACTGCCGCTGGTGGGGTTGGGCACTTATCGCGGTTTCGACGTCGCCCCTGGCGATCCGGTCTACAAGCAATTGCCGGCGGTGCTCGGCGAGCTGTTCAAAAAGGGCGGCACGGTAATCGACAGTTCGCCCATGTACGGCCGCGCCGAGCAAACCACCGGTGAATTGCTGTCGATCCACGAACCGCGCTCACCGGCGTTCCTGGCAACCAAGGTCTGGACCCGTGGCCGCGAGGAGGGCATCGCGCAGATGGAGCAGTCGTTCAGCCTGCTGCGCACCGAACGCATCGACCTGATGCAGATCCACAACCTGCTGGACTGGCCAACCCACCTGCCGACCCTGCGCGACTGGAAAGAGCAGGGCCGCATCCGCTACATCGGCATCACCCACTACACGCCATCGGCCTATGACGAAGTCGAAGCGGTGCTCAAGGCCGAGCCGCTGGATTTCCTGCAAATCAACTACGCCCTGGATGATCGCGGGGTCGAGAAACGTATCCTGCCGCTGTGCCGCGAACGCGGGGTGGCGGTGATCTGCAACCGGCCGTTCGGCGGCGGCGACCTGCTCGCACGGCTCAAGGGCAAACCGCTGCCGGGTTGGGCGGCGCAAGTCGGGGCCAGAAGCTGGCCGCAACTGGCACTGAAGTTTCTGCTGGCGCATCCCGCGGTAACTTGTGTGATTCCCGGCACCAGCAACCCGTTGTACATGGCCGACAATGCCGGCGCCGGTTTCGGGTTGATGCTGACCGATGCGCAGCGTCAGCAGTTGATTGCGTTGGTGGGTTAGTCATCGCCCGGGAGTGAGTCGCGCACTCGCCCCCCATGCTGGTGCGCGACCGGTATCAGATCATCGGCGGCAGTGCATCCAGAATCTTGTCCAGCGTAATCGGGTACTCCCGCACCCGCGCGCCCGTGGCGTTGTAGATCGCATTCGCCACCGCCGCACTCACGCCGCAAATCCCCAGTTCACCGACCCCCTTGGCTTTCATCGGCGATGAGATCGGGTCGGTTTCATCGAGGAAAATCACTTCCTGATGCGGGATGTCGGCATGCACCGGCACTTCGTAGCCGGCCAGGTCATGGTTGACGAAAAAGCCCTGGCGTTTGTCCACCGCGAGCTCTTCCATCAAGGCCGCGCCTACACCCATGGTCATCGCGCCGATCACCTGGCTGCGGGCTGATTTCGGATTGAGAATCCGCCCGGCGGCGCACACCGCGAGCATGCGCCGCACGCGGACTTCGCCGGTGGCGGCATCGACGGCGACTTCGACGAAGTGCGCGCCGAAGGTCGATTGCTGGTACTGCTTGGCGAGGTCGGCGAATTCGATGCTGTCCTCGACTTCGATCGCGGCGTGTTGCGCGGCGTCACGCAGCGGCACGTTCTGGCTGCCCAGCCGCACGTGGCCGTCGACAAACTGCGCTTCACCCGCGTTCATGCCCAGTTTGGTCGCGACCGCTTCGCGCAGTTTCATGCACGCCGCGTAGACCCCGGCGGTCGAGCAATTGGCGCCGAACTGGCCGCCGGAGCCGGCTGACACCGGGAAATTCGAATCGCCGAGTCGCACCACCACATCGTCCAGGCTGACCCCCATCATTTCCGCTGCAGTCTGGCCAATGATGGTGTAGCTGCCGGTGCCGATGTCGGTCATGTCGGTTTCAACGGTGATCTTGCCGTCGCGCTCCAGTCGTACCCGTGCGCCGGACTTCACCAGCAGGTTGTTGCGAATCGCCGCCGCGACGCCCATGCCGATCAGCCAGCGACCTTCGCGACGGCTGCCGGGCGTCGCATTGCGCTTATCCCAGCCAAAACGCTCGGCGCCGGTTTGCAGGCATTCGATCAGACGCCGCTGGGAGAACGGTCGTTCGGTTTTCACCGGATCGACCTGGGTGTCGTTGAGGATGCGGAACTGGATCGGATCGAGTTTGAGTTGTTCGGCCATCTCGTCCATGGCGATTTCCAGTGCCATCAGCCCCGGCGTTTCACCGGGGGCGCGCATGGCGTTGCCCTCCGGCAGATCCAGCGGTGCCAGGCGCATGGTCACCAAACGATTTTCTGCGGCGTAGAGCAACTGACTCGGCTGCGCAGCAACCTCGACCTTGCCGTCGGCGAGGTTGCCCGACCAGCCTTCATGGGCGATGGCGGTAAGTTTGCCGTCAGCCGTGGCGCCCATGCGAATCCGCTGAATGGTGGCGGGACGGTGGGTGGTGTTGTTGGCGATCTGCGGACGGGCGAGGGCGACCTTCACTGGACGGTTCGCCAGCCGTGCACCCAGAGCGGCGAGGATCGCGTCGGCGCGAATGAACAGCTTGCCGCCGAAACCGCCGCCAATGTACGGCGAGATCAGCCGCACGTTTTCCTTGGGCAGGCCGAGGGTGGCGGCGATGTCGCCGACGCTCCAGGCAATCATCTGGTTGGAGGTCCAGAGCGTCACGTGATCGCCTTTCCACGCGGCGAGTGTCGCGTGGGGCTCCATCATCGCGTGGGACTGATCCGGCGTGGTGTAGGTCTGGTCGAACTGCACGGGCGCGGCGGCGAAGGCGGTGGCGAAATCGCCGTGCTTGACGTCCGGCAGATCGTCTTTTGGCTCCACGCCCTGGTCGCGCACGCTGGCCAGATCAAATTGACCTGTGTCTTGCGCGTATTCGACGTTGACCAATTGCGCAGCGGCCCGTGCCTGTTCGAACGTCTCGGCGACCACCAGCGCCACGGCCTGGTGATAGTGCTGCACTTGCGGCCCGGCCAGCAGGTGCGCAGCGTTGTATTGGCCTTTGCCGAGCTTGCCGGCATTGGCGGCGGTGACGATGGTCAGCACGCCCGGCGCGGCGCGGGCGGCCTCCAGATCGATGCGGGTGATGCGCCCCTTGGCAATGGCCGAACCAACCATGACGCCATAGGCCTGATTCTTCACCGCTTCATGTTGCTCGTAGGCATAAGGCGCCTGGCCGCTGGTTTTCAGCGGGCCTTCGATGCGGTCGGTGGGCTTGCCGATGACGTTCAACTGGTCAATCGGGTTGGTCGTGGCGGGCGTGTCGAATTTCATGCTTCGTCCCTCGCTTGGGCCAGCACCGAGGCAATCGTGCGCTCGACCAATGTCACTTTGAACTGGTTGTCAGCAGTGGGCGTGGCGCCGTCGAGCAGGCGCGCGCTGACGGCTTTCGCGCCTTGCGGCAGCAGCGCTTCCGCCGCTTCGACCCGCCAGGGTTTCGGCGCGATGCCACCGACGGCGATGCGGCCGCTGCCATCCTTCTGCAGGATCAGGCCGACGGAGACCAGCGCGAAGGCGTAAGACGAGCGGTCGCGCACCTTGTGATAGACATGGGTGCCGCCCACCGGTGCCGGCAGGGTGACGGCGGTCATCAGCTCGCCCGGCGTCAGACAGGTTTCGACATTCGGCGTGGTGCCGGGCAATTGATGGAAATCGGCCATGGCGATGCGTCGGGTGCTGCCGTCGGCCTTGATCGTTTCGACCTGGGCATCCAGCGCCCGCATCGCAATCGCCATGTCACTCGGATGGGTCGCAATGCAGGCGTCGCTGACGCCGATGATGCCGAGTTGCCGACTGACACCGCCAATCGCCGCGCAACCACTGCCGGGATTGCGTTTATTGCAAGCCTGATTCGTGTCGTAGAAATACGGGCAGCGCGTGCGCTGGAGCAGATTGCCGGCGGTGGTTGCCATGTTGCGCAACTGGCCCGAGGCACCGGCGAGCAAGGCGCGGGACAGTAGCGCGTAGTCTTTGCGGACGCGGTTGTCAGCGGCCAGGTCGGTGTTGCGCACCCGTGCGCCGATGCGCAGGCCGCCATCGTCGGTCGCTTCGATCTGGTCGAGGCCCAAGTGATTGATGTCAATCAGGTGCTGCGGCGTTTCGATGTCGAGCTTCATCAAGTCCAGCAGGTTGGTACCTCCAGCGATGAAGCGCGCACCTTCGAGTTGTGCGGCTTGAGCGGCGGCTGCGGCAGGGGAGTCGGCGCGGCTGTAATTGAACGCTCTCATGCTGGCACCTGCGCGACTTCGCTGATGGCTTCGATGATGTTCGAGTAGGCCCCGCAGCGGCAGATGTTGCCGCTCATGCGTTCCTGCAATTCGCTGGCGATCAGTTGCGGCGCTTCGGTAAGGCTGGCGCTGGCGTGGCTGGGGATGCCGTCGCGGATTTCCTGAAGCACCGCCACCGCCGAGCAGATCTGCCCCGGCGTGCAGTAGCCGCATTGATAGCCGTCATGCTTGATGAACGCGGCCTGCATCGGGTGCAGCTGGTCTGGCATGCCGAGGCCTTCGATGGTGGTGACGTTGGCGCCGTCCTGCATCACCGCCAGGGTCAGGCATGAATTGATTCGCCGACCGTCGACAATCACCGTGCAGGCGCCGCACTGGCCGTGGTCACAGCCCTTTTTGCTGCCGGTCAGGTGCAGGTGTTCGCGCAGCGCATCGAGCAGGGTGGTGCGGGTGTCCATCTCCAGCGTCTGCGGTTTGCCGTTGACTTCAAGGGTCACTTTGGCCATGGCCGGTTGCTCCAGGCTGGCCGCGTAGGCCTTGAGGCTGATGAAAGGGGGCATCGCGAACGCGGTTGCGGTCACGGCACCAAGAATCAGGAAACGGCGTCGGGATATCGCCAACGGCGGATGGTCGTTCATGGCTGGGCTTCCTCTTGTCAGGTCGGCAGGTCGCAAATGACTCGCTCGGGCACGCCGGCGTGGTCGCCAGTCTCGTACTGTTCTAGGAGTGACCGCAGGGGGGAGGAAAAGGTTTTGTCGGATTTCGCCCTGTTGTCGTCCCGGACAGAGCCATCAGTCGGCCACTGGGGGCACGGGCCGAACGCGAAAGAAAGGGCGATGAACGGTCATTAGTGGCCAGTGAATCAAAGCCTTTTTCCCCGGTCGTATCTGCGGCAGCGCGCACCGTGCCTCTTCGCTGCGGGCTGCGCTGACCATTTCCGTCGTCAAGACCTTGGTTTTAGGGAAATTCTGAATGATGCGTGCAACAAGCCTGCTGCTGACCGTTTCCGCCGCTGTACTGCTGGGCGGCTGTGTGGCGGATTTCGATGATGACCATCGCCATGGCCGGCATTACGACCGCGACCATGGCCGTTACTACGATCATGACCGACGCTGGGACGACCGCGACTACGACCGCCGCGACGGGCGTCGTTATCACCGCGACCGGGATGATGACTGATTGAAACGAAGAGGGCGTTCCCTTGCGGGAACGCCCTCTGGCATTAAAAATGAGCGCTCGCCCGGACGCTGGATCGCGCAGGCACGGAGGCCTCGATGTCCAGCAAATGGGTGGCGAGAATGTCGCTCAGAAAACGGAACTGATCGTTGATGCCGACCACTTCATTGCTGAAATGATTGCTGGCGGCAGGCATCAACAGCGCTTCGAAGGCTTCGTCGAACACCAGCGCCCGGGTCTTGCGCGACACGGGATGCTGATCGTAGTAGTTGCTGCCGAAGACCGGGAAACTCACGGCGAGGGTGACAGTACTGATCATGATGTGAACTCCTCGTGGTGTGTGTTTCGGATGGGTCAATCGTGCCTTTGGCGAGCGGTCGGCGGAAGGCAATCGTCGCAATGGTGAATATCGACGGGATTGATGGTTGGACCGGCGCAGCCCTGACCAGCGGATAGACGGTGCACTGCGCGCACCGTTACCCGATGCGCGACCAGCGCTGCGCTTTTTGGCTCAGGGTGTGCCGTTTCTGCCGAATGCACGGAATCCCGGACGCGAGTTCAGGCGGTCGTAGTACGCACTGACTGCCGGCAAGTCCGGGTGCGGCAGGGGGGTCTCGAACCAACGGTTCACTGACAGCCCGATCGGTATGTCCGCCAGCGAAAACGCGTCGCCGCTGACGTAGGCGCCTGTCCTCTGGAGCTGTTGCTCGAGGATTGCCATGTGCGCTGCCCATTGATGAACACCTTGCTGTAAAGCATCGGTGTCTTGATGGGCTGCACTCTTGCGCACCAGTGACATGAATGCATAACCCCAGGACTTGTTAAGGTCGGTAGCCTGCCAGTCGATCCATTGGTCGATTCGCGCCCGATGTCGGGGGGACGAGGGGTAAAGGTGCAACGCGTTGTCGCGGTTTGCCAGGTAGCGAATGATCGTATTCGACTCCCACAGTACAAAACCCTCATCGTTGATCACCGGCACCATTGCGTTGGGATTCAATGCGATGAATTCGGGGGTGTGCGTATCCCGGAAACCTGATCCCCAGTCTTCACGTTCAATGGCAATCTTTAGCTCTGCGCAGGTCCAGAGTACCTTGCGGACATTGATCGATGACGCCTTGCCCAATACCTTTAGCATTTTATCTCCCTGTCGTGAGCGATCTGGCTGAGGCCGTATGATGCCACTGGCCATAAGGTTAAACGAGTGCGGCGGTTAAAATCCGGATTGTTTAAATATATCGGTTGTCGGGATTGCACGGCGTGCTTATAACGTTAACCAGCGTCTGGCCGTGATAGCGGGTTTCCTTGAGGAAGTTAGTGTTGAGGCCAGTAGTGGTGGCTGTTTTTTGATGTTTGTTTAATGTTTTGTTCCCTGCCCGAATGGGCGGGTGTACATCATTGAGGCAAACGGTTTAAATTTTGGTTTCGTGTATTCGTTAAAGTTGCAAGTGAGGCGGTACTTATTATTGCCGTCAATGGTGTTTATTGCAGGAGTGGTATTGATGCAGATCCCTATTTTTCAAGTGGATGCCTTTGCTTCTCGACCTTTTGATGGAAACCCCGCAGCGGTTTGCCCATTGAACGAATGGTTGCCGGACGAAAAGTTATATGCGATCGCTGCTGAAAATAACCTGTCGGAAACAGCATTCTTCGTTAAACAGGGTGATCTCTATGAGTTGAGGTGGTTCACGCCTCAGGTAGAAGTTGACTTGTGCGGTCATGCCACATTGGCGGCGGCGTGGGTCATCTTTAACAGGCTTGGAGACGACGCCAGAGTGTTACGGTTTTCGACGCGCAGCGGCGAACTTCGAGTGCGGCGTGACGGTGCGGGATTGACGATGGATTTCCCGGCGAAGGTGCCGGTGAGTTGCGAGCCTCCGCCCGCGTTATTGCCAGCGCTTGGCTTGACCACGGCGGACGTTCTGGCCACTGACGACTATATTGTCGTGGTTTCAGATGAGGCAGTTGTCGAGCGGCTGTCCCCGGACTTCGCCGCACTCAAGGGACTGCCCAAGCGGGGTGTCGTGGTGACCGCCGCAAGTCAGTCGTTTGATTTTGTTTCGCGTTGGTTCGGTCCGAATGTAGGGGTAAACGAAGACCCTGTCACCGGTTCGGCTCACACCTCTCTCGCGCCTTACTGGGCGCACGCGCTGGATAAACAGGTGCTGAGCGCGCAACAAGGGGGAACTCGCAAGGGGCAGTTGCGCTGCGAGTTGGCTGGAGATCGGGTGTTGATCAGCGGTGAGTCAGTGCTCTACATGGTCGGAGAAATAACCGTTTAGCGCTGATGCGCGATATGCCGCCGGAAAGTGCCGTGGGCGCAGATGCCGGCGGCCTGACGATTTCTCTGCGCTGTATTCGATATCGAGTGGACAGACTCAATGGAGCATTCCCAAGGCATAAGCTTTCATGGCGGCCTCCACCTTATTGCTGGAATGCAGCTTGCGCATGGCGTTGACCAGATGAAACTTCACGGTCCGTTCGTCTATGGACAATATCAGCCCGGTCTCGCAATAGGTTTTACCCGTCGCCGACCATTTCAACGTTTCCACCTCCCTGGCTGTCAATGAAGCACCCACTTCCGGAATGTATTCACTCGCAATGAAATTGAGCATGGTGGAATGCGCCAGATGCGTGATCCAGGTGAGCTTGCCTTCTTTTTCATTCAGCTCCAGCAGTGATACAGGAGTCGCGGACCTGACCATCGAGAGCATGCCGATGGTGTCATGTTTGGCGCGTGAAGGCGTACACCAGCCATGGGAAAGTTGATAGTGCCTGGCGTCCTCCCAGAAATGTGGATCGTCCTTGAAGGTGTCAGCCGACCAGCACAGGGGGCGATTCTGAGTCAGACCATGCTTGACGGTGGGGTCTACGCTGAAATAGTTTTCCCTCTTGTATGCGTCTTCCCATTGGGGAGAGTAGTTGGAAGATAAGTGAAATTTCGGGCTGGAAATGGGTAGGGGGAAGCGTATGCCGAAAGAAAATTGATCAAACTCGAAGGAGCGAACAACGGAATCAAGCAGCGTGAGCAATCCTTCCTTGGATGTAACGTTCATGAACAGAGATAAATAGTGCTCGCGCCAATCAGTCATCTTGCGTGCCAGAGTTTTAAGTGTGAAGGGGAGTGTCCAGGTTTTGGGTTGTTGATGCCGTGATGCGGATAAATCCATCAAGGCAATAAAAAAACTATAAGTAATCAGGGTGATTCACATGCAGTCGTTAGCGCCCGATCAATTGATACGTCTGTCCTATGCCGAATTGAGTAGTGTGACTTTTCAGCCCTCGCTTGCCTGGGTCGACACCTGTTTGACCGCCGAACTAAAAGAAATCGGACTGCCAGTGGCATGTGCCGGCTACAGTGAATGGGAATCTCACGACTTTGCACCAAAACTGAGCATTGGTTGGGCTTGGTTTAAAGCCAGTTTTTCCGGAAAAGTTTTTATAGCACCTGGCGGGATCAGCTGCAACATTATGTTACGTTCGACACGCGGTTATGATCTCGGTGCACACACCACTCAAGAAATGATTCTTCTATGGTTATCCGGCCAACCTCTGGAGCGAACTTTGCCCGAGAGTTTGACCCGCGAATACAGTGTGTGACCGGTAAAGGTGCAACCATGAATTTATTGGTGCAACCTATTGGATTAAGTTAATTCAGCGACCTATTCATGAAGTGAAATAAGAGGGCTGTCCCTAATTGGGATGAAAAGGTGCAACCCGCTGGCTCTGCGGTGCTCGCTGACTGCTCTATCCCGGCGCGCCTGGCATGCTGGTCGTGGCGGGTTAGATGTGTTCGCCAGTCCGGTCTTCAATGACCCGCATCAATATTCCTTTTCGAACTCGGTTTAAGATGGCGACTGTCATGCCCGCCCCAATCGATAGCGAACGCGGGCGCTGGCTGGGACGGCGGATCGGCTGTCTCGCCGTAAAGGTCGTTGTCGATTCCATGTCAGGCCCAGGCTGAACCCGTACGCCGGGAAGCTGCCCTTTTGGGCAGCTATTTTGTTCCGCACCCATGACTTCTAATTCAGGTAACTGGATTGGAAGCTGGTGCGGAATGTTAAATATAATAAATGGCAAATCTCAGCAACTTACTCCTGAGCTTATTTCTGGGCTCGGTCTCTTTCGCTATAAAATCTTTGTCGAAAAAATGGCGTGGCCTCTGCAATGCGAGCCCGGTCTTGAATATGACGAATTTGATCGTGAAGACACTCACTATGTAATTGCGCAGGACGGCAAGGGCCAGGTCTTTGGTTGCGCAAGATTGTTGTCGACCATGAGCGATTATTTGCTTGAGCAAGTTTTCCCGGAGTTGATGGGCGATATCCCACTTCCCAAATCACCCGATATCTGGGAACTTTCCCGTTTTGCCGTCGAGTCAGAAAGTTCCGAAACTTCGAGCGCAGGCCATTGGCTGGATACGTGCCGGCTGATGAAGCAGATTGTCGTGCTCGCCCATAAGCATAACGTCAAACGTCTGATCGCCTTTTCTGCGCTGGGTAACGAACGCTTGCTCAGCCGGATGGGAGTGGATGTTCATCGCGTATCTTCTGCGCAACTGATCGACGGCAAACCAGTGTTGGCCTTCTGGATCGAAGTTAACGAAAAAACGATCAGCGCCTTGTCGGTTTATTAGGGCGTGAGCAGAGTGGTTACAAAACAAATGCTGAGGAATTCACCATGATTGTTTATCTGATAGGTGTGGCGTTGGCGGTGCTTGTGCTGGAACAAATTATTCCAGGATGGAAGTTGCCGAAAGTCAGCACCTGGTTTTTTCGATCCGTGACACTCAATGTTGTGCAGGTCGCCGTGGCGTTACTTGCTGGTGTTTCGTGGAACAAGTGGATGCAGGGCCATAGCCTGTTTCATCTTTCTGAAAGTTACAGCCCGTTGCTGGCAGGGTTTATTGCCTACTTTATCAATACATTCGTAACTTACTGGTGGCATCGTTGGCGTCACGCGAATAATTTCCTGTGGCGCCTTTTTCATCAAATGCATCACGCCCCACAGCGCATTGAAGTGTTTACCTCATTTTATAAGCATCCTACCGAGATGGTATTCAACTCGATGCTGGGTAGCGCTGTAGCCTACGTGTTGCTGGGCATTAGCGTGGAAGCCGGTGCGTTCTATGTGATGTTTGCTGCGTTGGGCGAAATGTTCTATCACTCCAACCTTCGTACACCGTACTGGCTGGGGTACTTTTTCCAGAGGCCCGAGATGCATCATGTTCATCACCAGCGTGATCGTCATGAATGCAACTATAGTGACTTCCCAATTTGGGACATGTTGTTCGGGACTTTTGAAAACCCCAAAGAAAATCTCCATCCCCAAGGATTTTCCGATAATAAAGAAAACCGGTTTGTCGACATTTTGCTATTCAAGGACGTCCACGAAGTACCTGTGAGTATGCGTGAGTCTGTTCCTCAAACTATCGAGTCCGTTGCAAAACGTGGGTGAGCGATATGTTTCTTGATATTGATTCGAGATTGAGTCGAGATCTGCTCAAGTGCATCAACTCGGGCATTCCGCATGACGCGCTGAATGTGCCGAAAGACCCGGAATCGCTGATCGGGAAAATCGAAGATCTGCGCAGTCAGTATGTCGCGTTGCGCAAAACATTTGGTAACAAGACGCTCCCGGTCAGTAATTATCTGTTTTACATGATGCTCAAGGATAAGTATTCCGAGTTTGATTTCGAGTTGCGTAACAGCAGGGCGCGGGTCGTGACCAATATTCATGTGTTCAAATCCAAAGGGCGTATCCCTTCGATTGCCTCTTTGTTGCTATCGGATAGTCACGTGGCGAAATCCACGCTTGAACTTAAATATGCGGCGGTGGAACACATGGGGTTATATGGCGCTGCACTGTCCCGGTTTGTGGTCGATGGCGGGTTGATGACACCGACAAGGCCGGCGGTTGAAGGGGCGGTTGCGCAGATCCATCGCTGTAAAACGACCGGCGAGCCTTTGACTGTCGTCAGTGCGGTATGCCCCGATTATTCGTATGACCTCACAGCTGACGGCAAACCTCGATACACCTTTACGCATGTGGGTGATCAGCCAGGTTTGGCGGGCACCAAACTGATCAACACCGATGAAGCCTTGACTGCCTTTTCGGCGGCGGCAGGCGTAACGGTGGAGCATCAGTTATTCGGTGGTGAGTTCGAATATATATCGTTCAACAGGAATGCCGGTTCATCCAGTGCGCGAGAGGTGTTTCTCGATAAGGTCAATCGGCAGTTGCAGACCATTGGCAATCAGTTGACGGCCCCTGCATCCGTTGGTTCTTTCTTCGAACTATGTGGCACCGAGCAGGGCTGGCATGACCAGCATGCAGACATTCTGCAGCGGTTGCGAGCAGGCGACTATGGTCAGAGCGGTCTGAACCATGAACAGATGAAAGAGATATTCGAAGCCAGGCGCCCGCTGTATTCCAAGTGGTTTACGGGTCAGAGCGACGAATTAATCTGGAATAACTTCCTGTCGCAAGCTGCCGAGTATGCGCTGATGGGGAAAATATTTATCGACAGTTACAATAACTTTGTGGTCCTGGCTGTTGATCATTACAAGATGGAGCCGTTTTATTCCTTCTTTGGGCCGGTCGCTGTTTTGTATGTGAAAACGGATTATCTGTAGGCGATAGGAAGCTGCCAATATGAAACAGGAACTTTTCAAGACGCGCTATACAAAATACGGTCATGGCTTTGATGTCAGGGCCACTTATGAGCAACTGCCCTTACAAGGCTTCTGGACGTGGGTGACCGGAAAGTCGAGTAATAAAAATGCTCCGAAAGCCGCCAAGGAAACACTGTTGAAACCGTGGCAGTTGTTTCTTCAGATCAGCTGGGGTTATGCGGTGTTCTTTGCCGCTGTGCTATTGGGTAATGAAATTCTGCAATCGGAGCTCAACTGGGCGGCCAAGGTTGCGTTATCCGTTCCACTCATGTGCATGGTCGTCAACCGTCAGCGTGGGCTGTTGCATACGTTTCACTACACAATTCACGGTGCGGGTATTGCTAACAAGAAGTTGGCAAAGTTTGTCTGCAAGTGGGTGCTGTCAATGCCGATCCTGCACACCCCTTGGAACAATTACATGAAATTGCATGTGGGCGAACACCACAGTGTCAATACGTTTTGCACCGACAAGGATGTTGATCTGCAGTTCATGACCAGCCATGGTTTTTACAAAGGCATGAGCGAAACCGAGTACTGGACAAAGTTGGTGCTCGCGCCATTTCATCCAATGCGCATATATGAGCACATCAAATTTCGACTTGAAGTGTGTTTTGTCAACACTGACAGGCACGAGAAAATCAGTCGTGCGATCTATTGGGCGCTGTTGCTGACGGCTGTTTATCTGTCTGGATATTTCACTTCGTTCGCTCTGTATTACCTGCTGCCGATTTTGTTGATCACGCAGTTTTCTTCGTGGATCCAGCATGTCACTGAACACCTGTGGTTTGCCGAGAATACAGACGGATTACCAAAGTACGTTTTTTACGGGTCGCTGAGTTGGGGGCGCTTCTTTGGTCGGCCATACCCGATCGGCTACACCGGTTGGGCCTTTGCCTGGCGTGTAGTGAAGTGGGGGTTGGGTACGTTGTTTATCGATATACCGCTGCGGGTTTTTTCCTTCATGCAGGACTTGCCCAGCCATGATTTTCATCACCGCAGTCCAGGGGTGAATTTCTGGAGTATCGCGCCCGAGCGAGCGGCAAATGAGGGCCTGGTTTCTCGATTCGGCCCAATGACTGAAACCTGGAGCATGACCGAGAGCTTCCTGATCCTGCGTGATCACTTGTGCCGCAATGAAAGTGATCCGTTCGGGATTGTCACCTGGTACCAGAGCAATAAACAACAACTTGAAACCAGGCTGGCGCGTGAAACCGCCGCCGTCGAAGCCGCTGCCTGATAATCGATTGATAACGAAGGAACGTGAAATGAATATTGTTGAAGTTGCAAAGCGGGAGTTGGCGCAGAAAGGTTCGTTTTATTCGCCTGTCAGCGAGTTTGTTTACAGTCAGCGCGACTGGGACACCATCAATAAAATCCTCGCCAGCCAGGCGCTGCCGTGGGAGCGGGTGTTCATTGGTGATGCCGACGAACTCAACGACCTCACGGTCGCTCGATTCATGACTGACGTTGAACGACCCAAACGTGTCAACCAGCCGCTCGCCGATCAAATGATCTCGGTGGTGTGCAACGACAAGCTGATGCAGTTTGTCTCGAACCTGCTCGACGGTGAAGAGTTTTATATCCGGCGGATGCAAGTCAACAGAATGAAAGACGGCTCTTTCATTGGCAAACATCTGGATGTCGACAGTAATCCCGATTATCTGTATTCGATCGTTTTGCAGCTCGGCCAGGGTTTTTCCGGTGGTGAATTCCTTATCTTTAACGAGCAAGGCGAGCAGGTGAATACGATTCACCCCGCGCTGCAATCCATCGTCATCACTGATTGCAAATTTCCGCATCAGGTGGAGTCGGTCACTCAAGGCGAACGGGTTTCACTGGTGTTCTTTGTCAGCAAGTACGCAGAAAAGAATCGCCGGGTTGCGTGAGTCTTCAGGATCGGAATTTTGTCATGAAAACCATAAGTAAAACGTTACTGTTCGGTACGTTGGGTGTCTGCGGAATCGGGCTGGTCGGAGTGATGTATGTGTTGCATAACATCACCCTGTCCAATGTGTTTGCGACCGGCATTCTTAAAGTCAGCCAGGGACTTTCTGAAAAAGGCACCATTGCCTGGGATGCCAACGCCGTTCCCCACATCAAGGCGGCGAATGACCGGGATGCATATTTTTTGCTGGGCTATAGCCACGCCAGGGACCGGCTGTGGCAGATGCAATTCAGCAGAAACTACGCCAATGGCACGCTCTCGGAAACCTTCGGTTCGAAAACCCTGGAGATGGACAAGTTTTCCAGAACGCTGGGCTTCAGCAAGACCGCGGATTCGATCTACAAACAGTTGAATCCGGATACGCGGGATGTACTGCAGAGCTACAGTGACGGGGTGAATTACTTCATCGATAAGTTCTCTGACCGGCTCCCGGTGGAATTTGCCCTGACCCGTTCTGCACCGCCGAAACACTGGCAACCTTCTGACTCGGTTGCGCTGCACTTGTTGTTTTCATGGACGTTGAGTTCAAACCTGGGCATGCAGTTGCAGCGCCTGTCATTGTCGAAGGATCTGACGGTCGCGCAAATCAACGAAGTGTTCGCTCCTTATCCGGGAAGTGCCGCCGTGAAAACCCGGGACTACGCGGCCCTGTACAGAACGCTTGATGTCACCGATACCGCAATGGCGCTGCTGGACAAGTTACCGCCCTCGAATGTCGAGGGCGTGGGGTCCAACAATTGGGTCATCAGCGGTGAACATACGGCTTCAGGCAAACCGATTCTGGCGAACGACCCGCACCTGCGCCTGACCAATCCTGCGCTGTTTTACCTGGCCTCTATCGAAACGGCGCAATCTTCGTTGGTGGGCGCCACGTATGCCGGCGCGCCGCTGTTTGTGATCGGGCACAACAAGAAAATCGCGTGGGGCTATACCAACACCGGTTCGTCCGTTCAGGACGCCTATCTGGAGAAGGTGAACCCCGACGATACCCGTCTGTACCTCGCTTCCGATTCGACCTGGCAGCCATTTCAAATCGCTGAGGAGACGATCAATGTCAAGGGCGAGGAACCGGTCAGGCTTGCTGTTCGTGCCACCCGACACGGTCCGGTCATCAGTGACATCTACCCGGCTGCGCAACAGGCGCTCAAAGGTAAAAAATCAGTGGTCATCGCGCTGGCCTGGACGGGGCTGGACGCCCGTGACAAAACCTTCGACAGCATTCTGGGGATCAATCGTGCGCAAAATTGGCAGCAGTTTTTAAGCGCTTCTGCGGACTTCGGCTTGCCTCCGCAGAACATGGTCTACGGCGATACCGAAGGCAACATTGGCTATGTTTCGGCAGGGCGGGTGCCGGTGAAGGGGCAGGACAATGACCTCTTGGGGCAGGGCCCCGCGCCAGGTTGGGAAGGCAAATATGACTGGACAGGCTATGTTCCGGAATCGGCGAAGCCCAAACAGTTCAATCCGTCGAGCGGCTATATTGCAACCGCCAACAATCGTATTGTCCCGGATGATTACGCATTCAATTTCGGTCACGACTGGGTGCTGCCTTATCGTTATGATCGAATCATGCAATTGTTGAAGGCGCATGCGCCGCACACGGTGCAAACGTCTGCCGATATTCAGCTGGATCGTTATTCGACCTCGATGTCCGATCTCCTGCCGAAAATGATGGCGCCGCTCGAAAACCTTCCGGCGATCAGCAACGAATTGAATATTCTCAAGGCGTGGAAGTTTGATTCCGACCCCGACTCCGCAGCGCCATTGATTGCAGCGTATTGGGTGAAGAACTTCACGCAGGCGTTGCTGGAACCGAAAATTGGCAAGGAGCTGCTGGCCGCTGGCTGGAATCAGCGTAACTATGACGCGTTTCTCAATCTGCTGTTGAGCAAACAGGCTGACCAGGCATTCTGGTGCGGAGCGGCGGATTGCCAGCGCGTGCTGGAGGCGTCCCTGGTCACTTCGCTGCGTCAGATCAAGGAAAAATACGGCGATCAGGTCAGCCGCTGGCATTGGGGGCAGGCGCATCAGGCGGTATCCGAACACGTCCCTTTGCACAAGAGCCCTGCGGCATGGTTTTTCGACAATCATAATGTTGTGGGCGGTGACAATTTCACGGTCAATGTCGGTCGATACAACTACAGCGACCCGGTGAATCCGTTCAATACAAACATCGCCGCGACGTTCAGAATGGTCGCTGACCTTTCTGATCTTGATAATTCAAGTTACATCCTCTCGTCCTCCAATACCGGCATCAAGTTCAATGGCTATGTCGATATGAACAGGCTTTGGGGGCGGGGTGACTATGTGAAGATTCCGCTATCCCGACAGATGTCTGAAAGTCACGCGCTCAGGTTTTATCCAGATAACAAATTTTAAGAAGAGGGTTGATATATGTCCGATGTGAAAAGTAGTGCGGATTGGGATCTGGATTACTCGATGACTGGCCGTAACTTTCCTGAGAGTTTCAAAATCAGGATCGTCGCCGATCTGCAGCAGGGTATGCCGGATTATGATGTGAATCAGTACTTCGGCAACCAGCCCGGGATTTTCGACAATTATGAGCATTTGGCGCTGGCGATTGACTCGACGACGGAGAAAGTCGTCGGAATCATTGGAGCAAAGAGTATTCCCTTTGGCGCTTCATCGTTTCTGTACCTGTGGACGGCGATGATTGCCGATGAATGTCGCGGTTCCTCGCTGTTCAAGAAGCTCAACCAGTTTTTTCTGAAGAACGTCATACAGCAGATCGGCTTGCCTGAACTGATAGTGGCCAAGACTTATAATCCGGTGGTCTACAACATGTTCCGGGTCATGTCTTCGAGGGTGCCGTCGGCACGGCTTTATCCGGACTTGCGACAGGATACTCAGCCATCGGATATGTCGGCGCTGGCGGTCGAGATTGTTCAGGCCCTGTCCAAGGACCTGGTGCTGGACATCAATACGGGGGTTATTCCTGGTGGGCAGAGTTCAGTCGCGCCAAACTTTTTTCCGAAAATGGACATGTCCAGTGATGACGTGACGAATGCCCACTTCATCAAGCATGTCGGGTACTCGGATCAGGTGTTGTGCCTGGTTCTGCTACAGCCGAACTCCGAAGTCTTCATCCAAGACAAAATCATTCGCTGAAATGCGCGTCACTCACCTTTCACTCTTGCTCTCGGCACTGCCAGCCGCCATTTTTTATGGCGCGCTGGCGGCAGTTGCCAATTACGGGCACGGTATCCGGGTCGTCACGCAGGCGGCGATTGTCCAGGCGCTGGTCAGTTACGCCTCGACGCTTGTTGCCCTGTCGCTGATGTTCAGGCTGGCGAGTCTGCTGAGTGGCTACAGTGCTGTGATCCGTCGCAGTATCGCGCCGTTAACGATTGTCAGTGTGTTCAGTTTGGTCTCGATCATCATCCACCTGACGGCAGACACGCCCAATGTGCTGTTGACGGTTGCGCCTTCATTCTTCATCGGTTGGGTGTATTTCACGGTCGTCTATTGGCGCACGGACTCCTGCCGGACGTTAACCGACATCGGTGATCCGCTGTAGGCACCTATACTGCACATTGCACCTCGGAGAACACCCGGCCCAGTGTTCGGCAGTGTTATGGGACATCGTTATCGTGAGCCCGCGCTCGTTGATTGTCGTCGCGCTTCTTGCGTTGGCGGGGTGCGCCAGTCAGGTTCCTGCCCCGCCGACACCGATCGCGGTTCCTGTTTCCGCCACGACCTGGCGCCAGGTGGACCGGGAGCTGATCAGCGCCTCGCAGCAAGCTACCGAACAGGTCAAGGTGTTCGCCCGCGGTTCAATGGAACATTGGCGCACTCGCGTTTATCAGCAAACCGAAGAGAATTTCATCCCGTGGTTCAGCAGCTACTGGACCCAGGAATGGCTGTCGATGAAGGTCAGTTGGTACACGATCAGCGCGGGGGGCGAGCAGGACGCCTCGGCCAAGCGGCTGGCGACGTATCTGCTTGAGCAATATCAGGAGAAGGTTCTGGCGCCGGTTGCAGTGGAAATCGACCCGGATGCGATCCTCGGCCAGTCCACCGCGTTCTACGCGCAACTGATGGCGCAGCAGATGCCGGTCATCGCCCAGCGCCACGGCGTGCCTATCGCCCAACTCAACGGACGGTTGCAGAAAATCCCCGCCATTGCCCTCGGCCCGCCGCCAGCCCGGGACGCGTCGCTCTACCAGATTGTCAGCACTGAACCGTTGAACACGCTACCGGCCTACGCCGCGCTGATTGACAAGATCCACTCCGACGGTGGCTCGAAAGGCGTGGCCTCGACCGATACGGCCATGGCGCCAGTGGCCAGGCGCGCCAGTCAGCGCATGGAGGCGGAGATGGCCCCGCGTGGCGCCGCCAGCGCGGTGGCGGCCGCGGCGGGCAAGCTGGCCGGGGCGCTGATTTCGGTCGGTGTGGCGGGCATCCGCGCGATCATTCAGGCCAACGATCGCCCCGACAGCGAAGCCTTGATCCGCAGCAGCCTGGGCAACACCTTCGACAAGGCCTGGCTGAAACTGCTGCAAAACCCGACCACCGGCGTGATGGCCGGCACCCTGCACATGGCGGCGCAGGTCGAGGGCAATCTGGGTGGGCGGGACGAGCCGTCGGTCGGGTTGGGCGTCAACCGTGTCGAATGGCGGCCGCACGAGTCGACTACTCAGCAGACCGAACCCACCCTGCAAGGAGAATGACCATGGCTTACATCGATGTGTTCGTGGCGCCCGTGCCGAAGGCCAACCGCGAACAGTACAAAAAACACTGCGAAATCGCCGCGAAGCTGTTCAAGGAATATGGCGCGCTGGAGGTGATTCAGGGCTGGGGCGATGACGTGCCGGACGGCAAGCTCACCTCATTCCCGATGGCCGTGAAACTCAAGGAAGGCGAAACCGTATCGGCCGGTTGGCTGGTTTGGCCAGACAAGGCCACCCGCGACGCCGGCATGGCGAAAATGATGGAAGACCCGCGCATGCAGCCGGACGTCAATCCGATGCCGTTCGATGGGCAGCGGATGATCTTTGGTGGCTTCAAAGACATTCTCGAGCCTTGATGCAGCGCTGCCGGATCACTCCGTCGACGGGGTGATCCGGCAGCCTTTGCGGTTG
Source organism: Pseudomonas sputi (assembly GCF_021603585.1). Classification (GTDB taxonomy): domain Bacteria; phylum Pseudomonadota; class Gammaproteobacteria; order Pseudomonadales; family Pseudomonadaceae; genus Aquipseudomonas; species Aquipseudomonas sputi. The sequence continues at coordinate 22,684 of NZ_BQHI01000017.1, read as the reverse complement.
CGGATCTGCTCGTCCGTCGGCCGCTCGCGCACGAATTCGAAACGCGGCTCTCCTTCGCTGTAGTGCACCAGCCAGCCCCATTCCAGTTCACTCTCATCCTGTCCGGGATTCGGTGGCCGGGCCCACCAGGGTTCTTTGCTGAGGATCTCGCGCATGACGTCCTCCGGTTGATGGCAATCGTTGAACTATAAACCCCACACCGAGAGTCGCCAGAAATGGGCGTGTAGAATCCAGGGATCTCGACGAACGAAGGAGCGTGGCCATGACGGACGAAACGCGCGGGGATCAACCGTTCAAGCGGCTGTTCTTCGCCCTGGACTGCCCGCCGACGCAGCGCAAGGCGATTGCCCAGTGGCGCAGCGAATTGGGTTTGCGTACCGGCAAACCGGTGCCGGCGGACAACTTTCACCTGACGCTGCTGTTTCTCGGCGCGGTGCCGTTGGCGCAGATTGGCGAGGTCTGCGAGGCGGCGGCGAAGGTGCGAACACCGGGGGAGGCGCTGAGGATTTCGCTGGATCGCTTGCAGGTCTGGCGGCGTACCGGGGTGTTGTCGCTGGCGCCGGAGCAGGCACCGCAGGCATTGCTGCGATTGGTGTATGCGCTGGAGCAGGCGATGTTGCCGTTCGGGTTTGAAGAGGCGACGCGCGAGTATCGTCCGCACCTGACGCTGGCCCGGGACTATCGGGCGCCGGAACCGGAATCCGCCACTGCGCCAGAGTTTTTCCTGCGCGCTGAACGCTTTGCGTTGTTCGAATCCCACAAGGGCCGTTATCGCTCGCTGGCCGAATGGCCGCTGGTCTGAGCCCACAAAAAAAGGCGCCCGAGGGCGCCTGAATTCACCCGAACCGAGGAAGCCAGGTGAGGCCGTTCAGAGCAGGGGGCAGCGGTGGTAAGGCGCTGCGTGAACGGAAACTTGTAACTCTGATCGTTCCCACGTCGAACGCGTCCGCGTGGGAACGATCACACAGAGCTTCAATTATTTGCCGAGTTTTACGCGGGTCCAGCCCCGGGTCATGATCCGTTGCGTGGCAATCGGTTGATCCGGCACCGCATACAGCGTGGCCATCACCGCTTGCGGCGGGTACGAGCCCGGGTCGTTGCGGATCGCTTCGTCCACCAGCGGCGTCGCCGCTTCGTTGGCGTTGCTGTAGCCGATGCTGTTGGTGACTTCGGCGATGATGTCCGGGCGCATCAGGAAGTTCATGAACAGATAGGCGTTCTCGACGTTGGCGGCATCGCGCGGGATGGCGACCATGTCGTAGAAACTGCCGGCACCTTCCTTGGGAATGCTGTAGTCGATCTCGACCTTGTTGCCCGATTCCACCGCGCGGGCCTTGGCCTGCAACACGTCACCCGAATAGCCTACGGCCACGCAAATGTTGCCGTTGGCCAGATCGGAGATGTACTTGGACGAATGGAAGTACGCCACCGACGGCCGGATCTTCATGAACAGCGCTTCGGCTTCGGCGATGTGCTTCACGTCCTTGTCGTTCACCGGATAGCCCAGGTAGTGCAGGGCGGCCGGGAGCATTTCGGTCGGCGAGTCGAGGAAGCTGATGCCGCAGGCCTTGAGCTTCTCGGCGCTCTCCGGTTTGAACAGCAGATCCCAGGAGTTGGTCGGCGCGTTCTTGCCGAGGACTTCCTTGACCTTGTCCGGGTTGAAGCCGATGCCGATCGAGCCCCACATGTACGGGAACGCGTGGGCGTTGTCCGGATCACTGGCGGAGGCGTTTTTCAGCAGCACCGGGTTGAGATTCTTCCAGTTCGGCAGCTTCGATTTGTCCAGGGTCTGATAGACCCCGGCCTTGATCTGCTTGGCCAGGAAGCTGTTGGACGGCACCACGATGTCGTAGCCGGATTTACCCGCGAGCAAACGTGCCTCGAGGGTTTCATTGCTGTCGAACACATCGTAGGTCACGCGGATGCCGGTCTCGTCCTCGAACTTCTTGACGGTGTCCGGGCCGATGTAATCCGACCAGTTGTAAACACGCAGCACCTTGTCGTTGGCCTGGGCGCCTGTGGCGATTGCGCCCAATAAGGACAGTGTCAGCAGAGTCCTGCCAAACATTTTCATCGGTGAAACTCCATTCTTTTTATTCAAAAGCGTTTAAGCCAAAGCGCAAAGCCGTAAAACGCGACGGCCCTAGGCCGTCGCTGCCGCTCGTTGAGGTCGCGGTTGCTGCCACGATTCGTTGGCGGTCTGATCCATCGCTTCCTGAATCGCCCGCTTGCGGTTGGCTTCTGCCTTGCGGCCGAAGTACCAGACCAGGAAGGTCACCAGCGACACCGCCAGCAGAATCAGGCTGGCCACGGCGTTGATCTCGGGCTTAACGCCCAGACGCACCGCCGAGAACACTTCCATCGGCAGGGTGGTGGAGCCCGGCCCGGACACGAAACTCGCCAGCACCAGGTCATCCAGCGACAGCGCGAACGACATCATGCCGCCCGCCGCCAACGACGGCGCGATCATCGGGATGGTGATCAGGAAAAACACCTTGAACGGTTTTGCGCCCAGATCCATCGCCGCTTCTTCGATCGACAGATCCAGTTCGCGCAAGCGGGCGGAGACGACCACCGCCACATAAGCGGCACAAAACGTGGTATGGGCGATCCAGATCGTGACGATGCCACGCTCTTGCGGCCAGCCGATCAGTTGCGCCATCGCCACGAACAGCAGCAACAGCGACAGGCCGGTAATCACCTCAGGCATTACCAGCGGCGCGGTCACCAGACCACCGAACAGCGTGCGACCCTTGAAGCGCGTCACACGGGTCAGCACGAAGGCTGCCAGCGTCCCCAGCGCCACCGCGGCAATCGCGGTGTAGCAGGCGATTTCCAGCGAACGCACCACCGAGCCCATCAGTTGGGTGTTGTCGAGGAGGCCGACGTACCACTTCACCGACCAGCCACCCCAGACCGTCACCAGTTTGGAGGCGTTGAACGAGTAGATCACCAGGATCAGCATCGGCAGATAGATGAACATCAGGCCGAAGATCAGCATGAACTTTGAAAATCCGAAGCGTTTCATCCCCGTCCCTCCATCTCTTTGGCCTGGCTGCGGTTGAACAGCAGGATCGGCACAATCAGGATCAACAGCATCACCACCGCCAGGGCAGACGCCACCGGCCAGTCGCGGTTATTGAAGAACTCTTGCCACAGCACGCGACCGATCATCAGGGTCTCCGGGCCGCCCAGCAGTTCCGGGATCACGAACTCGCCCACCACCGGAATGAACACCAGCATGCAGCCGGCGATGATCCCGTTCTTGGCCAGCGGCACGGTGATTTTCCAGAAGTTGTTGAAGTTGCTCGAACCCAGATCCTGCGCGGCTTCCAGCAGACTGGCGTCGTGCTTCACCAGGTTGGCGTAGAGCGGCAGCACCATGAACGGGAGATAGGCATACACGACACCTATATAGACGGCGGTGTTGGTGTTGAGGATCTCGATCGGGTGATCGGTGAGCCCGGTCCACATCAGGAACGCGTTGAGCAGACCGTTGTTGCTGAGGATGCCCATCCACGCATAAACGCGGATCAGGATCGCGGTCCAGGTCGGCATCATGATCAACAGCAGCAGGACGTTTTGCGTTTCCTTGCTCGCTTTGGTGATCGCGTAGGCCATCGGGAAGCCGATCACCAGGCACATCATCGTGCTCAGCGCTGCGACCTTCAGCGAACCGAGGTAGGCCGACAGGTACAGCTCGTCTTCGCCGAGCAGGGTGTAGTTGCCGATGTTCAGCAGCAGCTGGAATTTCTGTTCGGCGTAGGTGTAGATCTCCGAGTACGGCGGGATCGACAGCGCGGCTTCCGAGAAGCTGATCTTCATCACCAGGAAGAACGGCAGCATGAAGAACAGGAACAGCCAGATGAATGGAATGCCGATGACGAACTTTCGCCCGCTGGGCACCAGGCGCAGGAATTGCTGATTGAAGGTTCTCATGAGCGCAGTACCACGCCGCTGTCGTCTTCCCACCAGACGTAGACCTTGTCGTCCCAGGTCGGCCGCGCGCCACGGCGTTCGGCGTTGGCCATGAACGACTGGACGATCTTGCCGCTCGGCAACTCGACGTAGAACACCGAGTGACCGCCGAGGTAGGCGATGTCATGCACCTTGCCTTCGGACCAGTTGTAGCGAGTCTCGGGCTTGATCGTGCTGACCAGCATTTTTTCCGGGCGGATCGCGTAGGTGATCGACTTGTCCTGCACCGAAGTGCTGACGCCATGACCGACGTAGATCTTTTGCTGCAAGTCCGGGCTGTGAATGATTGCGTGACCTTCAAGGTCCTCGACCACGGTGCCGTCGAAGGCGTTCACGTTGCCGATGAATTCGCAGACCATGCGGCTGACCGGCGCTTCATAGATGTCGACCGGGCTGCCGATCTGGGCGATCCAGCCCAGGTGCATGATCGCGATGCGCTCGGCCATGGTCATGGCCTCTTCCTGGTCGTGGGTCACCATCACGCAGGTCACACCGACGCGCTCAATGATTTCCACCAGTTCCAGCTGCATTTGCGAACGCAGCTTTTTATCCAGTGCGCCCATCGGTTCGTCGAGCAGCAACAGCTTCGGCCGCTTGGCCAGCGAGCGGGCGAGAGCCACGCGCTGACGCTGACCGCCGGAGAGTTGATGCGGGCGGCGCTTGGCGTATTGGGTCATGTGGACGAGGCGCAGCATTTCTTCGACGCGGGCGTCGATTTCGCTGGCCGGCAAACGGTCCTGCTTGAGGCCGAAGGCGATGTTCTGCGCGACAGTCATGTGCGGGAACAGGGCGTAGGACTGGAACATCATGTTGATCGGCCGCTCGTATGGCGGCATGTCGGTGATATCGACACCGTCGAGCAGAATGCGTCCTTCAGTCGGCCGTTCGAAACCGGCGAGCATGCGTAGCAGGGTCGATTTGCCCGAGCCGGAGCCACCGAGCAGGGCGAAGATTTCGCCCTGGTGGATCTCCAGGGACACATCGTCCACCGCAGTGGTTTCGTCGAACTTCTTGGTGACTCGATCGACCTTCACCAGAACCTTTTTCGGTTGCTGATGACCTTCAAGAGCCTTCCTGTAAGTGCTGGAGGCGTTTGCCATGTGAAACTCCCAACAGGTTTCAGTCGCCGGGCCAACGCGGCCAGGCTTAAGAGTGGATTGCAGACCCGCACCGTGCGGGTTGTTCGGCGCCGCCGTCCTGGCTGCCGGGTGGTGCTTTTTGTTTTCGCGGTGTGTTGCTGATCGCGGATGACGGATGCGCAAACGAGCAACCGCCGACCCCGCGGGGGCAGTAAATGGTTTTGCAATCGTTGGGTAGCGTCAGCGCTGGTTGCGTCGCGCCGCACGCTGGCGGCAGGCCTCGCCGAACGCCTGGAAAATCCGCAGGTAGTTCGGGTTGTCCAGCACCTGCCATTCCGGGTGCCATTGCACGCCGAGGGCGAAGGTCGGGCTGTGCTCCACCGAGACCGCCTCGATCAGGCCGTCCGGCGCTACGGCCTCGGCGCGCAGGCCGGGAGCGAGGCGGTCGATGCCCTGACTGTGAATCGAGTTGACCTGGAATTCACCCGGCAGCTCCAGGGTTTCGAACACGCCGCCCGGCAATACCTTCACGGCGTGGGCCGGGGCGTATTGCACGGCGACGTCCGGGCTGTCGGCTTCGCGGTGATCGAGCATGCCCGGCAGCTCATGCACTTTCTGGTGCAGGCTGCCGCCGAACGCCACGTTCATTTCCTGGAAACCGCGGCAGATGCCGAGTACCGGAACGCCCGCCGCGATGGCTGCACGCAATAGAGGAAGGGTAGTGGCGTCCCGCGCCGGATCGTGATCCGTGCCGGGGGCGCTGTCCGGGCCCTGATAGTGGAAGGGTTCCACGTTGGACGGCGAGCCGGTCAGCAACAGACCGTCGAGCTGACCCAGCAGGTCTTCGATTTCAGTCAGTTTGCCAAGGGAAGGAATGACGACGGGCAACCCCAGCGCCGCAACGCTGACAGCGCGAACGTATTTGTCACCGCTGATGTGATAGGGGTGCAGGCCAATCTGTTTGACGCACGCAGTAACGCCGATCAATGGCTTGAATGCCATTTTTATTCACCTCGAAGTTTGACACTTGAACGAGCTTTTCCGGAGCTTAGCCTCGTTGATTTTAATTAACAACTCCCATGTAAAAAATTCTAAACGCCGTTCATCAAATCTTCATCAAGACCGGCGCTCTGGCGCCTGAATTGGCACGCGAGTGTTAAAAAAAGCCCGAAAAATAAACGCTGAGCGGCCCTGTGTTCGCTATTGACTTCACTTTGCCGTTCGGGTTGACTGGCTCCGCGAAACAGCAGTGAACATAATAATTAACAGCTAAATAGGTGCATCATGTCGGTCCCTCTGCGTGCCGTTCAACTCAACGAAGCAAACGCATTCCTTAAGAAACATCCTGAGGTTTTGTACGTCGACCTTCTGATTGCAGACATGAACGGTGTGGTGCGCGGCAAGCGCATCGAGCGCACCAGTCTTCACAAGGTTTACGAGAAAGGCATCAACTTGCCGGCCTCGCTCTTCGCCCTCGACATTAATGGCTCCACGGTGGAAAGCACCGGCCTGGGCCTGGACATCGGCGACGCCGACCGCATCTGCTACCCGATTCCTGGCACCCTGAGCATCGAGCCCTGGCAGAAGCGCCCGACCGCACAACTGCTGATGACCATGCACGAACTGGAAGGCGAGCCGTTCTTCGCCGACCCGCGTGAAGTGTTGGCCAACGTGGTGCGCAAGTTCGACGCGCTGGGCCTGACCATCTGCGCCGCGTTCGAACTCGAGTTCTACCTGATCGACCAGGACAACGTGAACGGCCGTCCGCAATCGCCGCGTTCGCCGGTGTCGGGCAAGCGCCCGGTGTCGACCCAGGTCTACCTGATCGACGACCTCGACGAGTACGTCGATTGCCTGCAAGACATCCTCGAAGGCGCGAAAGAGCAGGGCATTCCGGCCGACGCCATCGTCAAGGAAAGCGCCCCGGCGCAGTTCGAAGTCAACCTGCACCACGTGTCCGACCCGATCAAGGCGTGCGACTACGCGGTCCTGCTCAAGCGTCTGGTGAAGAACATCGCCTATGACCACGAAATGGACACCACCTTCATGGCCAAGCCGTATCCGGGTCAGGCGGGCAACGGTCTGCACGTACACATTTCGATTCTGGACAAGGAAGGCAACAACATCTTCGCCAGCGAGGATCCCGAGCAGAACGCCGCGCTGCGCCACGCGATCGGCGGTGTGCTGGAGACCCTGCCTGCGCAAATGGCTTTCCTGTGCCCGAACGTCAACTCGTACCGCCGCTTTGGCGCACAGTTCTACGTGCCGAACTCGCCGAGCTGGGGCATCGACAACCGCACCGTGGCCGTCCGCGTGCCGACCGGTTCGCCGGATGCCGTGCGCATCGAGCACCGTGTTGCCGGTGCCGATGCCAACCCGTACCTGCTGATGGCTTCCGTGCTGGCCGGTATTCACCACGGCCTGACCAACGAAATCGAACCGGGTGCCCCGGTCGAAGGCAACAGCTACGAGCAGAACGAACAGAGCCTGCCGAACAACCTGCGCGACGCTCTGCGCGAGCTGGACGACAGCGAAGTCATGGCCCGCTACATCGATCCGATGTACATCGACGTGTTCGTCGCGTGCAAGGAAAGCGAGCTGGCCGAGTTCGAAAACTCGATCTCTGACCTTGAGTACAACTGGTATCTGCATACCGTCTGACGCTCAAGCACGATCTCGCTAACACCGCAAAACCCCGTGGGAGCGGGCAAGCCCGCTCCCACAGGTTTATCGGTCACTAATTCTTATGTGTGAGTCACCCCCCCCATGACCATGACCCGCAACGACTGGGAACAACGTTTCCAGTCCCTGAATATCGAATCCCGCGCCTTCATCAACGGCGAATACCGCCCGGCCATCAGCGGCGAAACCTTCGAATGCCTGAGCCCCGTCGACGGCCGTTTCCTGGCCTCCGTGGCCAGCACCGATGAAGCCGACGCCAACCTCGCCGTCGAAGCCGCGCGCCAATCCTTCAACGCCGGCGTGTGGGCGAACAAGGCCCCGGCCGAGCGCAAGCGCATCCTGATCCGCTTCGCCGACCTGATCCTGCAACACCAGCAAGAGCTGGCGCTGCTCGAAACCCTCGACATGGGCAAACCGATCAGCGACTCGATGAGCATCGACATCCCGGCGACCGCCAACGCGATCCGCTGGAGCGCCGAGGCCATCGACAAGATCTACGACGAAGTCGCCGCCACCCCGCACGACCAACTCGGCCTGGTCACCCGCGAGCCATCGGGCGTGGTTGCTGCGATCGTGCCGTGGAACTTCCCGCTGATCATGGCCAGCTGGAAATTCGCCCCGGCGCTGGCGGCGGGTAACTCGTTCATCCTCAAGCCTTCGGAAAAATCCCCGCTGACCGCGATCCGCATCGCCCAACTGGCGCTGGATGCCGGCATCCCCAAAGGCGTGTTCAACGTCCTGCCAGGCTTCGGCCACACCGTCGGCAAGGCGCTGGCGCTGCACATGGACGTCGATGTGCTGGCCTTCACCGGCTCCACGGCGATTGCCAAGCAACTGATGATTTATGCCGGCCAAAGCAACCTGAAACGCGTCTGGCTCGAAGCAGGGGGCAAGAGCCCGAACGTGGTGTTTGCCGACGCACCGGACTTGCGCGCGGCAGCACAAGCGGCGGCCGGCGCCATTGCGTTCAACCAGGGCGAAGTCTGCACCGCCGGTTCGCGCCTGCTGGTGGAGCGTTCGATCCGCGAGCAATTCATCCCGCTGCTGGTCGAAGCGCTGCAAGCGTGGAAACCGGGTCACGCGCTCGATCCTGCGACCACGGTCGGCGCCGTGGTCGATCAGCGTCAACTGGACAACGTGCTGCGCTACATCAGCCTCGGCCGGGAGCAGGGCGCCGAGCTGATTGCCGGCGGTCAGCGCACCCTCGAAGAAACCGGCGGGACCTACATCGAGCCGACGATTTTCGACGGCGTGACCAACGCGATGACCATCGCCAAGGAAGAAATCTTCGGCCCGGTGCTGTCGCTGATCACCTTCGACACCGTTGAAGAAGCGCTGCACATCGCCAACGACAGCATCTTCGGCCTCGCCGCCGGGGTCTGGACCAGCAACCTGAGCAAGGCCCACACCTTCGCCCGTGGCCTGCGCGCCGGCAGCGTGTGGGTCAACCAGTACGACGGCGGCGACATGACCGCGCCGTTCGGTGGCTTCAAACAGTCGGGCAACGGTCGCGACAAATCGCTGCACGCGTTCGACAAGTACACCGAGCTGAAAGCGACCTGGATCAAGCTCTGACTCTTTTACAGCGGTGGTCGCCTGCAACCGGCGGCCCTCGGAGAACAAAAAAATGAAACAACAACACGTCAACAGTTATTACGCGGCCACCCGCAACGAAGTCATCGACTTCCCGACGCTTGAAGAGTCGGTGGACTGCGATGTCTGCATCATCGGCGCCGGCTATACCGGGCTGTCCTCGGCGCTGTTCCTGAGCGAAGCCGGCTACAAGGTGACGGTGCTGGAAGCGGCAAAAGTCGGCTACGGCGCCAGCGGTCGCAACGGCGGTCAACTGGTCAACTCCTACAGCCGCGACGTCGACGTGATCGAAGAGCGCTACGGCGACAAGACCGCCGAAATCCTCGGTAGCATGATCTTCGAAGGCGCCGACATCATCCGTTCGCGCATCAAGGAATACGACATCAAATGCGACTACCGCCCGGGTGGCATTTTCGCAGCGATGAATAACAAGCAGCTCAAGGGGCTCGCCGAACAAAAACGTAGCTGGGAACGTTACGGCAATAAAAACCTGAAGATGCTCGACGCTGCGGACATTCGTCGCGAAGTCGGCTCCGACGCCTACGTCGGCGGCCTGCTGGACATGCAGGGGGGCCACATTCACCCGCTGAACCTGGCCCTCGGTGAAGCCGCGGCCATCGTGCGTCTGGGCGGCAAGATCTACGAGCAGTCCGCTGCCGTGGAAATCAAATACGGCGAACCCAACGTCGTGCGCACCGCCAAAGGCCAGGTCCGCGCCAAGTACCTGCTGATCGCCGGCAACGCCTACCTGCCGCAAGGCCTCGACAACCGCGTGACCGCCAAAAGCATGCCGTGCGGCTCGCAGATCTGCGTCACCGAACCGCTGACCGAGAAACAGGCCCGCAGCCTGATCACCAACAACTATTGCGTCGAAGACTGCAACTACCTGCTCGACTACTACCGCCTCACCGCCGACAACCGTCTGCTCTACGGCGGCGGCGTGGTCTACGGCGCCCGTGAACCGGACGACATCGAAACCCTGATCCGCCCGAAGATCCTCAAGACCTTCCCGCAACTCAAGGACGTGAAAATCGACTACCGCTGGACCGGCAACTTCCTGCTGACCATGTCCCGCATGCCGCAATTCGGCCGCATCGAGAAAAACGCCTACTACATGCAGGGCTACAGCGGCCACGGCGTCACCTGCTCGCACCTGGCCGGCAAACTGATCTCGGAAATGATCCGCGGCGACGCCGAACGCTTCGACGCCTTCGCCTCCCTGCCACACATGCCAATGCTCGGGGGCCGCACCTTTTCGGCCCCGTTGACCGCCCTCGGCGCCGTGTACTACTCGCTGCGCGACCGTTTCGGCATCTGAGTTACCTCCCCGGCGGTGGCCCCAAAAAGGGCGCCGCCGGCTTTTTCTTGTGCCGTCCATCGAACCTGCTGAGCAACACCGACAAACGTGATTTAATAGCCGCCTTTCACGGTTCCGGGACACGGGAGCAACGTGATCCGCGCGCCTCGCGCGGCACCCGCCACCCACCCCCATTGCCCTTAAGTCGTTCTCACATAAGGCTGTCATGGATACGGGTTCTCGACTCAAACTAGTACGCGAAAGCTACAAACTCTCCCAGCGCGAGCTGGCCCGGCGTAGCGGCGTGACCAATGCCACCATCTCCCTGATCGAACAGAATCGTGTCAGTCCTTCCGTCAGCTCACTGAAAAAGCTGCTCGAAGGCATCCCGATGTCCCTGGCCGACTTCTTCACCTTCGACCAGCCCCCCCGCGAACACCAATACGTCTTCCGCGCCAACGAACAACCCGACCTCGGCCGCCACGGCCTGCGCCTGCTGCTCATCGGCGCCTCGGTCCCCAGCCGCCAGATGCGTTTGCTGCGCGAGCAATACGCCCCGGGCGCGAGTTCGGGGGAAGAGCCGATTGTTCATGCTGAGGGTGAGGAGTGTGGGCTTGTCACTCGTGGCACGGTCGAGTTGACGGTGGATGGGCAGGTGAGCGTGTTGAGTGCGGGGGATGGGTATTACTTTCCGACGACGCTGCCGCATAAGTTCCGGAATATTGGAGCGGATGAGGCGGAGATTATTAGTGCGAATACGCCGGCGAATTTTTGATCGTCGACTGAAAATTTGGATTTTTTGTAAGGGAAGACGAAATGGAAAATGGTGCCTTCTGGAAACAATTAACCTTGCCTGTTGCTTTGTTTTTTCTGTTCCTGAGTATCGCAACGGTGGCATGCATGCTCTGGTATTCCGAATCAAATGGTGTTGTTTTTCGGATCTGGGGCCAAGATTTTAGTGCTGTAAAAAATACGCCTAATGTTGATGGTGTGTTTGGCGAGAAAATAATTTCCCTTGAAAAGCGTATTTCCGAACTTGAAAAAGCAAAGCAACAAGTGGAAGTCAAGTCACCAGAAAGCACTGTGACAAAGCCTATAAACAAGACCCGTATCTTGAATGTAGGGCAGGGCCTGAAAGAAAGTACTTTGCCGTTTAGTGTATATGTAAAGTCAGCATCGGGCGGTGAAGGGTATTCGAGTTTTCTTATAGACGTTCAGACGCCGGAGTCTCCTTTGTATACGGTAAAAGTAACCAAGGGGTGGAGTCGAAACTTTGAAGTGGGGGCGCGGTCGTTTACTTTCAGTATCGTTGATGTTGATAAAAAACTTGCCACTATGACGGTGTTGTTGAAAGAGCAGAATGGTAGGGAGTGATTGCTGTGACATGCAGAAAAGGTGACTGCAGAAAAGGTGACAGATCTATTTGTATGAGTCTGTCACCTTCAAGTTTTCTAGCCTACGACATCAAATCCTCGTTGCTCTATAACTCGAAACACATCACTCACGTCTTGCACCATGATTCTGGCGATGGTGGTGACTGTGTTGATGTCATGTTCAGCATGGTCAGGTAAGTGAATACAGGCCATGAGATCGAGAAATTTGAGGACGGCATTCAGGCGTTCACTGAGGCAGGCATGTAAGTCGCGCAGTGGGGTGTCGGCGTCGATGAGCAGGACAGGGTGATCGGTGGCAGGGTGGGACATGTTTGCACAGTGGCGCATAAGTTTCGGTGTCGTCATGGTGTTAATCCTTTGTTTAGAAGAATTGCCACCGTCCTGCTGCGAAACAAAATGGGTGGCAGCTATGCGCGGGTTCGCAGACCGGAGGATTAACACCAAGACCCGGCAGACCCGAAGGTCTCCCACGCACAACCGCCATAAAATTTGCGCAGCCGGGAGTCGGCCGTGCCAGACGGAACAGGGTGTCAATCTTAAGGGCTGCGAAACCCTATCGCCAAATTCGTTCAGCGACAGACTCACTCTAGGCACCGATCCCCAGCGTCGCAATCAGCCTGTAGGACGCGAAATCCCACGTGTGGCCAGCGATTTTGCTCCCGGTAAACGGCGAAACCGCCGTAAATCAAGAGCTGCGAAGTATCAGGGAAAAATGACTTGCCGGGTTTGGAACCGCTTCGCAACCCCTCAAGAACAAGCTCCCTCACCACGCGCGGCCATTTCCTACGCGTTTTTCAGATCCCAAAATCCAGCACCCATCCCCGCCCCGGAACTTTCCTCAAAAACGATGTCAATTTGATAGCGTGTCGCGACGCTCATTTCGAACGGATCAACCAGTGCCTGGCTGTTTCCCGGCAAACCCAAGGAAGTGTGAGATGAAACTGATTCTTGCGATGTTGTTGCTGTTCAGCGGTTACGCATTTGCCGGTTGTGCCAGCATCCACGACAGCGACCAGCGCGCTTACTGCGAGGCGAAAAACGGCAGCACGTGTTCGAGCATTCATGATTCGGATTTGCGCGCGACATGTGAGGCCGAGAAGGGCAGTACTTGTTCGAGCATTCACGACAGCGACCAGCGCGCTTACTGCGAGGCCAAAAAGGGCAGTACGTGTTCGAGCATTCATGATTCGGATTTGCGCGCAACATGTGAGGCTGAGAAAGGCAGTACCTGTTCCAGCATCCATGACAGCGACCAGCGTGCCTTTTGTGAGGCGAAGAAGGGCAGCACTTGTTCGAGCATCCATGATTCGGACCTGCGCAATCAGTGCGAAGCCATGAAGCGTTGATTGATCTGTTTGCCCCAAATGCAAAAAGGGACACCTGAGGGTGTCCCTTTTTAATATGCGTAAACCTTCAACGTGCTTGAACGCCGATGCCTGAGCGGGCATCGGCGTTTTTTGCATTGGAGACGTCAGGCCGCCTTGCTCAGCAGCGCTGCAAACTTGCGCTTGGCATCTTCCACGGCATCGGCAATGTCACGGGCGGCATTGCTTGATTCGGCGCGGTAGCTGTCGGTCAGGCTCTGCATGTCGGTCTGGAAGCTCAGGGTCGCATCGGCAAGTGCGCGAACCGAATCGACCTTGATGGTCGAGCCGTAACTGGCTTTGACCGCCGCTTCAATCTGTTGATTGCCGGCAGAGCCCAGCGTTTCGAGCCCTTTGCTGATGCCTTCGGTGGTGGCGTTGAGTGTGTGGGTCGCTTCGGCCAGGCCGCTGTTGCTGGTGAAGGATACGGCGAGGCCGGTCAGTACCACTTCGTTGGTGGAAAAGAACGAGACCATGCGCTGATACTGGCGCTCCTTGATTACATGCACCTGATTGATCCGGGCAAACACCATTTCAGCAGTGTTGTACCCGACCTTCAAATCATCGGCAATGTCCTTGACGATCTGGTAGCGCTTGTCTTCATCCTGCAAGGCACGTACGGCTTCATCGCGTTGCAGCTCCAGACTGGCGCGCCGGGCCGGCTCGGAAGTCTCGGCAGCGGAGACCAGAGCACTGGCGTCGTTCAGCGCTTGAGTGCGTTGCTCCAGCGCTTTGCCGGCCACTGCCAGAACTTGCTGGGCGTCGACTTCGGCGGCTTTCATTGCCATCCGGAAATCCATGTACGCCTCAAGTACCACGCTTTCCCGGGCAATCTGGTCATTGGCCGATTTGCACACCTGCAAGTAGCTTTCGCGGATGTCATTGAAGCGGCTGGGAATCGAGCCGCGGCGCAGGTTCATCCAGTTCAGCTTGAGTTTTTCCAGGGTGTCGAGGCGGCCGTCGTCCATCCATTCGGCCATGGACGAAGCGTCTTCACGGATCGAGGTGAAGCGCTGGGTGATGTCCATGAAGCGCGTGGAAATGTCCATGCCTTCAATCTGCTCGCGGACCATGCTGTTGAACGCGGTCGACTGCTGCAGTACTGAAGCGATGGCGGTGACTTTGCTGTTGTCGTACTGAGCGACGCGGTCGAGCAGGACCAGCACTGGTGCATCGTGAACCGGTTGAAACAGGTTGATGCCGATCGTGCGCAGACCCGTGAGTGCCCGTTCGAGGTAGTTGGTCATCGAGTGTCCTTACGTGGTGTCGTCTGTTCTGGGGGGGCAAAGATAATGCTCAGCGGGCCGGCTTGCCGTGCAGCTCTTCATTGCGCGCCTGCATCGCCAGCAGCATCAGCTCGTTCTGGCGATTGCCAGCGTAGTTGATGCGTTTGGCCAGCAGGCCGTCGAGCCAGCGCTGGAAAAAGCCGAACGCGTATTGGTCGGTGCCATAGGCTCGATCGCGCAGGAAGACATAGGCTTCGTTTTCACTGTAGGCGCGCAGTTTTTCCCTGCATTCCTGGCGGATGTCTTCGTAGTCTTTGGCACTGTGGGCCGGCGTCTGTCTGGCGGTCGATTGACTGGTCGATGACGCCTTGTTCTGGGTGGTTGAGGTCATTGCTGTACCTGTTGAGTCGCGGGTCAAGGGAGGAAATTGCAGGCTGAAAGTCGGCCTGGTCAATACAGCGACCAATAGCCTGCTGCCCTGAGTTTTTGTCGTGTCTGAGTGATTTTTTTCTCGGCGGCGTTCGAGTCGCCCTTGTTCAGGTCGGTTTCGATTTCCTGCAGGCGCGACTGCAAGGATTCGCGTAGTTCCGCTGGAAATTCCTTACGTTCAATCCGTGCCCGCAAGCCCTGGAAGCGGCTGGTCTGCAACTCCAACAGGCTGGTATCGCCGAACAGATCACGCGACAGCTCCCAGTAAGCGGCATTCGCCGCCCCCTGATCGTCATCCATGTTTTTCAGCGCCAGATCAATCTCGGCCAAGCGTTCATCGAGGTTGCTCGACTGGGCAATGGCGGCGGCACGTTTCGGATCTTTCAGTAATTCCTGGACCTTTCGGCGTGTGCCGAGAATACCGCTGGCGCGCTGGATGTCTTTGTCGGCCGCGTAGGTGTCCCGATTCAATTGCAGACGTTGCCGCTCAAGGTCGTTGATCTGCGAGTCCAGGGCCAGGACGTTATCGCGGGTGACTTGGGTGTTACTGCTGATACCGGTCTGCAGGCCGCGAGCCGGGAGTTTCTGTTCGGCACGCTGGAGCAGGCGGGTCGCGGTTTCGTCCGGCAGTTGTGCGTTTTCGTGCTGAACCTTTGCCAGCAGCGTCCGAAGCTTCTCAAGCTCTGTGTTCTGATCGCGCAGACTGCCGGACAAATTATGCGCAGCTAATTTGACTTCAATAAGCTTCAGGTCGTCCCCGCCGGAAGCCCACTGCTTTTGCAACAGCAGGCCACCCCCGAGTACGACTCCCAACAGCAGCAGGATCCCGAACCTAGGCAGCAGGCGTCGAATGCGACCGGCCAGCATCTGCCGATCAACCAGCGTCCTGATCAGCCACGAGTCGACAGGATGGGTTGGCGGCGCCTCGAGAATCAAGCGCCGGGCAAAGAATTGATGCACGCCCTGTTCGATCAGGTCGTCGTCCACGGGCAGGTCCTGGCTCAGGTAATAGGCACGGATGCGCTCGGCGATCTCTGCGCGGCGGCGAGGCAGGTCGAGGTGCTCCTGGACCTGCTTGCGCTGATACCGCAGTTCGTCGATCAGGGCTACGACCTTCATTTGTTCCGAGAGTGAAATGCTGCGCATCAGGAGTCCTTTCGTGGGGGGGGCAGGCAGTCGGTGGTTTATAGACTGAGGCCAAACAGCTCATCGTCGATATCGCGGAACGTGGAGAACGCATCGCCGTAAGTCTTCTCGTTGTTGATGCGCTCAAGCTGTTGCCCGAGCAGGGTCAGTCGCTGTTTCAGACTGCTGGACTGTTCGATCCTGGCGACATTCTTCGGGTCCTGGCGGATGTCACGCAGGGTCTGGCGCATCCAGATGATTGCACCGGCATACTTCATGTCGATGTAGATCTGTTCAGAGTCGGCGTCGAACCGCCATTGCTGCGCGTTGAGTGCCATGACCTGCGATTCCATCAGGTCCAGATTGTCCTTGGTGATTTTTATATCCACCCCGAGATCCGTGCGAAAAGCGCTGGCGGGCACTCTGGACTGCGCATGCTGGAGCAAACGGCCGACGTTCGCGTTCGGGTGCTCGGCGTTGCTCTTGCGCAACACCGCTAGACGTTTGGTGATTGACTGCATTTTCTCGTTCAACTGGAAACTTCTGTCGCGCAACGTCCCGGCATTTTTGACGACGCCGTCAACTCTCCCGGCATCCTTGTAGTGGTGAGTCGCCCACAGGGTCAGCGCGCTGGATAACAGGATCAGCAGCATGAGCGGCCACCGGCGTCTGTTTGCCGGTTTGACGCTCGCCGGCGAAGCGCCGCGGCGGCAGAGCCACTTGACCAGCCACGCATCGAACCCGTTGAGCGCCGGTGTTTCCAGCACCAATCGATGGGCGAAAAATTGCCGCACACCCTGTTCGATCAGTTTGTCATCGAACCCGATGGCGTTGCTGATGTAGTAGGCGCGGATGCGCTCGGCGATGTCCGCGCGGCGGCTGGGCAGGTCCAGATGATCCTGAATCTGCTTTTGCTCATGGCGCAATTTGTCGATGAACGCCATCGCCGTCAGTTGCTCGGAGAGTGCGGTGCTGCTCATGGGGGGTGTCCTTTTCAATCTGTCATTCTCCCGAACCACCCCAGCGGCGCCAGTAGCCTGCATCTTTCATCGAGCTGATCAGATGATTGATTTTTCGCTCGGCGGCCGTCGAGTCACCGGCTTTCAGGACCTGGTGGATGACTTCGACTTTTCTGCGCAACTGGGTTCGGATTTCATCCGGTACCCAGCGGGAGGTGATGCGCTCTTTCAGCGAGCGGTAGCGCTTCGACTGCAGTTTGAGCATGTCTTGTTCATAGTCCCAGAGATCGCTACGCAGATCGTTGTACGCATCTTGTGCATCCTGGTGACTGTCGTAGTCGTTGACTTGCTTGAGCAACTGGTCGATTTCCGTCAGGCGCTGGTCCAGATTGCTGGAGTGGGCAATCCCGAGTGCAAACTGCGGGTCTTGCAGCATTGTTTCAAGGTCATTGCGAGTGTCGAGGATACGTCGGGCGTACTTCACGTTGTTTTCAACATCGCTCAGAGACCGGTTGATCGCATACCGGCCCTCCTCGAGTTCTTTGACGCGGGTATCGATCGCGGCTGCGTTTGCCGATGTGACGGGTTCGGAAAGGCCGATAGACGTGCGCACGTCGGTAGCCGGCAACGCACTTCGGGCGCGCTGCAGCAATACGCTGGCGTGCGGGTCCGGTTGTTCGGCCAGCCTTCGAGCCAGGGCCTCTACGGCGCCACGCTGCTTGTCCACTTCCAGGAACAGCTTTTTGCGATCATCGCGGACCATCGCGGCGGCGGTGCTGACCTTGCGCACTTCGGCCGGACTGTAAACCGTCGGGCTGGTGAATTTGTAGACCGCGAAGGCAATGACCAACAGCACCAGGGCAGAGGTTCGCAGCGTTTTGAACACACTGGAACGCCGGACTAACAAGTTGACCAGCCAGGTGTCGATGGCACCCGTGGGCGGTATTTCCAGCAGCAGGCGACGCGCAAACACCTGACGCACGCCTTGCTCGATCAGGTTGTCGTCGAATGCGATGTTGTGGTTCTGGTAATAGGTGCGAATTTGCTCGGCAATTTCGGCTCGGCGTCGCGGCAGGTCGAGGTGTTCCTGAACCTGTTTGCGCTGATGGCGCAACTCATCGACCAAGGCCATTGCGCCCATCTGTTCGGAGAGTGGAATACTGCTCATCGGTGTCCTTTCCAGGTTGAGGCGTCATGCAGGGCAAGCATGGCGGGGGAGTATACCGGGGCGGTCAATCCCGAGTGCCCGCCTCGTGCCAGAGGCAGGCAAACATCATTCTCGAGATGACCGGACCGGAGTGACTCCTGGTGGCTGCGGCGTCAGCGGCAACCTTCAGCCATTGGTCGTGGCTCTGCAGTCTCTGCGCATCTCATCGTTTTTGATGTTCTGGCAGCCACCCCGACCTTGTTGTGCCCTGCACAAGTTACGCAGGTCATCGTCGTGAATGTTCGCGCAGCTGTCGATGCCTCTCTTGCCTTTGCAGAGATTGCGCTGATCATCGTCTCGGATGTTCCCACAGCTATCGCTACCCTCGGCTTCAGATTTGCAGGCGTTGCGCATGTCATCATTTTTGATGTTCTGGCAGCCACCCCAGCCTTCCTTGGCCTTGCAATAGTTGCGTTGGTCATCGTCCTTGATGTTTTCACAACCGGCGTGCGCGTAGCCGCTCAACATCAATAACATCACGAGAATCAGTCTCATCGGGGGGGCTTCCATGATTGTCAGGAAACAGCCTGACGCTGGGGGGGGGCCGTATGCCTGAGGACAAACAGCGATATCGCATTGACATCATTTTAAAGAAAAGTTCATGGACGGCCTATGTGCAGGGCGGAAATTTTGGAGCGTCTCCGGACGTTGATGGGGGCGGTTCAGTTGATTTTTGATTTGCCATGGCGGGGTGAATCCGTGAAGGTATACATGAAACAGTTTGTAACGCCTCGCCAGGGACGGACCCGCGCATGATTCAGATCGGCAGCCGCAACAACGCCCCCACGCCGCAGCACAAAACCCAGGACATCTACATCTTCAGCCTCGACCTGTCCCGCCCGGCCACCCCGTTCTGCTTCGAGCAATCGATTGGCGGCGGGCATGTCGAGCAGGGTGGTGCGCGGTGGTTGGCGCTGGATGAGCTGGATGGCTGGCCCGGTGAATGGCGGGAGCATTTGAAGAAGGCCGGATGCGCTTGGGTGGCCGAATTGATGGACGCGCATTCGGGGGAGAGTCAGGCTGATCTGGTCTCGCTGATCCTTCAGCGGTACGCCGAGCCGGCGCAGCCAACCGGGCGTTTGCAGGCGATTGGGCGCTGGTTCAAGCGTCACTTCTATATTGGCGGCCGGTACGGCGTCTGACCCGAGGAAACCCCATGACCCAGACACTGGAACGCGCCATCGCGATTGCTGCCACGGCCCACGCGGGGCAGGTGGACAAGGGCGGTGCGCCGTACATTTTGCATCCGCTGAAGGTCATGTTGCGCATGAGCAGCCTGGAAGAACGCATCGTCGCGGTGCTGCACGATGTGGTCGAGGACTGCGGCATCAGCCTGGAGGATTTGCGCAAGGAAGGCTTCAGCGAAGCCGTTTTGTCCGCCATCGAATCGGTGACCAAAGTGCCGGGCGAGTCCTACGAGGACTTCGTCGAGCGCGCGGCGCAGAACCCGATCGGGCGGGTGGTGAAATTGGCGGATCTGGAAGAGAACAGCGATCTGTCGCGGATTGCCTCGCCGAGCTGGGAGGATCTGGAGCGGGTCGAAAAATATCGGCGGGCGATTGGACGGTTGCGCGCCTGACTCAAATTGAATAGCCAGGAAGGCGACGATGAAATCCACTCTGTGTTTGTTGATTGCTGCCGGGTTCGGCGCGCTGTTGCAGTTCGAAGGTGTGCCCCACGGGTTGCTGTTGGGCTCAATCCTTGTCACCGCCCTTGTCGTCACTAAATTTGGCATCGCACCGGCGACGCCTTATGGTCTGGGCTATATCCAGGTCACGCTGGGCATCGCCACCGGGTTGATGTTCGAAGCGTGGGACAGCGCGACCGTTTCGACGATGTTGCCGAGCCTCGGCGTGTTGCTGCTGTGCCTGGCCGTGCAAGTGGCGCTGGCCGCATGGTGGCTGTCGCGCGGGGCAGGGTGGAATCGAACGGATGCCTTGCTGGCGGTATATCCGGGTGCGCTGGCGGCGGTGTTCGATTTGTTGGAGTCGCATCAGGCGTCGAGCAAGGTGATCATCGTGCACTTGATGCGCCTGCTGTTGATTACGGTGCTGGTGAGTTTGCTGATTCCCGGAACAGCACCGGTTGCAGTGGCCGAAGTCGAGCCGCTGTCCACGGGCATGGCGCTGACCGTGCTGTCGGTGATCGTTTTGAGCGTGGTGATCGGGCGTTTGCTGCTGGCCGTTGGCGTGCCGGCGCCGTTCATGCTGACAGCAATCATCATCACCGCCGTGTTTGTGAAATCAGGGTGGCTGCAGGGCTTTCAAATGCCGGACTGGAGCCTGAATCTGGCGGCGCTGATTCTGGGTGTGCGGATCGGCTCCCGATTCCAGGGGTTGGGCCTCGCGGAACTGGGACGTCATGGTCGCACGGCATTGGTGTCGGTGGGTTTGATGATTTTGGTCGCGGCGGTTTTTGCATTGGCGGCGGCGCGGTTGCTGGGCAGCGATGCGTTGTCGCTGTGGCTCGCCTACATGCCGGGGGCCATCGAAACCATCGCGATTGTGGCGTTCGCCGGCGGGCTGAATGTGGTGTTTATCTTGACCCACCATCTGGCGCGAATGGTGGTGCTGCACTTTGCGCCGGCGTTGTTGGTGCAGGTTCGGCGGGTGCGGGAAGACGTCTGACGGGAGACGTGAATGGCTGTCCTTCAGGGTTCAACATCCGTCGACATACATCAGCGCTAACTGTTCAATCCACTCGGTAGGGGCCTGGAATCTTGCAAAGTACGCTTGTTTCTCAGCGTCACCGAGTCGGATGAAATACGGAAGAAAGTAGTTGTCGTTATAGAAACTCTGCGTGCCCTGCATATTGCCGCCCCACCACGACGCGGGGTAATCGTCGAAAGCAATCCAGGGCGGAGGCACGCAAAAGGTCTGATTTCCAAGGCTACTCAGAAACTCGACGCTGTTGGTCAAGATACGAATGGTCAGCGCGTTGAACTCGGTGGTGGAGGGGAAGTAAATCAACAGCTCTTGTTTCGTGACATCTTCATATTCAAAAGCGGTCAGGTCTTTGAATCTGCGCTCGTCGATCTTTTGGAAATGTGATTCCACCAGTCGCTGAAACTTGCAAAGGTCATCGGCGACCATCAGAAGGGAGCTGTAATAAGCATTGATCCCGGACGCTGCTACAGATACCACCGTCGATAGTTTCGGCAGGCTGGCGCTTGGTAACGGTGAGGCGAATCGGGTCTTGAGCGCTTGCTCGCTGTAACCGGCAAAAAGCTTTCGTCTTGCGGGTTTCACGAAAGCCATGATTCGGCTAAGTAGTTTCATCGGGATGCGGGACACAAAGATTGGCGTGTCGGGATGGTACCCAACAAGCGGAGTGTGAACCATTGATGCGTTCGCCCGGAGTTGTGAACCCCCGTGAACTACACTCCCAGATTACCCCGCCCCACAGGCAACCCCGCCGCGTCGGAGGTCATCATGTTCCGCCATTCACTGTTCATCGCAGCGTGCTTGTGCGCCACACAGGCCAGCGCTGAATCCGTCGTCCCGCTCAAGGGCCAGACCTCTCAACAAACCCAGATCGACATCAACGACTGCCACTCCATCGCGTCCACCTCAACCACGTCGACACCGCAAGCCGGCGGTCGGTTGAAGGGCGCCGCAGTGGGTGCCGCGGCCGGCGCCACCGCCGCTGAGGTGCGCGGGCGTCAGCACGACGAGTTCTACGAAGCCGTGGACGATGACCGCAAGCAGGATTACCGCCAGGACCGCGCCAAGCAGACCGCTGCGGCGGGTGCGGTGGTTGGCGGTGCGCGGCAGCGGCAGGATCGGCGTGAGCAACGGCGGACCGATGCTTCAGCCAGTTCAAGCGCCTACACCGGTTGCCTGCAAGGGCGGGGTTATCAGGTCACGCCCTGACGGCTTTCCCGGTGCGCGACGAGCAGGTGCATCATCACACCGCTGTAGAGCGTCACCAGAATGAACAACCCCATGCGCACCGCGAAGGCGGTGTAGACGTCTTTGCCCGCTGCGCTGTCTTCCACTGATTGGCCGAGCAGGATGATCATGGTGATCAGGGTGTTGAGCCAGAACCCCGGCGTCAGTTGTGTCGGGTGCAGTCGATAGAGTTTGCGCGCCACCAACAGCCCGAACAGCAGCATCCACAGAAAGAACATCCACAGGTGCACGAACAGGCTCAGCGCGCACCAGAACAACACCGCCAGCAGCCCGCCGAGCAAGGTCGAACCGAGCAGTTCGCGCCCGGCGTGATGCGTGCGGGTGGTGGTGCTCTGCTGGCCGAGGCTGACGGCTTTGAGGATGATCGGCAGGTAGCTGGCCGGGTCGATCAGCACCAGCAGAAAGGTCGGCAGCACGATCAATGTTGCGCGTAACGCCAC
>NZ_BQHI01000016.1 GCF_021603585.1 Pseudomonas sputi | reverse complement strand
TGGTGAGTGAGTCGGTCTTGATCTACAACCGTGAGCGTCCGCATCTGTCGTTGAAATACAAAACGCCCGATGCGATGCATCGGGCGTTGGGGTGAAACAGGTGTAAACCTATTTCAGGACTAGACACACTCCGCGTCGATTACTCCCTGCTCGATGATTTCCGGCGGCAATCGCGCGATATGCAGTTCGGAATGCCCGTCGGGTAGATGAGGTTCCTTGTCGCGGCCACCGGGGCTGGTGAGTTTGACGAAAAACAGCGACACCACGGAGGGATCGTCCGGCTTGGTTGCGCCGAACCGTTTCAACTCATAAAAGCACTCATGCAAGCCGGGCGTGAACAGCTCCTTGGGCAGGTAAAAGAACAGAGGCGTGTCTTTTTCCCCCGGCTCAACCGTTCGGGTAAGCACCGGAACGTTGTCCCAGCACACAACGCTCTCGTCACCCTCCAACATGTCGAGGTACGCGGCAATCACGCACAGCACGCCACTGTCGCTTTCCGAAACCACCATGAGATTGATCCCGCCATCGGCATTCTCGATTGGCGTGACTGCACCACTGATCTGCAGGGGCCGCAGTGCCAGCGTGCTGGGCTTGTCGAGATCGGGAAACAGAAACAGGCTGCGGGAGTGCATGACAAAACTCCTGAACGAGTGCGCAATGGAAGGTGCAGACGATGTCTTATTGAACATGAGGGGAGGAGAGTGGGGTACTGTCAGATCTGACAGGTGCGCCAGTTTTTTCGACCAGTGGTTTCGCGATCAGGGCGTTTCCCCACCCACGAGCTGATCCTGCGGATCAAACTCGAACAGGTAGGCGGTTCTTGTCACGTTGGATGTCAGGTGCACCACCGGAAGGAACTGGCCGGTTTGCTGAAAATAATCGCGCTGGAAATAACGTGCACTGGACTTTCCAGTGACGGCGACATAGAAGAACGCTTCGAGGGGCAGTTGCTGCGGTATGTCCTGGGGCCAGTCGGCAATGATGATTTCGTTATGTATCCGCTGATCCGCTGCCGTCAGCCTGGAGCGTGCTTCGATGCTTACGGCGAAGGAGGCCTGGTTGCCTTTCAGGCTGCAGCCGTGATAGCGGCTTGGCTGCTTGTAGAAGTGTTCGATGTAGGCATCAACGGTGGTGATGCCCTGCTCATCACAAGGTCGGCTTGCGGTTGGAGAGTCAGAATGCGCGTTGCAGCTGTTGCTTCGATGAAAAGTGGCGCCATCGAAAGGCCAGGCGCATCGCAATGTCAGAGGATAGGCCGTCGGCGCCTCCAGCTCCTTCATGATCAACCCCTGGGGCTTTGACCACGGCAGGACGGGCAGATGAATATCGTCTCGTAAATAAGAAAAGGACACCCCGTCCCGTTCTATAGAACCCGGGCTGGGGTTCCATGCGTGGTACTCCGGCGTCGCACTGGTCGTACGCACCAGAACACCGTTGCACCTATACGCGGCACCATTGCCGGGACAAGCCATTCGTTTATCGTTATACCGCGCATTCAGTTTCGTCGCGATCTGATAGCCAATGTACAGTTGATCCTGTTGATTGAAGCCGAAAATCCGGTCCGCCGGCTGATTCAGATCCATGCGCAGGATCGGCGGCCAGTCACCGGTGGCGTTGAAATAGTCGCGTTGATCCTTCTGTGCGCCGAGTAATGACCCGGTCTTGTTCACATCGTGGAACAACGCTTGCAGCGGCAGCTTCGCGGGTGCCTGTTCATCCCAGTTGCGGACTTGCACCAGCGTTGGCAGTCCTGACCAGCTCGCATCGATACCTTGATGGGCGAGCAGGCTCGCCATGAACTGCGCCGGATTGTGGCTGCTCAGTGAGCATTGTGCGACAGGCCGGGTACCCTGTTGTGCGAAGTGCGCGAGCCAGCCTTGCGCGTCAGTCACGCCCAGCGCCGTGCAAGAGCTGATGTCCTGTGCAAGATTCAGCGCCGCGGCTGCCCAGCCACAGCCCGATTGCGGTCTGATTGCGGGTATCTGGAATTCGAAGGGGTAGACGCACAGTACATCCAGCGCTTTGCCCAGGCCGATGGCGGTGAATTGATCGCTGAACACTGCGCCGTAGGCTTGAGTCAGTGTCCGGGTATCGAGATCGGCGCGCAGGTAGTTCAAGCCCTGTGCGCCGAGCTGAGTGGCGGGTGTACTGTGTTCCCAGAACTTTCGCGCTCCATCGCTGCCAAGCA
Source organism: Pseudomonas sputi (assembly GCF_021603585.1). GTDB lineage: Bacteria > Pseudomonadota > Gammaproteobacteria > Pseudomonadales > Pseudomonadaceae > Aquipseudomonas > Aquipseudomonas sputi. Next base: position 113,973 of record NZ_BQHI01000016.1, on the reverse strand, counting down.
CCCATACACCGCTGCAAAAATACGCCGGGTTCTTGCCCGGACACTGGCTGGGGGTGCTTTGATAGCGCTGGTTGAGCAGATGGGCGATCTCCGGACCAGTTGCCGCCTGGCCGACACTGCTGAACAGTAAAAAGGCAAACAGCAGCATCTTGATTGGCAGGGTCCTTTGCACGGTGCTCTCCGTAAGTCTTGGCTGACAACGTTTATTCCCGGGAGACACCCAGGACCTGACAGAACGAGGCGATGTCCTGGCTGCTGGCGTTGTCGTTCACTGACGATCCATTGAGGTCATACGTCCATGCGGTGCCGGCGCCCAAAAGATCGGCGGTCCACACCGGGTAGTTCAGCCATTCCAGAAACTCCGCGACGGGGCCGGCGTCGGGGAAATACAGCGTCCACAGGCGTCTGGCCTGGGTGAGAGTGATGGCTTGCAGCTTCGCAGCGGCACAGATCCTGTTCATGCCCTCCCAGTCCGCGCTGGCACTGAGGAAATACACGTGCTCAATACCCTTGATGGTGAGCGGATACTCGCGGCTCTGGTTCTGACTATCGGTTGCGCGGATCCAGCAGGTGCCGTTGCGCAGAGCGGTGACCTCGCCTGATCGTGCATCGACACTGGCAATCTTCCGATCGGTGCTCTCATAGGTGAAGGGAGCGCTGCCCCAATTGGCTTCTCGGGTCATGCGCGCCGCCGGGGGAGGCACAGGTGGTGGCTTGTCGACGGAGGAGACGTAATTTTCACTACTCAAATCCAGTGTTGCAGCGGCTTCGAAAGCAGCTTGCAGTTTCAGATCCAGAGCGTCCGATGGTTCTCGGTCGCTCTGATAAAACTGCACTTCGTAGCGGATCGGTACGATGTCATTCTCATCAGCAACAAATTCCCGGGCGTCAACATTGAACAAAACATCCTTGTTGACCGCGCCGGCGCTGATTGGCAGGTCATCGGTGTAGGTGTCGCCAACGAACAAGTAAACGTGATCGCGGTACATCATGGACGTCCAGGGTTTTATTCTGACGGTCGCTCCCCCGGGTGGAAGCGTTTGCGGATCCAGGACACCGTCGGGCGCTTCGTCCACGGCGGGCGCCCGCAGATTGTCTTTGGTCTGGCTCATGTCACTCTCTCCCGACGTCAGATAGGCGGCACTCGAGTGAGTGCCGCACAGGAAGGCATCGTCGAAGGTGTCAGGGGGGGGTGAGCCAGGCCAAGCGACTGGCCTTGAGTGCAAGACCGCGGGTGACCGCATTGGCGTAGTACGACACCTGGCCTTTCAACCGATCTTGAGCGGTGCTGCTGTCGCCGCCGGCGAGAGCTGCCCCCCAGGTCACCACTTCGCCGTCGCGAGTGAGTGCCGTAAAAGCATGACGGTTGGCATAGATTGCGGTGACGTTTACCAGTTTGGCGGCGACGGGCGTGGTATCTCCGCCGAGCGCCGGATCGCCCCAAGCCACCACGGTTCCATCTCTGCACAAAGCCGCAAAAGCTTTGGCGGTGGCAGCCAATTGAACAAGGTCATCCCTACCGGCGATCGTGTCAGGGATCAGACCGCCAGAGTTGGCGGCGGGCCATCCGACGACGTAGCCGCTGTTTCGCAGCGCTGCGAACGCATCCGAACTGGCGACGACCGAGTCGATATCCGTCAGGGAGCGGATTTCCGCAGGAATTGTTGCGCCATACGCAGTTGCGCCCCAGCTCGCAATTTGTCCAGTGGTGAGCATGACGACAAAGGCCTGAGCATTTGCGCAGGCAAGCGCCTGGATGTTGGTAAGGCCGGCGACCTCGTCGGATACGGCGCCCCCTTTCAGAGGATCACCCCAGGCGACCACGCTGCCGTTTTCCCGATGTGCGGCGAAAGCGAAGCCGTTGCCGATCACGTGTTTGATATCGGTGAGGCTGGATATCTCTGGAGGAACAACACCGCCAAACCCCGCTCCGCCTCCCCAGGCCATCACCTGACCGGTCGCTCTGAGGACGGCGAAAGCATCTCCGGCCGGCGCCAGTTCGACGGCATCTCTCAAGGCCAGTATCTCGGCAGAAGGGGTTCCGCCTTTGGCAGCGGTACCCCAGGCATGGACTGATCCATCGGATTTGATGCCTGCAATAGCAACGCTGTTGCCAGCGAGCCGAACGAAGTTCTGAGGATCGACGTTGCCCATTTCTCCACCCTGATTTGCAAGCCCGGGCCAGGCAACAGTGAAGTTGTTGGTGCGATTCACTGCATAAGAGCTGCCGGAACATGAAATTCGGGCAATATCGGTGAAAGTCTGAAAGGTCGCAGGAATGGCTGCGCCAAACGATCGATTACCCCAGCCGACTACATTGCTTTTATCCCGCAGCGCAACGAATGCCCCATCATTGGCGGTAGCTCCCGGGCCGCCTGTGCCAAATATATTCACTCTGTTCAGGTTGACCTGGTCGTCACTGGTGCGAACCTGCAAAGGTTCGTACGGTTGGGTATCAGACCATGTCTCCGCTTTCGTCCAGGAGGTATCGCTGGCGTATTTCCACTCTGCCTGTACGCGTTGCAGGGTGTCTGCATTAAAGGCAGAAATGAGCCAGCTGGAGCTGGACTCCCGATAGATCCCCTTGTTGTAGCGGGCTCCCATGACCAGCAACTTGCCACTGCCGATCACCTTGCGCACATCGTAGACTGTCGGGTCGGAAGGACCATCGGTACCGCCGGCCTTGCGTTCGATTTCGTAGCTCAAGGCGATGCTCCTGCCTTCATTGGCGTTGATCACGCTATGCGGCACCTTGATCACAGACAGCTCCATGTCGGCCTGGCCGGGCAGCACGGTATGCGGATACGTGGTAATGGTTTGCCCCTCTACCGTTACCGTGATTTCGTCATCTGTCTTCAGAAGGGCAGAGGCCGGTATCACCACCGTTGCGCCGTGCGGGTGAACATCATCGGGATTCAACTGATCCTTTTGCGGCCCGGTCGCTTCCTTGAAAGTGGCCTCTGGCAGATTGAACTCTGTCGTCTCCACTCTCAGCGGATAGTCCTCACCGGGGACTTCGCCACCCTCGAACAGCTCCACTTTATAACTGATCACCACATCCTTGTTCAGGCAGGCCAGCACAATGGCCTGGTCAACCGTGAACTCAACGGGTTTGCCCTTGTTGTTTCCGCTGATGGGTTTGTCGTCCGTGTGTACTGTCACGCTGTCTGTCGTGGCCCACTTCATGTAGAAGTGATCGCCGGTATTCTCTGGCCGGTTGGCGGCAATTCTGACGGTTGCACCGTCCGGGGCATTGGCGGGGTCGAGGATTCCATCGGGGGCTTGCACCACTTCCGCTGGATCCAGCAGTGGTTGCTCCGCCCTGCCGACGACAAAGGTCAACGGATTGGAATAGCTGGTGGTATCGGTTTCCTTGCGCCAGATCCGGTAAGTGGCAGTTACCTTTTTTCCGCGGTTGGGTTCAATGTGTGCCGCTACAAAGGCGGCATCCAGTGTGAAATGCACATTCTTGTCGGCCGAGAGGGCGTTCAGGTCGACGAAGTCTTCCTTCTTGCCTGTGACCTCGCCATCCCACGTATAGGTGACTTTGTCGCCAGATTTGCTTGGCGTGCCAGTGGGTCTTGGCGCAGTGAGTTTGCTGGCGCCTGCGGGCAGGTCGCCGGGTTCCAGACCACCATTCTCATGTCCCAGAACGTCGGGTTTGACCAGTTCGAACTGCGGCTTGCCGATGTTGATGGGGGCCGCCGATCGAGAGCGGCGTTTGATGATTTCGCCGTCTTTGTCCATCAGCAGTATGTAGGACGCGACTACATTTCCGCCGTTGAGGATGTGAATGTGTTCGCCGTCGATAAAAATGACAAAACCCTCCGGATTCTCCACTTCGGACTTGTCCGGGAAATACCAATCTTCTTCGAAGCCTGGGTTATAGATGGAGCCATCGGGGCGCTTGCCGAACCACACAACTTCGATTGCCATGCCGACTTCAATGATCGGGTTGTGTGGAATCCGCAAAGCGGTCCTGGGGAGGTCGTGGGGAATAGCGCCATCTTTCTCATCGTCGAAAATCGGGGCGGCCAGTTGATCGGCTTCACCTTCGATTTGCACGAACTGGCCTTTGGATCGCAGTGGCTCGGTACTGCCGGGGCGTTTCAGACGGTAAAGAAAACTGACCTGGGTTTTTGCAAGTTTGCGTGCATCCGAGTTCTGGATAGCCAACTCGTAGGTGTGTGGCAGGTTGTCAATTTCCACCAAGGGAGCGATGGCTTCGATCAGATCGCCATCTACTGTGGTGCCGCGCATCATCAGTTCGATTTCGTCGCCATGTTTGAAGTCTGGACTCCTGGCCACCACTTGGACGATGACTTTCTCATTACCCAGCTTCTCAAGATTAAGCACGTTGTTGGTGGCCTGCTCGACAATTGGGGCGAGCAGGAGGTTGACGCCCAAAGAGACTCTGATTCGGGTTTCCTTGCACCAGTCTTCTGCGAAATTGTTCACCTTGTCTTTTGTAATGAAGCTCACAGCCAGACCTGCATCATCGGTATCGCCGGCCTCTTCGATGATTTCTTTTTCTATCAGGATCTCGATCGGGTGGTTGTCTGGGTCATTGATTTGTTCGGGAGTCAGAGGTTCGGACTCCACGATTACGCCCCCCCAGGTCCCAATGATCACATCACCTATTGCTGCATTGGGGTAAGGCAAGCCGGTGCCAGACTCGGGACGGATGACAATCAAAACACCGTCTTCTGCTATTTCCTTGTCCACGACGCCGTTGACGATTTTCGGATCGATATACATGAACAGTTCGGAATGACCCGGATCCGGATCCGTATCCTGCCCACCCGGAATCTCGATTTTTACGTATATCTTGGTCGGAGGTGTCTGGGTTTCCGGCGCTTGATTGAGCCGGGTAACGCGGTAAGAGAGGGTATGCGAGCCTGTCTGTGCGTGCCGGGGGGCGACGAACAGCGTTACACGCTGCCCCACCTCGGCAGCGTCCTTGATGGTGAGCTGATCAACGACATTATCATCCAATAACAGTTCGGCCTTGTCGCCGACGCCCATCACGGTCCATGGGGAAATATGAGTTTGCAGGCCTTTTTCGGGATGTACTCCCATCGCAGCCGCCAGATTGATCCCCCACTCACCGGAAGGCAGTAGTTCGGGTTGCTTGTCGGGAATATCCGGCTCGACAAGCGCCAGGACGGGAATTTTTTTCGCAGGTTTTTTCAACATGGCAGGCACTCCGTCGAGAGATGGGCGATGGAGTGATTTATGAGTTGGAATCGATGATTTGCCCACTGTCAGATCTGACAGGTGCGTAGGGTTTTCCGACCAGCGGTTGCTGAGAGTTCAGCGTTTGGGCAGGGTTTTTTGCCGCAAGATGTAAGCCGTCACCAACACCGCACTGGTCAACATGAACCCTCGCGCCCACGGCAGCGGAACCAGGTAGCACGAGAACAGGATGCTCGCCCACATCAACCCGATCGCGTAGACCTTGCCCTTGAGCGGAATGCCGTTGCCGTCGAGGTAATCGCGGATCCATGGCCCGAGCCGGGGATGCTCGACCAGCCATTGATAGAAACGCGGAGAGCTGCGGGCAAAGCAGGCGGCTGCCAGCAGAAGGAAGGGAGTGGTGGGGAGAACAGGCAGGAAAATTCCGATCACCCCTAATGCCACGCTCAGCCAGCCGATGGCCAGCAGGCTGTAGCGCAGTATCAGGGGGCGGTTGCCTATGGGGTTGTCCATAGGCCGGATCTTAGTGGTGACGTGGCTTGAGGATCGCCGGCTTTTCGTCGGGCGCCTGGCACAGCAGGTACAGCGCGGTCAGGGCTTCCGGGATCTGGACGATCATGTCGTCCATCAGGTTGGCGTCCTTGGCGATGTCTTCGAACTCGGGCTGTTCGTCGAACAGGCCCGAACCGACCATGATCGGCAGGAGCATTTCGCTGACTTCTTCTTCGGCGGTTTCGAACCAGGCCGCTTCGCGCAGGAACACGCCTTCCATGAAGCCGATGCACCAGCCGCGCAGTTCGGAATCGTCCGGGTCGTCGCCCAGGTCAAGTTCGCACGGCAGCTCGAATTCTTCATCCGACGCCAGTTGGCGGGCGATGTGGGCCTTGAGGCCGATCAGCGTGGCTTCGATTTCTTCACGCTGGGCTTCGCTGCTGTAATGCGGCTCTTCGGCGAACAGGGCATCGATCCACTCACGGTCCGGCACCACGTCGGCGCAGATCGACAGCGCGGTCAGGTAACCGTGAGCGGCCACGTAGTCCAGCGCCTCTTCATGCAGCTCGTCGGCGTCGAGGAAGACTTGCAGGCGGGTTAGTTGCTCGGCGAAGGACATTAAAGGGCTACCTTGGGGGAATAAACAATGCGGGAATTCTAGGCCTTCTTGAGCCCTCAAGCCAGCCGCACGGCAGATTTGCCCGTACAAGCTTCTTATCGGCGGTGCCCTTTGCCGGGGAGGGCTCGGGTATACTGCCGCGCTTTGCGATCCCTGCCGGTGTCGCGGCTGAATCTGTACGGCGTCATGCAATGCGCCCTTACGTTTTGTTTAAAGCAGCCTCGGCTGTCTTGAACCAGCCTGTGCAGGGATGTTTCGGTGGATTTTTGGAGTTTTTATGCTCGAACAGGCTCAACGCGTCCTCAAGGACATCTTCGGCTACGACAGTTTCCGTGGCCGTCAGGGTGCAATCATTGAGCGCGTGGCCAGTGGCGGTGATGCCCTTGTCCTGATGCCGACCGGCGGTGGCAAGTCCCTGTGCTTCCAGGTGCCGGCGCTGCTGCGCGACGGCCTGGCGGTGGTGGTGTCGCCGCTGATCGCGCTGATGGACGATCAGGTCGCCACCCTTGAAGAGCTGGGCGTGGCCGCTGCCGCATTGAACTCCACACTGAGTGCCGAACAACAGCGCGACCTCGCCAACCGGATCAAGCGCGGCGAAGTGAAAATGCTCTACCTGGCGCCGGAGCGTCTGGTGCAGCCGCGCATGCTGTCGTTTCTGCAAGGCTTGAACATCGCACTGTTCGCCATCGACGAAGCGCACTGCGTATCGCAATGGGGCCATGACTTCCGCCCGGAATACCTGCAACTGGGGCAGTTGGCGGAAATGTTCCCCGACGTGCCGCGCATCGCCCTGACCGCCACTGCCGACAAGCGTACCCGCGAAGAAATCGTCACTCGCCTGCATTTGCAGAACGCCGAGCGTTTCCTGTCGAGCTTCGACCGGCCGAACATCTTTTACCGCATCGTGCCCAAGGAGCAGCCGCGCAAGCAGTTGCTGGCGTTCCTGGCCGAGCGGCGCAGCGACGCCGGCATCGTCTACTGCCTGTCGCGCAAGAAGGTGGAGGAGGTGGCCGCGTTTCTGACTGAACAAGGCTTCCCGGCGCTGCCGTACCACGCCGGTCTGCCCAACGATCTGCGCGCCTATCACCAGAAGCGCTTCCTCAACGAGGAAGGCCTGATCATGGTCGCCACCGTGGCCTTCGGCATGGGCATCGACAAACCCAACGTGCGCTTCGTCGCTCACCTCGACCTGCCGAAATCCCTTGAGGCGTATTACCAGGAAACCGGACGCGGCGGCCGTGACGGCCTGCCGGCAGACGCGTGGATGGCCTACGGTCTGCAAGACGTGGTGATGCTCAAGCAGATGCTGCAGAACTCCGAGGGTGACGAGCGCCACAAGCGTCTGGAGCAGCACAAGCTCGACGCCATGCTCTCGCTCTGCGAGGAAACCCGCTGCCGTCGTCAGGCGCTGCTGGCGTATTTCGACGAAGACATGCCCGAGCCGTGCGGTCACTGCGACAACTGCACCGACGGCGTGCAAACCTGGGACGCTACCGAGCCTGCGCGTCAGGCACTGTCGGCGATCTATCGCACCGGCCAGCGTTACGGCGTCGGCCATCTGGTGGACGTGCTGCTGGGCAAGGACAACGAAAAAGTCCGCAGCTTCGGCCATCAGCACCTGTCGGTGTACGGGGTCGGCAAGGCGTTGAGCGAGAGCGAATGGCGCTCGTTGTTCCGGCAGTTGGTTGCTCGCGGCCTGGCCGATGTCGATCACGAAGGCTACGGTGGGCTGCGCCTGAGCGACACTTGCCGACCGCTGCTCAAGGGCGAAGTGAGCCTGGAGCTGCGCCGCGACCTCAAGCCGCAAGTCACCGCCAAGAACGGCAGCAAGAGCCAGGCCAGCCAGCTGGTGCGCTTTGAGGAACGCGAGCAGTGGGAAGCGTTGCGTGCCCTGCGGCGCAAACTGGCGGAAGAACACGGCGTGCCGCCGTACGTCATCTTCCCCGACTCGACCTTGCTGGAAATGCTCCGCAGCCAGCCGACCTCGCTGGCGGACATGGCCCGGGTCAGCGGTGTCGGCGCACGCAAGCTGGAGCGTTACGGCGAGGCCTTCCTCGAAGTGCTCGGCGGCGAGGCCGAGGCGCCGAAAGTGGTGGCCGACGTGCGTCACGAACTGATCACCCTGGCCCGCGCCGGCATGACGCCGTTGCAGATCTCCGGTCAGTTGCAGTGCTCGGAAAAGAACGTCTACACCTTGCTCGCCGAAGCCATCGGCAAGCAGCAGCTGTCGCTGGAACAGGCGCTGGATCTGCCGGAAGACCTGATGGGCGAAGTCCAGGACGCGTTCCTCGACGGCGAAGGCGAGTTGCCGTCGGTCGCGGAAGTGGCCGAGCTGTTTGCCGGTCGGGTACCGGAAGGCGTGCTGTATTGCGTGCGGGCTGCGCTGCAATCGGAGTTTGAAATGTAAGAGGGCGTTTGTGCCAACCGTTACGGTTGTAACGATTCAGTACAGGACGGCTCTTGCCTATAGGCAAATGTCATGCTTAGCTGACTAATAATTAGTTTTTCTCTATTTCTTCAGTCTGATCATGAGTGTCTTATGCCGTTAACCGATCAACACCGCTTTGGCATGCAATTGGCCCAGATGTCTCGCGGCTGGCGTGCCGAACTGGATCGCCGGCTGGCCGGCCTGGGGTTGTCCCAGGCACGCTGGCTGGTGCTGCTGCACCTGGCGCGTTTTGAAGAGGCGCCGACCCAACGGGAGCTGGCGCAAAGCGTCGGCGTCGAAGGGCCGACCCTGGCCCGTCTGCTTGACAGCCTGGAAAGCCAGGGCCTGGTGCAACGCCAGTCCGTGATGGAAGATCGCCGGGCGAAAAAAATCGTGCTGTGCGCACCGGCCCTTCCGTTGATCGAACAGATCGAAACCATTGCCACGCAACTGCGCAAGGAGTTGTTCGAAGGCATCGATGAGGCCGATATGAGGGTGTGCATGCGGGTTCACGGGCACATTCTGGCCAACCTGGAAAAGTCTTGAGGCATAACCGCGTGCCGTTTTTTTGAGGGATCACGCTGGGCAGACTATAAGAACTACTGGGCAATATCGTGTTCGTACCGGATGTGCGAACCCATAGAAGTCGGTTTTGCTTATTTAAGGGATGCTCATGCTCGGAAGTCGGCACGTGGTACTGCGTTGCGCAAACTCGTTGCTGGTGGCGGGTGTTCTCACCTGGTCCACCGCGTCATTGGCGCTGGGGCTCGGTGAGATCACCGTGCATTCAGCCCTCAATCAGCCGCTCAAGGCTGACATTGCCCTGGTGGATGTCGGGGGCCTCAGCGAGAGCGAACTGGCGGTCCGTCTGGCCTCGGCGGACGAGTTTGGCCGCGCCGGTGTCGAGCGCGTGTTCTTTCTCAATGACCTCAGATTCACCCCGATCCTGCGCGGCAATCGCAACATGATCCGGGTGACGTCCAGCAAACCGGTCAACGAACCCTTTCTGAATTTTCTGGTGCGGCTCGATCAGCCCAATGGCCACCTGCTGCGCGAATACACCGTATTGATCGACCCGCCGGGTTCGCCGGGCATTGTCCCGGCCACCGACGAACCGGATGTGCGTGCGCAATCGTCGGAATTCCCCACCCCCGAGGCTCCCTCCACAACAACGCCGGCCAAACCTGCTGCGCCGGTCCAGCCACCGGCCCCGGTCGCCGACGCGCAGGCCGAGCAGTTGGCGGCGAGCCTTGTGCAGAACCAGCAACTGCAAAAAACCATCGATGAATTGAACGTGAAGCTTCAGGCCCAGGAAGTGCTGATCGCTGACGGCAAGAAACAGCTCGGTGATTTGCAGGCCCGTCTGATTGAAGTGCAACAGGCGCCCCCCGTATCCGCGGCCCCCGTGGCGCCTGTGCCGGCACCGGTCATTGCCCCGATCGAGGCGCAAGAGGATTCACTCAACTGGCCGCTGCTCGGCGGGCTGCTGCTGTTATTGGGATTGCTGGTGGCGGGGCTGTACGTGCGTCGGCAACGCCAGCAGGCGCAGGGGGCTGAGGCGCCGATGCCGTTCCTGCCAATACCAAACGCACCCCCGGTCGACGACGTCGAGCCGATGCAGCCGAGCACCGCTCAAAGTGCTGTCGAGGATCGCGAGGAGCACGCCAGCGGCGATGTGCTGGAAGCGGTCGGCATTTATCTGGCTTACGGACGCTTGGGCGAGGCCGCCGGTCTGTTGCGCGATGCGTTGCAGCGGGAGCCGGAGCGCATCGACCTTGGCGTGCAGTTGCTCGAAGTGCTGGGGCGTCAAGGCGAAACGCCGGCCTATGACGAGCAGGAAAGCCACCTGCGCCAGCTCGGGGTCGAGGATCAGCGCTTGCAGGACATTCGCGCCCGCTATCCGAAACTGGTCAGCGCCGCACCTGCAGTTGCGGCAGTCCCAGTGATTGCTGCGCTGCCGATCGAACCCTGCGCGCCTGTGGAGCCGGTAGCCGAAGACAATTTCGAGCTGAACCTGGATCAGCTCTCGATGGCCTCCAGTTGGGATCTTGAGGAAACTCGCCCTGCACCCGAACAGGCCCCATCAACACTGGGTTCCGATCTGCAGGTATTGCCACAGGATTTCGAATTGCCGGAAACCCTGACCGACGATGCCGAGACCGCCGAACTGGAGTGGATCGCCGAACCTGAAGCGCAGCCGCTGGACGAGGACTTTCTCAACGAGTTTGGCGATCCCGGCTCGACGCTGTCGCTGGAACCACTGGCGCTGCATGCCCTGGAACCCGAACCCTCGGACGCCGCCAACGCCGGCAAACTCGAACAGGCCCAGACCTGCATCGACGACGGTGATCTCGACAGCGCCATTGCCTTGCTCAACGAACTGCTCAAGGAAGCCGACGAACCCCTCAAGCAAACGGCGCGCACGCTGTTGGCGGGGATTCGCTGACCGCTGTCAGAAGGTCTGGCCGAGGTTCAGGTACACCGCCTGTTCATCCGCATCGTTCAGGCCATAGCTGAAATTCAACGGCCCCAGTGGCGTATCGAAGCCGATGAACACGCTGGCGGCGTTGATGTAGCCGCTGTCGAACGCGTTGTCGTTGTTCCATGCCCGGCCACGTTCCAGCGAGGCACCGGCGTACAGCGGGAAGTCCAGCGGCAGGTACGAACGCGGGGTGAGGCGGCGGTAATACACCGCACGCATCAGACTGACGTTTTGTCCCGAGATCGCGTCTTCGCGGAAACCGGACAATTGCCGGGCGCCGCCAAGCAGGAAACTGGACGTCACCACATTGGCATCGTCCAGCGTACGGCCGTAACGGCCACCCAGAATCAGCGTGTCCGGGCCACTGCTCATGGCCTTGTCCAGTTTGAATTCCCACTGCCGGTAGCGTGTGTCGGAACCCAGGCTCGGCTCGAACTGCACCAGCGTCAGGCCGATGTCTTCGCCTTCGTGGGGGTAGTAGACGTTGTCCAGCGAATCGAACGAGTACTTCAGCGCATAGAACCCTTCGTTGAAGTTTTCGCTCGGTAGGTCCTGATCGCCGATCCGCACATCCGCCTTGCCCCAGGCTTCGCCGACGCCGAAACGGACTTCGCCGCTGTTGCCGATCTGCCGGCCAACGTTGAGGCCGAAGCCGTAGCGTTCGACGCGATACTGGGCGATCGGATCGTTGTCCAGCACCGAGTCGACGTTCTGCGCGGCAAACGATGCATAAGGCGCGACGAAGTAGCGAGAGCCCACGTCCAGTGGTTGATAGAACTCGCTGTACAACTCTTGTCTATCGCCGATCTGCGCCCGGGTCAGCCATTCCGCGCCGAGGCGGTTGATGCCGTTCATGCGGTAACTGGCGCCGAGGTTGAAGGCGCTGTCGCCGCGCATGTCATCCGACAGGTTGAGGCCGACCCGCAGGTAATCGGTGCCGGTGCGTTTGCCGCGGGCGCGGATCACCAGCGTGTGATCCGCGCCCTTGTGTACCACGCGGTATTGCACCTGCTCGAAGTAATCGAGTCCGTACAGGGTGCCCATGTCGGTTTGCAGGCGGCCCAGGTCCAGTGGTGCGCCGATGTGCTGGCGGATGTAGTAGCGGATCACGTCATCGCCGACTTTCGAATCGTTCTCGACCTTGATCGCGGTGATGATCGGCGTGCGCTGGCCCGGCGCTCGAGCGGCATTGAGCTCGGCGTCCTGCGACTGCAGGGGTTTGAGGTGGGCGAGGCGCACGTCCAGAGCCTTGGTTGCTCGGTAGCCGGCGTCGATCATCTCCTGGCCTCGACCGAAGTCGGTGGCGCCGAAACTGGCCAGCGGCGGCTGGATCAGCACGTCGTCGGGATGGAGGCTCGCCAGTTGTTCTTCGGAGTTGCGCCGGGTCATCAGGGTGATCGACTGGTTCAGCACATCGACCACGGTCACCAGTTGCTTGCGATTGCGCAGCGGGGTGCCGATGTCGACCACGATGGCCACGTCGACGCCCATTTCACGGGCCACATCGAGGGGAATGTTGTCGGTCATGCCACCATCCACCAGCAATCGACCGTCGAGTTCGACCGGGGCGAACACCGCCGGGATCGACATGCTGGCGCGGATCACTTGCGGCAGATGGCCCTTGCGGAACACCACTTTTTCGCCGCTGGCAATATCGGTGGTCACGGCACGGAACGGGATGGGCAGTTTGTCGAAATCCCGGGTGTCACTGGTGTGGGCCAGCAGGCTTTCCAGCAGCAGTGCGAGGTTCTGGCCTTGAATCACGCCCAACGGCAGGCCGAGGCTGCCGTCGTCACGAAAGCTCAGTTTCTGTTTCACCAGAAAGTCGCGGTCGTCCTGCTTGCGCCGAAACGGTACATCTTCCCGTGGCGGGGCGTCGGACAATGCCTGTTGCCAGTCGATGGTCAGGGCGAGTTTTTCCAGCTCGTCGATCTTGTACCCCGAGGCGTACAGCCCGCCGACCACCGCGCCCATACTGGTGCCGGCAATCGCATCGATCTTGATGCCTTGTTCTTCCAGGGCCTTGAGCACACCGATGTGTGCCAGCCCACGGGCCGCGCCACCGGATAGCACCAGACCGACTTTCGGGCGTGTTGCCTCACTGGCATGGACGAGCAACGGCAGGAAACCAAGCAACAGGCAGATCAGAAGACGACGCATCGTGAGTCTCGGGGCGAGCGATAAAGCCGGCTATTATAGCGGCGCCCTCTGGCTCAGGAGTTTCAGCGATCATGACTGCCACAAAACCGGAAATCGTCATCACTTATTGCACGCAGTGCCAATGGCTATTGCGCGCCGCGTGGCTCGCGCAAGAGCTGCTCAGCACCTTCGGCGACGATTTGGGCAAAGTGTCACTGGTGCCGGGCACCGGCGGGGTGTTCCACATCATCTGCAACGATGTGCAGATCTGGGAGCGCAAGGCCGATGGCGGTTTCCCGGAGGCCAAGGTGCTCAAGCAGCGAGTGCGCGATCAGATCGATCCTGAGCGCGACCTCGGCCACAACGACCGAACTCAGTGAGACGCCGCTTCGGCCACGACGGTTTTCTTGTCGCTGCTGCCTGACATCCTGCTCGACACCACGATGGCGACGATGATCAGCGCACCGCCGATCAACATGCGCAAGGTCGGATCTTCATCGAACAGCAGCCATGCCACGGTAATCCCGTACACCGGTTCCATGGTGAACACCACCGCTGCGGTGCGCGCCTTGATTACGGCAAGGCTGGCAACGAACAGGCTGTGGGCGACGCCGGTACAGAACACCCCGAGCAGACCGATCCACAACCAGTCGATGGCCCGCACTTCGCTCAGTTGCGGCGCCGCCACCGGCAGCAGACACAACGCCACCACCACGTTCTGACACAGCGCTGCCTGCACCGCCGGGATGCGCCCGGAACTGGCGCGGTTGGTCAGGGACAGCAGGGAAAACAGCAGGCCGGACAGGATCGCCCAGAGCAGGCCGTTGGTCGCGCCGCTGGCCAGATCGAACGCGGGGGTCACCAACACCAGCCCGACACTGACCAGCGCCACCAACACGATTTCGTTGACGCGGATGCGTTCGCGGAAAATCAGCCCCTCGAGGATTACCGTGAAGGCCGGGAAACTGGCGAAGCCCAGGGTCGCAATGGCGACGCCCGCGACCTTGACCGCGATGAAGAAACTCACCCAGTGCCCGGCCAGCAGCACGCCGCTCAGGGCCAGTCGCCGCCAGTCCACGGCCTGCAGCTTCTGCCAGCCGCCCTGTTGAGCGAAGCGGGCGAAAAATGCCAGGGCCAGCACGGCAAACGCGGCGCGACCGAACACGATGACGGCGGGCGTCGCAGCCGCGAGTTTGCCGAAGACGCCGGTCAGGCCGAACATCAGTGCGCCGATATGGAGAGCGCCAAGGGCGGTACGGGGAGTCATTGCAGTCCTTTTTCCAAACACCATTTCAGGCACACATTGAAGCGTGTCACGGCGCAGAAGTCTGTCGGCAGGCTATCGACTTTTGTCGTCAGCCTCGCGTCGCAATTGTGTAGGAGAGGTACCGAATTCACGCAGGACGGCGGCCGCGAAGGCACTTTGCGAGTTGTAGCCGACACGGCTGGCCACTTCACCGACGGGCAGCGTGGTGTTGCGCAACAGCGCCACGGCTTTATGCAGCCGGCGACTGCGAATGTAGTCCATCGGCGTTTGCCCGCATTCGGCGACGAATCGCGCATGCAATCGGGCGCTGGACAATCCGGCGACGCGCGCCAGATCCGCGACTTGCAGCGGATAGGCCGCGTACTGCTCGATGTGCGCATCGAGTGCCGCGTAGGGCAGGCGGCGCGCGACGATCTCGGTGGGTGGCGCGTGGTTCAGGCTTGCCAGCAACAGCACCGCGCCCTGTTGCGCGATCAACGGATCGTCTACCGGACTGTTCGCCAGCCAGTTGACCAATTGACCTTGCCCGGCATCCAGCGACAACCGCGCGGCGTTGTCCAGCAGGCGACGGCTGGCATCGGCGTGATCACCCAGCGAACGTGTCAGCCATTGCTCGTCGGGCACATCCAGCACCAGACAGCGGCTGCCGTTGGGACTGCCGCACGCATGATGCGCGCCGGCGGGGATCACCACGAAGCTCTGCTGCAACACCTGGCTGCCGCGCCCTTCGACTTCGAATTCCAGCGCGCCGGACAGGCCGAACACCAGTTGGGCGTGGTCGTGGCTGTGGGCGATCAGGTCGTGGCTGTAATGGCGCAGGGTCAGGATCGGTTGCATGGCGGTCTCCGGGCGAGCCGCCAGTCTACACCGGCGCGGGGGCGAGGCGTTTGTCACAAGACTGACGTACGCCTGTCATGGTCGATTCACCGGACACGTGCACAGTGGCGAAAACATCGCAGAGGGTTGCCCATGACCAGCGCCGAGCTCGCCAGACCCAGCCGTAAACAACGGGTGCGCACCCTGTGGATCTCCGATGTGCACCTGGGCACGCGGGATTGCCAGGCCGAGCACCTGTCGCAGTTTCTCAAGGGCTATCACGCCGACAAGATCTATCTGGTGGGCGATATCATCGACGGCTGGAAACTGCGCGGTGGCATGTACTGGCCCCAGGCGCACACCAACGTGATTCGCCGCTTGCTGACCATGAGCAAGCGCGGCACCGAGGTGATCTACGTCACCGGCAACCACGATGAGTTTCTGCGCCGCTATTCAAAACTGATTCTGGGCAATATCCAGCTGGTCGACGAAGCCGTGCACGTCACCGCCGATGGCCGGCACCTGCTGGTGATTCACGGTGACCAGTTCGACGTGATCACCCGTTACCACCGCTGGCTCGCGTTCCTCGGCGATTCGGCCTATGAATTCACCCTGACCCTCAACCGCTGGCTCAATCACTGGCGGGCGAAATACGGCTACGGCTACTGGTCGCTGTCGGCCTATCTCAAGCACAAGGTGAAGACCGCAGTCAGCTTCATCAGCGACTTCGAAGAAGCCATCGCCCACGAATGCGTCAAGCGCGAATTGCACGGGGTGGTCTGCGGGCACATTCACCACGCCGAGATCCGCAAGGTCGGCGAGGTGGATTACCTCAATTGTGGCGACTGGGTGGAGTCGTGCACGGCGCTGATCGAGCACTGGGACGGCACGATCGAACTGTATCGCCTGGCGGATGCACAGGCGCGAGAGGCCGAACTGAAAGCGGCGAAGGTTGCCGAGCTGGTCTGAGCCTTCAAATCAACTCAGGCCGGGGCGTGCTCTTCCATCGCCGCCTTGTAAATCGAATTTTTCGGCTGGGCGAACAGCCTTTCCATCATCGGCTCGAAGAAGCTCAGCGGCAGGGTGTCGTACTCGGGGTCGAACGCCGCCGCGTCATATTTGGCGCAGAACTCTGCGGTCGGCAGAAACTGCGGGTGATCGCTGAACTGTTCGCGCAGGTGCCGATCCATGCCCAGGTGATGGAAGAAGTAGTAGCCCTGGAAGATCCCGTGCTTTTCCACCATCCACAGGTTCTCGGCGCTGACGAACGGCTTGAGAATGGCGGCGGCGATGTCCGGGTGATTGTAGGAGCCGAGGGTGTCGCCGATGTCGTGGAGCAGGGCGCAGACCACGTATTCCTCGTCGCGCCCGTCGCGAAAGGCGCGGGTCGCGGTTTGCAGTGAGTGAGTCAGGCGATCCACCGGGAAACCGCCGAAATCGCCTTCGAGCAGTTTCAGGTGCGCCACGATCCGTCCCGGCAGTTGGCGGGCGTAGGCGCTGAAATCCGCCGCGATGATCGCCCAGTCTTCCTGGGTGCCGTCCTTCATGTGGGTGAAACGGGCCGTGGCATTCATCGGCAGTCCTCTTGGTCGGAGTTTTTAGAACGGCACGCGGCCCAGGATCATGTCGCGGTACATGACGAAATCGCCAAGCAGGCTGTAGAACGGGTGCTGGAAGGTGGCCGGGCGGTTTTTCTCGAAAAAGAAATGGCCGACCCAGGCAAAGCTGTAGCCGGCCAGCGGCAGGGCGAGCAACAGCAGCCAGGCGCCCTTGGCGATGGTCAGGGCGAGAATGAAGATCACCAGCGTCGTGCCGATGAAATGCAGGCGACGGCAGGTGCTGTTG
Organism: Pseudomonas sputi; assembly: GCF_021603585.1. Lineage (GTDB taxonomy): Bacteria > Pseudomonadota > Gammaproteobacteria > Pseudomonadales > Pseudomonadaceae > Aquipseudomonas > Aquipseudomonas sputi. The sequence goes on along the minus strand of NZ_BQHI01000016.1, from coordinate 96,689 downwards.
CTGTGCTCGCTGAGGTAATACGGATAGAACTCGGCGAAGCTGTTGAAAGGCTTGAGGGTTTCCACGACTGCGATCTCTGTGGTTATTGTTCTGATTGCAAGTTGTTCGGCGGGTAGCTTATTTGAGTCTAGAGTGATCAATGGCGTCGGCCAGTGACAATCGGCGCCACTTTACTATCCTTGGGAAATCGGCCGTAGTATGCGGCTCACCATGTCATCCAAGAAAAAACGCCATGAGCGAACGAACGACTTCTGCAAGCTGGGCGATGGGGATTGTCAAGGCACTGGAAATGGACGGCCTGGATTGCCGGGTTCTGTTCAGACAGCTGGGGCTCGACTACGCGGCGCTGGAGGATCCGGATGCACGCTTCCCACAGGACTCCATGACCCGACTCTGGCAACGGGCGGTCGAGCTGTCCGGCAATCCGGCGATCGGCCTGAACATGGGCAAGGTGGTGCGGCCGGCGTCGTTCCATGTCGCGGGTTATGCGCTGATGTCCAGCAATACGCTGGCGGAAGGTTTTCAGCGACTGGTGCGTTATCAGCGAATCATCGCCGAAAGTGCCGACCTGAGTTTTCGCCTGCTCGACGAAGGTTATGCGCTGATCCTGACGGTGCACGGCGATCATCTGCCGCCGACCCGCCAGAGTGCCGAAGCCTCGCTGGCCTGCGCGCTGGCGCTGTGCGGCTGGTTGACCGGGCGCACGCTGCACCCGCGCAAGGTGCTGGTGCAGGGCGATGAGCCGGATGATCTTGAACCTTACAAACAAGCCTTCCATGCACCGCTGGTGTTCAATGCGCCGTACGACGCGCTGATCTTCGAACGGGCCGACATGGAAGCGCCGCTGCCCACCGCCAACGAGGCGATGGCGCTGCTGCACGACCGGTTCGCCGGGGAGTATCTGGCGCGGTTTTCCGAAAGCCGCGTGACCCACAAGGCGCGTCAGGTGTTGTGCCGCCTGCTGCCGCAGGGCGAACCCAAGCGCGACACGGTGGCGCAGACCCTGCACTTGTCGCAGCGCACCTTGCAACGTCGTTTGCAGGAGGAGGGCACCAGTTTTCAGCAGTTGCTCGACGACACCCGCCGCGAACTGGCCGAGCAATATCTGGCGCAGCCGAGCATGACTTTGCTGGAGATTGCCTATCTGCTGGGGTTTGCCGATCCAAGCAATTTCTTTCGCGCCTTCCGCCGCTGGTTCGACACCACGCCTGGCGATTACCGGGCGCGCCTGCTCGACGCGCCGAAGGCGATCAGTGACGCCAGAATGCCGGAATACACAATACAAACACCGTGATGATCTCCAGTCGGCCGAGCAGCATGCCGAACGACAGGATCCACTTGGCCGCATCCGGCAGACTGGCGAAGTTGCCGGACGGGCCGATGGTCTCGCCCAGACCCGGGCCGACGCCGGACACGGTGCTGGCGGCGCCGGTCAGTGCGGTCATCCAGTCCACGCCCAATAGCGACAGCAGCAGGGCGATCACGCAGATGGTGATCGCGAAGAAAAACGAAAAGGTCAGAATCGAACGGACAATTTCTTCGTCGAGGCGATGACCGTTGTACTTCTGCTTGATCACCGCGCGCGGGTGAATCAGTTGGTTAAGGTTGGCCTTGAGCAGGATGTAGGCGACCTGGAAACGGAAAATCTTGATCCCGCCCGCCGTCGAACCGGAACAGCCACCGACGAAGCCCAGATAGAAGAACAGCATCAGCGAAAAGTTGCCCCACAGGCTGTAGTCGCCCAGCGCAAAGCCCGTGGTGGTGACCACCGAGGTCACGTTCAGCGCCACATGCCGCAGCGCCTCCAGCCAATGCAGGTTGGTGGTCCACCAGTACCAGGTGCCGAGCACCAGCCAGGTCGCCAGCAACATCCCGAGCAAGCCCTGCACCTGCTGATCCTTGATCAGCGCCCGACGATTGCCGCGCAGGGTCGCCACGTACAGGGTGAACGGCAGGCTGCCGAGAATCATCACCACCACCGCTACCCAGTGCACCGCCGGTTGCGTCCACTTGGCCAGGGACTGGTCCGAGGTCGAGAACCCGCCGGTGGAAATCGCCGACATCGCGTGGTTGATCGCATCGAACGGACTCATTCCGGCCCACCAGAACGCCAGGCTGCCGAGAATCGTGATGCCGACGTAGGCCGCCACGATCAGCCGCGCCACCATGTGCGAGCGGGGCATGACCTTTTCCGAACGGTCCGAGGACTCGGTCTGGAACAGTCGCATGCCACCGATGCGCAGCAGCGGCAGGATCGCCACCGCCATGCCGATGAAGCCGATGCCGCCGATCCAGTGCAGCAGCGAGCGCCACATCAGGATGCCGGGGGACATGTCGTCCAGGCGGTTGAGCACGGTCGCTCCGGTGGCGGTGATGCCGGACATGCTTTCGAAGAACGAGTCGGTGTAGCTGATGTGCTGGGTCAGCAAAAACGGCAGCGCGGCGAAAATGCACACCACCAGCCAGCTGCTGACGGTCAGCAGGTACATGTCCCGGGGGCGCAGGTGAATCTGTTCCGGACGACCGGGAATCACCAGCGCGAGGCCGGCGACGAAGGTAATCATGCTTGCCCAGAGGAACGACGGCAGATCGCCGGTGCGTTCGAAAATCACCAGGGTGGCCATGGGCACGACCATGGCGATGGCCAGAGTGATCAGGAAGATGCCGATGATGAAACCAATGATCCGTAAGGTCGGCAACGCCATGAAGTCCGCTCGGGCTGATGTGGGAAGGGCGCCATTCTACCTGCGGTGCAAGGCATGTAAACCGACGCGTCTGGATCACTTGCAGCTAGAATAGCCGGACATTTTTTTCAGGAGGTGGCCGATGCAGGCTCTCGACGCTTTGCTCAACCGTGTTTCCGTTCCACGACTGATCGATCCGGCCCCCACCGCCGAACAGCGCGAAGTGCTGTTTGCCGCCGCGACCCGCGCACCGGATCACGGCCATTTGCAGCCGTATCGCTTCCTGACCGTCGAAGGCGCGGCGCGTGAGCAGATGGGCGAGTTGCTGGCGCAAGCTGCAAAAATGCAGGAAGGCGAAGTCACCGAAGCGATGATCGACAAAGCGCGCAACGGCCCGCTGCGGGCGCCGCTGGTGGTCGTGGTGATTGCGAAATTGCAGGATCACGTCAAATACCCGAAGGCCGAGCAGTTGCTGGCTGCAGGCTGTGCCGCTCATGGCATTCTTCTGGCGGCTTACGCGCAGGGGATTGGTGCGGTGTGGCGCACCGGTGATCTGGCGTACTCGAAACATGTCGCCAAGGGTTTGGGCCTGACGGATGACGAGGAAGTGATCGCCTTTCTGTACCTCGGCACGCCGCAGAAAGAACCGCGGGTGGCCGAGAAGGTTGATCTGGCTGAGTTTGTCAGCGCCTGGCCGGTAAAGGCCTGACACCATCAGGGCTGAACAACAGCCCCCGGCACCAGCGGCAATTCAAGACTGGCCACAAACCCGCCCTGTGGGTGATTGGCCAGTAACAGCGTCCCGCCATGCCGCTCCGCCGCCCGTCGGGCAATCGCCAGTCCCAGGCCATGCCCGGCAGCGGTCTGCCCCGGCGCCCGATAAAACGGTTCGCCCAACTGGCCCAGATGCTCGGCCTGCACCCCCGGCCCATGGTCACGCACGCTGACCACGATCCGCTCGCCCTGACGTGACGCCTGCATTTCAATTGCCTGCCCGACCGGGTTGAAACGCTGGGCATTGCGCAGCAGGTTGTCCACGGCGCGTTCGATCATGGTCGGCCAGCCGGTCAGCGTGAGCGCGGGCTCGGTCTCCAGGCGCACGGTCTGCTCCGGCGAGCCGAGTTGCGCGTCTTTTTGCAGGGTGGCGAGCAAGGCATTCAGATCCACTTCTTCGGCGCTGGCGTTGTCGGCATCGACCCGCGCCAGTACCAGAATTTCACTGATCAGCGCTTCCAGGCGATCACACTCGCGGGTCAGGCGCGGCCAGAGTTTTTCCCGTTCTTCCGGGCTTGCCCGTTCGGCCAGGGCCAGGGCGATGCGCAGCCGTGCCAGCGGTGAACGCAATTCGTGGGAGACGTCGCGCAGCAACTGGCGCTGACTGCCGATCAGGCTTTGCAGGCGTGCACCCATGCGGTTGAAGTCATTGGCCAGCACGCCGAATTCATCGCGACGGTTGGCCAGTTGCGCCAGACTGTTCTGCTGATAGGTGGTTTGGCCGAGGTCGTGCACCGCGCCGCGCAGGCGACTGAGCGGGCGGGTGATGGAGAACGTCACCAGTAGGCTGAAGAGGGTCAGCACCACCAGCGCGATGCCCAGTGCACTCAACGGCCAGAGCAGGCTTTCGCGGTGCCAGGCGTCGAGTTCCGGGTGCGGGATGCGATAGATGAAGAGGTAGGTGTCGCCGCTTTTGTCGCTGGTGAATTCGTCGGTCAGACGGCGCCAGGGCAGGCGTCGGTCGTCGTTGTTCTGCCGCGCCTCGAAGGCTGCCGCACGCCGGGGGAAGGTGCCGCGCACCACCGGGTCGCCGGTTTCGTTCAGTACTTGCACGTCGATGTGGTACTGGCGCTTGCGCTGTTCGAGGATGTCCTGGGCGGCGTCTTCGCCCTGGGCTTCGTAGGTCTGCGTCCATTCGGCGGCCAGGGTGTTGAGGCCCGGATGGCGGCTGAGGATCCACGCGTCCTGGTTGAGCATGTGCCCCAACAGAATGGAAAGCCCTGCAACCAGAGCGATGGCCAGCCAGAAGCTGGCGAGGATACGCCAGAACAATGAACGCACAGAAAATCCTCAAACAAAGAAAACCCAACGGCGGTGAGCCGTTGGGTCGGGGCGTGACGCTAGAACATTATTGCGCCTTTTGCGGCTGTTGCGCTTTCCAGGCTTTGAACTCGGCCCATTCGGCGCGACGCTCTGCCTGTTTCTTCTGGATCTCGTCGAATTTCTTCTGTTGATCCGGTTTCAGGACGGCGCGGACATCGGATTCGGCTTTCTTGTGGTTGGCCGCCATCTCGTCCTTCATGGCTTTCTGATCGGCTGGCGAGAGTTTCTCCAGGTATTTTTCAACCGTCTGCTTACGCTCGTGCATCTGCTCGCCCATGATCTTGCGGATCTGCTCGCGCTGTTCGCGGGACAGGTCCAACTGGCTGTACGGGCCTTTGCCGTGCATGCCGTGCATCTGACCGCCATGGCGCGGGCCGTCCAGCGGGCCACCCATCGGGCCATCATCCTGTGGCATGGCCATGGCGACGGTCGGCAGGGCGGCGGCAAACATCAGAGCGATAAGAGTCTTGCGCATGGTGAATCTCCTTTGTCTCGTTCCCGGTACGTTCCGGATGAGTACAGATTACGGAGATCAAGGTCAGCGGCGGTCAGCGCTGTGTAAAGCTTGGGTAAACACGTTTTCGCGCCGACCTGACAAAACTGACAGACGTTCAGAGGCTGTAGTAGTAGCCACGGCTGCGCAGGGCCACGATGCGCGGGCGACCGTCGGGGTGCGGGCCGATCTTTTTGCGCAGGTTGCTGACGTGCATGTCCAGGCTGCGGTCGTACAGGGTCAGCTTGCGACCGAGGGCGATCTGCGCCAGTTCCTGTTTGTCCAGCGGCTCGCCCGGTTGCTTGAGCAGGGCTTCGAGCAGGCGGCTTTCGGAGACGGTGAGGGTGAATTCCTTTTCGTCGATGCTGACCACGCCGCGCACCGGGCTGAAGCTCAGGTCGCCCAGCTCGAGCTGGGTCGACACGGCGGCCGGATGACTGCGGCGCAGCACGGCGCGCAGGCGGGCGGTCAGTTCACGCGGATCGCAGGGTTTGGCCAGATAATCGTCGGCGCCCAGTTCCAGGCCGAGGATCCGGTCCAGCGGCTCGCCCCGCGCCGAGAGCATCAGCACCGGCAGGTCGGCGTGATCGCTGCGCAGTTGCTTGAGCAGTTCCAGACCGCTGCCGTCGGGCAGCATCACGTCCAGCACCACAGCCGCCGGCGCGGTTTCGGCCAGCGCCTTGCGGGCGCTCTGACCATCGTGGCAGGCCCGGACCTGAAAGCCTTCCTGGCTCAGCCAGCTACTCAGGAGTTCACACAACTCCTGGTCATCATCAATCAGTAACAGCTCGCTCATGACTCACTCAATTTAGCCATTGCCGACGTTTTCGGCTTGCTCCACTGGCAAAGATACCGCACAGCAGCGCCAATAGCGCTACCCCGGCCCCGGTTACGAACCATTGCTGCTGTTCGGTCAGCAGGCGCGGCAGCGGACTGGCCTGGGCTTCCTTGAGTTGCAGCTTCAGGCGCTGGTTCTCTTGGCGCAACCGGGCGAGCTGGGCGCTTTCGCGGGTGTTGTCGGCATTTTGCAGTTGTTTGCTCATTTCTTCCCGTTGCTGCTCACTGGCCTTCAGGCGCTGCTGCAACTCGGTGATCTGACTGCCGGCGCTCAATGAAAGCGGCGTGGAGCTGCCGCCCTCGGTGCTTTCGTCACCATGGGCGGGCGCCATGATCGACAACGTGACCAACATCAGACACAACGGACCCTTGCGCATCGCGACTCCTGTTTCCAAATGGATATTGGGCAGGTTGTCGGCCGGCAAACGAGAATAATGAGCGATTGAGAACGCGATGAACCGACAAGGTTCATCGCGCGGAGGGCTTTTGCGGGGGAGGTTACGGCAGGACTTGCTTGAACGGCTTGACGACAACACTGGCGTAGACGCCGGCGGCGACGTACGGATCGGCATCGGCCCAGGCTTGCGCCGCGCTCAGGGAATCGAATTCGGCGACGATCAGGCTGCCGCTGAAACCTGCTGCGCCCGGATCATTGCTGTCGACCGCCGGGTGCGGGCCGGCCAGCACGATGCGGCCTTCGCCCTTGAGCACCTGCAGGCGTTCAAGGTGTGCCGGACGTGCGGCGAGACGGGCGTCCAGAGAGTTGGCAACGTCGGTGGCAATGATGGCGTAGAGCATGTCAGTCCTCGGTTTTTGGCGTTGTGGTATCGGCGTCGTGCAGGTGACGGGACAGGTAGATGCCCTGACCGACCAGGAACAGCACGGTCATGCCCAGGCTGCCGAACACCTTGAAGTCCACCCAGATGCTCTGGAAGGTGAAGGCGACGAACAGGTTGGCGGCCCCGCAGAACAGGAAAAAGGCGATCCAGGCGATGTTCAGTCGGGTCCAGACCGGATCCGGCAGGGTCAGCGCGTGGCCCATGATGCGCTTGATCAGCAGGCGGTCACCGATGAAATGGCTGCCGATGAAGGCCAGGGCGAACAGCCAGTTGACCACCGGCGCCTTCCATTTCAGGAAGGTTTCGCTGTGGAAGGCCAGAGTCAGACTGCCGAATACCAGGCAGGCGATCAGGGTCAGCCACTGGCTTTTCTCCAGCTTGCGCTGCTTGATGAAAAGCGCGCCGTACACCACCAGGGAACTGATGATCAGCATGGCGGTGGCACTGTAAATGCCGCCTACCGTCAGTTCATGGCCGGCAACATCGACGGTGCGTGGATCGAGTTTGTAGACGATGAAGAACAGCAGAAGCGGGATGAAATCGATGAATTGTTTCACAGTGAGAGCCAGAAGCTGGATGTGGCGGCATAATAACAAACATATGGGCGCGCGATAGCGCCAGCTGATTTGAGGTAACACATCCCCGTGAATGTTGATTTGCACTGCCACAGCACGGCCTCCGATGGCGCCCTGGCGCCTGCGGCACTGGTTGCGCGTGCGTTCGAGAACGGCGTGCGAGTCCTGGCCCTGACCGATCACGACACCCTTGAAGGCCTCGCCGAAGCGCGCACGGCCGCCGAGGCGCTGGGCATGCAACTGGTCAACGGCGTCGAACTGTCCTGCACCTGGGGCGGGGCGACCATTCATGTGCTCGGCTACGGTTTCGACGTCAATGCCGCGCCGTTGGTCGAGGCGATTGCTAAGTTGCACGACGGCCGCTGGCTGCGGTCAGAAGAAATAAGCCGCAAGCTCGCCCTCAAGGGCATGCCGAATGCGCTCGACGGCGCGCGGCAGATCCAGCAGGAATTGGGCGACAGCGGCAACGCGCCGGCCCGTCCGCACTTCGCCGACTGGATGGTGCGTGAAGGTTTTGTAAAGGATCGCGCCGAGGCGTTTCGCAAATGGCTCGGCGCCGGCAAGCTGGGAGACGTCAAGCTGCACTGGCCGACCCTTGAAGACACCGTCGGCACGCTGCGCGCCGCCGGGGCCTGGGTCAGCCTGGCGCATCCGTGGCACTACGATTTCACCCGCAGCAAGCGCCGAAAGCTGATTGCCGACTATATTCAAGCGGGCGGGCAGGCGATCGAAGTGGTCAATGGTCATCAGCCTGCGGAACAGGTGGGCAGCCTCGCGATCCTTGCCCGTGAGTTCGGTCTGCTGGTCAGCGCCGGCAGTGATTTCCATGGCCCTGGTGGCTGGTCCGAGATCGGCCAGTACCGGCCGGTGCCGGAGGACCTTCCACCCCTGTGGGGTCGGTTCAAACATGACCCAGTTATTGCCGCCGTCTGAACAGGTAGAGAATGTGAGTCAATTTTTCCAGATTCATCCGGAAAACCCGCAAGCGCGCCTGATCAAACAGGCGGTCGAGATCATCCGCAAGGGCGGGGTGGTGGTCTATCCAACGGACTCCTCCTACGCAATCGGTTGCCAGATCGGCGACAAGAACGCCATCGAGCGCGTTCGACGCCTGCGCCAGCTCGACGAAAAACACAACTTTGCGCTGATCTGCAGCGACCTGTCGCAACTGGGCAATTACGCCAAGATCGACACCGGGACGTTTCGAATCCTCAAAGCCCATTTGCCGGGGCCGTACACCTTCATTCTCAACGCCACCCGCGAAGTGCCGCGCCTGTTGCTGCATCCGAAGAAGCGCACCATCGGACTGCGGGTGCCGAGTCATCCGATCGCGCTGGCGCTGCTGGCCGAACTGGGCGAGCCGCTGATGAGCGTGACCCTGATCATGCCGGGCGATGAAGACCCGTTGAGCGATCCGTACGAAATGCGCCAGTTGCTCGAGCATCAGGTGGACCTGATCATCGACGGCGGTTCCGGCGGCATCAAGGCCTCCACCGTGATCGACCTCACAGGCGATGATCCGGAAGTGATCCGCGTCGGTTGCGGCGATCCGGCTCCATTCATGGTCGAGGCCTGAATGTCCGCAGTGGAAACCGTTGATCCCCAGGCCGGTGCCCAGCAGGAACTGCCGTTTGCCATGGTCTATGGCCAGGCGGTCACGGAAATGCCGCTGGATCTGTACATCCCGCCGGACGCGCTGGAAGTCTTCCTCGAAGCCTTCGAAGGCCCGCTCGACCTGCTGCTGTACCTGATTCGCAAACAGAACATCAACATTCTCGACATCCCGGTAGCGGAAATCACCCGTCAATACATGGGCTATGTCGAACTGATGCAGTCGGTGCGCCTGGAACTGGCCGCCGAATACCTCGTGATGGCCGCGATGCTGGCCGAGATCAAGTCGCGGATGCTGCTGCCCCGAGCCGAAACCGTCGAGGACGAAGAGGAAGACCCGCGTGCCGAGCTGATCCGTCGATTGCAAGAGTACGAGCGGTTCAAGGCTGCCGCTGAAGGCATCGATGGCCTGAGCCGGGTCGGTCGCGACGTGATCGTGCCCAAGCTCGACGCCCCGGAAGCCCGCGCGCGCAAGCTGTTGCCGGACGTGGCGCTGGAGGAAATCCTGATGTCCATGGCCGAAGTGCTGCGCCGCGGCGATATGTTCGAAAGCCATCAGGTCAGCCGCGAGGCGCTGTCCACCCGCGAGCGCATGAGCGACGTGCTGGAGCGGCTCAAGGGCGGCGGCTTTGTGCCGTTCGTCGAGCTGTTCACCGCCGAGGAGGGCAAGCTCGGGGTGGTGGTGACCTTCATGGCGATCCTTGAACTGGTCAAGGAATCCCTGATCGAGCTGGTGCAGAATGAGCCGTTCGCCGCGATCCACGTGCGAGCCCGAGCCGAATAACGAGTCCCGATATGAACCTGACTGAACCCCGCGAGCTGGCGTCCCTGCTTGAAGCCTTTCTGTTGGCCTCGGGAAAGCCGCAATCCCTGGAGCGCCTGTATGAATTGTTCGAAGAGGGTGAGCGCCCGGAGCCGCCGGTCTTCAAGAAAGCCCTGACCCTGCTTGGCAAGTCCTGCGAGGGCCGGGCGTTCGAGCTCAAGGAAGTCGCCTCCGGCTATCGCCTGCAAATCCGCGAGAAGTTCGCGCCGTGGGTTGGTCGCTTGTGGGAGGAGCGTCCGCAGCGTTATTCCCGCGCGCTGCTGGAAACCATGGCGCTGATCGCCTATCGCCAGCCGATCACCCGGGGCGAGATCGAGGACGTGCGGGGCGTGGCGGTCAACACCAACATCGTCAAAACGCTGATCGAGCGCGAGTGGATCCGCATCGTCGGCTACCGTGACGTGCCGGGCAAACCGGCGATGTTCGCCACCACCAAGGCGTTTCTCGACCACTTCAACCTGAAGAACCTCGACGACCTGCCGCCGCTGGCCGAGCTGCGCGAGATCGAGGCGGATCCGGTGCTCGACTTCGACGACGCTCCCGTGCCGCCGGGCTTGCAGGAACTGGCCGACGCCAGCGCCGAGCCGGAAGAACCGAAGGAGGAAACCAGTTTCCATACGCTGCTGCTGGAGCTGGACAGCATGGAGGAGGGGATCAAGACCGACTTCGACGACTTGCTGCGTGACGGGGTGGACGGCGAATCGCTGCCGGGTGGGGTGGAATCCGATCCGGTCGAGCCGCCGGAGGAGGATGAGCCAGAACCTGAATTTGAGCCTGAATTTGAGACTGAGAGTGAGTCTGTATTTGAGCCAGAGCCCGAGCAGGAAGACGATGTGCTCGGCGTGGCCGAAGCCCGGGAAAAACTGCTGGCCGCCGTCGCCCGGCTTGAACAGTCTGCGCCACAACCTGCTGCCGAGGAAGAATTGAGCGAAGAAGAAGCCGAGGCCCGCGCCCTGGCCGAAGCCATCGAAGCCGAACGCCGCGAGTTCGAGGATTGAGCATGAGCTCGACCAAGGACCCGTGCATCAGCGTCTGCAAGTTCAGCGATGACATTTGCCTCGGCTGCGGACGCAGCAAGCGTGAGATCCGGGCCTGGAAGAAACTCGACAAGGACGACAAGCGCACTGTATTGGCCGAAGCCGCGCTGCGTCTGATCAAGCTCGGGGCCACCGGTCGGCGGAAAAAGAAATAACCTTGCCCTGATCGACTAGTCTCTGATGCGCGCGCGGCCACATCCGCGTATGATTCGCGACCCTTCGGCGATCCCTTCGCCCGAAAACCCAGATTTCAACGTTTCAGCGGCTCAATTCAGCGCCACTGAACAGACCACACCGGGAGGTGCCCAGATGAGTGACATCAATCAGAAAGACGACCAGGAAATCGGCCCAGCAGGCGAAAAACTGCAGAAAGTCCTCGCCCGTATCGGCGTCGGCTCGCGCCGCGACGTCGAATCCTGGATCAGCCAGGGCCGGATCAAGGTCAATGGCAAAGACGCCACCCTCGGCCTGCGTGTCGACATGCACGACGCCATCACCATTGATGGCAAGGTCATCAAGCGTGAAGAAGCCGCCGAGTCGGTTCGCCGCGTCATCATGTACAACAAGCCCGATGGCGAGATCTGCACCCGTGACGACCCGGAAGGCCGTCCGACCGTGTTCGACAAGCTGCCGCGTCCGAAAGAAGGCCGCTGGATCAACATCGGTCGTCTCGACATCAACACCACCGGTCTGTTGATGTTCACCACTGACGGTGAGCTGGCTAACCGCCTGATGCACCCGTCCTACGAGATGGACCGTGAATACGCGGTGCGTGTCCGTGGTGAAGTCGATGACGAGATGATCGAGCGCCTGAAGGCCGGCGTGGTGCTGGAAGACGGTCCGGCGCGGTTCACCGACATTCAACAGGCACCGGGCGGCGAAGGCTTCAACCACTGGTATCACTGCGTGGTGATGGAAGGCCGCAACCGTGAAGTGCGTCGCCTGTGGGAATCCCAGGGCCTGGTGGTCAGCCGCTTGAAGCGCGTGCGTTTCGGTCCGGTGTTCCTCAACTCCGACCTGCCGATGGGCCGCTGGCGCGAAATGAGCCAGTACGAAGTCGACGTGCTGAGCGCCGAAGTTGGCCTGACCCCGGTAGCCATGCCGCAACTGAACGCCAAGAGCAAAGACAAGCTCGACCGGATGCAGCGCAAGTCGTCGCGTCCGATGGCCCGTACCGAGCGCGTGCGTACCCTGCGTCCGGCCAACGGTGCACCGATTGGCGCCGGTTCGCGTCCGGTCCGCGAGCCGCAGATCGAAGGCGAGCGTCCGGGTCGCAAGCCGGCAGCGCGCCCGGATGGCGAGCGCGGTCCACGCACGCCGCGTCCGGCCAATGGCCGTACCGAGCGTGGCGCAGGTCGCGGTACGCCGGTGGCCGATCGTCCAGCCGAGACCAAGCGCCCGGCCAAGCCGGCGCCGAAGCGTCCAGGCATCAAGCTGGCTGACGATGACAAGCCGTCGGGCAAGCGCCGTGGCGCACCGGCCGGTTCCGGCCAGCGTCCGGGTTTCGGTCGCAAGAAGCCGGAATAAGGCCGTTGTAAGCTTCGAGCGGTAAGCTCCAGGCTGAAAACAGAAACGCCAACCTCAGGGTTGGCGTTTTTTTTTGGACTTTTTATTTCTTTTTTTGGGTGTGTTTTCTTGTTTTAAAACAAAAAAACTCACCGCCTTTCAAATAGTTAGGCAGCTAACGTCAATCACAAGCGCGGCTTCGATCGGTCTGGGGTGGAAATTTTTCGTTACGCACTGTCAGTGAATATTTACGAAAAAGCCGCCGTGGTCCCGTGAATCAGGTGGCGTTGTCCGGCTGTAAGGAAAATCTGCCGCAGCCAGGCGCGCCGGGCCTTGCGCAGTGCGCTGGCGCGCTTGTTTCAGCGTCGTTTGGAAGGTGAGATGCGCTGCATGCCTGTCGTGCAGGTGCATAACAAAAAGGAGGCGCAATGAACGCCGTTATCCATTTCCACTTCTCCACGTGGGGCGGATTTTCCATCGTCCCCGCCGAAGGCCTGCAAAGGCCTGACTCAATTTTTGCAGCCGCCCGGGCCTCCCGGGGTGGACACACGCAATCCCGGCAACCGACACGCTGATCCGGCGAGGTCTGGCAGCAGGGGGTTAGCGGTGTACAATGCGCCGCGTTTTAACTGTGACCCTCTGCGTAATCGCGCAAACCTCAAGGTTTATCCGCCTTGTTCACTCCGCCGCGTCACAAGCGTGTCGGGTTCGATTTCGTCACAGATAAAAACAAACAGGTGACGCATGACCGTTGTAAAAAAGCTGAATTCCTGGTGCCTGCGCTGGGGTTTGATCAGGGTTGGCTGAAATCGCAACCTTGCAGCAACGTCTACTGAACATCATCAAACCTTGCGTGAGACCTTTTTCATGAGTGGACAAAACTCGCAATCAGGCGAGCTGAAACGCGGCCTGAAAAATCGCCATATTCAACTGATCGCCCTCGGTGGCGCGATCGGTACCGGATTGTTCCTCGGCTCTGCCGGGGTGCTGAAATCCGCCGGGCCGTCGATGATCCTCGGCTATGCCATCTGCGGCTTCATCGCCTTCATGATCATGCGCCAGCTCGGCGAGATGATTGTCGAAGAGCCGGTGGCCGGTTCCTTCAGTCACTTTGCACACAAATACTGGGGCGGCTTCGCCGGCTTCCTGTCGGGCTGGAACTGCTGGATCCTGTACATCCTGGTGGGCATGTCGGAGCTGACCGCGGTCGGCAAATACATCCACTACTGGGCGCCGGAGATCCCGAGCTGGGTCACTGCAGCCGCATTCTTCGTGCTGATCAATGCGATCAACCTGGCCAACGTCAAAGTCTTCGGTGAAGCCGAATTCTGGTTCGCGATCATCAAGGTCGTGGCGATCGTCGGCATGATCGCCCTGGGCAGCTACCTGCTGGTCAGCGGCCACGGTGGCGAGCAGGCGGCGGTGAGCAACCTGTGGTCCCACGGCGGCTTTTTCCCGAACGGCGTCAGCGGTCTGGTGATGGCCATGGCGATCATCATGTTCTCCTTCGGTGGCCTGGAAATGCTCGGTTTCACCGCAGCCGAAGCCGACAAGCCGAAAACCGTGATCCCGAAAGCGATCAATCAGGTGATCTACCGGATCCTGATTTTCTACATCGGCGCACTGGTGATCCTGCTGTCGCTGACCCCGTGGGACAGCCTGCTGGAAACGCTTAACGCTTCGGGCGATTCCTACAGCGGCAGCCCGTTCGTGCAGGTGTTCTCGATGCTCGGCAGCAACACCGCCGCGCACATCCTCAACTTCGTGGTCCTGACGGCGGCCTTGTCGGTGTACAACAGCGGCACCTACTGCAACAGCCGCATGCTGCTGGGCATGGCCGAGCAGGGCGATGCGCCGAAGGCGCTGGCGAAGATCGACAAGCGCGGCGTGCCGGTGCGTTCGATCCTGGCGTCGGCGGCAGTGACTCTGGTGGCCGTGCTGCTTAACTACCTGATCCCGCAACACGCGCTGGAACTGCTGATGTCGCTGGTGGTTGCGACGCTGGTGATCAACTGGGCGATGATCAGCTTCTCGCACTTCAAGTTCCGCCAGCACATGAACAAGACCCACCAGAAGCCGCTGTTCAAGGCGCTGTGGTATCCGTACGGCAACTACATCTGCCTGGCGTTCGTCCTGTTCATCCTCGGTGTGATGCTGCTGATTCCGGGCATTCAGGTCTCGGTGTACGCGATTCCGGTGTGGGTGGTGTTCATGTGGGTCTGCTACGTGATCAAGAACAAGCGCAGCGATCAACGCGCGTTGCTCTCGGCCGCGGCCAAGTAGGCAACGGATGACAACAAAATAGCCGGCTTCTGCCGGCTTTTTTGTGCCCGGTCCTACGCGAAGTGACGATAGACTGCCGGCGCCAAATGAATCGAAGGAGTCGGCATGGATCAGGTGCAAACACACTGCGAGATCGAGGGGGGCGCGTTGACGCGCGATGAGGTGCAGGCGTTGATCGCGTCCCAGCGCTTGCCGCTGCGGTTTATCGGGGTGGATTTCACCGATGTCGATCTGTCGCGCCTGAAACTGGATCGCGCCGAGTTCCAGCGCTGCATTCTGCTGCGCACGCTATTGCTGGGGGCTCGCCTGGAGGAGACTCAATGGAAGGGCTGTCGTGGGGCTCACGCAGTATTCGAGGCGACCCAGTTGCTGGAGGCCTCGTTCAGCAACTGCGATTTGAACAACACACGCTGGCAGCGGGCGAAACTGGCGCAGGTTGTTTTCACGGGTTGCAAGCTGACCGGCGCCAACTTCAGTCACACGTCCAGTCTGGGGCTGTCGTTCAGCGAGACCCGGCTCAACAGCGCGTTTCTGGCCGGTATGTCGTTCGCCCGCACGACATTGAACGGCCTGGATTTCTCCGATGCGGATTTGAGCGATGCGGACTTTCGCAAGGCCGAGTTCGTCGAGTGCAGCCTGGCTCACGCACGTATCAACGGCGCGAGGTTTACCGATGCTGATCTGCGCGGTGCCGATCTGAGCGGTTTTCGGCTCAACGATGCCAAACTGTTCAAAGGGGCGCTGATTTCCCGGGCCCAGGCGTCGATGCTGTTGTCGGAACTGGGATTGTCTGTCGCTTAGCGACTTGAAGGTAGAGTTTCCATGCTGGTGATTTCCAACAACGTGCATCTGCCGGATGCCGAGATCGAACTGACGTACATCCGCGCCCAGGGCGCCGGTGGGCAGAACGTCAACAAGGTCTCCAGCGCCGTGCACTTGCGCTTCGACATTCCGGCCTCGTCCTTGCCCGAGTTCTACAAGGAACGACTGCTGGCGCTGCGCGACAGTCGCATCACCGGTGACGGCGTGCTGATCATCAAGGCCCAGCAGTACCGCACGCAGGAACAGAATCGCGCCGATGCGCTGGAGCGTCTGACCGAGCTGATCCTCAGCGCCACTAAAGTCGAGAAGAAGCGCCGGCCGACCAAACCGACACTGGGTTCAAAAAAGCGTCGGCTCGAATTGAAGACCAAGCGCGGCAGTATCAAGGCCGGGCGCGGCAAGGTGGATTTCTAGCCTTCGCGGTACTTGGTCGTGTGGCGGTAGAGATAGACGCTCAAGGCCAGGCCGCTCAGCGCTGCGAGGGCGGCGAACAGGAAGATCGAGGCAAAACCGAAGCCCGCAGCAATGGCTCCCGCCAGCGGTCCGGTGATGCCCAGCGACAAGTCGATGAACAACGAATAAGCCCCGACCGCCGCGCCACGGCTGGAGGCGGGCACCAGGTTCACGGCTTCCACCCCCAGCGCCGGAAACACCAGCGAGAAACCGAAACCGCTCAGTGCTGCGCCAGCCAGTGCCCAATGCGCGTCCGGCGCCAGCCACAGCAGCAGCAAGCCCAGGGTTTCCACCGTCAGGCAGGCAATCGCCACGCGAAAGCCGCCGAGGCGGTTGATCAGGTTGCCGAACAAAAGTCGCGCACCGATGAAGCTGGCGCCGAACAGGCTCAGGCACAGCACCGCGTTATCCCAGTGCTGCGTGGCGTAATACAGGGTGATGAACGTGGCGATGGTGCCGAAACCGATCGAGCCCAGCGCCAGCCCGCAGCCGTGCGGGAAGACGCGGCCGAGAACGTGCATGAATGGCAGACGCTCACCGGCCACGATCGGCGCGGCGGTCTTCGGCCAGGCCAGCAACAGCCCCAGCGTGGCGAGCAGCAGAATACTCACGCCCATGCTCCACAGACCAAAACGGCTGACCAGCCACACTCCAAGCGGCGCACCGATCGCCAGCGCGCCGTAACTGGCGATGCCGTTCCACGAGATGACTTTGGCGGTGTTGGCGGCGCCGACCCGGCCGATGCCCCAGCCGATCGAGCCTGACCCGACCAGGCTTTCAGCACTGCCCAGCACCAGGCGGCCGACGAACAGGCTGATCAGGCTCAGCAGCGGCAGGTGGGGTGTCCACGCCGAAATCAACATGAATACGCCGCTCAAGCCACAACCGGCCAGACCGATCATCACCGCATGTTTGCTGCCCTGGTTGTCGATGATCTTGCCGGCATACGGGCGGCTGAGCAGGGTGGCCAGGTATTGCACGCTGATCACCAGCCCGGCGATGACCGCGCCGAAGCCCAGGTCGCTGTGCACATAGCCGGGCAACACCGCCAGCGGAATGCCGATGTTCAGGTAGCCGATGAAGGTGAACAGGACAATGGAAACGACTTGCAGCGTGACCGCCAGTGGGCGCTGGGGTTCTGGCATAGAGGGCGACATGAATAACGATCCACGGGAAGAGCAGATTGGATAGGCTGCTCATGATACCGATGCAGACGGGTCTGGGGCGGGGAAAAGTAAAACTATTTGGCCGGGGCGACCAATTGTGTGGTGACCAGGGCGGCCAGCGCGTTTTCTTCGCTGCCGAAACGGGCGAGCAGGGCGGCCTGTTTCTCGGGCGAGAGGCGGCTCCAGATCTCGATCATCTTTTCGGTGGCACCGATCAGGATCTCGGCCTGTTGTTCATCGAATTCTCTGGACATGGCAACTCAGGTTTCAGGCAGTGTGGAAAGCGCATGTTAGCGCTTTCCACACGGTCTGTACGGCGGGTGTTGCTTACTCTTCGCTGTCGGCCGGACGGCTCTCGGCGGCTTCTTTCGGCTCGGGCTGTTGGGCACCGGCTTGTTGCGTGGTCGTCTGCTCAGTTTCGTGCAGGCTTGGGAAGGGGAGATTCGGAATCTCGTGCATGGTTGCGCTCCTCGCTAAGTCTGTTGATAGATCTGGTAGATCCGCGCTTTCAGAAAGCTTGAGCAGGATACAGCAAGAAAAATGACAATCAGACTTTTAAATCCATTTGGTTCGACGGGCGGGATTGTCTAGACAAGTGCGACAGGGTGACGCAGGGAAAATGTAGGAGCGAGCCTGCTCGCGATGATCGTTCCCACGCGGACGCCTCGACGTGGGAACGATCAAGACCAGGAGGGAGTTATTGGCAGACGTTGGCGATCGCTTCGGCCAGCAGGTCGAGGCGCGTCGCATCAATCCCGGCAACGTTGGCCCGGCCCGAGCTGACCATGTACACGCTGTGATGCTCGCGCAGGTTTTTCACCTGTTCCGGCGACAGGCCGGTGTAGGAGAACATCCCGCGTTGCACGCCAATGTGCGCAAAACGCTCGCGCAGACCGTGCGGTTCCAGCGCTTCCACCAGACCGCTGCGCAACTGGGCGATGCGCAGACGCATGGCTTCGACTTCGTCGGCCCAGCGGCGTTTCAGCTCCGGGTCGGCGAGGATCGTGGCGACCACGGCCGCGCCATGATCCGGTGGCGTCGACCACAGGTTGCGGGCGATGTGCGCCAGCTGGCTGCGGATGTCGATGAGCTTGTCAGCGGTTTTCGCGCTGACGATCAACGCACCGGTGCGGTCGCGGTACAGGCCGAAGTTCTTCGAACAGGAACTGGTGATCAGCAGTTCGGGCAACTCGGCGGCGAACAGCCGGGTTGACCACGCATCCTGCTCCAGACCGTCGCCAAAGCCCTGGTAGGCAAAATCGATCAGCGGCAGCAGATCGCGACGACGAACGACGTCCAGCACCCGCTGCCAGTCGTCGTGGCTCAGGTCGAAACCGGTCGGGTTGTGGCAGCACGCATGCAGCAGCACCACATCGCCTTTCGGCACTTCGTTGAGTACGGCGAGCATGCCATCGACGTCGAGGCGGTTGTCGCTGCCAACGTACGGGTAATGGCTGATCTTGACCCCGGCGGCCGCGAAAATCGTTTCGTGGATCGGCCAGGTCGGGTTGCTCAGCCAGACGCCCTTGCCCGGCAGGCATTGCGCGATGAAATCCGCTGCCAGGCGCAGGGCGCCCGTGCCGCCCGGGGTCTGGGTGGCGCCGGCGCGTTGCTCGGCGATCAGCGCCGAATCGGCACCGAGCACCAATTCGCTGATGACTTTACCGAACAGCGGATTGCCGTGGCCACCGATGTAGGTCTTGGTGTCCTGGCTTTCGACCAGCCGCGCCTCGGCGATTTTCACCGCCTCGGGGATCGGTGTCAGGCCCTGGGCATCCTTGTAGACGCCCACGCCGAGGTCGAACTTGCGCGGGTTGGGGTCCTGCGCGTAGGCCTCCATCAGGCCGAGGATCGGGTCGCCGGGCACCCGGCCGATGGCGTCGAAGTGCATTACTTGCGTCCTTCTGCGGTCTTGGCCACTTCGTCAGTGCGCGCGGCCATGATGAAGTCGTTGCGGTGCAGGCCCTTGATCGAGTGGCTCCACCAGGTCACGGTGACTTTGCCCCACTCGGTCAGCAGGCCCGGGTGGTGACCTTCGGCCTCGGAGATTTCGCCGACGGCGTTGGTGAAAGCCAGCGCGTGCTTGAAATTCTTGAACAGGAACACTTTTTCCAGCTGCATGATGCTGTCACGCACTTCGATGTTCCAGTCAGGGATCTGCTTGATCAGGATCGGCAATTCTTCGTCACTGACTTGTGGAGCATCGGCACGGCAGGCTTCGCAATGGGCTTGGTTCAACGTGGACATGGTGGACTTCCTGAAATCTGAAGGTGTTTTTTTATATTGGCCGTCAAAGTCGCCACGCTAAACCAAAGTGGCGACGACTGACAGGCTCACTTGTAAGCAAAAGTCGCGGGTCACGCGGCTTTCGGTTTAGGCGGAAACTTCGGAGCGTGCAGACCCAGCTGCATGCCTTGCTTGACCATGGCCATGATGTCTTCGTGGGCCAGGTCGAACAGGCGCTTGAGGTTCGGCAGGACAAAATACAGCGGTTGCAGGATGTCGATGCGGTACGGCGTGCGCATGGCCTCCAGCGGATCGAAGGCCTGATGCTCGGGCTCGTCCGACAGCGAGTAAACGGTTTCTTTCGGCGAGGACAGGATGCCGCCGCCGTAGATGCGTTTGCCTTGCGGGGTGTCGACCAGGCCGAACTCGATGGTCATCCAGTACAGGCGCGCCAGATAAACGCGTTCTTCCTTGGTCGCCTGCAGGCCGAGCTTGCCGTAGGTGTGGGTGAATTCGGCAAACCAGGGGTTGGTCAGCAATGGGCAGTGGCCAAAGATCTCGTGGAAAATGTCCGGCTCTTGCAGGTAATCCAGTTCTTCACGGGTGCGAATGAACGTGGCCACCGGAAACTGCTTGCTGGCGAGCAATTCGAAAAAAGTCTGGAAGGGGATCAGCGCCGGGACGCGGGCGACCTGCCAACCGGTGGTCTGGCCGAGCACCTTGTTGATTTCGCCCAGTTGCGGAATGCGGTCGTGGGGCAGGCCGAGTTTTTCGATACCGTCCAGGTATTCCTGGCACGCGCGCCCCTCGATCACTTTCATCTGGCGGGTGATCAGCGTGTTCCACACCGCATGTTCTTCGGCGGGGTAGTCGATAAAACCTTGCGCATCGGGCTCGCGGGCCACGTATTGCGTCTGCTTCATACTGCTCTCCTGCGAGGGGAATTTCGTTCTTGTTATGTCCTGCGATGGACTGAGAAATACCCCAGCGCGTTCGTTGTTGCAGCAGGTTGATGATCGGTTGAGTAGGAAAAATCTCTTTAATTCGTAAAGTTTTCGTTACGCTTTGTGCGTTAAGTCCTGTTTGCGGTGACTGTCGGGTTTGAAAAGGTCGATGGCTGTCACATAATCTTGACGACTATCTTGCGCGCTGCGCAGAAAATTCCGGTGTCAGACCGTCTCCTCACCTGTTTCGGGCCTTTATATGCGTATCAAAGTCCACTGCCAGAACCGCATCGGCATCCTGCGCGACATTCTCAATCTGTTGGTGGAGTACGGGATCAACGTCGCCCGTGGCGAGGTGGGTGGTGAGCATGGCAACGCGATCTACCTGCATTGCCCGAACCTGATCAACATTCAGTTCCAGGCGCTGCGGCCCAAGTTCGAGGCGATTGCCGGGGTCTTTGGCGTCAAGCGGGTAGGGCTGATGCCCAGCGAGCGGCGGCACATGGAATTGAATGCGCTGCTCGGTGCGCTGGAGTTTCCGGTGCTGTCGATCGACATGGGCGGCTCCATCGTCGCCGCCAACCGGGCGGCGGCGCAGTTGCTCGGGGTGCGGGTGGACGAGGTGCCGGGGATTCCGCTGTCGCGTTACGCCGAGGATTTCGACCTGCCGGAACTGGTGCGCGCCAACAAATCGCGAATCAACGGCATGCGGGTCAAGGTCAAGGGCGACATCTTTCTGGCCGACATCGCGCCGCTGCAATCGGAGCACGATGACAGTGAGGCCATGGCCGGTGCCGTGCTGACCTTGCACCGGGCGGACCGCGTCGGCGAGCGCATCTACAACGTGCGCAAGCAGGAATTGCGTGGCTTCGACAGCATCTTTCAGAGCTCCAAGGTGATGGCGGCGGTGGTGCGCGAAGCACGACGCATGGCGCCGCTGGATGCACCGCTGCTGATTGAAGGTGAAACCGGCACCGGCAAGGAATTGCTGGCGCGGGCCTGTCACCTGGCGAGCCCGCGTGGGCAGTCACCGTTGATGGCGCTCAACTGCGCGGGGTTGCCGGAGTCGATGGCCGAGACCGAGCTGTTCGGCTATGGCCCCGGTGCCTTTGAAGGGGCGCGGGCCGAAGGCAAGCTCGGGCTGCTGGAGCTGACAGCGGGTGGCACGCTGTTTCTCGATGGCGTCGGCGAAATGAGCCCGCGCTTGCAGGTGAAATTGCTGCGTTTCCTGCAGGACGGCTGCTTCCGGCGGGTGGGCAGTGATGAAGAGGTTTATCTGGATGTGCGGGTGATCTGCGCAACCCAGGTGGACCTGTCGGAGCTGTGCGCTCGAGGCGAGTTTCGCCAGGATTTGTATCACCGCTTGAACGTGCTGTCGCTGCATATCCCGCCCCTGCGCGAATGCCTCGACGGTTTGACGCCGCTGGTGGAACATTTCCTCGATCAGGCCAGCCGGCAGATCGGCTGCGCGCTGCCGAGGTTGGCGCCAGCGGCGATGGACCGACTCAGTCACTACCATTGGCCGGGCAACGTGCGGCAACTGGAGAACGTGCTGTTTCAGGCGGTTTCGCTGTGCGACGGCGGCACGGTCAAGGCCGAGCACATTCGCTTGCCGGATTACGGTGTGCGTCAGCCGCTTGGCGATTTTTCCCTCGAAGGCGGGCTCGACGAGATTGTCGGGCGCTTCGAGAAGGCGGTGCTGGAGCGTTTGTATTCCGAGCACCCGAGCAGTCGGCAACTGGGCAAGCGGCTGGGGGTTTCTCACACCACGATTGCCAACAAGTTGCGTGAGTACGAAGTCGGTAAGGAGTCAGGCAGCGCCTGATCACACCCACGCTGATCGTTCCCACGCTCTGCGTGGGAATGCCTCAATGGACGCTCTGCGTCCGCTTTGGGACGCGGAGCGTCCCGGGCTGCATTCCCACGCGGACGGTTCGACGCTTCAACGTGGGAACGATCCGCGATCAGGGTCAGGTGTTTGCCGCCAAGCGGCATGACACCGCCGGTTTTTCGTCTTCGATACATTTCCCTCCTTTGCGCAAAACCCCTCAAGTCCTTTGTTTACCGGGGTGTCGGCCGCCAGAAAAAAGTTGGTCTGCAAATTGCTTATGGCTCAGCAGTACAGCGGTGGGCGGCAAACGTCCGGCATGCAGAGGAAAGAGTGTGGACAAGTACCTTTATGTGGCAATGACCGGCGCCAGCCAGAACGCACTGGCGCAAAAGGCTCATGCCAACAACCTGGCGAACATCTCCACCAATGGTTTTCAGCGCGACCTGGAGCAGGCGCGTTCGATGCCGGTGTTCGGTGACAGCTTTCCGGCGCGTGCGTTTGCCATGAGCGAACGGCCCGCCACCGACTTCACGCCGGGTTCGCTGGTGCAGACCGGCCGTGACCTCGACGTCGCCGTGTCGGGCAATGGCTGGATCGCCGTGCAGAACCCCAACGGCGGTGAAAGCTATGTGCGCACCGGCAGCCTCAATATCGATGCCCTTGGTGTGTTGCGTGCCGGCAACGGCATGCCGGTCATGGGCAATGGCGGGCCGATCGCCGTACCGCCGGAGCAGCAGGTGGAAGTCGGTGAAGACGGCACCATCAGCATTCGTGCGATGGGCGAAGGCCCGCGCGTCATGGCTGAAGTCGACCGGATCAAGCTGGTCAACCCGGACATCAAGAACATGAACAAGGGCCTGGACGGTTCGATCTACACCAAGGACGGCCAGCCTGCGCCGGCCGATGCCAACGTCAAGCTGGTGTCGGGTTTCCTGGAGTCGAGCAACGTCAATGCCGTGGAAGAGATGACGTCGGTGCTGGCCCTGGCCAAGCAGTTCGAGTTGCACGTCAAGATGATGAACACCGCCAAAGACGACGACCAGGCCATGGCTCGGGTCTTGCAGATCAGCTAATTATCAGAACGTCGCGCCGTAAAACAGGCGCACGAGGAGAATCGAATGCTTCCGGCTCTATGGGTTGCCAAAACCGGTCTGTCCGCCCAGGACACCAACCTGACCACCATTTCCAACAACCTGGCAAACGTGTCGACCACGGGTTTCAAACGTGACCGCGCCGAGTTCCAGGACCTGCTGTACCAGATCAAGCGTCAGCCAGGCGCCCAGTCGACCCAGGACAGCGAACTGCCGTCGGGTCTGCAAGTGGGGACCGGTGTGCGCATCGTCGGCACTCAGAAGAACTTCACCGCCGGCAGCCTGCAAACCACCGAGCAGCCGCTGGACATGGCCATCGACGGGCGCGGTTTCTTCCAGATTCTGCAGCCGGACGGCACCACGTCCTACACCCGTGACGGTACTTTCCACCTCGACTCCAACGGCCAGATCGTCAACGCCAGCGGTTTTGCCCTGGAGCCGGCCATCGTCATCCCGAACAACGCCCAGACCTTCACGGTCGGCCGCGACGGTACCGTGTCGATCACCGTTGCCGGCAACGCCGCTTCGCAAGTGATCGGCAACCTGCAAACCGCCGACTTCATCAACCCGGCCGGTCTGCAAGCGGTGGGCAACAACCTGTTCCTGGAAACCGCCGCTTCCGGTGCGCCGCAAGTCGGCACGCCGGGCCTGAACGGTTTCGGCACCACCCTGCAGAACACCCTGGAAACCTCCAACGTCAGCACCGTGGAAGAGATGGTCAACATGATCACCACCCAGCGCGCGTACGAGATGAACTCCAAGGTGATCTCCACCGCCGACCAGATGCTCTCGTTCGTAACGCAGAATCTGTAATCAAGTCTATGAGGCGGCCATGAGGTCGCCTGCAACACCGTGAGGTAAGGGTCATGAAGCGCTTTGTATCTGTTGTGGCATTGAGTGGGGTCGTCTCGCTCGCGGGCTGCGTCGCTCCGACGCCCAAGCCCAATGATCCTTACTACGCCCCGGTGTTGCCGCGCACACCGTTGCCGTCGGCCGCCAACAACGGCTCGATCTATCAGGCCGGTTTCGAGCAGAACCTGTACAGCGACCGCAAGGCTTTTCGGGTCGGTGACATCATCACCATCACCCTCAACGAAAGAACCCAGGCCAGCAAGAACGCCAACTCGCAGGTGGCCAAGAACAGCAAGACCGGCATCGGCCTGACGTCGCTGTTCGGCAGCAGTGCAACCACCAACAACCCGATCGGCAGCAATGACCTGAGCCTGAGCGCCAGCTACGAAGGCGACCGCGCGACCAAGGGTGACAGCAAGGCGGCCCAGGGCAATACCCTGACCGGCTCGATCACCGTGACCGTCGCCGACGTGCTGCCCAACGGCATCATCGCCGTGCGTGGCGAAAAGTGGATGACCCTCAACACCGGCGACGAGCTGGTGCGGATCGCCGGTCTCGTGCGTGCCGATGACATCGCCACCGACAACACCGTGTCTTCGACCCGGGTCGCCGATGCGCGCATCACCTACTCGGGCACCGGCTCGTTCGCCGATGCGAGTCAGCCAGGCTGGTTCGACCGTTTCTTCCTCAGCCCGCTGTTCCCTTTCTAGGTGGCTACGTTGAATTTCAGAAGCCTCATGGTGGCCGCATTTTTGTTGTCGGCGGCCTTCAATGCACAAGCCGAACGGTTGAAGGACATCGCCAGCATTTCCGGCGTGCGTTCCAACCAGTTGATCGGTTACGGCCTGGTGGTCGGTCTTAACGGCACCGGCGACCAGACCACGCAGACCCCGTTCACCCTGCAGACCTTCAACAACATGCTCTCGCAGTTCGGCATCAAGGTGCCGCCGGGATCGGGCAACGTGCAGCTGAAAAACGTTGCGGCAGTGTCGGTGAGTGCCGATCTGCCGGCGTTCGCCAAACCGGGTCAGCAGGTCGATATCACCGTGTCGTCCATCGGTAACTCCAAGAGCCTGCGCGGCGGCACCCTGTTGCTGACCCCGCTCAAGGGTATCGACGGCAACGTCTACGCCATCGCCCAGGGCAACCTGGTGGTCGGCGGTTTCGATGCTGAAGGTCGTGATGGTTCGAAGATCACCGTCAACGTTCCGTCGGCCGGTCGCATCCCTGGCGGGGCGTCGGTCGAGCGTTCGGTGCCGAGCGGTTTCAACCAGGGCAACAGCCTGACGCTGAACCTCAACCGCTCCGACTTCACCACCGCCAAGCGCATCGTCGACAAGATCAACGACATGCTCGGCCCGGGCGTGGCCCAGGCCATCGATGGCGGTTCGATCCGTGTGACCGCGCCGCTCGATCCGAGCCAGCGCGTCGACTACCTGTCGATCCTGGAAAACCTCGAAGTCGATCCGGGTCAGGCGGTGGCGAAAGTCATCATCAACTCGCGTACCGGCACCATCGTCATCGGCCAGAACGTGAAGGTGTCGCCGGCCGCCGTGACTCACGGCAGCCTGACCGTGACCATCACCGAAGACCCGATCGTCAGCCAGCCGGGCCCGCTGTCCAACGGTCAGACCGCCGTGGTGCCGCGCTCGCGGGTGAATGCCGAACAGGAAGCCAAGCCGATGTTCAAGTTCGGCCCGGGCACCACCCTCGACGAGATCGTCCGTGCGGTGAACCAGGTCGGCGCCGCGCCGGGTGACCTGATGGCCATCCTTGAAGCACTGAAGCAGGCCGGCGCGTTGCAAGCCGACCTGATCGTGATCTGAGGACGGCGACCATGGATATGCGCAAAAGCGGTCTGGTCAGCAGCAGCGATTCGGGTTCGTACTCTGACCTCAATCGTCTGAACCAGCTCAAGGTCGGCGACAAGAACAGCGATGCGAACATGCGCAAGGTCGCGCAGGAATTCGAATCGCTGTTCCTCGGTGAAATGCTCAAGTCGATGCGTTCGGCCACCGAAGCGCTGGGCCAGGACAACCCGCTCAACACGCCGGCCGCCAAGCAGTATCAGGAAATGTACGACCAGCAACTGGCGGTTTCCATGTCCCGCGAGGGCGGTGGTATCGGTCTGGCCGACGTGCTGATCAAGCAGATGTCGAAGAACAAACCGATGGCGCCAGGCGAGGCTGCGGCCGCATCCGCCGCCAAGCAGGAAGAAGCCAAAGCCAAGGCCGCTGCCGTAGCCACGCCGATTGCCGCCGGCACCGTGGCCACCAATGGCCCGTTGTCGCGACTCAACGGCGAGCGTCCACTGTGGGCGTCGCGTTCGGTGCATGCGCCGAACACCGAACTGACCCATCGCAATGACATGGAAATGATCAACCAGCGTCGTCTGGCATTGCCGCCGAAACTGGCGGATCGCTTGCTCGCCGGTCTGGTGCCGTCGGCCACGCCGGCAGCGACCACTCAACTGCCGCAACGCGCCACGACTGCCGCTGTTACCGGTTCCGGCCCGCTGTACAACGGCGACTGGCTGGACCGTGCCGAGGCAGACAAGGCTTCCGGCGGGCAGATGCAGATTTACGGCCGAGCCATGGCGCAGATCCCGCTGGCGCCCGCCAAGCGCGCATTCAGCAACGCCGACCAGTTCGTCAACACCATGCTGCCGATGGCGCAGGAAGCCGCCGCGCGAATTGGCGTCGATCCGCGTTACCTGGTGGCTCAGGCTGCGCTGGAAACCGGCTGGGGCAAATCGGTCATGCGCGCCCAGGACGGCAGCAGCAGTCACAACCTGTTCGGCATCAAGGCGAGCAGCAACTGGAAGGGCGATTCGGCCCGGGCGATCACCAGCGAATTCCGCAACGGGCAGATGGTCAAGGAGACGGCCGAGTTCCGTTCCTACGCCTCGTACAAGGACAGCTTCCACGATCTGGTGACTTTGCTGCAGAGCAATAATCGCTATCAAGATGTGCTGAAGTCGGCCGATAACCCAGAACAGTTTGTACGCGAATTGCAAAAGGCCGGTTACGCGACCGACCCGAACTACGCGACGAAGATTTCGCAGATTGCCAGGCAGATGACGGTCAATCAGAACTACGCTGCGGCCGGCGTTTCAACGACGCCCTTATAAACACAAGGTAAGGTTTGAATCATGAGTTTGCTCAATATCGGGATGTCGGGACTGGCCGCGAGTTCGTCCTCTCTGGCTGTGACGGGTAACAACATTGCCAACGTCGACACCGCCGGTTATTCACGCCAGCAAACCGTGCAGGGCACCAAGTCCTCGATCCAGTATGGCAACGTGTTCATCGGTACCGGTACGACCCTGGCCGACGTGCGCCGGGTGTACAACTCCTACCTTGAATCTCAGCTGCGTACCGCCACGTCGCTCAATAGCGAAGCCGCCGCTTTCGGTGCGCAGGCGACCGCGCTGGACGGCTCGCTGTCCGACACCAATACCGGCCTGACCGGTGTGCTGCAGAAGTTCTTCACGTCGATGCAAGGCGTATCGACCTCGGCCACCGACGACACTTCCCGCCAGTCGGTGCTGACCGGCGCGCAGGCCCTGACCAGTCGCTTCAATGCGCTGGCCAAGCAGATGAACGATCAGAACGCCACGCTCAATGGCAACCTGTCCGACATGGCGTCCCAGGTGAACAAACTGGCAACCTCGATTGCCACGCTGAACCAGAAGATCGGCGAGATCTCCACCAGCGGCGGCCAGCCGAACGATCTGCTCGACAGCCGTAACGAAGCCGTGCGTCAGCTCTCCGAGCTGACTGGCGCGCAAGTCGTTGAACGTGGCACCAGCTTCGACATCTACATCGGCAGCGGCCAGCCGTTGGTCATCGGCAATACCACCAATACCCTGAGCACCGTGCCGGTCAAGGGTGACCCGTCGCGCATGGGCATTCAGATGGATCGTGGTTCGAGCACCATCGACATCACCTCGGCGATGACCGGTGGTGAAATCGGCGGCCTTCTGACCTATCGCAAGGAAGTGCTCGATCCTGCACTCAATGAACTGGGCCGTGTGGCGCTGGTCGTTGCCGACCAGATCAACCGCCAGCAAGCCCAGGGCATCGACAAGAACGGTGACTTTGGCGCGGCGATTTTCAACGACATCAACAGTGCCGCCCTGATCAGCCAGCGCAGTATTGCCCAGTCCGGCAACAGCGCAGGTTCGGGCAACCTTGACGTCACCATCAAGGACACCGGCAAGCTGACCACCAGCGACTACCAGGTCACCTTCACCAGCGCGACCAACTACACGGTCAAGCGCTCCGACGGCACCGACATGGGTTCGTTCAGCACCACGACCACACCGCCTCCGGTGATCGACGGCTTTACCCTGGCCCTCAACGGTGGTGCCCTGAGCGCCGGCGACACGTTCAAGATCACCCCGACCCGCAACGCGGCGGCCAGCATCCAGACCGTGCTCACCGACCCGAAGAAAATCGCCGCAGCCGCACCGTTGACCGGCGTGGCCAGTGCCAACAACTCGGGCACCTACACTCAGCCGACGCTGACCGACGTTGTCGACATCTACAACCCGGCGGCCCAGGCGGAGCTGCAGAACGCGCTCAAGTATTCGACCCCGGTCAAACTGGTATTCGGCGCCACCACCAGCGGCAGTCAGACTTACAACATGGTTGACGCCAAGGGCGCCACGATCGGCTCCGGCGTCATCGTTCCTGGTCAGGCGAACACCCTGAACCTGAAGATCGGCATGGTCGATTCCACCGGTGCTCCGGTGATGGACACCACCGTCATTCCGAACGTGCAAAAGACCTTCACCGTGCAGACCACCGTGGGCGCGACGCCGAAGTCCGGCGAAACCTTCACCATCAACCTGACCGGCGCAGCTTCTTCAGACAACCGCAACGCCCAGGCGCTGGTCGGTTTGCAGACCAAGCAGACCGTGGACACCGGCACGGCGAGCAAGGGCATCAGCCTGACCGACGCCTACAACAAACTGGTGACCAACGTCGGTACCCAGGCCGCCCAGGGCAAGTCCGACAGCGCGGCCACCACGGTGATCCTGGATCAGGCCCAGGGGGCGCGGGACTCGCTGTCCCAGGTCAACCTGGACGAAGAGACCGGCAACCTGGTCAAGTATCAGCAGTACTACACAGCGTCTTCGCAGATCATCAAAGCTGCGCAGGAAACCTTCGCCACGCTGATCAACAGTCTTTAAGGAGCCGTAATTCATGCGCATTTCCACCGCCCAGTATTACGCGACGCAAGCTGCCCAATATCAGCGCAACTACAGCAAGACGGTCGCGACCGCCAACGAAGCCAGCAGCCTGCAGCGCATCAACACCGCCGCCGACGATCCGATCGGAGCGGGTCGTTTGCTGCGCCTGGGTCAGCAAGCCGCGATGCTTGATCAGTACAAAGGCAACATCGACACCACCAAGAGCTCGCTGACCGTTCAGGAGTCCACGCTGACGGCCATCACCGACGCCTTGCAGCGCGCCAAGGAAATCGGGCTGGCAGCCAACAACGGCATCGCCACCGACAAGGACCGCCAGGCTTACGCCGCCGAACTGAGCCAGATCCAGCAACAGGTGCTGGGGCTGATGAACTCCAAGGATGCCAACGGCAACTATCTGTTCTCCGGTTCGAAAACCGATACCGCGCCGTACTCGCAGAATGCCGACGGCACCTACACCTACAACGGTGACCAGACCCAGATCAACCTGGGCATTGGCGACGGCCTGTCGGTGGCCACCAACACCACCGGTTGGGATGCTTTCCAGCAGACCATCAATACTGCCCGCACCCAGACCAATATGACGGCTCCGGCCGTTGATGACGGTCGCGTGGTGTTGACCAACGGTATCGTAGGCACCGCCGCGACGTATAACGCCAAGTTCACGGCCGGCCAGCCGTACACCGTGGACTTCATCAGCAGCACTCAGCTGAAGATCACCGATGCCTTGGGCAACGATGTGACGGCCGAAGCCAGCCAGAACGGTCTGATCAGCAACAGCAACGGCGCCAACCAGACGGTCAGCTTCCGTGGCGTCGACATGAAGTTGAACATCAACCTCAAGGCCGGTGACACCAACCCGGACGCAGTCATTGCCGGTCACAGCTTCCAGCTGTCGGCTTCGCCGGATTCGTTCACCACCTCACGCAGCCCGGGCAACCCGTCGACGGCGGTCATCACCGGTTCCAGCGTGACCAACCAGGCAGCCTACACGTCGGCCTTCCCGTCCGGCGGCGGCGCGGTGCTGAAATTCACCAGCGCCACGGACTTCGACCTGTACGCGGCGCCTGTCACCGCCGACAGCAAGCCGATCTCGTCGGGTACTGTGGCCGGCGGCAACGCCACGGCAGCAGGCGTGACCTTTGCCCTCGGTGGCACGCCAGCGGCCGGTGACCAGTTCTCGATCCAGTCCAACAACCATCAGACTCAGAACGTGCTCGACACCCTGGGCCAGATGGTCACGGCGCTGAACACCCCGATCGACGGTGATCCGGTGGCCAAGCAGAAATTCCAGGGGGCGATGGAGTCGGCGCTGGGCAACATTGACAGCGCCGCCAACCAGATCGGCAGTGCGGTGACGTCCATCGGTGCCCGCGGGCAGTCGCTGGATGACCAGAGCACCACCAACCAGAGCCTGCAACTGGCAAACGCCAGCACCCAGGGCACGATCCGTGATTCGGATCCGGCCGAAGTGATGACCCGCCTGACCTTGCAGCAGACCATGCTGCAGGCCTCGCAACTGGCGTTCAGCAAAATCTCTCAGTTGGGTCTGTTCAACAAGATCTGAAGCCTGAACGGGCGCGCAAGCGCCCGCTTGCTCCGATCGCTCTGTATCCTTTGTCTTTTTCTGCGGTTTCAAAGGGCTCGCTGTTCCGGGCGGGTTCCCGCCGCTTGCGAGTCCGCCGTGAATTCACTTCCCCTTGTCAGCGTCGTCATTCCTGCCTTCAATCCACGCTTTTTCGAGCGGACATTGAACAGTGCTGTCAGCCAGACTTACAGCCCTCTGGAAATTATCGTCTGCGATGACAGTCGGGGTCCCGAGATCGAACGCATCGTAGCCTCGGTCATCGAGCAGTCCGGCGTCGAGGTACGTTATGTGCGCAATCCGCGCACTCTGGGAATGATCGGCAACCTCAAGGCGTGCCTGAGTCAGGCGCGGGGTGAGTTCATCAAGTTCCTGTGCGACGACGATCACTTGTATGCCGACTGCATCCGGCAGCAGGCCCAGGAGATGATGCGTGAAGAGGTCAGTCTGGTACTGGCCCAGCGACTGTTGTGGGATGCGCAGGACATCATCCTGCCCGCGCGCCTGGAAAACACATCGTTGTCGCCGCACAGCGGTCTGTTCAAGGGCGACGACTTGCTGGGCATCTTCGAGAAATTCCCGGTCAATGTCCTCGGCGGGTTTACTAACGCGATGTTCCGGCGTGCCGACGTTGAAGCGTTGTTGCCGGCGCTGACTCAGGAAGGTCACTGTTTCATCGCTTCGCTGGATTTTGCTCTGTACGTCTGCCTGCTGCGGCGCGGCAATCTGGCGGTGTCCAACAACGTGCTCAGCGCCGAGCGGCTGTACCCGGAACGCCTGAGTGCGCAACAGTCGATGAAAGACGCGCTCGAGGTCGAGCGTGAGTGGATGCTGCAGATGCTCAAATCGCGCAGCGGCGAAGCAGCGCCGGCGCCGGGATGGGTTCGCTATGTTCCGCTGAGCAAGGCCGACGAGTCTCCCCGGGTCTGGGAGGAACTGCCGCTGAGTCGCACTCTGGGCTCCAAGCAGAGCCGCCAGGAGTGGAGTGTCGGCATCGACAGCTGGAGTTTTGCCGAACTCTACGCGCAGTGGCTCAATTGCCGGGTACTGACCGAAGGTCAGCGCACGTTGTTGCCGGAAACCCTGGCCGGCTGGTCGCATCAACCCCGGATCGTGCCGATCGTCATCGACGGGCAGGGCAGTCGTGACGGTGTCGAACGCACGCTGGCATCGCTTGCCGCCCAGGATTATCCGCCGGAGCTGATCCTTGTCCTGTCCGCCTCGTGTACCGAAACCGAGCTGGACGGGCGGGTGTTCCGCATGCCTTTGCAAGACGACGGCATGGAACAGATCAATACGCTGCTGCCACAATTGGCGGGAGCCGACTGGTTTTACCTGCTGCAGGCCGGTGATCGGCTGGTGGCACCGGCATTGCTGGTCATGGCCGAGCGCATCGTGCATTACCCGTCACTGAAATGTCTGTACAGCGACGAGGGCAGCTTGCGTAACGGGGAGTCCGCAGAGCCTGCATTCAAGCCGGATTTCAACCTCGACCTGATGCGCAGCTACCCCTATGTCGGTCGGGCATTGGCATTCGAGCGTGAGCGTTTTCTGGCGCTGGGTGGTTTCGCTCCTGACTTCGCTCAGCTGGCGCCGCACGATGTGTTGTGGCGACTGGTCGAGAACGACGGCACACAGGTTGTCGGCCACATCGCCGAGGTCATGCTGGAATCGCCTTTTGACCTGTCCAGATGGCTCGTGGCCCCGGGCGTCCTCGAACAGAATCCGCGGGTGCTCCAGGCGCATCTGCAACGGCTCGGTCTGGCCCATGACATTCGCCGTGGCAGCTCCGAACTGCTCAATCGCGTCGACTATCATCACGCACGGCGTCCGTTGGTCTCGATCATTATCGTGACCAAAGACCAGACCGCCGCCTTGCAGCGCTGTGTCGAGACGCTGCTGGAAAAAACTGCCTACACCGAATACGAGCTGCTGCTGGTCGATAACGGCAGCACCAGCGCCGAAGCGCTGGCCTGGCTGGACGGCATGGCGCAACTGGGCAGTGACCGGGTTCGCGTGCTGAGCTTTGCGCAGCAGGGCAATGCCGCCGCCACGCACAACTTTGCGGTAGGGCAGGCCCGCGGCGAATACGTGCTGATGCTCAATACCTTTGCGGTGATTACCCAGTCCGACTGGCTGGACGAACTGCTCAATCATGCGCAGCGTCCGGAAGTCGGGGTCGTCGGCGCCAAGTTGTACAATCCGGACGGTTGCGTGCTGCATGCCGGCCTGATTCTGGGCATGCAGGGCGCCGTGGGATTGCCCTTCTATGGTCAGTCGCTGCAGGCGGACGGGTACATGTTCCGCTTGCAGGCGGTGCATGACCTGAGTGCGGTCGGCGGTGATTGCCTGATGATTCGCAAGACTGTCTACGAAGCTGTCGACGGGCTCGACGAACAGGATCTGGCGCAGGCCCTCAATGTGGCGGATCTGTGTCTGCGCGTCGGCCGGGAAGGTTACTTGGTGGTCTGGACACCTTATGCCATGCTGGCCCTGGGCGCGCGGCCGACGGCCGAGGCCACGGCAGAAGAAGAGCAACTGCAGATTCAGGAGCACGAAACGTTCTACAAGCGCTGGTTGCCAGTGATTGCGCGCGATCCTGCGTTTAACGTCAATCTGGCGGTGCAGGGGGTCGGTGCGACCAGCTTCAGTCTGGAGCCGGGCCTGCGTACCGGTTGGAGCCCGTTTTCGTGCACGCAGCTGCCGAATGTGCTGGCGGTACCGATCAACGCTTCCGCTATCGGCCACTATCGCATCAGCCAGCCGATGATCGAGCTGGAGGCGGCCAATCGTGCCGAAGGGCGGATTTGCTATGGCTTGCCTTCGATCATCGATATCGAGCGTCAGTCGCCCGACGTGATCGTATTGCAAGGGCGTTACTCG
Organism: Pseudomonas sputi; assembly: GCF_021603585.1. Lineage (GTDB taxonomy): Bacteria > Pseudomonadota > Gammaproteobacteria > Pseudomonadales > Pseudomonadaceae > Aquipseudomonas > Aquipseudomonas sputi. The sequence continues at coordinate 62,836 of NZ_BQHI01000016.1, read as the reverse complement.
GAAGGTGCCATCGAGGAAATTCCGCCGTTGAAAAACTTTTTCAACGCCCGGCGGATCTACGAACTTGACGACTATGTCATCGATGTCCCTCATCGCAACGCGCACATCCGCAACATGCCGAACAAGCAGGAAATGGAGCGGCTGGTGCGGCGGGCGATCGGTCTGTGCGATCGTGTGGTGGTGTCTACCCAGCCGCTGGCCAACGTTCTGTCGGACATGCATCACGACATCCGGGTGGTACCGAACATGTTGTCGCGGCACTTGTGGACTGACTTGCACAGCCAGCGTCGCACCTCGAAAAAGCCGCGGGTCGGCTGGGGTGGCGGCACCAGTCACCACGGAGATCTGGCGGTGATTGCCGATGTGGTCCGTGAGCTGGCAAACGAGGTCGATTGGGTGTTTTTCGGCATGTGCCCGGATGACTTGCGCCCGTACATGCATGAGTTTCACGGCGTGATCCCGCTGGATGTGTATCCGGCGAAACTGGCCAGCCTCAACCTCGACCTGGCCCTCGCACCGCTGGAGTTCCACATCTTCAACGACTGCAAGAGCAACCTGCGCCTGCTGGAGTACGGCGCGTGCGGCTATCCGGTGGTCTGCACCGACACCGAGGCCTATCAGGGTTACCTGCCGTGCACCCGGGTCAAGACCAACTCCACGGACGAGTGGCTGCAGGCAATCCGCATGCACCTGGCCGATCCCGATGCGAGCTATCGCATGGGCGATGAACTGCGAGAAATCGTATTGCGCGACTACGTACTGCGGGGCGACAACCTGCGGTACTGGGAAAACGGCTGGCTGGCGGACTGACCGGCACTGCTGAAAAAGGCGACTTTCGAGTCGCCTTTTTTGCGTCTTCAATATCCTGTTTGTATCAGTATCGACACTTTTTTACCGCAGAGCCTCAAGCATCGCGATTTCCCTGTCGATACTTCTCTATTCGCTGACCTCGGACGGTTGCTGCTGGCGTGATCGGCCTGTGCCCGTGAGGCAGGTTTCCCGATTCAACAACAACGCAAGGAAGACGCAAATGTCAGTAGTGAATGGAACGAGTGATGCGGACGGCCTGTGGGGCACCGATGGCAATGACGAACTCTATGGACTGGAGTCGGATGATCTGCTGTTCGCCACTGCGGGATCAGACGTGCTGGATGGCGGTGAAGGTTTTGATACGGCGAATTATTACGCCTTGTCCTCGGGGGTTAGCGTCGAGTTCAACGATACCTCGACGACCGTCACTGCCGCTGACGGCAAGGTCGATACGCTGATCGGCGTGGAGAAGGTCTTCGGCACTTTTCAAAATGACACCTTCACCAGCAATGTGGCCGGCGTGACGCTGGAAGGCAGTGTAGGTGACGATGTGTATATCGTCGGCAGCGAGGGTGTGACGATCATCGAGGAAAACTATCTCGGCTACGACGAGCTGCGCACCAGTCTCAACACCATCAAGATGGACCCGTTCATCGAGAAGCTGACCTTTACCGGCACGGGCGATTTCAAGGGTTACGGCAATGCCAGCGACAACGAGATCATCGGTGGCGCCGGCAACGACTGGCTGTGGGGTGGCGCCGGCGCTGATCACTTCGTGGGTGGCGATGGCTTCGATACCGTCAGCTATAGCGACAGCCTTGAAGGTGTGAGGATTTCTGACTGGACTAACGACGGGTCGAGCATCGCCTATGGCGATAGCTTCACCAGCATTGAAGCGATTCAGGGTTCAAACTTCGACGACGCCCTGTACCTGTTTGATGGTGCGATGATCGTCGATGGCGCCGATGGTTATGACATTGTGAGTTATCTCAACGCCTTTGACGGGGTCGACATCCAGATCGGCAATGGCGGCGGAACAACTGACGCCAGACTGCTGAATGTGGAGAAGGTCATCGGCACCTGGTTCAGCGACCATCTCACCGCCAACGTCGGCGGTCTGACCCTGGTGGGTGGGGCGGGCGATGACGTTTACACGATCAACAGCGAGGATGTGATCATCGTCGAGCAGAATTTCCCCGGTGGCACCGATCAACTGAACACCAGTGTGTCGTCGATGCATATGGCAGCGTTCGTCGAGAACATGACGTATACCGGTACTGCAGACTTCACCGGGTATGGTAACGACCTGGAAAACACCATCATCTCCGGTGCCGGCAATGACGTCCTGTCAGGTGGTGCAGGTGCGGATCGCTTCGAAGGTGGTGCGGGTATCGACATCGTCAGCTACGACGACAGCACTGAAGGGTTGTACGCTGTTTTGAACTGGAGCATGCAGACCGGCATCGCCCTCGGTGACACCTTTATCGATATCGAAGGCCTGCGCGGCAGCCGGTTTGATGATCACCTGTACGGTGACTCGGGTAACAACATCCTTGAGGGTGGCGCTGGCTTCGACTTCATTTTTGGTGGGGATGGCAACGACCGCATTTATGGCGGTCTGGCGTCCGGTCTCGATGAGCAAGGCTACAACTCCGATTTGTTGTCGGGGGGCGCCGGTGACGACGTCATCATCAGCGATTCCCATGATACGAACACCCTCGCCAGTGGCGACGAGGGTAATGACACCATTACAGTGTTCGGCGGGGATGCTCGCGGCGGGGCGGGTAACGATGTCCTGACGGGCGCAGAGCGCAACTACCTGCTGACCGGCGATGAGGGTAATGATCTGCTGATCCTCAATCTTGCCGGTCAGTTGCATTCTGGCGGCAGTGCCTATGGCGGTACGGGTGATGACACCTACGTGGTGAACACCACCGGGCTGGTATCGATTCAGGACGAGGGCTGGGATATCAATGACACCCTGATCCTGAACACCATCGCCAATCTCAGCCACTTGAACGTCACCCGCATCGGTGACGACGCCTATCTGCATGGTGCCAACGACGGCAGCACTGGCGTTCCCGACAGTGGCGTGAAGCTGCAGGGCTGGTACGCCGGGTACAACAACATCGAGCATCTGCAGACCGCTGACGGCCAGGTCTACGACCTGCCGGCCACGGTCGATGGATTCGCGATGTTTGGCTGATCCGTCCCATTCATTGAAGAAGCTTGATGAAAAGGGTGAGTCCCGCAACGGACTCATCCTTTTTTCATGCCTTGAACTCCCGCCGACGCGGGGCTGACGGAGCTGGCGCGTTTCCTGCAAGTCCCCCTCAAATCGCCATAAAACGAGCGCTCGCGGTCATTCACCCGCGCCCGGACTGGCAAAGGTTCAGCCGCAAAGGCCTGCAACAGCGAGGCCAAGCCCTGTGACGTAGAAGAGGGGAGACGATGAAGGCAGTTATTTTGGCGGGTGGCCTCGGCACGCGCATCAGTGAAGAGTCGCACCTCAAGCCCAAGCCAATGATCGAGATCGGCGGCAAGCCAATTCTCTGGCACATCATGAAGCAGTATTCCGCCCACGGAATCCACGACTTCGTGATCTGTCTTGGTTACAAGGGCTACGCGATCAAGGACTTCTTCGCCAACTACTTTCTGCACACCTCCGACGTCACGTTCGACATGCGCAACAACCGCATGGACGTTCACCAGAACTACAGCGAGCCGTGGAGCGTCACCCTGATCGACACCGGCGAGGAAACCATGACCGGTGGCCGTCTGTTGCGGGCCGGTCGTTACCTCAAGGATGAAGAGGCGTTCTGCTTCACCTACGGCGACGGCGTCTCCGACATCAACATTGCGCAACTGGTCGACTACCACAAAGGCCACGGCCGTCTGGCGACCGTCACCGCCGTGCAGCCGCCGGGCCGTTACGGCGCCCTTGAACGGCATGGTGATCAGGTCCTCGGCTTCACCGAAAAACCGCGCGGCGACGGCGGCTGGATCAATGGCGGCTTCTTCGTGCTGTCGCCGAAAGTGCTGTCGTACATCGCGGGCGACGAAACCACCTGGGAAGCCGAACCGCTGGCTCGACTGGCCGAGGATGAACAGCTGAAAGCCTTCGAACACGAAGGTTTCTGGCATCCGATGGACACCCTGCGCGACAAGAATCATCTCGAAGCGCTGTGGCAGAGCGGGGAGGCCCCATGGAAGCAATGGGCCTGAGTCCTGAGTTCTGGCGCGGCAAGCGGGTTCTGATTACCGGGCACACCGGTTTCAAGGGCAGTTGGCTGACCCTGTGGCTGCAAAGCCTCGGTGCGCAAGTCAGCGGCTTTTCCCTCGACCCGTCGACCGAGCCGAGCCTGTTCGAACTGGCGCGCGTGAGCGAAGGCATCAACGATCAGCGCGGCGACCTGCGGGACCTCGGCGCCTTGCTCGAGATCATCGCCGACACCGAACCGGAGATCGTCCTGCATTTGGCGGCCCAGCCGCTGGTGCGTGAAGGTTATCGCGATCCGCTGGGCACCTATTCCAGCAACGTCATGGGCACCCTCAACCTGCTCGAAGCGATTCGTCAGGTCGGTTGCGTGCGCGCCTGTGTGCTGGTGACCACCGACAAGGTCTACGCCAACAAGGAATGGCTGTGGCCGTACCGCGAGGACGAAGCCCTCGGTGGCCACGATCCTTACAGCAGCAGCAAGGCCTGCTGCGAGTTGCTGGCGCAGTCTTACGCGGCGTCGTTCTTCCCGGCTGACAAGTACGCCGAGCACGGTCTGGCCCTGGCCACCGCACGCGCCGGCAATGTGTTGGGCGGCGGCGACTTCGCCCCTGAGCGTCTGATCCCCGACGTGCTCAGAGCCTGGACGGCAGACGAGCCGGTGACGCTACGTTACCCGCAAGCCGTGCGCCCGTGGCAGCACGCGCTGGAGCCACTGGCCGGCTACCTGCAACTGGCCGCCGGGCTCTACGAACAAGGCCCGGAATACGCCGGAGCGTGGAACTTCGGCCCGGGCGAGGCGGACATGTGCAGCGTCGGCGAAGTGGTCGAACTGCTCGCCAATCGCTGGCCTCAGGCCCGTGGCCTGCGCCTCGAAAAGAGTGACCTGCACGAAGCCGGCCTGTTGCGCCTGGACAGCAGCCGCGCCCGTCAGGTGCTGGGCTGGCAACCGCGCTGGACGTTGCAGCAATGCCTGACCCAGACCCTCGACTGGCACCTGGCGTGGCAGAACGGCGACGACATGCGCACCGTGACCCTCGGCCAACTGAACCTGTACCGGGGCGCGCTGTGAGCGAGTTTTCCTTGAAACAGCTACCGCTGGCCGGATTGTTCAGCGTCCAGCACAAACGCTTCGAAGATCAGCGCGGCCATTTCGCCCGGCTGTTCTGCGAGGGCAGCCTGAAGGCGTTCGGCAGTGAATTTCACATTCGCCAGATCAACCATTCCTGCACCCGCGAGAAGGGCAGCGTGCGCGGTCTGCATTATCAGGACGCCAACGCCCCGGAAGCCAAGTTGATCACCTGCCTGCGCGGTGAAGTGTGGGACGTGGCGGTGGATCTGCGCCCGGACTCGGAAACCTTCCTGCACTGGCACGCCGAGCACCTGAAGGCCGGCGACGGACGCAGCCTGTTGATTCCGGCCGGCTTCGCCCACGGTTTCCAGACCCTCACCGACGACGCTGAACTGCTTTACCTGCACAGCGCCGATTACGCGCCGGAGCACGAGGGCGGGCTGTCGGTGAACGATCCACGGCTGGCGATCGCCTGGCCGTTGCCTGTCAATAATTTGTCAGCCCGGGATTCCAGCCATCCCGCGCTTGATCAACACTTTGCTGGAGTGCGTCTATGAACTGCCGTGGGTGCGCTGCACCGCTGAGCTTGCCGCTGATCGACCTCGGCACCTCGCCACCGTCCAACGCCTACGTGCATGCCGATCGGCTGGAGCAGGCCGAACAATGGGTGCCGCTGAAGGTCGCCGTGTGCCAGCAATGCTGGCTGGTGCAGACCGAGGATTACACCTCGGCCGACAGCCTGTTCGACGCCGATTATGCCTACTTCAGTTCGTTCTCTAGTACCTGGCTGGCTCACGCCGAGCGCTACGTGGCCGAGATGGTCGAGCGCTTTGGCCTGACCGCCGACAGCCGCGTGGTGGAAGTCGCGGCCAACGACGGCTACCTGCTGCAATACGTGGCCGGTCGCGGCATCCCGTGCCTGGGCGTCGAGCCGACCCGCAGCACCGCGCAGGCGGCACGGGAAAAAGGCCTGGAGATCCGTGAACTGTTCTTCGGTCGCGACACCGCCGCCCAGCTGAAAAGCGAAGGCTGGGCCGCCGACCTGATGGCCGCCAACAACGTGCTGGCCCATGTGCCGGACATCAACGATTTCCTCGGTGGTTTCGCCACCCTGCTCAAGCCGACCGGCGTCGCCACCTTCGAATTCCCGCAACTGCTGACGCTGATGGCGGGCGCGCAGTTCGACACGCTGTATCACGAACACTATTCCTACCTGTCGTTGACCGCCGTGCAGTCACTGTGCGAACGCAATGGTCTGGAAGTGTTTGACGTCAGCCAGTTGTCCACCCATGGCGGATCGCTGCGGGTGTTCGTGCAGCGCAAGGACGGTGCACGCCGCGCCGTGCAGCCAGCGGTGCAACAGCAATTGCAGGCCGAACTCGACGCAGGCGTGAAAACCACCGACTACTACGCGACGCTGGCGCCCGCCGCCGAACGCATCAAGCACGACCTGCTGCGTTTCCTGTTGCAGGCCAAAGCCGACGGCAAGCGTGTGGTCGGTTATGGCGCTGCTGCCAAAGGCAACACTCTGCTCAACTACGCCGGGGTCAAGCCGGATCTGTTGGCCTGGGTCGCCGATGCCAACCCGCACAAACAGGGCAAGTTTCTGCCGGGCAGCCGCATTCCGATTGTCGCGCCAGCGCAGATCGATATCGAGAAACCGGATTACGTGCTGGTGCTGCCATGGAACCTGCTGCACGAAGTCAGTCAGCAGCTGGCTCAGGTGCGTCAGTGGGATGGCCGCTTCGTGATCGCCGTGCCTGAGTTGAGCGTGCTGTGAAGGTGTTGGTCACCGGTGCCACAGGCTTCGTCGGTCGGCATCTGGTCGCAGCGTTGCTGGCCCGTGGTTGCACAGTGCGGGCGGTTGCACGCGACGCGCAGAAAGCCGCGGACATGCCGTGGATCAAGGACGTCGAGTTCGTGAGCGCGGATATTCACGCGGCGGATCTGAATGTCGCGGCGCTCACCGAAGGGGTCGATGCACTCGCGCACCTGGCCTGGCCGGGGTTGCCGAACTATCGGGCGCTGTTCCATTTCGAGCACAACCTGATGGCCGACTACCGCTTCATCAAAGGCGCGGTAGAGGCGGGCGTGAAGCAGGTGCTGGTGACCGGCACCTGCTTCGAGTACGGCATGCAGAGCGGCCCGCTCAGCGAAAGCACGGCGCCGCAGCCGAGCAATCCTTACGGGTTGGCCAAGCACACCCTGCACCTGTTTCTGCAGCATCTGCAGCAGGAGCGTCCATTCACTTTGCAGTGGGCGCGCCTGTTCTATTTGCACGGCGAAGGGCAGAACCCCAGCAGTCTGTTGGCGGCGCTGGACCGGGCCATCGATGCCGGCGATGCGACGTTCAACATGTCGGCCGGTGAACAGCTGCGGGACTTCCTGGCGATTGAAACGGCTACCGCGTACCTCGCCGCGATCCTGCACAAACGCGACTTCGACGGCACGATCAACTGCGCCAGCGGCCAGCCGGTTTCGGTGCGGGCACTGGTTGAGCTGCGCGTACGTGAACGCGGCGCGACCATCGGCCTGAACCTCGGCCACTACCCGTATCCGACCCACGAACCGCTGGCGTTCTGGGCGGTGACCGAGCGCTTGCAACAGTTATTGGGAGAGCCGCAATGAGGCACGAGTTGTATCGGGTCACCGACTTGCCGGTGTTGCAGAACCGCACCTTTGCCGATCCCGAATCGGCGAAGGCCTCGGCCAGCGCCGACATGTTGCTGGTGCAGGATGAACGCAGCGGTCTGATCTTCAATGCGGCGTTCGACGCCGACAAGCTCAGCTATGACGCTGATTACCAGAACGAGCAGGCGCATTCCGGCCAGTTCCAGAAACACCTGAGCGATGTCGAAGGCATCATTGCCCGGCACTTCAAGGGCCAGGAACTGATCGAAGTCGGCTGCGGCAAAGGTTATTTCCTGGAGCTGCTCAAGGGCCTGGGTTACCACATCACCGGCATCGACCCGGCCTACGAAGGCGAGAACGCCGACGTGATCAAGGCCCCGTTCACCCGAGGCCTGGGCCTTGCGGCGGACGCCATCGTGCTGCGTCATGTGCTGGAACACATTCAGGATCCGCTGAGCTTTCTGGCGGTGATTGCTGAAGCCAACCAGGGCGGCGGGCAGATCTACATCGAAGTGCCGTGCTTCGACTGGATCCTCGAACACCGCGCCTGGTTCGACCTGTTCTACGAGCACGTCAATTATTTCCGCCTCGACGACCTGCGCCGGATGTTCGGCACGGTGCACGAGGCCGGTCACCTGTTCGGTGGCCAGTACCTGTACATCGTCGCTGACCTCGCCACGTTGCGCCTGACTCCGGAACAACCGGTGCCACGCCTGGCCTTGCCGGACGATTTCACCGCCAGCCTCGAGCGCGCGGTGCAGATCATCCAGGGCGCGCCCGAGCAGGGTTCGGCGATCTGGGGCGCCTCGTCCAAAGGCGTGATCTATTCGCTGTTCCTGCAACGCGCCGGCGTGGCGGTGGATCGGGTGGTCGACATCAACCCGGCCAAGCAGGGGCGTTACCTGCCCCTGAGCGGCGCCCGGGTGTCCTCGCCGCAAGAGGCGATGGACGCCTTGCCCGAGGGCGCCAACCTGTTTGTGATGAATTCCAATTACCTCGAAGAGATCAAGCGGATGACCGGTGGACGTTACGTCTATCACGCCGTCGACAGCGCTTCGTTCCAGTGACCCTTGAGATTTTGAAAATGACCGACAACAGCATCAACAAAGCTTTTGAAGCCGAATGCCGCGAGCAGATCGCCCAGCAGGGTGACGACCAGAAACTCACCGGCCTGGCCCGCGATTTCTTCAACGAATCAGCCAAGCACAAGTACAGCTACCACTTCTCGTGGATGGGCCGTCCGATCATCCAGCTGCCGCAAGACATGATGGCCATGCAGGAAATCATCTGGCAGGTGAAGCCGGATCTGGTCATCGAGTGCGGCATCGCCCACGGCGGTTCGATTATCTACTACGCCTCCCTGCTGGAACTGCAAGGTCACGGCGAAGTGCTGGGCATCGATCTGGACATCCGTGCGCACAACCGCGAAGCCATCGAAAGCCACCCGATGAGCAAGCGCATCAAGATGATCGAAGGTTCGAGCATCGACCCGGCCATCGCCGCTCAGGTTCGCGCTGCCGCTGAAGGCAAGAAAGTCATTCTGGTGCTCGATTCCAACCACACCCACGACCACGTGCTCGAAGAGCTGCGCCTCTACGCGCCACTGGTTTCGGTCGACAGCTACTGCGTGGTGATGGACACCGTGGTTGAAGACATGCCGGCTGATTTCTTCCCGGATCGTCCGTGGGGCCCGGGCGACAACCCGAAAACCGCCGTGTGGAAATACCTGGAAGAGAGCAAGGATTTCGAGATCGATGTTCAGTTGCAGAACAAGCTGTTGATCACCGTGGCGCCGGACGGCTATCTGCGCCGCGTTCGTTAATTCGCAACATCACCCAAGCGTTATCTCGGCGGATCGCCGGTTGTGGAGAAAGTTATGCAAGGCAAGTTCAGTTCTGAATTGACGCTACCGCTCAACGAGCTGTTGACCGTGGTGCTGATTACGCACAATCGTCCGGCGTTCCTGCGTCGGGCGGTGAAGTATTACAGCAGCTTGCCCTGCAGAATCATGGTGCTGGACTCCACCGCCGAGCGGCCAGAAGGCGACTTTTCCGCGGTCGATTACCACCATGTGCCGCAGTTCGCCTACTGGGGTATGCAGGCCAAGCTGGCCTATGGCGCGGAGCAACTGACCACGCCGTACATGGTGCTGGCAGCCGACGACGATTTCATCCTGCACGATTCGCTGGCCGAGTCGGTGGGCTTCCTGCAGGCGAACCCTGACTACGGCATGTGCCATGGCTACTGCATGATGTACCTGGCGCTGGCCGGTGGCGTGAGCTACTACCGCCGCGACAAGAAAGTGCAGGAGGACTACGCGTCCGAGCGGGCGCAGGACCGGGTCGTGGATTACATGAGTCAGTACATCCCGCCGTTCTACGCGGTGACCCGTACCGACCTGATGAAAACCTGGCATTCGGCATTGCCGCCGGGCACCAGTTTCCAGTGGCAGGAAATCGGCCACGTGTACTTCCTGCTGGCCAGTGCCAAGGCGCGGATCCTGCCGATCCCGTATGTGGTGCGCGAGATCAACTATGGCGCCTCCGAGCACAGCACCGAGGTGTATCACTCGCTGACCTATATCGATCCCAAATCGGTGGCCGAGCGCGAGGCCTTCGCCGAATTCCTGGCATCGTTGCCGACCGGTATCAAGGATTTGAACCCGGAGCAGGGCAAGGCGTTTGCCTTGAGAAGCTTCGAGGCGATGGTCGACAGCCTTCAAACCAATCGGGCCCTGACGGCCGAGCTGATCATCCAGTCCACCTGGAACCAGGAGCTCAAACATCCGGATCGCCGTTTCGGACCTCTGCAGTATGTCGAAATGCCGTTCTACAACAAGGAGTTCTTCGATCGCCTCGAACAGTTTGAATTCATGCTGCACGCAATGCCGGCGGGGCGTATTCAACTCGAAGGTCTGGAAGGGGTGTGGACCCGTCAGGCGCATCTGATCCAGGCGCGCAACAACGACACCCCTGAAAGTGTGCTCGACCGTCTGTGGCAGGCCCATGACCTCAATGCGTTCAACCGCACGGTCGCCAAACGCCTGGCCGCGCAACTGGAACTGGCTGGCGAGCATGAAGAAGCGCAGAAGATGCGTGACTGGATCGCACGCCTGGAAACGCTGACCGTTGCCGATCACCACTCGGTATTCGACAAGATGCAGTCCGGCCGTCTGCTCAAGTGGCTGGAGTCGCGTCAGGCCGATGCCGGGCAGATCGCGTCGATTGCCGAGCACCTGGCCGTCAACGGTGGTGGCCCGCAGTTCGGCATCTTCCTGCTGGATATGGATAACGATATCGACAAGTTGCAGGTCAGTCTCGACAGTCTGCTCGAGGGTCAATGCAAGGCGTTCCGCATTGTCGTGTTCACCACCGGTGAAGCACCGGTGGCGACCACTGCGCAGAACACCCTGCACTTTGTCCGCGTGACGCCTGACAATCTCGTCGACAAACTCAATCAGAGTGCTCGTCAGTCGCCTTGCGACTGGTTGCTGCTGGCTGAGGCAGGGGATGAGTTCACCGCCGGCGGCCTGTTGCGCGCCAGCCTGGAGCTGATGAATGCCGGCGGTATCAGCGCCGTTTCCACGGACGAGATACAGCGGCGGGAAAACGGGGCGCTGATGGACGTGTTCCGTCCGGGCTTCAATCTCGACCTGTTGCTGAGCCTGCCGGGGTTGATGGCGCGGCATTGGCTGATCCGTCGCGAAGTTTTGCTGAACGTTGACGGCTACCGTGCCGATTTCAGCAAGGCGCTGGAGTTCGATCTGCTGCTGCGCATCATTGAGCAGGGTGGCCTGAACAGTCTGGCGCACCTCGATGAACCGCTGCTGATCACTCAGGCACCGGAGCTGCAAGAGAATGCGCATGAGCGTCTGGCATTGCTGCGTCATCTGGGCAATCGCGGTTACAAGGCCAAGGTCACGTCGGCGGTGCCGGGGGTCTACCAGATCGATTATCACCATAGTGATCGCCCTCTGGTTTCGATCGTTATCCCGGCCGGGGACGATCTGTCTGCGCTGCAACGCTGCCTGGAAGGTGTGCAGCTGCGCACCCGCTATCACAAGTACGAAATCCTGATTGCAACCACGGCTTCGCAATCGGCCGAGGTCAATGACTGGCTCGGGACTTATCAGCACCCGAAAGTCAGCGTGCTACGCGCCGATCAATCGCTCAGCACGGCTGCGCTGTGCAACGCGGCCAGCCAGCAGGCTCAAGGCGAGTTTCTGGTGCTGTTGGCAGCGGATGCGGAAGTGGTCAATCCGAACTGGCTCGACTCGCTGCTCAACCATGCGCTACGCCCGGAAATCGGTGTGGTCGGCCCCAAACTGGTCAACCGCGACGGCAAGGTCAGCCAGGCTGGCCTGATCCTGGGCATGAACGGTGGTGTCGGCTCTGCATTCATCGGCGAGAAACACGACGCCGAAGGCTATTTGTATCGGTTGTCCGTGGACCAGAACTACTCGGCGGTTTCCGACATATGCCTGATGGTACGCAAAGAGCTGTTCGAGGCGCTGGGCGGTCTGGACGACAGCACGTTCGCTGCCGGCTTTAGCGATGTCGATCTGTGCCTGAGGGCCGGCGAGGCCGGCTACCTGACTGTCTGGACGCCATCGGTGCAAGTCATCCATCAGGGCGATATCGCACAGACCAGCCAGGCACTGACTGCGCTGCAGGAAAAATGGGCGGCGGCGTTCGCCCGGGATCAGGCGTACAACGCGAACCTGAGTCTGACTGGCAAAGGCTTTGTGCTGAACGACAGCGCTTCGCTGAATTGGGCGCAACTGATCGCCTAGGTCTGGCGCACAAGGAACAGGACTCAAGACATGTTCAACGGCAAATCGATTTTCATCTCCGGCGGCACCGGCTCGTTCGGGCGCACGTTCATCGCGCGCCTGCTCGAGCAATACCAGCCCAAGCGCGTGGTGGTGTTCTCCCGGGATGAGCTCAAGCAATACGAAATGCAGCAGACGTTCAACGCGCCGTGCATGCGTTACTTCCTCGGTGACGTGCGCGACGCCGATCGCCTGCGCCAGGCCATGCGCGGCATCGATTACGTGGTGCATGCCGCTGCGTTGAAGCAGGTGCCGGCGGCGGAATACAACCCGACCGAATGCATCCGCACCAACGTCAACGGCGCGGAAAATATCATCGCCGCCGCCATCGACAACGGGGTGAAGAAAGTCGTCGCGCTGTCCACCGACAAGGCCGCAAGCCCGATCAATCTGTACGGCGCGACCAAGTTGCTGTCGGACAAGTTGTTCGTCGCGGCCAACAACATTGCCGGTGAGCAACAAACGCGTTTTGCCGTGGTGCGCTACGGCAATGTCGCCGGTTCGCGCGGCTCGGTCGTGCCGTTCTTCAGCAAGCTGATCGCTGACGGCGCGACAGAGCTGCCGATCACCGACGAGCGCATGACCCGCTTCTGGATCACCCTCGATCACGGCGTGCAATTCGTACTCGACAGCTTTGCGCGGATGCACGGCGGCGAAGTGTTCGTGCCGAAGATTCCGTCTATCCGTGTGGTCGATCTCGCGCGGGGAATGGCCGAGCACCTGCCGCACAAGAACGTCGGCATCCGTCCCGGCGAGAAACTGCACGAGTTGATGGTGCCGCTGGACGATGCGCGGATGACTCTGGAGTTTGCCGATCACTACACGATCCAGCCGTCGATTCGCTTCACCAGCGTCGATGTGGATTTTGCCGAGGACAAACTCGGTGAGCGTGGCGTGCCGGTCGGCGAAGACTTCGAATACCGCTCCGACACCAACCCGCACTTCCTCTCGGTGGGGCAGATCGCCGAACTGCACGCGAAGCTGTCGGTATGATTCCGTACGGTCGGCAGAGCCTCGACCAGGCGGACATCGACGCGGTCGTCGAGGTGTTGCAGTCCGACTGGTTGACCCAGGGGCCGACCATCGAACGTTTCGAGCAGGCGATGGCCGAGCGTTGCCAGGCTGATTTCGCCGTGGCGGTGTGCAACGCCACGGCGGCGCTGCACATTGCCTGTCTGGCGGCAGGGCTCGGAGCGGGTGACCGTTTGTGGACCACGCCCAACACCTTTCTCGCGTCGGCCAACTGCGGCCGTTATTGCGGTGCCGACGTCGACTTTGTGGACATCGATCCGCTGACCTGGAACCTCGATGCCGAGGTTCTGGCGAGCAAACTCGATGCGGCCGAACGCGACGGCACGCTGCCCAAAGTGCTGGTGGCGGTGGCGTTCTCCGGGCAGAGCTGCGACATGCGGCGGATTGCCGAACTGGCCGAGCGCTACAACTTCACGGTGATCGAAGACGCTTCCCACGCGGTTGGCGCAAGCTATGCCGGGCGTCCGGTGGGCTGCGGTGAATTTGCCGCGATGACCGTGTTCAGCTTTCATCCGGTGAAGATCATCACCAGCGGCGAAGGCGGCATGGTGCTGACCAATCGCCCGGAACTGGCCGAGCGTCTGCAACGCCTGCGCAGCCACGGCATGACCCGCGATCCGCAGCAGATGACCGAACCCAGCCACGGCCCTTGGTATTACCAGCAGGTCGAGCTGGGGTTCAATTACCGGATCACCGATCTGCAAGCCGCACTGGGCCTGTCGCAGCTGGGCAAACTGGACGAATTCATTGCCCGGCGCCGGGCGCTGGCGGCGCGTTACGACCGTCTGCTGGCGTACTTGCCGGTCACCGTGCCGAGCCTCCAGCCGGAGGCCGAATCGGCCTGGCATCTTTATGTGGTGCGTTTGCAGACCGAGCGTATCAGCCTCAGCCACCGTCAGGTGTTCGAAGGCTTGCGTGCCGCCGGCGTCGGCGTGAACCTGCACTACATTCCGCTGCATTTGCAGCCGTACTATCGTGACCTGGGTTTCGCCGAGGGTGACTTCCCCGAAGCCGAACGCTATTACGCCGAAGCGATCAGCCTGCCGCTGTTCCCGTTGCTGAGCGATCAGCAGCAGGATTACGTGGTCGAGCAATTGCGTCGGTTGACTGAATGATTGTCGCGGCGGTGGATGGAAATGGTAATGGGTGATCCTGCCGGAAAAACGTCCTTGAACAACGTCGCAATCATCCCGGCCCGCGGGGGCAGCAAACGCATCCCGCGCAAGAATCTTGCGCCGTTCGACGGTGTGCCGATGATTGTCCGTTCGATTCGCACGGCCCTCGATTCCGGGTTGTTCGAGCAAGTGGTGGTCAGCACCGACGACGCAGAGATCGCAGACGTGGCGCGAGCCAACGGTGCTCACGTGCCGTTCATACGTCCGGCGGAACTGGCCGATGATTTCACCGGCACCGCGGCGGTGATCGTGCATGCCTTGCAGCAACTGCCGGCCTTCGAATACGCCTGCTGTGTGTACGCCACGGCGCCGCTGTTGCAGGCGCGGTTTCTGCGTCAGGGCTTTGAATTGCTGAAGCGACACCCGGACAAGTCCTTTGCTTTTTCGGTCACCGATTTCGGCTTTCCGGTGCAGCGCGCCTTGACCCTCGACGGGCAGGGCGGCCTGACGGCGTTGTACCCCGAATTTCGCAATACCCGTTCGCAGGATCTGCCGGCTGCCTTTCAGGATGCCGGCCAGTTCTATTGGGGTCGTAGTGAGGCCTGGCTGGGTGGCGAGGTGCTGTATTCGCCGGTCAGTCTGCCGGTGATCCTGCCCCGGTATCTGGTGCAGGACATCGATACCGTCGAAGACTGGAAGCGTGCCGAGTACCTTTACGCGGCACTCAAGGCCGGCGGAGAACTGCAATGAGAGTGCTGATCCGCGCCGACGCCTCACCGACCATCGGCAGCGGCCATATCGCCCGGTGCCTGACGCTGGCGCGGGTGTTGCGCACGCAAGGCAGTCATGTCGCGTTCGCCTGTCGTCGTCTACCCGGCCATCGGCTCGAGGCGTTGCAGAGCGAAGGCTTCGAGACCTTCGCGTTGCCGGAGCGCTATGCCGGTGAAGACCCGGAGCAGGCCATCGAATCGATGCTGCCGTGGCAGGCGGATATCGATGCACTGGCGGCGCAGCTGGAAGGGCAGCCCGGATTTGACTGGGTCATCGCCGATCACTACGGCCTCGACCATCACTGGCAGACCGCAGCTCGTCGCTTCGCCCCACGGATCGCCGCCGTCGACGATCTGGGGACCCGCCGTTACAGCGTGGACCTGCTGCTCAATCAGAACCTCTCCGGGCTCAGCGAAAACTATCAGCCGCTGCTGCCGGCCGGTTGCCGAACACTGCTCGGCCCGCGCTTCGCCATGCTGCGCGAAGAGTTCAGTGGCCCGGCCATCGACATCAAGCCGGTGGCGCGCCGGGTGCTGGTGAATTTCGGCGGCTTCGATGCGGCGCGCCAGACTCATCACGCGATGCTGGCGCTGGCGGATTTTTCGGCGCTTGAAGTGGATTTTGTCGCCGGCGCCGACAACCCGGCCTGGGCAGAGATGCAGGCGCTGGCCGAAGCGCGGCCGCACTGGCGCCTGCACAGTTTCGTCAGCGATTTTCATCGGCGCATGACCGAGGCCGACCTGTTTATCGGCGCCGGCGGCGGCACCAGTTGGGAGCGCGCGGCCCTGGGCCTGCCGACGATCTGCATCGCGGTGTCGAACAATCAGCAGGCCAACGGTGAGGTGATGGCGGCGGCCGGGGCGCATGTGTTCATGGGCGCGCGGGAGCAGGTCAGCGTCGAGCAACTGCGCGATGCCATCGGCTTTGTCGTGGGCAATTTTTATCTGCGCCAGAGCCTGGCCGAGCGTTCGCGGCAACTGGTCGATGGACGCGGTGCGCTGCGGGTGGCGGCGGCACTGGCCGGCGCGGTGCTCAAGTTGCGTCCGGCGACGCCGGATGACGCGCAGTTGCTGTTCGATGGCCGCAATGCCGAGACGGTGCGCCGCTGGTCGCTGGACAGTGGGACGATTGATTGGACGCAGCATGTGAACTGGTTGGGCGCGAGCCTGCGCAATCCTCAGCGGTTGCTGCTGGTGGCCGAGGCGGATGACGGCCCGGTCGGTGTCCTGCGCTACGATTTGCGCGGCTTTGAGGCGGAGGTTTCGCTGTATCTGCTTGAGGGGCGTTTCGGCCTCGGCTGGGGCAGGGCGCTGCTGGCGCAGGGTGAAGCCTTTGTGGCGGCGCACTGGCCGCAAATGACCGCCATCACCGCTCAGGTGTTGCCGGCCAATCGGCCCTCGATGAATGTTTTTCGTGACGCCGGGTTCACTCAGAGTGCCTGCGCGTTCACCAAGGTTTTGAAGGAATCCCGTCAATGAGCAGTTTCAAGATCGGCAACCGTCAGATCGGTGCCGATGCGCCGCCGTTCATCATCGCGGAAATGAGCGGCAACCATAACCAGTCGCTGGACGTAGCCCTGCAGATTGTCGAAGCGGCAGCAAAGGCCGGTGCGCACGCCCTGAAGCTGCAAACCTACACCGCCGAAACCATGACCCTGGATCTGGCGCAAGGCGAGTTCTTCATCAAGGATCCGAACAGTCTGTGGGCGGGCACCTCGCTCTACGACCTGTATGAAAAGGCCCACACGCCCTGGGAATGGCATGCGCCGATCTTCGCCCGGGCCAGGGAGCTGGGCATGCTCGCGTTTTCGACGCCGTTTGACGACAGCGCCGTGGACTTTCTCGAAAGCCTCGATGTGCCGGCCTACAAGATCGCCAGTTTCGAAAACACCGATCTGCCGTTGATCCGGCGTGTCGCAGCGACTGGCAAACCGCTGATCATTTCCACCGGCATGGCCAGCCTCGCCGAACTCGACGAAACCGTGCGCGCTGCCCGCGAAGCCGGCTGCAAGGATCTGGTGCTGCTCAAATGCACCAGCACCTACCCGGCGACCCCGATCAACAGCAACGTGCGCACGATCCCGCATCTGCGCGAGTTGTTCGGCTGTGAGGTCGGTCTGTCAGATCATTCGATGGGGGTCGGCGTGTCGGTGGCAGCGGTGGCGCTGGGCGCGACGGTGGTGGAAAAACACTTCACCCTCGACCGTTCAGCCGGTGGGGTGGACGCCAGTTTCTCGCTGGAACCGGCGGAACTGGCCAGCCTGGTGGTCGAGACCGAGCGCGCCTGGCAGGCCATGGGCCAGGTGCATTACGGGGTGACCGAGGCCGAGAAAAAGTCGCTGGTCTACCGCCGGTCGCTGTACGTCACGGCCGATATGGCGGCCGGTGAACCTTTCACGGCGGCCAATGTGCGCGCCATTCGTCCCGGTCTCGGTCTGCCGCCCAAGCACACCGATGCGGTCCTCGGGCGCCATGCGCGCCAGCCGATCAAACGCGGTACGCCGCTGGACTGGTCATTGGTCGAATGACCCGATCTGTCACCGATTCGGCAAAATAGCGTGACCTGCGAGTCATAACGCGCATCTTCACTGTATTGTAATGACCGGGGAGATGGCGCCTGGCCCGTTTTCGGTTCCAGTGATAGCCCTTTGCGCTCCCCGTGGCTGCCCGTTGTGGCGGCCGTTTTCTGTTTGTCGGCGCCCCTCGAATCCTTGCGAGCGGTGGTATTGGGCTGTTTATTATTGGGAAGCCGTAATGATTGGCATAAAAAGCATTGCGAGCTACGTTCCTGTAGCCGGCGTGGACAATTACGCACAAGGTGCAAAATTCGAGAAGGATGAAGAATTCATCCTCGGCAAGATCGGTTCGGCCTTCCTCCCACGCAAAGACGCGGAACAGGAAACCTCCGATCTGTGCGTTGAAGCGGCCAATGCGCTGTTTGCCAACAACCCTGAACTGAAACGTGAATCCATCGATGCGCTGATCGTCGTCACCCAGAACGGTGATGAAGAAGGCCTGCCGCACACCGCGGCCATCGTCCAGGACAAACTCGGCCTGCCGACCCATGTCGCGGCGTTCGACATTTCCCTGGGTTGTTCCGGCTACGTCTACGGCATTTACGCGATCAAAGGCTTCATGGAAGCCGCCGGTCTGAAGAACGGTCTGCTGATCACTGCTGATCCGTATTCGAAGATCGTCGATCCGGAAGACCGCAACACCACCATGCTGTTCGGCGATGCCGCCACCGCCACCTGGATGGGTGAAGACCCGACCTGGGCGCTGGGCAAGGCCAAGTTTGGCACCGACGGTTCCGGCGCACCGCACTTGAAAGTGACCGATGGCGTGTTCTTCATGAACGGCCGTCAGGTGTTCAACTTCGCGCTGCTCAAAGTGCCGGCGCACTTGCACGAACTGCTCGACGATTCCGGCCTGAAGGCCGATGACATCGATGCCTTCTGCATCCACCAGGGCAGTGCGGCGATTGTCGACGCCGTGGCGCGGCGCTTCGAAGGCGAGCCGGAGAAGTTCATCAAGGACATGGTCGAGACCGGTAATACCGTGTCGTCCAGTGTGCCTTTGCTGCTGGAAAAACACGTGATGGATTCCGACTGGAGCCGCATCGCGATCAGTGGTTTCGGCGTCGGTCTGTCGTGGGGTTCAGCGATTATTTATCGTCCTTGAACCTGGCAAGAACGACGGATACAAAAATAGCGTTCAAGGGTTAACCTTGAACGCTATTTTTTTGCCTGAAGGGAGCGCGAGGCGCCATGAGTGAGTTTTTCCAGGCCAACGCTGAAGTCATCGAGCAACGCTGGCCAGCGCTGTTCGCACGATTGCTGAACGAAGACAGTTCGGCGATCGAGGCTGAGCTGACGCAGGGGCTGGGCTCGACGCTGAGCATTGGCGGCATTCAGCTCACCAGCCGGCATGACCGTGTCCGCGAGGCGCAGATTCAGGCTGCCAGCCTGCCGGCGGACAAGCCGCAACTGCATGTCTACGGCACCGGCCTTGGGGACTTGCCCACGGTGCTGCTGGAGCGCACCGGGCTTGAGCGCTTGTATGTGCACATCCTCAACGGCGCGCTGTTCGCCCTGGTGCTGCAATTGATCGATCAGCGCGAGTGGCTGCAGGATCCGCGAGTTGAATTGCTCTACGCCGGCGACCTGTCCGACATCTGCACGCCGTTTTTCGCCTTGCCCGCCGAGATGCTGCTGGCCGATGACTTCAACGCGAAGATTCGTGATCGGCTGGTCAGCGAAGTGCACCTGAGCTTCAACAATCGTGAATTCGATCCGCAGTCACCGTTCATTCAACAGCGTCTGCGCGACTGCTTGCCTGTGTTGCTCGCCGATGATGATGTGGCGACCTTGTTCGGCACCTGTGCCGGTCGGGAGATCTATGTGATCGGCACCGGGCCGACGCTGGAACAGCATTTCGAACGTCTGGCGGCGATCCGCGCGCGGGTCGAGCGTCCTTTGTTCATTTGTGTCGACACCGCGTACCGACCGCTGCGCGAGCACGGGGTCGTACCCGACTATGTGGTGAGCATCGATCAGCGCATCAGCTTTCGGCATTTGCCTTCCGAGGCGTCCGACGGCATCCCGCTGGTGTACCTGCCCATGAGTGATCCTGAGGTACTCAGGGCCTGGAAGGGCAAGCGTTATGGCGGTTACTCGGCCAGCCCGGTCTATGCGGCATTGCGTGAACAGTACCCGCGGGCGCTGTTGCATATGGGCGGCAGCGTGATTCACCCGGCCGTGGATCTGGCGGTGAAGATGGGCGCCGCACGCATCACCCTGTTCGGCGCCGATTTTGCCTTTCCGATGAACAAGACCCATGCCGGCTGGAGTGATGGTGACCTGGGGCCGTCGGTGAATCAGGCGCGGCACTGGGTGCGTGACGGGCATGGTCAGCGCGTCAGTACCCAGCTCAATTTTCGCGGTTATCTCTGTGTGCTGGAGCGATACATCGCCAGTCAGCCGCACGTGGCGTTTTTCAACAGCAGCCGGGCGGGTGCGCAGATTGCCGGGACGGGTTTCAATCAGGAGTTCGTGCAATGAGTGCGCTGCAACGCTGGGTAGACGAATGCCACCAGTGCGCCGGGCTGTTCCGCCTGGGGCGCGATGTCGAGGCGGCATTGACCATGGTCGATGTGTTCGAGGGCGCGCAGCAGTCATTGCTGTTGGCCGGCGCGCAGACGCAGCAAGTCTGGGCGCAGTTGCTCACGCAAATGCTCGAGTGCCAGGAGCGTCAGGACTGGTTGGGGCTTGCCGATTTCATGGAGTACGAGTTGATCCAGTTGCTGGAAGAACCGTCCACCTGAAGAAGGTCGAAGGCGCTGGCCCGCGGGTTTGCGCCACGGACGGTTTTATGACGTCATTTTTTCGAAGGGAAAGTGCTGCTAAGTCTTTGTTTTCTAGGGGGTGGCAGGGTGATGGCAAATTTTTTCAAAAAAGCCCTCAAGCAACCTGCAAACCCGACGATAACTATTACGAAGGTTCTCTAGGCCATACCCGGCGGTTGCCAGGGCCGGAAGCCGCAGTACCCAACCAACGAGGAATTCGTCATGGCTTTAACAGTAAACACCAACACCACGTCGTTGAACGTTCAGAAAAACCTGAACCGCGCTTCCGACGCTCTGTCGACTTCGATGCAGCGCCTGTCTTCCGGCCTGAAAATCAACAGCGCTAAAGACGACGCCGCTGGCCTGCAGATCTCCAACCGTATGTCTTCCCAGATCCGCGGTAACACCCAGGCCATCCAGAACGCCAACGACGGTATCTCCGTTGCTCAGACCGCTGAAGGCGCTCTGCAGGCTTCGACCGACATTCTGCAGCGTATGCGTGAACTGGCTGTTAAAGCACGTAACGGTACCAACGGCACTGCTGACCAGACCGCTACCAACGCTGAATTCGCTCAGATGTCCGACGAGATCACCCGTATCTCGGCTGCTACCAACCTGAACGGCAAAAACCTGCTGGACGGTTCGGCTGGTACTGTGACCCTGCAAGTGGGCGCAAACACCGGTTCGGCTAACCACATCGACCTGGTACTGAGCTCCAAGTTCGACGCCGTCAGCCTGTCCGTAGGTAGCGGCACTGTAGTTCTGACCGGTACTTCGGGTACTGGTGCTGGTTCTGCTTCGCAGAACATCGACAACGCGATCACCGCAATCGACGCCGCTATCGCTGCCATCGGTGCAACTCGTGCCAGCCTGGGTGCTTCGCAAAACCGTCTGACCAGCACCATCTCCAACCTGCAGAACATCACTGAGAACACCACTGCTGCACAAGGTCGCGTACAAGATACCGACTTCGCCGCAGAGACTGCTAACCTGACCAAACAGCAAACCCTGCAACAGGCTTCGACCTCTGTTCTGGCTCAAGCCAACCAACTGCCTTCCGCTGTACTGAAGCTGCTTCAGTAATTTCGGAATGAGTTTTAGCGGGGGAGTGCGCTTGCGTGCTCTCTCGCTTTTTACGTTATGAGGTGATGAGCATGGACATGAGCGTCAAGCTTAACGTGTCTTATCCGGCTCCCAAGCCAGCCAATACCGTCACCGACAAGCCGTCGGAGACCAAGCCTCTGACCGTTGATGCTGTTCCCGCCTCGAAAAAGAGCCAGGAAGCAGATGAAACCAAGCTGAAGCTGGCGGTGCAGGAGATCGAGAAGTTCGTTCAGTCGATCAAGCGCAATCTGGAATTCTCGATCGACGAGCACTCCGGAAAGGTCATCGTCAAGGTGATTGCAAGCGAGACGGGCGAGGTCGTACGACAGATCCCTTCCGCAGAAGCGCTCAAGCTGGCAGATAGTCTGGCCAACGCGAGTCACGTGTTGTTCGACGCCAAAGTCTGATAGCTGGCATGAATAGTGTTTGAAGTTCTTTAGGCGCAGGTAGTGGTCAAAAGACTGGCAACAACCCAAGGGAGATGCACATGGCAAGTCCAATTTTACCGGGTTCGGGCCTGGGTTCCGGCCTGGACATCGGTGCAATCGTTACTGCGTTGGTCAACGCCGACAAGTCGCCGAAGCAGACGCAGATCGATACCGCGACCAAGACCAACACGCTGAAGATTTCCGGTGTCGGCACGTTGAAGAGTGCATTGACCGCATTCCAGACAGCGATGACGAACCTTGGCAGCAAGACCAACCCAGCGTTTGCCGGTTATACGGCGACCTCGAGTACCCCGACTGTTCTGGGCGCTACTTCAGATAACACCGCGGTCTCGGGTACTTACAGTGTTGTTGTGAATAACCTGGCTACCGGCTCGAAAGTGGCCAGTGCGTCCTTTGCCGGCGGTGCGGCCAGTGCCATTCCGAGTGGTACCCTGAAAATCAGTCAGAATGGCACTGATTACAATGTCACGATTCCGGCCAACGCGACCCTGCAGAGTACTCGTGATGCCATCAACACGGCTCAGGGTGTCAATGGTATTTCCGCCAACATTGTGACGGACAGCACCGGTGCTTCACGTCTGGTGATCAGTTCGAGCAAGACGGGCGCAGGCTCTGACTTGAGCGTCAGCGGCATTGCCGGTCTGGAAATCGATGGCACCCAAACGATGGGTGCCACTCCGGCGGCGGGTGATTCCGGAGCGGTCAACGGGCTCGCCAAAGATGCGTCGCTGACCATCGACGGGCTGACAGTGACCAGCAAGAGCAACACGGTGACCGGCGCCATCAGTGGCTTGTCGATGAACCTGCTGACTGTCCCGAATCCGCCAGGCACGCCTGTTGTGGTGAGTGTCGACGCCAACACCAAAGGTCTGCAGACGTCTGTCCAGGCTTTCGTTGATGCCTACAACACGCTGAAGACCACCATCGACAGTCTGTCCAAGGCGACGCCGGACGAAGATGGCAAGCTGACTGTTCAAGCGGCTTTTACCGGTGACTCCCTGCCGCGTTCGCTGATTGCCGATATCCGTAGCCAGTTGACCATGCCGAGCGGAACCGGCAGCGGTCCGATGGCCTACTTGTCGCAATTGGGGGTGATGACCGACAAGCTCACCGGTAACCTGACATTTGACACTGTTGCATTCAACAAGACCATGTCCACGCCGGGCATGACCGGTCAGGTCCAGCAGATGTTTACGGGGACCACCGACACCAACGGTCTTTTGGCGCGCATGAGCAAGGCGGTGGATCCGTATCTGAAGCCTCCTGCCGGCAGTCTCCCTACCGCCACAGGCTTGCTTGATCAGCGCATGGCCATCCTGAACAACAACACCAGGAGCCTGACCAGTCAGCAACTGGCGCTCGATCTGCGTGTTGCCAACCTGACCAAGACGTTGACTGCAAAATACAACGCCATGGACTTGCTGGTGGGTCAGATGAAGTCTACGGCGAGCAACATCACATCGTTCTTCGCCTCGCTCAACGCTCAGCAATCCGCGAAGTAACATGCAAGAGCGACAAAAACCCGGCTACGCTTTCGAGCGTGTGCCGGGTTTTTGTCTTGTGGTCTAAAGTTTTTCGACTCGCTGGCGATACACTGTTCATACGAGTCATTGTGGCAAATGAGGTAGAACATGAATCCGATGTTAGCCCTTCGGCAATACCAGAAAGTAGGTGCCCACGCTCAGACATCTGAAGCGAGCCCGCATCGCCTGGTGCAAATGCTGATGGAAGGCGGCCTGGACCGCATCGCCCAGGCCAAGGGTGCGATCGAGCGCAAGGACATTCCTGCCAAGTGCACGTCGATCAGCAAGGCCATCGGCATCGTCAGCGGACTGCGTGAAGGTTTGGATCTGGAAAACTGCGCCGATACGCTGGCTGATCTGGACGGTCTGTATATCTACATGATGAAGCGCCTCGCCGAGGCGAACATCAGCAGCGATCCGCGCATTCTTGATGAGGTTGCCGGCTTGCTGAGCACCGTCAAGGAAGGCTGGGATGCGATCGCACCTGCGCCCGCTCCGCAGTTCTGAGGAGATCACCATGAGTCTTGTTTTGCAGCGAATTGAAGAAACCCGAGTAGCCTTGGTCGGAGCCCTGGCCGAGCGAAACTGGGAGGCGATCGGTCAACTGGATCTGGATTGCCGTTCCTGCATGGAAGATGTCTTGAGTGAAGCCTCGGTGGACGAGGTCGCGTTGCGCGATAACCTTGAAGAGTTGCTGCATGTCTACAAGCAACTGCTTGAAGTGGCGATGGGTGAGCGTCAGGCGATAGTCGACGAGATGTCGCAGATCACCCAAGCGCAGAATGCGGCAAAGGTTTACCATCTGTTTGGTTAGTTAACCCTCAGTTAATCCAGACATGTGCGCCATAAATTTGACTGTGCACGGTTTTTTGACTTAACTAGTGGCTGTTTTCAGATTTCAGGCGTCTACAGGCACAAGGTGTCCTGCAAGCGTCTCGCTTGCCCCTCATTTTGGGCATTGAGTTGACTAGGGAAGTTGCTATTGCATGTGGCGTGAAACCAAAATTCTGCTGATCGATGACGATAGCGTCCGCCGCCGCGACCTGGCGGTGATCTTAAATTTTCTTGGCGAAGAAAATTTACCCTGCGGAAGCCATGACTGGCAGCAGGCAGTCGGCTCTTTGTCGTCTAGTCGTGAGGTCATTTGCGTACTGATCGGGACGGTCAATGCTCCTGGTGCGCTTTTGGGCCTGTTAAAGACACTCTCAACCTGGGATGAGTTCCTTCCTGTTTTGCTGATGGGCGATAATTCTTCGGTGGACCTGCCCGAAGATCAGCGCCGCCGGGTGCTTTCGACCCTCGAAATGCCGCCGAGCTACAGCAAACTGCTGGATTCCCTGCACCGTGCCCAGGTCTATCGCGAAATGTACGACCAGGCCCGCGAACGCGGCCGGCATCGCGAACCCAACCTGTTCCGCAGCCTCGTCGGCACCAGCCGCGCGATCCAGCACGTGCGCCAGATGATGCAGCAAGTGGCCGACACCGATGCCAGCGTCCTGATCCTCGGCGAGTCCGGGACCGGCAAGGAAGTGGTTGCGCGCAACCTGCATTACCATTCCAAGCGCCGCGACGCGCCATTCGTGCCGGTCAATTGCGGGGCGATCCCGGCCGAATTGCTGGAAAGCGAACTGTTCGGTCACGAGAAGGGCGCCTTCACCGGCGCGATCACCAGCCGTGCCGGCCGCTTCGAACTGGCCAACGGCGGTACGCTGTTTCTCGATGAAATTGGCGACATGCCGCTGCCGATGCAGGTCAAGCTGCTGCGTGTACTGCAGGAACGCACCTTCGAGCGCGTGGGCAGCAACAAGACCCAGAGCGTCGATGTACGGATCATTGCCGCGACCCACAAGAACCTCGAAAGCATGATCGAGATCGGCACCTTCCGCGAAGACCTCTACTATCGCCTGAACGTGTTCCCGATCGAGATGGCACCGCTGCGTGAGCGCGTCGAAGACATTCCGCTGCTGATGAACGAACTGATCTCGCGCATGGAGCACGAGAAGCGCGGTTCGATCCGCTTCAACTCTGCTGCGATCATGTCTCTGTGCCGCCACGGCTGGCCGGGTAACGTCCGCGAGCTGGCCAACCTGGTGGAGCGCATGGCGATCATGCATCCGTACGGGGTGATCGGCGTGGTCGAGTTGCCGAAGAAATTCCGCTACGTCGACGACGAAGACGAGCAAATGGTCGACAGCCTGCGCAGCGATCTGGAAGAGCGCGTGGCGATCAACGGCCACACGCCGGACTTCACCGCCAACGCCATGCTGCCGCCGGAAGGTCTCGATCTGAAGGACTACCTCGGTGGTCTGGAGCAGGGGCTGATCCAGCAGGCGCTGGACGACGCCAACGGCATCGTGGCCCGTGCCGCCGAACGCCTGCGTATTCGCCGCACCACGCTGGTGGAGAAGATGCGCAAGTACGGCATGAGCCGCCGTGAAGGAGATGAACAGGCGGATGATTGACGCCTGTTTTTCAACCGCTTCATTTATAAGCGGTTTTTTTTAGGCACGGGTATTGCTACGTCCCTCGCAACGTTCCGTTTAACTGACGGTCAGCCAAGCGAGAGAGCACAATGCCCCAAGCCTCCCAGATGTCTTCTGTTCCCGAGTCCTCGGGGCAACTGCCGTCCGTAGAGCAGGCGAGCCGCCAGGGGCTTGAGCAGGCGTTCGCCCTGTTCAACCAGATGTCCAGCCAGTTGACCGACTCCTACAGCATGCTCGAAGCCCGGGTCACCGAGCTCAAGGGCGAGCTGGCCGTGGTCAGCGCCCAGCGCATGCAGGAACTGGCGGAAAAAGAACGCCTGGCCAACCGTCTGCAAAACCTCCTCGATCTGTTGCCCGGTGGCGTCATCGTCATCGACGGTCACGGCATTGTGTGCGAGGCCAATCCTGCCGCCATCGAATTGCTCGGCCTGCCGTTGGAAGGCGAGCTGTGGCGCCATGTCATCGCCCGTTGCTTCGCGCCCCGTGAAGACGACGGTCACGAAATTTCCCTGAAAAACGGTCGACGCCTGTCGATTGCCACTCGCTCGCTGGATGCCGAGCCAGGACAGTTGGTGCTGCTCAACGACCTGACTGAAACCCGTCACCTGCAGGATCAACTGGCGCGCCACGAGCGCCTGTCGTCCCTGGGGCGGATGGTCGCGTCGCTGGCGCATCAGATCCGCACGCCGTTGTCCGCCGCATTGCTGTACGCCAGCCATTTGACCGAGCAGGAATTGCCGGTCGCCACCCAGCAGCGTTTTGCCGGGCGCCTCAAGGAGCGCCTGCATGAGCTGGAGCATCAGGTGCGTGACATGCTGGTGTTTGCCCGCGGTGAGTTGCCGCTGACCGACCGTGTCACGCCGAATGCCTTGATGCAGTCGTTGCAGGCCGCGGCGCTGACCCACGTGCAGGATCTGCCGATCCGCTGGCAGTGCGACAGCCATGCCGGTGAGTTGCTGTGCAATCGCGACACGCTGGTCGGGGCGCTGCTCAATCTGATTGAAAACGCGATTCAGGCGAGTGCCGGTGAGGTGCGTCTGAAGGTGCATTGTTATACCCGCGACAACACCCTGCGTTTGTGCGTCAGTGACAGCGGCAGCGGTATTGATGCAGCAGTGCTGGCGCGGCTGGGCGAGCCGTTTTTCACCACCAAGGTTACCGGGACCGGCCTGGGCCTGACCGTGGTCAAGGCCGTGGCGCGTGCGCATCAGGGAGAATTGCAGCTGCGTTCGCGGGTCGGGCGCGGTACGTGCGCGCAGGTCATCCTGCCGTTGTTTTCCGCTGTACAGGGAGTTGAGTGAGGGTCATGGGCATCAAGGTTCTGCTGGTCGAGGATGATCGCTCGTTGCGCGAGGCGCTGGCCGATACCCTGTTGCTGGCCGGTCACGACTATCACGCGGTGGGTTCGGCCGAAGAGGCGCTGAAGGCCGTGGAGCGCGAAGCGTTCAGTCTGGTGGTCAGCGACGTCAACATGCCGGGCATGGACGGCCATCAATTGCTCGGGCTGTTGCGCGCGCGGCAACCACAGTTGCCGGTGCTGCTGATGACCGCTCATGGCGCGGTCGAGCGCGCGGTCGATGCGATGCGCCAGGGTGCGGCGGATTATTTGGTCAAACCGTTCGAGCCCAAGGCTCTGCTGGATCTGGTGGCGCGTCATGCCTTGGGCA
This sequence comes from Pseudomonas sputi, assembly GCF_021603585.1. Lineage (GTDB taxonomy): Bacteria > Pseudomonadota > Gammaproteobacteria > Pseudomonadales > Pseudomonadaceae > Aquipseudomonas > Aquipseudomonas sputi. The sequence goes on along the minus strand of NZ_BQHI01000016.1, from coordinate 34,788 downwards.
GTCTCGGCACCAGTGATGCCGAAGGGCCGGTCGCAGTCGAACCTGCCAGTGCTCAATTGCTGGAACTGGCGGCGCGGGTCGCACGCAGTGATTCCACCGTGCTGATTTCCGGCGAGTCCGGCACTGGCAAGGAAGTGCTGGCACGCTACATCCACCAGCAATCCCATCGCGCCAGTCAGCCGTTCATTGCGATCAACTGTGCGGCGATTCCGGACAACATGCTCGAAGCCACTTTGTTCGGTCACGAAAAAGGCTCGTTCACCGGCGCCATCGCCGCCCAGGCCGGCAAGTTCGAACAGGCGGATGGCGGCACCATTCTGCTGGATGAAATTTCCGAAATGCCTCTGGGCCTGCAAGCCAAGCTGCTGCGGGTGTTGCAGGAGCGGGAAGTGGAGCGGGTGGGGGCGCGCAAGCCGATCACTCTCGATATTCGCGTGGTGGCGACCACCAACCGTGATCTGGCCGGTGAGGTCGCGGCAGGGCGGTTCCGCGAAGACCTTTATTATCGTCTGTCGGTATTTCCGCTGGCCTGGCGTCCGTTGCGCGAGCGCACCGCCGATATCCTGCCGCTGGCCGAGCGTCTGCTGGTCAAGCACGTCAATAAAATGAAGCACGCGATGGCGAAGTTCTCACCCGAGGCGCAAGCGTGCCTGATCGCTTATCCGTGGCCGGGCAACGTGCGCGAGCTGGATAACGCGGTCCAGCGGGCCTTGATTCTGCAGCAGGGCGGCCTCATCCAGCCGCAGGATTTCTGTCTCTCCGGGCCGGCGCTGTTTGCTCCATTACCGGCTACGGTGCCGGTCGCTCCGGTCATTCGCGAAGTCGAGATCGAAGCGGATTCGGCCGGTGCGCTGGGCGATGACCTGCGTCGCCGCGAATTCCAGATGATCATCGACACCCTGCGTACCGAGCGCGGCCGGCGCAAGGAAGCTGCGGAAAAGCTCGGCATCAGCCCGCGCACCTTGCGTTACAAACTGGCGCAAATGCGCGATGCGGGCATGGATGTCGAAGGCTACCTGTTCGCCACCTGACCGGTGGCGCAAACGTTTGAAACGGCTTTTCTCAAAGCGGTGCCCGTGAGCTGGCACCGTTGTTGCTAACACCTGAGTACCCGCCGAGTGAGTGTCAAAAAATTGCGGGCCGCCCAAGAGAGTAGACCATGAGCCAAGGTATTGAATTTAATCGGTTGATGATGGACATGAAGGCCATGCAAATGGACGCCATGTCGAAGCCGAAATCGACTGCTGCCGTCCCGGAAGTGGCAGGCAGCAGCTTTTCCGACATGCTCGGTCAGGCCATCAACAAAGTGAACGATACCCAGCAGGCGTCGAGCCAATTGGCCAACGCGTTCGAGATCGGCAAGAGCGGCGTCGATCTGACGGATGTGATGATCGCCTCGCAGAAAGCCAGTGTGTCGTTCCAGGCTCTGACCCAGGTGCGCAACAAGCTGGTTCAGGCTTATCAAGACATCATGCAGATGCCGGTTTAAGGACGAGATTGAGTCATGGCAGAAGCAGTCGCCGATAACGTTCCGGCCAAGGCCACCCCGATAGACGGCAAACCGCCGTTGTTCGGCCTGTCCTTCCTGGAAAACCTCTCCGAGATGACCGTGCTGCGTCAGGTGGGCCTGTTGGTCGGCCTGGCCGCGAGCGTGGCGATTGGCTTTGCCGTGGTGCTGTGGTCGCAGCAGCCGGACTACCGGCCTCTGTACGGCAGCCTTGCCGGCATGGATGCCAAGCAGGTCATGGACACCCTGGCCTCCGCCGACATTCCCTACACCGTCGAACCGAATTCCGGCGCCTTGCTGGTCAAGGCCGATGACCTGTCCCGTGCGCGGCTCAAGCTCGCGGCCGCTGGTGTCACTCCCAGCGACGGCAACATCGGTTTCGAAATCCTCGACAAGGAACAGGGGCTGGGCACCAGCCAGTTCATGGAAGCGACCCGTTATCGTCGCGGCCTCGAGGGCGAACTGGCCCGCACCATCTCCAGCCTGAACAACGTCAAGGGCGCGCGCGTTCACCTGGCGATCCCGAAAAGCTCGGTGTTCGTCCGTGACGAGCGCAAGCCAAGCGCATCGGTACTGGTCGAGTTGTACTCCGGTCGTTCGCTGGAGCCGGGCCAGGTGGTTGCAATCATCAACCTGGTGGCGACTTCCGTTCCCGAGCTGAGCAAATCGCAGATCACCGTCGTCGACCAGAAGGGCAACCTGCTGTCGGATCAGGCGGAAAATTCCGAAATGACCATGGCCGGCAAGCAGTTCGACTACAGCCGCCGCATGGAAAGCATGCTCACTCAGCGCGTGCACAACATTCTGCAACCGGTACTGGGCAACGATCGCTACAAGGCTGAAGTCTCGGCCGATGTCGATTTCAGTGCCGTCGAGTCGACAGCCGAGCAGTTCAACCCGGATCAACCGGCCCTGCGCAGCGAACAGTCGGTCAACGAACAACGCACCGCCAGCAATGGCCCGCAAGGTGTGCCGGGTGCCCTGAGCAACCAGCCGCCGTCGCCGGCTTCGGCGCCGCAGACCACCGGTGGCGCAGCCGCCCCGGCGAGCATGGTGCAGCCAGGTCAGCCACTGGTTGATGCCAACGGTCAGCAGATCATGGACCCGGCCACCGGCCAGCCAATGCTTGCGCCGTACCCGGCGGACAAACGTCAACAATCCACCAAGAACTTCGAGCTCGACCGTTCCATCAGCCACACCAAACAGCAGCAGGGTCGCCTGAATCGCCTGTCGGTGTCGGTGGTGGTGGACGATCAGGTCAAGATCAACCCGGCCAACGGCGAAACCACCCGTGCGCCGTGGAGCGCCGACGAATTGGCGCGCTTCACCCGTCTGGTACAGGACGCCGTCGGCTTCGACGCCAGCCGTGGCGACAGCGTCAGCGTGATCAACATGCCGTTCTCCGCCGAACGCGGCGAAGTGATCGCCGACATTCCGTTCTACTCCCAGCCATGGTTCTGGGACATCGTCAAACAAGTGCTGGGCGTGCTGTTCATCCTGGTGCTGGTGTTCGGCGTGCTGCGTCCGGTGCTCAACAACATCACCGGTGGCGGCAAAAGCAAGGAGCTGGCCGGTCTGGGCGGCGACATGGAACTCGGTGGCATGGGCGGTCTGGACGGTGAACTGTCCAACGATCGCGTCAGCCTCGGCGGCCCGACCAGCATCCTGCTGCCGAGCCCGAGCGAGGGCTATGACGCTCAGTTGAACGCAATCAAGAGTCTGGTGGCAGAAGACCCGGGTCGTGTGGCCCAGGTCGTGAAAGAGTGGATTAACGCAGATGAGTGATAACCGAGCCGCCGTCGCCAAACTGTCCCGGGTCGATAAAGCCGCGATTCTGCTGCTGTCCCTGGGTTCGACCGATGCCGCACAAGTGCTGCGCCACATGGGCCCCAAAGAGGTTCAGCGGGTTGGCGTGGCCATGGCCCAGATGGGCAACGTCCACCGTGAGCAGGTCGAGCAGGTCATGAGCGAGTTCGTCGACATTGTCGGCGACCAGACCAGCCTGGGCGTCGGCTCCGACGACTACGTGCGCAAAATGCTCACCCAGGCCCTGGGTGAAGACAAGGCCAACGGCCTGATCGACCGCATTCTGCTGGGCGGCAACACCAGCGGCCTCGACAGCCTGAAATGGATGGAGCCGCGCGCCGTTGCCGACGTGATCCGTTACGAGCACCCGCAGATCCAGGCGATCGTGGTGGCGTACCTCGACCCGGATCAGGCCGGTGAAGTGCTCGGCAACTTCGACCACAAGGTACGTCTGGACATCATCCTGCGCGTCTCGTCGTTGAACACCGTACAGCCGGCCGCACTGAAAGAATTGAACCAGATCCTCGAGAAGCAGTTCTCCGGCAACTCGAACGCTTCGCGCACCACCCTGGGTGGCATCAAGCGGGCGGCGGACATCATGAACTTCCTCGACAGCTCGATCGAAGGCCAGCTCATGGACTCGATCCGCGAAGTCGACGAAGACCTGTCCGGTCAGATCGAAGACCTCATGTTCGTGTTCAACAACCTGGCCGATGTCGACGACCGCGGTATCCAGGCGCTGCTGCGCGAAGTCTCCTCCGACGTGCTGGTGCTGGCCCTCAAGGGTTCGGACGAAGGCGTCAAGGAAAAGATTTTCAAGAACATGTCCAAGCGTGCCGCCGAACTGCTGCGCGACGACCTCGAGGCCAAAGGCCCGGTGCGCGTCAGCGACGTGGAGACCGCGCAGAAGGAAATCCTCACCATCGCCCGCCGTATGGCCGAAGCCGGAGAAATCGTGCTCGGTGGCAAGGGCGGCGAGGAAATGATCTAAGCCCATGGACAAGCATGACGACGACGTGACGGACCTGATCCGTGCCCGGGACGTCCGCGGTTTCGAAACTTGGGCAATCCCAAGCTTCGATCCGCCGGCACCGGAACCCGAGCCGGAACCGGAGCCTGAACCGCCGGAAATGGAAGAAGTGCCGCTGGAGGAAGTCCAGCCACTGACGCTCGAAGAGCTCGAAAGCATCCGTCAGGAGGCCTACAACGAGGGCTTCGCCATCGGTGAAAAGGAAGGCTTTCACAGCGCCACCCTCAAGGTGCGCCAGGAAGCCGAAGGGGTCCTGACGGCTAAGGTCGAGAGCCTCGAGCAACTGATGGGCCACCTGTTCGAGCCCATTGCCGAGCAAGACACCCAGATCGAAAAGTCGCTGGTCAACCTCGTGCAGCACATCGCCCGTCAGGTGATTCAGCGCGAGCTGGCCATCGACTCGACGCAGATCGAACACGTCATGCGCGACGCCCTCAAGCTGTTGCCGCTGGGCGTGGGCAATGTGCGGCTGTACGTCAATCCGCAGGATTTCGAACAGGTCAAAGCCCTGCGCGAACGTCATGAGGAAACCTGGCGCATCGTCGAGGACGAAACCCTGTTGCCAGGCGGTTGCCGGGTCGAGACCGACCATAGCCGGATCGACGCCAGCATCGAAACCCGCGTCAGCCAGGTCATGGCCAAGCTGTTCGACCAGTTGCACGAGCAGGCTCTGCACCCGGCCGCGCCGGACCTGAGCCTGGACTTGCCGGAAACGCCGAAACCGGCCCCTGTCATTGACGAGCCGCTCGCGGACGCCCCCGATGCGCCTTGAACGCACCAGCTTCGCCAAGCGCCTGAGCACTTATGCCGAGGCCACCGAAATCGCCGGTGCGCCGATTCTCGAAGGGCGCCTGCTGCGCATGGTCGGCCTGACGCTTGAAGCCGAAGGCCTGCGCGCCGCCATGGGCACTCGCTGCATGGTGATCAACGACGACACCTATCACCCGTCCCAGGTGGAAGCCGAAGTCATGGGCTTTTCCGGCAGCAAGGTGTTCCTGATGCCGGTCGGCAGCGTGGCCGGCATTGCGCCGGGTGCCCGCGTGGTGCCGCTGGCCGACACCGGCCGCTTGCCGATGGGCATGAGCATGCTCGGTCGCGTGCTCGACGGCGCCGGACGTGCGCTGGACGGCAAGGGCGGCATGAAGGCTGAAGACTGGGTGCCGATGGACGGCCCGACGATCAACCCGCTCAACCGAGACCCGATCAGCGAGCCGCTGGATGTCGGGATCCGTAGCATCAACGGATTGTTGACGGTCGGTCGCGGTCAGCGTCTGGGCCTGTTCGCCGGTACCGGTGTCGGTAAATCGGTGTTGCTGGGCATGATGACCCGCTTCACCGAGGCCGACATCATCGTCGTCGGCCTGATCGGTGAGCGGGGTCGGGAAGTTAAAGAATTCATCGAGCACATTCTTGGTGAAGAAGGCCTCAAGCGTTCCGTGGTCGTGGCGTCCCCGGCTGACGACGCGCCGCTGATGCGTCTGCGCGCGGCGATGTACTGCACGCGGATCGCCGAATATTTCCGCGACAAGGGCAAGAACGTCCTGTTGCTGATGGATTCCCTGACCCGTTTTGCCCAGGCCCAGCGGGAAATCGCCCTGGCCATCGGCGAGCCGCCGGCAACCAAGGGTTATCCGCCGTCGGTATTCGCCAAACTGCCGAAACTGGTGGAGCGTGCCGGTAATGCAGAGAAGGGCGGAGGTTCGATCACAGCGTTCTATACCGTGCTGTCCGAGGGCGATGACCAGCAGGACCCGATTGCCGACTCGGCGCGGGGCGTGCTCGACGGGCACATCGTGCTGTCGCGGCGGCTGGCCGAGGAGGGGCATTACCCGGCCATCGACATCGAAGCTTCGATCAGCCGGGTGATGCCTGCCGTCGTGGCGCCGGAACACATGCAGCGCGCGCAATACTTCAAGCAACTGTGGTCGCGCTATCAACAGAGTCGCGACCTGATCAGCGTCGGCGCCTATGTCGCGGGCGGTGATCGCGAGACGGACCTTGCCATCAACCTGCAGCCGCAACTGGTCAGATACCTGCGTCAGGGCCTCAACGACAAAATCAGCCTGGGTGAAAGCGAGGCGTACCTCGAAACGATTTTCGCCCCGGCGGCCGGCGGGTAACCGGTCATGGCCCTGAGTCGAGCCGCGCGCCTGGCGCCGGTGGTGGACATGGCCGAGAAGGCCGAAAAAACCGCCGTGCAGCGCCTGGGTTACTTTCAGGGGCAGGTGAAAGTGGCCGAAAGCAAACTCGCCGACCTCAACGCCTTTCGTCTGGATTATTCGCAGCAGTGGATCGTGCGCGGCAGCACCGGCGTGACCGGTCAGTGGCTGCTGGGTTTTCAGGGCTTCCTGGCGCAACTTGACACTGCCGTCGATCAGCAGCGCCAGAGCCTGCAATGGCACCAGAACAACCTGGACAAGGCTCGCGATGCCTGGCAGCAGGCGTTTGCCCGGGTCGAAGGTTTGCGCAAACTTGTCCAGCGCTACCGCGACGAGGCCCAGCGTGCCGAAGACAAGCGCGAACAGAAGCTGCTGGACGAATTGTCCCAGCGTTTGCCGCGTCACGAGGTGTTTTGACGAGCCGATCTCTGACAGCTCCCGACGCCATCGCGCCTTGCCCATGGCCCCGGCAGGTGCTAAACCTTGTACAAGTTCGTCAATGACAAGGAAGCCAGTAAATGTCAGTCGTTACAGAAGTGTCCGCGGACAAGAAAAAGCTGACGATTTCGGTCAAGGGGCGATTCGATTTCGCCAAGCATCAGGAATTTCGCCAATCCTACGAAAAAGAGCAGCCCGAATCGGTGATTGTCGACCTCAAGGAGGCGACCTATCTCGACAGTTCGGCGCTCGGCATGCTGCTTCTGCTGCGTGATCATGTCGGCGGTGACGATTCGGAAATCCGCGTGGTCAACAGCAGTTCCGACGTGAAGAAAATCCTCGCCATCTCCAACTTCGACAAACTGTTCGACATCAGTTGACGGCCATGCAGCCGCAAGAGCCGCTGACGATCCTGATCGCCGAAGACAGCGCCGCCGACCGGCTGCTGTTGTCGACCATCGTCCGTCGCCAGGGGCACGAGGTGCTGACGGCCACCCACGGTGCGGAGGCGGTCGAGACATTCATCCGGCAAAAGCCGCATCTGGTGCTGATGGACGCCATGATGCCGGTGATGGACGGGTTCGAAGCCGCACGGCAGATCAAGAGGCTGGCGGGTGAGAATCTGGTGCCGATCATCTTCCTCACCTCGCTGACGGAAAGTGAAGCGCTGGCCCGTTGCCTTGAGGCCGGCGGTGACGACTTTCTGGCGAAGCCGTACAACCAGGTGATCCTCGCCGCCAAAATCAAGGCGATGGATCGCTTGCGGCGTTTGCAGGCCACGGTTCTTCAGCAGCGCGACCTGATCGCCAAACACCACGACTATCTGCTCAACGAGCAGCGGGTCGCCAAGGCCGTGTTCGACAAGGTCGCGCATTCCGGGTGCCTGAGCGCGCCGAACATCCGTTACCTGCAATCACCCTATGCGCTGTTCAACGGCGATCTGCTGTTGGCTGCGTACACCCCGGCCGGCGACATGCACGTGTTGCTCGGTGACTTCACCGGTCATGGATTGCCCGCGGCGGTCGGCGCGATGCCGCTGGCCGAGGTGTTTTACGGCATGACTGCCAAGGGTTACGGCCTGGCCGAGACCCTGCGGGAAATGAACGCCAAGCTCAAGCGCATCCTGCCGGTGGACATGTTCTGCTGCGCGACGCTGTTGTGCCTGAGTTTTCAGCGGCGCTCGGTGGAAGTCTGGAATGGCGGCATGCCCGACGGCTATCTGCATTGCCTCGCCACGGGCACGCGCACACCGCTGGCGGCCCGTCACCTGCCGTTGGGGGTGCTCAGCCCGCAGGACTTCGATGACCGCACCGAGGTTCACCCGATGGCAGTGGGCGATCGGGTGTTCCTGCTTTCGGACGGGGTCATCGACACCTGCGATGCCAACGATCAGTTGTTCGGTGTCGAGCGTTTGCACAAGGTGTTCGCCGCCAATCGCCAGCCGGATCGGCTGTTCGAGGACATCGAACAGGCGCTGCAGGACTTTCGCGGGGAGGCCCGGGACGATGTGAGCATGGTCGAGGTCAGCCTGCTGGAGGCCGAGCAGATCCATCCGTCGGCACCGGTGTATTCCGACAGCGGCCAGTCCTGCCCGCTGGACTGGTCGGTGAGCTTCGAATTTCGCGGTGCCACGCTCAAGCGTTTCAATCCGTTGCCTTACCTGTTGCAGTTGCTGCTGGAAGTACATGGATTGCGGGCGCAGAGTGGCGCACTGTACAGCGTGCTGGCCGAGCTTTATTCCAACGCGCTGGAGCATGGCGTGCTGGGGCTGGATTCGAGCCTCAAGCGCGATGCGCCAGGTTTCGCCCGTTATTATGAGCAGCGCAATGCGCGCCTCGAGGCCTTGCAGGACGGTTTCGTGCGCGTGCATTTGCAGGTGCGGCCGGAAGGCGAGGGCGGTTGTCTGGTGGTGCAAGTCGAGGACAGCGGCCAGGGATTTGACGTCTCGCGCGTGATGCAACGGCCGCTTGACGAAGTCCGTCTGTCGGGACGCGGTGTCAGTCTGATCCGGCAGTTGGGCAGAAATGCCAGCTGGTCGGACGATGGGCGCAGTGCCCGCGTGGAGTTTTTCTGGGAGGCTCTGGCATAATCCGCGCATTCTTGATCAAGGAGTGAACAAGTGGCTGATACACATGTGGACCACGAGGCGCTGAGCGCGCTGCGGGAAGTGATGGAAGACAGCTATCCGGAACTGCTGGATACCTTTCTTGCCGATTCCGAAAATCGCCTGCGGGAGTTGCAGCAGACTGCCGATGCCGACGCATTGTCCTCCGTTGCGCACAGCTTCAAGGGCAGCAGCAGCAATATGGGTGCGACCCGTCTTGCCGTGCTGTGCCAGGAGCTGGAGCAGCACGCCAAAGACAAAAGTCCTTCTGAGATCATCAAACTGGTCGCCGATATTCACAGCGAATTTGCCGATGTGCGGCCCGTTTATGTCGCCGAGCGGCAGCGCTCGCTGATGCACTGATCCTGCCGCCGGGCGGCTTTGTCGAAGTTCTGACGAAACTGGCCCGGCACTTGCAGTTATCTATCCCAACTGTACCTACGATCCAGTGCAGCGGAGACCGTGCCATGCCTGCAAGCCCCAACATTCTTCTTCAGACCGCCGCCCAGGCCAAGGCGCAAGCCGCCTCTGCCAAATCATCGGCAGTGGCCGCAGAGCCCGGGGACAAGGCCTCCAGCTTCGCTCAGGTGTTCGCCGATCAAGGCCCGAACAAGCCTTCGGTGACCGTCGACAATTCGGCAAAACCTTCCCGTGACAAGGTCGCCGACAACGGCGGCAAGAAAGACCTCGGCAAGGATCAGTCTGCCGCCCCGGCGCCGGCGGTTGCCGATAGCGGCAAAGCCTTGCCCGCCGACAAACCGGCGACGGCGGCAACGGACGGCAAGACCACTGCCGATGACGAAACGGCTGAAACGGCGCCGGCTCCCGTTGCCGATACGGCGCCGGTGGATCCGGCACTGGTGGCGGCGGTGCAGCCCGTCGTCACGGCACCGGTGGTAGTCACGCCGGTCGTCGAGACCGCTGCGCAACCTGAAACCGACAAACCTGCCGTGGCGGCATTGCCGGGTATGGTCAAGGATCCGGCGCCGGCCACCGATCCGGCTTTCGACCCCGAAGCGGATCCGCTGGATTCGCTTCCCGCCGTACGCATGGCCATGGAGCAGAGTGGCCACATTTCTGCTTCCAGCCAGTCCCAGCCCAAGGCCACCTCGGCCCAGGCTCAGGCTGACGGCGAATTGACCTCGGCGCAGAACTTCGCTGCCGGCATGGCCAGCATGCTCGATGTGCAGGCTGACAAGGACAGCACCAGTCAGGGCGGCGAAAAGGCGTTCAGCGGTCTGATCGATGACGGCCTGAAAGACCTGAAGACCGCCACCAGCGACACCCGCGTGGATGATTTTGCCAACCGTCTGGCGGCGCTGACCCAGGCTGCCACGCCGAAAACCGCCAACGCGGTGCCGGTGAACCAGCCGATTGCCATGCACCAGAACGGCTGGACCGAAGAAGTGGTCAACCGGGTCATGTACCTGTCGAGCAACAACCTGAAGGCCGCTGACATCCAGTTGCAGCCAGCGGAACTTGGGCGTCTGGATATCCGGGTGAACATGGTGCCGGACCAGCAGACCCAGGTGACCTTCATGAGCGCGCATCCGAGCGTGCGTGAAGCCCTCGACGGTCAGATGCACCGCCTGCGCGACATGTTCAACCAGCAAGGCATGGGTCAGGTCGACGTCAACGTTTCCGATCAGAACCGTGGCTGGCAGGGCCAAGGTCAGGAGCAGGCGCAACAGGGGCAGAGCGGTCGCACCAGCGCTGCCGGCGGTCGCCTGGATTCGGCTGAAGAAGAGTTGACGCCGGCAGCCGTGGCTGAAGCCGCCGCGCAAACCACTAGCGTGATCGGCAGCAGCGCCGTCGACTACTACGCCTGACACGACGCTGTACTCCTGTGGGAGCGGGCTTGCTCGCGAAATCGGTAAGACAAACAACACATCTGTTGAATGTTGAACCGCATTCGCGAGCAAGCCCGCTCCCACATTGCTTTGCGGTGCGCCCGATTTCTCCCTCCGACACTTCTGGCATAACACTTGCTCTTGCCTTGCCGTGCGACTGTGAAAACCCGATTAGTGACGGATTATTGGCATGGCGAAGAGCGAAGCTGCAGCAGTAAAAGACCCCGCAACCAAAGGCAAACTCAAGCTGATCATCGTGATCGTGCTGGGTCTGTTGCTGGCGATCGGCACGTCCGTGGGGGCGACCTGGTTCTTCATGCACAGTGCCCAGAGCAAGCCTGCGGCGGCCGCCGACGCGGCCCCGGTCGGCAAGCAACCGGCGATTTTCGAGCCGATGGCACCGGCCTTCGTGGCCAACTACAACCAGAACGGCCGTCAGCGCTACATGCAGGTGAGCATCACCATGCTGGCGCGCAATCAGGCTGATCTGGAAGCGCTCAAAGTGCACATGCCGGTGATCCGCAACAACCTGGTGATGCTCTTCTCCGGTCAGGATTTCGCCACGCTGGCGACCCCGGTCGGTCAAGAGATGTTGCGCCAGAAGGCCACGGCCAGCGTCCAGGAAGTGGCGCAGAAAGAGCTGGGCAAAGTGGTGATCGAACAGTTGCTTTTCACTAATTTCGTACTGCAGTAGGAACACGACATGGCCGTGCAGGATCTGCTGTCCCAGGATGAAATCGACGCGCTGTTGCATGGCGTCGACGATGGTCTGGTACAGACCGATAACGCTGCCGAACCCGGCAGTGTCAAAAGCTACGACCTGACCAGCCAGGATCGCATCGTCCGCGGACGCATGCCGACTCTGGAAATGATCAACGAGCGTTTTGCCCGCTACACCCGCATCAGCATGTTCAACATGCTGCGCCGCTCGGCGGACGTTGCCGTCGGTGGCGTACAGGTGATGAAGTTCGGCGAATACGTGCACTCGCTGTACGTGCCGACCAGCCTCAACCTGGTCAAGATCAAACCCCTGCGTGGCACCGCGCTGTTCATCCTCGACGCCAAACTGGTGTTCAAACTGGTGGACAACTTCTTCGGCGGCGACGGCCGTCACGCCAAGATCGAAGGGCGTGAATTCACCCCGACCGAACTGCGCGTGGTGCGCATGGTGCTGGAACAGGCGTTCGTCGACCTGAAAGAAGCCTGGCAGGCGATCATGGAAGTCAACTTCGAGTACATCAACTCGGAAGTGAACCCGGCCATGGCCAACATCGTCGGCCCGAGCGAAGCGATCGTGGTCTCCACGTTCCACATCGAACTCGACGGCGGTGGCGGCGATCTGCACGTGACCATGCCGTACTCGATGATCGAGCCAGTGCGCGAAATGCTCGACGCCGGTTTCCAGTCGGACCTCGACGACCAGGACGAGCGCTGGGTCAACGCCCTGCGTCAGGACGTGCTCGACGTCGACGTGCCGATCGGTGCCACCGTGGCCCGCCGCCAGTTGAAGCTGCGCGACATCCTGCACATGCAGCCGGGTGACGTGATCCCGGTCGAGATGCCGGAAGACATGATCATGCGCGCCAACGGCGTGCCGGCCTTCAAGGTCAAGATGGGCTCGCACAAAGGCAACCTCGCGTTGCAAGTGATCGAGCCGATCGAGCGCCGCTGAAGCGGCGCCCTCATTCCCTGATTTTTTTACCGGTTTTTTGCCCGCCGAGGACAAATGATGAACGACGATATGAACACCCAGGACGATCAGGCACTGGCCGATGAATGGGCTGCCGCCCTGGAAGAAACCGGTGAAGCCGGGCAGGCCGACATCGACGCGCTGCTGGCCGCCGATGCCGGTGCTTCGAGCTCCAACCGTCTGCCGATGGAAGAGTTCGGCAGTGTGCCGAAGAACAACGATCCGGTGACCCTCGACGGTCCGAACCTGGACGTGATTCTCGATATCCCGGTGTCGATCTCGATGGAAGTGGGCAGCACCGACATCAACATCCGCAACCTGCTGCAACTCAACCAGGGTTCGGTGATCGAGCTTGATCGTCTGGCCGGCGAGCCGCTGGACGTGCTGGTCAACGGCACCCTGATCGCTCACGGTGAAGTGGTCGTGGTCAACGAAAAGTTCGGCATCCGTCTGACTGACGTGATCAGCCCGAGCGAACGCATCAAGAAGCTGCGCTGAGTGAAAAAGCTTCTGGGTGCTTTGTTCGGCCTGGCACTGGCGTTGCCGTTCAGCGTGCTGGCGGCCGAGCCGGTGGCGACCACCGCAGCCGCTGCTGCGCCGGCCGTCAACAGCGGCGTGGCCGGACAGCTGACTCAGTTGGTGCTGGGGCTGTTGCTGGTGCTGGGGCTGATCTTCTTCCTCGCCTGGCTGTTGCGCCGGGTGCAGCAGGCAGGTCCCGCCGGCAAGGGCCAGGTGATCGAGTTGATCGGTTCCCGCGCGCTCGGGCCGCGTGACCGTCTGATGCTGGTGCAGGTCGGCAACGAGCAGATCCTGCTCGGCCTCAGCCCCGGAACCATCACTGCGCTGCACGTGCTCAAAGAGCCGGTCGAGGTGCCGAGCACCGCCGACAAAGCGACTCCGGAATTTGCCCAGCATCTGTTGAAGATCCTCGGCAAGGATCAGAAGGATAAGAAGTAATGGGTGCGTTGCGCATCGTCTTGACCCTGGCGTTGATGTTGGCGGCGCCGCTGGCATTCGCCGCCGATCCGTTGTCGATCCCGGCGATCACCCTGGGCACCAACGCCGAGGGCGCGCAGGAATATTCGGTCAGCCTGCAGATTCTGCTGATCATGACGGCGCTGAGCTTCATTCCGGCCGCCGTCATTCTGATGACCAGTTTCACCCGGATCATCATCGTCTTCTCGATCCTGCGTCAGGCCCTGGGCCTGCAGCAGACGCCGTCGAACCAGATCCTCACCGGCATGGCGCTGTTCCTGACGCTGTTCATCATGGCGCCGGTGTTCGACCGCGTGAACAACGATGCCTTGCAGCCCTATCTCGCGGAAACGCTGACCGCCCAGCAGGCGGTGGAAAAGGCGCAGGTGCCGATCAAGGACTTCATGCTCGCCCAGACCCGTTCCAGCGATCTGGAGCTGTTCATGCGCCTGTCCAAGCGCACCGACATCGCGACTCCGGATGCTGCGCCGCTGACGATTCTGGTGCCGGCGTTCGTGACGTCTGAACTGAAGACCGCGTTCCAGATCGGCTTCATGATCTTCATCCCGTTCCTGATCATCGACCTGGTGGTCGCGAGCGTGCTGATGGCGATGGGCATGATGATGCTGTCGCCGCTGATCATTTCCCTGCCGTTCAAAATCATGCTGTTCGTGCTGGTGGATGGCTGGGCGCTGATCATTGGCACCCTGGCCAGCAGTTTCGGAGGTGTATCGCCATGACGCCAGAAGTAGCGGTCGACATCTTCCGCGAGGCCCTGTGGCTGACCACCATGATGGTGGCGATCCTGGTGGTCCCGAGCCTTTTGGTGGGTCTGCTGGTGTCGATGTTCCAGGCCGCCACCCAGATCAACGAACAGACCCTGAGTTTCCTGCCGCGTCTGCTGGTGATGCTGGTAACGCTGATCGTCGTCGGCCCGTGGCTGGTGCAGACGTTCATGGAATACATCACCCAGTTGTACAAAAACATTCCGATGGTCATCGGCTAAGCCATGCAATCGCTGCTTCAGCTGACCGACACCCAGATCAGTACCTGGGTGGCGACGTTCATGCTGCCGCTGTTTCGCATCGCCTCGATGTTGATGGTGATGCCGGTCTTCGGAACCACGCTGGTGCCCCGGCGGATCCGTCTGTACTTCGCCTTTGCGATCACCGTGGTGATCACGCCCAACCTGCCGCCGATGCCGGCGGTCAGCCCTCTGGATCTCAGCGGTCTGCTGCTGATTGCCGAACAGATTCTGGTTGGCGCGGTGCTGGGCTTCTCACTGCAATTGTTCTTTCAGGCTTTCGTGGTGGCCGGGCAGATTGTCGCGATCCAGATGGGCATGGGCTTCGCGTCGATGATCGACCCTACCAACGGCGTGTCGGTGGCGGTGATCGGGCAGTTCTTCACGATGCTGGTGACCTTGCTGTTCCTGTCGATGAACGGGCATCTGGTGGTCTTCGAAGTGCTCACCGAAAGCTTCACCACGCTGCCGGTCGGCGGCGGGCTGATGACCACGCATTACTGGGAGTTGGCCGGCAAACTCGGCTGGGTGCTGGGCGCCGCGTTATTGCTGGTGCTGCCGGCGGTCACTGCGCTGCTGGTGGTCAACATCGCCTTTGGCGTGATGACTCGCGCCGCACCGCAACTCAACATCTTCTCCATCGGTTTCCCGCTGACCCTGGTGCTGGGCCTGTTCATTGTCTGGGTCGGGCTGGCGGACATTCTCAATCAGTATCAACCGCTGGCCACCGAGGCCTTGCAGTTTTTACGCGAACTGGCAAAGGCGCGCTGAGTCATGGCTGAAAGCGAAAGCGGTCAGGACAAAACAGAAGACCCCACGGAGAAGCGCAAGAAGGACTCCCGGGAAAAGGGTGAGATTGCGCGCTCCAAGGAACTCAATACCCTGGCGGTCATGATGGCCGGTGCGGGTGCGCTGTTGGTTTTTGGCGGGATGCTGGCGCAGGAGTTGATGGACCTGATGCGCCAGAACTTCACACTGTCGCGGGAAGTGATCATGGACGAGCGCTCCATGGCCACGTTCCTGATGAACTCCGGGTTGCAGGCATTGCTGGCGATTCAGCCGATCATGATCACCTTGTTGCTGGCCGCTTTCCTCGGGCCGATTGCGCTGGGTGGCTGGTTGTTCGCCGCCGGCTCGCTGGCCCCGAAATTCAGCCGGATGAACCCGGCGGCGGGCCTCAAGCGGATGTTCTCGATGAAGGCTGTGATCGAGCTGCTCAAGGCGCTGGCCAAGTTTCTCATCACCTTGGGCGTGGCGCTGGTGGTGCTCAATGCGGACATCGACGACCTGCTGCGCATCGCCCACGAACCGCTGGACCGGGCGATCATTCACAGCCTGCAACTGGTGGGCTGGAGCTCTTTGTGGCTGGCGTGCGGTTTGATCATCATCGCGGCTGTCGACGTGCCCGTGCAGATCTGGGAAAGCATCAAAAAGCTCAAGATGACCAAGCAGGAAGTGCGCGACGAGCACAAGGATCAGGAAGGTCGGCCGGAGGTCAAGCAGCGCATTCGCCAGCTCCAGCGCGAGATGTCGCAGCGGCGGATGATGGCGGCGATTCCGGATGCCGACGTGGTCATCACCAACCCGACCCACTACGCCGTGGCACTCAAGTACGACGCGGAGAAGGGCGGGGCGCCGATGCTGCTGGCCAAGGGCAGCGACTTCCTGGCGCTGAAGATCCGCGAAATCGCCGTGGCCAACAACGTCATGCTCCTCGAATCGCCAGCGCTGGCGCGTTCGATCTATTACTCCACGGAACTGGAAGAAGAAATCCCCGGCGGCCTGTACCTGGCGGTCGCCCAGGTCCTGGCCTACGTCTACCAGATCCGCCAGCACCGCGCAGGCAAGGGCAAGTTCCCGGAACCGCTCAAGGATGATTTGCCGATTCCGCCGGATCTGCGGCGCGATTCCTGATGCTGATGAAACAAAAAAACCGCCATCTGGTGATACCCGGTGGCGGTTTTTTCAGGCCTGATGAAATGTGTTGGCTGTGAGGCCGCTTTCGCGAGCAGGCGTCAACCGCCACGACACATCTCTCAGCCCTTATGTGGAAGTTTGCGACGGCGGTATTTCCAGATTATCCAGCACCCGATTCGCTGCCAGCTCGCCGAGCATGATCAGTTGCCCAATGCCGATCAGCGTCCTGCGCTGCGGGGCGGGCATGAGGTGGGCGAAGTCATTGACGATGGCTCTGGCCGAAGCGAGGGTTTCGCAGGCATCGGCCAGCAGCTCTTCGTTTTTGAAGTCCGCGGTGACGGCATACATTCTGCGGGTCTTGCGCGGTGGTGGGGTGGAGCCGGGCGGGCAGAGATAGTGATCGAGGGCGCGGTCGGCGGCTTCGTGAAGCTTTCTGGAATCGAGGGATTCGTAGGGCGAGGCGGGGTCGGTTACGGGTGGGTTGGGTGTGGGTTTGATCATGGTGAAGCTCCTTTGGGGTGAAGCCGCCAAGTCCAGTCGCTAAACAGGAAGGGTGGCGGCTGTACGCAGGTTAGCGAACCGGTCAAAGGCACCCGGTAGACCGCAAGGGTCTCCCGCATACAGCCACCATAACGAAATTGCAGACATACAGATCCGCAACGAAGCCTGGAACGCTGGTGCACCTTTAATTCGAACCGAGTCGCTAAACCCGATCGCTGATTCGTCAGCGACCGATCCACAATAGAACCCGACCCCAAGGCGCACAAGCCGGCGGATTCTGGCGTAGCTGTAGGCAACGGCGCAAGGAATCGTAGCCTCGAAGGCGTGTCTGAAGGTGTCTTTTAAACACCGCAGTTTAAGGAGCGCTTGGTGCCGCCGGTCTGAAAAGTCCCTCCACCTGTTAGTTCTGACAGTAGACGCGTGTTGTTCCCTGGCGCCTCATAAACCCGGAATTCACGCCGTTGCCTATTCGCACTCTGCGAACGCAGTGGTTGATAACTCATTCACTGGAAATCCGGGGTAGATCATGACAAGGCGCGTTTACCGAAAACTGCCGGGCATGGAGATGGAGTTCGTTTCAGGGAAGCTGGAAAGGGACGCAGGCGAGCGGACCATCTTCTATGAGGTGACGTTCGACCTGAAGCTGGACTTTCTCAACTTTCTGGTCATGGCCAATCAGTTCATTCCGAATTATCTGGATAAGCCCATCAATGCGATTCGGCCTGAACTGGCCGGGTTTGCGTATCACTACTCCTACAACTACTTCTTTGATGCGGCCGGTAATATCAGCGATAACCCGTCGTTGTTCGCTCTCTTCACCCACCCTGGTTATTACATGGACCAGTGGGCGAGTGATGGCGGGCCCGTAGAGCGACGATATGGAAAACCCTCGTTCACGGTGGTCGGCAACCAATTGCGCATCACGACGCGGCAGTACTTTCGACTGGATGCGGGCGCGCCTCCGATCGAAATCAGTGATCTGCCATTCATGCGTTTCGAATGGGCCTTGAACCTGATGGAAGGTCATGTGAAGTCCGCTGATGTCGCGCCTGTCACCATGGTGGTACTGATGTATACGGAGGAGGACGTTGTCGATGTCGGTGGTCACAGCGTGTTCAGGGGTACGCGCTATCTGGATAATGCGGCCCTCTCTTTCGGTCCGATCACTTCGGCGCACATTCTGGTAGCCAGTTGACTATCGGGGTTTCTTCTCGTTGAACGTCGCTGAATAGGGGCGGGCGCACGACGTGCGTGCCGCCCCTTTGTGCATTCATCACCCCCTCTGTTTCACGCCTTGGCAAAAGTTGGAAGGCTTCTTGCAATAGCCGCCCTGCGCCCGCTCTGGGCGTCAAAAGTTTGCTTTAAAGGAACGGGGAAAACCGGTGGATCGCTCTCAGTTATTCAACACTGCTCGCTCGAATGTTGCCGACCTCAGCCGGGGCAATCTGGGTGTGCCGCTGTTGCTGCTGGTCATGCTGGCGATGATGATGTTGCCGGTGCCGCCGTTCCTGCTCGACGTGTTCTTCACCTTCAACATTGCCCTGTCGATCGTCGTGCTGCTGGTCTGCGTGTACGCCTTGCGGCCGCTGGATTTTGCGGTGTTCCCGACGATCCTGCTGGTGGCGACGTTGTTGCGGCTGGCGCTGAACGTGGCGTCGACGCGGGTGGTGATGCTCCACGGTCAGGACGGCCACGCCGCGGCCGGCAAGGTGATCCAGGCCTTCGGTGAGGTGGTGATCGGCGGTAACTACGTGGTCGGTGTCGTGGTCTTCGCGATTTTGATGATCATCAACTTCGTCGTGGTGACCAAGGGTGCCGGGAGGATTTCCGAGGTGAGCGCGCGTTTCACCCTCGATGCGATGCCCGGCAAGCAAATGGCGATCGACGCCGACCTCAACGCCGGCCTGATCGACCAGGCCCAGGCCAAGGCCCGTCGTCAGGAAGTTGCCCAGGAGGCAGAGTTCTACGGTTCGATGGACGGTGCCAGCAAGTTCGTCCGTGGTGACGCCATCGCCGGTTTGCTGATTCTGTTCATCAACCTGATCGGCGGCATTGCTGTCGGTATCTTCCAGCACAACATGAGCTTCGCCGACGCCGGCAAGGTCTACGCCTTGCTGACCATCGGTGACGGTTTAGTGGCGCAATTGCCATCACTGTTGTTATCTACAGCAGCAGCGATCATGGTGACCCGTGCTTCCGGTTCGGAAGACATGGGCAAGCAGATCAATCGCCAGATGTTCGCCTCGCCCAAAGCGCTGGCGGTGGCGGCCGGTCTGATGGCAGTCATGGGCCTGGTGCCGGGCATGCCGCACTTCTCGTTCCTGAGCATGGCTGCGCTGGCTGCCGGTGCTGCTTACCTGTTCTGGAAGAAGCAGAACGTGGCCAAGGTCATCGCGCTGGAAGAGGTCAAGCGCCAGCAGGAACTGCTGCCGTCGCCGGCCCGCGCCATGGAAACCAAGGAGCTGGGCTGGGACGACGTGACCCCGATCGACATGATCGGCCTGGAAGTCGGCTACCGCCTGATTCCATTGGTGGACCGCAACCAGGGCGGGCAATTGCTGGCGCGGATCAAGGGCGTGCGCAAGAAGCTCTCGCAGGATCTGGGCTTCCTGATGCCGACTGTGCACATTCGCGACAACCTCGACCTGGCGCCGAGCGCCTATCGTCTGACCCTGATGGGCGTGATCCTGGCCGAAGCCGAGATCTATCCGGATCGCGAACTGGCGATCAACCCGGGTCAGGTCTACGGCACGCTCAACGGCATCACCGCCAAAGATCCGGCTTTCGGCCTGGAGGCGGTGTGGATCGAGGTCAGCCAGCGGGCTCAGGCGCAATCGCTCGGTTACACCGTGGTCGATGCCAGCACCGTGGTCGCCACGCACTTGAACCAGATTCTGTACAAGCACTCCAGCGAGCTGATCGGTCACGAAGAAGTGCAGCAATTGATGCAATTGCTGGCCAAGAGCTCGCCGAAACTGGCTGAAGAGCTGGTGCCGGGCGTGGTCACGCTGTCGCAATTGCTCAAGGTGCTGCAGGCGTTGCTGGCCGAACACGTGCCGGTGCGCGATATCCGCAGCATTGCCGAAGCCATCGCCAACAATGCCGCCAAGAGTCAAGATACCGCCGCTTTGGTGGCCGCTGTGCGGGTCGGCGTATCCCGCGCCATCGTCCAAAGCATTGTAGGGACTGAGTCGGAGCTGCCAGTTATCACGCTGGAGCCAAGGTTGGAACAAATATTGCTCAATAGTCTGCAGAAGGCAGGACAAGGCTCGGAAGAGGGCGTTCTGCTGGAGCCGAGCATGGCCGAGAAGCTGCAGCGTTCGCTGATCGAAGCGGCGCAGCGCCAGGAAATGCAAGGTCAGCCGGTGATCCTGTTGGTAGCAGGCCCGGTTCGCGCGATGCTCTCGCGCTTTGGTCGCCTGGCAGTTCCCGGACTGCATGTGCTGGCCTACCAGGAAATTCCGGACAACAAGCAAGTGACCATCGTTGCGACAGTAGGGCCCAACGGCTGAGGTAGTGGTTTATGCAAGTTAAGCGTTTTTTTGCCGCCGATATGCGTCAGGCCATGAAGCTGGTTCGTGATGAGCTGGGCGCTGATGCCGCTATCATTGGCAACCGCCGCATCGCCGGCGGCGTCGAGCTGACGGCGGCGCTCGATTACAAACTGTCGGCGTTGGCCCCGCGTGTTCCGAACATGGAGCTCGAGGACGAGCTGCGCAAGACCCAGTCGCGCATCGTTACCGCCCAGGCCGAACTGAGTCTGCGTGGCGAGGCCGACGGCAACACCAATCGCCAGCTGTTCGCCGGGCTGCCGTTGACGGCCGGCCTGCCGCTGACCGCCGCCGAACCGTTGACCGAACCGACCTATGAGGCGCCGGCCCGTCCGGTACCGGCGCCTGCACCGGCTGCCGCAGGCGTCGACCCGCGTGCACTGGACTCGATGCGTTTCGAGCTCAACAGCCTGCGCGAGCTGATGGAAGTGCAACTCGGCACCCTGGCCTGGAACCAACTGCAAGGCAGCCGTCCGGCCCAGGCCAATCTGTACCGTCGTCTGCAACGCATCGGTTTGTCCGGCCCGCTGTCCCGCGATCTGCTGTCGATGATCACCGAGATCGACGAGCCCCGTCAGGCCTGGCGCATGCTGCTGGCGCATCTGGCACGAATGATCGCCGTACCGGAAGTCGAGCCGCTGGAAGAGGGCGGGGTGATTGCCATGGTCGGCCCGGCCGGCATGGGCAAGACCACCACCCTGGCCAAACTGGCCGCCCGCTACGTGCTCAAGTACGGCGCGCAGAACATCGCGCTGGTGAGCATGGACAGTTTCCGTATCGGCGCCCAGGAGCAGCTCAAGACGCTGGGCCGTATCCTCAATGTTTCGGTGACCCACGTCGATCCGGGCCAGTCCCTGGTGCAGGCGCTGGATCCACTGCTGCGCAAACGCGTGGTGCTGATCGATACCGCCGGCCTGCAAGCCAGCGATCCGGCCCTGCGCATGCAGCTGGAAAGTCTGGCCGGTCGTGGCATTCGGTCGAAAAATTATCTGGTGCTGGCAACCACCAGCCAGAAACAGGTTCTAACCGCCGCTTATCACAGTTACAAGCGTTGCGGGCTCGCCGGGTGCATCCTGACTAAACTGGATGAAACGGCCAGCCTTGGCGAAGTGCTGAGTCTGGCAATCAGTCACGAACTGCCGGTCGCCTACCTGACCGATGGGCCGCGTATTCCGGATGATCTGCATCTGCCGCGCCGTCATCAACTGGTCAGCCGCGCCGTCAGTGTGCAAATGCAGGAAGAACCCAGCGAAGAAGCCATGGCTGACATGTTCGCTGATATCTACCACAGTCCGACCAAGCAGGTTGGCTGAGGTAATGAACCGTTTTTGTACCTACATCGATGGTCTGCCATGCATTGTTCCGGTTGTGAACGCGCAGCCAGTAATGTGGCCTCCGTCTATGCAAGACAAGGTAAAGAAATAACATGGGCAGCATGCATCCCGTACAGGTGATCGCGGTGACCGGCGGCAAAGGTGGCGTCGGCAAGACTAATGTGTCAGTGAACTTGTCCCTGGCCCTGGCAGAGCTTGGCCGTCGGGTCATGCTGCTGGACGCCGACCTGGGGCTGGCGAACGTCGACGTTCTGCTGGGCCTCACACCCAAACGCACCCTGGCCGACGTGATCGAAGGCCGCTGCGAGCTGCGCGACGTGCTGTTGCAGGGCCCCGGCGGGATCCGCATCGTGCCGGCCGCTTCCGGCACCCAGAGCATGGTTCACCTGAGCCCGGCCCAGCATGCCGGCCTGATTCAGGCGTTCAGTGACATCGGCGACAATCTCGATGTGCTGGTGATCGACACCGCTGCGGGTATTGGTGACTCGGTAGTCAGTTTTGTTCGCGCAGCCCAGGAAGTGTTGCTGGTGGTGTGCGACGAGCCGACCTCGATCACCGACGCCTACGCGCTGATCAAACTGCTGAACCGCGATTACGGCATGAACCGCTTCCGCGTCCTGGCCAACATGGCCCAGAGCCCACAGGAAGGTCGCAATCTGTTCGCCAAGTTGACCAAGGTCACGGATCGCTTCCTCGACGTCGCCCTACAATACGTCGGCGCGGTGCCCTACGACGAAAGCGTGCGCAAGGCGGTGCAGAAGCAGCGTGCGGTCTATGAAGCCTTCCCGCGTTCCAAGTGCGCGCTGGCGTTCAAGGCGATCGCACAGAAGGTCGACACCTGGCCGCTGCCCGCCAACCCGCGTGGCCACCTCGAATTTTTCGTCGAGCGCCTCGTGCAGCAAACGGCAGGACCTGTGCTATGACCGCCAGCGGTATGAATTTCTACAAGAAGTCGGCGCGTGACGCGCAGTACGAGCTGATCGAGCGTTACGCGCCACTGGTCAAACGCATCGCCTACCACTTGCTGGCGCGATTGCCGGCCAGTGTGCAGGTCGAAGACCTGATCCAGGCCGGGATGATCGGCCTGCTCGAAGTCTCGACCAAATACGACGCCAGCAAGGGCGCCAGTTTTGAGACATACGCGGGCATCCGGATCCGCGGCGCGATGCTCGATGAAGTACGCAAGGGGGACTGGGCGCCACGCTCGGTTCACCGCAATACCCGTATGGTCAGCGACGCGATTCGTGCAATTGAAGCTAAAACCGGCCGTGACGCTAAAGATCACGAAGTTGCGGCCGAACTCCAATTGAGTCTCGACGATTACTACGGGATTTTGAACGACACCCTGGGCAGCCGCCTGTTCAGTTTCGACGACCTGTTGCAGGACGGCGAACACGAAGGGCTGCACGAGGATGGCGCCAGTGCTCATCTGGAGCCGTCGCGCGATCTGGAAGACGAACGTTTCCAGGCCGCGCTGGCGGACGCGATTGCCAATTTGCCGGAGCGTGAGCGACTGGTGTTGGCGCTGTACTACGACGAAGAGCTGAACCTCAAGGAGATCGGTGAAGTCCTTGGCGTCAGTGAATCGCGGGTCAGCCAGTTACACAGCCAGTGCGCGGCCCGCTTGCGGGGGCGTTTGGGGGAGTGGCGAGCGCGCTGAAGGCAGTGTGGGGACACTGTGAACGAGGCTGGTGCGGTGGTGAACGGCACCGGTCTTGCTCTGTTGTGCTCCAGACAGTCATCGAGTGTTTTGCCGGATTGATTGAAATGGCGCGTCCAGGTGCTGGGCGCGTTTAAGACTGCTTGGAGGTCGAATTGAACAAAGACATGAAAATCCTCATCGTTGATGACTTCTCAACGATGCGGCGGATCATCAAGAATCTGTTGCGTGATCTGGGGTTCACCAACACGGTCGAGGCCGACGATGGCACCACTGCCATTCCGGTGCTCAACAGCGGCAGCATCGACTTTCTGGTAACGGACTGGAACATGCCCGGCATGACCGGCATCGACCTGCTGCGCCACGTGCGCGCCGATGAAAAGCTCAAGCACCTGCCGGTGCTGATGGTGACCGCTGAAGCCAAGCGCGAGCAGATCATCGAAGCGGCCCAGGCCGGCGTGAACGGCTACGTGGTCAAACCTTTCACGGCTCAGGCGCTGAAAGAAAAAATCGAGAAGATTTTCGAACGCATCGGCTGATGACGCGCGGGGGAGCTATGGAGCATAACGAATCTTCACAGGGCGATTTCGAGTCGACCCTGAAAAAACACGCGGTCGAACTGGTCGAAAGCCTTGAGAAAGGCAAGTTCGGCGACGCGGTGCAACTGATCCATGAGCTCAATCAGACCCGTGACCGTGGCCTGTACCAGGAAGTGGGCAAGCTCACGCGTGAACTGCACAGTGCGATCGTCAATTTCCAGATCGATCCGCACATGCCGCAGGCCGAGGAAGTGTCGCAGATTACCGACGCTACCGAGCGCCTGGGCTACGTGGTCAAACTGACCGAAGCTGCCGCCAACCGCACCATGGATCTGGTGGAAAGCGCGACCCCTGTGGTCAATGGCCTGGCTAACGAAGCCCAGGCCTTGAGCGCCGATTGGGGCCGTTTCATGCGCCGTGAGGTCGGGGCTGAAGAGTTCCGTGAACTGGCGCGCCGGGTCGACGGTTTTCTGGCACGCAGCAGCGCGGACAACCGCGCGGTGTCGAGCAATCTGAACGACATTCTGCTCGCCCAGGATTACCAGGACCTCACCGGCCAGGTGATCAAGCGCGTGACCCAGTTGGTCACCGAAGTCGAAAGCAACCTGCTCAAGCTCGTGCTCATGGCCAGCCAGGTGGACCGCTTTGCGGGCATCGAACATGACCGTGCGGCGATGCTTGCTGAAAAAGATCCACAAAAACATCTCTCGCAGGGTGAAGGTCCGCAGATTCATGCCGATAAACGAGAAGACGTTGTGTCCGGTCAGGACGATGTGGACGATTTGTTATCCAGCCTTGGATTCTAGAGTTTTGGAATTCTAGGTTTTTTGGGTTTTTAGACCTGTAGGAGCACCCCATTAATGAGCTTCGGCGCCGATGAAGAGATCCTTCAGGATTTCCTGGTTGAGGCCGGCGAGATTCTTGAGCAACTGTCCGAACAACTGGTCGAGCTGGAAAGCCGCCCGGATGACGCAGATCTGCTCAACGCAATTTTTCGCGGTTTCCACACTGTAAAAGGGGGCGCCGGCTTCCTTCAGCTCAACGAGCTGGTGGAGTGCTGTCACATCGCCGAAAACGTGTTCGACATCCTGCGCAAGGGTGAACGACGCGTCGATGCAGAACTGATGGACGTGGTGCTCGAAGCGCTGGACGCGGTGAACAGCATGTTCAGCGAAGTCCGCGATCGCAGCCCGATCACCGCCGCCACCCCGGAACTGCTGGCCGCCCTGGCGCGTCTGGCCGAACCGCAATCGGCGGATGAAGCCCCGGCTTCGCCGGTTGCCGAGATGATCGAAGAGCTGGTCGTCGAAGGCGATTCGGGCGACATCACCGATAACGAATTTGAACAGTTGCTGGACTCGCTGAATGCCGTCAAGGCCGAAGCCGAAGCCCCGGCGGCTGCCGCTGCGCCTGCTTCCGCCGAAGCGGCCAGCGATGAAATCACCGACGCCGAGTTCGAGTCGCTGCTCGACCAGTTGCATGGCAAAGGCCAGTTCGCGGCCGACGCCGTGGCTCCGGCGGCCGCTGCGCCTGCTGCTCCGGCGGCGGGCGACAGCTCGGACATCACCGACGACGAATTCGAAGCGTTGCTCGATCAGTTGCACGGCAAGGGCAACTTTGCCGTCGATGCGCTGGAGTCGGCGATTGCTTCGGTGCCTGCGCCGGCTGCTCCGGCCGCCGCTGCGGCCGGTAGCGATCTGATCACCGACCACGAGTTCGAATCGCTGCTCGATGATCTGCATGGCAAAGGCAAGTTCACTGACGTCGCCACCGGTGCCGTCGTGACTGCCGGCAACGCTTCGGCGGTTGCAGCGCCGGCTGCGAAGGCCCCGGCCGCTGCGGCAAAACCTGCTGCGAAAGCGCCTGAACCGAAAGCCGAACCGGCCAAGCCAGCCGCCGCTGCGGCACCGGCTCCGGCCCGTGCACCGGCGACGCCGCCACCGGAAAAACCGGCGAGCGAAGCCGAGACCACCGTGCGTGTGGACACCGCGCGTCTCGACGAAATCATGAACATGGTCGGCGAGCTGGTGCTGGTGCGTAACCGTCTGGTGCGCCTGGGCCTGAACAGCGGCGACGAGTCGATGCAGAAGGCCGTGTCGAACCTCGACGTGGTCACCGCCGACTTGCAGACCGCGGTGATGAAGACCCGGATGCAGCCGATCAAGAAAGTCTTCGGCCGCTTCCCGCGTCTGGTTCGCGACCTGGCGCGTCAGCTCAAGAAAGAGATCAACCTGGAACTGGTGGGCGAAGAGACCGACCTGGACAAGAACCTCGTCGAGGCCCTGGCCGACCCGCTGGTCCACTTGGTGCGCAACGCGGTCGACCACGGTATCGAGTCGCCGGAAGAACGCGAAGCCTCGGGCAAGGCCCGTGGCGGCAAGGTGATCCTGGCGGCCGAGCAGGAAGGCGACCACATCCTGCTGTCGATCTCCGACGACGGCAAAGGCATGGACCCTAACGTCCTGCGTGCCATCGCCGTGAAACGCGGTGTGATGGACAAGGATGCCGCCGATCGCCTGAGCGATACCGAGTGCTACAACCTGATTTTCGCCCCGGGGTTCTCGACCAAGACCGAGATCTCCGACGTATCCGGCCGCGGTGTCGGCATGGACGTGGTGAAGACCAAGATTTCCCAGCTCAACGGTTCGATCAACATCTACTCGACCAAGGGCCAGGGTTCGAAGATCGTCATCAAGGTGCCGCTGACGCTGGCGATCATGCCGACCCTGATGGTGATGCTCGGCAATCAGGCGTTCGCGTTCCCGCTGGTGAACGTCAACGAAATTTTCCACCTCGACCTGTCGACCACCAACGTGGTGGACGGTCAGGAAGTGGTGATCGTGCGGGACAAGGCGCTGCCATTGTTCTACCTCAAGCGCTGGCTGGTCAGCTCCGCCGCTCACGAAGAGCAGCGCGAAGGCCATGTGGTGATCCTTTCGGTGGGCACCCAGCGGATCGGCTTCGTCGTCGATCAACTGGTCGGTCAGGAAGAAGTGGTCATCAAGCCATTGGGCAAGATGCTCCAGGGAACTCCGGGCATGTCCGGCGCCACCATCACCGGTGACGGCCGCATTGCACTGATTCTCGATGTTCCGAGCATGCTCAAGCGTTACGCCGCACGGCGTATTTGAATCCGGGGTGGCGGGGCGACGACGTCCCGCCGCACCTAATGGAGTGTTTATGGCAGTCAAAGTCCTGGTGGTGGACGATTCGGGTTTTTTCCGCCGCCGCGTCTCGGAAATTCTTTCAGCGGATCCGAGCATCCAGGTTGTCGGCACGGCAACCAACGGTAAAGAGGCGATCGATCAGGCCCTGGCCCTCAAGCCGGACGTGATCACCATGGACTACGAGATGCCGATGATGGATGGCATCACGGCCGTGCGGCACATCATGCAGCGCTGCCCGACGCCGGTGTTGATGTTCTCCTCGCTGACACACGAAGGCGCCCGGGTCACCCTGGATGCGCTGGATGCCGGCGCGGTGGATTTCCTGCCGAAGAATTTCGAAGACATCTCCCGTAATCCGGAGAAGGTCAAGCAACTGCTGTGCGAGAAGGTTCACAGCATCTCGCGCAGCAACCGTCGTTTCAGTGCCTACAGTGCGCCGGCGCCTGCCGCTGCACCGACGCCTGCGCCGGCGGCTCCTGCGCCGTCGAGCTTCAGCAGTCACAGCAGCGCTGCGGCCCGTCCGGCACCTGCGCCTGCACCGACGCGTGCGCCAGCAGCCAGCGCGTCGTCGCCGGCGCCGAAACGCAAGAACTACAAGCTCGTGGCGATTGGTACATCGACCGGCGGCCCGGTTGCCCTGCAACGGGTCCTGACCCAGTTGCCGGCCAGCTTCCCGGCGCCGATCGTGCTGATCCAGCACATGCCGGCAGCGTTCACCAAGGCCTTCGCCGAGCGTCTGGACAAGCTGTGCCGCATCAGCGTCAAGGAAGCCGAGGATGGCGACATCCTGCGTCCGGGCCTGGCGCTGCTGGCACCGGGTGGCAAGCAGATGATGATCGACGGCCGTGGCGCGGTGAAAATCCTGCCGGGCGACGAGCGTCTGAACTACAAGCCGTGCGTGGACATCACTTTCGGTTCTGCAGCCAAATCCTACAGCGACAAAGTTCTGGCGGTCGTACTGACCGGCATGGGCGCCGATGGCCGCGAAGGCGCACGCCTGCTCAAGCAGGGCGGCAGCACGGTCTGGGCTCAGGACGAAGCCAGTTGCGTGATCTACGGCATGCCGATGGCCATCGTCAAGGCTGACCTCGCCGACGCGGTGTACAGCCTGGACGATATCGGCAAGCACATCGTCGAGGCGTGCGTCTGATGGATGTTCTAAGCCTTATCGGGATCATCATGGCGTTCGTCGCCATCATCGGCGGCAACTACCTTGAAGGTGGTCACCTCGGCGCGCTGGCCAACGGCCCGGCGGCGCTGATCGTGCTCGGTGGCACCATCGGTGCCGCGCTGCTGCAATCGCCGATGAGCGCGTTCAAGCGCGCCATGCAGATTCTGGCCTGGATCTTTTTTCCGCCGCGTGTCGACTTGGCCGGCGGCATCGACCGCGTGGTCAACTGGAGCCTCACCGCCCGCAAGGAAGGCCTGCTGGGCCTGGAAGGCGTGGCGGATGCCGAGCCCGACGCCTACTCGCGCAAGGGCCTGCAACTGCTGGTCGACGGCGCCGAGCCGGAAGCGATCCGCAGCATCCTCGAAGTGGATTTCTACACCCAGGAAGCCCGCGACATCGAAGCCGCCAAAGTCTTTGAAAGCATGGGCGGCTACGCGCCGACCATCGGCATCATCGGTGCGGTGATGGGCCTGATCCACGTGATGGGCAACCTGGCCGATCCGTCGCAGCTGGGCAACGGGATCGCGGTCGCGTTCGTCGCCACCATCTACGGTGTGGCCAGTGCCAACCTGATCCTGTTGCCGGTGGCTGCCAAGCTCAAGTCAATCGCGTTGCGACAGTCGCGTTATCGCGAAATGTTGTTGGAAGGGATCTTGTCGATCGCTGAAGGTGAAAACCCACGCTCCATCGAGTTGAAGCTTCAGGGCTTCATGGATTAAGGGACTGACCTCATGGCACGTCGTCGCCAGCATGAAGAGCACGTAAACCATGAACGCTGGCTGGTTTCCTACGCCGACTTCATCACCTTGCTCTTTGCCTTTTTCGTGGTGATGTACTCCATCTCATCGATCAACGAAGGCAAGTACAAGATCATCTCCGAAGCGTTGATCGGGGTCTTCACCGACTCCGACCGCGCGCTCAAGCCGATCCCGATCGGTGAAGAACGACCGAAGACCGTGACCCCGGCCAAGCCGCTGGTCAAGGACGCCGAACAGGTCGACGCCGGTATCGCCGGGGCCAGTGATCCGCTGAAAAGCATCGCCGATGACATCAGTGCCGCGTTCGGCGACCTGATCTCCTCGAACCAGATGACCGTGCGCGGCAACGAGCTGTGGGTCGAGATCGAACTCAACTCCAGCCTGTTGTTCGGCAGCGGTGATGCGATGCCGAGCGACATCGCGTTCAACATCATCGACAAGGTCGCGGCGATCCTCAAACCGTTCGACAACCCGATCCATGTCGAAGGCTTCACCGACGATCAGCCGATCCGCACCGCGCAGTACCCGACCAACTGGGAACTGTCCTCGGCGCGTTCGGCGAGCATCGTGCGCATGCTGGCGATGCAGGGGGTGAACCCCGGGCGCCTGGCGTCGGTGGGCTACGGCGAATTCCAGCCGGTGGCCAACAATGCCACCGCCGAAGGCCGGGCGAAGAACCGTCGTGTGGTGCTGGTGGTGTCGCGCAATCTCGATGTGCGCCGCAGCCTGACGGGCACCGGAACCGCTCACGCGCAACCGGATGCCGCGTTGAAGCGTGCTGGCACACAAACTGCACCGACCCCGGTCAAGACGCCGGGACGCGAGAGTGCCGTCAATTCTCCGTCGCCCGCATTAATACGCTGAACCATGTCTCGGCCGAGTATCCCGGCCGGGAGGAACGATCCGAATGAGAGTCTGGGCAGTCGCCAATCAAAAGGGTGGTGTTGGTAAAACCACTTCTTCCATCGCTTTAGCCGGGTTGCTGGCGGAGGCGGGCAAGCGCGTGGTCGTGGTCGATCTCGACCCGCACGGCTCGATGACCAGCTATTTCGGTTACGACCCCGACAGCCTGGAGCACAGCAACTACGACCTGTTTCTGCACAAGGGCGGCGTGCCGCAGGGTTTGCCGGGCCAGTTGCTGCTGTCGACCAGCGACGAGCGCATTTCTCTGTTGCCATCGAGCACCGCACTGGCCACCCTCGAGCGCCAGTCGCCGGGGCAGAGCGGCCTGGGCCTGGTGATCGCCAAGAGTCTGGCGCAGCTGTGGCAGGACTTCGATTACGCGATCATCGACAGCCCGCCGTTGCTCGGCGTGCTGATGGTCAACGCCCTGGCCGCGAGTCAGCAACTGGTGATCCCGGTGCAGACCGAGCACCTGGCCGTCAAAGGTCTGGAGCGCATGGTCAACACCCTGGCGATGATCAACCGCTCGCGCAAACAGGCGCTGCCGTTCAGCATCGTGCCGACCCTGTTCGACCGCCGCACCCAGGCGTCGATGGGCACCCTGCGCGTGCTGCGTGACAAATTCCCTGACGAGATCTGGCAGGGTTACATCCCGGTCGATACCCGTCTGCGCGACGCCAGTCGCGCCGGTGTCACCCCTTCGCAGTTCGACGGCAAGAGCCGGGGCGTGCTGGCTTATCGCGCGCTGCTCAAGCATCTGCTGGCGCAGCAACTCGTTCCGCAGGTGGCTTGAGCATGAATCGGCCGATCAAGCTGACGTCCAAGCCGCAACTGGCGCTGCAGTCCTATCTGGACGGCTTGCTGCAGGAAGTGACGGACGAGGTCGAGCAACCAGTCGTTGCGCCGGTCGAGGTGGTCGAGACCGCTGCGGCACTCGATGAATTCCAGGCCGCGGTGCTTGAAGAGCAGGCCCGGGATGCGCAAAAAGCCGCCCGGCCGGTGGCCCCGGTTGCAGCGCCTGCCGCTGTGGTAGCCAAGGCACCTGCGACGTTGATCAAAGAGCCTGAGCCGGTGCGCGTGGTATCGACGCTGGCGCCGCTGCTGCAAACCCGACTTCTGCAAACGCCTCCGGTTCCGGCAGAGCCAGAGCCAGAGCCCGAGCCTGTAGCGCCTGCGCCAGCCCCGGCCGAACCGACCCTGGTGGCGCCGCTGGTCGAAGTGCACTTGCCGCCCAGCAACACGCCGCCACCGGTGGACACCGACGGCCGTCCGGCCTGGGCTTCGGAAGCGTTCGAATGCCTGTTGTTCGACGTGGCCGGCCTGACGCTGGCGGTGCCGCTGGTGTGCCTGGGTTCGATCTATTCGCTGGCCGGCCATGAACTGACGCCGCTGTTCGGTCAGCCGGAATGGTTCCTCGGCATCTTGCCGAGCCAGGCTGGCAACCTGAAGGTGCTGGACACCGCACGCTGGGTCATGCCAGACCGTTACCGCGATGATTTCCGTCAGGGCCTGCAATACGTGATTTCGGTGCAGGGTTACGAGTGGGGCCTGGCGGTGCATCAGGTCAGTCGCTCGTTGCGCCTGGATCCGAATGAAATCAAATGGAGAAGTCACCGGGGTCAGCGGCCATGGCTCGCCGGCACGGTGATTGAACACATGTGCGCCTTGCTCGATGTCTCCGCACTGGCCGAGTTGATCGCCAGCGGTGGGGCAAAGCACATGCCCGGCAGTAAGCCGAACCACAAACCGACATAACGCTTACATAACAGACAGGCGCTGGCCCTTGAAGCCGGCGCACAGAACACACACCGCCAGGCGCGGTTTTTCGAGGGGCTAGGGTATGAACGACAAGGCTACGGCGGCAAAGGGTTCCGAAGATCCGATCCTGCAATGGGTGACCTTCAAGCTGGACAACGAAACCTACGGCATCAACGTGATGCGCGTTCAGGAAGTCCTGCGCTACACCGAGATCGCTCCGGTTCCGGGTGCGCCAAGCTACGTGCTGGGCATCATCAACCTGCGCGGCAACGTGGTGACCGTGATCGACACCCGTCAGCGCTTCGGCCTGATGAGCGGTGAGATCAGCGACAACACCCGTATCGTCATCATCGAAGCCGACAAGCAAGTGGTCGGTATCATGGTCGACAGCGTGGCTGAAGTGGTTTATCTGCGTCAGTCGGAAATCGAGACCGCACCGAACGTCGGTAACGAAGAGTCGGCCAAGTTCATCCAGGGCGTGTGCAACAAGAACAACGAGTTGCTGATCCTGGTCGAGCTGGACAAGATGATGAGCGAAGAAGAATGGTCGGAACTGGAGAACATCTGATTGATTCTCGAGGTAGCGGTCATTGTCCTGTTCCTGTTCTGGGCAGGCACGCTGGCAATGTTTCTGGCGTACATCAAGGCGCAGCGGGTAATCGCTGCGCAACAGGCCCAGGGCGATGCGCTGCGTGATCAGCGCATCAAGGACCTGGCCAAGCGTGTCGACGATTACCAGAACGGCAATGTGCGCATGGGCGAAGCCCTGCACGAGCTGCGCGCGGTGGTCAGTCCGATTCCGGACAAGCTTTCCCAGCTCGAACAGCGTGACCCCTCGAGCCTGTCTTTCGCCCAGGCGGCGAAACTGGTGGGGATGGGCGCGAGTGTCGATGAGCTGACCCAGTCCTGCGGGTTGACCCAGGCTGAGGCAGAGTTGATGCGCAAGCTGCACAAGAACTAGTTGTCACACCGTGATCATTCCCGCGCTCTGCGTGGGAATGCCTCTTGGGACGCTCCGCGTTCCGCGTGTGTACGGTGACGCAGAGCGTCACGGGCGGGTGTTCCCACGCAGAGCGTGGGAACAATCAGCGAAAGAACGCAGTCATCGATGACTGCGTTTTTTTTTGCCTTCAGTAATCGTCGCCACGCTCGGTGATGTCTTTCTCGACCATCGGTGCATCCGGGACGTGTCCTGCCGGGAACTTGCCCTTGAGGTTCCAGGCAAACGCGATGATCTCGGCGATCGTGCGGTACAGCTCCTCCGGGATGCTGTCACCCAGTTCCATCCGTGCCAGCAACTTCACCAGTTCGGCGTTTTCGTAGATCGGCACTTCATAGTCGCGGGCGATCCGCAGGATTTCTTCGGCCAGTTCTTCGTCGCCCTTGGCGGTGAGGGTCGGGGCGTGGCTGCCGTCGTATTTGAGGGCGATGGCCTGGCGTGGAGCGGTGGTGTCATTCATGCGGTTTCGTCGACCCAGCGGTGTTCGAGGCGGGTTTGGATGCCTTGTGGCGGAGTGCCGAGGTGGCAGTCGAGGTCGCCGACGTTCAGCCCGGAATCCAGCAGGCGCTGGCGCAGTGCGGTCAGGTTGCTTTCGATCAGGCTCGCAGTGTACGGCCGCTCGGCCCACAACTGGCTGGACAGGCTGCCGCTGATCAACTGTGCCTGAATCTGCATCGGCCCAAGCGGTTCCATGTCGAACGCCAGCTCGACGCGCCACAGTTGTTGTTTCGGTTCCCGCTCATCGCGACGCTGTTCGTTCGCTTCCTGTTTCTCCGGGGCTTCTTCGCGCTGGAATTTGACCTGCAACGGCACGATGTCCTGCAGGTTGCGCATCGGGATTTCCAGTTGCCAGGTGCTGAGCAGACGGCCGTCGTCGGTGACGCCGGTCTGTTCCAGGCTCGACAGCTGATGGCTTTGCAGGCGCGACACGGCAGCCGCAGCGAGGCGCAGTAGATGTTCCAGATCGCCTTCACCTTCCAGGCTTTGCAGCAGTCGGTCGGGCAGCGGGAAACTGCTCGGCACCGGTTTCGCGCTGACCTGACCGAGCATGCCGAGGGCGTTGCGCACGAAGCTTGGCAATGCCTGAGCCAGTGTGTTGGCGGCGATGATTGCATTCAGGTTGGTGTTGCCGGGCAGGCCGGGGGTGAGCTGGGCGATCAGTTTGAGCAGGTCGGCTTTCATGTCCGGGACCAGCGTCGGGTTCTGCCCGGTCAGCAGTTTGGTCTCCAGGAACACGCCGCTGTTGGCCAGCGCCTGAGCCAGACCCTTTGGAGTGCTCAGTTGCTGCGCGTCCGGCAGGTTGGCGAGCAGTTTGTCCACGGCGGCGCGCAAGTCCCGGGAGGTCTGGTCGGTGGCGGGGGGCAGGCTCTGGAGCATTTTCAGCAAGCCGTCGAGCGAGCCCTGGCGGCTTTGCTGACTGACCAGTTGCTGGCTGACCGCCAGTTGTTCCTGGCGATTGCTCAGCGGCAGGAACTTCAAGGTCTGCGAGTCCTGCACCAGCGCCGACAGCAGGGTGCCGATACGCAACGGTTGCGGACTGTCGATGCTCAGGGTGCTGCCGCTCAACGCGGTGTTGAGCAGGCTGACCATCGAGCGGTACACCGTCGGTTGCCCCGGCACCTGTGGCAAGGCCTGAGCGGTCAGCACCTTGCCTTGCAGCAGCGTGCCGACCGGCAGTTGCGCGGTGTCGATGCGGGTGAGGGTGGCGACGCTGCTGGCGATGGCCTGTTGCACGGTGATCGCCAGATTGCCCGCCGACGGCTGGGTGATCGCCAGGCTGGTGCCCTGGGGCAGCGGCAGATTGCTGGTTGCCTGCACGGTGGTCTGGCGGCCGCTGTCCAGCGTGACCTTGAGCAGCAACTGAAAGGTCTGATCCGCCTGTTTGAGCGACAACACCTCGGCCTTGGCGCTCTGGCCGGCGGCAATCAGCCCGTCGACCGGCGTCA
>NZ_BQHI01000015.1 GCF_021603585.1 Pseudomonas sputi | reverse complement strand
GAACTCAGAAGTGAAACGATGCATCGCCGATGGTAGTGTGGGGTTTCCCCATGTGAGAGTAGGTCATCGTCAAGATTAAATTCCGAAACCCCAATTGCGAAAGCAGTTGGGGTTTTGTTTTGTCCGCGGGAAAGTGCCTGGGGAACCTATGGCCGTCGCGATCCTGACCATTGGGGAAATCCCTCTGAAATGACTGCCCGGTTTTTGGTATGGTGCAGCTCGTTTTTTAACGGACTGATGTCTCGCCCAAGGATCGGCGCTCATTTTTTGTCAAAGAGTGGCTGCAGAAATGCCCGAACCCATCCCTATCAAGGATCACGAAAAAGAGACGCGACTGGTCAACAAACGCCTGATTGCCTGTGCCCTGTTCGTCTTCGCCATCAGTTGCGCCCTGGTTGTGCGCCTTTACATCCTGCAAGTTGTCGAATTCGACTATCACTCGACCATCTCCGAAAACAACCGCGTCCATATCCTGCCGATCCCGCCGACACGCGGCTTGATCTATGATCGCAACGGCGTGTTACTGGCCGATAACCGTCCCAGCTATAACCTGACGATCACAAGAGAACGCGCGACTGACGTCAACCAGGAACTGGATGAAGTCATCAACCTCCTGCACCTGCCCGCCGAAGACCGTACAGTCTTCGACAAGGCCATGAAGCAGTCGCGTCACCCGTTTACACCCGTAACGCTGTTCTATGAGCTGACCGAAGAACAGATCGCTGTGTTGGCAGTCAACGAGTTCCGTCTTCCTGGTCTGGATGTCGAGCCACAATTCGTTCGTAACTACCCGCTGGGCGCGCACTTCGCGCACTCGATCGGTTACGTCGGCCGCATCAACGAGAAAGAATCCAAGACCCTCGATTCAGTCGAATACCGCGGCACCCAATCCATCGGCAAAACCGGTGTCGAACGTTTCTACGAGCCACAACTGCATGGCCACGTCGGTTACGAGGAAGTAGAGACCAACGCTCAGGGGCGCGTACTGCGCGTGCTGAAACACACCGATCCGATACCAGGCAAAAACATCGTCCTGAGCCTCGACGTCAAACTCCAGGAAGCTGCCGAAGCCGCGCTGGGCAACCGTCGCGGCTCGGTCGTTGCGCTCGATCCATCGACTGGCGAAGTGCTGGCCATGGTCAGCAATCCGAGCTTCGACCCCAACCTGTTCGTGACCGGTATCAGTTCCAAGGAATATTCCGCGTTGCGCGATTCCATCGACCGCCCGCTGTTCAACCGCGTGCTGCGCGGGCTGTATGCACCAGGTTCGACCATCAAGCCGGAAGTGGCCATCGCCGGCCTCGACGCCGGTGTGGTGACGCCCCAAACCCGCGTCTTCGACCCGGGCTACTACCAACTGCCGGACTTCGACCACAAGTACCGCAACTGGAACCACAGCGGCGATGGCTGGGTGGACATGGATGCAGCGATCATGCGTTCCAACGACACCTACTTCTACGATTTGGCGCACAAGCTCGGCATCGATCGCCTGCATGACTACATGGCAATGTTCGGCCTCGGCGAGAAAGTCTCGCTGGACATGTTCGAGGAGTCGCCCGGCCTGATGCCATCCCAGGCCTGGAAGCGCGCCACGCGCCGGCAACCCTGGTTCCCCGGCGAAACCGTGATCCTTGGTATCGGGCAGGGCTATATGCAGGTTACGCCGCTGCAACTGGCTCAAGCCACCGCGTTGATTGCCAACAAGGGCATCTGGAATCGTCCGCGTCTGGCCAAGACCGTCGACGGTGTAGCGCCAGTGGACGAACACCCGATGCCGAATATCCTGCTCAAGGATCCGCGTGACTGGGAGCAGGTCAACCACGGCATGCAGATGGTGATGCATGACGCCCGAGGCATCGCCCGGGCAGCGGCGGCCGGCGCGCAATACCGCATCGCCGGCAAGAGTGGTACCGCGCAGGTGGTGGCGATCAAGCAGGGCGAGCGCTACAACCGCGAGAAAACCCTCGAGCGCCATCGTGATAACGCCTTGTTCGTTGGTTTTGCTCCAGCCGAGCATCCGAAGATCGCCATCTCGGTGATGATCGAAAACGGCGAGGCCGGTGGCCGGGTCGCGGGTCCCGTGGTACGGCAGATCATGGACGCCTGGCTTCTAGATCAGGACGGTCACCTCAAGCCGCAATACGCGGCGCCGACCAAGGCGCCGGGCGATCCTCACGTGTAACCCGCCACAGCTTCACAGCACAGGCTCACGCAAGCATCGCCCACGGCATCTGACCAAAAAAGGAGACCCGGAGATCCGACGCTTGGCTTACAACGCCGCAATGGCGGCTGTTGCTAGTCCAAATGGAAACCTTTTACGAGTCATGTCTGGCGAGGGGCTTTTCGAAAACACAGGCCTTGGTCGCCTTGGCCCGAAAGCTCTGTCGGGTGGCATTTGCTCAGATGAAAAATCAGAGCAAATGCCTGCCAGTCTGAGAGTTCAGGGTTGCCGGGCAACATAGAATCTCCCACATTTGAACCGCATTCGAAGTGTGGAAGCGCAATTTGCTCGCGATGAGGCCTTCAAAGACTCCCAATAATCAAGCCCCGGGTACCGGGCAGCTCATGTCACCTTCCTCACAGTTCAAATACTGCTTGAGCGCCTCGGTTCGCGTCTTTGTCACCGAAGCGATGCAATTGTTGTAGATCAATGGATAAACACTCCCGCCTGCCACCCCGGAGGCCGAAAACTTGCACTCGGCATCGCGAAATCCTATCCACGCCCGTTGCGCGCTCACCAGCAGTTTCTTGCCATCAGGGTTGTCCTTCAAACGGGCGGTGATCTGTTGATAAACCGTGTTCAACTCCTTGTCCGCTGCCTTGTTTTCCTGCGCGGCGCACTGATTCATCGTCGCCTGATTGCTGGCATTGGCGCAGTCCACGGCAGCGTGGGCTACGGAGGTGAAAAGAAAGGGTGTCAGGGCCAGCAGCAGGCGTGGGGACATGAGTCATCTCGCTTTGATGAATGAACGTGCCGGGCAGTTTAGCGACTTCGTGGCGCTAACAAGGTGTGCGATGTCTGGATGCGTTGAGCAACCGTTCGGCAGTCGCGGCAATTTCCTCTCCGTCATGCAGTTTTTCCAGCCACGCGGACGGGATTCCCTGCACGCCGTAATGGGCGCCGGCCAACTGGCCGACGATGGCGGCCGTGGTGTCCGCGTCATCGCCCAGATTCGCCGCTTGCAGTATGGCCGCGGTAAAGCTGTCGGTGTGCTGGAAGCACCATAACGCTGCTTCCAGCGATTCGACGCAGTAGCCACTGCCGCGAATTTCACGTTCGGTCTTGTGCAGGTATTCGCCCCGGGCAATCGCTGCCACCTTGGGCTGGCTGAAGGCTGTTTGCGGCAGGGTCCGCAGTTGCGCTTTCGATGCGCCTTCCAGGGCCTTGCAGAGCAGTTCGGCAAACAGTTGGCAGCATTCGACGGCCTCGGGCGCTGCGTGCGTGGTGCGTGAGCTGTCGGCGGCGAATCGCCTGATTTGCCGGATATCCGGGAAATAAAACAGCACCACCGGTACCAGGCGCATCAACGAGCCATTGCCGGCGCTGTATGGGTCAGTGGAGCCGGCAAACGGCTCTCCAGTGTGTTGAAAGCGATCCAGCGCCTGACTCACGGTCATGCCAATGTCGAAACAATCACCGGTCGAACTCAGATAGCCCCATTGCCACCAGTTCAGATAGCGGCCCATCTGGTCAGCGGCATCGAATGCGTTCTTGTTCAGCAGACTTTCCGCCAGGCACAACGCCATCGAGGTGTCGTCGGTCCATTGTCCGGGCTTCAGGTGAAACGGCCCGCCACCGACCATGTCGGTCAGGGGCTGGAAGCTGCCTTGAGGCTGGAATTCGACGGTGGTTCCCACTGCATCGCCGCAGGCCAGACCGAGCAGGGCGCCACGGTAACGTTCGGAGAGGGAAGGCTGCATGATGACGTCCTTGTGTCGTTCAATTCGCTGGGAACGTTATCAGTTTCGCCGCGCTGAGCCGTCCGCATTCTGACGAACCGGCACCCCAAAATACTGCCGGATATTTCAACAAGACCCGATCGTTGCACCGGATTGATACAACTTCGGATTGGACATGTGGTCATACAAGCCTACTGTTCAAAACAGGAGGTGACGTATGAAACCAGTACCCAACAGCTTTGAACGTAAAATCATGCTCAGGTCGCCGCGCTCCCATGTCTGGCGCGCCCTGGTCGATGCCGAGGCGTTCGGCCAGTGGTTCGGTGTTGCGCTGGAGGGGCGGCGGTTTATCGCAGGCGAATGGACGCAGGGGCAGGTCACGTACCCCGGTTATGAACATGTGCTCTGGAACGTGCTGGTGGAGCGGGTTGAGCCGCAGCAACTGTTCTCCTTTCGCTGGCATCCGTACGCGGTGAACCCGAAAATCGACTACTCCCAGGAGCCGACCACGCTGGTCAGATTCGAACTGCAGGACTACGAGAACGGCACGTTGCTGAAGGTCTCCGAGTCAGGCTTTGCGCACATTCCCGACGTGCGCCAGAAAGAGGCGTACTACATGGACAGTCGGGGCTGGGAGGAACAGTTGAGCCGGCTCGAACATTTCCTCACGGAGAGCGACCGTGCCCGCGAGCGTGAAGGTGGCTGATATCGACCTGTTCACGCCCTGGCTGGAACGCTGGGCGCTGGTATTCGCCGGACTGTCAGCCGCATGGTGCATGGAGGATGACGACCAGAAAGCCGCCGCCGGACAGCTGAAACTCGCAGATCTAGCGGATTCTGTACTCAAGGCCCGACACGCCTAAGGGTTTTCGGAAGGGGTGCTATGGCGAATGTCTTACACGCGATGGTAGCTTTTTCGACTATTGCCGATTGGATCCATCGCGTAATCTAGCCTCATCAACTGAAACACAGGGAGTGTTTCAGGATCATGGATGATCGACCATATGCAAGGATCGCTGCCGACAGGGAGTCGATAATGGTCTTGGGAAAAACCCGCTTCGGCGGGTTTTTTTTCGTCTGCAGAAAAGTGCCCTCACAAACAGAAACACCGCCGATTGGCGGTGTTTCTGCATTTGCAGGCTTTACGAGGCGATCAGCTGCCGCAATACGTAATGCAGGATACCGCCGGACTTGAAGTACTCCACCTCGTTGAGGGTGTCGATGCGGCACAGCACTTCGATCCTCTCCTGACTGCCGTCTTCCCGGGTGATCACCAGGGTAAGGTTCATCCGTGGCGTCAGTTCGACCCCTGTCAGACCCTGAATCTCCAGGGTTTCCTTGCCGGTGAGGTTCAGGCTCTTACGGTTCTGATCGAGCTTGAACTGCAACGGCAGCACGCCCATGCCCACCAGGTTGGAGCGGTGGATGCGCTCGAAGCTTTCGGCGATCACCGCTTTCACGCCCAGCAGGTTGGTCCCTTTGGCCGCCCAGTCGCGGCTGGAGCCAGTGCCGTATTCTTGCCCGGCAATCACTACCAGCGGCGTTCCCGAAGCCTGGTAACGCATGGCCGCGTCATAGATCGCCATCTTCTCGCCGGTCGGAATGTAGATCGTGTTGCCACCTTCCTCGCCGCCGAGCATTTCGTTGCGGATACGGATGTTGGCGAACGTGCCGCGCATCATTACTTCGTGGTTGCCCCGACGTGAACCGTAGGAGTTGAAGTCCCGTGGCTCGACGCCTTGCTCGCGCAGGTAACGCCCGGCCGGGCTGTCGGCCTTGATGTTGCCGGCGGGGGAGATGTGGTCAGTGGTCACCGAGTCGCCCAGCAGGGCCAGCACTCGCGCACCTTTCACATCAGCGATCACCGGCAATGGCCCGGCAATGTCATCGAAGAACGGCGGATGCTGGATGTAGGTCGAATCCGCCTGCCAGACGTAGGTCGCGGCCTGCGGCACTTCGATGGCTTGCCATTGTTCGTCCCCGGCGAACACCTCGGCGTATTCCTTGTGGAACATCGCGGTGTTGACCTGATTCACCGCATCGGCGATTTCCTTGCTGCTCGGCCAGATGTCACGCAGGTAAACCGGATTGCCTTGCTGGTCGTTGCCCAGCGGCTCGCTGCTGATGTCGGTACGCACACTGCCCGCCAAGGCGTACGCGACGACCAGCGGCGGCGAGGCCAGCCAATTGGTTT
Source organism: Pseudomonas sputi (assembly GCF_021603585.1). Classification (GTDB taxonomy): domain Bacteria; phylum Pseudomonadota; class Gammaproteobacteria; order Pseudomonadales; family Pseudomonadaceae; genus Aquipseudomonas; species Aquipseudomonas sputi. The sequence continues at coordinate 111,529 of NZ_BQHI01000015.1, read as the reverse complement.
TCACCAAAGGATGCACCCGGCCTTCGAAGTTGCGGTTGCCGGACAAGACCGAAGCCACGGTCAGATCGGCTTTCTGAATGGCTTTTTCGATCGGTTCCGGCAGCGGCCCGGAGTTGCCGATGCAAGTGGTGCAGCCGTAACCCACCAGGGAAAACCCGAGCTGGTCGAGGTACTGCGTCAGCCCGGCGGCCTTGTAGTAGTCGGTGACTACTTTCGACCCCGGTGCCAGCGAGCTCTTCACCCACGGCTTGCGGGTCAGGCCTTTTTCCACGGCTTTCTTCGCCAGCAGGCCGGCAGCCATCATCACGCTCGGGTTGGAGGTATTGGTGCAGGAGGTGATCGCGGCAATTACGACCGCGCCGTTTTTCAGACGATAGGTTTGGCCGTCGTGCTCGTAATCCGTTTCGCCGACCAGATCGGCATTGCCCACCGCCACGCCACCGCCGCCTTCGCTTTCCAGGCGTCCTTCTTCTTTGCTGGTGGGTTTGAATTGCAGGTCGAGGAAATCACTGAAGGCCTGACCGACATTCGGCAGCGAGACGCGGTCCTGCGGACGTTTCGGCCCGGCGAGGCTGGCTTCGACGCTGCCCATGTCCAGCGCCAGGCTGTCGGTGAACACCGGTTCCTGACCGGGCAGGCGCCACAGGCCCTGAGCCTTGGTATAGGCCTCGACCAATTTCACCACTTCAGGCGGGCGGCCGGACAGGCGCAGGTAGTCCAGCGTCACGTCATCCACCGGGAAGAAACCGCAGGTCGCGCCGTATTCCGGGGCCATGTTGGCGATGGTCGCGCGATCCGCCAGCGGCAGGTCGGCGAGGCCGTCGCCATAGAACTCGACGAATTTGCCGACCACGCCTTTCTTGCGCAGCATCTGGGTTACCGTCAGCACCAGGTCGGTGGCAGTGATGCCTTCCTTGAGCTTGCCGGTGAGTTTGAAGCCGATCACCTCGGGAATCAGCATCGACACGGGTTGCCCGAGCATCGCCGCTTCCGCCTCGATCCCGCCGACACCCCAGCCGAGCACGCCGAGGCCGTTGATCATGGTGGTGTGGGAGTCGGTGCCGACCAGCGTGTCGGGGAAGGCATAGGTGCGGCCGTCTTCGTCCTTGGTCCACACGGTGCGCCCGAGGTATTCGAGGTTGACCTGGTGGCAGATCCCGGTGCCCGGGGGCACCACACTGAAATTGTCAAAGGCGCTCTGGCCCCAGCGCAGGAAGGCGTAACGTTCACCGTTGCGCTGCATTTCGATGTCGACGTTCTGTTCGAATGCGCTTGCGCTGGCGAACTTGTCGACCATCACCGAGTGGTCGATCACCAGATCCACCGGCGACAGCGGGTTGATTCGCTGCGGATCACCGCCAGCCTTGGCCATGGCGGCGCGCATGGCGGCCAGATCGACGACGGCGGGTACGCCGGTAAAGTCCTGCATCAGCACGCGGGCCGGGCGGTACTGGATTTCCCGGTCGGAGCGACGCTCCTTGAGCCACGCGGCAATCGCCTTGAGGTCGGCGCCGGTGACGGTTTTTTCATCTTCCCAGCGCAGCAGGTTTTCCAGCAGGACTTTCAGCGACATCGGCAACTTGTCGAGATCGCCCAAGGTCTTGGCGGCATCCGGCAGGCTGAAATAGTGGTAAGTCTTGTCGTCTATCTTCAGGGTTTTAAGGGTGTTCAGGCTATCAAGGGACGGCATTACGATCACTCCTTTGAGTCCGCACGGCTACGGACTGAGGGGACGGGCAGAGCTATCAACGTAGCCCTGTTTTCAGTAGCTGGCTAATAACTGGACTCTATGGGCAAGTCCAAGGTTCCGACATGGGCTATCATGCGCCGGTTTTCGTGACAGGCATTGCTTCAATGCAAGTCTGGGCATCGCGCAGGGGATGAATGATCGCCCTCTGCCCAGGAGTAAGAATGAACACCCTATTCATGCATTGCCGGCCAGGCTTCGAAGGCGAAGTCTGCTCGGAGATTTCCGACCTCGCCGCCCAACTCAACGTGGCCGGCTACGCCAAGGCCAAACCGGCCACTGCGTGCGCCGAGTTCGTCTGCACCGAAGAAGACGGTGCCGAGCGCCTGATGCGCGGCCAGCGTTTCGCTGAGCTGATCTTCCCGCGCCAGTGGGCGCGCGGCTTTTTCATCGATCTGCCGGAAAACGACCGCATCAGCGTGATCCTCGCGCACATGGCTGAATTCCCGGTTTGTGGCAGCCTGTGGCTGGAAGTCGTCGACACCAATGACGGCAAGGAACTGTCGAATTTCTGCAAGAAGTTCGAAGGCCCGCTGCGCAAGGCCCTGACTGGCGCCGGCAAACTGGTGGAGGACGCCAGCAAGCCGCGCCTGCTGCTGACCTTCAAGAGCGGCCGTGAAGTGTTTCTCGGTCTGGCCGATGCCGGCAACTCGGCGATGTGGCCGATGGGCATTCCGCGTCTGAAGTTCCCACGCGAGGCGCCGAGCCGTTCGACCCTGAAACTGGAGGAGGCCTGGCACCACTTCATCCCCCGCGACCAGTGGGAAGATCGCCTGCACAGCGACATGACCGGCGTCGACCTCGGTGCAGCACCGGGCGGCTGGACCTGGCAACTGGTCAATCGCGGCATGCTGGTGACGGCCATCGACAACGGTCCGATGGCCGAAAGCCTGATGGACACCGGTCTGGTGCAGCACTTGATGGCCGACGGCTTCACCTTCAAACCCAAGCAACCGGTGGACTGGATGGTCTGCGACATCGTCGAGAAGCCGGCGCGCAACGCCGCGATGCTCGAAGAGTGGATCGGCGAGGGACATTGCCGAGAAACGGTGGTCAACCTCAAGCTGCCGATGAAGCAGCGCTACGCCGAAGTGAAGCGCTTGCTCGAGCGTATCGCCGACGGTTTCAAGGCCCGTGGGATCAAGGTCGACATCGGCTGCAAGCAGCTGTACCACGACCGCGAGGAAGTGACCTGCCATCTGCGTCGCCATGACGTGAAGAAAGCCAAAGCCCGCTGAGCGCGCGACAGGTGACCGAACACCCGGCATTGGGTGACAATGCCGGCCAGTTTCAGGAGTGAATCATGAGTGAGATGATCAACACGCCGGTCGACGGCACCCTCGACGCCACAGGCCTCAACTGCCCGGAGCCGGTGATGATGCTGCACCAGCACATCCGCGACCTGGTGCCCGGTGGCCTGCTCAAGGTGATCGCCACCGACCCGTCGACCCGCCGCGACATCCCCAAGTTCTGCGTGTTTCTCGACCATGAATTGGTGGGGCAGCATGAAGAAGCCGGGACTTATCTGTACTGGATCCGCAAGAAGTCCGGTTGATCGCAAGGCAAAAAAAGACCTGCATCTGCAGGTCTTTTTTATGGCCGGTCAGCCCATCGAACGGCTGATGCGAATGCGTTTGCGTGCGCTGCGCGTCAGGCGGATCGACAGCATCAGCGCCGCGCAGCTCAGGCCGACGATCAGACCTTCCCACAGGCCGCTCGGGCCACGTGGCTCGCCGAGCCAGTCGGTCAGGCCGAGGGCGTAACCTACCGGCAGGCCGATGCCCCAATAGGCGAACAGAGTCAGGATCATCGTCACCCGGGTGTCCTGATACCCGCGCAGGGCGCCGGCGGCGGTGACCTGAATCGCGTCGGAGAACTGGAACAGCGCCGAGTACACGATCAGCATCGCCGCAATGTGAATCACCATCGGATCGGAGGTGTAGATCGCCGCAATGTGCTCGCGCATCAGCAACATCATGCTCGCCGACAGGCAGGCATAGGCCAGCGCGGAGCCCATGCCGACACCTGCTGCGAAACGTGCTTCACGGGGTTCTTCACGGCCCAGGGCCTGGCCGACCCGCACGGTCACGGCCATGCCCAGCGAGTACGGGATCATGAACACCAGCGAACTGACGTTCAGCGCAATCTGATGCCCGGCCACCACCGTGGCGCCGAGGCTGCCGATCAGCAGCGCGATCACCGCGAAGATGCTCGACTCGGCAAACACCGCGACACCGATCGGCAGACCGATGGCCAGCAAACGCTTGATCACCGTCCATTGCGGCCAGTCGAAACGGCTGAACAGTTCGCTCGACTTGTAGGCCGGCGCCCAGCGCTCGTAACCGGCCAGGCCCAACGCCATCACCCACATCACGATCGCCGTGGCCCAGCCGCAACCGACGCCGCCCATGGCCGGTACCCCGAAGTGACCATAAATGAACACGTAGTTCAGCGGTATGTTCAGCGCCAGGCCGCACAGGCCAAGCACCATGGCCGGGCGGGTGCGACCGAGGCCGTCACTGGTGCAGCGCAGCACATGGTAGAAGGCCACCGCCGGCAGACCGCTGGCAATGCCGTGCAGGTACTGCATGCACGGCTCGATCAGTTCCGGATCGACTTTCATCAGGTGCAGGATCGGCTCGGCGCTGAACAGCATGGCGGTCGCCATCAGGCCAACCACCAGCGCCAGCCACAAGGCCTGACGCACGATCGGGCCGATCTCGCTGTGGGTGCCGGCGCCGAAGCGCTGGGCCACTTTCGGCGTGGTGGCCAGCAAAGTGCCGGTCATCAGCAGGAACACCGGCACCCAGATCGAGTTGCCCAGCGCCACGGCCGCCAGATCCTTGGGCCCGACGCGCCCGGCCATCACCGCATCGACGAAGCCCATGGCGGTGGTTGCCAGCTGCGCGATCATGATCGGCAATGCCAGGCTGAGCAGATTTTTCAGCTCCAGGCGAACCCGGGCAGGGCGGTTGAGGGAAACGGCAGCAGGGCGGTCAGTCACGGAATTCACAGGCAAAGCGTCCACAGGGGTTGATGCGCAAGGTCGGGCATTCTACGCCGCTGACATAACGGTCAGGAAAAATCCTCTGTTGCGGATTTGTAATCGAACAGCCTGCTGGCTCATCGCAGCCCCAGCGCCTACACTGCCGATCCGCCCAAGGAGCCCTGCCATGCTGATTGTTGCCGACGAAAATATCCCGCTGCTCGATGCTTTTTTTGCCGGTTTCGGCGAGATCCGCCGGGTTTCGGGTCGTTCCATCGACCGGGCCACGGTTGAACAGGCCGACGTGCTGCTGGTGCGCTCGGTGACCCACGTCAATCGCGCACTGCTCGAAGGCAGCAAGGTGCGTTTTGTCGGCACCTGCACGATCGGCACCGATCATCTGGATCTCGATTACTTCAACGAGGCCGGCATTACCTGGTCCAGCGCCCCCGGCTGCAATGCCCGGGGCGTGGTCGATTACGTGCTTGGCAGCCTGATGACCCTGGCTGAAATCGAAGGCGTCGATTTGAGTGAACGCACTTACGGTGTGATCGGTGCCGGTGAAGTCGGCGGTCGCCTGATCAAGGTGCTCAAAGGCCTGGGCTGGAACGTGAAAGTCTGCGACCCGCCGCGCCAGGCGGCCGAGGGCGGTGACTATGTCAGCCTGGAGCAGATCATCGCGCAGTGCGACGTGATCAGCCTGCATACCCCGTTGACCCGCAACGGCGATGACGCGACCTGGCACTTGTTCGACGAGCCGCGTTTGCAGCAGCTCAAGCCCGGTGCCTGGCTGATCAACGCGGCTCGCGGTCCGGTGGTGGATAACACCGCGTTGCGCGAGGTGCTGCTGGAGCGTGAAGACCTGCAAGCAGTGCTCGATGTCTGGGAAGCCGAACCGCAAGTCGATGTGGCGCTGGCCGAACTCTGCGTGCTGGCGACGCCGCACATCGCTGGTTACAGCCTTGATGGCAAGCAGCGCGGCACCGCGCAGATCTATCAGGCGTACTGCCAGTTCATCGGTCAACCCGCCAGCATTCAACTCGGTGATTTGCTGCCAGCGCCGTGGTTGTCGGAAGTTTCTCTGCATGCCGACAGCGATCCGGCCTGGGCGCTGGCGATGTTGTGCCGTGGCGTGTATGACCCGCGCCGGGACGACGCGGATTTCCGTCGCACGCTGCTGGGCAGTGTCGGTGAGCAACGCGCGGCGTTCGATGTGTTGCGCAAGCAGTATCCGTCGCGGCGCGAGATCGAAGGCTTGAAGGTGCGGATCGAGGGCGATTCGCCCGTCTTGCGCCAGATCGTGACCGCGCTGGGCGCTGTGGCCGTATAAACAGCGGGCATAAAAAACCCGGCCTGCTGGGGCCGGGTCAGGAAGACGGTGGCGATATCACTTTTGTTCGGCAGGCTTGACCAATCGCTTCTCCAGTTCGCGGCATGCTTGCTGGATCATTTTTTCAGTGATCGGCTTTTCGTTGCCATGTTCATCAATAATTGAACAACCCAGAGACTGATCTGGCTGTGTGCGGATCACTTGAATCTTGTCATCGCTGCTGTGTTGCAAGGACATGGCCTGTCTCCTCATCAGGTTGTGTGCTTAGGTTAAAACCGTCAGGTGACCAGGCTGTGACAGCTCCCTGCGGTCGGTCCGGAACGGCATCTCCACTCAAACAGAAATGACCGCCTGTCTCAACCCGGACCTTAGACCAATAGCATCTAGGGAGTAGTCGGGCCGGTCATATTTAACCTGACTCATTGTGATTTACAGAGTTCCACCCCATTTGAGTCTGTAGGCTGGCCCTATCCATCAGCACACGACGTGAACCTGAATGATCCCGATGCTTTCCTCGCGCCACCGCCGGGCCTTGCGCCTGGCCCGTTCGTTCCTTGCCCCTTATCGCTGGCCGGCGGTCGGCGCGCTGCTCGCGCTGATCGTCACGGCGGGCATCACCCTGTCGATGGGGCAGGGCATCAAGCTGCTGGTCGATCAAGGGTTCATGACCCAGTCGCCGCACCTGCTCAATCAATCCATCGGCCTGTTCATGCTGTTGGTGTTCGGCTTGGCGGTCGGCACCTTTGCGCGGTTTTATCTGGTGTCCTGGATCGGTGAACGGGTGGTGGCGGACATCCGTCGACAGGTGTTCAACCATCTGGTGTACCTGCATCCCGGGTTTTACGAGGACAACCGCAGCTCGGAAATCCAGTCGCGGCTGACCGCTGACACCACGCTGCTGCAATCGGTGATCGGCTCGTCGCTGTCGCTGTTCCTGCGCAATTTGCTGATGGTCATTGGCGGTGTGGTGCTGTTGTTCATTACCAACCCCAAACTCACCAGCATCGTGGTGATCGCGCTGCCATTGGTGATTGCGCCGATCCTGATTTTCGGCCGCCGCGTGCGCAATCTCTCCCGGCTGAGTCAGGACCGGATTGCCGACATCGGCAGCTACGTGTCCGAAACCCTCGGTCAGATCAAGACCGTGCAGGCCTACAACCATCAGGTGCAGGACGAACAGCGTTTCGCCAGCACTGTCGAGCAGGCGTTCGACACCGCACGCAAACGGATTTTTCAGCGGGCCTGGCTGATCACCCTGGTGATCGTGCTGGTGCTCGGCGCCGTCGCGGTGATGTTGTGGGTCGGCGGCATGGACGTGATCGCGGGGCGGATTTCGGCGGGTGAACTGGCGGCGTTCGTGTTTTACAGCCTGATTGTTGGCAGTGCGTTTGGCACGTTGAGCGAAGTGATTGGCGAGTTGCAGCGAGCGGCTGGCGCCGCTGAGCGAATTGCGGAGCTGTTGCGTTCGGAGAACATCATCCAGCCACCGACCACGGGATTGGTGACGTTGCCGGATCGGGTCAAGGGCGAGCTGGAGTTGCAGGATGTGCGTTTTTCCTACCCTTCGCGTCCCGAAAGCCTTGCTGTCAACGGCTTGAGTCTGACGATCAACGCCGGCGAAACCCTCGCGCTCGTCGGGCCGTCCGGCGCAGGCAAATCGACGGTGTATGACTTGCTGCTGCGTTTCTATGATCCCCGGGAAGGGCGGATCCTGATTGATGGCGTGCCGCTGACGAGCCTCGACCCGTTGGATTTGCGCCGCTGCTTCGCGCTGGTCTCGCAAACCCCGGCGCTGTTCTTCGGCAGCGTCGAAGAGAACATTCGCTACGGCTGCCCGACCGCCACGCTGGAGCAGGTGCGGGAAGCCGCGAAAATCGCCCACGCCCACGATTTCATCGAACAGATGCCAGACGGTTACCAGACCCATCTGGGCGACGGCGGCCTCGGCCTGTCAGGCGGACAACGCCAGCGGCTGGCCATCGCTCGGGCGTTGCTGGTTGACGCGCCGATCCTGCTGCTCGACGAAGCCACCAGCGCCCTCGACGCCCAGAGCGAACACCTGATCCAGCAAGCCCTGCCCAGCCTGATGCAAAACCGCACCACGCTGGTCATCGCCCACCGGTTGGCCACGGTGAAAAACGCCGATCGGATCGCGGTGATGGATCAGGGCAAACTCGTGGCGATCGGCACGCATCAGGAGCTGATTGCGAGCAATCCGCTGTATGCGCGGTTGGCGGCGTTGCAGTTCAGTGATGGTCATAAAACACATTGAATAAGGCTGCCAAGCTCGATGGCATCGGGCACTATGGCGACCACTGAGATGCCCCCGGAAAGGATATGAGCCGCTACCAGCCCCCATTGACCCTGACACCTCGAATGCTCGCCCTGATCGCGGAGATCAGTGAGCAGATCGGTCAGCTTTCGGCTGCCGACAGTGGGCGACAGACACCCCAGTTGCGTCGTAGGAATCGTATTCGAACGATCCAGGCTTCTCTGGCAATTGAAAACAACACACTCAGCGTCGAGCAGGTGACTGCTGTATTGGCCGGGCAACGGGTGCTGGGTTTGCCTCGAGAAATTCAGGAAGTGCGCAATGCTTTTGCCGCTTATGAATGCTTGACTGACTGGAAACCCGGCAATCGATCCGATTTGCTGCGCGCTCACGAGCTGTTGATGCAGGGGCTGATTGACGAGAGTGGTCGATTTCGACGGGTAGGTGTCGGTATCTATCGAGGTGAGCAACTGGTCCACATGGCGCCGCCGCCAAGCCGGATTGCCCAATTGGTGGACGACTTGCTGGCGTGGCTTGATGCTTCGGACTGGCATCCGTTGATCACCAGTTGTGTCTTTCACTATGAGTTCGAGTTCATCCATCCATTTGCCGATGGCAACGGACGAATGGGGCGGCTCTGGCAAACGTTGATACTCAGCCAGTGGCGCCCGGTGTTGGCGTATTTGCCCGTTGAGGCGGTGATTCGCGAGCAGCAGGATGGTTACTACGCGGCGTTGTCGGCTGCTGACCGAATGGCAGGGTCAACGCCGTTCGTGGAGTACATGTTGAATGCGTTGAATCTGGCGTTGCGTGAGGCTATCCAAAGTGAACCCTCAACCGACCAAGTAACCGACCAAGTAAAGAAGCTGCTTCATTTGCTCGCTGGAACCGTTCCGCTCAGCGTAAATGAGTTGATGAGTGCGCTGGGGCTGGCCCATAAAGCAACTTTTCGCGCGAACTACCTTACACCTGCATTAGCCGGGGAGCTGATTGAAATGACTGATCCTGACTCACCCAGGAGTCCGAATCAGAAGTATCGGCTGACGTCACTCGGCAAATTGAAGGTGCAGAAGTTGCAACACATGTAGCCAAGTGTGGATTCAAAAAAATGCCCGCATCTCTCGATGCGGGCATTTTTGTTTACGTCGATCTGTCGGCGATACGCGCCCCGATCACTGATCGTCGAAATACCGCTCATGCCAGTCCACCAGCGGTTGCGGCGAGTTGAGTTTCTGGCCGTAGATCACCGAGTAGGACAACACGTTCTGCACATACTGGCGTGTTTCGTCGAATGGGATGCTTTCCACCCACACGTCGAAGCTCAGGTGATCGGCGCCACGTAGCCACTGGCGTACGCGGCCGGGACCGGCGTTGTAGGCGGCGGAGGCGAGTACGCGGTTGCCGTTGAACTGGCTGTGTACCTGGCTGAGGTAAGCGGCGCCGAGCTGGATATTTTTATTCGGATCCAGCACTTGCTGCGGCGAGGCCAGCGGAATGCTGAACTTGCGCGCGGTTTCCTTGGCGGTAGCGGGCATCAGTTGCATCAGGCCGCTGGCGCCGACGCTGGAACGGGCGTCGTCCATGAACGCACTTTCCTGACGGGTAATGGCAAACACCCAGCTCGAATGCAGGCCGCGCACCTTGGCTTCGCGTACCAGAGTGTCGCGGTGAGCCATCGGGAACCGGATGTCCAGATCATCCCAGTACTGCGCCTGACTGATGGTGCGGATGGCCGGGAAGTACCATTTCAGGTCATAAGCCAGTTTCGCCTGGGCGACCATTTCGTCGCGGCTGAAATGCCGGCTGACGTGATACCACTCGCGGCGTCCGTCAACGATCTGGCCACGGGCATGGAACTCCAGCGCACGACGTACACCGGGCGTGTTGCGCACCTTGTTGATCAGCGCCTGACTGAGTACCAGCGGCTTGTTGTTCAGCGAGTACGGCGATTGCGATCGGTCAGCGGCGAGGAAACCGTAGAAATCCCGTTCCCGCGCCAGATTCTTGTACAGCGTCTGTACTTCCGGGTTCTGCGGTTGCGCCAGTTCCAGGCTGCGAGCCTGCCAGTAACGCCAGCGGTTGGTGGTGGCCAGGTCCTGCGGCAGACGGCGGGTCAGTTGGTAGGCGTCATCCCAGCGCGCCAGACGCAACAACAGACGCAGACGCCATTCGGATACGGTGTTGTCGCGCAGTTCCGGATCGTATTTGGTCATCACGTCCAGCGCTCGGCTGTCGAAGCGGCGGGCGAGGGTGAGGCCGATTTCCCGGGCGATCGCGACTTTTTCATCCCGGGAGAAATGCATGCTGCTGGCATAACCGTCAAGCAGGGCCATGGCCTTGTCCGGATTCTGACGCGCGAGGCGGCGCAGGCCGAGGCTGACCACATCCGACATCGGTTCATCGGCCGGCGTAAAGCGCGAAGGCTGGTTGAGCAGTTCCGGTTTTTGCGCCACGTCCACCAGCAGGCGGCCGCGCGGGGCGAGGGTGGTCAGGCCGTTGACCAGGCTGTTCGCCAGCGGGTAGTTGCGGTGCTGGGCGGCGAGTTTGGCGCGTTCCCAACGTTTCTGCTCGGTCAACTGGCCTTCGGCGGCCCACATGCCGAACAGTGCATCGCAGGCGGCGGGCTGGGATTTGCCGGTCAGCCAGAGCTTTTCGGCATTGGCGAAGCCCTCGGCTTTCTTGTTGTGGCTGATCTGGTACTGAGCGTTCAGACAGTCCAGTTCGGTGAAATTCAGTTTCGGGTCGTAATACTTGACGAACGTCGCCCAGTCGCCGCGATCGGCCAGCCAGCGCAACCAGCGCAGCTTCATCCAGTTGGCCTGGGGCAGGTCGCCATGTTCGGCAAGGAATTTTTCGATCTCCGCGTTGCTGGCGGATTTCAGCCGGGCAGTCAACTCGTCGTAGGCCAGGTACGGTTCCAGCGGATAGTCGGCGAGGGCCTGGCTGTAGCGGAAATACGGGCCGCTGTCGCCCTTGGCCAGGGCGCGCTTGGCTTCATCGTAATACTGACGTTGGGTGGACAGGTCCACCGCCTGGGCGGATTGAACGGCAGCGGCGGAAAGCAGCAAACATGACAAAACACTGAAGAGGCGACTGCGCATGAGACATCCGGGCAGAGAAATCATGACAAGTACCGGCCCAAAACCGGCACTGAATTGCTTGTAGCTTAGCCTTTTGCCAGCAGCGGGCGAAAGCTTTGCCGGCCTTGCAGCACAAGTTCGCAACAATTGTTGTGCAGAGTGCGTCAGCGGCGAAATTGCCGGCCTGCTCGGGGCCCGATTCAGGTAGAATGCGCGCCCGGTTTTTGGAGAAGCTCATGACCCTGCTCAAATTCAGCGATGTGTCCCTTGCATTCGGCGCGATGCCGTTGTTGGACAAGGTGTCCTGGCAGATCGCCCGTGGTGAGCGGGTGTGCATCATCGGCCGCAACGGCACTGGCAAATCCAGCATGATGAAACTGGTCAAGGGCGACCAGAAGCCTGATGACGGCTCGGTGTGGCGTGCCCCCGGTCTGAAAATCGGTGAATTGCCGCAGGAATTGCCGGTGGCCGACGAGCGGACAGTGTTCGACGTGGTCGCCGAAGGCCTCGACGGCGTCGGCGCCTTGCTCGCCGAATACCATCACCTGAGCCAGAACATCGTCACCGACGCCGATCTGGACAAACTGATGCACGTCCAGCACGACCTCGAAGCCCGCGATGGCTGGCGCTTGCAGACCCTGGTCGACAGCACCCTGAGCCGTCTGCAACTGCCGGCCGACAAGACCCTCGCCGAACTGTCCGGTGGCTGGCGCCGTCGCGTGCTGCTGGCGCAGGCGCTGGTGTCCGAGCCGGATCTGCTGCTGCTCGACGAGCCCACCAACCACCTGGACATCGGCGCGATTGCCTGGCTTGAAGAAGCGCTGAAGGATTTCCAGGGGGCCGTGCTGTTCATCACGCACGACCGTTCTTTCCTGCAAAACCTCGCTACCCGCATCCTTGAACTGGATCGCGGCGGCCTGATCGACTGGAACGGCGACTACGCCAGTTTCCTCGTTCACAAAGAAGCCATGCTGGCGGCCGAAGAAACCGCCAACGCGCTGTTCGACAAGCGACTGGCTCAGGAAGAGGTGTGGATTCGTCAGGGTATCAAGGCCCGTCGTACCCGTAACGAAGGCCGCGTCCGTGCTCTGAAAGCATTGCGTGTGGAGCGCAGCGAGCGTCGCGAGCGCACCGGCAAGGCCAACATCCAGCTGGAAACGGCGGAAAAATCCGGCAAGCAAGTGATGGTGCTGGATAACGTGAGCTTTGCGCATCCGGGTGGTCCGTTCCTGATCCGCGATTTTTCCATGGTGCTGCAACGCGGCGACCGGATCGGCCTGCTCGGTGCCAACGGTACCGGCAAGACCACCCTGCTGAAACTGATGCTCAGCGGCCTGCAACCGACCAGCGGCAAAGTGGAAGAGGGCACCAGGATCGATGTGGCCTACTTCGACCAGTTGCGTCATCAGCTGGATCTGGAAAAGACCGTGATCGACAACGTCGCCGAAGGTCGCGACTTCATCGATATCGACGGCCAGAGCCGCCACGTGCTGAGCTATCTCGGCGACTTCCTGTTCAGCCCGCAGCGTGCTCGAACGCCGGTGAAGGCATTGTCCGGTGGTGAGCGTGCGCGTCTGCTGCTGGCCAAGCTGTTCAGCAAACCTGCGAACCTGCTGGTGCTCGACGAACCGACCAACGACCTCGACGTGGAAACCCTCGAGCTGCTCGAAGAAGTGCTGTTGACCTTTAACGGCACTGTGCTGATGGTCAGCCACGACCGGGCATTCCTCGACAACGTGGTCACCAGCACCCTGGTCTTCGAAGGGGAAGGCAAGGTTCGCGAATACGTCGGCGGCTATCAGGACTGGATCCGCCAGGGCGGCTCTCCGCGCCTGCTGGGTGTGACCGAAAGCAAATCCGGCAAGGCTGATCTGAATTCGGCGGTGGTCACTGCTGAACCGGCGCCGGTCGCCGCGCCGGTTGCTGCGGCCCCGGCTACGAAGAAGAAGCTGAGCTACAAGCTTCAGCGCGAGCTGGAAGCCTTGCCAGGCGACATCGACGCCAAGGAGCAGCAGATTGCTGCTATTGAGGCTGAAATGGCTGAGGTCGGGTTCTATCAGCGTCCGCCCGCCGAGACGGCCAAGGTGATTGCTATGCTTGAGCAGTTGCAGGCGGAGCTGGATGCGCTGGTGGAGCGTTGGGCCGAGCTGGACGCCTGATTGATTCCAGGCATGAAAAAGCCCGGCGTCCAGTGATGGGCGCCGGGCTTTTCAGCTTTTCACAAGTGACTGGAATCAGCGTTTGACCAGATGCACCGCCAGCACGTCGCAGGGTGCACCGTGCAGCACATCATTGGCGGTCGAACCCAGCAACAATGCCAGACCATGCCGGCCATGGCTGCCGACCACGATCAGGTCGCATTCCTTTTCCTTGGCGAAATGGTGGATTTCCTGACGCGGCTGGCCGTAGGTGAGGTGGCAGTTGGCGCCTTCGAGTTCGGTGTACTTGTGCTTCAGGCGTTCAAGACGTTCCTTGGCCTGATCGAACTGCTGTTGTTGCAGTTGTGACAGATCCATCGGCACGTCACCACCGAAGGCCATGGCCATCGGTTCGACGATATGCACCAGCGACAGCTTGGCGCCATTGCTCACCGACAGCTCTCGGGCACGGTGAATCACAGGGTCGCACTCTTCGGTCAGATCTACGGCGACCAGAATATGGTGGTAGGGCATGAGGTGCTCCTCGTGAGGGATCAATATTGGTAAGTATGGCTGGTTTCAAGCGCATTGGTTCCAAAGTGACGCAATGGGCTCGTTCAAATTCGGGAGTAGAGATATGACGGTCTGGCTGGTGGTGTCAATCCTGCTGGTGGTGTTGAGTCCGCTGGCATGGTTGCGTCCGTCCCGTGCCCAGAGTGGCCGGATAGCCTTGCGCACGGAGGCTCGGCGCATCGGGCTGGCCATGCAGCTGGCGCCCCAGGAGTGGCCGCACTGGATGTCTCAGGAGCCGCCTAACCCGTGCGCGCAATACCATCGGCCACGCCGTGGCAAGCAGCCGGCGTGCTGGACGTATTGGCAGAAATCCCCGGGGATGTGGGTTAATCAGTGGCAGGAAGTCTGTGAAGATCCGCTGTTGCTCAATCATTTCGAAAAATTGCCGGGCAATGTTTTCAAGGTCGAAGCGGACAAGCAGATGATCGCCCTCTATTGGGGCGAGAAGGGGGAAACCTCGGTTTTGCTGGACATTGACGCCACGCTGAAAGCGCTGGCATGACTCGCGGACTTTTCGCGCTGCAACGGTGCGAAACGTCTGGCATACGAGCAATAAAAAGCCCGACATGATTCATCGGGCGGGGTTGGCCAGGCAGGCCGGAAATTCTTTTTGGTGTTGAGCCGGAGCGATTCGGCCAGTGAATGTGCGCCAGTTTTCCTTCGTCGTCCAGCCAGCGTAGCCTGTTAAACAAGGCTTGCGGTGAATTAGGGCGACTTTTCTAACTATTAATCTTATGAATGCCCTCACATGCAAGCGTGTGTGGCCGGGCTGCGTCCTACAGAAATGACCGCAAAGTCGCATTTCAACCCGTATTTAGGGCGATTGACAATTGTCGGAAATTCCGTGAAGGTGGCGTACCCAAATCAAACGGGCGTATGAATTGAGCGTTTGTATTGCAGACTGCTCCTACAGAATCCCGACTATCGCGTTGGCGGGTGTGCCGGGTGGATGGGTGTCAGCATCGACGAAAAAACGTCCTGCCGAGCCATTTGCCTGCGTCCGACGTGTACTGTTCAGCTTCCATATCGTGGAGATCAGTTGATGATTTACGAAGGTAAAGCCATCACGGTTAAAGCTCTTGAAAGTGGCATCGTCGAATTGAAATTCGACCTCAAGGGTGAGTCCGTCAACAAGTTCAACCGTCTTACCCTGAACGAGCTGCGTCAGGCCGTAGACACCATCAAGGCAGATGCTTCGATCAAGGGCGTGATCGTCAGCAGTGGCAAGGACGTGTTCATCGTCGGCGCCGACATCACCGAATTTGTCGACAACTTCAAGCTGCCGGATGCCGAGCTGGTTGCTGGCAATCTCGAAGCCAACAAGATCTTCAGCGATTTCGAAGACCTCAACGTGCCGACCGTCGCCGCGATCAACGGCATCGCGCTGGGTGGCGGCCTGGAAATGTGCCTGGCAGCGGACTACCGCGTCATGTCGACCAAGGCCAAGATCGGTCTGCCGGAAGTCAAGCTGGGCATCTACCCGGGCTTCGGCGGTACCGTGCGTCTGCCGCGCCTGATCGGTGCCGACAACGCCATCGAGTGGATTGCCGCCGGCAAGGAAAACCGTCCTGAAGACGCGCTGAAAGTCGGCGCCGTCGATGCCGTGGTTGCCCCTGAAAAACTGCAGGATGCTGCCCTTGAACTGATCAAGCGCGCCGTCTCCGGCGAGTTCGACTACAAGGCCAAGCGTCAGCCGAAGCTGGAAAAGCTCAAGCTGAACGCCATTGAACAAATGATGGCTTTCGAAACCGCCAAAGGTTTCGTCGCTGGCCAGGCCGGCCCGAACTACCCGGCCCCGGTCGAAGCGATCAAGACCATCCAGAAAGCCGCGAACTTCGGTCGTGACAAGGCACTGGAAGTCGAAGCCGCAGGTTTCGTGAAACTGGCCAAGACCTCTGCCGCGCAGAGCTTGATCGGTCTGTTCCTGAACGATCAGGAACTGAAGAAAAAGGCCAAGGCCTACGACGAAATTGCCCGGGACGTGAAGCAGGCCGCTGTATTGGGCGCCGGCATCATGGGTGGCGGTATCGCCTATCAGTCGGCTTCCAAAGGTACGCCGATCCTGATGAAGGACATCAACGAGCACGGTATCGAGCAAGGTCTGGCTGAGGCCGCCAAGCTGCTGGTCGGTCGCGTTGACAAGGGCCGCATGACGGCCGCGAAAATGGCTGAAGTGCTCAATGGCATTCGCCCGACCCTGTCCTACGGCGATTTCGGTCACGTTGACCTGGTCGTTGAGGCCGTGGTCGAGAATCCGAAGGTCAAGCAAGCCGTTCTGGCGGAAGTCGAAGACAAGGTCAAAGAGGACACCATCCTCGCGTCCAACACTTCGACCATCTCCATCAGCCTGCTGGCCAAGGCCCTCAAGCGTCCGGAAAACTTCGTCGGCATGCACTTCTTCAACCCGGTGCACATGATGCCGCTGGTGGAAGTGATCCGTGGCGAGAAGTCCAGCGAGCTGGCCATCGCCACCACCGTCGCCTACGCCAAGAAAATGGGCAAGAACCCGATCGTCGTCAACGACTGCCCGGGCTTCCTGGTCAACCGCGTACTGTTCCCGTATTTCGGCGGTTTCGCCAAGCTGGTCAGCGCCGGTGTGGACTTCGTCCGTATCGACAAGATCATGGAAAAATTCGGCTGGCCGATGGGCCCGGCGTACCTGATGGACGTGGTCGGTATCGACACCGGCCACCACGGTCGTGACGTCATGGCTGAAGGCTTCCCGGACCGCATGAAGGACGACCGTCGTTCGGCCATCGACGTGCTTTACGAAGCCAAGCGTCTGGGTCAGAAGAACGGCAAGGGCTTCTATGCCTACGAGGCCGACAAGAAAGGCAAGCAGAAGAAAGTCGCCGATCCGTCGGTACTGGAAGTGCTCAAGCCGATCGTCTACGAGCAGCGCGAAGTCACTGACGAAGACATCATCAACTGGATGATGATCCCGCTGTGCCTGGAAACCGTGCGTTGCCTGGAAGACGGCATCGTCGAAACCGCCGCCGAAGCCGACATGGGTCTGGTTTACGGTATTGGTTTCCCTCCATTCCGTGGCGGTGCGCTGCGCTACATCGACTCGATCGGTGTTGCCGAGTTCGTTGCCCTGGCCGACCAGTACGCTGATTTGGGCGCGCTGTACCACCCGACCGCGAAGCTGCGCGAAATGGCCAAGAACGGCCAGAGCTTCTTCGGTTAAGCGCCCCCAACTAGAGTGAGAGTGAACTTATGAGCTTGAATCCTAGAGACGTCGTGATTGTCGACTTCGGTCGTACTCCGATGGGCCGCTCCAAGGGCGGCATGCACCGCAACACCCGCGCCGAAGACATGTCGGCGCACCTGATCAGCAAACTGCTTGAGCGCAACACCAAGGTCGATCCTGCCGAAGTCGAGGACGTGATCTGGGGCTGTGTGAACCAGACCCTGGAGCAGGGTTGGAACATCGCGCGCATGGCGTCGCTGATGACCCAGATCCCGCACACCTCGGCCGGCCAGACTGTCAGCCGTCTGTGTGGCTCGTCGATGAGCGCGCTGCACACCGCTGCGCAAGCGATCATGACCGGCAACGGTGACGTGTTCGTGGTTGGCGGCGTCGAGCATATGGGCCACGTGAGCATGATGCACGGTGTCGATCCGAACCCGCACATGTCCCTGTACGCGGCGAAAGCTTCGGGCATGATGGGCCTGACCGCTGAAATGCTGGGCAAAATGCACGGCATTACTCGCGAACAGCAGGACGCCTTTGGCGTGCGCTCCCACCAGCTCGCCCACAAGGCGACTGTGGAAGGCAAGTTCAAGGATGAAATCATCCCGATGCAGGGTTACGACGAGAACGGTTTCCTGAAAACCTTCGACTACGACGAAACCATTCGTCCGGAAACCACCCTGGAAAGTCTGGCGGCTCTGAAGCCGGCGTTCAATCCAAAGGGCGGCACCGTGACTGCCGGTACTTCGTCGCAGATCACTGATGGTGCTTCGTGCATGATCGTGATGTCGGCACAGCGTGCACAGGATCTGGGTATCCAGCCACTGGCCGTGATTCGCTCGATGGCGGTAGCGGGTGTTGACCCGGCCATCATGGGTTATGGTCCGGTACCGGCAACTCAGAAAGCGCTGAAGCGTGCGGGCCTGGGTATCAACGATATCGACTTCTTTGAGCTTAACGAAGCGTTCGCCGCACAGGCTCTGCCAGTGCTCAAAGACCTAAAAGTGCTCGACAAGATGAATGAGAAGGTTAACCTGCACGGCGGCGCGATCGCCCTGGGTCACCCGTTCGGTTGCTCCGGTGCCCGTATTTCCGGCACGTTGCTGAACGTGATGAAGCAGAATGGCGGCACCTTCGGGGTGGCTACCATGTGCATTGGCCTCGGCCAAGGCATCTCCACCGTCTTCGAACGCGTCTAAGCGTCTCGTCGATGGAAGCCGGGGCCAAGTGCCCCGGTTTTTGTTTTTGTGGATTTATTTTTGTTTTTATTTTGAAAATATTTGAGTGAGGGCCGAAGCATGCCGATACAACCAGGGCTCTACCAGCATTACAAAGGTCCGCAGTACCGCGTATTCAGTGTCGCGCGGCATTCCGAGACCGAAGAAGAAGTGGTCTTTTACCAAGCCCTGTATGGGGATTACGGCTTTTGGGTGCGTCCCTTGAGCATGTTCCTGGAGTCCGTCGAGGTTGACGGCGAGCAGGTCCCACGCTTTGCTTTGGTGCAAGCCGAACCGAGCCTTTTTTCGAAGCCGTAAGGCGAGTGCGCGCAAAACCCTGCGCTTGACCTCACCTTGTAGCCACTATATATAGCGGTGCCGCGTCAGGCGCCAACCGCCTTTCACTTCTAGAATTCAGGAATTTTCTGATCCATGGGCAAATCGCTGGTCATTGTGGAATCCCCGGCTAAGGCCAAGACCATCAACAAGTATCTGGGCAACCAATACGTGGTGAAGTCGAGTATCGGCCATATCCGAGACCTGCCCACCAGCGGTTCGGCTAGCGCCAGCAAGGAGCCAGCCGCCAAGCGCGGCAAGGCTGCTGCGGGCGAAGCGCCAGCGCTGTCGCCGAAAGAGAAGGCGCGCAAGCAGCTGGTCTCGCGCATGGGTGTCGATCCCGAACACGGCTGGAAAGCCAAGTACGAGATTCTCCCGGGCAAGGAAAAGGTCATCGAAGAGCTGCGTCGGCTCGCCAAGGATGCTGACACCATCTATCTCGCAACCGACTTGGATCGCGAGGGGGAAGCCATTGCCTGGCACCTGCGCGAAGCCATCGGTGGTGACGACAGCCGCTACAAGCGCGTGGTGTTCAACGAAATCACCAAGAAGGCGATTCAGGAAGCCTTCTCGGAGCCTGGCGAACTCGACATCGATCGAGTGAACGCCCAGCAGGCCCGTCGTTTCCTCGACCGCGTTGTCGGCTACATGGTCTCGCCACTGCTATGGGCGAAGATCGCCCGTGGCCTGTCCGCCGGTCGCGTGCAATCGGTTGCCGTGAAACTGGTGGTCGAGCGTGAGCGTGAGATCCGCGCGTTCAACCCGGAAGAGTACTGGGAAGTGCATGCCGATCTCGGCACCGCCAAGGGCTCGACCGTACGTTTCGAAGTCGCTCGCGAAAAAGGCGAAGCCTTCAAGCCGCTGAACGAAGCGCAGGCGACGGCCGCACTGGAGAAGCTCAAGTCCTCCAGCTACAGCATCGTCAAGCGTGAAGACAAACCGACCAGCAGCAAGCCGTCGGCACCGTTCATCACCTCCACACTGCAACAGGCCGCGAGCAACCGCCTGGGCTTCGGTGTGAAGAAAACCATGATGATGGCCCAGCGTCTCTACGAAGCCGGCTACATCACTTATATGCGTACCGACTCGACCAACCTCTCGGCTGATGCCGTGGCGATGGCACGTGATTACATCGAAACCGAGTTCGGCAAGAAATACTTGCCGGAGTCGCCGAACGTATACAGCAGCAAGGAAGGCGCACAAGAGGCTCACGAAGCGATCCGTCCTTCCGACGCCAACACCACGCCAACCAAGCTGGCCGGCATGGAGCGTGACGCTGAGCGCCTCTACGAGCTGATCTGGCGCCAGTTCCTGGCTTGCCAGATGCTGCCGGCGCAATACCTGTCGACCACCGTCAGCGTCGCTGCCGGCGATTTCGAGCTGCGTGCCAAGGGCCGTATCCTGAAGTTCGACGGTTACACCCGCGTGCTGCCGCAAATCACCAAGCCTGGCGATGATGACGTTCTGCCGGACATGGCGCAGGGCGACGTGATGAAGCTGATCAAGCTCGATCCGTCCCAGCACTTCACCAAGCCACCGGCCCGTTATTCGGAAGCCAGCCTGGTGAAGGAAATGGAAAAGCGTGGCATCGGCCGTCCTTCGACCTATGCGGCGATCATTTCGACCATTCAGGATCGCGGCTACGTGACTCTGCACAACCGTCGTTTCTATTCGGAAAAGATGGGGGACATCGTTACCGAGCGTCTGTCGGAAAGCTTCTCGAATCTCATGGACTACGGCTTCACCGCCGGCATGGAAGAGAACCTCGATGACGTGGCTCAGGGCGAGCGCGACTGGAAAAACGTGCTGGACGAATTCTATGGCGACTTCAAGAAAAAACTCGAAGTGGCGGAGAATCCGGAAGCCGGCATGCGTGCCAACCAGCCGGTGATGACCGACATTCCTTGCACCACTTGCGGCCGCCCAATGCAGATTCGTACTGCGTCGACTGGCGTGTTCCTCGGTTGCTCGGGTTACAGCCTGCCGCCGAAAGAGCGCTGCAAGGCTACCGTCAATCTGGTGCCGGGCGATGAAATCGCGGCGGACGATGAAGGTGAATCGGAATCCCTGGTCCTGCGCGGCAAGCACCGCTGCCCGATCTGCAGCACGGCCATGGACGCCTACCTGCTCGACGAGAAGCGCAAGCTGCACATCTGTGGTAACAACCCGGATTGCGCCGGCTATGAAATCGAAGAAGGCAGCTACCGCATCAAGGGCTACGAAGGTCCAAGCCTGGAATGCGACAAGTGCGGCAGCGAGATGCAGCTCAAGACTGGCCGTTTCGGCAAGTTCTTCGGTTGCACCAACCCGACCTGCAAGAACACCCGCAAGCTGCTGAAGAGCGGTGACGCGGCGCCGCCGAAGATGGATCCGGTGAAGATGCCTGAGCTTAAGTGCGAAAAGGTCAACGACACCTACATTCTGCGCGACGGTGCCTCCGGTCTGTTCCTGGCGGCCAGCCAATTCCCGAAAAACCGCGAGACCCGTGCTCCGCTGGTGATTGAGATTTTGCCGCACAAGGACGAAATCGATCCGAAGTACCATTTCCTGTGCGAAGCGCCGCAGAAGGATCCGGATGGCCTGCCGGCCGTGATCCGCTACAGCCGCAAGACCAAGGAGCAGTACGTGCAGACCGAGGTCGACGGCAAGCCGACTGGCTGGAAAGCGTTCTTCGACGGTGGCAAGTGGACGGTGGAGGACAAGCGTCCGGCAAAAGCCAAGGCTTGAGCTGACTCCGACCTTGTGATGGGCTGATATTATCGGCCCGGTACAACAAAAGGCCGCATGACAATCTTCGGGATATCATGCGGCCTTTTTGTTTAAAGCTTGCGGACGGATCGGCTGATCCATGACACTGTCCGGCCTGTGTGAAGCCAATATTTCGTTGTGGAGAGTGCCGACATGGCCCACGAACTCTATACCCGTACCAATCAGAAGATCTATTTCGCGGGTTTGTCGCTGGAAGCGCTGGCCAGGGCCGAAGAGGGGCGGGCGATGAACTCGCTGGCGCTGATTCAGGCCGGGCGAGAATCCGCACTGTTTCATCTCTACGGCGCATTGTTGGGGTTGTGTCATGAAATCGCCGGCTTCTATCGTCTGCCGCAAGCCAATGCGTCGCGGGCGGAAGCGCTGCTGACCCGTGATGTGCTGGAGTCGATTGCCATTCCAGAGTTGGCAGAGATGATTGAACTGGCGGGAAATCCGGAAACCTGGCTGGCTAAATTGCTGTCCGCGCACTCGGCGCTCTTTCAGCCGCCACGGGTGCCGCACAAGCCGAAGGGTGATGTGACGCAGCCGTTGATTCAGGCGGTGAACCTGGATGAGGAAGAGGTAGTTGAAGAATTGAGTCGCGAAGAGCTTGAGAGCTGGCGGCAGAACCTCAAGGGGCTGGCGATCCGCTTCCGTGAAGGCTTGAACGAGTGCTGAGGAGCTGTGGACTGGCGGCGACGAGAGGCGTGCTGCTGGTCAAGATCCCGAGCGAAGCCTGAATGATGTCTATATAATCCCTGCCTTTCGTGGAGAACAGACCTATATGCCAACGTCCTTTCTAGAAATTGTCGAGTTACCAGACGGCCGAATCGAACTGCGCAGGGCCGAGGACGAGGGGTCTCTGGTGACTCTGGATTTCTCCGAGGATGCCAAGGCGTTTCTGCAGGGGCAACACGTTGAAATTGCCAAGGCCATGTTGAGCGTCGGTGTGCAAATGGCGGGGCGTATGGTTGAAGGCGAGTTCGATAAAGATGAGGGGCCGCGGGTTCTTCATTGATCCGCTGTCTGTCAGTTACTGCTCCAGATCGGCTTCTCTATCCCTGGAGAAGCCCTGCGCTTTACATGGCGCGCATTGTTGCTGAATCACCCCAAACGAATGTTCAGGCTTTGAGCGTCCCCGGTGCGGGCGGCGCTGATCAGCTGTTGGCGTGAGCCTGAGTTGAGCGGGTTCAACCATGTCACCACCGTATGGCTACGACCCAGGCGCAGGGCTTCGCAAGCCAGTTGCTGAGCACTTTGAGCGCCGCGCGGTTGCAAGAGCAGGATACGTTCGCGATTCAATCCGGCATCCCGCAACCAGGTCTGGGTCAGGCTGGCAGGCGGTGCAATCAGGGTCAGCCAGCGTGCGTCCTGATCCTCGCTCAGTTCGCGAAGAATCGGTGCCAGCAGGCTCAGGCAGTTCCCGGCCGCGCCGCGCAGTGACAGCTCGCTGAACGCTTCAGGTTCGGTATTCCACGGACGCTCCACGACATCCTTGAGGATGGGGGCGAGCGGTTGCGCGAGAAACGCTTCGAACAACGGCAGTTGTGTTTGCTGAGGTACGTGTGGGAACTGCATAAAGCCTCCTTTAGCGGCGGATGACGCCGACACTCAAGCCTTCGATGACCAGTTCCTGGTCTTTCAGGTTGACTTCGATAGGGGCGAACTCGGGGTTTTCGGCAATCAACCAGACTTTGCTGCCATCACGCTTGAAGCGTTTGACGGTGACTTCGTCGCCGATCCGCGCAACTACGATCTGACCGTTGCGTGCCTCGCGAGTGGTGTGAACCGCCAGCAGGTCGCCGTCGAAAATACCGATGTCCTTCATGCTCATGCCGTGGACCCGTAGTAAGTAGTCGGCGCGTGGATGAAAGAAGGCCGGGTTGATGTTGCAGGACTCTTCGATGTGCTGCTGAGCGAGAATCGGCGCACCGGCAGCCACTCGGCCGATGATCGGCAGGGTGGATTCGTCGATCTTGGCTTCGAAGCCGGGGATGCGAATGCCGCGAGAGGCGCCGGGAGTCATCTCGATCGCGCCTTTGCGGGCGAGCGCCTTGAGGTGCTCTTCGGCCGCGTTGGGCGATTTGAATCCCAGTTCCTGAGCGATTTCCGCACGGGTCGGCGGGTAGCCGTTGTCTTCGAGGCAGCGTTTGATAAAGGCCAGAATCTCGGCTTGGCGTGGCGTCAGCTTAAGCATATTGATCGCTCTGTCTTTTTATACAGTGACTGGGATTATATACAGTGAAGCGGTCTTGGCAATGATCGTTTTTTGCCATGCCGCCGGACGGTCAGTGACGACCCTGATTAATGTGGCGTCCTTGATGTGGTTAAATAACTGACCGACCATTCCCAAAACGAACTGGCAGGCTTGACAAGGCATAGGCTGAAACGTATGTTTCAAACAAGTGTTTGTCAGGCGGAGTAGCCATGGCCCAGTCGGAAACCGTTGAACGCATTCTTGATGCTGCAGAACAGCTGTTCGCGGAAAAAGGTTTCGCTGAAACCTCGTTGCGTCTGATCACCAGCAAGGCAGGGGTCAACCTCGCGGCGGTGAACTATCACTTCGGCTCGAAGAAGGCGCTGATCCAGGCGGTTTTCTCGCGCTTCCTCGGTCCTTTCTGTATCAGTCTCGACAAAGAACTTGAGCGCCGTCAGGCCAAGCCGGAGAACAAGCCTTCGCTCGAAGAACTGCTGGAAATCCTCGTCGAGCAGGCGCTGGTAGTGCAGCCACGCAGTGGCAACGATTTGTCGATTTTCATGCGTTTGCTGGGGCTGGCGTTCAGTCAGAGCCAAGGCCACCTGCGTCGTTATCTGGAAGATATGTACGGGAAGGTTTTCCGTCGCTACATGTTGCTGGTGAACGACGCTGCACCGCGGATTCCTCCTATCGAACTGTTCTGGCGGGTGCACTTCATGCTCGGTGCCGCGGCGTTCAGCATGTCCGGGATCAAGGCTCTGCGTGCGATCGCCGAGACAGATTTCGGCGTCAACACCTCCATCGAGCAGGTGATGCGTCTGATGGTGCCGTTTCTGGCAGCCGGCATGCGTGCTGAAACCGGCGTCACCGACACGGCCATGGCCACGGCGCAGTTGCGACCTCGCAGCAAATCAGCGCCGGCACCTGCCAAGGTTTAATCGGTCATGGGTGGGCGCGGCAACTGACATCCGCTAAGCTAGCCGCCCATGTCGACTCTCGTTCTGAATCCGTTTCTCATTGAAATCACCGACCCTCCGGGCAATGCCCCAGGTGGTGGTTTCGTGGGCGACGGGTTTTTCGTTTTCAAGGAATCTCTATGACTGCTGGCCTGCAAGGCTCGTTGATGGTGGACGTCGCCGGTACCTGGCTGACGGCCGAAGATCGCCAATTGTTGCGCCAGCCGGAAGTGGGCGGCCTGATCATCTTTGCTCGCAACATCGAGCATCCGCGACAGGTGCGTGAGCTGAGCGCGGCAATTCGTGCCATTCGTCCGGACTTGCTGCTGGCGGTGGATCAGGAAGGCGGTCGCGTCCAGCGCCTGCGTCAGGGCTTCGTACGCCTGCCAGCGATGCGCGCCGTCGCTGACAATCCGAACGCCGAATACCTGGCCGAACAATGCGGCTGGATCATGGCCACTGAAGTGCTGGCGGCCGGCCTCGATCTGAGCTTCGCGCCGGTGTTGGATCTGGATTACCAGCGCAGCGCCGTCGTCGGCACTCGCTCGTTTGAAGGTGACCCGGAGCGCGCCGCGCTACTTGCCGGAGCGTTCATTAAAGGCATGAACAGTGCCGGGATGGCCGCCACTGGCAAGCATTTCCCTGGCCACGGTTGGGCGGAAGCGGACTCTCACGTTGCGATCCCCAATGACGAGCGCAGTCTCGATGAGATCCGCGCCAACGACCTCGTGCCGTTCGCCAGACTCAGCAAGCAATTGGCCGCCGTCATGCCGGCTCACGTGATTTACCCGCAAGTCGACGCACAGCCCGCCGGTTTCTCCCGGCGCTGGCTGCAGGACATCTTGCGCGGCGAGCTGCAGTTTGACGGCGTGATCTTCAGCGATGACCTGTCGATGGCCGGCGCGCATGTAGTGGGCGACGCCGCCAGTCGTATCGAAGCGGCACTTAGTGCCGGTTGCGACATGGGCCTGGTGTGTAACGACCGCGCGGCTGCCGAACTGGCCCTGAGCGCCGCGCAGCGCATGAAGGTCAAACCGTCGCCGCGTATTGCACGCATGCGCGGTCAGGCGTTCGCCAGTACCGAATACCGTCAGGATCCGCGCTGGCTGACCGCTGTCGGTGCGCTCAAAGACGCTCAACTGATCGATTAAGGATTTTTCGCTATGACGGTTTACGCAATCATCGGCGGCACCGGCCTGACCCAGCTGGAAGGCCTGAGCATTCGTCAGTCGCTGGCTGTGGATACGCCCTATGGCGCGCCCTCGGCCGAAGTCCAGATTGGCGAGTACGCCGGCAAGGAAGTGTTGTTCCTCGCTCGTCACGGTCATCCGCATCGCTTTCCGCCGCACAAGGTCAACTATCGCGCCAACCTGTGGGCGTTGAAGCAGGCCGGGGCCGAAGCGATCATCGCGGTCAACGCCGTGGGCGGAATTCATCCTGCAATGGGCACCGGACATTTCTGCGTCCCGCATCAGATCGTGGACTACACCAGCGGTCGCGAGCACACCTATTTCGCCGATGATCTGGAACATGTCACACACATCGACTTCAGCTTTCCCTACAGCGAACCGCTGCGTCAGCAATTGATTACTGCGTTGGCCGCCGAAGGTTGCGAGTACAGCGATCAGGGCGTTTACGCCTGCACCCAGGGCCCGCGTCTGGAAACCGTGGCCGAAATCGTGCGTCTGGAGCGTGACGGTTGCGACATTGTCGGCATGACCGGCATGCCGGAAGCGGCCCTGGCTCGTGAATTGGATCTGGATTACGCCTGTCTGGCACTGGTGGTGAATCCAGCGGCGGGCAAGACCACTGAAGTGATCACCATGGCCGAGATCGAGCAGGCGTTGCACGATGGCATGGGCAAGGTGAAATCGACGCTGGCGCGCGTACTCAAGGGCTGAGTCTGGCTCCGGAACAACTTGAATGAACAGGCGCTGAGAATCTCAGCGCTTTTCAAACTTGTCCGGCAACGGCGCAAACAACGCCTCGATATCATCACTCTGCAACTTCCAGTCTCCGGCCTTGCGCCCATCCAGCACGCCGGCCGCCAGGTCGGATTTTTCCCGCTGCAAGTGCTGAATCTTCTCCTCGACCGTGCCCCGGGCAATCATCTTGTAGACGAACACCGGTTTCTCCTGACCAATGCGATACGCACGGTCGGTTGCCTGATTCTCGGTCGCCGGGTTCCACCACGGATCGTAGTGAATCACTGTGTCCGCTTCTGTCAGGTTCAAACCCACACCGCCAGCCTTCAGGCTGATGAGAAAGATCTGACGCTTGCCGCTCTGGAATTCCTTCACCGGTGTGCGCCGATCACGGGTCTGACCCGTCAGCAGCGCATACGCGATATTGCGCTTTTTCAGTTCATCCTCGATCAGTGACAGCATCGAAGTGAATTGCGAGAACAACAGAATCCGCCGACCTTCCTCAAACAGCTCCTCAAGCATTTCCATCAGGCTGTCGAGCTTGCCCGATGTGCTGCCGCGAGCGGGCAGGGCGGCGTCGTTGACCAGGCGCAAATCGCAGCAGACCTGACGCAGCTTGAGCAATGCTTCAAGAATAATGATCTGACTGCGCGCCACGCCTTTACGGGTGATTTCGTCGCGAACCTTTTTATCCATCGCCAGACGCATGGTTTCGTACACGTCGCGCTGTGCTTCGTTGAGCTCGACCCAGTGGATGATCTCGGTTTTCGGCGGCAGCTCGGTGGCAACCTGCTCCTTGGTGCGACGCAGCAGGAACGGTTTGATCCGACCGTTGAGGTGCTGAAGTCTGACTTCGCTGGCGCGTTTTTCGATCGGTACGCGGTAATCGGCGTTGAAGCTTTTGACGTCGCCGAGCCAGCCGGGCAGCAGAAAGTGAAACAACGACCACAGTTCGCCCAAGTGGTTTTCCAGCGGCGTCCCGCTCAGGCACAGACGCTGACGCGCATTGAGTTCACGGGCAGCCTGTGCGGCTTTGCTGTTCGGGTTCTTGATGTACTGCGCCTCATCCAGCACCAGCACGTGCAGTGGCTGTTGCGCCAGGCGCTCGACATCCTTGGGCAGCAGCGCATAGGTTGTGAGGATCAGGTCGTATTCGGCCAGATGCTCGAAATGCTTTTTGCGGCTGGCGCCGTACAGGGCAACCACCTTGAGCTGTGGTGTGAAGTGCGCCGCTTCATCGAGCCAGTTGGGAATCAGGCTGGTGGGCATCACCACCATGCAAGGTCGATCCAGGCGTCCGGCGTTCTTCTCGCTGAGAATGTGCGCCAAAGTCTGTAGGGTTTTACCCAGGCCCATGTCGTCCGCGAGGATCCCGCCGACCTCAAGTTGCCGCAACGACTGCATCCAGCTCAAGCCTTCGAGTTGATAGGGGCGCAGTGTCGCATTCAGCCCCTTCGGTGTTTCGGCGCTGTAGTCGCGGATGTCCCGCAAGCGCTGGGCGAAGCTGCGAATCTGCTCGCCACCTTCCCAGAGCAGGGGAATGCCTTCCAGGGAATTCAGGCGCGTGGCGTCGGCCTTGCTCAGGCGCAACGTGGTTTCACCCGGCTCCTGCAAATAAAACTCGCCAAGGGTCGCCAACACCGGTTTCAGACGGCCGAGGGGCAGGGCGACTTGTAACGGCCCGTGCTCGCTGTTGCGTTGCGGGATGTTCACCAGAATCAGTTCATCGTCGCGACGTCGGGCGAGACGTTCCGGATTGAGGATTTCCGTGTGCGAACGCATCAGATTGAGCAGGATCGGCAGCAGGCTCAGGCGCTCACCGTTGACGATGATCCCCAGCTCCAGGTCGAACCAGTCGCGCTCCGGCGTCTGCTCGACGGTGGCGTACCAGTCGTCGACGGCGGTCAGGTCGAAGCCGAACTCATCGTCGACCAGCAGCTCCCAACCCTGAGTGCGCAGCTTTGGCAGGTCGTTGAGGGTGAACGTCAGCCAGGCGCTGTCGTTGACCATCTCGTAGAGTTCGCCGGCGCTTTCCGGCAGGGCCTTGCTTTGCCGGGTGGCAATGCGGAAACCGAGAATTCTCAGCTGCTCGCGGTAGCTCTGTTCTACCTCCGGGTGGCGTTTGACCCGCAGGGTCTGGGCTTCCTGGCGAATCAGGATGTCGCTGTTTTTCTGCCCGCTGACGTATTCGTCGAGGTAGCTGAAAGACAGCGCCGCGCGATGCTGGATGTAGCGCTGCATCTTGCCATTGCGCGGCTCGAACGCGCTGAACTCGACGCTCGCCAGCCACAGGCGCGGCACCGGTTGCACGTTGTCCACCAGCACTTGCGGCGGCGCTTTCGGACTGCGGTTTTCCAGTACTGCCTGGAGTTTTTCCAGCAGTTCGACGTCTTTCGCAGCGGCGGGGTATTCGAGGGTCTCCTGCACTTGCAGCAGCACCGCCGCGCAGTGTTTGCAGTTGCTGTGAACCGGGCAGGTGCAGGTGGCATCGACCATCAGCAGCGTGCCTTTGGCTGACTCGCGCAGGTGAATCGTCTGACGGTAGACGTTACCCCCGGAGCCTTCGCAACTGGCGGTAATGGTTGCGTCGCCGACCTGCACGAATCGCACCCGGTTCTCCAGAGCATAGCGGCGGCCACGCTCCAGACTTTGTTCCTTGAATCGGCTGACCCAGGAGGAGGCCAGCGGTTTACTCAGAGACGGGGGCATAAGGACTTCGATCAGTCCGGAATGGCTTCAGGCGCTTCCCGAGGCGCAGGCGCCGTCAGTGAAGTGATCTTGATCAGCAGGGCCAGGTGGCCGTTATCGAGGTAGTTGAGTTGGCCGTTTTTGGTGTGGCTGTCCTGTTTCAGGCGTTCGCTGGCGGTGACCATGCCGTTGGCGTCGATCTGGTTGACCCAGAAGTCGGCGCTCACATCGGTAAAGCGCCCGAGCTTCATTTCAATGGTGCCTTCGATCGGGAACTGGCCGAACTGCTCCTGACCTTCGCTGACTGCGACCTTGGCTGGCGTCTCGCCCAGTGTCTGCTGCCAGGCCTTGTGCATCAGTACGCTGTAGTCGCCACTGGCGGTGAGTTTGGTCGCAACATCGTTCAGCGCCGGGGTGCGTTTGCTGTCATCGCCCAAACGTTGGGCGCCAGCGGCCCAGTCTTCCGGTGCGGCGCGGCTGACAATCGCCGGCACGGCGTTCTGGCGCACCAGAATCATTTCAACCTGATACAGGTCATCGGCGAACGCCGTCGGTGCTGCCAGCGTTATCAAGAGCGAGGTCAGTAGCAAGGTCAATGAGCGAAACAGGCGCATGCGGCGTCCTTCAAGCAGTTTTCGGGATGAGGCGCTCGAACAGCGCCTCCACAGTATTAAAGCGCTCTTCCGGGCGCTCCATCGGCACCTGGAACTTGAACATCGTGGCGCCTTCGAATTTGTAGCGCTTTGGCTGGCTCTGGATCAGTTTGATCAGGGTCATCGGGTCGACCGGCGTCTGCGCCGCAAACTCGATACGACCACCTTGCGGGCCGCCATCGACTTTCTTGATGCCCAGCTGTTCGGCCTGCAACTTCAGCGCCGTGATGCGCACCAGATTCTTGGTCGGCTCCGGCAGCAGGCCGAAGCGATCGATCATCTCCACTTGCAGATCCTTCAGGCCTTCCTCGTCGGTGGCCGAAGCGATGCGCTTGTACAGAATCAGGCGCGCGTGCACATCCGGCAGATAGTCTTCCGGAATCAGCGCCGGCACCCGCAGGTTGACTTCCGGACCGCCGCCAAGCGGTTGGTCGAGGTTCGGCTGTTCGCCCTTGCGGATCGACTTCACCGCACGCTCGAGCATCTCCATGTACAGGGTGAAACCCACGGCCTGGATCTGCCCGCTCTGGCCATCGCCCAGCAGCTCGCCCGCACCCCGGATTTCCAGGTCGTTGGTGGCCAGCACGAAGCCCGCACCCAGATCCTGCGTGTTGGCAATCGCCTCCAGACGTTTTTCCGCATCGCCGGTGATTTGCTGGCGCGGCGGGGTCAGCAGGTAGGCGTAAGCCTGGTGGTGGCTACGGCCAACGCGGCCGCGCAACTGGTGCAACTGCGCCAGACCGAACTTGTCGGCGCGCTCGATGATGATGGTGTTGGCGCTCGGCACGTCGATACCGGTCTCGATGATGGTCGAGGCGATCAGCACGTTGAAGCGCTTGTGGTAGAAGTCGCTCATCACCTGTTCGAGTTCACGTTCGCGCATCTGCCCGTGGCCGATGCCGATGCGCGCTTCCGGCACCAGTTCGGCCAGTTCGGCGGCGCATTTCTCGATGGTCTTCACGTCGTTGTGCAGGTAATAGACCTGACCGCCACGCAGCAACTCACGCAGCAGGGCTTCTTTGACCGTGCTCTTGTTCTGCTCCATGACGAAGGTGCGCACCGACAGGCGTCGCGCTGGCGGTGTGGCAATGATTGAGAGGTCGCGCATGCCCGACACCGCCATGTTGAGCGTGCGCGGAATCGGCGTGGCGGTCAGCGTAAGAATGTCGACTTCGCTGCGCAGGGCCTTGAGCTGTTCCTTCTGACGGACACCAAAACGGTGCTCTTCGTCGATGATCACCAGCCCGAGATTTTTGATCTTGACGTCGTCCTGCAGCAGCTTGTGAGTGCCGATGACGATGTCGATATTGCCTTCGGCCAGTTCGGCCACCGCAGCGTTCACTTCCTTGGCCGACTTGAAGCGGCTCATCACTTCCACGGTCACCGGCCAGTCGGCGAAGCGGTCGCGGAAGCTGTTGTAGTGCTGCTGGGCGAGCAGGGTGGTCGGCACCAGGATCGCCACCTGCTTGCCACCGTGTACGGCGATGAACGCGGCGCGCATGGCCACTTCGGTCTTGCCGAAACCGACGTCGCCGCAGACCAGTCGATCCATCGGTTTCGGCGCGAGCATGTCCTCGCGCACGGCTTCGATGGTGGACTGCTGGTCCGGAGTTTCCTCGAACGGGAAACCTGCGCTGAAGGTCGCGTAATCGGCCTTTGGATCGGCGAACGCATAACCTTCGCGGGCGGCGCGGCGGGCATAGATGTCGAGCAGTTCGGCAGCGACGTCGCGCACTTGCTCGGCGGCCTTGCGCTTGGCTTTTTGCCAGGTCTCGGAGCCGAGGCGGTGCAGCGGGGCGAGCGCATCGTCGCTGCCGGTGTAGCGGGCGATCAAATGCAGGTTGGCCACCGGCACGTAAAGCTTGGCGTTCTCGGCGTATTCAAGGGTCAGGAATTCGGCAGCCTGATTGTCGATTTCCAGAATCGTCAGGCCGAGATAACGACCGACACCGTGGTCGATGTGCACCACCGGCGCGCCTTCGCGCAGCTCGGTGAGGTTCTTGATCACTGCATCGTTATTGGCGTCGGCGCGTTTTTCGCGACGGCGACGCTGCATCACGCGTTGGCCGAACAGCGGACTTTCCGCGACCAGTGCCAGTGCCGGCTCCTCCAGCATCAGGCCTTCGTCGAGCGGGGCGATGGTGATCGCCAGACGATCCTTGCTCGCGACAAAATCCGGCCAGCTGTCGACGGTTTTCGGGCGCAGCTTCAGGCGCTCGAGCAATTCCAGCAGCACTTCGCGACGGCCTGCGGATTCGGCGGTGAACAGCACGCGCCCGGGGAACTCGTCGAGGAATGCCGAGAGCGCAGCCAGTGGCTGGGTGGCCTTGGCTTCGATCGCCAGGTTCGGCAGTGCTTGCGCCGGAAAGCGTTCACGGCCGGCGCCGGTTTCCACGTCCTGTTGACTGGCGACTACGCGCGGCCAGTTCTTCAGGCGGGCGAAGCAGTCTTCCACCGGCAGGAACAGCTCGGCGGGCGGCAATAAAGGGCGGGATGGATCGACGCGGCGCTCTTCATAGCGGTTGCGCACATCGTTCCAGAAGTTTTCCGCCGCTTGCTCGATGCCCGGCAGCGAGAACACTTGCGTGTCTTGCGGCAGGTAATCGAACAGGGTCGAGGTTTCTTCGAAGAACAGCGGCAAGTAGTACTCGATACCCGCCGGCGTGATGCCGCTGCTCAGGTCCTGAAAGATCGGGCAGCGGCGGAAATCGACGTCGAAGCGCTCGCGAAAGCGCGCCTTGAAGCGGGTGACCGCCTCTTTCTGCAGTGGGAACTCCTTGGCCGGCAGCAGCTTGACCGAATCGACCTTTTCGATGGAACGCTGGTTTTCCGGGTCGAAGGTGCGCAGGGTTTCGATTTCGTCGTCGAACAGGTCGATGCGATAGGGCAGTTTGCTGCCCATCGGGAACAGGTCAATCAGCGCGCCGCGCACCGTGAACTCGCCGTGCTCGTAGACGGTGTCGACGTAGCGATAGCCGCTGGCTTCGAGCCGCGAGCGCATTTGCTCGACATCGAGTTTCTGCCCGACATCCAGCACCAGGCTGCTGCCAAGCAGGAATTTGGTCGGCGCCAGGCGATGCAGGGCGGTGGTGATCGGCACCACCAGCACGCCATGTTCCAGCTCTGGCAGTCTATAAAGGCTGGCGATGCGCTGGGAAATGATGTCCTGGTGCGGCGAAAACAGGTCGTAGGGCAGGGTCTCCCAGTCCGGGAAATGCAGTACCGGTAAATCCGGGGCGAAGAAACTCAGCTCCTGCTCCAGCCGTTCGGCACTCTGGCTGTCGGCGGTCAAAAGCAGCGTGAAGCGCTTGGCAGCGCTGGCAGCCTCGGCAATCGCCAGGCTCAGGGCGGCACCGGGGAGGTTGCCCCAGTGCTGTTTACCTGCCGCGGCAGGGAGAAGCGGTAGACGCAGAACAGGCACGGAAGGTTGAGCTCCAGGCGTTGCGACAAAGTCGGTAATTGTAGCGGCGTCCGGTGCCGCCTGTCAGTTGCAGGATGCGTCTATCTGCGCTGTTTTGGAGAAATGTAGTGGTAACCATAAAAACCAGCGCTTTTTTTGCGGTTATGTAGTGCCAAAAGTCGATGGTGTTACGGAGGGTTACAGACATCGTCTAACAGTCGTCGAAAAACTGACTGCTCTGGAAGCCCCGGTTTTACTGGGCTGGCGAAGGGCGTTATTTTTTTGGACGGATTTTTGTTACCGATTGCGCGACAGGCGCGCATTGCTACAAGAGGTTCTCGGCGGCATAATGTAGCCCCTTTTTTCTGCCCCTACATGTGGAAGGTTACCGTGACTCAGAAGCCCGACCAGTGTCTTGGTGAATGGATCGACCGTGAAGCACTCGCAGAAGCGATGATTCCGCTTATCGGTCAGCTCTACCGCAACAACAACGTGGTGAGCTCGATCTATGGCCGCAGCCTGATCAACCAGTCTGTCATCGCGATTCTTAAAGCTCACCGCTTTGCTCGCCACCGTTCTGCCGACGACAGCGAACTCTCCGTCCACGAAACATTCCCACTGCTCAAGGCCATGAGCGAGCTCAAGCTCGGCGCGGCTTCGGTAGATCTGGGCAAGCTGGCGTTCAAATTCCGCAACGAAGGCAACGGCCGTACCGCCGAGCAATTCGTGCGCGAAGAAATGGCTGACGTGGTTGGCCAGCAAAACGCTTCGGCCCGCAAAGGCACCGACGTTGTTCTGTACGGCTTCGGTCGTATCGGCCGTCTGCTGGCGCGCATCCTGATCGAAAAAACCGGTGGCGGCGACGGTCTGCGTCTGCGTGCCATCGTGGTGCGCAAGGGCGCCGAAAACGACCTGACCAAGCGCGCCAGCCTGCTGCGTCGCGATTCGGTACACGGTTCGTTCAACGGCACCATCACCATCGACGAAGAAAACAACACCATCACCGCCAACGGCAACCTGATCCAGGTTATCTACGCGAAGAACCCTACCGAAGTGGATTACACCCAGTACGGCATCAAAGATGCGCTGCTGGTGGACAACACTGGCGTATGGCGTGATGCCGATGGTCTGGGTCAGCACCTGGCGTGCCCGGGTATCGACCGCGTTGTTCTGACCGCGCCTGGCAAGGGCAAGCTGAAGAACATCGTTCACGGTATCAACCACAACGAAATCACTGCTGACGACAAGATCGTGTCCGCCGCTTCCTGCACCACCAACGCCATCGTGCCGGTGCTCAAAGCCGTGAATGACAAGTTCGGCATCATCAACGGTCACGTCGAAACCGTTCACTCGTACACCAACGACCAGAACCTGATCGACAACTTCCACAAGGGCGATCGCCGTGGCCGTAGTGCTGCGCTGAACATGGTCATCACCGAGACCGGTGCTGCCACCGCTGCTGCCAAGGCCCTGCCTGAACTGGCCGGCAAGCTGACCGGTAACGCGATCCGCGTTCCGACGCCGAACGTGTCGATGGCTATTCTCAACCTGAACCTTGAGAAAGCCGCCACCCGTGAAGAGATGAACGAGTACCTGCGCTACATGGCGCTGCACTCCGATCTGCACAAGCAAATCGACTTCGTCAATTCGCAGGAAGTGGTTTCGACCGACTTCGTAGGCTCGCGTCACGCCGGTGTGGTCGACGCTGAAGCGACCATCGTTCAGGACAACCGCGTTGTTCTGTACGTCTGGTACGACAACGAGTTCGGCTACAGCTGCCAGGTGGTTCGCGTAATGGAAGACATGGCCGGTGTAAACCCGCCAGCGTTCCCGCGCTAAGCCTTAGCTGCAAATGAAAACGCCCCGACTCTGGTCGGGGCGTTTTTGTTTGCGCGCGATTTGCCTTAGCGGGGGATGGCTGCTTGTGCCGTACGCAACTCGTGCCGGTTGCCCCGGAACAGCACCAGCGTGGCGATCAAGCCCAGTATCGCAGCGCCGCTGAGCCAGATCCCCGGCGCCGCCTTGTTGTCCAACACATGAATCAGATAAGTGCAGGCCGCCGGCGTAAATCCGCCGAAAGTCGCCGTGGCCAGGCTGTAGGCCAGCGAGAAACCAGTCGTACGAACTTCTATTGGCATGATCTCAGTGAGTGCCACCACCATTGCCCCGTTGTACGAGCCGTACAGGAACGACAGCCACAATTCGACGATCAGCAGATGGCTGAAGCTCGGGTTCGCCACCAGCCACGACAGCGCCGGATAAGCGGTCAGAATCGCCAGAATCGTCGCCGCCAACAGCAGGGGTTTGCGACCGACCTTGTCAGACACCGCGCCCATCACCGGCAGCCAGAAGAAGTTCGACAGACCGATGCACACAGTCACCAGCAACGCGTCGAAATCCGACAGGTGCAGCTCCGCCTTGCCAAAGGTCGGCGTGTAGGCCGTGATCAGGTAGAACGACACCGTTGTCATCACCACCAGCGCCATGCCGGCGATGACGATGCCAAAGTTCTGACCGATCGAACGGACGATTTCCTGCAGGGTAGGGCGATGTTTGCGCGCCTGGAACTCCGGGGTTTCCTCCAGCGAGCGGCGGATGACAAAAATCACCGGGACGATCATGCAGCCGATCAGGAACGGTACGCGCCAGCCCCATTCGCCCATCTGTTCCGGGCTCAGCCAGTGGTTGAGGCCGACACCGAGCAGGCCGGCGAACACCACCGCCGCTTGCTGGCTGGCGGACTGCCAGCTGACGAAAAAGCCCTTGCGGCCGGGCGTGGCGATTTCCGCCAGATACACCGACACACCGCCCAGTTCCACGCCGGCCGAGAAGCCTTGCAGCAATCGACCGAACAGCACGATCAGCGGCGCGGCCACCCCAAGGGTGGCGTAGCCCGGCACGCAGGCAATCAGCACGGTGCCGGCCGCCATCATGGCCAACGTGATGATCAGGCCCTGGCGCCGGCCATGACGGTCAATGTAGGCACCGAGAAAAATCGCCCCCAGCGGACGCATCAGAAAGCCGGCGCCGAACGTGGCCAGGGACAGCATCAGGGACGCGAAGGCGCTGTCGGTGGGAAAGAAGGTCTTGGCAATGGCCGTGGCGTAAAAGCCGTAGACCATGAAGTCGAACATCTCGAGAAAGTTGCCGCTGACAACGCGAAAAATCGCTTTGCCTTTGCCGGTCGTGGAAGACATGGGTAGGTACTCGCTCTAAATCTTGTAAGAAAGCGTTGCGCTCGTAGCCCATAATGGCCGGCGCGGTTTTGCGGGGAGATGAAGAATTGTTAACTGGACGGTGGGGAGTTCTCGTGTTGCTGATCGGGTTTTTGTCCGGCTGCGGCAACGGCGATTCCCTCGAGACTTTCGGTGGCCCGACGATGGGCAGCACCTATTCGATCAAGTACGTGCGCCACGCCAATCTGCCTGCCCCGCAGGAGGTGCGTGTCGAAGTGGAAAAAGTCCTCGCGGACGTCGACCGGCAGATGTCGACTTACCGCGCAGACTCTGACATCTCGCGCTTCAATGCCTTGCCGGCTGATCGTTGTCAGGTCATGTCCGCGCCGATCCTTGAATTGATCCGCGTCGGTGAGCAGCTGTCGCAACAAAGCGAAGGTTCCTACGACCTCACGGTGGAACCGCTGATGAATCTGTGGGGCTTCGGCCCGCAGGGGCGTGAAGAAACAATCCCGGATGCCGCGGCGCTGGTCGAGGTGCGCCGGCGAGTCGGCCATCAACATCTGCGCATCGACGGCGACCGGTTGTGCAAGGATGCGGCGGTCGAGGTGGATTTCAACAGCGTCGCCGCCGGTTACGCGATCGACACCATTGCTGCGCGGCTCGAGGCCCTTGGTATCCATGACTATCTCGCGCAAGCCACCGGCGAACTCAAGGCGTCCGGCAAGAAACCCGACGGTTCGCCATGGCGTATCGCTCTGGAAGAGCCGCGCGACGATCAACAGATGGCCGAGCGCATCATCAAAGTCGATGGCTACGGTCTCTCCACCTCGGGCGACTACCGCAACTATTTTCAACAGGATGGCCGGCGCTATTCCCACACCTTCGATGCCAGGACCGGTGCACCGGTCCTGCACAATCTGGCGTCGGTCACGGTGATTCATCCTTCAGCGCTGATGGCCGATGGACTATCGACGCTGTTGCTGATTCTCGGGCCCGAAAGGGCTTGGGACTATGCCGAAAAACACGACATTGGTGCATTCTTTGTGATTCGTGCCGATACAGGTTTCGTCACACGCACCAGCCACGCTTTCGAACGGCTCAGTGGCGTAAAAGTTGACTGAGAACAGTACGAAAGCTGGCGTTGTAGTGCAGGCAAAAGTAGCCTACGACGCGACCAAGGGTTAATGTGCGCGGCGTTGACGCTTCTATAGACTGTGTCCGGGTTTTCTACTGGCCCCCAATTGTTCCTTCGCGCCGTCGTTCGGCGTGATTTAGCCGCCGGTGCTGCTGGCACCGCGGCCTGTTCTGAGGAGTACGCATGGCTGTCTACAACTACGACGTGGTGGTGCTGGGTTCCGGCCCGGCGGGAGAAGGCGCGGCAATGAACGCCGCCAAAGCAGGGCGCAAGGTGGCGATGGTCGACAGCCGTCGCCAGGTCGGCGGCAACTGCACCCACCTGGGCACCATCCCGTCCAAGGCCCTGCGTCACTCGGTGCGGCAGATCATGCAGTTCAACACCAACCCGATGTTCCGTGCGATCGGCGAGCCGCGCTGGTTCTCCTTCCCGGACGTGTTGAAAAGTGCCGAGAAAGTCATCTCCAAACAAGTCGCTTCGCGTACCGGCTACTACGCCCGTAACCGCGTCGACGTGTTCTTCGGCACCGGCAGCTTCGCCGACGAGCAAACCATCGAAGTGGTCTGTGCCAACGGCGTGGTCGAGAAACTGGTGGCCAAGCACATCATCATCGCCACCGGTTCGCGTCCTTATCGCCCGGCGGACATCGATTTCCACCACCCGCGTATCTACGATAGCGACACCATCCTCAGCCTTGGCCACACCCCGCGCAAACTGATCGTTTACGGCGCCGGCGTGATCGGCTGTGAATACGCTTCGATCTTCAGCGGTCTGGGCGTGCTGGTCGAGCTGGTGGACAACCGCGGTCAGTTGCTGAGCTTCCTCGACTCGGAAATCTCCCAGGCGTTGAGCTACCACTTCAGCAACAACAACATCACGGTGCGTCACAACGAAGAGTATGACCGCGTCGAAGGCGTGGACAACGGCGTGATCCTGCACCTGAAGTCCGGCAAGAAGATCAAGGCCGACGCCTTGCTCTGGTGCAACGGCCGTACCGGTAACACCGATCAGTTGGGTCTGGAAAACATCGGGGTCAAGGTCAACAGCCGTGGCCAGATCGAAGTCGACGAGAACTATCGCACCTGCGTGCAGAACATCTATGGCGCCGGTGACGTGATCGGCTGGCCGAGCCTGGCCAGTGCCGCCCACGACCAGGGCCGTTCGGCCGCCGGCAGCATCGTCGACAATGGCAGCTGGCGTTTCGTGAATGACGTGCCGACCGGCATCTACACCATTCCGGAGATCAGCTCGATCGGCAAGAACGAGCAGGAACTGACCCAGGCCAAAGTGCCGTACGAAGTGGGCAAGGCGTTCTTCAAGAGCATGGCGCGGGCGCAGATCGCCGGCGAGCCGCAAGGCATGCTGAAGATCCTGTTCCACCGTGAAACCCTGGAAGTGCTGGGTGTTCACTGCTTCGGTTATCAGGCGTCGGAGATCGTGCACATCGGTCAGGCGATCATGAACCAGCCGGGCGAACTCAACACCCTGAAGTACTTCGTCAACACGACGTTCAACTACCCGACCATGGCCGAAGCCTATCGGGTAGCGGCGTACGACGGCCTCAACCGGCTTTTTTGACGGGCTCCGGCCGGTGGCCTGAGCCGGCCGGGGAGACCGATTTCAGCCATTCCCGAGGGTGGCAGTGGCCAAACCGGGAAAGTCTGTAATCAGGCTGTCAACGCCGAAGTCGGCGAGTCTGCGCATCAGCGCAGGCTCGTTGACGGTCCACACCGACACATGCAGTCCCTGACGCTGTGCCTTTTGCAGGCGTTCCGGCGTACATAGCGTCCAGTTCAACGCCAGAATCTCGCAACCGTAGCTTTGTGCGACCTTCAACGGGTCGAGCCAGGCGTATTCGGCCACCAGGCCACGTGACACGTCGGGCACCAGATCCAGCGCAGCCTTCAATACTTCCCGCGAACTCGAGGTGATTGTCACCTTGTCGAGCAGTCCGTGTCTGACCGCCATTTCACGGATGGCCAGTACGGTGGTCGCGGCGCGGGTGCGCGAAGCGCTTTTGACTTCCAGCTGCCAGTGCTCGAAATCACACTTTTCGAACAGCTCTTCCAGCGTTGGAATCGGGCATGGTTTGATCCAGCCCGGACCGCCCTTGCGCGCGTCGTAGGTCACCAGCTCGGCGGCGGTGTGCTCGACCACCTTGCCGCGCCGGTCGGTGGTGCGCTTGAGGGTTGGGTCGTGGATGACCATCAACTCGCCGTCCTTGGACAGGTGCAGATCCAGTTCGCAGCGGCGCACGCCGTGCTTGAGACATTCCTGAAAACTGCTCAGGGTGTTTTCCGGTGCTTCGCCCTTGGCGCCGCGGTGGCCGTAGATGAGGGTCACGGTTCTTCCTTAATTAAATGCCTGTTTCGTTCTGTTCGCGGGCCAGACGTCGTTCCTGGGCCTGCTTCTGCAAGATATAGCGGGCAAGCAGTTGGCGCTGGGCGTCGGTCAGGTGTTCGAACTCGGTGCCGACGTCGTAGCCGTCGCCCTTGCGGTCGCAATGGGTGACGCGGGCGCGCAGCAACAGGCCGAGGGCCTGGGGCATCAGCACCAGTTTCACCGACAGGTGGGCGCCGGTAGCGATCGGGGTCGAGTGCTGAAAGTCGATGCCGCCCTCGGAGATGATCACCGGTTGCGGCTCGCCGATATGGCCGAGCACGGTCAGGGCGACCACCTGGCTGAGCAGGTCGATGCGTTTGTTCTGGGATTTCAGGAACGCCGCGATGGCACGGTCGCGTTCGCTGATCTGGCGCAGCAGGTGCTGCGACTCGAATTCGCTCAGGTGCAATTCGCTGAGCAGGTTGAACAGTGGAGAAGCATCCTGCAACACTTCCTGGCCTGCGGCTTCGGGAGCGGACAGGGGCCGAATTTCCAGTGCGATCGTGTCCTCGATACGGTAGTATTCGCGGCGATCTTCTTCATCTAATGTCGACATGGCGAACCCATGGTAGCGGCGGTGGTCTGAGTGTAAAGCTGGTTATCGACCCCCGCCACAAGGACGTTCCTTTTCCCTCCGAACAAGCCCCGACATGTTCAGACCTCTTTTCGTATTTATCGGCACGCGTTATACCCGTGCAAAGCGTCGCAATCATTTTGTGTCATTCATTTCCCTGACTTCGATGATCGGGCTCGCCCTTGGCGTGGTCGTGATGATCGTGGTGCTGTCGGTGATGAACGGTTTCGATCATGAGATGCGCACCCGCGTGCTGGGCATGGTGCCCCACGCGACCATCGAGTCCGGTGAGGCCATCAACGACTGGCCGAGCCTGGC
Source organism: Pseudomonas sputi (assembly GCF_021603585.1). Taxonomy (GTDB): domain Bacteria; phylum Pseudomonadota; class Gammaproteobacteria; order Pseudomonadales; family Pseudomonadaceae; genus Aquipseudomonas; species Aquipseudomonas sputi. The sequence goes on along the minus strand of NZ_BQHI01000015.1, from coordinate 70,499 downwards.
TGCCAAGGTCAAGCAGAACCCGCAGGTGGCGGCCGTTGCGCCGTTCACCCAGATGCAGGGGTTGCTGACCAATAACGGCCAGGTGTCCAAGGTGTTGCTCAATGCCATCGACCCGGCGCTGGAGCGCAACGTCTCGATCATCGACAACTTCATGAAGCAGGGCAAACTCGACGATTTGACCCCGGGCAGCTTCGGCATCGTGATTGGCGACAAGGCCGCGACCAAGCTCGGTGTGGGCATCGGTGACAAGATCACGTTCGTCGCGCCGGAGGTCAGCGTGACCCCGGCCGGAATGTTCCCGCGCATGAAGCGCTTCACCGTGGTCGGCATCTTCCATGTCGGTGCCGGCGAACTGGACGGTTACCTGGGCGTCACCAACCTTCAGGATCTGGCGAAGATGCACCGCTGGAAGCCTGACCAGGTGCAGGGCCTGCGCCTGAAGTTCGACGATCTGTTCCAGGCGCCGCGTGAAGCGTGGAACATCGCGCAGCGCCTCGGCGAAGACCGTTACTACGCCCGCGACTGGACCCGTACCCACGGCAACCTGTATCAGGCGATCCGCATGGAAAAAGCCATGATCGGCCTGCTGTTGCTGCTGATCGTCGCTGTTGCGGCTTTCAACATCATTTCCACGCTGGTGATGGTGGTGAATGACAAGAAGGGCGATATCGCCATTCTGCGCACCCTGGGCGCAACGCCGGGCACGATCATGCGCACGTTCATGGTCCAGGGCACGGTGATCGGCGTGGTCGGCACGGCCATCGGCGCGGTGGTCGGGATCTTCGCCGCGCTTAACGTCAGCGCCGCGATTTCGGCCCTCGAAGGCGTGATCGGACACAAATTCCTCAACGCCGACGTGTATTTCATCGATTACCTGCCGTCGCAGGTGCAGAGCCAGGACGTGGTCATGGTCTGCGCCGCTGCGTTGGTCCTGAGTTTCCTCGCCACCCTGTATCCAGCCTGGCGTGCCGCGCGCACCCAGCCGGCGGAGGCGCTACGTTATGAGTGAGTCGGGCATGAGTGAAAAAGCAATCTTGAGCTGCCGCAACCTGGGCAAATCCTACGAGGAAGGCCCGGAGTCGGTGGAAGTGCTGGCCAACCTGCAACTGGAGTTGCATCCAGGCGAGCGAGTGGCAATCGTCGGAAAGTCTGGTTCGGGCAAAAGTACCTTGCTCAACCTGCTGGGCGGTCTCGACACGCCGACCAAGGGTGGTGTCTGGCTCGACGGTGAAGAACTCTCGGCGCTGAGCGAGAAGAAGCGTGGCCTGCTGCGTAACCGTGCCCTCGGGTTCGTGTACCAGTTCCACCACTTGCTGCCGGAATTCACCGCGCTGGAAAACGTCTGCATGCCGCTGCTGATCGGCAAGACCGCAATCCCGGAAGCGCGTCAGCGTGCCACGGCGTTGCTGGAGCGTGTTGGTCTGGGTCATCGCCTGGAGCACAAACCGGCAGAGCTGTCCGGCGGTGAACGCCAACGTGTGGCCATCGCCCGGGCGCTGGTCAACAATCCAGGCCTGGTGATGCTCGACGAGCCGACCGGCAACCTCGACTCCCACACCGCCGAAGGCATTCAGGATCTGATGCTGGAGCTCAGCACGTCGATGCGCACGGCGTTTCTGGTGGTGACTCACGACATGAACCTGGCTCGCCAGATGGACCGCGTCCTGCACCTCAATGAAGGCTGCCTGACGCCAATCTGACGCGTTGAAACCCGATGCCTGAAAAGGCGTCGGGTCTTTTATTTTTATACGGTGCCCCAGCGAATGTTCAGACCGTTATCGATCTTTATCGGCACGCGCTATACCCGCGCCAAGCGCCGCAATCGCTTTGTTTCGTTCATTTCGATGACCTCGATGATCGGCCTTGCCCTCGGCGTGCTGGCGATGATCGTGGTCCTGTCGGTGATGAACGGCTTCCAGCGCGAAATGAGCTCGCGCATCCTCGGCATGGTTCCTCACGCAACCATCGTCGGCGTCAAGCCGATCGACGACTGGCAGCCAGTGGCCGCCGCTGCGATGAAGAACCCGGAAGTGACCGCCGCCGTGCCGTTCACCGAGATGGAAGGCATGCTGTCCTACAAGGGCATGATGCAGCCGATCCAGATCAGCGGCGTCGACCCGGCTCAGGAAGGCAAGGTGTCGATCGTTGCCCAGCACATTGTTCAGGGCCGTCTCGATGCCTTGAAGCCTGGTGAATTCGGCGTAGTGCTGGGTGAAATCACTGCCCGGCGTTTCCGCCTCAACGTCGGCGACAAGATTACCCTGATCGTGCCGGAAGTCAGCACCGCACCGGGCGGCATCACCCCGCGCATGCAGCGCTTGAACGTGGTCGGCGTGTTCAAGGTCGGTGCCGAGCTTGACGGTTCCATGGGCCTGATCCACGTCTCCGACGCCGCGACCATGCAGCACTGGGAACCGAATCAGGTGCAGAGCGTGCGTCTGGCGGTGAAGGATCTGTACGCCGCGCCGAAGGTTTCGTCGGACATTGCCACTGGCCTCGGCGCCGATTTCAAGGCTGACGACTGGACCCACACCCAGGGCAGTCTGTTCAACGCGATGAAGATGGAGAAAACCATGATCGGCCTGTTGCTGTTGATGATCGTCGCGGTGGCGGCGTTCAACATCATCGCGACCCTGATCATGGTGGTGAACGACAAGGGCGCGGACATTGCGATCCTGCGCACCATCGGCGCCACGCCACGGCAGATCATGGCGATCTTCATGGTGCAGGGCACGGTGATCGGCATCGTCGGCACCATCATCGGTGGCGTGCTGGGCGTGATTGCCGCGCTGAACGTCAGTGAAATGGTGGGTTGGGTCGAGCGAGTGACCGGGCAACACATCTTCAGTTCGGACGTGTATTTCGTCAGCAACCTGCCATCGCAATTGCAGGGCGGCGACGTGCTGCTGATCTGCTCGGCGGGCTTCATCCTCAGCTTCCTGGCCACCGTTTACCCGGCCTGGCGGGCGGCGAAGATCGAACCGGCGCACGCGTTGCGCTATTCGTAAGTTCCCCCATTGAGGCCGGCATTGCCGGCCTCAATCGTTTTTCGGCAACTCAATCACAAACCGCGTCCAGCCCTGATCCGATTCGCAATGAATCTGCCCGCCATGGGCCCGAATGATCGACTGAGTAATCGCCAGCCCTAACCCCGCATGCTCGCTGCTGCCTTCCTGGCGCGCCGGATCCGCCCGGTAGAAACGGTCGAACAGGCGCGGCAACAATTTCGCAGAAATCCCTTCGCCACTGTTCTCCACGGTCACCCTCAAGGATTTCGCCTGCCCGGCCACCCGTATGCGCACTTCGCCGTTAGCAGGAGTAAAGCGCAAGGCGTTATCCAGCAGATTCGACAGCGCCCGGCGCAACATCGCGCGATCACCCTCGAACTGCCCCGCACCGTCACGGCTCAGTCTGACCTCAGCGTCTTCGGCCAGCGGCGCAAAAAACTCCAGCAATGCATCGGCTTCTTCCGCCAGCTCCAGCGGTTCACGCTTGGGCACCAGCAAGCCGTGGTCAGCCTTGGCCAGATAAAGCATGTCGTTCACCAACTGCGCCATCCATTGCAGTTCTTCAAGGTTGCTGTGCAGTGCCTCGCGGTAGTCTTCAAGGGGGCGAGGGCGGGTCAGGGTGACCTGGGTGTGAGTCAGCAGGTTCGACAGCGGCGTGCGCAGCTCATGGGCGATGTCGGCAGAGAACGCTGACAGCCGCTGAAAAGAATCGTCGAGGCGTCCGAGCATGGCGTTGAAGCTGTGGGCCAATTCCGAGAGTTCTGCAGGCATCCGCGCTTCCGGCAGTCGGGCATTCAGCGATTGCGCCGAAATCCCCCGGGCGACCGCACTCATACGGCGTAACGGGCGAAGACCGCTGCGGGCGGCCCAGGCACCGAGCAGTGCAGTGGCCAGCGCCGAAAGGCCGACGGTCAGCCAGATCAGATGTTGCATGCGTTGCAGGAAGTGCTGGTGGTGGGTGATGTCCAGCAGCAAGGTCAATTGCGGGGAATCGGGTTTTCCCGGTTCAAGCGCGGCATTGAGCAGGCGATAGTCGGTGCCGTTGTCGTTGATCGTGGCCAGACCGGGCTGTTGCGGCAGATTCGCCGGGGTGTGCAATGAACGCCCGAACCAGCGCTGGCCCTCAGGGCCGCTGATGCGCAACGTGACATCACCCTGTTGGCTCAATTCATCGGTGATGTGGGCGGCGTCGCTGCCACTGCGCAGTGTCTGACGCACGCTGAGCAGTTTTCCTTCGAGCAGTTGCTGGTCGAGTTCAATGAAGTGGCCCTCGCTGGCCCGATTGAACACCACCCCAGCTACCAGCGAAACCGCGGCGGTGCAGCCGGCGAACAACAGCGCGAGCCGGCCGCTCAAGGACAGTCGGCGCATCAGTCGGCACGCTCTTCAAGGACGTAACCCATGCCGCGCACGGTGTGGATCAGCTTGTTGGGGAAGTCATCATCAATCTTCAGGCGCAGTCGGCGAATCGCCACTTCGATGACGTTGGTGTCACTGTCGAAGTTCATGTCCCAGACCTGCGAGGCGATCAGCGATTTGGGCAGCACTTCGCCCTGGCGGCGCAGGAGCATTTCCAGCAGGGCGAACTCCTTGGCGGTGAGGTCGATGCGTTGGCCATTGCGCTCGACCCGGCGGCGGATCAAGTCCAGGCTCAGGTCGGCCAGGCGCAGGCTGGTTTCCTGGGGCGCGGAACTGCCGCGGCGCAACAGGCTGCGCACCCGTGCCAGCAACTCGGAAAAGGCGAACGGTTTGACCAGATAATCGTCGGCGCCCAGTTCCAGGCCGTGAACCCGATCTTCAACGGTGTCCTTGGCGGTCAAAAACAGAATCGGCGTTTCCAGACCGGCGCTGCGCACCGCTTGCAGGATCTGCCAGCCATTGCGACCGGGCAGCATCACGTCGAGGATCAGCAACGCATAGTCGCCACTCAACGCCAATTGCTGGCCGGTGGTGCCGTCGGCCACCAGTTCGGTGTTGAAGCCGGCCTCGGTCAGGCCCTGGCGCAGGTACTGGCCGGTTTTGGGTTGGTCTTCGACAATCAGCAGTTTCATGGGCGGCTCGGGTAGCGGGAACGAGGACGTTATACCGTGGGCGAACGCGACGAGCGCTCACCTGACAAAGTTGTAATGTGCCTGTCAGGTCGCTGCCAGCGCAGGCGGGCTAGAGTTTCCCACAGGCTGAACCTTATCTTGTTGGAGTACGACTATGTTTTTGCGCAATCCTCTGGCCGTCGCCGCCTGTTTGCTGGCGTTGAGTTCACCTGTCCGGGCGGCGCCTGCGCACACGTATGACTTTGGCCAGCCGGCCCCGGCGGCCCAGGCCACTCGCAGCATCGAAGTGGTGATGGGCGACATGAGCTTCGATCCGAAGACGATCGAGATCAAGGCCGGTGAGACCGTTCGTTTTGTGCTGGTAAATAAAGGCCAGTTGCTGCACGAATTCAACCTCGGCGCCGCAACGATGCATGCACAACACCAGCAGGAAATGTTGCAGATGCAGCAAAGCGGCATGCTGACGCCGACTGGCATGAAGGCAATGTCCCACGACATGGCGGGCATGGATCATGCCTCGATGGGGCATGGCATGAAGCATGACGACCCCAACAGCGTGTTGGTGGAGCCGGGCAAGACCGCCGAGCTGACCTGGACCTTCAGCAAAGCGGTGAACCTGGAGTTTGCCTGCAACATTCCCGGGCATTACCAGGCGGGAATGGTCGGCAAACTGACTGTCAGTCAGTAAGCACTCAAAGGCGGGAGCAAAGGCTGGTAGAATCCGCTGATTCTTCAGTCAGGTTTCCGCCATGCATCCCGCAGCCGAACATTCGCCGCTGGGCAAATCCAGCGAATACATCGCCACGTACACGCCGTCCCTGCTGTTCCCGATCCCGCGCACCGCGAAATGGGCCGAGCTGGGCCTCACCGCCGAAACCCTGCCGTATAAAGGCGTGGATTTCTGGAACTGCTTCGAACTGTCGTGGCTGCTGCCGTCGGGCAAACCGGTGGTGGCGATCGGTGAATTCTGCATTCCGGCGGATTCGCCGAACATCATCGAATCCAAGTCGTTCAAGCTGTACCTGAACTCGCTGAATCAGACCCCGTTCGCCGATATCGCGAGCCTGGAAGCGACGCTGGTGAAGGACTTGTCCGCTGCTGCCGGCAAACCGGTGGGCGTGCGCGTCCGCAGCCTGAAAGACGTCGAAGCCGAAGGCGTTGTGGCGCTGCCGGGCATATGCATCGACGATCTGGATATCAGCGTCAGCAACTATGAACATCCACGTCCTGAACTGCTGCGTTGCGACGATTCACGCGTGGTGGAAGAGAGCGTGCACAGTCATCTGCTCAAATCCAACTGCCCGGTGACCAGCCAGCCGGACTGGGGCAGCGTGGTGGTGGAGTACCGTGGCGCGGCGCTGGATCACGCCAGCCTGCTGGAATACATCGTCAGCTTCCGTCAGCACTCGGATTTCCACGAACAGTGCGTGGAGCGGATCTTCCTGGATCTGCAGCGCCTGCTGAAGCCGGAAAAACTCACGGTGTTTGCGCGTTATGTGCGCCGGGGCGGGCTGGACATCAACCCGTACCGCAGCACTGAAAGTGTGCAACTGCCGAACCACCGTCTGGTTCGTCAGTAACCCGCATCACGGACATGAAAAAGCCCTGCCAGTGATGGCAGGGCTTTTTTGCATTCGCGGGTTTTCAGATGCCCATGCTGACCAGGGAATTCATGATGTTGCGCAATGTGCCGGCGATGGCGGGGTGTTCGAGTTCGAAGCGATCAACCGCCAGATTCACTCCATCGGCAATGCTGGAGTCCTGGGTCTTCGTTTCCAGTTCAAGTTCCAGTTCGATCTGTTCCATCAGTGCATGTAGATCAGCGCGCTCGGCTTCGGTCAGCGGGGGATTTTGATCCAGTTGCTCGCGCAGGGCGTTGAGCTGTTTTTGCAGTTCTTGAGCGGGCATGGTTGTTTCCTTTTATCGAGAGGCACTGGCATAGACCGCAGCCGTGCGCCAAAGGTCTATGGCTCTCCTTAAGACTAATCCACTCTTGGCCAACCTGCATGATCCCGGTCAGGGCTTTTCGCCTTTGAGACGACGCAGGCTGATGTCCGCGAGACACGTGTCGAGTTCGCCCAGATGATCGATCACCGAATGCACGCCCAGTCCGAACAGTTGCACCGTCGCCTTGCCGCGCAGCTGTTCGCGCTCCTTCTGGCCAAGGGTCTGCCATTCGCTCGGCGCCAGGCCGCACAGCGAGCCGCAGGACGCCAGGCCAATGGTCCACAGCCCGGCATTCAGGCCCGATTGCAGCAGGCGCGGTTCGCCACTGACCAGTACGCAACCGTCGAGGCGATGGACATTCAATGCCATCAACGCTTGCCAGCAGGCGTGTGGCGCCGGCCAGGGATTGATTGTTGCTGAATGTTGCGACGGTTTGATCCAGTCTGGCAGCGCCGACGCCAGTACCTGAGTGCTCGCGGTTGACAACTCATCCAGCCAGGCGCAGGGAATTTGCTGGCGCTGCAGGCTGCGCAGGCTGTCGAGTGCGCCGGGTGTGACATAGGCGTATTCCGGGCCGATGCTGGACTGATGGCGGGCGCGCGCGCCGAAGTCCACCAGACAGCCGCTGAGTCCGAACAGCACGGCGGTCAGCGTCGGCGCCGCGAGGGGCAAGGCTTCGGCTTGAGGCATGGAAAACATCCCTGAAATAGCGATCAGGCTAAGCGTTACCGGTGACAGTTACGTGACAGGCGAATGACGAAGCGTCCTACAGAGGGTTTCACCGGGGAACTGCCTAAAGCGCCGTTTCCGTCTTATACTGACGCACTAATCGCCGCGGCCCAGGTGCTGCGTCCGTACTATCCAAGGAGCTTTCTATGCGCTGGAGCCATCCTCTTGCTCAGCTTTGTGTATGTGCCAGCGTGATGCTGGTGCCGTTCGCCGCTCAGGCCGCAACGGAAGAAGACCCTTGGGAAAGCGTCAACCGTCCGATTTTCCAGTTCAACGATTTCGTTGATACCTATGCGCTGAAGCCTTTGGCGCAGGGCTACGAATTTGTTACTCCGCAATTCCTGGAAGACGGCATCCACAACATGTTCCGCAACGTCGGTGATGTCACCAACCTGGCGAACAACATTCTTCAGGCCAAACCGGCCGCCGCTGGCGTCGACACCGCTCGCCTGATCTTCAACACCACCTTCGGCCTGCTCGGTTTCTTCGACGTCGGAACCAAGATGGGCCTGACCCGCAGCGACGAAGACTTCGGCCAGACCCTCGGCTACTGGGGCGTCGGCAGCGGTCCTTACGTGATGCTGCCGCTGATGGGCCCGAGCACGCTGCGCGATGCGCCGTCCAAGTACGTCGACAGCTTCACCGGCCCGTATCGCTACATCAACGATGTGCCGGTGCGTAACTCGATTTTCGGCCTGAACATCGTCGACACCCGCGCCAGCCTGCTGTCGAGCGAGAAGCTGATCAGCGGCGACAAGTACACCTTCATCCGCAACGCCTACCTGCAGAACCGCGAGTTCAAGGTCAAGGACGGGCAGGTCGAAGACGATTTCTGATCGCGACTGATCGGCAGAAATGGGCGACCGCGAGGTCGCCTTTTTTATGGACGCGACCAATGATTGGGTTACGGTCGAAGCCGTTCTTATAACTGCGAGTGATTTGACAAACAAAGTCTCCAAGCGAGCATCGGCGCATGCTTGAAACGCTCGAAGGATGGGAGTACCGTCTGCGCCTTAGAAGGGCACCTCTGGTGCAACCGTGTGCGGGGCAAATGCTCCGAAGCGGTGCAGCAGAGAGGCTAGAAAGCGAATCCAGTAGTCTGCGCCGGGCCGTTGCCCCGCCTGCTACGCCAACCTAATTCTGGCGCCGTTTGCCCACATGCCAAAAACCAGTGCCACGCTGCTGATAATCGATGATGACGAAGTAGTGCGCGCGAGCCTCGCGGCCTATTTGGAAGACAGTGGTTTCAGCGTCTTGCAGGCCAGTAACGGTCAGCAGGGTCTTCAGGTATTCGAGCAAGACACGCCCGACTTGGTCATCTGCGATCTGCGCATGCCGCAGATGGGCGGTCTCGAACTCATCCGTCAGGTCACTGAGCGGTCGCCGCAGACACCGGTGATCGTGGTCTCGGGCGCCGGCGTGATGAACGACGCAGTCGAGGCCCTGCGCCTGGGTGCGGCGGATTACCTGATCAAGCCTCTCGAAGATCTGGCCGTGCTCGAGCACTCCGTGCGCCGGGCCCTGGATCGTGCGCGCCTGCTGCTGGAAAACCAGCGCTACCGCGAGAAACTGGAAAAGGCCAACCGCGAACTCGAAGCCAGTCTGAACCTGCTCCAGGAAGACCAGAATGCCGGTCGCCAGGTGCAGATGAACATGCTGCCGGAAAGTCCGTGGGCCATCGATGAATTCAGGTTCGCGCACCAGATCATCCCGTCGCTGTACCTGTCGGGTGATTTTGTCGACTACTTCCGGGTCGACGAGCGCCGGGTGGCGTTCTACCTGGCGGACGTTTCCGGTCATGGCGCCTCTTCGGCGTTCGTCACCGTTCTGTTGAAGTTCATGACCACGCGCTTGCTGTTCGAATCCAAGCGCAATGGCACGCTGCCGGAATTCAAGCCTTCGGAAGTTCTCGGTCATATCAACCGCGGGCTGATCAGTTGTAAGCTGGGTAAACACGTCACAATGGTCGGTGGAGTCATCGACGAGGAGACCGGTTTGTTGACCTATAGCATCGGCGGCCATCTGCCGTTGCCTGTGTTGTACACGCCTGACAGTGTTCGCTACCTCGAGGGGCGCGGTCTGCCGGTGGGGCTTTTCAACGAAGCCACCTACGAAGACCACGTGCTTGAGCTGCCACCGACGTTCAGCCTGACGCTGATGTCTGATGGCATTCTGGATCTTTTGCCAGAGCCCACACTCAAAGAGAAAGAAGCCGCTTTACCGCAAAAGGTGAAGTCGGCGGGCGGCAGCCTGGATGGTCTGCGGCAGGTTTTTGGATTGGCCACGCTAGGGGAGATGCCGGATGATATCGCCCTGTTGGTGTTGAGCAGGAATCTTTGATGAGTACCGGTAGAATCCAGTTCGCCGAGCAGGACGGCACCTTCGTCCTGAAGTTCGTCGGTGAAGTTCGCCTGACCCTGTGTTCGGCGTTGGATGCGACTATTGAAAAAATCTTCACCGCGCTGAATTTCAACGCGATCGTGATCGATTTGACCGAAACCCGCAGCATCGACAGCACCACGCTGGGCCTGCTGGCCAAGCTGTCGATCCTGTCGCGGCAGAAGGTCGGCCTGCTGCCGACCGTGGTCACCACCCACGAGGACATCACCCGTCTGTTGCAGTCGATGGGTTTCGAGCAGGTGTTCAATATCGTCAACCATCCCGTGCCGTGCCCGGAATGCCTCGATGACCTGCCGGATCAGGATCAATCCGAAGAGGTGGTGCGGATCAAGGTGCTCGAAGCGCACAAGATCCTCATGGGCCTGAATGACTCCAACCGCGAAGCCTTCCATGACCTGGTCAATGCCCTCGAACGGCACTGATCAGCCAGTCCGCGAGGCACAAAAAAGGGCGAACCTGTGAGGGTTCGCCCTTTTTGCGTTTGTGCTTGACCGATTACAGCTTGGCTTGCAGCAGCGCCTCGAGTTTTTCCTGGTCGCGGGCAAACTGACGGATGCCTTCAGCCAGTTTCTCGGTGGCCATCGCGTCCTCGTTGGACAACCAGCGAAATTGTGCTTCGTTGAGGCTCAGGCGCGCTTCGCCGGCATGGCCCGGAGCGAGCTTGCGTTCCAGCTTGCCGGTGTCGGCCGCCAGTTTCTCGATCAGATCCGGGCTGATGGTCAGGCGATCGCAGCCGGCCAGTTGTTCGATCTGGCTGAGGTTACGGAAGCTCGCACCCATGACCACGGTCTTGTAGTCATTGGCCTTGTAGTAGTTGTAGATGCGTGTCACGGACTGCACGCCCGGATCATCGGCACCGGTGTAGTCGTTGCCGTTGGCCTTCTTGTACCAGTCGTAGATGCGGCCCACGAACGGCGAGATCAGGAATACGCCGGCATCGGCGCAGGCAGCGGCCTGAGCGAAGGAGAAGAGCAGGGTCAGGTTGGTCTGGATGCCTTCCTTCTCGAGGATCTCGGCGGCGCGGATGCCTTCCCAGGTCGAAGCGATCTTGATCAGTACGCGGTCACGGCCGACGCCGGCCTTGTCATACAGCTCGATCAGGCGGTGGGCGCGTTTGAGCACCGCGTCCTGGTCGAACGACAGACGCGCATCCACTTCAGTGGAAATGCGCCCCGGAATGACCTTGAGGATTTCCTGGCCGACCGCGACGCCGAAACGGTCGCTGGCCAGGCCGACATCGCCCTTGCAGTCGCCGACACTGGCGTTCAGCAGTTCGGCGTAGGCCGGGATGGCGGCTGCCTTGAGCAGCAGGGAAGGGTTGGTGGTAGCGTCGACCGGTTTGACCCGGGCAATCGCTTCGAAGTCGCCGGTGTCGGCCACGACGGTGGTGAACTGTTTGAGTTGTTCCAGCTTGGAAGTCATGAGCGTGCTCTGTCCTATGGGTCTGGTGACATTACCCGAGCGCCGACAGCCACTCAAGGGCATGTCGGCGTATCGAGCGCCCCGGCGGCAACAACCTGAAAACGGCTGTTTGAAAGGCGGGGTGCGTTATCGATCAATACGATGCCAAAAAGAACCACAGGTTCAAAGCAACTGACCCGCTGCACCCCTTAATCGGCGTTCAAATGAATCGAGGCCGCCGTTTGGGCCGGTTTGGGCTGGCCGTCGGAGGTCAGCAGGCCGAAATTCTTCTCCCGGTCGTTGCTGCCCGACTCGCTGTTCTTCCATTCATAAATCGACGTCAGCGGAATGTTGAGTTTTTTAACATCGGCGATGAACGCAGAGATTTTACTGGCTTGCCCTTCCGGCCCACCGTTGGAGGCGAGCGCCGAGATGCCCCATTCACTGATGACGCCCGGCAGACGGAAGTTTTGCTGGATGAAGGTCTGCGCGTTGCTGATCTGCGTCGCCGTCATGCCGTAAGGGTGGTAGGAAATGGCGTCCAGGCACTGGGGATACGTGCCGAGGATGCTGTTGAGGGCCACGGTCGAGGCGGAACCGGCCGTCGGTGGGCGGGCAAAACCGAAGCCCACCAGAGGCGTCGATTGCGGTTTGCCCTGCAGCGTCTTGCACATGGCCGTCATGAACGGCACGAAAGTGTTTTTGAAGTCTCCGGTGGGCCAGTAGGTGTCGAGGTCCGGCTCGTTCCAGATTTCGATGCCCAACAGTTGCGTGCTCCAGGCTTGCTCCAGACCGGTCACCGCGTTGGCGAAGGCTTCACCGGCGCTCGCCAGGTCACCGGTCAACGGTTTGGTGGCGCGTACGGTCATCAGCACCGGCAAACCGGCGGACCGCGCCGTCGCAAAGGCATCGCTGATCTGTTTCTGGTAGGCCTTGGCGCCGAGGCTGTCGCTCCACACGCCGAAGCGCACGAAACTGAATCCGGCCGCTTTGATCTGCTCGGCGTCGGCCGGGGTGAAGTTCTGGATCTTGACCTGCACACCGATGGTTCTGCCGGGCAAGGACGGGAACAACGCACTGGCCTGAACTTGAGCGGTAGCACTGAGCATCAACAAGGCGGTACCCAGATATTTGAGATGTGCTGATTTCATGTCGGCTCTCCTGATGAGAATGACATCTAGCGAATAGTTATCTCGTTACACAGGTTTTGAGGACGATAAAGATACTAAGTGCACGAATGTTATTTTTTGTCGGAAAACGCTCGCCTGAAAATCACAGTTATTTTTAGTCCGGTAATTCTGGTTGGGGGACTTTTAATGGCCGTGGTACTTAATGCACCGGTATTAAGGGTGAATCTATTTCCGAGTGAAGGAAGGTCTTGCGGGTTCATTCGAATTGGCAAGGCATGTTGGCCGATTGACATTACACGGGAAAGTAAACCTTGTTCAAAAAGATTCTTGTCGTTTGCGTAGGCAATATCTGCCGAAGTCCGACAGCGGAACTTCTGTTGCGCAATGCATTGGCACCCTCGGCGATCAGCGTGACCTCCGCAGGCCTGTCTGCGCGGGTCGGCGAAGCCATGGAGTCGACCGCGTGCCAGGTGCTGGAAGAGCGCGGGCACAGTGCCGAAGGGTTCAAGGCACGGCAACTGACAGCGGACATCGTCAATGAATCAGACCTGATTCTGGTGATGGAAAAACAACATGTTAATCAAGTACTGAAGATTGCCTCTCACGCCAGGGGCAAAGTGTTTCTGCTGGGCAAGTGGCAGAGCGAACGAGAAATACAGGACCCGTATCGTCAGGGGCAGGCCGCTTTTATTCATGCCCATGCATTGATTGAAGATGCTGTCAGCTCATGGGCGCAACGCTTGGCGCGTTGATGAATATTCTTCAGTTCAGTGAATGGTAAGAAAGACTTATGCAGTTACCGTCAGTAATCGGCACCCGCGACAACGATCAAGACAGTATTGATCTTCTCGGCATCTTCGGCAGCCTGATCGATCAGAAATGGTTGATCGGTGCGTTCACCGGCGCGTTCATGATGACCGGTGTGGCCTATGCGATTTTGGCCACGCCGGTGTATCTGGCCAACGCACTGGTGCAGGTCGAACCGAAAAAGAACGACATGCTCGGTTTTTCCGACCTCAACAGCATGCTCGGCGGGCAATCGCCGTCGGTGACCGAAATCGGCATCATCAAATCCCGCGCGGTGATCGGCAAAACGGTCGACGATCTGCGCCTGGACATCGACGTCACCCCCAACACCTTCCCGCTGATTGGCGGTTTTCTTGCTCGTCGCTTTCGCGGTGAGACCGAACTCAGCGTCGCACCGCCGCGTTTCGGCCTGAGCAGCTACGCCTGGGGCGGTGAGCGTCTGGAGTTTGCAAAGCTCAATCTGCCCAAAGAACTGCTGGGCAAGAAACTCACGTTGATCGCCGGCGAACAACATCGTTTCCAGCTGTTGGACGACAACGACAACCTGCTGGTCGACGGTGTGGCGGGCGAAGCTTTTGCGCAGGACGGTGTAGAAGGGCGGGTTGAGCAACTGCTGGCCAACCCCGGGACCCGTTTCGAAGTGGTGCGCTATCCACGGATCGTGACCATTCAGGGCTATCAGGACGCGCTGGACATCTCCGAGCAAGGCAAGGAGTCGGGGATCATCCGTCTGGCCCTGGCCAGCAGCGACGCGGCCGAAGCGGTGAAGATCCTCAACAAGATCGCCGCGCTGTACGTGGATCAAAACGTGCGCCGCACCTCGGCCGAAGCGGCGCAGAGCCTGGCGTTCCTGCAAAGCCAGTTACCGCAGGTCAAGCGCGATCTGGCCAAGGCCAGCGACGCGCTCAACGCCTACCAGACCCACGGCAAAACGGTGAACATCTCGCTGGAAACCCAATCGGTGCTCGGTCAGTCCGTGGCGCTTGAAACGCGGATTTCCGAGCTGAAACTGCAACAGGCGGAGATGGACCGCAAGTTCACCAAACAGCACCCGGCCTACCGCGCGCTGATGACCCAGATTGGCGAATTGACCCAGCAACAGCGTTCGCTGGAAGGCAAGGTTCAGGACCTGCCGGCCACACAACAGGAACTGCTCAACCTGACCCGCGATGTCGAAGTCGCCTCGCAGATCTACACCCAGTTGCTGAACAAATCCCAGGAGCTGGACATCGTCCGCGCCGGCGCTGTCGGCAACGTGCGCCTGGTGGATACGGCGGATGTCGATCTGACCAGCCCGGTCAAACCGAAAAAAGCCCTGATCGTGTTGATCGCCACCTTCCTCGGCGCCTTCGTCGGCGTGGCGCTGGTGCTGTTGCGCAAATCCCTGAGCAAGGGGCTGGAAGGGCCGGAAGGCATCGAGCAGCTCGGCTTGCCGGTCTACGCTTCGATTCCCTACAGCGCCCTGCAACAGGAAGAGGACAGCAAGAAAGTCCGGGCCAAAGTCGCGGCGGACACGCCGGCGTATCTGCTGGCCCTGCGCAACCCGACGGACCTGTCCATCGAATCGATCCGCAGCCTGCGTACCTGCCTGCACTTCGCGGCGCTGGATTCGACCAACAACCGCATCATGATTTCCGGCCCGAGCCCGCAGGTCGGCAAGACCTTCGTCTCTTCCAACCTCGCAGCGGTCATGGCGCAGAGCGGGCAGCGCGTGGTGCTGATCGACGCCGACATGCGCAAGGGGCATCTGCACAAAACGCTGAACACGCCGATCACCAACGGCTTGTCGGATCTGCTGGTCAAGCGCTGCACCCTCGATCAGGCGATCAACAAGGTCGAGGTCGACAACCTGCATTTCATCAGCCGTGGTCAGGTTCCGCCCAACCCTTCCGAGCTGTTGATGCACGCCAATTTCCGCGACCTGCTGGCGCAACTCAGCGAGCGCTATGACGTGGTGATCATCGACACGCCACCGCTGCTGGCGGTGACCGATGCGGCGATTGTCGGTCGCGAGGCCGGCATCAGCCTGATCGTCGCGCGGTTCGGGGTGAATCCGGCCAAAGAGATCGAGATGACGATTCGGCGTTTCGCCCAGAACGGTATTGAGTTGAAAGGCGCGGTGTTCAACGGCGTCGAGAAGCGCGCGGCCAGCTATTACGGCAACGGCAGCTATTACAACTACGAATACGCGTCCGACCAGTCCTGAAATTCAGCGACGGTCCTTACAGGCATGAAAGTGGGTGGGTTGTGAAAAAAATACTGCACGTGGCGGAAACGATCAAAGGTGGGGTGGCGACGGTCATCCGCACAATTTCGGCGGCTCCCGAAGACGGGCGCTATGAGCTGGTGTATCTGGTCCCGCTAGACCAAAAGAACGAGCTGCACGGCATCGATGAACAACAGATTCGCACCTTCGCCCGAAGCGGACGGAATGTGCCGTCGCTGCTGCGTTTTGCCTGGCAACTGGCGCGGGTGCTGCTCAAGGAAAAACCCGACGTGGTGCATTTGCACAGCACTTTTTCCGGGGTGATCGGCCGTTGCGTGTGCGTGCTCCTGCGGCCGTGGCGCAAGCCGAAAATCGTCTACTGCCCGCATGCGTTTTCGTTCCTGATGGAAAGCTCGCCGATCAAGCAGAAAGTCTATGCGTGGATCGAACGGGTGCTGCAGAAGGTCACGGACAAAATCATTTGCGTCAGCCAGTTCGAACTGGACAAGGCGGCGAAATTTGGCATCGAGCGCCAGCGCATGACGCTGATCTACAACGGCATCGATCACAAGCATGAAGAACGCAAGGTGGTTGATCCGGCACCCATTCATCTGCTGTTCGTCGGTCGCCTCGACTACCAGAAAGGCTTCGACGTATTGCTCAAGGCCTACAGCGAAGCAAAGCGCAGTGACCTGA
Organism: Pseudomonas sputi; assembly: GCF_021603585.1. GTDB lineage: Bacteria > Pseudomonadota > Gammaproteobacteria > Pseudomonadales > Pseudomonadaceae > Aquipseudomonas > Aquipseudomonas sputi. The sequence goes on along the minus strand of NZ_BQHI01000015.1, from coordinate 54,124 downwards.
AACTGACGGTGGTGGGCAGTGCGGTGAACGAGGACGTCGTCGAGTGTCCGCCGCTGGACGGGGTGGAGTACCTGCCCTGGGTGACGCCAACCGAGGTGCACGCGCTGTATCAGAAAGCCGATGCGCTGATCGTCCCCAGTCGCTGGGAAGGCTTTGCCATGGTGCCGCTGGAAGGCATGGCGCTGGGCCTGCCGGTGATTGCCAGCGACTGCACGTCGTTGCCCGAACTGGTCACCCATGGCGTGTCCGGTTACGTGTTCCCCGCCGGTGACCACCAGGCGCTGGCCGATCGGCTGAAGAAAATCCAGAAGCCTGCGTTGTCGGCGCTCGGCATCGAAGGCCGGCGCATCGTTCGCGAGCGTTTCAGCGCCGCGTTGATGATCCGCCAGACCTACGACGTGTATTCCGCTCCCTCTTATTAAGTAGAACTCCGCTCATGAACGTAACGATTTTGCATGGCTACAGTGCCTCCAACTCCGGTGATGGTCTGCTGGTCGATCTGGCCATTGCTTTGGTGCAGCGCAACTTTGGCGAAGACACCGCGATCAGTGTGGTGGCTTCCGATCCGGACTCTTTCAAGTACCTGCCGCACCCGCGTTTCGAGGCGCCAGTGATGGCGGCCAAGGGTTTTGGCCGGGTCAAGCAGGCGGTGTTTCTCAATCAGTCCTACGCGGGGTTGGCGGATCTGCTGAAGAAAACCGATCTGATCGTCGGCGTCGGCGGCGGCTACATGCGCTCGAAAAGTGCCTTCGAGCACATCAAGCTGAAGCTCGGCCACGCCAAGCAACTGGAAACCGCGATCCTCAGCAAAGTGCCGTCGGTGTACCTGCCGCAAAGCATCGGGCCGTTCCACGGCGACAGCGACAAGATCGTCGGCCACTACGCCAGCGCCGATGCGGTGTTCGTGCGCGATAACCGCTCCTCGGCATTGTTCGATGCCTGTGAAAATGTCTACCGCGCGCCGGACCTCGCGGTGCAGGCCCTGGCCGGCAAGATCCTCCAGCAACCCAAGTTCACCCGCTGCGCCTCGACGCCGGCCACGGTGTGCGTGGTGCTGCGCAAGCCGCCGGCCTGGAGCAAGGAAAAGAAGCTGGCCTACGTGGCCAACCTGAAGGTGCTGCTGCAGCGCTTGAAGAACAAAAGCAAAGTGGTTTGCGCCGTACAGAGCGCCGTGCGCGGTAACGATGACGGCGCGTTCTATCGCGAACTGGGCATCACCGAAGACCTGTTGCCATTGAAGGCCACGCTGGCCAAATACCAACCGGACCTGGTGATTTCCGTACGCCTGCACGGCGCGATCGAATCGCTGCTCTCGGGGGTGCCGGCGTATCACATCAGCTATGAACGCAAAGGCTTCGGCGCCTATCAGGACATGGGCGTCGAGGACTGGGTCATCAACGGCGGTGACATCAATGTCGACACCATCATCGACACGGTTTACGCGCCTGACGCGCTGTCGAATTTCGGCAAGCGCCTGACCGACACCTGCCGCGAGATCGAGGCGAAAACCGTGGCCATGGACGACATCATCAAGGGCGTCATTCGATGATATTCCGGCTGTTGCTGCGCGGCGGGGCACTGGGCGCGAAGTTCTTGCTGGTGCTCGCCATCACCCATTACCTCGGTTACGAGGCGCTGGGTTTTTACGGCGTGGTGGGCGCGGCATCGTTGATCGCGTCGAAGTTCTACAGCGTCGGTTTCAGTTCCGAGATCAACCGGCTGATCAGCGTGGGCGGCAGTTCGCGCCGGGTCGTCGACAAGGTGCTGTTGCTGTACCTGGCCGTGGGCTTGGCGTTGTCGGTGCTGACGGTGGTGATTTATTCACTGTTCCAGTCGGTGGAAGCGACTACCGCGTTGATTGCCTGCGTGACGCTGGTGCTGCTCACCGAGCACCTGTCGTTCGAGATCAACTCGTTCGTGTTTTCCGCCCAGAAAGCCACGGCGGGGGCGCTGCTGTTTTTCATCAAGACCGGACTTTGGGCGCTGCTGGCCGTGGGCGGGATGGCGCTCGGCTGGGTCTCGGGAATCGCCAGCGTGTTGTGGCTGTGGGTCATCGCCAACGGGCTGGTGATCGTCGCCGGTTACCTGATCGTGGTGAAGGTTCATCGCGGGCGGGAAGAGGGGACGCTGGCCACCGCCGCTGTGTGGAAAGCCGGGTTGCCGTTTTACCTGGGCACCGGCCTGATCGCACTGAGTCAATACGCCGAGCGCTTTCTGATCATCGACCTTGAACCCTACGCCAGCCTCGGTAAATACGTGTACGCGTGGTCGGCGGCCAATACCTTGCAGGCGCTGTCCTACGCGGTGGTGGCGGTGGTCGGCATTCCGCTGCTCGCCAAGCGGTATCAGGCCGATCAGCAACCGTTCACGGTCAGGCAGTTGTTCGTGAACAAATGGGTCGCGCGTTCGCTGGCGGTTTCGGCGGTGGTCGCGGTGGGCATTTATCTGTTCTTCAACGTGGTGCTCGATTATGTCGCCACCAGCGTTCCGCGCCCGGACAACGGCATCCTCTTGGTGCTGATTTTCTCCTTCGCCCTGCGTGCCATTGGCGACATCGTCTGGGGCGGCTTGATCGCGTCGAAAAACAGTCGAGTGTCCCTCGCCAGCGCGGCCATTTGTCTGCTGGTTTCAGTGCCGGTCAGTTACCTGCTGATCAAGCACTGGTCGATCTACGGCGCGGCCTGGGGCAACGTCTTCGCGATCATCGTGCAGCTCGCCGTGATCGCACTGCTGACTCGCGCCACGCGGGCGAAAAAGGCTGTCGTGTCATGGGTCTGAAGTTGCCGTGCATCGAGTTTCGTGGCCGCCGACTCGATTCGTCGCTGTCGTTCCTGATCCTGTTCACCGGGCTGTTTCTGTCGGTGGCCATGCCGCTGCTGGTGCCGCGCGATCCGGGCCCGGATGCGATGACCCTGTGGTCGTCCTATGCCCGGGCCGACAACTGTAATTTCTGGAACCCGTTCTCGCCGGATCGCTCATCCTACGAGTGTTCGGCATTCCTGCTGCGGCCCACCGGGATCAACCTGACCAACGCCTGGGCCTATGGGATGTTCTGCAACTTTTTCCTCACCGCGATTCCCGTGGTGGTGTTCCGGCGCATGCCGCTGACCATCTTCGGCACCCTGTGCCTGTGGGGCATCGTGCGTTCGTTTTTCCTGGAAAACCTGACCAAGGAAATCATCGTGTCGGTGGCGGTGCTGAGCATTCTGTTCAGCTCGCTGACGCGCAAATATCGCGGCGGATTTTTTCTGTCGGCGGTGATCTATGGCGTGCTGATCCGGCCCTACTGGATTCTGTTTTCGCTGTCCTGGGTCGGCGTCTGCGTGATGAAAAAATACGTCTCACGCATGACCTTCTTCCTGATGCTGTTCCTGTTCTATCTCGCGGTTGCCATGGCGATCCAGTTGGCGTTGGGCTTTCCGGTGTCGTCGATTCGCGCCAGCAACAACGAGCTGCGCACGGCGGGCGAGGAGGGTTCCAAATCGCTGATCGTCTCGTGGCTCAGCGGCAGCGACTTCGTTTCGCAGGCCCTGGATTCGATGATCATTTTCTTCCGGTTGTCGTTCCCTGTTGAGCTGATCCTGCTGTCCGGGCCGGGTCAGGTGATCTTCGTGGCATTGATGATCATGACCGCGCTGCTGCTGTTCAAAGTCATCACCTCGACCGATTACAAGGGCGCGCCAATCCAGACCAAACCCAAGGAACTGATCGCGATTCCGCTGGCGTTCCTGCTGGTTCAAGGCCTGTTCGAACCGGACTTCGGCTCGTTCGCCCGACACTTTTCGATGGTGGTGCCGGTGCTGTTCGTGGGCCTGGGATTGATGCTTCGGGCGAACAAACCGGTGAAGGTTGAATCAAGAATTCTGAATTGAGGCAGGTGCTTTATGTCGAGCAAGAAAAAGTCCCTGGAGATCGAAACCCTGCGTGGCCTGGCGTGCCTGTTGCTGGTGCTTTATCACGTGATCGGGCCGTTGGGCGGTGGTTTGAAAATCGACATCGGCTCGCCGTTCCGGGTGATCGCCGATTCGATGGTGTACGTGCGCATGCCGCTGTTCACCTTCATCTCCGGCTACATCTATTCCCTCTACAAGATTCGCGGCAATGACTTTTCCGCGTTCTTCAGTGGCAAGGTGCGGCGCCTGATCGTGCCGCTGTTTTGTGTGGGGGTGCCGTTCTCGCTGTTGCAGGCGGTGGGGCCGGGGGTGAACAAGGATGTCAGCGTGATGGATGCGCTGTTGTCGTTTTATGTGCCGATCAACCACTTCTGGTTTCTGCAGGCGGTGTTCATCATTTTCATGTTCGTCGGCCTGCTGGAGTGGCGCGGTTTGTTGCGTACACCGACGCGCCTGTATCTGCTGTTCGCGTTCGCGGCGGCGGTGTTCCTGTTGCCGCCGTTTCCCGTGGATGCGTTCGGCATCAACGGGGCGATTTATCTGCTGCCGTTCTTCGTGGCGGGCATGATCGGCCAGGAAAAAGTCAGCGAGCTGAAGCAGACGTTCAAGGTGATCGGCCCGCTGGTGTTTGTGCTGATCTCGCTGACGCTGCTGTACGTGGCGGCGGTGGATCGCGAGTTGATCGTCGACCGCCGCAGCCTGATCGGCCTGACGGTGGGCTGTGTGTCGTGCATCGCCTTGCTGTCGAGTGACATGCGTTCGAAGGCGTTGACCTGGCTTGGCGGTTATTCCTATGCGATTTTCCTCTTTCACGTGTTGTTCGCCGCCACGTCGCGTTCGATTCTCGGCCGCCTGGGTGTGAAAGACGAAAGCGTGCTGGTGTTCTGCGGCGTGACGTGTGGCTTGCTCGGGCCGGTGTTGTTGTCGATGATTTTCAGCCGGTTCAACTTCACCTCCGTGCTGTTTCTCGGCGAACGTGCGGTGACGAAAAAGAAGCCGGCGGCGACCATTGCCCCGGTGGCGCAGACCCGATGAAGGAAGCGATTGATGTTGGCTGTTGATGATGTGCCGCCGGTGGCGGCGTCGGTGGTGCAAATCGGTGACGCTCGCGAACGGTTTGGCCAGTGGCGCGAGGGCAAGGTCGGCAAGGTGTTGTCGATCTCGGTGATCGGCGACAGTTACAGCGCCGGGCAGGATTTCTACCTGAACAGACTGGTGCAGCGGGTGGCCGGTGAAGTCGGGTTTGCCGGGCCGGGTTATGTCGGCTTCAACCACGGCGCAGCGCTGGGCGGCACGCACTTCAAGTACACCCGCAGCAGCGAGAAATACTTCGGCGGCGACTGGCAGGTGTCCGGCCTCGGGCAGGCCAGCCCCGACAGCCGCACGGTCACCGGCCGGCCCGGCGCCTGGCTGCAAGTCGAGGCCAGCCCGACGCCTGCCATCAACACCGAGGTCACTCAGGCGAAACTGCTCTACCTCGGCAACGGTGAGTCCAGTGAGTTGCGTTATCGCTGGTCGCCCTCCGCCGACTGGCAGCCGTTGAAACTCGCGGGCGAGGGCGTTCAGGAAGTTCCGCTGTCCGGCACATCGGCAGCGACCGATTGGGCCTTCAGACTGGAAGTGCTGAAGGGCGCGCCGACGCTGTTCGGCCTGTGGCTGAGCAACGATCAGAACGGCGTTCGGGTATCGAAACTGGCCGCGTCCGGCGCAGCGTCCGCAGATTTCTACCACGACGATGCGCGCTGGCAGGCGCAGTGGAAAACCGTGGTGTCGAAGATTCCCGCCGACATTTACCTGATCATGCTCGGTGGCAACGACCAGGGTTTTGGCGTGAAGCCCGAGCAGTATCTGAATAACGTTCAGGGGCTGGTCGGCATGCTCCGCGAGATTCAACCGGCGGCGAGCATCAACCTGATCCTGCGTCAGGACACCACCCGCTCCAGCGCGTATCCGATGTCGGCTTATGCGCAGGTCATCGAGCCCTGGGCCCGTGAGCAGCATCTGGGTTATGCCAATCTGCAATGCGCGTTCGGCACGGACGTCAAAGGCTACGCCGCGGCCATGATCGGGCCGGACAAGATTCATCCGCTACCGGCCACGGGCGGGCGGGTGATTGCCGATTACTTCTATCGTTGGGTCGTGGGCGGACAGCAAAAGGTCTCGCCACAGGACCAGTGTGGCGAGACCTCGAAGTAGCGGTCAGTTGTCGAACAGATCCAGATGGCTCAGCAGCTCTGCGGTTTTCTGCGGCATCAACTGCGTCACGCAGCGGGTTTCCACGTTGACGATGATCACCGGTTCGTTGCAGCAGATCCGCACCCGAAATCGCCAGTCGCTGAAAATCATCTTCAGGCCGTCGCGGTCATCGACCTCCAGCGCCTGTTCGCCGTAGATCCGTTTCAGGTGGGCGAGCAGGGGCCAGGGATCGCGCATCGGTCGGCGTATGTCCCCGGAGGAGGGAAACACGCCGATGCGATCGACCAGCAGCAGGGTGCCCAGCCACGGGCCGTTGGCGCTGGGCAATGGCTGATGGCGGGATAACCAGCTCATCACCCCGAGGTTGTCCACCTCACGTTCAATCTCTGCGGAATGTTGTGCAATGTTCATGGTTGCCTCGTTGGATGTGCGTGCTGCGATGGATCAGTGGGGCCGCTCAGCGGCCCTTCAGGTAAACGTTTTCGTAGCAGAAGTTGGTCGCCTGCAGGTAACCCTCGGCGTCGCCGCAGTCGAAGCGCAGGCCCTTGAATTTGTAGGCCAGCACGCAACCGTTCTGCGCCTGTTTCATCAGGGCGTCGGTGATCTGGATTTCGCCGCCCTTGCCTGGCTCGGTGTCGGCGATCAGGTCGAAGATGTCGGGCGTGAGGATGTAGCGACCGATGATCGCCAGGTTCGACGGCGCGTCTTGCGGGGCCGGTTTTTCCACCATGTGGTTGACCCGGTAGATGCCCTCGGAAATTGCCTCGCCAGCGATCACGCCGTACTTGTGGGTCTGGTCGCGCGGGACTTCCTGGATGGCGACGATCGAGCAGCGGAATTTCCTGTAGAGCTCGATCATCTGCGTGAGCACGCCGTCGCCTTCCAGGTTCAGGCACAGGTCGTCCGCCAGCACCACGGCGAACGGCTCGTCGCCGATCAGCGGACGACCGCTGAGAATCGCGTGGCCCAGGCCTTTCATTTCCACCTGACGGGTGTAGGAGAAGGTGCAGGTGTCGATCAACTCGCGAGTGCCGGCCAGGAACTTCTCTTTCTCGGTGCCGCGAATCTGGTGTTCGAGTTCGTAGCTGATGTCGAAGTGGTCTTCCAGTGCGCGCTTGCCCCGTCCGGTAACGATGGCCATGTGTTGCAGGCCGGCATCCCGTGCTTCTTCGACGGCGTATTCGATCAACGGTTTGTTGACGATCGGCAGCATTTCCTTGGGCATGGCTTTGGTGGCCGGCAAGAAACGCGTGCCATAACCGGCAGCGGGGAACAAACATTTACGGATCATAAAAGTTTCCTGGTCATTCATGGCGCACTGCCATCGTTTATTGCAATAACGAAAAGTTGCAAGTTATTGAAGCTGTACTTTAATACCTGACTCGGGAGATGAGTGGCAAATAGCAATGAGTGTAAAACACGACAATGTTATGAGATGTCGGGTTAACGGTTATTGGTTATTTTTAGTCGGCATCTGTTGATAGTGATGACTGCGCGGGAGTGCTAATAAGTACCAGGCAATACAGTTTGGCTTGTAAAAATATTTATAGCCAGTGATTGAACTGTTTTTGTTTCTGGTTGTTGTCGCCCTGTTTGTGTGAATCAAGACACACATTAAACAAACAGCGCTTGACACGCGAGTTGGCACTTTTCCCACTATGGACCGCGCTATGAAGATTCTGGTAACGGGTGGCGCCGGCTATATCGGCTCGCACACCACACTTGCACTACTTGAAGCAGGTTATGAAGTTGTAGTTCTGGATAATCTTTGCAACAGCAGCGACGCCGCCTTGCACGCGGTGGAAGCCATTTGCGGCAAAAGTGCGCTGATGATTCGCGGGGATGTCTGTGACCGGGCCTTGCTGGACCGGATTTTCCAGCAGCACGCCATTGATGCCGTGCTGCATTTCGCCGGGCTAAAGGCCGTGGGTGAAAGCGTGCGCAAGCCGCTCGAATACTACGAAACCAACGTCAGCGGCAGCATCACGCTGTGCCAGGCGATGGCAGCGGCGGGGGTGTTCCGGCTGGTGTTCAGCTCGTCCGCCACGGTCTACGGCGAGCCTGAGCAGATGCCGATCCGCGAGGATTTCCCGACCGGCACTCCGACCAATCCCTACGGCCAGTCCAAGCTGATCGTCGAGAACGTGCTGCGCGACCTGTGTCAGTCCGAACCGCGCTGGAGCATTGCGCTGCTGCGCTACTTCAACCCGATCGGTGCCCATCACAGCGGCATGATGGGCGAGGACCCCAACGGCATCCCCAACAATCTGGTGCCTTACATCAGCCAGGTGGCGGTCGGCAGCCTCAAGGAATTGTCGATCTTCGGCGACGATTACCCGACCGTCGACGGCACCGGCGTGCGTGACTACATCCACGTCGTCGACCTGGCGGACGGGCACCTGAAAGCCCTGCAAACCATCGCCGGGCGCACCGGCATTCATACCTGGAACCTCGGCACCGGCGACGGCTACAGCGTGTTGCAGGTGCTGCGGGCTTTCGAACAGGCCTGTGGGCAGCCGGTGCCTTACCGGGTGATGCCACGGCGGTCCGGGGACATTGCCGAGAGCTGGGCCGACGCCTCCAAGGCGGCAAAAGAGCTCGGCTGGAAAGCCACGCGCAACTTGCAGGACATGGTCACCGATACCTGGCGCTGGCAATCGAATCATCCCCGGGGTTATCAGGGATGATGGCGTTTTAGTGCAATGTTAGTTTCAGTCAGGTTGTTAGATATCGTCGGGAAATTAGACTGGCAATGCCTTTTGCAAGTCCGTAGATATAAACCTGCCGTTCGACTTTTATCAGTTGGGTAAGACTGTGAAAGAACAACGGATCATGTTCGCGCTTTTTGCGACTTGAACTCTACCACCTCTAACCAGCACCCGATGTTCAGGTGCGATGTTAGAAAGGAGTTGATATGAAAAAAGTGATGGCGATTGCCCTGTTGACGATGTTGAGCAACTGGGCATCCGCAGCTGAAGCGCCGCTTACAGCAGTGACCAATGTATCTGGCAGTGTTGCGGCTTCTACAGCGCCCGCTGCCAGTACTGCCATGGTCGCCAGTGCTGTCGCGGCGTCCAACAGTGGTGGAAGTGCCAACGGCGGTACAACGGGTACCACCGGTACCACGGGTACAACCGGCACGCACAACTAACTGAAGTCTCTGTTGGTGCAGTACAGGGTCGCCCGACGAAAGTCGGGTGACTTTGTTTTTGGATTCGCCCTTGAATAGCGTAGTGCCATTATGACCCGTCGTTTTTCTCTTTTATTGTTGGCAAGTATCGCTTTGCAAGGTTGCATGTTCTCCCCCGGCCAGTACCTGAGCACCAGTAGCATCACCCGCCAGGGCGCCAGCGAAAGCAGCCGGGTCGAGCTCATTCAGATCACCCCCAAACTAATCGCCATGAACCGCGCCACGTACAAGCGTGAGTCGGTGCCGGCGGAGTTGTTGGCGACCCCGGCCGAATACCGCATCGGCAGCAACGATGTGTTGTACATCACGGTCTGGGATCACCCCGAGCTGACCGCTCCCTCGGGTGCGCAACAGCAGATCGACGCCAACGGTCGTCTGGTGCGTTCCGACGGCACGCTGTATTACCCGTACATCAAGGAAGTCCAGGCCGCCGGCAAAACCATCCAGCAACTGCGTTCGGATATCGAGCAACGTCTCTCGGCGTTCATTGCCGAGCCGCAAGTGGATGTCGCGGTGCTGCGGTTCGCCAGCCAGAAAGTCGTGGTCTCGGGCGCCGTGACCAAGGCCGGTCCCCAGGCGATTTCGACCAACCCGCTGAGCGTGGTCGAAGCCCTCGGTTCGGCCGGTGTCGATACCAACAATGCCGACCTGTCCGGGCTGATGCTGACGCGCAACGGGCGGGTCTATTCGCTCAATCTCGACGCCCTCAATCAGCAGGATTCCGAATTGCAGAACGTCTACCTCAAGGGGGGCGATCAGCTGTATCTGCCGTACAACGACAACAAGCGCATCTACGTGATGGGCGAGGTCAACCAGCCCCGTGCGCTGAGTTTCAAGACCGCCACCATGAACCTGTCCGACGTGCTCGGCTCGGTCGGCGGCTTGAGCCAGACCACCTCCAACGGCAACGCCGTGTACGTGATTCGCGGGGTCGAAAACCTCGACGTGGAGCCGGCGAAAATCTACCAACTGGAAGCCGAGTCGCCGACCGCCATGGCGCTCGCTTCGCACTTCGAAGTGCGACCCCAGGACGTGGTCTATGTCGGGCCTGCCAACGTGACTCGCTGGAACCGCCTGATCAGCCAGTTGGTGCCGTCGGCATCGATTGTCGGGACCGGGGCTTCCGCTGCGAAGAACTGGAGCGAATACAGTAACAACAGCAAATAAGGCCGCCGACTGTGAAAACGTTGAAAGTGGGCGTGTGCCTGATGGCGGCCGTGTTGTTGAGTGGCTGCAATCCGCTGATGAGCGCTTCGTTGAACAACCTCAAGGCGTCGGTCATCGGACCGGATGAGCTCGATGTGTCGGCGGAGCAGGTGGCCGGGGTCAAGTATCCCCAGCTCAAACTGACCACGCCATCCGGCTCCGGGGTGCTGGCGCTGGTGCGCGAGCGTGAGGACCTGCAGTTCTGGGTCGCCTCCGGCAAGCAGGTGTTGCTGATGCGCGACGGCCTGGCCCTGCGCACTGTCGGCCTGGGCGTGGAGGGTGATCTGGACGGCACGCGGCTGTCCGATGACTCGCCGTTCAAACAGGGCCTGCATCGCATCACCGACGGTTACACCAGCCGCCGCTGGATCGACCTCTACAAGGGGCAGGAAGTCGGGATCATCGTCAACAGCCGCTTCTCCCGAAAATCCCTGGAAACCCTCGACATTCTCGACAAGGAATACTCCGTGCTGCGTGTCGATGAGCAGATTGACGCGCCGGCCATCGGCCTGCGCGCGACCAATCGTTACTGGGTCGATCCGGTGGACGGTTTCATTGTGCAGAGTGAACAGCAACTGACCTCGCAGTTGCGGGTCAGGATCGTGCAATTGACCCCTGACCGCAGGCATGTCCCGTGAAGCGGCTCAGAGCGCTCTCGGCGTGCCTGATGTTGCTTGCCGGTGCCAGCGAGGCCGCGGTGATCGTCAGCGGTGATGTGGCCAACCCGGGCCCGATCGAATTGCCGGCGGGCGGGCGCTTGCGCGATGTGATCGGCGAGGCCGTGCCGAATGCCGAAGGCTACTGGCTGGCGGGCGTCCTGTTGCGCCAGTCGCTGCTGGAAGAACAGACGCGACTGAAGGTCGGCGTGCTGTTCGATCTGGATGTGCTGCGGCGTATGGCCATGCTGTTCGACAAGCCGAGTCGGGCGGCGCTGGCCCAGCGTCTGGCCGAGCAGGTCCGGCAGATGCCGGTGACCGGGCGGCAGATCGCCGATCTCGATCCGGTGGCGGTGGAAGTCGGCTTCGCCCGCAACATCCGTCTCGACGATGGCGATCAACTGATCTACCCGAAACGGGTCGACGAAGTCGAAGTGCTGGGCGCCGTCGCCGAGCCGTGCCGCTTGCCTTATCAGCCGTTGCAGGAGGCCCGCGAATACCTGCAGGGCTGCACGTTGCTGGAGGCCGACGCCGATGCCGATTACCTGTGGCTGATCCAGCCCAACGGCGAATCGCGGCGGGTCGGCATCGCCCACTGGAACCGCGAGAGCGGGCAGATACCCGTGGCCGGCAGCAAGATTCTGGTGCCGGTGAAAAACGATGATCTGGATCCGCCTGTCCCTGAACTGAATCAGCAGTTGGCCGAATTGATTGCCACGCAGTTGGCTGAGGTGGTTCGTTGAATTTGCGTTTTGCAGCTGTGTTGTTATTGCCGTGTGGCCTGGTGCATGCCGAGCCACGCATTACCCAGAATGACTTCGGCGGCGTCGGTCTGTTGCAGACCCCGACCGCGCGCATGTCGCCCGCCGGTGAGTTGAGCGTCAACGCCAACCGCACCGAACCGTACAGCCGCTACAGCGTTTCGTTGCAGCCGCTCGACTGGCTGGAAGGTTCGTTTCGCTACACCGCCATCACCAACCGTCCGTACGGTTCCGAAGCGCTGAGCGGCAGCCAGAGCTATAAGGACAAGGCGGTCGACGCCAAGGTCCGGCTGTGGCAGGAAAGCCACTGGGCGCCGGAAGTGGCGCTGGGCTTTCGAGACATCGGCGGTACCGGTTTGTTTGCCAGTGAATTCTTCGTGGCCAACAAGCGTTATGACAACTTTGATTTCAGTGCCGGCATTGCCTGGGGTTACATCGGCAATCGCGGCGATGTCGACAACCCGCTGGGTTCGATCAGTGACCGCTTCAACACCCGCCCTGATCTGGAAGGCACCGGTGACGTCAACGCCGGCTCGTACTTTCGCGGCAAGCCATCGTTTTTCGGTGGCGTGAGTTACCAGACACCCTGGGATCGCCTCAGCCTGAAACTCGAATACGAAGGCAACGACTACAAGCACGAGCCCAAGGACAACATCATCAAACAGGACTCGCCGATCAACCTCGGTGCGGTGTTCAAGGTGACTGATTCCGTCGATGTGAGCGCGGCCTGGGAGCGCGGCAACACGGCGATGTTTGGCATCACGTTCCACACCAATTTCGTCAGTCGCAAGGCCCCGGCCAAAACCTTCGACCCACCGGCCGAACCGCTGCCGGCGAAGGCTCCGAGCACGAAGATGGAAGAGGTCAACTGGGCCGACGTATCCCGGCGCTTGCAGCAGAACGCCGGCTACAAGGTCGAGCGCATCACCCAGCGCGATTCCGAACTGATCGTGTACGGCGAGCAGCAGCGCTATTTCCATTCGCCCAAGGCGGTTGGCCGTGCGAGCCGGATTCTCGACAACAGCGTCAACGACGACATCGACTGGTTCACCGTGGTCAACAAGCGCTACGACCTGCCGCTGGAAGAAACCAGCGTGCCTCGCCAGACCTTCCGCGAAGTGATCAACAACGAGGAACCGCTCCAATCGCTGCACCGCACCACCGAGATCAATCCGGCGATGCCGCGCAACGAGAAAACCCTCTATACCGAAGCGCCGCAGCACTTCAATTACGGCGTCGGCCTGGGCTTCAAACAGAACGTCGGCGGTCCCGATGGCTTGCTCTATCAGTTCACTGCCGACCTGGACGCCGAGTATCGCTTCAACCGCAACACCTGGTGGAACGGTTTGCTCAGTCAGAACCTGATCAACAACTTCGACAAGTTCAGCTACGACGCACCCAGCGGCCTGCCGCGTGTGCGCACCGACTTGCGTCAGTACCTGACCACGTCGGACACCACCATGCCGCTGTTTCAGGTCAGCCACGCCGAGCAACTGGACAAGGATTTGTACGGCATGGTTTACGGCGGTTATCTGGAATCGATGTTCGCCGGGGTCGGGGGCGAGGTGCTGTTTCGTCCGACCGGCAAGCGCTGGTCGATCGGTGCGGACCTGAACTACGTGCGTCAGCGTGAATTCGACCAGGGGTTCGGCCTGCGTGATTACTCGGTCTGGACCGGCCACATCACCGGCTATACCGATCTGCCGTTCGACACGCTGGCCGCGGTCAGCGTCGGGCGTTACCTGGCGGGCGACTTTGGCGGCACGGTGGACATCTCCCGCGAGTTCTTCAACGGCGTGCGCTTTGGCGCCTGGGCGACGATCACCTCCGCCGGCAGCGCCGAGTATGGCGAGGGTAGTTTCGACAAGGGCCTGTACCTGTCGATTCCGTTCGACGAAATGATGAGCATGTCGACCATGCGCCGCGCCAACCTGGTGTGGGCGCCGCTGACCCGTGACGGTGGCGCGCGGCTCAACCGCAGCTTCCAGCTGCACTCCATGACCGACAGCCGTGAAGGGGACATGTTCTACCGCAACTTCGGGAAGATTACCGAGTAGGTTCGGGAGAGTGGGCAGTCAAAACGGGAGCCTGATGGCTCCCGTTTTGGTTTGTGGTGATCTCGTGGTGAGGTAGATAGGTTCAAGCTCATTGTTGAACGCTTGGGCGCTATCGTCAGGTCAAACGACATCAAATCAACTGACCCACCGTGGTCGCAAGCTACCTGCCACCTCCCCAAATCCCGCCCACAAAAAAGGGGACTTTCGTCCCCTTGCGGTAGTGCTTCCTGAAGCCCTGCGTCTCAGTAAATATCCTTCGACAACAGCGTGAACGGCGTCTTCACCAGAATTTTCAGATCCAGCCACAGCGACCAGTTGTTGATGTACTTCAGGTCGATCTCGACGCGCTTTTCCATCTTGTCGAGGGTGTCTGTCTCACCCCGGCAACCGCTGATTTGCGCCAGGCCAGTGATGCCCGGTTTGATTCGATGACGGGCCATGTAGGCGAGGATCTTGCCCGAATAGTAGTTGTTGTGCGCCACGGCGTGCGGACGTGGGCCGACCAGTGCCATGTGCCCTTGCAGCACGTTGAACAGTTGTGGCAGCTCATCCAGCGAAGTGCGACGGATGAAGCGACCGACCGCGGTAATGCGCGAATCGTTGCGGCTGGCCTGCTTGACGTCACGGTCATCGTGAACGCGCATCGAGCGGAATTTCCAGACCTTGATCACTTTGCCGTTCCAGCCATGGCGATCCTGCTTGAAGAACACCGGGCCCGGCGAGTTGAGCTTCACCGCCAGCGCCACGGCCAGCAGCACCGGGCTCAACAGAATGATCGCCAGCAGGGCGACGGCTTTTTCCACCAGGCTCTTGCTCAGGGCAGCAGTCGGGCGGCTGGTCAGCGGACTTTCGTTGAGGTAGATCGCCGGCAGGCCATCCACGACTTTCACCGAGTGATTGAGCAGCGTCAGGCTGTTCAGGTCCGGCACCCAGACCACGTCAACGTTGGCATCCAGCAAGTCCACATACATCGCTTCGATCTTGGCGGCTTCCGACAGCGGCAGCGTGATGTACAGGCGGCGGATGTCGTGGGTCTGGATCAGCTCGAGCAGTTCGTCCTGGGCGCCGACAACGCGCGGGGCGTCCGCTTCCAGAGACGGGGTATCGCCGTTGCTGACCAGGCCGACCAGCGGCAGGTTTTCGTGCTGGCTCAATTTCTTCGCCAGGCCCAAAGCCAATTCGCCGGTGCCGACGATCAGGGTCTTGTGCTCGCTTTTGCGCGAGCGCTGGTAGAACTTCGAAAACGCATGCAGCGGTGCGTACAGCAGTGCCTGACCCAGGAAACCGTATACCGCCCATTCAAGGATGACCTGGCGGGAGAACAGCGCATCGGCCTTGCAGATGAAGGCGATAAACGCCAGCCCGGCCATGGTCATGAACCAGCCCATGAACAGTCGGCCCAGCCCGGTCAGGTAATTGTCTCGCTTTCGATACGCGCCGCTGAAGGTATAAGCCGGCACCGAGGCCAGAACCGCCAGGATCGTGCACATCCGATAGTAGAACTCGACGGTGCCTGTGTGTTGTTCGGCCAGTATGAACAACAGGGAAACAACGAAACTCTGTGCCAGCGCCCATTGGCCCCAAAAGGTCAGTCCCTTGAGGCCGGTGTTTCGATTGATACGAAGAGAAAGATCCATACGATATCCCCAAAAGACGTCCATTCAGGTTTCGACAGTAGAAAACCGAGTTGTTAAGCAGACTTGTTATTGTTGTTTGAGCCAGTGTCCTGAGGTAACAACGCCGGAATGCGGAACTGTCGTCAGTCAATAGACTAAGTTATTGCCGGGGATGCTGTCTGACGAGTTCTAACAAGATGGCACAGTGCCAACTTATTTGAATTTCCAATATTCAAACGTTAGAAAAGGTCGAAAGGCAGGGGGTGAATAATCAATATTGTGTTTGCTATCGTAGGTGGGGTCAGGAGGCGGGTATAACCAGGGAGGGGTAAAACCAGACAGAGTGCTTTTTTATTTTTGTAATCGCACTTTTATCTGTTTGTCTTGGTGTGGGGGACGTTGTTCAGGCAACAACTTCCTGGATCAGGCAATAACCGCGATTGCGCACGGCACGAAACAATCGCTCACCGTTACTGGCGTTCTTGAATTTGTCTTGAAGACGGCTCAGGCACATTTCCAGTCCCCGGTATTGCTCCGGCTCGCGGCCGATGCTGAGGATCAGATCGTCGCGACTGACAACGCGATCTTCGTGGTGCAGCATCTTGCGCACCAGTGCGGTTTCGAGCCCGGTGAGACTGATTTCGACACCCTCTTTCGTCAATGCGCCCTGATCATTGTCCAGATGCCAGGCGTCAGTGCAGGGCGCGTCGGACTCGATCGTCCGGGAAGTTTCAGTGGTGTCTTCGGATACGGCCGTGGAACCGTGGAACGAGTACGCCGATTGTGCTGCCAGCCATTGCGATTCAAGCGTAGCCAATAGGCGCTGGGTATCGTGTTCAATGCTGCGTGCGACATGCTTCCTTGTGCCGCGTGGGTAAGTGAACTCCATCAGCATCGGAGTGGAAGAGGGCGAAGCAACACCTTCAATAAACATTTGTGCCTGAGACGTGCCAAACGAATTGAAACGCTCACTGGAGAGAATGCTCTCGAGTTCGCGTTGCGACGCTGAGCTGTTAGTCACGACAACAAAGTATTTTCTTGGGAGGGTCGTGCTGGTTTCCATGTCTCTCTCCTAAAGTACACACCAAATTTGGCGAAAAAATAATGGCAGGCGAGCAATGTTTTCCTCGGAATTAATCGATCAGGCAGGGTCTGGGCCCAAAGATGGCCCTCGATAAGTTCCACTCGGTCTGCGTTAGAGTAATGGTTTATTGTTATGTTTAAGTGTTGCAGCGCTCATGCAATTGACGGCTTTTTATTAGATATGTGACGCGGTTAAAACTATGAGAATGTGGATGTTTGAAGCGTTGCATCAGACGTTCCCTCGTATGCTGCAAAAGAGTGTTTCCCTGAATCAAGGGGTCGAGATCAACCCCCGCATCAGACGATAGCCATACCCGCGAATGCTCTGTATGGCGTTCGTACCGTACACGTCCTTGATTTTCCCACGCAAGCGGCTGATGGATTTTTCCAGCGCCCGAGGGTCGTAGAATTGGGTGTTGAGCCCCATGATGCCGGCGATTTCATCGTGGCTGAGAATGTGATTGCCGGTCTGCGCAAAGGCTTGCAGGATCTTCATTTCGGCAAAGGAGATATCCAGCTTCTTGCTGGTGTCCGAGAGGCAGATGCGGGTGGGATCCAGCATCAGGCTGATATCCCGCTGCCATTCTTCGCTGTCGAAGAACTCACCCAGCAGTTCCGCGCTTTCATCGGACAAGGTATTGAGTTTGATACAGAAGTCGGCACCGGCCAGAAAATACTTGATCTTGTTGTGGGCGCCGCGCCCCGTGATCACTGCACAAATAATCGGCTTCAAGTTGTCGTTACGCAGGTTTTCCACCAGGGCAAGGTTATCTTCGAGTGCCTGAGGGCTGTCGATGATAATGAAGATCGCCCGATACAGGCCGTGATATTCGTTGTGCTGATATGAACTAAGGTAGGCGTCGGCTTCAACAGCCACACCGCTCTGCACATGCTTTGCGATTAGCGCGCTAAAGTGTTCAGCCACGCCACGGGTACGGCCCAGGGTGAGAACACCTGGTTCGTCGGTTGTGCGGCGCGGGCTTCTAGTCGCTAAGTTACCTGTAAGCATCATGCATTGACTCGAAAAGGTGCTGACATCGGGATGTTAAAGCACCGGTTCTCATCTGTGACTGACAATTGGTAACATTCGGACGAATTTTAGACGTGGCTCCCGAGTTTTCTAACAATAATTAAGCGATTCAAGCTTTTAGTTGATTTTTTCGGGGCTGTGAACTAACGAAATTGAGGCCGTTAGATGGTGGCAATATGGAATGGTGCCACTATTTTGTAATTATCGCGACCTGTTTTTATGTCCCTTGGCCATCACTCAACTGCATACGTATCAGAGCAGTGTGAGGTGGTTCACATTTTATGGGGAGGCCTGTGTTTTGGCTATAACGTCGACAAGTTCACATGCGGACGTTTATTAACATGCCTTGAGTGTGGCTTTTGATAAGACATATTCTCCGTCCTCGAGTCGGGCAATGGGTGCGCATCTGCCAATTGTTTTACTTCAGATACTCAATGCCTGAATGCATTTAACAGGGCGCCCGCAAAGAGCGCTCTGACGGAGGAATAATGGATTTACTGACCTTGTTCAAGGTGCTGATTCTTGGGGCGGTAGAAGGCCTGACCGAGTTCCTGCCCATTTCCAGTACGGGCCACCAGATTATTGTTGCCGACTTGCTGGAGTTCGGCGGCGAACGCGCGATGGCGTTCAACATCATTATTCAACTGGGCGCCATTCTGGCGGTGGTCTGGGAATTTCGCCCGAAGATCTTCGAGATCGTCAAAGGCCTGCCGACCCAAAGCAATGCCCAGCGTTTTACCCGCAATCTACTGATCGCCTTTTTCCCGGCGGTCATTCTCGGCGTGTTATTCGCCGACACGATTCATGAATACCTGTTCAACCCGATCACCGTTGCCGTTGCATTGGTGGCGGGCGGCATCGTGATGTTGTGGGCCGAGCAACGGGATCATGCAGTGAGTGTCGACCATGTGGACGACATGAAGTGGGCCGACGCGCTGAAGATCGGTTGCGTACAGTGCCTGGCGATGATTCCGGGCACGTCGCGCTCCGGTTCCACCATCATCGGCGGTTTGCTGTTCGGCCTGTCACGCAAGGCCGCCACGGAGTTCTCGTTCTTCCTGGCGATGCCGACCATGGTCGGCGCTGCGGTGTATTCCGGCTACAAGTACCGCGAACTGTTCCAGAGCAGCGACCTGCCGGTCTTCGCCCTGGGCTTCGTCGTCGCATTCATCTTCGCGATGATCGCCGTGCGCGGCCTGCTGAAGTTCATTGCGAACCACAGCTACGCCACCTTCGCCTGGTACCGCATCGCCTTCGGCTTGCTGATCCTTGCCACCTGGCAATTTGGCTGGGTCAACTGGACGGCTGCGACGGCAAGCTGATTACTGACTGCTGAGCAGCGCAGCGACGGCGAGGTCATTCAATTCAGAGTCGGGCGAATCCTGACGAAACCGCTGCAACGCCGAAGTGAAATACGCGGCTTGCAGCATGCCGTCACTGGCGAGGAAATAACGTGCCGCTTCAATTTCCTCTACCGAATACACACGTTTTTTCAGTCCGGAAATGTCCGACATCCCGTCGACTGTGACCATCGTCGTCGTGAAAACCAGAAAACCAGACATCTGGGTAGATTGAAAAGGGCCATTTTCCCCGTTGCCGCACCCCTTCGCAAAATCACAGGATGCATAGGCGCTTGCAGAGAGAGTCGAGAGTAAAGCGAGGAGGGTGAAACGCTTGAATAAAACACAGCTGAACGCGGGCATAACCAAAAGACATCCTGTCAGTACAACAAAACTCCGGGCAACGCTCATTCGTTGCCCACACGCTCCACGCGTCGATCAACGCCCGGCCAGCAACTCCGCCGCCTGATCCAGCAACGCCAGCGGATCCTTGGCCTTGTGGATATCCACCGACAACAACTGACGAAACTTGCGCGCCCCCGGGAAACCGGTGCCCAGGCCCAGCACATGCCGGGTGATGTGATGCATCGCACCGCCGGCCAGCAAATGCTCGGCTATATAAGGCCGCAACTGCGCCAGCGCCTCGGCCCGGCTGATCACCGGCGCGCTGCTGCCGAACAACTGCTGATCCACCTCGGCCAGCAGATAAGGATTGTGATACGCCTCGCGCCCCAGCATCACCCCGTCAAAGGTCTGCAGATGCTCATGGCAGGCCTCCATCGTCTTGATCCCGCCGTTCAGAATGAACTCCAACTCCGGAAAATCCGCCTTCAACCGCGCCGCCACGTCATAACGCAACGGCGGAATGTCCCGGTTCTCCTTCGGCGACAACCCCTCAAGAATCGCAATCCGCGCATGCACCGTAAAACTGGTGCACCCGGCCTCCCGCACCGTGCCGACGAAATCGCACAGCTGCTCATAACTGTCCCGCCCATTGATCCCGATCCGATGCTTCACCGTCACCGGAATCGACACCGCATCACGCATCGCCTTCACACAATCCGCCACCAACTGCGGATGCCCCATCAGGCACGCACCGATCATATTGTTCTGCACCCGATCACTCGGGCAGCCCACGTTCAGATTCACCTCGTCGTAACCGTGCTCCTGCGCCATGCGCGCGCAAGCGGCCAGGTCCAGCGGAACACTACCGCCCAACTGCAACGCCAGCGGGTGCTCGGCTTCGTTGTGACGGAGGAACCGCTCGTGATCGCCGTTGAGCAGAGCGCCGGTGGTGACCATCTCGGTGTAGAGCAGAGCGTTTTTCGACAGGATGCGCAGGAAGTACCGGCAGTGACGGTCAGTCCAATCCATCATGGGCGCAACGGAGAACCTTCTAGACAGCGTAGAGCCGGTGTTTGTTGGGTATGTAGCTGAATTCTGTACCATTTTGCTCTACGTGTTCTAAGCCGGTTTCAGGGGGTAAATAGGCGTTTTCTGAGGTCGGTTGGTACAATGTACCAATCACCTTTCAAATTGTACCAGTTGACTATGGCCACGATCAGAGCACGGAAACGCACCGACGGCAGCACCAGTTACACGGCACAGATACGCCTGTTTCGCGATGGGGCGCAAGTTTACCAAGAGAGCCAGACCTTCGCCCGAAAACAGGCCGCACAGGCTTGGGTACGTAAAAGAGAAACCGAACTGGATGAACCAGGTGCGATCGAGCGGGCGAACCGACCGGGTGCGACGATTAAGGAAATGATCGATCGGTACTTGGCCGAGATGACCAAGGCGCGCCCTCTCGGGAAGACGAAGCTCGGCACGTTGAAGGCGATCAGCGAATGCTACCTGGGGAAGTTGAACGACAGAGATGTAAGCAGCCAGCACCTGGTCGAATACGCGTTATGGCGCATGGGCAAGGAGGGCGGGGGCGTTCAGCCTCAAACCGCCGGTAACGATCTCGCACACCTGGGCGCGGTTCTCTCGATTGCTCGGCCCGCTTGGGGGTATGAGGTGGATCCGCACGCAATGGCGGACGCCCGCCGAGTGTTGAAAAAGCTCGGTTACAACATGAAAAGTCGCGAGCGCGATCGCCGGCCCACCTTGGAAGAACTCGACAAACTGCTGACGCACTTTCGGAGTATTCAAAGCCGTCGTCCGACTTCTATCAACATGCTAAAGCTGACTGGATTCGCGTTGTTTTCCACGCGTAGGCAAGAAGAGATTACCCGGATCCGGTGGGATGACTTGGATGAAGCAGGCCATCGGGTTCTTGTTCGTGACATGAAGAACCCTGGGCAAAAAATCGGTAACGACGTCTGGTGTCATTTGCCGCCAGAAGCATGGGAGATCCTTCAGACCATGCCTAAAGTGTTGCCTGAGATCTTTCCTTACAGCGCTGAATCAGTGTCCACATCCTGGACAAGGGCCTGCAAAATTTTGGGCATTGAAGATCTGCATTTTCACGACCTGCGCCACGAAGGCGTAAGCCGGCTTTTCGAGATGGATTGGGATATTCCGCGAGTAGCGAGCGTGTCTGGACATCGAGACTGGAACTCAATGCGCCGTTATACCCACTTGCGTGGGCGAGGGGATGTTTATGCAACTTGGGAATGGTTCGAGCGCATCCTGCAGGCGCCCGTAAAGCTGGGCGCCAAAACGTTGAAGTGAATTAGCTGCTGCGCGGCGCGCTATTCAATTGATTACTTTCTTTGACTGCTGCAGCGCGCTGTTCATCCAGATAGGCCGACAGGTCTGCAATATGAACACCTTTGGCACTTTTCTGGCTCGGCTCCATGCGAGTAATCGGGAGCTTGATCTGCCCGGCACCAACTTTGCGTTGAAACATATCCGTTGTCAGGTGCGTGAAATAATCCTGGCACACTCGATCCAGGGGAATTACCACTTGGCCATTGTATTGGGCCATCAGTACAAACAGCGTTTTCATAGTGCGATACCTTCGAGTGAGTAAGTTCGATCAATTGGGGGGCGGTCTGCTGTTGATTTGCCTGCCAGTAGTTGAGCGACAACAGCGAACTCTGCCGCATCGATGTCGCCCAACTCCTTGGCGAAAGTGGTAAGGCATTCAAGCCGGATCCGCGCTGCTTCAGTTTTCCGTACTCGATAATCAAACAGCGCTGTACCTACGATTCTGATAGCCATCAGATGCCGAGCGTGCGGGTCACTATTTTTGAGTGTGTTAGCCTGTGAATCACTGCTGCTTTGGTGCTTAGCTTTCATGGCGTTGCTCCCAGTGGTGGTTGATGTCGGGGAGCTGCAACTCCTCGACATCGCTTCTCATCCGTCAGTCTCGACGGGCCAGGTGAATAACCAGGTCAGCGTAATTCGGGTCTTCCTCGGTGCAGGATTGCCATTCCAGTACGCTCAAAATCTGCTGTGGGCTGCATGAGTCCACCAGGATTTCGCGCTGGCCGCCTGCAGCACGAACTTCAAGAATCTGCAGCAGCCCGTCCTCGCCATAAGCCCCGGCTTGAATCACCGGCTGGCTTTTCCCCAACGCATTCAGGTGATCGATGATCTCCTGCAGCTTGTTCGTGTTGCCGTCGCCGGCATTACCCATAAAGACTTGGATTTGCATCGGTGTAGCCTCCTTTTCACGCTTTGAAGATCCAGCACTTGACCGTCGTGGGACGGCCCGGCGCCAAGGGGGTTCTGCTGTTCATCGCTGCGCGGACTGCGCTGTGTACCGCTTTATTTGCTTCCAGAAACTTGTGCGAGCGTGACTCTTTCAGCAGGTCGCGCAGGGTGGCCACGTCGGCCAGCTTCTGTTTGTGTTCGGCGGCGCGTTCGCTGAATTCGTTGAGGTTGATCGCGATCACGTTCGGGTCGCTGCTGTGATCAACCAAGGGGTCGTCATTCAGCGATTCGAGGTAGTCGTAGACCTCCCAGAATTCGGCCACCGCCGGATGGTCGGAGCTGATCGAGGCCTGGCGCTCGATGGCCATGCGTACGATCTGGCGCTGGGTCGCGGCTACCTGAGGCTCGTCCAGTTTCAGAACCAGACGCAGGGCATCGAGCAGCGAAAGCAACTGCGCGTGGTTTTTGCTGATCCGCTCGACGCGGATGTATCCGCGCAGGTCATACCCGCAGCTGCTGCAGTTGCCTTGCTCGTTGAGATATTCCGTACCGCAGGCAAAGCAGTGGGTGTGCAGGCGGCGTAGCCTGGCTTCGTGTTCGGGCATGCGCTGGGCGAAAAGCTCGAGGACGGCCGACTCTTTACCGACGGCCCGAATCAGAAAATGGCTGAGCGTGCCGCCGTCCAGGGCGTTCAGCTTGTCCGCTGCAGCGCGGCTTTGCGGCGTCACTGTCGGCCGGATGAAGTGCAGCTTGACGATCCGGGTCATGATTGCTTCATGGGCGACCACGGCCGCGTTCTGGCTTATGGCGATCGTGCCGCGAAACGGCGGTTCATAGGTCTCGTTGCCGGCGGTCTTCACGCCTTTGGTGGCCAACGTGCCGCCGCCGTAGAAGTCTTTGAGTTCGTCCCATTCGAAGGTCTTGGCGTGCGATCGATCATCGCCGTGGCGATCGGCTTCCAGAAATACCACCGGCATGCCCGACACCTGGCCCATCAACCGCGAGCGACCGGCTTTCGTCGACTTCATTGGGTCGAAGCCTTCGTAGCCTTCACGGCCGAGCAGTTTCCACAGCAGGTTGAGCAGGGTGGTTTTACCGGCGCCGGCCTCGCCGGTGGCTTCCAGAAAAGGGAACGACTGATAGCGCGCCCGGATCTGCTCGCAGAACAGCGAACCGAAGAAGAACACCAGTGCGACCAAGCCCTGTGCGCCGAAGCAGGTCCACAGCAGCGGCAGCCAGGCTTCATTGAAGTCCTTGCCATCTCGCTGCAGTTTGATTGGGACGCCTTTCTGCAGCGATTTCAGCCGCAGTTTTCCGAACTCGAAATAGTCCTCGCTGTTGACCTTGTAGGTCGTGCCGTCCTTGATCGCCAGGTCGCCGTAGACGTAGCAGCCGTATTCCTTGCTGTAGCCCACGTAGTCGATCGTCGACACGGTTTTGATGCCGAACAGTTGGTCCTTCATCAGCTTGTCCAGTTGCTGACCGCTGCCGGTGTACATGGCGCCGGCGGCCATGCCAAGCAGGCGTTTTTTGAATTCGCTGGCGGCTGAAAGCTGGCCGCTGGTGAAGGTGTTCTTAACGCTTTCGGAGTCGTGCGGGAAATCGACGCGCAGGTAATACCAGGACTCGTCCGTCACTTCGTTGCGCTGGAAATACAGGGCTTGCGGGTAGCAGTTGGCAATCTCGACCACGCTGCCCGATTGCTGCAGGGCTTTTTCGCGCTGCTGTGCTTGGTTGAGCAGTTGGTCGTCGTGGTTCTCGCTGTCCTCGATGTCCTGCATCGCCCGGTTGAATTTCTCCATGTCCAACTTGAACCAGTACAGGCGACTGCCGAAGCCCAGGTGGAATTCACCGCGCTTGTTCCAGTCGTACATCAGCAGCGCTTTTTCGGCGGCGCTCTCGGCCAGCAGTAGCGCACCCAGGTGACGCACCTGTTTCAGATCAGCCGCGATCTGTTCGGCGCGTTGGCTCTCGTCTTCGATGAAACTCCAACGTTGATGCAGATCGTTCCAGTCGTTCTTCCGGCCATCACGCAGCGGGATCTGTGCCGCCTCGCAGACGAACCCCAGCGCGCGGGCCTGCTTCGCCCAGCGTTTGGTGTAGGCGTGGGCGCCCGGTTCGTTGTCGAGTGCCCAGACCAGCTTGGGCAGCTTGCCGTCGCGGTTACGGGCGAGGGCTCGCAGCGACTCTTCAGGGAATGCATTCGAGGACATGGCCGACACCGCGACGATGTCGTTGTGCACTAGGGCGATGGCGTCAAAGATGCCCTCGACAATCCAGACTTCTTTCGCCTCCAGAAGGTCCACGCAGGGCGGGCACCACCAGACGCCTCGATAGCTGTCCTTAGATTTGAACCGGGCTTTCATCTTGCCGAAGCGATGCGGCCGATCGATAAGGCGTTCCCACCAGCCGCCTTTGTCCAATGCGAAGCGCACGGTTGCGCTGCCGGCGTTGTGGTCGGGGGAGTAAAAGCTTTCCTGGGTGAACCAACCCTGGATCAGCTCAATGCGAAAACCCCGGGCGAATTCCAGGTAGGCACGGGCTGTCGCGTTGGGGTGTTGGTCAGTGGCCGGCGCACGCTTGCTCCAGTCTTCGAACAGGTCTTCATACAGCTCTTTCACATGTAGGGTGTGAGCGCATTTTTCAGGTCTGCCGCAGATAACCAACCACGGAGCATCAAAACGGGTGTACAGCGTTTTCTGACGGCACTTCGGGCAGGTGCCGCCGCGCATGTAGTCAGTGCTCGTCCGATGCTTGAGCCCGTAATCGGTTTTCAGGCGCTCGATCACGTCGCTGCGCAGTTGCTCTTTCATGGGGTTACTTCGCTTTCTTGAGGCAGTAGGAGAGGGCGCCAATCAGGTGTTTCTGAGCGGCCATCACGGGGCAGTGGGCGAGGATTGAGCCGTGGCGCAGGCCATCGGGAATCAGGCGGAACTGGTCTGCGTACCAGAGTTCGTTGAAGCTGAGACGGTACTGCTCGCGCAGGTTGGCCAAGAGCGCTTGAGCCTCTACAGGCGTCAGTTTTGCGTTGATATGCAGGGCGTTTTCCATCGTCAAACCTCAATTTCGGGCGCAGCTCACCCAAACCCACGGCGATGGGTAACGGGGATTTTTTGGTTAGGTGTTAGGAAGCGGTGATGCGGAAGCGCCCGTTATCGGGAGCAATGAGGATGCGTTCGTAGATCAGGCTGACCGGGATTGCCCAGGCGTTGCCGGTGGCGGTATCGAAAATCACGGTGTGCGTTGATGTGCTGTTGATGACATCCAGTCGCTGCCGATCGCTGACCGCTGACATTTCACTGTTGGCCAGATGCACCAGGCGTTCGGCGTGCTGCGGCGTGGCGTTGTAATCCGTTACAAGGTGCTGAACAGCCCGTTTGAACAGTTGCTGATCGTCGCCCAGGTGTTCGCACTGATGACGTTCAAGAAACGCAAAAGCCGCTGTTTTGAGCATGTCCTGATACTCCTGTACGGCAAGCAGATTGTTCATTGGTTTTTCCCTGGTTTGGCGCGGTACAGGTCGATAGCGGCCAGCACTTCAGCGTGACGTGCGGCCATGTGGAGGTTGTGAGCAGCAAGGATGTGTTCGGCTTCATCCATGCTGATAGAGCCGTCTTCCAATGCCTGGGCAATCGCCTGGTCAACGCAACCGCGCTTGGCCGATACCTGCACCGACCGGGCATACAGTTCGACGTTGTCCAGCTTCTCCGGGTCGGCAACGGCCACAAACAAACCGCCATACATTTGCGCCACGTAGTTCGGAAAGTGGTTAGTGCCGCTGGCTTGCTCCAGCATGTAAACCTGGACATCCGTCAGTGGACTGCAACCGGCATTCTCGTAGGCGTGGTTGTCGAACTTTTTGACTTTCATTCCCAAGTGATCGGCAGCGCCTTCGCGTCCCTCGGGAAAACTGCGAATGATCTCGCGCATTGCTTCCTTGCGCGTCTTTAGAACTGGGCTTTTCATCTTCTACTGTTCCCTGTTAATACAGATCGTTACTGTTCTATTACGCCGTCTTTGATACCCAGTAGAACGGCGGCGCGATGTGCCTCCCCACGGCGACAATGGCTCTGACCACTCAGCACCGCGTATACGGTGCTGGGATTCAGGTTGTTCAATTCAGCAAAGTTCTTCGCGGTCTGGCCTCGCTTCTCCAGCGCTTCACGCGCTTGTATGCGGGCTTGCTCGGTGATGGTTGTGTTGGGCATAGTGCAATTCCTTGCGTTTTCGTGTGATGACGAGCGCAGGATGTGGCAAAAAACTGCCATTGTAAATATCTGAGTGGAAAAAAATTGACCCTGTCCGAAGAGATTGGCGCCCGCTTGCGACAATTGCGTGCCCAGGCTGGGCTGACGCAAGATCAGCTAGCTGAAAAACTTGGTGTCTCAAAACGAACTCAAGGAAATTATGAATCTGGGGCGAGTGATGCCCCCGCGTCTTACCTGAGCCTCGCAGCAAGCGAGCTGGGCTTTGACGTTGCATTCATCGTCAATGGCATCCGTACCACGCTCCCGAATGAAGCGCTTTCAGAAGTAGAGGACTGCTTGATTGCTCAATACCGGAGCATTACTCCCGGTGACCAAGAGGCAATCCGCCGGTTTCTGAAAGCAATGGCTGACGACGCTGCCCGTCAGAAGACTTAACCCGTTACATAGCTTGTACGACAATGGTCGTCCCTACGTTCTAAAGTCGGTCCTCATCCCGTCAATGCCGATTCACCCATGCACTTTATGGAGTAGTCAGCATGTTGGATCGCATCAAAAAAGAACCTCTTTGCTTGGGATTCGCCGAGTTCGAATGGCATACCCTGAGCAAAGCGGAACGCCGCCTCATAGGCCTTTACCGGTCATTGAGTGAAAAGGAGCAAGGTCAGCTTCGTCGGCTATCTGAAATTCTTGCCATCAATCCTGAAGAGTCAGCCAACAACTGATGTCTTGATCGCCGACGTTTCGGTGTCGGCGATTGACCTGTCACGCAACTGCCTGCGCCCCGAGCTGCTCGAACAACTCTCGCTGTTTCGCCCTAGGCATTTCCCGGAGACGATCGAACAGCAATCGGTCGAAGGTCTGAGCTGATGGACTCAGCGTGTGGGAAAACGTCAAATGGGCGACCCATGTATGCCCGCACTGGACGTCCAGGCACTGGCAATAAAGCGTCACGAAATCTGGCGATTGCGGCTTGCTATCGCGGATTAATCCCTTGTTTCCACACTTACATGTCACTCGCATATGTCCCTCCCCAGGGGCAGCTGAACGCTACCATATTGCCACATTTTGTAGTGGCATCCGCTGCGCTTACTGTTTCATGCAGTGACATCCACTGTGTCAGGTGCAGGTTTCCAGCCAAACCGCCTATCTTCGCGTAGCCGGTCGTTCAGCTGATTGAACAACTGACAGATCGGTCGAATCTCGTTGCTGGTGTACACGCGATCGATCTTCTCGATGTCGCCAAATCCGCCGGTGTTTTCCGGGATGATGCCGGCCAGTGCGGGGTTCATCCGCCAAGCCGCGATGACATCGTTTCGGGTGATGTTCTTCACCTTTTCCAGCTCGTCTTTCGCCTGGAAGTCACCCACGGGAATGATCTGAATCGCGTTCTCTTTGCCGTTGGGGATGTTCACGAACATTGAGCGGAAGTTGCCCACACCTTTGCTGGCGCTGATTTGGGCGCGCAGCTCGTCTTCGTCCTCTTCGGTCAGATCCGGGTCGTTGGTGTAGAAGATGTAGCCGGCGTGCGCGCCGTTGCTGTAGTAGCGCCGGCGGAAGAGGGTCGCAGCCTCATTCAGCAGCAACGCCTGCAGACCGCCCAGGTAGTCCGGGATCCCGTAAATGTTCTGTTCCACGTCGTAGTCCAAGACGTGGGAGATTTCGTGCGCCTCGAACTCCATTTCCTTGTTGTCGGGCAGCAGCATCACGAAGCCTCCGTCGACCTTCACGCGCATGTTGATCGCCGGCAGGTGCTGCAGCTCCAGCACCTGGCCGAACGCGTTGGTGTCGTTGTAGAAGTACGCTTCGCCGAACACCATGTAGTCCAGGCCGGCACGGCCCATCGTCTCCGTGCTGCAGCCGGCCGAGGCGATGAACTCACGCAGCAACAGGTTGCGCTTGAACTTCGGAATGGCGCCGTGGTGCGCGTTGGCGCGCAACAGCTTGGCCAGCCCAGCCCGTGACACCGGCGGCTTGTAGATCTTGCCGTCGTCGCTGGGAAACACACCCACGTACTCGCCGATGTTGCCGGACAGCACCTGCTCCGGTTCCCCGAACGTAAACGAGCGCATTGGCTGTTGCTGTGGTTGGGCTACGTGGTGCTTTCTGCGTTTGCGGTTGGCCATGGCTGCTCTGGTTACTCGTGACGTAGCGGCTACGGCGCCGCTTGTTGGTGTTCAAAGGTTCGTTGGACAGGGCGTGCATCACCGCCCAGGCAATGTCGGCGTGACCGGTGGCTTCGGTACGGGATGCGCTGTAGGTGATCTGGCCGCTGTTGGTGGCGCCGCGCTTGATGGTCAGGAACGCCTGGGCGATGTCCGTCCAGCCGGCGTCCCACTCGATGCGGCTACCTTGGATCGTGTCCTGAGCCTTGAGGACGAGCGCGTTTTTCGCCTCAAGGCTGTAGTGAATCGGCGTCGCCTTGGCGTAGAAGTCGCGCACCAGGTCGAACACGCCGTAACCCACGCCGGTGACGTCGATGCCGATGTGCTGGACGTTGAAGCGCTCGGTCAGCTTCTTGACCTGCGCGGCTTGGTAGGTGAACGAGTGGCCCCGCCAGCTGTGCTTTTCCAGAATCCGAAACTTCGCCCCGGGTTCGAGCGGCGGCGCAATGACCACGCAGGTGGCGTCGTCGCGTGTGCGGCTCGGGTCGTACCCCAGCCAGACCGGGCTGTTGCCGAACGGGCGATCCAGATCCGGGTTGTAGTCCTCCCACAACGACAGATCCGAGTAGCAGCGCTCCAGATCCTTGAGACTGAACGCGCTTTGCGTGCTGTCGATGAACTTGCAGTAGAACAACTGCTGGAATTTGTCTTCGTCGTACTCCAACTGCAGCTGCTCGAGGTCGAACAGATCGCAGCCGCCGGCGATCGCATCGTCCAGGGTGATCGTCTTGCGCCACTGGCCGTCCGGGCACAGCGCGCCCTGCGTGTAAGCCGCTTCGCTCGGCCACACGCCGCCGGCCTTCTTGCCGCGCTTGCTGTTGCGGAACTCTTCACCCGACCAGAACGGGTACGCCTGGTGCGAGACAGCGCTGGGCGTCGAGAAATAGGTTTTGCGCCATTTCTTGTGGGTGCCCATGGCGCTGGCGACGGTGCTGAGTTTTTCGAAGTCGCGAATCCAGAAGTATTCGTCGACGTAGACGTGGCCGTGGTAGCCCTGGGCGGTGCTGCTGTTGGTGCTGAGAAAGCGTAGCTCGGCGCCGTTGCTCAGGGTGATCGGGTTACCTGTCAGCTCGATGCCGAACCACTGCTGGGCGAACTGGATGATGTAGCTGCGGAAAATTTCCGACTGCGATCGGCTGGCCGACAGAAACACCTGGTTGTCACCGCTCAACACGGCGTCCATGAACGCTTCGCCGGCGAAGTAGTAGGTCAGGCCGACCTGACGGCTCTTGAGGATGTTCCGGACACGGCGGGTCAGTGGGTTCTGTTTCGCCTCGAACAGCTCTTTCTGGTAGCCGTACATTTTCGAGATGAACTTATCTAGGAAGTCCACTTCGGTAAGGCCGCTGATGTCGTTCTTGGCCTTCTTTTCGCGCTTCTTGCCGCCGCCTTCGCCACGCTCACGGCGTTGACCAGGCTGACGTTCGCGAGGCTCGTCCGGATTATCTGACGGCGCTGCCGGCGCAGGTTTGGCCGCGAGCTTTTTCAGACGCTCCAGCAGGCTTGTCAGCCGCTCCAGTTCGTCCAGTTCGGCTTTCGTCAGTGGGTCGATCTTTTCCAGAATCAGGGTGATTCGCCGGTTGACGGCGCTCAACGGTTCTTCGTCCGTCAGCATCTCGTCCCAGCCGCCTTGGCGAATCCAGTAGTAGACGATGCGGATGTTAGGCAGCTTCAAATGCGCCTGGATTTCCTTCACTGAACAGCGGCGCAGGTAGAGGCGTTTTGCAGCTTCTTTGACTTCGGTCGGGTAGTTCATGGGCCGCAGTCTATGCGGCGAAAACGCCGGAAACGCGGGCTGAGATGCGGCGTTATTCGTAGGGTTTTCTTCTACGAATCGTGCCGAAGCAAAGCGTTTGTTTGGGGGATTTCGGCTCCCTATCGTGGCGGCTCATTCAACGATTGAGCGCAGTCACCGACCATGCCCCGTTCCCTTGTCTCCTACTGGAAACGTGTTGCCACCAGCGGCCCGACCGTCGATGGCCGCGAGATCCTGCCCCAGGAACTGCGCGACATCGCCGAGACGTACACACCGGCGAAATACACCGCTGTGATCTGGTGCGACCACGAGCGCTGGCCAGGCTCGCACGGCACCGTATTCGCCGTGCGTTTGGTTGAAGAGGGCGAGGATCTTGAGCCTGGCCAGATCGCGCTGGAAGCGCAGTTGAAACCGAACGATCGCCTTTTGTACCTCAACGACCAGGGCCAGAAGCTGTTCAGCAGCATTGAAATCACCCCGAATTTCGCCGGCAGCGGCAAGGCCTATCTGACTGGCCTGGCGGTGACTGATTCGCCGGCGAGCCTCGGCACGCAAGAGCTGTATTTCTCCAATCGCACCAGTCGCGCCGCGTACTACGCCGCCTCACAAGAACTCGGTCCCCTGCGCGAAACCGAGCCGCAGGGCGAGATCGGGCGCCTGGCCGCCATGTTCACCCGTCTGTTCAAGCGTTTCGGTATTGAAGACACGCCCACCGAAACAAACCCGCAAACCCCAACCGAGAGCAAACCCCCAATGGATGAAGCTACCGCAACGGCCTTGAAAGCCCTGCTGGCCCAGCTGCTGGTCGTCGCTGCCGGCATTCAGGCCGTGATCGAGCCTGCAGCCGAAGATGCGCCGGAACCCGATCAGGCCCCGATCGATGACGTCAGCGCTGCAGTAGACGAGATCGTCACCACTGCCGAAGAGGACCGTGAATTCAAGCGCAATGGCGGCGGCAACAAGGCTGTGCTGGCCGCGCTGACCAGCCTGCAGAAGCAATTCACCGAGCTGAAGAACACCCCAGCCGGCCGCCAATTGCCGCGCACCACCGGCGCCACCGACAAATCCAAAGTGCGGGTGCTCTGACATGGCCCGTTCCCTGAGCGCCTACGGCGCCAAGATGTACGCCGAAATGCAGCTTGCGATCGCCGAGACCTACGGTGTCGAGCTGGCCAGCAAGATGTTCTCCGTTGAACCGTCGATCGCCCAGGAGCTGAACGACGCCATCACCGCCAAATCGGACTTCTTGCAGCGCATCAACGTCATTCCAGTGACCGAGATCAAGGGCGAGAAGGTGTTTATTGGCGTGTCCGGTCCGGTAACTGGCCGCACCAACACCAAGACCACCGATCGCGTGGCGAAAGATGCTTCGGCGCTGGACAACAGCACCTACGAGCTGTCGTCGACCGAGTCGGACGTGGGCCTGCCGTACGCGAAAATCGATGCCTGGGCCAAGTTCCCGGACTTCCATCAACGCTACTCGGCTGCCGTGCAGAAACAGATCGCTCTGGATCGCATCATGGTCGGCTTCCATGGTGAAAAAGCGGCTGCTCAGACCGACATCGAAGCCTTTCCAATGCTGCAGGACGTGAACAAAGGCTGGCTGCAGCAGCTGCGCGAACAGGCGCCGCAGCAGGTACTCAAGGAAGGCAAGACACCCGGCAAGGTCACCCTGGGGCCGGGGGGCGATTACGAAAACCTCGACGCCCTGGTGCATGACACCAAGCAAATGGTGGACGAGCGTCTGCGCGATGCCGGCGACCTGGTGGCGATCATCGGTTCCGACCTGTTGGCCGCTGACAAAGCCAAGCTGTACGCCAAGCAGGGCGACACCCCGACCGAGAAAGAGCGCATCGAAGATGCCCAGGTGATCGCCACCTACGGCGGTTTGCCGAGCTTCAGCTTGCCGTTCTTCCCGGTCAACGCTGTGCTGGTCACCAGCTGGGACAACCTGTCGATTTACTTCCAGGACTCCAGCTGGCGCAAGCAAACCGTGGACAACCCGAAACGCTCCCGCGTCGAGGATTACAACAGCCGCAACGAGGGCTACGTGATCGAGCAGCTGGAAAAAATCGCGCTGACTGAGAACGTGGAGCTGGTGAAGTGAGCCTGGCCCTTGCCCACAAGCGCCGCATTTTGGCTCAGGGAACCGCTGCAGTGATCGCTGCTGCAGCGGCACCGCTGGCGTATTCGCCGGCGGAAGCCCTGAGCAGCCCAGCCAACGCGAAAAAGCATCTGCTGCTGCAGGAGGCGGCAATGGCTCAAGACCTGGAGCGCCTGAGCGCGATCAAGGGGCTGGCCGGACGCCAGGCGCTCAAGCGTGAGGAACTGTTGCCCAAGTACCAGGACTTCATTCAGCGCTACATGGACTCGGGCCTGGTGATGCCGAACCCCGTCCTGGTGCAGGTGATGGTCTGGCTGTTCGATACCGAGCAGTTCGAAGACGGTCTGGTGCTGGCGGGCTTTGCGATCGAGCAGGGCCAGCAGATGCCGGAGCGCTTCAAACGGCGCGACGTGCAGACCTTCGTTGCAGACGCGGTGATCGACTGGGCCTACGGCGAATACAACGCCCAGCGCAGCCCGGAGCCTTACCTGTCGAACCTGCTGCCGCTTGTCGACGGTGAATGGGATCTGATCGAGCAAATCCCGAGCAAGTACCACAAGTTGATCGGCATGCGCGCCATGGAAGCTGAGCAGTGGGAAACCGCGCTCGAGCACCTGGAACGCTCCACCGAGCTATACGCCAAAGCCGGCAACGAAACGCGAATTGCGAAGTGCCGTAAGGCGATCGCCAAACAAACACCTGCCGTCACCGGCGCCCAATAACCGACTACCCCCCCAGCGGGGAACTGTGGACGTGTGTCTGCCATTTATGGACAGCCCCACGAAAAACAGTCTCCCCGCCCTAATTCGAGCGGTCAGCAATGAGCTTTTCCGGGAAACCCACCACCATCGTGGAACAGGCGATCGAGAACGACGGCTTTTGGCCGAACCTCTCCGTTGCCGAATTCCAGAAGGGCTACCGCCTGCCGGCGGAGTTCCTGGGCGACCTGCTGACCGACGCTTTGTTTATCGCGATGGCCGAGGTCAATACCGACCTGGCTAAGCTCAAAACCAGCTGGCTGGCAGCAGGCATCGTAACCGTGGAAACGGCCGATCCGATGCTGCTGCCTGAGCGTGCATTCAAAGCCAAGCTGTACAAGCGCGCCGTGTATTGCCGCGCCAA
The DNA here is from genome assembly GCF_021603585.1 of Pseudomonas sputi. Taxonomy (GTDB): domain Bacteria; phylum Pseudomonadota; class Gammaproteobacteria; order Pseudomonadales; family Pseudomonadaceae; genus Aquipseudomonas; species Aquipseudomonas sputi. Next base: position 20,141 of record NZ_BQHI01000015.1, on the reverse strand, counting down.
GGCCAGTGCCCTGCAGCAGTTCGCCACCGTGACCCGCCGCGAGAGCGCCGAGAACACCGGCAAGGAAGCGCCGGAGCGAGAAGACACGTTTCTGGCATTCAGTCAGCAGGCTGTGCGCGCTCTGCAAGGCCGTGGCCGCATTACGGCGGCACTGCTATGACCAAGCTGCAGGCTTTGACCGCCTACCTGTTGGAACGCCGCCTGGTCGAGCCTGAACAGCTCGACAGCTGGACGGAGCAGGTCAAGCTGTCGCTGATCTGGAAACCCGACGTCGACGGCATGCACTTTGCGGATATGCACTATCGCGCCGTGATCGTCCTGGAGCGATTCGCGGCTCATCCCGCCCGCATGATGGCCTTGGTGGGCAGTTGGCTGGAGACCCACGACGCCGACCGCGACCGCCACGAACTGCCGGCGCCGGAATTCGCCGTGGAGCCGGTCGACACCGACCTGTTCGACGTGGAAGTCACGCTGGAATTCGTCGAGCCGCAGTATCTCTCCGAAGAGCCGGACGGCGAGATCCAGGCCTTTGGCAAAACCTGGGCGTTCGTCCCGTTTGAACTGTGGGTCGCTGAGCGCGGCGAGGTGGCCACCAGTGGCGGGGCGTAGCACGTTCGAACTCGATGTGCGCGGACGCCTGGGCGTACGTGAGCAACTGGCCTTGCTGGCTTTGCCGCCGCAGTTGCGCCGGCGTTTGCTGAACCAGGTGACCAAGCGTGTGCGGACGATGAGCCGCAAGCGTCAGCGCGCCCAGCAGAACGTGGACGGTTCGGCGTTCGCCCCGCGCCAGGGCGAGAGCAAGGGCAAAAAGAAGATGGAAGCCGGACTGGCCAAGCTGATGGTGGTCACCCGCGTGACCGCTGACGAAGCAGAACTGGGCTGGAAAAACGCCCTGACCCGATGGGTCGCCGCCCAGCAGCACTACGGCGTCAGTGAGCGCCGCACCGCCGCGCAGATGCGCCGCTGGAACAAAACCCCGCCTGGCTTGGCTGCCACCGAGAAACAGGCCAAACGTCTGCGTCGGTTGGGTTTTCGCGTGCGTCAGGCCGGCAAAAAGAGCCTGACCAGGCCGTCGGTGGCGTGGATTCAAGAGCATGTGAACTACGCCAAGGCCGGCCTGCTGATTCGCATCCTGGACGACCAGCGCAGCGAGTCGTCGGGCGCGCAGAGCTGGGAAATCACTTTGCCGAAACGCCAGTTCATCGGCGCCGAATCCGAACGCGACACCGACCTGCTGATTAGCCAGGTGTTGCAACAAATCCTAACTTCACCCCGCTAACGAGGCACTGCATGGCACTCGGTCAAGTCACCGTCGACAATCTCAACCTGGGCCAGGGGCCTGTGAGCGAGATTGAACGTTACTTTCTTTTCATCGGCCCCGCCGGCAAAAACGTCGGCCAGATCCTGCCGCTGAACACGGACAGCGATCTGGACGCCGAACTGGGCGTTCCGGCCAGCGACCTGAAAACTCAAATCACCGCCGCCCGTCTCAACGGTGGCCAGCGCTGGGCATGTGTCGCGGCTCCGATCGGCGCCGAGGGCAAATGGGACGAGGCGTTGGAAAAAGCCCAGCAGCAGGGTTACTCCGTGGAAGCCGTGGTGATTACCAAACCGGTAACCGCTGCTGCCGAACTTTCCGCCATGCATGACGCAGCGATCGCGCTGAACAACACCTACGGACGCCGCGTGTTCGTCATGGCGTCCGTGCCTGGCGTCACCGCCGAACAGACCTGGGCGCAGTACGTCAGTGAGCGCAAAGCGCTGTTGGCAAACCTCGCCGCGCCGCGTGTGCTGGTCGTACCGCAACTGCACGGCAATGACCTGGGCGTGCTGGCCGGTCGCCTGGCCAACGCATCCGTGAGCATCGCGGACAGCCCGATGCGCGTGGCCACCGGTGCCGTGCTGGGCCTCGGCCCTGTTCCGATCGATGGCGAAAAAGTCCCGCTGACCTCGGCAGTGCGCAGCGAGCTGGATCGGGCGCGCTACTCGGTTTCGCAGACCTATCCCGACTACCCGGGCGTGTACTGGGGTGACGGCAACATGCTGGACACCGCCGGCAGTGACTTTCAGGTCGTGGAATACCTGCGCATCACCGACAAGGCCGCTCGGCAGATCCGCCCGCTGCTGATTCGCCGCGTGGCCGATCGCCGACTGAACAACACCCCCAACAGCATGGCCGTCAACACCAACCAGTTGATGGCGCCGCTGCGTGCCATGGCCAAGTCCACCACGTTCGCGGGCCAGGTGTTCCCCGGCGACATCGAGCCGCCGAAGGACGGCGACCTGGTGCTGACCTGGCTGACCAAAACCAAGGTCGCGGCCTACATCAAGCTCAAACCCCACAACTGCCCGAAAGACCTCACGGCGAACATTGCCCTGGATCTTTCCACTGACCAAACGGAGTAACGCCCCATGGCGAAGATTGGCGGCAAGAACTTTGACGTGAGCCTGGGCGATATCGCGCTGCACGTCGAAAGCTGCACTTTGGATATCACCGACAACTCGGCAGTGGCCCAAACCCGGGGCGTGCCAGACGGCACTGTGGACGGTGACGTGGCCGCTGCCGGTGAATTCGAGCTGGATACCACCAACTTCAATCTGCTGATCGACGCGGCGCGCTCGGCGGGCAGCTTCCGAGGCCTCAAACCGTTCGATGCTGTGTTCTTCGCCAAGGCCGGCGAAGACGAGGAACTGCGGGTGGAAGCCTTCGGCTGCAAGGTGAAGCTCTCCAGCCTGCTGGCGATCGATCCGAAGGGCGGCGAGAAGAGCAAACACAAGGTTCCTTTCGACGTGACCAGCCCGGATTTCATCCACATCAACGGCGTGCCGTACCTGGCTGCGACCGAGATCGAGGGGCTGCGCTGATGGTGGACTGGTTCGACCGCGCCCAGGAGCTGGAGCAACGCCAACGTGACCAGGCGATCAAGGCTCAGCTGAGCAAGCCTGTGCCGGTTGGGCCAAGCCTGACCCATTGCCAGGACTGCGACAAACCCATCCCGCCGGCGCGCCAGGCGCACGGTGGCATAACACGGTGCGTCCCGTGTCAGACGGACGTCGAGAAGAGTAACCGCCGATGACCACTGAAACTTCGCGTCTGGGAACGCTGGAGCGGCAACTCGCCGTGATCGAGCACCGCATGAACGAGTTTGAAGGTCGTCACGACACCGTGCCGACTCGCGTGACCAAGCTTGAGCAGCAATTCGAAAACATGACTGGCCAGCTCAAGGAACTGAACAAGGGACAGCAGGCGTTGACCCTGGCGGTCAACGTGATCGGCTCCAAGGTCGGGCGCTTGCTCACGATTCTGACGCTGGTTGGCGCCGTGCTGCAGATGGTCGTGCCGGCACTGCTGCGCGTGTGGTTCCCATGAGCCTGCGCGGGCGGATAGCCGCCGGTTTGATCGCGCTGGCCAGCACGCCGCTGGTGATCTTCCTGGGCACCTGGGAAGGCAACGGCCAGAACACCGTTTACGCGGACAAGCTCGCTGGCGGACTTCCCACGGTTTGCAAAGGCATCACCCGGTTTACGAGCCCGTACCCGGTCGTGGTCGGCGACTACTGGTCGCCCGCCAAATGCGCCGAGGTGGAGCAACTGGTGATCCGCAAAACGCAGCTGCAGCTGGCCGAGTGCATCACCAACCCGAACGTGAGCCAGAACACGTTCGACGCACTGACCAGTCACGGCCACAACTTCGGCGTGACCAGCACCTGCGCCAGTCGAGCGGTCGCGCATATCAACGCCGGCCGCATCGCTGAGGGCTGCAAAGCCCTGGCATGGGCACCGGACGGCAAGACGCCGGTATGGGCCTTTGTGACTGACACCAAGGGCCAGAAGCGCTTTGTGCCGGGCCTGCACAACCGCCGGCTGGCCGAGTCCCGGCTGTGTGCGGAGGGCTTGTGATGCTCCGCGAAGCCTTGTTCCTGGTCGTGCTGTGCCTGGTCGCCTGGATCGGCTTCGACGTACTCGAAGGCCAACGCGACGAAGCCAGGCGCGAGCGCGACAGCGCGAAGTGGGAGGCCAGCGGCCTGCGCGAAGCGGCACGTATCAGCGGCGAAATGCTCGCCGAGCGGGACGCGATCGACCAACGAAACACCAAGGAATTGACCGATGCACGCACTGAAAACGAACACCTGCGTCGCGCTGTTGACGATGGCTCTGACCGGTTGCTCGTCCGCGCCACCTGTCCCGCCTCCGGATCTGTGTCCGCCACCGCCGGCACCGCCCGCGTGGCTGATGGAGGACGCGCCGAACTCGCTGCAGACGCTCGACCTGATTATTTCACCCTCCGAGATCAACTCGCTAAAAGCCGGCAAATGATCGTCGGACTGCAGCAATACGCCCTGGGCGTATGCCGGCGATCGCCGGCGCGCCAAAACACCACTTTTCCCAACCTCAGAAAGAGCGATACCCCATGAGCCAGCAAAACACCGAAATCACCCTGGAAGTCGGCGAAAACGAATTCACCTTCAACCTGACACCGGCGGACGTGACCAAGTACTTCAACGCCCTGACCCAGACCAACAAGGTCGCCCCGGGCAACAACCTGCTGATGACCACCGTGCTGCAGGATCAAAAAAACGTGCTGAAACCGCTGCTGGGCAACCCGGTGATGGTGATGCAGCTCGCCGGCGCGCTGCTGGAGGAATACGCACCCAACGTTGAGGTGATCGTAAAAAAGCGCTCGAGCACGCTGAGCGCTTGAGCGAAAACGGCCTGGGCCAGCTGATGGCCCTGACGAACCGCTGGCTACCTGGTGCCGAACCCACGCCCGAGGCGATGGGGACGGCCAAGTGGCTGGAGGACGAACACTGGAGACGCATGGAATTTGCCGTGGCTAACGGCATCGCCCTTGCGCTGAACGGGTAACGACATTGGCAGACCGTAGCGCCAGCCTGGCTTTCATTCTCAGCTTGCAGGACAAGGTCACCGCGCCCCTGGGCAAGGTGAAAATGGGCTTTTCCGAGCTTGCCGATCAGAGCGAAAAGCACATCAAGACGATCGGCCTGGGCTTTGGCGGGCTGACGGCTGGCGTGGTCGCCATTCGCGAATCGATGGAACCGGCGCTGGAGGTCAATCGCGCCCTGGGCGACGTCCGATCGCTGGGCGTAGCCGAGGACGCGCTGTCGGCGCTCAACGCCAAGTCGCTGGAGTTCGCGGTGAACTATGGCGAGAACGCCAAGGACTTTGTGGCGTCCGCCTACCTGATCGAAGGCGCCATCAAGGGCCTTGCCGGCAACCAGCTGGCGACCTTCACCAACACCAGCAACCTGCTGGCCAAGGCCACCAAGACCGACGCCGAAACCATGGGTGAATACGTCGGTACGCTCTACAACCTGCAGAAGTCCCAAGCCGATGCGATGGGTAAAGGTGCATGGGTGGAAAAACTCGGTGGCCAGACGGCGCTGGCGGTGCAGCTGTTCCGCACCAGCGGCGCGGCCATGAAAGACGCCTTCAAGGAAGCCGGGGCGATCGCCACGACGTCCGGCGTCGACCTGGCTGAACAGATGGCGGTGATCGGCACGCTGAGCAGCACCATGGAAGGGGGCGACGCCGGCGGACGCTACAAGGCGTTTTTCGAAAACATCGGCGCGGCCTCGGAAAAGCTCGGCATGAAGTTCACCGACCAGCAGGGCAAGGTGCTGCCGATGATGACCATCCTGGACAAGCTCCAGGGCAAGTTCGGCGACCTCACCAGCGCGTCGGCGGGTGCCAAGCTGATGGAGGCCTTCGGCGGCGAAGGTGCCCAGGTGATCGGCGCGCTCGCCAAGGACACCGATCGGCTGCGCAACGGCATCGAGCAGCTGGGCAAAGTGCGCGGGCTGGAGAACGCCGAGCAGATGGCCCGGGCGATGGTTGATCCCTGGCAGCAATGGGCGTCCCTGGTCGAAGTCATGCGAGTGGTATTCGGCCAGGTGCTGATCCCGGTGCTGTCGCCGTTCATGGCCAAGATGGTCGACATTGGCAAAACACTGGTGCGCTGGTCGCAGCTGTTCCCGAACATCACCCGGGTGATCGGCATCACCGCGCTGACGATCATGGGCATAGTCGCTGCAATGTCGGCACTGACCATGGTGGTGGGCATTGCCCGCATGACCTGGTTGGGCATGCTCACCGTCTGGAAAGTCTTCCAACTGATGGGGCTGCGCACCGTCGCGGTGTTCATCCTGCAGAAGCTGGCCATCCTCGCTTACGTCGCCGTGATCTACACGCTGAGCGCCGGCCTGGCGCTGATTCGCGGCGCCATGATGCTGTGGCAGGGCGCGATCTGGCTGGTCAACGCGGCTCTGTTGGCCAACCCGGTGGTGTGGATTGTGGTCGGGATCGTCGCCCTGGTGGCGGTCATTGTGGCGGCGGTCTACTTCTGGAAGGAGTGGACGAGCGCCCTGATGAACACGGCTGCGTTCCAGTTCGTCGCCGACAAGCTGCAGAAGCTGTCCGACTGGTTTAACTCCATGGGCGGCTGGTCGGGCATGGCCAAGGCCGCGTGGGACAGCATCGTCGGCATTTTCACCAAGGCCGTTAACGGTGTGATCGAGCTGCTGAACAGCATCCCCGGCGTGAACATCGAAGCGCGCTTCGGCGGCATGCCCGAAGTGCCAGGCGTCGACGCCGCTGCCAGCGCTTCCGACACCGCCAACGCTGCGCAGAAAGCCCAACAGACCATCAATGCGGCCATTCCAAGCCTGTCGCCGGCGCGTCCGTCTGCAGTGCCGGCGGGCGGCCTGCTGACCAGCATTCAGAACAACAACAGCAGCCAGAACAAGGGCACGCATGTTGAGAACGTGAACATTCACACCGGCAAACCAATGACCCCGCTGGAAGTGGAAAACATGGTCGCCATGGCGGTGGGCGGATGAGCGAGTACGTGGATCTGCTGATCGTCGGCAACGACCTGGCGCTCGATCCTTCAAACCAGCCCCGGTTGATCGATGACCGCGCCTGCATCGCTCAGGACATCGCCCACATGATCCGCGACAGCGGGCTGCTGGTGACGCTGGTGGCCGAGCGCGATCGCCTGCGTCAGCGCGACTGTATCCAGCGGATGGAACTGCTGGTGGAGGGCGACGTGCGCCTGGTGCCGGGGACGGCACGCATCACCCAACAGGAACCAGGCGTTTACCTGGTGACCGCCAAAACCCTGAAGTTCGGATCGATTGAGGTAAGTCTGTGAGCGTCGATTTTAAAAAGGTGATCGCCGATGCCGGCATCCCGACCACTGAGGCGGCGTTGAAGGCCGAGTGGGAAAAGGAAGTTGAAGCCCAGGGCGCGAAAGTGGCCAACACCAGCAGCTATTCGCCGTTCTGGCGGGTAATGACCGCGCTGGTGACCAAGCCGGTTCTGTGGCTGCTGGATTTCCTGTGCCTGACCGTGCTGCCCAACTTCTTCGTGAAAACAGCGGTCGACGCCTGGCTGGATACGCTGGCCTGGGCGGTCAATGTCGAACGCAAGGGCGCGACCAAGGCCCAGGGAAAACTGCTGTTCATCCGGGCCATTCCGGACGGTGTGCTGGAGCTGGAAAAGGGCATTGTGGTGCAGTCCGCCGCAATCAACGGCAACGTCTACAAACTGGTTACCACGGCGCCGGCGACGTTCCAGCAGGGCCAGCTGCAGGTGGACGTTCCGGTCGAGGCGATCGAGGCGGGCAGTGGTTTTAACCTGGCCCCGGGTTACTACGCGATCCTGCCGGTGCCGATTCCCGGCATTGTCCAGGTGGTGAACAAAGACGGGTGGCTGGCTTCACCAGGTGCAGATCCGGAACCCAACGACCAGTTGCGCCTGCGCGTGCGTAACCAGTTCTCGGCGGTCAACCAGTGGCACACCGACGCCGTATATCGCGCCATGATTTCCGCCTTCCCGGGCGTGCGTCCGGATGGCGTGTATTTTGAGCACGGCGCCCCGCGTGGGCCAGGCAGCGCCAATGCCTACATCCTGTTTGATGCAGGTGTGCCGGCGGCCAGTTACCTGGAGAAGATCAATGCGCATATCCGCGACCAGGGCAACCACGGCCACGGCGATGACCTGCTGGCCATGGTCATGCCGGAAACCCTTTCCAGCATTGTGGTGAACGTCTGGCCGTTCTCCAATCAGACGCCAGAGCAGAAAGCCACACTCAAACAGGAGGTGGAGTTTTTTGTACGTGCGGCCTTTCGCGAAAGCACGCCCCGCGACTACCAGCCCACGCTGACCTACCCGCAAGCGAAATTCAGCAAAAGCCGCCTTTGCACCGAACTGCATGAACAGTTTCCGAGCATTGAGGCGGTGAGAATTACGCCGATGGTGGATGTGGTAAACGGTCTGTCCATACCCCGTCTGGAGAACCTGACGGTGGTGATCCAGTGATCAAGATCAAATTGCCTTTCTGGCTCGGTGGCGCCGAGCTGAGCAAGCTGGTCGCGGCTGCACAGTCCTGGTGGGAAAACGTCACCGGCTGGCTGCGGTGGCCCTATTCGCAGATCGATCCGGACACCTGCCACCTGAGCATCCTTGAACTGTGGGCCTGGCAGCGGGACGTGACGCGCTTCACCGGCGAGCCGGAAAGCCTGTTCCGGCTGCGCGTGAAATATGCCTTCATCAACTCGGTCGACGCGGGCAGCACCGCCGGCATGAAACGCATTTTCGAGCGCCTGGGCGTTGGCTACGTGGAGATCGAGGAGCGCCAGCCCGATCGGGATTGGGACGTGGTGCTGCTCAAGTTCAGCAACGCCCAGCTGTCGCTGAACCCCGAGCTGCTGCGCGTGCTGATCCAGCAATACGGTCGGACGTGCCGGCGCTATGACTTCGTGACCATCACCCCCGTGGGCCTGCAAATCGGCCTGATCGACTTCAACGACGACCAGCAAACGCTGGTCGCCAGCCTGTAGGAACGCATTGTGAGCGCCAGTATTACGTTGGCCGGCGAAGGCCAAATCGCCCTGAAGCAAAGCCAGAAAAAGCCCCTGGTCGTGACGAAATTCATTTTCGCCAACGTGCCCGGGTTGGCCACCGAAGCGCCGGTGGATCGAGCCGCCGGCAAGCCGCCAGTGGGCCAGATCGTCCACACCTACGAGATCCCCAAGGAGAACGCGGGTTTTGTGAACCCCAACCAGATCGTCTACAGCGCGCAGCTGGGGTCGGACGTCGGCGATTGGGACTTCAACTGGGTCGGCCTTGAAGACGCTGACGGTTTGTTGTTCGCCGTGTCCTACGTGCCGCTGCAGCAAAAGCGCAAGAACATCCCGCCGTTGCAGATCGGCAACAACGTCACCCGCAACTTTCTGGTGGCGTTCGACGGCGCCCAGGCGCTGACCGGCGTAACGATCGATGCCAGCACCTGGCAGCATGACTTCACCGTGCGCCTGGCCGGCATCGATGAGCGCGAGCGCCTGAGCAACCGTGAGCTGTACGGGCGCGCCTGTTTCTTCGGCGATTCGCTGCTGTTCGAAAAGACGGTCAACGGCTTTCAGTTGCGCCAGGGTGTGGCCTATATCGAAGGCATTCGCGTTGCGCTCTCGGCGCCGCTGCCGGTGACCGGCGTTATCCCGGTGGGGAAAATCACCTTGGATGTGTGCCTGGAACGCCAATTGAACGATCGAGTTGCGACGTGGAAAGTGGTGTTTGGCGAACCTGAGGATTACACCGATTCCGCCGGCGCGCGCCACTACTGCGTACCCGTCGCGCACTACCTGTCCTCGGTGGGCTTTTCAGACATGCGCCTGCCTGAGCCGATCAATGGGCCGTTGATTCAGTACCTGGCGGCGCGGGACGGTGACTACCCCAACCTGCGCGCCCGGGGCACGACCAAAGAAGACGTGGATCTGGACAACCTGCCCAACGCGAAGAGCGATGACCCGAACACGAACAGCAGCGAGATCCTCGCCACTACTGCAGCGCTAAATAAATTGCAGCGGCAGGTTGAGGACTCGTTTGTTGGCGTCGTCTGTGGGTTCGCAATGAACACTCCACCTCCCGGCTGGCTCAAGAGCAATGGCTCTGAAGTTTCGCGCACTACTTTCGCCAAGCTGTTTGCACGCATCGGCGTCACTTTCGGAGCTGGTGATGGTTCCACAACCTTCAACTTGCCGGATGTGCGGGGAATGTTCCCAAGAGCCTGGGACGATGGGCGCGGTGTGGATCCCAGCCGAGCGTTCGGCAGCTTTCAGGACATGATGATCCATTCTCACGCGCACACCGCTTCGGCCGCAGCGGTTGGCGACCATGCGCACACCGCTTGGACTGACGCCCAAGGTAACCATACCCATGGTGCTTGGACGGACGCCCAGGGCGCGCACAACCACTCGGCGCCCAGCGCTCCAGGTATTGGCCAAGGGGCCGGCGGCATCAATTCGGTTCAGCAGTCGGGCGGGGCGCACGAAACGTCATGGGCGGGCGTGCACACGCACAACGTTCTGATGAATGGCGCCGGAAACCATGCGCACAACGTCGGGATTGGCGCCGGCGGCGCGCACACCCACGGCGTGACCGTAGCCGCCGCCGGTGGTAGCGAAACACGGCCAAAGAACATGGCCCTCCTTTACTGCATCAAGTATTGAGATCGAGCATGACTGAAAAACTCGTTTATCAGACCAACCACCTGGGCATCCTGGTGGGCACCGTGACCGCTGACGAATCGCCGCTGGAACCGGGCGTGTACATGATCCCGGGCGGCTGTGTGGAGACAGCGCCGCCGCAGATCCCCGAACATAAAGCGGCCTGGTGGAACGGCAAGGCCTGGCAGCTTGTGGACTATTTCGGCGGCGTGGTGGTGTACAACACCGTAACCGGCGAGCCGCGCACGCTCGAAGGCTTCGAGCCGGTGCCGGCGGGTTTCACCATGAAAAAGCCCGGGCCGAACCAGATCTGGAAGGACGGCGAATGGGTCGACGACGTCGATGCCGTGCTGGCCGCACTCCGGGAGAAAAAGCTGCAGGCGATCGCCACTGATTGCGCGGCGTATGTCGCCGGCGGATTCAACTCCAGCGCCCTGGGCGACGCGTACCGTTACAGCAGCGCCATCGATGACCAGGTAAACCTGAACGCCCAAGTACTGCTGGGACAGGATGACGTTTACCCGTGTACCGATGCTGACCAGGTGCTGGCCTTCCGGCCCCACACCATCGCCCAACTGCATAAGGTCAGCCACGACCTGGTGCGCTTTCGTCAAGGCGCCCAGCAGTGCGCCGAGTTGTTGCGCCAGGCCGTTGAAAAGGCCCTGAAAGACAAAAACCTCAAGGCGATGAAAGCCATCACCTGGACGCCGCCGGCATGAGCTGGGCGCCGGTGACGATGCGCTGGCCAGAACAGGCCACGCAATGGATGGGCGGGCTGTCCGCTGCCAAAGATCTGGCCACCGGCGAGCTGGCCAGCACCGCGCAACGGTTGGCCGGTTTGAGCGGGTTGGCCAACACCAACCCGGGGCCGGTCGGCGACGCCGCGAAAGGCGCCATTGAAGCCGGACGGGCGGCGCTGGCCGAGCAGTTGGGTCAGGTGCCCGCGTGCCTGGTGGTGACGCCTTTTCAAAGCGGCGTCGGCCAAGGCAAGGGCTATCAGCGCTTCCTGTCGGCGCCGAACGTGCTGGAACACCTGGCCAAAAAACTGGAGGACGCCACCGACTCCGGCCGTCCGGTCGGGCCGCAATATGCCCTGTCGGTTCTGTTCCTAGGGACACGTCTGGAACAGTTGGCCAGCGGCCTGTCGCGGTTCAACGCGTTGTTGCCGATCGGCGACCTGGTGCGAACCGAGCGGCGCGCCCAGCACCTGATGAAACTTGAGACTGAAAAATGGGAGATCCCCAGCGCCGGTGCGTTGCCGCGCTGGCAAGGACTGCCCCTGGAACGCTGCACGGTGGTCAAGGCTGCCAAGCAATCGATGGCCGGCCAATTGGCCGTGCTGGAGGGCTACGCCGCTGACAGTTCGCCGTTGGGCGATCTAGCGGCGCTGGCCGCTCGCAAGGCGGCACAGCAACAGGGGCGGGATCAGCAATTGGCTGAACTGAAAAACCTGCTGGCTGGGGGTAACCCCGACGTCAGCATACGGGCGCGCCTGATTGGCCCGGGCAACTCCAGCGAGCTGCGCCAGGAGCTGCTGAGCGGCGACGCACCGGGGCATGAGTGGGTGCAATGCGCCGGCCTGCTGCTGGTGGGCACGCAAGAGGGGTTGAGTTTTGTACGGGAACTGGTGGGCCTATGACGCTGTTGCTCGACGGGCAAAAAGTCCAGGGGAAGAACCTCAAGGTCACCGGCAATCTACGCATCGAAAGCGGCGACATGTCGGGGCAGACCAGCAACACCGACAAGGCGCACAAGGGCTTCAAGCCCAAAACATTGGCCGTCTCGCTGATGATCCCCTTCGTTGATCGGGTGCAGCTGACTGACTTGATGCGCCTGGCCGAGGCCACGGCAAGCGGTGGCGAGTTGCATCTGTATCGCGTCGTGAACGACACCGCCGAGGCGTTCGGCGTGCGCCAGGTGGAGTTCTCCGAAGGCGTCAGCGCCCGAGAGGCGGACAACCTGAAAGCCTGGCTGGTGCAGTTCACGTTGAGCGAGCGCGAATCGAACCCGGAAAAGGTCGAGGGTCGACGCGCCGGCAACAAGGTCGACGCCCAAGGCGCCCCGGGCAGCGCGGTCGGTGAAGGTGGTAGTAACTCAGGTTCGAGCGACAACCCGGAACTGAGCGGCTTTGAAAAGGTGCTGGGCCGCGTCGACAAATGGCTGGGGAGTGAGCAGACGTGAAACTGCACAAAGTTCTGTCGATCAATGGCGCGCCTGTTCGCCTGGTCAAAGAAGACGTTCGGCTGGACGCCACCAGTCCCGGGCGGGCGAACTTCACAGTTCAGTCTGCTGAGCCGCTGAAAGGCTTGGTGACGCTGGATATCGGCTACAACGACCGCACGCTGCAGCGCCACTTCATCGGCTACGTCGAGCGTTGCACCGCCGCCAATGGCAAAGAGCAGGTGCTGTTCTGCCGTGAGCTGGCTGCTGTGCTGGCCAACCCGCTGCCGCTGAACCTGCGTCACGTCGATCTGCGCGCTGTGCTGGCTGCCATCAGCGAGCAGACGGGCCTGCGCTTTCGCGTTCCCGATCGGCCTTACGCCGGCGTGAAGGCACCGTACTTCTACAGCCTTGCTGCCGGATACCAGGCGATGGACAGCCTGGCCCGCGTATTCAGTATTCCCGACTTCACCTGGCACCAGCTGGGCAACGGCGAAGTGTTCGCCGGCAGCTGGGCCGACAGTTTTTTTGGCGCCCGGGCGGCGCTGCAGATCCCCACGGAGCTGTTCGACGGCTACCAGGGTAACCAGAGCGCAATGGTCGCGGCCCTTCCTGGCCTGCGACCTGGTGCAACGATCAACGCCGGCGAACGTGTCACCAGTGTGGCACTCGCCAATGACCAGATGGCCATCCGATGGAAGACGCAATCCGCCGCGCTGTAGAGCGCCAGTTCCCCGAACTCACTGGTGGTTACCACCTACCACGCTTCGCCCGCGTCATCGCCGTGGCCGATGCGCCGACGGATGCTGGTATCTGCGACGACTTCCGTCCGCGCTACGCGGTCGACATTGAAGTCCTAGGCGCCGATGACGAGCCAGATCCGGCCATCCCGACGCTTACCGGTGTTCCGTTGCCGCTGCCCACAGGGGGCGAGGATATGGGCATTTATGCCTTTCCGGAGGAAGGCACACGCGTCGTGGTGTGCTTCGCCTACGGGCTGCCGAACAAGCCCTACATCCAGTCGATTCTGCCGCACGGCCTGACCATGCCGAAGGTGCCAAATGGGCACCAGATCTGGCAGCAAAGCGAAGCAGTGCAGCAGCGCGTCGACGCGGATGGCAATTGGTTACGCCAGACCGATGGCAAAATCCGGGATCACGCGATCGAGCGCGAGGTTGAAGCCCTGGACAACCGCGAGCAGTTCCAGACCCACACGCGGGCCGTCGATGACCACTCAACCGAGTCTGTGGGTGGTGTGAAGACGATCGAGGCGCTGGGCGCACTCAAGCTGCTGTCCGGCGGATCCGCGAGCTTGGCGGCGGTGGATGATCTGCACCAGGCTACCGGAAGGGATCTGAATCTGGTTGTGGGGCAAAAGCATAACGCAACGGTGGGCGGTGATATGCAGGAGCGGATTGAGGGCTTGCGCCGGAGTGTAACGGGAATCAGCCAGCAGATGCTGTCACCAAAAAGCTGGGTCGGTTCGCAAGAGGTCAATTTGTTCAAAGTCGTAGTAGATATTCTCGACTTGTTGCAGCAGATGAATCTACAAATTGCCCTCCATACTCACGGCCCAACGCCGGTGCCAGCAAATGCGACGGATTTTGAGCTGTGGGCTGCTCAATCAAAAGCTACGTCGCTAATCCTAAAAAATATAACTTTATAGGTTGGCTCAATTAGGGTTTTCGCAACTTACTTTCACAAGCGACCGGTAGTTGATTGTTTTATTCGCTGCATCGTGGTGCGCTTGATAAATGTTAAACTCCTTTCTCTTGTGCTTATCACAAAGATCCTCGATGACTTGAATGATTTGGTACTTCTCAATTTCAGGAGTTCGGATTCCAAAAATTATGCCTTCCAGTGAATCAAAGTCATATTTCAAACATCTGTTTTTGTAATTTTCATAGTCAGGCATTCCGTTCTGCAAAATTAGCCTGTATTCATTTTCACTTATCCAGTCTTTCATTTTGCTGGTAATGCTTAGCTGCCTGCCTTTCCAGTAGCTCTCTATCCATTCTTCCGTGTTTTCCAGCGCTGAGTAACATGTACTTCGCTGGCCGCTATCACTTAGATACCAATTCTTCAATAGGGTATTTCGGGGGTAGATACCTATAGATCTAAAAAAATCAAGATCACCTACGTCCGTGACGTAGTTAACCTTTTCGAATGTCAATTTAGCCGACTCCCATATCGACCCCGTGGAAGATAATGCTACAGGCATATTAAATGCCAATTGGGCTTTGCCTTCTGATTGATGCGTCTTGAACTTCAAGCAAACGCCCGCATGATTATCACCGTACGTCCCCCATATAGCGGAGTTATCGCAATTCTCCATAAAGCAAGCCGTGTACCATTCTCTGTGACTTAGTTTCTTGAGGCTTTCTACAAATTGAGAAATGAAGCTATGAACGAGCCTTCGCCACTTTTTATCACCTGATTCTTTTTTATAAGATTCATAATTTGAGATAAAAAGCTCTGTCTCCGCCATGTATAAAGCTACTGCGTAGCCTATAGCGCGAGCAGTATCAATGCTTCCCGGACTGCCCTCTCCGCAAACTGAAAGTAACGCCGATGAGGCCTCAAGGCTGCGAGCCTCTCCCATATCTTTTAGCTTAGTATCAACAGGCTTCACGCCTATTTTGATGTACAGTTCAGAAACGAGTTTCATTGCGTACACCTGTATACTGTTCAGATGCACTGTTAACTCTTCTTTAGATACTCGTCTTTCCCCCTCGGCCAAGAAATGAATATGCCGTTGAATATTGCTATTTGAAAGAAAGGTGGAGATCACATCCTTTCCCGGCTCACGCACCTCCGGCGGCAATATGCTTAAATCGTAAACGTCTGGAAAATCTTTCTGATTAAGTTCAAAGCCGGAAAGGTACTGGTAGTTTCTTACAATTAGGCATGCTATATATCGTTTAAATAGCTGGTGCCACACAATGGCGTCACCTGAAAAGAATAATTCCCGATAGCCTTCCAAGGGGTCGTTGAGCTGTTCTGGCGATGCAAAATATATGTAAGTGCCTGACAACTCTCCTTCAAAACCATTCCTGCCAAGCAACTTGTCTACCGGGCGAAATCTGTAGAGGAAATCTGGCATTTGCACTTGGCTCCATTAAAGGTTGGTTGTTTTGGAGGTTTGCACCGTTTAGAAAAGTGAAGCATCCGCCGCGAAGGGACTGGAGTGTGAAGAAAACTTAAAGTTCAGACCGGCGAATCCTGTGCCGCCGACTTCCGTCTATCCAACCAAGAATCCACCACCACCATCTCCTGGGCCAACTGGCGCTGTAAAACCGATGACCTGTTGCAAGAATCACATATAGGCAGTGCCGGGTGTAATCGCCTTTGGCTCTTTGGAGTCGAAACGCTTGAGAACTGCGAACATCTATTGACCGGCTATCTCGGGGATCGATACGAACCCTTAATCCTTCCTCGCCCACCAGTGAGCAGCTATACCCATCTGGCCCGACGTAGCCAAAATCCAACACCGTTACGAGATGCGGACTGTTGTTCGTGATGTACAGGACCATGCCTTGTTGGTCCGATCCTTCATACAGGGCTACCGAGTTTCGATTGAACCTGAATGCTAGCCACGAGACCCATAACGCCCCAGCGGCGATTATGACCGCCATCAACGCTATGGCATCGCTAATTTTGACGTTGTAGCCCCACGCTGTAACGGTCTCCATCAACGGATCCTTTTTTGATCAATTTCTCTCAATGCTAACCGCGCAAAAATCTGTCGGTGAGAAAAATTTTGTGAAAAAAGCACTTATCCCCCTCCCGCCAGCGGACGTTTCACCTCTTTTTTTTGCAATTTGCCGATGCTTACATGTAGTCGCGGCGCAAAGGCCCGCTGCGGGCGGCACGGGCAGCTCGGCAATTTCGCTGAGTGCAAAATTTTGCAAAGATTTGAAGACGCTTTCCATTGTGAGTCAGGAAGGGCGCGTGAAAGCCGAAAGTTTTTCACGCTTGTTTTCAGGGGGCAAGGCGTGAAAAAAGACGATTTACCTAGTTTTCAATTCTTCACCCGCTTGCTTTGGGCGCAGAGAGGGGGCTTTTACAAAAGCGTCAGATGATCTCGAACGTATTGATATTGCTGGGTCTGAAGCCAATGGGGCGTTTCAACGGCTATCAAAAGCTACAGCAAGGTCCCTAGCAGATTTTTCCCCACAGATTCTATCGAATGCACGATATCTATTTAATTGGTAAGGGGGAGGTGGGAGGCAGTCTTGTCAGGAAAGCACTACGCCCAATCGCACTTTTTTGAGGGGAGGTAATGGTGTGGTTCCACTGAGGTTTTGAATGAGAGTTTCAGTGAGTTCTATATCGTTGTTAATGTCTTTAAGTTCATTGTCGTAAATCGCTTGAGATACTTTTTTATTTTGAAGTAACTCAAAAAGCTCTGCCTTTTGGTCTTGAAGTGAAATGAGCTCTTTGGCAGCGATTTTTAGAGCGTGCAAAGTGGTTTTGCGGAAGATGACTTGAGTGTGATCATTCAGCTGTAAGAGATCTTCGGTATATTTTCCAAATGTAGAGCGGGCCGACATCACGCCATTAACAGCATCAAATTTTAGATGTTGGCTCATGATGTGGTCGCATGGGTTGACAATGTACGGGCCTACTTTTTCATCGGCAGGCCAGTCATTGTTCTTGCGAGAGTTACATCCGCCACAGCAGTAGTAAAGATTTTGGTAATCACAAATCAAGCTGGCAAACTGAGACAAACCCTTTGGTCGATAATGATCGACGCCGAAGTTTAGGTTTGGGGCGCTACTGTCAGGCTGGCGACAGTAAACACAGACTCGCGAAAACTCATTTTGCAGCCAGCGCTTATAGCTTTTATATTGCTTGAATAGTCTCGGAGTCAAAGTTCGCGTGTGCTTTGACTTCGGGTACTGGAAGACCGTAAAACTCAAGTAGGCAGCCCCAACCTTTTTGCGCGGTCTAATCTTGATTGTTCAATGGTCTTGATGGATCCGATTGAACCTTCCAAGAAATTTATTTGTTCTACTGTTACCCGAGGTGAACGCTCGATCAGCCTGGAGTTAAGTATCTCCAGGCGTGCGATCATTTCTGCAGAGATAGAATCGTTTGCGTATTTTATCGCAAGAAGCTTAATTCGATCTTCCGCGATTTTATTTATTTCTAAGTCCCTTGCCGGTATGTGCCGCTCATGAACTGGCGCACGAGGTGTGCTTGCTTCGGGGCTCATGGTGACCAAAGGAGTAGCGTCAGTAAGTGGGGCGCTTTTCGGTAGGCTTTCAGAAACGCGGTTACCTGGTTTTCCAACGTTCAAACCAGGGAAGTCTGTTGATACGAACCGAGTCGCACCGGCATAAGTGTTTTCCATGGGAGGTATATGTCCCAAGGGAGCCTGCGACGCATAAAAAACCGAAGGAGATGGCGTTGGAGCGACTGTTGCGTAGTAGTCCATGATTGATCATCCCTTCCTAGATCTTGCATCTGTGGACAGAAAATTTCTCGCACTATCAGTAAGTGCCCAATCGAAAAGATCAAATGCTTGACGATGCATAATATCTATAGCTGCAGCTGTATCGGACAGTGGAACCTCTGCGCGATAGGTGTCAATGTCGATCAAGTAGTCAGGCTTAATTGGCCCATCTGTAGTTGTACGACTCAACTGGATTCCGTGCTGAAGTAAACAGCCGCCATCTTCAGATAGAAGTTGCATTCTACCGCCGAAGTCGTTTATCCCGGTAAATACTTTAGAAGTTATTGGGGCGGTTAACGATGGGTTTATCCAGTTGGTAATTTCTTCGTCTTCACTTTTTAGGACGTTGATATAGCGGAGTCCTATGCGAGTGAAGAAATCAGAGTCAATCACCTTTTCTGCGGCATCGACGACTTGAAGAACCCGTTCTCTAAGGTTGTCAAATCCAGAGTAGGTGGAGGTCTCTATAGATAAAGAGTTTTCCTTGAGGGAAATACTCCATTTACCCTTTGTAGATTTTAGAATATGAATATTGCTTGAGCCGGCGTTCGTAGATCCCAAGCCAAGAGTGAACTCATTGTTCAGTTCTAATATAGGGTAGTCTTTACGAAGTGCCTTAACGAAAGCTGCTGGCGGACGTTGTTCTCCCAGCTCCATGAGAGTCGGGAAACGTAGCTCACAAACGGCCTGCTTCAAAAAATCACGTTTATAGCGATTTTCATTCTCTGACCGAGTAAGTACTAAGTCGTCAGCTTTCCAACGTGCGCTCATGAGCTACTCATCACTAGGTACAAAAGGCGGCCATGATGGCATGGAATCCAAGTACTGTCAGCATCACTACGTGGCTCATACACAGTGAAATTCATAAATCAAGCCTTTCTTCGCAGTATAGCTTTCATTTTTCCACGAGGTGGCTTACCTCGCGTTTCTCAGCTCTGGCTCGCCGAGCACCTGCAAATGATCATTGCGGTGCCTTCGAAAGCCGCAGTGTAGCCCTCGGCTGGGTTTTAGCTAGCCTTTCTCCTGAGCTATCAATCTTGCTATGCCCTGATTGATGAACCCGGCATTTTCGCCGATTCGCTCAAGCGCTACACGGGCATTTTCCCCGACTGCGTGATAACCCCCTTGTTCTGCAAGCAGCACCAACTCCATCAACGCGGCTTCAAGCGCAAGCTGGTTTTCGTAGATTTTATCGAGGACTACAGGGAGGGAATATTCGCTAGCCATCTGTTCGACTCCATTCGGAAAGCAGGAAGCATAGCAGGGCACCTGAGCTGGCCAATTTCAGTTCGAGGCTGGGAAAAAGGTAATTTTAGTAAGTCGGTGCGAAAAAATGGCTGCAGCCCTTATAGATCGTGGCTTTGAGGTATTACCTTTGAGGGTAATATTTGGTAAGGCCGGAGGTAATATTTCACCAAGTGCCTGATTTTAAAGGGTTTCTTAGGTGGCTGAAATTACTACGACTAAGGGTAATTTTCTAACCTTCCTCTTACCCTATTATTACCTTTGATAAATCCATCTAAGCCGCTGAATTTATTGAGTTTTTATGAAGTTAAAAAAGGAAATTACCAAAATTACCTTTTTCCCAGGGGTCAACCTGAAAACGGAGTGAAGCACAGACGAGGCGATTCGCTGCCCTTTCATGCGCGCGGTTTGAACTCTCACCAACAACGCCTGAGCCGACGATAGACAGTGCCAGGATTGGAGCCGAGAACCGCTGCTTAAAATTTGCTAACGCAGTCGGAAGAGAGGATGGGACAAGGAGGGAGAAGAAGAGAGCTGGTACGCAACTGGTACGCGGGTTGGTGGCGAGGCGTTTGGGCCTTTATTTACGGGAGGTAAAAGAATGGTCAGTCCGATCCATCATCGGCGCGACGGAGAAACGGCGGGAGAGTGGAGCGGGTGTGGCGGTGATTGGGGGCATTGGGGGTACGGAATCGGTGTGGCTGGGAGGTGGGGAGTTTATCAGGAATGGGGGAGAGTGGCTGGAGGGCGCC
>NZ_BQHI01000014.1 GCF_021603585.1 Pseudomonas sputi | reverse complement strand
GGGCTGCATCGTCATCGTCATCGTCGTCATCCTCATCCTCGTACCTATCGATATTGGATTGCGAAGACGTTACGTCGTCGCGCACCCGCTCCCAGGACGGCAAGTGACCGCAATGCTTGTTGAGAGTGCGATACCGCCGCACGGCAGAGCGCATCTGCTCGATCTGCCAGTCACTGAACTCAATCTCTTCAACATCCATATCCCTTCCCCTTTGATGGTGGGCGCGAGGAATACGCGTGGAGGGCAGCGGGCGCTGTGGTTTTAGAGTAGTTCCTAACGCCATCAGTTGTGGATGCTGCCATGAACTCTCCGATGAAAAGCCCGCTCGACGGTCGGCCACCCACGCAAGAACTGATCGACAAGGACAGTCGGCTCTCAGCGTTCCGCGTGAGGCCGCGTGAGCTGACCCCTTTAGGGGCAAAGCTCGCGGATGCTGTCAGCAGCATTCTGGGGCTCGGGCTGCTGGTGGCGAGCGTGGCAACTCTGCCCGACTGGCGTCACCCGGCACTGCCGGAACTGGTCGTAGCCATTGGTGGCGCTGTCGCGGGAATCTGGTGTTTGCGCTTGATCGCGCGGGAGGTCTTCCGGGTGAACACCCGGATTGATCTGGATCTTGACTCAATCCGGGTGCGCAGGCTGCGCGGCTGGGAGCGCTTTGACCGTCGTATTGTCCATCAGTTTTCTCTGTTACCGCATGACGGCGCAGAGCGTGAGCGGCGGCGCAATGATCTCGCTACCCGCGAGGCAGCAGCGAACGGCCATGTCGTGCAGAAACCCGTTTACTACGGCGACTCTTTCCATGTCGTTCTGGTGTATGCGGGTCACCGCATCAATCTCCTGACGGTATATGGCAGACAACAAACGGAAGCCATCGTCGCCCGTTTGCAGTATTGCGACCAACTGTTGGAACAGGAGGCCAAGCGCGTCGGTGCGCGCACGAACCCACATGTCGGTGCCGAATGGCACGACTCCCCCGGAGGTATCTAGTCATGTTTCAGAGCATTCTGAATTTAGTAGAGATCGTGCTGAGCTATATCGCCTATCTGACTTTGGCGTGGATCGCCTTGGAGTTCCTCTGCTGGCTGGTGGCGACGTTGTACCGTCAGGTGCTGCTCTTTATCGACTGGGTGTTGCAGTGGCTGGTGTGGGGCACTGCCCGGCTCGGCACTTCCCTGAAATCCATAGTGCTGCATAGCCTCTCGCTGGTACTGAATGCGCTGCTGGGCGCATGGCTATTCCTGTACCAGCCCAGCGTTCTGGCTCTGCAGAAAATCTCGTGCGCCGTGCGCCAGTACGTGAAGCTGCGCCAGCTGTTCTGGAAGTACGGACGCCAGGAGTTCGCCACCTTCGGGAAATTCAAACGGCACATGCTGGGTGAAGAAGAGCCGCCACCAAAGGCGAAGCCAGAAAAACCAGCACCCGAAAAAAGCGGTTATGCCCAGGCGCTGGAAGTGCTGGGATTCTCGGAAACTGCAGCGCTCGACAAGACGATGCTGAAGACCCGGCACCGTGAGCTGGCGGCGATTCTGCACCCGGACAAAGAGTTTCCCAATCAGGTGTTCATGCAGCAGGTCAACGATGCCGTTGACTACATCAAGAGGGCAAAAAAATGGAGATGATCAAGCAGCAAGACAAGCCTCTGAGCTTGCTCGAAAAAGCGCGCCAGGAACTGGCCGCGTTCAATCGCAAGGGCGTTGCTGTACCGCAAGCCACGTCCACGCATGCCGGAGTCACCACGTCAGAACCATCGCATGGCGACCGGATTCTCTACTGCTCGAAGGTGCCGCAAGCCTCGGCTGTGCTGGTCCTGAAGCTGCATGAGAAAGGTGCAGAGATCACCGATGTGATCGCGCGTCGCAAGGCAGTCGCACCCGGGCAAGGAGGAGCGCAGGCCGTGCGCAACGACCTGGTTCTGCGCGCTCTGCTGTGCAGTAACTATCAGGGCTGCCCGCACTGCGATAACACCAGCCTGGTGCTGTGTAGTGACTGCGGCAACCTGTCTTGTGTTGCGGATGAGGCGGACTCGTTGTTTTGTCCCGTCTGTTCGCACACCGGAAGGATCGTCAGAACCGGCATTAAGCTGGAATTTTCACAAAGCCGGAACGGGCACCAAGGCCAGTCGCAATCGGGGCAGAAAATGCTGGCAAAACCGACAGGCCGTCCGGCCCTCCTGAGCAAGCCTAAATAGCCGCCCTGACACGAGGACTTTAAAACATGAACATGCGCGCACGGGCTTTAGGCGTTACCGAGGGGCTCCGAGTCTTTCAGGAATTTATCCTGCAATTTGATGAGCTTTTCGCAGTCGCTGGTGAATTCTTCCTCCTGGATGAAGTCACGGCCCGTCTGCTGCAAGAACTTCTTGATCCAGAGGCGGCTGCCAATGGATCGGCTGTACTGGTCTTTGCAGAAAGCGAACAGCACCCGCGCCAAGGCGCGGGCGATTGTGCGGGGTGGCAGCCCCTGGCGCTCCAGCCCGCGAATATGCGCCAAGAGCTGCTGTTCCACCCAGGCGGTATCCGGATCGCTTAATAGCTCATGTAATGCCGTCGGTAAACTTTCTTCCATGTCACCCTCCTTGGAGAAAAACCCTTTAATTGACCTTTCCACATTGCTTTCGCCCGCGTCCAGAAAATTCAGCAGGTGATTTATCGTGAACAGCAAAGCGCCGTTTAATGATGCTGCAAGGGAAAAGGATGTCGCCGAAAAACAGAGAATTGCGGAGTTGCAGCAGGAGCGTGATCGCCGGTTGCAGGAGCTCAAAGAAGAGCAGAAGCGCAGGCGAGAGAATGATATGGAAAAAGCGCGGCAGCAGATTCTCCTGAAGCATAATCGGCCCGCGTTGAAGCCGGACGATGTACGCACGAAGCCGTTGACGGCTGAGCAACTTGAGGAGCGAACCTGCCGCGTGGTGGAAGCACAGAATTTGAAAGAGTTGAATGCGATCAGGGAGCATTGCAAACGTAAGATTGCTGCGCTTGAAAACCCTGCCCTGCAACATCAAAGCCAAGCGGCGATTGAGCGAACCCGTATCCCGCATGAAATCACAAAAATATTCAATGGAATTCCGAAAGATCGCGATAGCCAGGAGCGCGAGCGCTGACTTCAGTATTTTCTTCTGGCTTTAAAAAGATCGCCTCTGGCGATGCAGATACACCGTAAAGGTGACGCGGCACTTCGGGCCGAACTTCCTAAAAGCTAACGATCCAGCTTGAGGCTGACCTTTATCTCTGTGTGTACTTAATATTGAAATGGCAGGGAGTCGTATTTTTAATGTCTTATATATGCATCCGAAAATAATATTTTCTGTTTTTTGTTGATTTTGCTTCCGCTCTTCTGATATGGGTGAAATATGCAATATCAACATCGTTTTCTCACTGCTGTTCTGATGCTCATGCGCGACTAACGCGCACGAACCCTATTGCCCAAATCCCATCATTTTAAGTCCGTCCCCACACACGCCTCGTCGCGGTGTCATGTGGTTTGGACGTCATATAGCTATGTTTAAGAAAAGGAATAAAAATGGAAGATTATCAAAGACACAAGGCGCAAAAAAAACTCCAAGACCAACGCATCGCAACATTGCTGGGCGTTCTTCTGGATTTTAACCAACCGCCAGAAAACTTCACGGCAACATTGGAAGGGTTTTTCGCATCAGACAAGGAGAGAGTCTCCAAAGAGTTTCGCAGGGTCGCTCAGTATGACTCAGGAAAAGTTAGGATCAACCCATATGAAAATATAGCGGATCATATCGGATCAGTTGGAGGGGTGGCGTATGCCGGATTGCTCTCCAATGCCTTTGCATGGACCAATAAACTGACGGCTGATTACGATGCTCTGTTGATTAGGGTCAATAAACTTTTTAAGGCCGTCAATGAATTCTATGAAATTGCTCTTCCTCGGAATGGCAGCCCTGGTGCGGATTGGAGCGAAATCGATTCCTTGGCTCCTAAAATTCCTTTTTTGAAAGAGCGCATAATAGATGAGTGCGATTTCTCTGCGGATATAATGTTCTACTACGAAAAATATAAATATAAGATGAAAGATCAGTCTCTGGTTAGAGAGCATAACGGAAATCATTATTATGGCGACCCGTATAGCACGTTCTATTTGCCGAAGGACGACTGCGAGATGCTATACAAATTTCAAGAGCGTGGCCTTGAAAGGTTTAAAAAGTTGATAGACACAGAAAAGCCGATTGTGAAAGAACGAATAGCGGCTATACGCAGACTGATCCCTGAGTGGAAGCATTTAGTAGGATATCAAGCAAATGGGCATGATGACCTGCTAGGGTATAAACCCTGAAGCCCTGAGCTTTCAGCCAAAGTCGGAGACCGAAACTGTGGCTCTTAGACAAGAAACCTGGCCGGTTCATCTGGCCAGGTTTCATCTTTTGAAAGAGCGAAGGGCTGAGGCCACTCAGGTTTTTTTGGGGTGAAGATCAGCACACTCTCCTTTGTACAGGAAAGATTGTTTCCTTTGATCCATTCTCGATGTATCGAGGAGATTGCACCACTTCTTGAGAGAGTCGAGATACTCAGAATATTTGTCTGTTCCAACAAGACCGCACTGACGCAGGCACATGAGACTGGCTGGATTATCCCCTTCGAGAATCCGGTGAACTGTATAGGAGGCTGAGCGCAGCGCTCCTTCGATAAATCCGTGATAGTCGGAGTATGCTTCGCCGCAGATATGAATGCGGGCTGGCGTGTCGGTGGTAATTTCGCCGAGTCGGCCCATCACGTGCCAGTATTTCCGTTCTGGACGCCACATATGGTTGGCTCCCCCATAGGGGAAGCGACCCCAGTCGCGAATACCCCACCAGAGAATGTCATCCTTCTTCAAATCAGGGACATTGTTCTCGCTGATATATTGGACAATTTTGTCGAGCAGTCTCTTTTCCGTTGCTTCCGGCAAAGGATTGTCTGGACCATCTTTATAGGACACCGACATCTGCTTACCAGGCGGGACATAATTCGACCAAAACGCTTGAGCTGGCAAATCAGTGTAGAACATGATCATGCCATAATGATCGTTGTGGGTCGCAGGCCAGTAATGCAGTTCACGTGTGGGAACGCGCGTGGCATAGCGGTTGGCCATAGGCTCATTGCCCCACCAGCGGTTCTTGACGACGACAAATACTTTAACCATCGGGAAAGCCGCTGCTGATCCTAATAATTCCGGCAATTCTTTTTCCGCGTCAAACACCTCCGCTGACCTCTGTAACAGGCGTTTTATCGGCCCTTTTGGCAGGGCCAAAATAACTCTACTGAATTGCTCTGCCCATAGTGTTTCGCCAATTTTAATCTGAAGAAGCCCCGTATTTTTTTCGGTGCCCGAATCGTCTTGGACTTTTACGAACTCAATGGCGGTAACTTCAGAGTCTTTCCTAAGAACGACGCGGCCCTGGCAATCGTCTGCGATCTTCTTCCGAAGTTTGATGATGAGTGAGGACATGCCGCCATACACGCCTTTTAATCCATCGCTGATTGAAAGTCCTATCAACCACCAGGTCAGCCATTCGGCAGCATTAGGGTTGAGCGAAAGCAAGTGATAGAACGTACCAAGATCGCGGATCTTCATGATGGCGTCATGGCTCAGATAATCACTGAGCAGGTTCCAAAACCCTTGTGCATAGAGAGGCACTCTATCGATCTCACCATAGAACTGGATGGCGATGTGTTGGTCCGGTCTAAGGGTACGAACCCAGTCCATGTAAACCGGGAGAATATCTTCCCCGGTCGCTGCGGCGAGCTGGATATCGGAAATCAGATCATCCCGAAACTTCTTGTAGCTATCATCGTCTTCCGAGAGTTCAACCTTCATCATGATGCGCAGCATGGCGAGCTGCATCAGTTGAAGTGGTGTTTTCCCTTCCTCTTCTGGCCGGAGCTCATAACTTGGGTCTCCGACCGAGGCCGGTGAGGCATAGGCAGGGAATTCAACAAGCGATGCCTCTGTTTTGTCCTTTGCGTTGCGGGCGTCTGGCTTAATATCCAAGTGCTCAAAGAGCCCCCTTAAAAGGATTTGTTTATCCAGCTCCACCCGCATGGGGCCAAACTCTGCATAGAACTCCAGCTTTTTATAGTCAACCGGGTCTTGATCTTCCTCGCCGGTCGGCACAATGGCCTGGATTTCAGCGTTACGAGGCTCCGGCCCTTGCTGTAGGCGGACTGTCAAAATCCGTCCACCGAACCGGTTGGTCGCCTCAAAAAGAGTGACCTTTTTCCCCTGTTTCCCAAGGATGTAGGCGCAGTAGAGACCCGCGATCCCCCCGCCGACAATCGCTATTTTCTCGCTCTCTTCTGCGGCCATATCACCTTCCTGTGAAGTGTGTTGCGGCTGGTCAACAAACCCAAGACATACGAGAGTTAAGGTGAACTCTGGCTTTGAAGTATGGTGCAGCCAGCGGCGTATTCCACCCTTCGACGATCAAAAGCTGAACGGGGCATCGTGTTATAACTCGAAGGCGCTGCCGCCCAGCCGATGTGCCGCTTAGTGAGACACGCGGATGGCCTGATTTTTTAGCCCTGAGGCGGCGCGCAAAAGTGCAAGGTGAGGATTGCGGAGTCTTCAAGAAAATGCGGCCCGCAGGGCCGATTTTTTTAGAACAGCGAGAGCTGCCTTGCCTTCTGGTGCGCCTCTGACCAGCTCGGAGACTGGGCAGCGTACTCCAGCCACGCCCGGACATAGGCCACCGCACCGCCCTCTACCTCGATGTTGTCGGCGCGCTCGAAGTGCGACCGATAGCCAGTGGCGCTGATCGGCAGCGGTGCCCGTCCCGCCGCGCTTATTTGCAGATGGGAGAGAGCATGGCCATAGGTGGTGCGGTAGGTCTCCGACCAGTTCGGGGTGTGCAAGACCTCTATAGTGAGGCCTTGCCAGATGAAGGTTTCGCGGACAGAGTCCATGATGAAGTCCTTTTCCTGCCTGTTAGCGATTCCAGAACACATGCACCTGCCGGTAACCGGCCTCAATGATGAACACGTCACCATTTAATTCCATGTCACGAGCCATGGCTTCGTAGTCGATGTAATAGGCCAGCGCGTCGGGAATTTCGGTGGTGCCTTCCGTAAGCTCCTGCGCGTAGTCGGCCAATGAGCAGTAGCAGCCGCAGTAATCCTCCTCGGCGGCCTTGCGGGCTTCCTCGATGCTCGAAAACTGATTGAGCAGGCCGCTTCCGAATTCCGGGAACTCCTCGATGAAACAGGCGATCTCGTGCGCGGTATCAATCCCTTCGTACTCGCCCAAGGCATAACCATCGAATCCTTCATAATCATGAATCGCGTATTCCTCGGCATCCGGCACGGGCGATGCGGCCAGCATGGCGTTGATCTGCTCCTGGATGCCGTCAACATCCTCAAGCGCGTCAATCCACACACCGTGAAGGTAGCCGCTGTTATAGGCGGCAAGGTCGGCAACGTAAATTTTGGGCTCGGTGGTCATGGTCTTCGTCTCCTGTAGGGCTTCGAGGTGCTGTGCGTGAGGTCGCACATGCACCTCTGCCCGTCGGCGAGACCGGGGAGGTAAAACGCAAGGGGCCGATAAAGGGAGGGGGATCACCCGGCCTGCACAAGCCCATGTCTTCGTATGGGTGCGGAAGGTCGGGGAAACCCTTTATCGGGGCGAAGCTTTACCCTTGCGTTGCGCCAGGGGTAGCACCCCTTAGCCGCTTTGCTTTCTTCGTGAAAGGGATCGTTACCGAATAGGCCGGGATAAGGCTTTCCCTTGGCACGGTGCGCGGCCAAGCGCATAGAGCACGGCCTGGCGGCGCAGCCGTCAGGTTCGCCAGCCCATGGTTTTGTTCAGTTCAGATGCTGTATCAGGGCTTTCACTTCACCTTCCTTTTTCCATCGTCACGCCTCGTGCCCTTTTTTGTTTTGGCTGTAGCACAAACGTCGCCTCTGCCTGCTGCAAGTCATCAATGACTCCTCCTCTTAGCGTTGCGGCCCTCACGGGTGCTGCGCAGCCGACGCCTGTGCAGGCACAGCGTCACAAGGTCACGAAGGGTGGCGAAAAAGGCAAAAGGAGATTTGAAATGAAACTGCTGACGATCTTTGAACTGGCTGCAAAACCTGAGCACGAACTGCGCGCGCTGTACCGCGAGGCCTTCAATGAAGCCGCTCGTGCTGACCGGACAAGTCAGGAACGCCTGAGTGCCCTCGCCTCGCTGGCGAACATCCGCCGCGTGATGAGCGCAAGAGCGTTGCACCCTTGAGCCCTCATTCGGAGCAGGCATAAAAGCCCGCTCCGGATTGCCAATCAGGCCTGGAGCCAGGCCTCCACGGTGGCGGCACCGTACTGGGCTTTCCACTCTTTCAAGACGCGGTGATTGCCGCCCTTGGTTTCCACCACTTCGCCGCTGTGAGGATTCTTGTAGCGCTTCAATACACGCGGACGCCGATGCGCGCCAACGGCCTTCTCCTGCTTGCGGCTAGCCGGGGCAGGATCAAGGATGGCAATGACGTCCTTTAAACCCTTGCCATAGGACTGCATCAGGCTCGTCAGTTTTTCTTCGAACTCGATTTCTTTCTTTAAGCCCACATTGGTTTTCAGCGCTTCCAGTTGAGCAAGTTGCTCCTGGAGCGCGCGCTCAGCAGCTCGAAATTCCGCCAATTTTGACACTGTTTTAACTCCTGGTAGGGCGCGCTCGAATATAGCAAAGCCTGTCCTGATCTTGCACGGGGCGATTAATTGCCGCGCAAGGCTCGGCAACCATTCAAAATTCTGAACCAGGAAACCGTTCCCAATGGAAGGTGAATAAAACCAGTTGCTCAACGGGTTCATAGAACATGATTATTTTGTCAGCACCCATTTGTTGATAGTGATAAGCAGGCACACTTGCTACATGAAAGAAGGGATTACCAGCAGGGCTTCGGGGATAAACGGGCGTGATACCGTTATGCATGGATTCGGAAATGTACAATGACATACTACCCCCCCACACGTGGTCCAAATCCACATCGCCGCCGATTTGCTCGACAAATGTACGCCTATCCCTGTCATCCAACTGCTGACCCTGCACAAGCCCGTCCGGCCAAAAAAGGCGACCTGTTCGTTTGTATTCCTCACGGGCTGCTGCAAAAGCGGCATTTTGCTGCTTGTAATAATCAACCAGTTCGGAGCGAGCTTCTGGATAAGGGTCAGGTAGATTTTCATTATCGTCATGGAGAAAGAAATAACGAGGATCTCCCATGAGACGGTAACGCCCATTCTCGACCTTGAATCCGATCCAGTTCGTATGAAGCAACGCCGAGTGATAATCAGTATCTTCTGTTGCAGCGCCAACAAGATGGTGCTCGGTGGGCTCCAAAGGGCTGAGCATGAATAAAGAACCTGACCATTCCGGATTCACAATATCCAGATTGATACCGAACAATGGGTGCAGATGCTCGGAAAGGTCGGCCTGATCGGGTACAAAAACGAACTCCGGATCTGGAAACGGGTACAAACCAACGGGTTCCTGCGTGTAGTCAGGCCGCCGCTCGATCATTTGTCGGCAAACTTCCTTGAAGTGGAGATCTTCTCTCCCCTCAGACCGGAAATATTTCGCCAACTCTACAAAAATGGAAAAGTGAGCCTCAGTGAGGCTGGATAACTCATTGGCAGAAAATGTGTAATTATAGCCGTCGTGCATCGACAAGACGAACGATTGCAAATACTGCGCTGAAACATCACGCCCGTTAATCAATAAATCGGCATATGTCTGAAAAGGGGATTCGCCCATGGTATTAGTCCTGGATATTTAATTTAAAAATCTCGCAAACCTACCGGTCTCTCCACTAAAGCCGACTAAAACCGACTAAAACCGACTAAAAAATCAGCAGATCAGATTCCAAGCTTGTGGAAAAACACTTTATTGCGTATGTCAGCATCTTTAAGGACTTTGTCCCAGCTCAAAACCTCTATGTACAGGTTGATATTTCCCTGCCATTGAAACCAGCCCAGACGATCTGGCATAGGTTTAAAGTCTTTTTCTCGCTCTAACCATTTCTCAACTTTCGGCGTAATGTCACAAACAACATACCCATAAAATGGGGTATTTTCAGCGACAAGTATTTTCCGCCCCTGAGGAGTTTTATATTCGCCGTCTCTTATACGGTTAACATACCGAACTATCTGCTGAACTGGATCTTCTGAAGACGAAGGATTAACAAAATCATCCCTCTGCGGCTTTTTAAACTCAAATATAGTTACCGGATTTCCTACTTCATTATCCCCTCTAAATAACACGCGCCTATCATAGACAATCAAGTCCGGCCTATCAATATTCCCACCACCGAGAGGTAAGTCGGATGAAACATAGTTTGTGAAATTCAATCGCTCATCAATAATCCATAGATTATGCTCTTCAAAGGAAGCCTTTTCACTATCACTTTTCCTTGGAAAAATAATGTCATGAACAGCTCCTTCCGAGGAGTATTTACCATCCGGATCAACTTCAAGGCTTTTCCTGAAAACATCCAATACATTCCGCCTCAAGGCAATGTAGTGAATTAAGTCATTTTTACTGCTCTCTGATATCTTGCTAACAATTCTAGTAACATTTTCCTTTAGCTCTTCAATGCTCCCCTTTTCCAAAAGCTGCACCACCTCACGCCTAATTGTCACCTCGCGTTCATATTTTTCTTTCTGTAGTAATGACTCAATTTCGGCTGGAGGCGCGTTGTAGGGCATGGCTGACAAATCAATACTTTTTAGAATATTTCGGTGCCAAGGAGCTTCTTCTTCAACATAGGATTTAACTCGCTCGGATTTACGATCCTGCCGAGCATGTATATCTTCGCCGACTGCTTGAATGGCAACTTGCGCCGCTGCCTTCTCTATTTCACCTTGGGAAATCCCAAGCAGAACATCGTTATCCTTTTGGAAGTTAAACCCACCACGCTCTAAGGTCACATTCCCATCTAAATACTCACCAAAAACATACGCTTTGATAATAAAATTTCGTTCGCGATTAGACTGGCCGGTCGAGTCTTTATCGTAGAACTCTTCTATGAATTCTGGAATATAGCTATGAATCGGGGTTTCTGTAACTTCCCTCTTGTGAGCGACTAAGCTTATTTTACTGCGCTGACTTTTAGGAGAGTACAGCTTGAAAACTCTAACAGAGAATTCTTGATTTTTTATAACGCCCTTTAGAGAGAGCTTACTATTGGGCACTAAAACTTCTTTAATTACACCGGAAAGCTCATTGCTTATGAACTCATTTAACACTATAGAACCTGAGCCGTCCGCCTCCTCTATAGTTATCTCAGGACAAAAATATCCATCCGTAATAAAGTACGGCAACAGCTTTTCAACAAGATTTCTGGCAATCGTTGTTATCTTTTTATCTGTAAATTTTCCATCTTTTACCGAGGAAAGTCTGATTCTTGCCCCCGTCTTTTCAATAGCCGAAGCAACTATTTTTTCATTTACGATTATATCGTTTGACTTCCCCATTGAAAAACTACGCTTCTTAAAATAGCTACCATCCTGGTAGATACTATCGACGTGCAGGTTTTCAAAATACTTAAGGCAAATAAACCTTCCAAAACCTTTGCCGCCGTCGAGCATTTTATGATCCGAATAAAGAGTGTCAAAGGACTCTCTATTCTCAGGAGTAAAGCCTATTCCATTGTCTGATATTTCAAAATTCTCTATGGCGGGCAGTGAACCGTCAAGCTCCCCCTGATCTGAGCGTTCTACTACGATTTTTATTTTCCCACTGTTCTCAGCTTTTGCTTCTATTGCCTGAATAGAATTTACAATGACTTCGATTATTGGAGTATAAGCAGTGGTTCCAGATTTTATATTTTCGACAGCTCTCTTTATATTTACATTGCTCATCGTATGCCCCTCCCTCTATTCCGTATATTTCAGCATGCCGCCAATATCCATAGCCTTGATATACTGGGCCGGGTTATCGCCGCTGGCAATTTCTTCAAAATGCTTTTCGCCGCATTGAATTTTAGCGCCCTCGACATGGCGTAGATCGCCCCACCAGGTGCTGCCTTTGGTTTCTACCACGAAGTACAGTTTTTCCTTGCCTTCATCATCGACGACAACCGCCCAGTCCGGGTTATAGGTGCCCAGCGGTGTTGGAATTTTGAACCAGGATGGCAGCTTCGCGTACACCTTTACGGCTTCGTTCTTTTCCAGGTCTTCGGCGAAGGTCTTCTCTACACCTGCCGAGTCATAAACGACATGCGTATAGACAGACTTCTGTGTTTCGAGGGTGTTTTTCAAATAGCCTTTCAACTCTTCCTGCTGGAAAAGTTCCTGCGCGTAGAAGTGTTCATCGCCAATTTTGCTGTACTTAATACCATCGACCAGGGCCAACCGCTTGGTACGGTTAATGGCCTCCGAGGCATAGTCAATGAACTGCTGCGGATTACGGGCAAAGTCCTGCAGACGGCGGCTCTCAGTGAGAATCTTGACGATACTGCTGCGGGTTAGCTGCGTCTTGTCCTGCAAGTCCGTGATAATGTCAGGAAGCTCAATGTCATCCTCATGGATCGTTGTGAAACGGGAGACGTCAGTCTCTTCCGCCGTAACGCCGCCTTTGCCTATCGCAATGTCAGCCTTCCGGAATTGCGCCCTGGTTTTGGTGATGGGCGGGCAGTCCAGAATTGCCTTGGCACAATCGGCGATAAGCTTGTCGTTGTTGAAGTCCACACGGTATGTGGTTTTATACTTGATACGCTCCCAAAGAGCCTTGAATTCTTCGCTCTGAAGAACGGCCTCTCGGGTGCGAATAATTCTGCGGTCATCCGCATTTTTGATATCGAGTTTGCCAGCGAGCTTCTTAAGAATGCCCTGGATGTCTTCTTCGGCGACATCCGCTTTGCTACCAAGCTCGGCCCTGATATCGTCCGGCAGCTTGAAACTGCCGTCTTTCAAAGCCGTACGAAGGCTGTCCTGAACCTTGCCCTTAGCGTCAACAAAATCTTCGCTTTTCAGGAATTTCCAGATTTTGTCGGACTGTCCTACACCCAGCGGTGCCGCCTCGCCCTTGTCGTTGACAATCAACACCGTCGCAAACTGGTGAGATTCAACAATACCAAAGCGGATGCCGGTATCTTCTTCAATTTCCCTCTGAAGATTTTCGGCAAACTCTTCATAGCTCTCGGTGGCAATGACAGTCAGCGTGTTGATGTCAGACCCGCGCAGGCGCTGCCCGTCCTGGTTGACACAGAGACGCAAGCCCCGACCGATTGTCTGGCGGCGCTCACGCTCCGACCCCATATCGCGCAGCGCGCAAATCTGGAATACGTTTGGGTTATCCCAGCCTTCTTTCAGGGCAGAGTGGGAGAAAATGAATTTGAGCTTGGTATCAAAGCTCAACAGCTTTTCCTTCTCCTGCATAATCAGGTTATAGGCACGCTCAGAGTTATCACGACCTGCCTGGTTATTTTCCGCAGTATCGACAAGCCTTTCCTTCTTATCGATGGAAAAATAGCCGTTATGGACTTCGGAAGCATTTGTTTCCAGATCAATTTCATTGAAGAGGCTTTGGTAGTCGCTGGACTTCGCGAGCTTGGTATATTCCTCTTCAAACATCGTGGCATATTTGCCTTTGACTGCGTTTCCGTCTTCGTCGTACTGGCGGTAATGCTCAACGCTATCGATAAAGAACAGACTCAAGACCTTAATAGGCTGCTTGTTGGCAGCGAAGGTCAGCTCCTTATCTAGATGCTCCTTGATCGTGCGCCGGATCATCAGGCGCTTGATTTCATCCGGACTCACAGCCCCAATGGCTTCGCCGGAACTCAAAACCTGATCAATGCCCGGACCTTTGATCTGGATTGACTCGTTATCCTTGCCGCAGGTGATGGTTCCAACCTGCATGTTTTCATAAATGGCACGATTAGCAATCTGCTCCAGATCGTCACCATCTTCAACCGTCAGTGTCTCGCGGCTGATTTTCTTTCCACGCTGCACATCGATTTCTATTTTTGCAGTGATCGAACCTTTACGGTTATGGGTGGATTCGAGCTTTATATAAGGCTTGTTGTTTCCACCCTCGATTTGGAGGGAGGCAACCTCGATCTGTTTGACCAAGCCCTGGTCATAGGCATCGACTGCATCGAGACGATAAACCATGTGGTGCTTATCGACGTGCGTCGCTGAATAGCGCAGGGTGCAGAGTGGGCTCATGGCATCCAGAGCCTTCTTGCCCTGTCCTTGCAGGCCACCGTCCACGCTTTGTGGTTCGTCCACAATAATGATCGGGCTAGTGGCCTTGATCAGGTCGATAGGCTTTTCGCCGCCTGTATTTTCATGCTCTTTATAGAGATTGTTGACGTCCTTTTTGTTGATAGCACCAACAGTCGTCACCATGATTTGGATATTGGAGCTGGTGGCGAAACTACGCACTTGCCCAGGCTTAGATGAGTCGTACAGGAAATACTCGTAGCCTTTCGCCTTGGGATACAGATTCTCGAAGTGGTCGCGTGTAATCTTAAGGGTTTTATTCGTGCCTTCTTTAATCGCAACAGAAGGCACGACAATTACAAACTTTGTAAAGCCGTAATTCTTATTCAGTTCAAATATCGTGCGCAGATAAACATAGGTTTTACCTGTGCCCGTTTCCATTTCTACCGTAAAATCGCCGCTGGCGAGATTACCAGCAGGGCGTAGACCATTGGCGAGCTGGATCGCATGCAAATTGTCGAGAAGTTCTTCATCAACCAGTTGCAGGCGGTTGCCAACACCAAGTTCATTTTCCGCCAGACCAAGTGAGGACTGCGGCCCGGATTCAGGACGATAGGTTACCGTGAATTCCGAGCGCGAGATTTCCTGCCCTTTAAAAAGGCTGACGACGGACTCTATTGCCGCCATCTGATAGTCAAGATTGTCTTCAAAATGCAGCTTCATCAGTGACTCTCCTTACAAGCTGCGAACATGGGATATACCGTTCTGTTCCAGAATGGCGGCCATGTTGGTCTTCGCTATGTCATCACTGAATGCACTGTCACGGAAAAAGACATGCGTATCTGAGGACGGACTCAGTTCTCCGTACCATTTGAGAATTCCCTGGGCAATATTTTCAACATCGGCCTGGATGATAGATTCATCAAGGCACGCAAACAATACACCATAGCCAATGCTGTAGACTTCTTTGCCAGATACATTCCTGCTTTCGATTGGCACAGCCAGATCGATACCGCGCTTGATTAGAAGCTCATAAAGAACATCGTGCTCAGAGCGTCCCTCGATTAAATGCTCCTGATGAGAAAGCAGTGTTTCCTCAAGATCGGCACGATCTGGATTCCAAGCCTTGATATTGGAATTTGCAAGCTTAAAAACTTTAACCCCACTATCACCAAAAGACTCGGATAGATCAGAGTTTATCTGCCGAGCCGCCGCCTTAATTCTTGCCAGTGATATCTCTGATATAGTTGAATGGCCAGCCTTGAATGCCGCACTTGATTCGTCTACTTTTTCTGGTAATTGAACACATACGTATCTTACTGATGATTCATTGTCTTTGTTAAACTGAAGCACCGCGTGCGCGGTTGTTGCAGAGCCAGCAAAAAAATCCAACACAATGTCTTCATCATTGACAGTCTGCTCAAGTATATAGGTTATAAGCGCTACAGGTTTTGGAGTATCAAAAAGGCCTTTCCCAATAAGCTCTTTTACCTCAAGAGTCCCAGCTTCGTTTGCGAATTCTGGGCCAATCCAAACTGATTTTGGCTTTATACGTTTTTCACCATCGCTAGTGTCAGCATAATCGACTTGAAAAACATCCCATCTCTTTTCTTTTCCAACAGGTTTAGCAACTAGCTCATCTAGTCTCTCAAAAGCGGTAGACCTTCCCCATCGCCAGCGGCCGTCGGAATCATCAGATAACTTAGGCACAACCTTGACAGAAAATCTATCATCGCCATCCAATGATATTTGGCCATCTTTCGGATCGACATAGAACGGGTAGTACATATTCGGTCGATCTTCTCTCTTTGCTCCAGAGCCCCGCTTCCTTAGTCCTTGTAAACGATATTTTCTGCCATTTTTATCAACCTCAGAATACTCCTCTAAATAGCTTTCCGGTAACGGAACCCCTCTAGAGACGAAGCCTCCCTTGGAATAAGCAACCATATAGTTGTGAGCCGTGGCAAAATACTTATCATCACTCCTACCTTTAAGATTACTAACTACAGCCACATTCCCCAGAAAGTTTTCTCTTCCAAATATTTCGTCGCATATCTTTTGAAGATTAGCTAGCTCATTATCGTCAATTGATATAAATATTGCTCCATCATGAGCCAACAAACTTTTGGCAAGCTTCAATCTTGGATACATCATACTCAACCAGTTTGTATGATACCTGCCTGAGCTTTCTGTATTGCTAGAAAACTTTACTCCCTCGTCATCAACCTGACCTGTATATTTTAGATATGTGTCAAGATTATCCTGAAATCTATCGGGATAAATAAATTCCTTTCCCGTATTGTAGGGAGGGTCGATATAGATCATCTTAACCTTGCCTGCATAGCTCTTTTGCAAGAGCTTCAATACCTCAAGGTTGTCTCCTTCGATAAAGAGATTCTTGGTCGTATCCCAATCAACGCTTTCCTCTGGGCATGGCAATAGCGTGCCAGTAGATGGTGTGAGTGCTATTTGTCTGGCCTTCTTTTTTCCGTGCCAATTCAGTCCGTACTTCTCATCACCTTCGTCAATGACCCCGGCATCACCCAGTAATTGCCGCAGCGTTTCAAAATCTACACAGCCATCGCCAAAGGCTTCGGGAAATATACCTTTGAGTTGCTTGACATTTTCGGCGACGATATTCGCGCTTTCACCGTCATGTAGGGTCACTTTATCCATAGCGGCCTTGTTCATTAAATGCTCTCTCTAATTTTTTCAATTACGTCATTGATCTGTTTGATCTTGGTATTCAGCTCAACCTGCCGCCCCATCTGGTTCTCTTTTTTCAGCTTATTGGCGATCTCTGTCTTTTGCAGGTTGAGCTTTTCAAGCTCACGGAGCCGCTCAAGACGGCTCTCACTGGATTTATTTTCTATATTATCGCCTACGTCCCGCTCATAGCGTCCGCTATGGGCGGCACAGTTAATAGCTATGACACGTTCAGTCAGGCTTTTATAGAAACTAAGGAAATTGGTGAAGGAAAAGCTGTTGATATTGCAGTCTTCCAGAAAGCCTGCCTGCGCCGCTGTTGGCGCGGCAAGGTCTATCCAATCCGTGTAAAGGGGGGCTTCGACAACCCATTTTTCCTTGTCAGCCTGGTTGATGCGCTTGTCGGAGAGGCTGAGGCATATCTGGTTGCCTTGACTGAACAGCAGGACGAGAGGGTATGGGATCGACCGCTGCATAAAATTCGCGATGCGCTTCAGCCGCTTAGCCGATGTCAACTCCACCTGGAGAACCGCTATTTCAGAGAAGTCGCGATCGCTATCAACATAGGAAGCGACGTTGATCGTGGCGGCTTTTAGGGTGTAGAGCCAACGTATCTTATCGACATCATCCTTCAGGGCCGTTTTATCGGCGATGTCCAGCACTCCGTTTTCGAGAAAGAGCTTCTTGAAAACGGGTTTGTTCAATTCACAGGATCTGGGAACTGAAAGATGGTCGATGAAGGCTTCCAGTGTTCCTGGCGTCATAGCGTTTCCTTGCCTTACGGAGCGTCCGTGATGATGAGGTAGGTTACAACGGCGAAATCCTCAATGCCCTGGCTGCTCGTCGCGGTCAGCACTGTACCTCCTCTAGTGAAGAGGCTTTGCACACCTTTCTCTTCGCTCTTGCCTGCAATGCTATCCACCGCGACAGCCAGCAATTGTTGGTACTGTTCCATGTCGGAACCATTCCTTGTACGGTCGTTTACCTGCCCGGCAGCCTCACTATCGACGGATGTTGCCGAGAGGCCGTGTTTCTTCAGCAGGTCGAGCACCTTCTTGCTTTGCGTGAAGTTGAGCTCGACGACAGCTTCGTCGGAGACATAGACCAGGAAATATGGCGCAAGCGGATAGTTATCATCCACCTGGACAGCCCGATGACCATCCCTGATGCTCTTCAAGCAGAAGATTACGCCAGGCTTGAGGCCATCAGCCTTAAGGTCTGCATCAATGGTGACGGCGGCGTATAGGCCGTGTGGAGCCTGCTCCAGCAGGTGCAAGCCCTTCTTCATGTAGCCTGAAAGATCCATGCGGAAGTCGTTCAGGGTTAAATCCGTGATGGAGACGCCGCCCGCCATGTCTTCCAGATCGACCACGGCATCTTTGAGCTGCTGAAGCTGCGTGCGGCGATACTCCAGGTCGTTCATTTCCTGGGCGTTGGCGTCGATGACGTTTTCCTCGCCCGTGGCCGAGACGTCCAGAAGCATCATGCGGCCCGCCACCCTGGCTTCGAGGTTGATGTACTCGTCCAGCTCCATATTCGGCCAGAAGTTTATGAGCTGGATTTTCGTGTTTTTCGAGCCCAGGCGGTCAACACGACCAAACCGCTGGATGATCCTAACCGGGTTCCAGTGAATGTCGTAGTTGACGAGCGTGTCGCAGTCTTGAAGGTTTTGCCCCTCGCTGATGCAGTCAGTAGCAATCAGCAGATCGATCTCAGCCTTGGCGTCGGGATCGATCTTTCCGCGTTCTTTCGACACAGGGGAGAAAGCCGTCAGGAGATTGTTCAGATCCGAGCCCGCCCCGGCCAGGGTCGTTTTGTTGGTGCCGCCGCCGGTAATAAGTGCGCTGTGGATTCCCAGCTCGTCCCGCGCCCAATCGACAAGATGGGCGTAGAGATACTTCGCGGTATCGGCGAAGGCCGTGAAGACGATAACCTTCTTGTTTCCGGGGTTTAGTGGTTCCCGGACTTTTTTGGCAATGACCTCTTTTAGCTTTTCCAGCTTGGCATCGCGGTGTTCGTCAACTGTTTGCGCGGACTCGACGATAGAGGTCAGGAAGAGCCGATCAGCCTCAAGCTCCTGCCTGAACCGGATGAGATCCATGTCCTGGAGCAGGACACGGGTTTTGTTGCCGATCATAAAAGGCTCAAGCTCGGGCGAGTCCATTTCAAAGTCGTGAATATCCTCGATATTCAGGGCTTCGATGTCGCCGCTTTCATGGGCTTCGATCTTTTGCAGCAACACTTCGACCTGAGCCAGGAGCTTTTGCGAGGTGAGTGTGAATGAGTTGATCGAGCTTTCCATGCGCTTGAGCAAATTCACCCGCATCAGGTGGATCAGGCTTTCCTCCCGGTCAACCTGCTTGAAAACGCTCTTGCCGTCGCCAACAGCATTGTCATAGCGACGGGCGTACTCATCCTTCTTGTCAGTCCGGACGAATTTCATAGGCGAGTAGCCCGCTAGCGAAAGCCTGCGGATCGTTTTGTTCACTTCCTTCAGCGGCGGAAATTCGTGCGTTGAATCGAGATCGGCATAGATGTTCTGTGGTGGCAGCCGCACAGGGAACTCGCCAATGTCTGCCGTGCCGTAATATTTCTGAATGTGCTTGCGGGAGCGCGCAATGGTGACGATATCCAGCAGCTTGAAATAGTCGAAGCTCATCGTATCCAGCAAGGAAGCCACACTGCGGTTTTCAGGCGGTTGCTTGACCCACTGGTTGAACTGCTTCTGCGCCAGGCGCAGCGTGCTTTCCACATTCTTGATGCCTACATCGCTGAAGGCATCGTCGCGCCCCTCGGTGATGAAGGCGACCTGATTTTTCAGGTCGTTCATGCGATTGTTCACCGGCGTGGCGGAGAGCATCAGCACTCTGGTTTTCACGCCTGACTGGATGATGTCCTCCATCAGGCGGCTATAGCGGTTTTTGGTGCCTTTGGTGGGGTTGTTGTTACGGAAGTTGTGCGACTCATCAATGACAATGAGGTCGTAATTTCCCCAGTTAAGGGTTTCGAGATTGATCTCGCCGGAGCTGCCTTTCGTGCGCGACAGGTCTGTATGGTTCAGTACGTCATAGTTGAAGCGGTCTTGGGCAAGCAGGTTGCGCTTGTCGTTGACGGTGTAGATCGTCCAGTTATCCCGGAGCTTCTTCGGACACAGCACCAGCACACGGTCATTGCGCAGCTCGTAGTATTTGATGACGGCCAACGCTTCAAAGGTCTTACCTAAGCCGACGCTGTCGGCGATGATGCAGCCGTTGTGCTTCTCAAGCTTGTCGATAGCACCCAGCACACCGTCCTTCTGGAACTTGTAAAGCTTGTTCCAGACAAGGGTGTCCTTGAACCCGGTCTTTGTCTTGATGATGCTGTCTTCGTCGATGTCATCGAGGAAGTCTTTAAAAATGTTGTAGAGCGTCAGGAAGTAAATGAAGTCGCCCGGCTGATCGGCGGCGATGAACTCCAGCTTCTCAAGGAGCTCGTCCTTGATGTCTCGGGCTTTAGGAGCGTCCGCCCAGACAGAGTTAAACCAGGACAGCAGTTGCTTGGTCGTTTCTGGCTCGTTGATGCCGGTATTCATCAGCGGGGTATCGGCCTGCACCTCTCCCAGACCGGCAGGAGTGAAGGCAGAGCTGCCATGAATGGCAAAGCTTCCCTGGCTACCGTCTTCGACAAGGAACATATTCTGGGCCGCATTGGCTGACCGTACCTCGGCCTTGCTGGCGAGCCATTTGGCGCATTCTCTGGCGATACGCTTCTGGTCGAGCTGGTTCACGAGGCGCAGGTCGGCATCCGACCCGATGAGCTCCTGGAGAGGTGAGCCTTCCCAACTGGAGAGCAGCAGCCTTGCGCCGTCGATGCGAGAGAGCTCCTTCCTGAGCGCCGAGAAGCCATAGATGGTGAACAGGCCTGAAAGCACGGATAGCTTCGATCCTGCGGCCAGGTGTTCCCGCAGCGTGTTCCCTACATGGCCGTTATTTCTGTTGTCCAGTAACAAAGCTTGTCCACCCCAACTCAAGTGCGATTTTTGGTCGTTTGCTGGTCGATCCAGTCTTCTATAGCGGCTTTCCGGAACCGCCAGCTACCCCCTACCTTGAAGCCGGGGATCTTCCCGTCGGCGGCAAGACGGTATGCCGTCTTCTCCGCAAGCTTCAGGTACTCGGCCACTTCCTTCAGGGTCATTATGTCTTCAGGCATTTCACCGGCCCCTATTTTGAGCTTGAGAGAATAGGGGAAAATCGGGGAACGGCCAACGGCGAATGTAGGCTTCCCGCCAGTTGGCTGAAAGCTCTGACATGACGGCGATGGGAGTGTGTGACTGAGGAATCGCCACAAGCTCGCCACAAACTCAAAATGCCCACGGCGGACAATCGCGGATTCCTGCGGGTTTCAGCGTGTGGCATTTTGTGGCAGAAACGGCCCCAAGGGGCCGTTTTATTTCCGCAATACTCGTCTAACTCATTGATTTAATTGATGGAGCGGGTGAAGGGAATCGAACCCTCATAGCCAGCTTGGAAGGCTACTTTTTGTTTATGATTTTCAAATAGATAGGATGGTTTGGCCACAAATTCGCCACAAGCCTCTACTAGGCACTCAATAATT
The DNA here is from genome assembly GCF_021603585.1 of Pseudomonas sputi. GTDB lineage: Bacteria > Pseudomonadota > Gammaproteobacteria > Pseudomonadales > Pseudomonadaceae > Aquipseudomonas > Aquipseudomonas sputi. The sequence goes on along the minus strand of NZ_BQHI01000014.1, from coordinate 97,580 downwards.
CACCAACGAGGGCGCGGGTTGTGGCGGCGCGAGCGTCATCGATTGAGGGCAATAGATGACCATAGGTGTCCAGGGTAATAGCAGCACGTGCATGCCCCATCTGCGCTTGGACATACTTGATGTCGCAGTTTTTCATTAGCAGACATGAAGCGAAAAAATGTCTCAGTGCATAAGGGGTGTATTTGGGGCGCTCCACACTTGTCTTGCTATCCTTCACCATCAAGCCCGCTTTCTTCATAACGGGAGCCCAAGCGCTGGCCCGAAAAGGAACCAACTGCATCGGTTTGCCTGTGCGTGTGCCAAACACTAGATCGTCAGGACGACCCTCCTTCCCCATGAAATCCCGGATCATGGTCATGACCTCCGGTCCCACGTCGATCACACGGTGACCAGCGCGGCTTTTGGGATCGCCTATTTTTCCAGAACGATCCATAGCCTGACTTACGCGGATACCGTTATTTAAAACGTCGCGTCGGGGAAGGGCCACATACTCTTGGGGGCGCATGCCCGATGCCACAGCCAGATAGATCATCGGGCGATACCGCTTCCAGGCATCCCGAATTTGAGAATGCGAGTCTGCCGATAACTCATCTGCGGCACGAAGAATTTTCTTAACCTCTGCATGGCTGGGGATTTCAATCTCCGGCGTGTCAGCCTGAATACGTACGCCTAACGCCGGGTCATGGCCAATGTGGCCGCGACTGACCATTTCCAACATTACAGAATGCAAAGAGCTCAAAACCTTTCTTGACTGATCGCGACTATATTGATTAAGCAACCAACTGCGAAAGTTCACAATGTCCGGTTTTGTGATGTCTTGTAGCGTTTTCCCCCAATGATATTCATTGATGATTTCGGCGCGGCGGCTGTATAGCTTCATGACTGCCGATGAAACAGGCTTTCTACCATCTCGCCCCTCAGCTTCGCATATGTTCAGCCAGGATTGTACGGCGGCATCAACAGTGCTTATTTTTTTGTTCAGGTGTTTTCGAGCGGAAAGACTTTCTACAAATGCTTGGGCTTCCTTGCGAAGACCAAAAGATTTGTATGCGTATCCGGTGGATGAGGATTTATCTGCGTACCGAACTTGATACACAATCCCATTTTTGCTTGTTCTTTTTCGAATATCGGACATGATTCGTCATATCGTATTTAGCCATTCCGGTCAAATACTCCCTTAAGGCTTTCTGCATTTATATGCGCGTTATTTTTGGCGTTTACCTGACAAGTGTTATAAATCTCTACCAGCAGATTTTTGTCTATTTTTAGCCTTCCATCGATGGGATCAACGAAGAATGGCAGCTTACGTTTTCCATGTGCATCGGGATCTGCGGCGCGCTTGATTTGTCTCTGGGTGAGCTCAATCCCGTTATTGGCAAGTACGTCTCTGGCCTGTTCTATATTCACGTATCGTGGAAACTCCATGGCAATATCAATCCCCTAATAATTAATCCCCGTTAAAGCTTGTAATCTTCGGCAGCACTCCGGTACGGCCCGTTACTGTGAAGCTTATTGACCTGCTGCCCCAGTTTGTTGCGCGGCACGACCTCTTCACCAAATTCGTTTATGGGATTGACGTAAAGGGTCACGTTTTTGAGATGCTTAACATTGTAATCATTCTCCAGCTCATGGAGCTTTTCATAGAATGCCTGGCGCAATTGGGCGACGGTCATCTCCCCTCTGATTATGATTTGCATCACCGCGTGTCTCTTTCCCCAAATAGAATATTTTATTATTTATATCTTCATGATGAACCCTGATCAGTTTATAAACTATTAATTTTTACACTCTATAGTTGTAGATTTTTCTTTGACGATTACTTGTCGATCCGCGCCAATTCCTCTTGATCCGAATGCGCCCCAAGAGGAACGCGAGAGGCGGTCAGTATGTTGCTCTGGGATAAGGTGGTGCCATGTTCCCACACGGGGGATTTGACATGGTTGCCTATTACTCTACACAGGATCTCTGTGAACGCTTCCGCTGCTCTAGCCGAACACTGTTTCGTCGCATGAAGCGGATGGTGAATCCGTTCCCCGCCCCCTGCATGAAGCATGCGGGAAGCTGCAATCTATGGGACGCTGGCGATATTTCCGAGTGGGAGCAGCGCGAACGTGAGCGCACACGCAATGTGTTCTGACGGTGTTACCCGTTCAGGTGGGAGATAAGTGTCTGGGACGGCGGTCGTGCGGTTGGGCTAGGGTGGCCAACGTCAGTAGAGAAGTAAAGAATGCAGTTTTCAAAAGATTGTGGAGGTCATTTGTTTTCTCCCGCTCCATGCTTCTACCGAAAGTTACTGCACTGAAAAACTTACAGTGCGGCCACCTGGAAATATTTCCTATACCAGACTTCCTGCGTAAAAGGTGTATTGGGTAGCCCTTGTGCGATGTAGCAAAGCTGGAATTTTTTCGCATCAGGTTTTTTGCTTTTTCCGACTAAAGCCCAAGTTCCACTTTGGGTGTTGGCATAAATTTCCATGTCCCATTTGTCATTCGATGCGGCGCAGCATAGGGACTGGTATTTTCTGCGGCGGCTCCTGCGAGGGGGCTCAAGCTCAGCAGAAAACCAAGGGTAGCGGCTTTAAGAAGGTTCATGCGGGCCATGCTCTTTAACCTCTTGCGGGCAAGAAAAGGCGCTCTGGCAGTCGGCGCGGTGCGCCTCGCTTACTTGTGCTCTGCGTGGAGGTCGCGGAAACCTTCCAGCTTCACCGGGGCGCGTCCTGGAAGACGGGCTACCAGCTCTAGCGTTCCCCCCATGGCTTCGACGTACTCGCGCAGCGTGGAGATCAGCATGTCGGTGCGCTTCTCCACTTTGGAGACGTTTCCTTGTTTTACATCGAGAAGATCGGCCATTGCCTCTTGCGTAAGGTTTAGCCCCTTGCGTAACTCCTGCAAGGTCATCTGTTCCTGGATAAGCTCTGCGCCGCGCTGCTCGATTTTCTGCCTGCGCGCAGCGGGAAGCCCTTTCATAACCTGGTCGAGTGACTTAGCCATTGCCTTACCCTTTCTTCAACGTGCTCAGGTGCCGGTCGAAGCGGGCATCTGCGCTCTTGATTAAAGCCTTGTAGAATTTTTTCTCGCTGCCGCCTGACTTGTCACCACCGACCAGTACGACGGCCTTCCTTTCGGGATCGAACGCGAAGGCCACGCGCCAGACCCCATCGTCAGCCTTGAAACGCAGCTCTTTCATATTGGCGTACTTCGATCCGTTGAGCGTATCCACATGAGGTCGCCCCAGCTCCGGGCCAAACCGCTCAAGTACCTTGAGCTGCGCCAGCAGTTCGTCCTGGACCGCCTCAGCCATGGCCTCGAATTCCAGCTCAAATTCGTCACAAAATTCGATATGCCACGCCATGATTAAATATATCCTTAAGTGAATATTCCGTCAAGGGTATAATTTCAGCCCTGCCCGATCCTAGGCCGATTCCGAGGCCTTTGGAAGGGCATGTGAGCCGCTATTCGGTGAGGTTTTTCAGGCGCTTGCACCAGGCGCTGTAGGCCTCCTTCTGCTCCGCCAGATAGTCGTACTGATCGTAGACCTGCCAGCTGCCCGGCAGCTTGTGGCCGAGCATGATTTCGGCGATATGGGGCTCGGTCAGGGTTGAGAAATTGGTGCGCGCCGTTTTGCGCAGATCGTGAACCGACCAGTGCTGCATTTCATATTTCTCATGCCGCCGCAGCCACTGCATGATGTTGTAGGGCAGCTGCAAGGGAGCCCCTATTCCCATCGGCTTGTTCGTTCCGCTGTTCGTGAACAAGTGCTTGCCCTCGGCGCTGAGCGCCATGGCCTGCTTGACCAACGCTTCAATCTCCGGAGTGATTGGGCGTAGCAGCGGCTTTCCTGATGCCTTACCCAGCTTGTGGTTCTCGACTGGCACCGTCCAAACCTGCTTACCAAAATCAAAATGGCTTTTTTCGCTCAGGCGCAGCTCGCTGTTGCGGCATCCGTAGATCAGGCAAAGCTTCAGGAAAAGCTTGTTCTTGGTCGCCATGCGCGATTGCTCCATGGCTTTCCATACGAGCTTGATCTCATCATCGGAAAGGGAGCGCGCCCCGGCGACCTTTTTGATCTGCAAGTCTTCCTTGGCGTTGATTTCCGATAGCGGGTGCGACGGGATCAACTGGCGCTTCACCCCCCATTTGTGCATCTGCTTGGCATTGACCAGGATGCGCTCGGCGATGCCAGGCCGTGCTTTGGCCTGCCCCTCAAGAAGCGCCAGCCATTCGTGCAGGGTGACTTTCCCAGCCGGGAGCTTGCCGATTTTCGGGAACACATGGATTTCGAAGGAGCGCAGGATTTCGTGATGACCCTTCTTGTTGCCTTTGCAGTACGCCTCGTACCACTGCCGAAACAAAGACTCTACGGAATCGGCCTGGAGGATCGCCTGCTTCTCCAGTTGCTTCACAACTCTCGGATCATGCCCCTGCTCCAGCTGCGCTCGCAGACGCTGCGTTTCTGCGCGCGCATCCTTGAGCGACATCAAAGGATAGGTGCCGAGGTCAAGGCGACAGGGCCGACCGTCATAGCGATAGCGCAGCTGAAAAGTGATCTTCCCCTTCGGGGTCACGCGCACACCAAACCCGTCGCGGTCTGCTTTCTCTTCGCGTGTGGCGTGGGGTTTGCCGCTATGGGCTTTCAGCCAGGTGTCTGAGATCGCCATGGGCTCTCCGGACTGCGTACATAATTTTCTGGAAGGTTCCGAAATGCTGTTTTGTGTACGCGGCCATGTACACAGATCGAGTGGCTCAGCTTGTCTTCGGATGTCTCAGATTGTCGCGGTCACCGCTGATTTCATCAATGAAATCAGTAGATTATTTGAGAATATGGCGGGGGCTGTCTTAGCCTGACTCAGAGGGTAATGTCAGGGTGGGAAATAATGGCGAAAGTGCGGCGTTTCGCGACTTCGGCGGCCTGTCTGGTCATGGGAAATCGCCTGGCGGTGATTCAAAAAAGGGCGGCGATTATAGCCCAACTCGATTCAATAACCGAACCGTTGAGCACATTAAGGGTGGCCAAATGCTGCCTCAGATGGGAACCTTTCAAAGCACGGAGACGTCCATCCCCTGTTACGACTTTTCGTCAGGGGCTGAAAAATCAGCAAGTTAGCCTGACGAGGCTGCGCTCATGGCTCGCTTTCGGACCGCTTTTGCCGGGCTGAAAAAAAGCCGCTTCTCGCGAACGACTCTCCCGGCAGCCAAGGCTTGGCAGGTGGCCGGGGTGGTCAATTTTGTTGGCTCAAATTTGGATGCCAGCAGTTCATAGCCAAGGCGCTGTGACGAGTCATAGCTCGCTATGGCGAGGAACAGCAACGCAGGATATGAACTTCTGGCGCCGAAGTTGGGCTAACAAAATTGACCACCCCGGCCACTGAACACGGGACTGCGTTCGCCGACTAAAAAAGGAGTCCGCCTGTGGCTATCCGCTATGGCAAAGGGCTGATGGGAGGTGCGGTGGTGATCGCGCTCCTGGCCCTGCTGGTCCACTGGATCGGCATCAACACGATTGAACACTACCGCGACGATTTGTTGTTTTACCTGCAAGCTCATCTGATTCTCGTCCTCGCTTCAATGCTGGCTGCCCTGATCGTGGGCCTCCCCGCCGGCATCTTCCTGAGCCGCCCGACCATGGTCGGCCGCGCCGAACGCTTCATGCAGATCTTCAACATCGGCAACACCGTGCCGCCACTGGCCGTACTGGCGATTGCCCTGGGGATTCTCGGCATCGGCAGCGGTCCGGCGATCTTCGCCCTGTTCCTCGCTTCACTGTTGCCGATTGTGCGCAACACCTACGAAGGCCTGAAAAACGTCCAGGGCTCGCTGAAAGAGGCTGCCGTCGGCATCGGCATGACTCCAAACCAGGTGCTGTGGAAAGTCGAGTTGTCCAACGCCGTGCCGATCATCGTCGGCGGTGTGCGAGTGGCCCTGGCGATCAACGTCGGTACCGCGCCGCTGGCCTTCCTGATCGGCGCCAACAGCCTTGGCAGCCTGATCTTCCCCGGCATCGCCCTGAACAATCAGCCGCAACTTCTGCTCGGCGCCGCGTGCACCGCGCTGCTGGCCCTGCTGCTCGATGGCGTGGTCACCCTTGCCAGCCGTCTCTGGCTGGAACGCGGTTTGCGCCCGTCTTGAGGCTTTGCAAAGGAATATTTATGAAAAGACTCAGTTTGATTCTGGGCTGCGTGCTGCTGTTCGCAGGCATCGCCCAAGCCGCCGACAAACCGGTGATTCGCCTCGGCGCCCGGGTATTCACCGAGCAGACCTTGCTTGCGGAAATCACCGCACAATACCTGCGCAGCAAAGGCTACGACGCGCAGATCACTGGTGGTCTGGGCAGTAACCTGGCCCGCAGCGCCCACGAAACCGGGCAACTGGACATGCTCTGGGAATACACCGGCGTGTCGCTGGTGGCCTACAACCACGTCACCGAAAAACTCGACAGCGCACAGTCCTACGCAAGGGTGAAAGAACTCGACGCAAAAAAAGGCCTGGCCTGGCTCACTCCGTCGAAATTCAGCAACACCTACGCCCTCGCCTTGCCAAAAAAAGTCGCTGAGGAATATCCGCAGATCAGCAACATCAGCCAGTTGAACGACGTGCTGAAGGCTGAAGCCAAGACCAATCACCTGGTCGCGCTGGACACCGAGTTCGCCAACCGCTCCGACGGTCTCAATGGCATGGTCAAGCTGTACGACATGAACCTGACCCGCCAGAACATCCGGCAAATGGACGCCGGGCTGGTCTACACCGCACTGCGTAACGGTCAGGTGTTTGCCGGTCTGGTCTACACCACCGACGGTCGCCTCAACGCCTTCGGCCTGAAGCTTTTGGAAGACGACAAGCATTACTTCCCGGACTACACCGCTGCGCCGGTCGTGCGTCAGGCCTACCTCGATGCGCATCCGCAACTGGCGGAACAACTGAAGCCGCTGGCCGAGCTGTTCGACGACGAAACCATGCGCCAGCTCAACGCGCGCGTCGATGTCGATCACGAGAGCCCGTCGAAAGTCGCTGCCGATTTCCTGCGCCAGCACCCACTGAACTAAAGGAGGAAAAGTCATGGAATTTTTGAACGCCTTTTCCCACCTCGACTGGCAGCAGGTGATGCACCTGACCTGGCAGCACATCACCCTGGTCGGCATCGCCGTCAGTCTGGCGATCCTCATCGGCGTGCCGCTGGGCATTTTGATGACGCGCTTCCCGAGCCTCGCCGGTCCCTTGCAGGCCAGCGCCACGGTGCTGCTGACCGTGCCGTCGATTGCCCTGTTCGGCCTGCTGCTGCCGTTCTACTCGAAATTCGGCCAGGGCCTCGGTCCGATGCCGGCGATCACCGCCGTGTTCCTTTATTCACTGTTGCCGATCATGCGCAACACCTACCTCGCCCTGACCGGCGTCGAGCCGGGCATCCGTGAAGCCGCACGCGGCATCGGCATGACCTTCGGCCAGCGCCTGCGCATGGTCGAGTTGCCGATCGCCGTGCCGGTGATCCTCGCCGGCGTGCGCACCGCCGTGGTGATGAACATCGGCGTGATGACCATCGCCGCGACCATCGGCGCCGGCGGCCTCGGTGTGCTGATCCTCGCCTCCATCAGCCGCAGCGACATGTCGATGCTCATCGTCGGCGCGCTGCTGGTCAGTCTTCTGGCCATTTTCGCTGACCTGTTTCTCCAATGGCTGCAACGCTCGTTGACTCCAAAAGGACTCCTCAAATGATCGAACTTCAAAACCTCAGCAAAACCTTCCAAAGCAACGGCAAAGATGTGAACGCCGTGGACTCGGTAAGCCTGACCGTCAATGAAGGCGAAATCTGTGTGTTCCTCGGGCCATCGGGCTGCGGCAAAAGCACCACGCTGAAAATGATCAACCGCCTGATCAAGCCGACCTCGGGCAAGATCCTGATCAACGGCGAAGACACCAGCGACCTCGACGAAGTGACCCTGCGCCGCAACATCGGTTACGTGATCCAGCAGATCGGTCTGTTCCCGAACATGACCATCGAAGAGAACATCGTCGTCGTGCCGAAACTGCTCGGCTGGGACAAACAGAAATGCCACGACCGCGCCCGCGAACTGATGAGCATGATCAAGCTTGAACCCAAGCAATATCTGCATCGTTACCCGCGTGAATTGTCCGGCGGCCAACAGCAACGGATCGGCGTGATCCGTGCGCTGGCGGCGGATGCACCGCTGTTGCTGATGGACGAACCGTTCGGCGCGGTCGACCCGATCAACCGCGAGATGATCCAGAACGAGTTCTTCGAGATGCAGCGCGCGCTGAACAAGACCGTGATCATGGTCAGCCACGACATCGACGAAGCGATCAAGCTCGGCGACAAGATCGCAATCTTCCGCGCCGGCAAGCTGTTGCAGATCGACCACCCGGACACCCTGCTCGCCCATCCGGCGGACGACTTTGTCAGCAACTTTGTCGGCCAGGACAGTACCCTCAAACGCCTGTTGCTGGTGAAAGCCGAGGACGCCGCGGACAACGCGCCTTCGGTGAGCCCGGAAACCCCGGTGGCCGATGCGCTGGAGTTGATGGACGAACATGACCGTCGCTATGTCGTCGTCACTGACGCCGAGAACAAGGCACTGGGTTATGTGCGCCGTCGTGACCTGCATCGTCAGACCGGTACCTGCGCGCAGTTCCTGCGCGAGTTCAACGCCACGGCGGCCTACGACGAGCATTTGCGCATCCTGTTGTCGCGGATGTACGAGTTCAATCGTTCGTGGTTGCCGGTGATGGATGCCGAGCGGGTGTTTCTGGGCGAAGTGACTCAGGAATCGATTGCGGCTTACCTGAGTTCGGGTCGTTCACGCGGAATGAAGACCAATATCGTGTCACCGGCCGAGGCGGTGGCCTGATCAAACGCAAAAGGGCTGTTCGACAGCCCTTTTTTTCGATCGCAGGATCTCAAAGCCGTGTTTTTTTTTGCCTGCCATGAGCCGGCAAGAAATATCAACACATCAGAAGGCTGACCCCCTCCGCGGATGTCAGCCTTAACCAGCAACTTCCCCATCACCTGCCCTTCTCGCCGCCAACGTCGCCGATGTTGAAGTGATCGTACTTATCGATGAATTGGCGCGCATCAGCTTCGAACGTGCAGGTATTTTTAACACCTGAAAATTATTGCGGAACATCTGACCGTCATCTCGGTCGGCTACAAAGAGTGATATCCGCGACGCACGTCAGAAGCGTGCAAAAACGCGACATTTTTAGTTGATCTCAGGCCCCTCACGCCCTAAAGTTCGCGCCGAACGTCCATGCTGGAAACGATCCATCCGGCTCAAGTACTGACGACGAGACAGCAAGGCCAAGGGAAAGAAAGCTACATTTCCCATGGCCTTTTTGCTTTCGGCGACATGCCTTGGGAAGTAGGCGAACCAAAGTGGGGATACGGAGGGCGTTCATTTGCACCCATTGATTTCACGAGTTTGCCCATAGGAGCTCCCAAGTATGTCGATCCAGGTCGAAGACTATTTCGCGCGCGAAACCTTTCAGAAAATGAAGGCGTTCGCCGACAAACAGGAAACCCCGTTCGTGGTGATTGACACCGCGATGATCGCCCAGGCCTATGATGACCTGCGCGCCGGTTTCGAATTCGCCAAGGTCTACTACGCGGTCAAGGCCAACCCGGCCGTCGAGATCATCGACCTGCTCAAAGAGAAAGGCTCGAGTTTCGACATCGCTTCGATCTACGAGCTGGACAAAGTGCTGAGCCGTGGCGTCAGCCCGGACCAGATCAGCTACGGCAACACCATCAAGAAATCCAAGGACATTCGCTACTTCTACGAGAAGGGCGTGCGTCTGTTCGCCACTGACTCGGAAGCCGACCTGCGCAACATCGCCAAGGCCGCACCGGGCGCCAAAGTCTATGTGCGCATCCTGACCGAAGGCTCGACCACCGCCGACTGGCCACTGTCGCGCAAATTCGGCTGCCAGACCGACATGGCCATGGACCTGCTGATCCTCGCCCGTGACCTGGGCCTGGTGCCTTACGGCATCTCGTTCCACGTCGGTTCGCAACAGCGCGACATCAGCGTCTGGGACGCCGCGATCGCCAAGGTCAAAGTGATCTTCGAGCGTCTGAAGGAAGAAGACGGCATCCACCTGAAGCTGATCAACATGGGCGGTGGCTTCCCGGCCAACTACATCACCCGCACCAACAGCCTGGAAACCTACGCCGAAGAAATCATCCGCTTCCTCAAGGAAGACTTCGGTGATGACCTGCCGGAAATCATCCTCGAGCCGGGCCGTTCGCTGATCGCCAACGCCGGCATCCTGGTCAGCGAAGTGGTACTGGTTGCCCGTAAATCCCGCACTGCCGTCGAGCGTTGGGTTTATACCGATGTGGGCAAGTTCTCCGGCCTGATCGAAACCATGGACGAAGCAATCAAGTTCCCGATCTGGACCGAGAAGAAAGGCGAGATGGAAGAAGTCGTGATCGCCGGCCCGACCTGCGACAGCGCCGACATCATGTACGAAAACTACAAGTACGGCCTGCCGCTGAACCTGGCCATTGGTGATCGCCTGTACTGGCTGTCGACCGGTGCGTACACCACCAGTTACAGCGCCGTTGAATTCAATGGTTTTCCGCCGCTGAAATCGTTTTACGTGTAACACGCACAGCGCATAAAAAAACCGTGCCCAGGCACGGTTTTTTTATGCAGCAAGTTCCAAATAACAACAAATAATAAACAACAACAGGTCACACTAAACCCATACCCGCCAGCCAAGAAACAGGCTTACGCTGAGAACTCGAACAACACTTTAAAAGGAACTAAAAGTGCAACCGAGTTCAAACCCGTTCGTCACCACAGACGACATCAGAAAAATCAAAAACTACATATCCGCTGCCAGGACGCTGCCGCGCAGTATCGAAGCTGTGGAAGCGCAACTAAACACCAAGTCCACCGGCATTGCCGGTCTTGAGGTGCTTGACGTTGTCGAACTCAATCACCTGATCATCAATAACGCCAACGCCTGGAACGACATTGAATACTCGATGAAACGCGTGGCTGGAAGTCTGTCGACGTTTTCAGAAGATCTGGAGAATTTCGGTCAGGATATTATCGACGCCATCGTGAGCATGCCGGGCTACATAAACTACCTGGGCACCATCGACTCGCTGTCCGAGGAAGAGATCGCCAGTCTCCCGCCATTGGAGATCGGCAAGACCGAGAAGAACCGTTTCGGCTCCATTCAAGAATCGCTGGCGTTCATTGCAAGGTCGATCGGAGAGAAAAAACTCAGCAGCCAGGACGTCAGCGAACGCCTGAAATACTTCAAGAGCGACCTTAACGACAAGGTTGCCATCGGTATTGGTGAAAAACTGCGACTGGCCAGTGATGCGCAAATCAACCGACAGCTCACCGAGCTGAATGCCGCCATTGATCAGGCCCAAAAAAGCATTGATGAAAAGACCAGGGAAACCGAGCCGAACTTTTTCGAACATATCCTTGGCTTTATCGTTGGTTACAGAGGCGGTTCATCGACCTGGTACCAGCACCTCGAACTCCAGCAGAAAATCCACTTGCGCCCTCTGATTGATCAACGAGATTTATTGGTCGAGCAGGTCAAGCAAAAGAACATCCTCGCGGGCTCGCTCATGGAGTTCCAGGCGGGATTGAACAGCATGTCGATTTATGTAGAGGGTGCCATCCAAAGCACCTCACAACTTGAAACGCTGTGGATCTCCATTACGGACTACATCAACGCCTCGCAAAACAAATTAATGGGGATCAACGAATTCCTGACCCTGAGAAGTTTCGTCTCGAGTTTGAAAGTTGTTCTTAAGAACTGGAAGACCGTTCAAACCAACTCGGAACAACTTATCAAAGCATTCGACTGACTCGATCATTTCAATCAAGAAGAAATCATCATGACAAAAATTTCCTATGTCGTTCCCGACCTTGGCCGCATTCAAGAAAGCCGTGAGGCTATTCGTTTTCAGGCAATCATTGGCTCCGCCAATCTGTATATCAAAGCCTTGAGCGATGAACTGGTTCGTTTGAATGCAGCCATCAGCGAACTGGATCTTGTCGCTGCCAACACCATCGCATCGGCAATGACAGCGCTGGACACGGATGATCTGAACGAAAACCTGCAGGCACTGGCCATCCTCAATCAACGTGAGTCGAACAGTCAGGCCGAGCATGCACGCAAGCTCTATTCGCAAATCGTCGAGCAACTGATCACACTGTGCACCGTACAAATGACAACGCTGCATTCGTCGCTGCACGACAGCGTCTTCACTGTTGAGAGCATTGCCATCAGTAACAACCGTTTCAGGCTCGAAGAGCTGGCGAACGCCAGAGTCAACCTGGATCGGGAATACCAAACCGAGACAGTCCCGCTGGCTGAATTGAAAGCCGACGAGGCGGTGCTGAATCTTGCGATTGCCGAGTTTGAAAAGCTGACATTCATCGACCGGATCAAACCCTTGCTCGAGCAACTGGCGGCAATGATCGGCAACAGGCCCAAGTCGCCTGCAGCTGCAGCACTCGAAGCCGGGCTGATCGTCGCCAACAAGTTTCTGGACGAGGCCAACGAGCTGATCAAATACAAGGATCTGATCGAAGCACGACGAATCATCCAGACGCGCCTCGTGCAACGGGAAGAACGCCTGGCCTCCCTGGAGAAACAATTGCGCGACAACGACGACAAGACTCGCCAGTTGAACGACACCCAGAAAGTCGTGCCACACCAACAAGCCTACGTCAGAGAGACACGCAAATTATCGGATGCCTTCTCCGCGTTTCTTGACGCCCTCACGGCTACGCTCCATGAAGACATTCTGCTGCGTGGCGAACGAGTGCTCGAACACAGCCAGGCCCTGCGCAGTTACCTGATTCCCCTTAAAAGCCGCTGGTTGCGCGGCTGATCGATCACTCCAGCCCTTCATGGTCGATGAAGGGCTGGAGACTCGGTCTCGAGTGCACAGAGGCGTTGACGATAGGCTCCCCCCATGGCGCGGATCTTTGCGTGCGGGGAAGCGAGCAGCGCCTCGCTGGCAACCCTCAAGAAATTCATATTGCCGTGAACCAGCGCTTTATCAAGCCAGTGCAAGGCATCGGTGATTCGCCCAGCTTCGGCCAGAATCGCTGCATGGCTGAACTGACCACGAAAATCCCCGCCCTCGGCTGAACGCCGATACCAGTCGTGAGCCGCTGCCAGGTCTTGGCGGCACACCTGCCCCTCCTCCAGATAACGCCCCAACAGGTTCATCGACTTGGCGTGGCCAGCCTCGGCAGCGCGCCGGTACAAGTCCAGCGCCTGAAGATGATCTGCCGCCACTCCTCGCCCGGTGGCCAGCAGGTTGGCGAAGTTGTACATCGCCCAATCCAGGCCGGCTCGAGCGGCGATTCGATAGTGCCCTGCCGCAGCCGAGGCATCCGCGGCACAGCCCCAGCCATGTTCATGACAACGACCGAGCATGTTGCGCGCCATCAGATGCCCCTGCCCCGCGGCGATTTCAAACCAGCGCAAGGCCAGCGGCTGATCCTGAGCGATCCCATGGCCATCGAGCAGGATCTGTCCCAGCAGCGCCTGAGCTTCCAGCACGCCCTCACCTGCTGCGATAAGAATCGCCTGAGCTGCACGGGCCGGGCTTTCTTCGAGCATGCCCTTGAGACGTTCACCGTCGAGGACTTCTTCGCGGCGCAAACGAAAGTCTGCCACTTACACCTCGACCCAGCGGCGCAGCAAGTTGTGATAAGTGCCGGTAAGGCGGATCAGCGAAGGGTGATCGGGCATGTCCTGAGTCAGTTGCTGGATCGCACCGTCCATCTCGAACAGCAAGGCACGCTGGCTGTCTTCGCGCACCAGGCTTTGAGTCCAGAAGAACGAGGCATAGCGCGCACCGCGGGTCACCGCGTTGACCTTGTGCAGGCTGGTGCCGGGGTACAGCACCATGTCGCCGGCGGGCAGTTTTACCCGTTGAGTGCCGAAGGTGTCCTGGATTTCCAGCTCGCCGCCGTCGTAGTCCTCGGGCTCGCTGAAGAACAGCGTGGCCGACAGATCCGTGCGTACCCGCTCGATGCTGCCCTTGGGCTGGCGCACGGCGTTGTCGATGTGAAAATCGAAACTGCCGCCCGCCGTGTAGCAGTTGAGTAACGGCGGAAATACTTTGTGTGGCAGCGCGGCAGACATGAACAGCGGATTTTTCCACAGGCGCTCCAGCATCGCCGCGCCGATTTCCTTGGCCAGTGGATGGCCTTCCGGCAATTGCAGATTGTGCTTGGCCTTGGCCGACTGATAGCCGGCAGTGATCTTGCCATCGGCCCAGTCGGCCTGCTCCAGCGCCTCGCGAATGCGCTGCACTTCGTCTTTCTCGAACAGCGCGGGGATGTGCAGCAACATGGCGAAGTCACCGGATGACAAAGGGATGCCAATGGTATTGATTCTTATTGACTGTGTAAAACCCGCTAGACGAATGAACCGGCAAAAACCGTAAGGTTAAATTGTAAAGAATGTAAATTTGTCGCGAATAGTAATGTTTCGCAATTGATACGAATACCTGTTTACCCTATATTCCGCCGCCTCAAATCCTTGGGGAGGGGAATAAAAATGGCACGTCAACCCGCACAATTACCGGTCAGTTCACCACGTCTGCTCGCTTCCGCCATCGGCGTGGCAATTACCGCCGGCTCCGCAGGCCACATGGTGTTTGCCGCCGAAAAAACCGACAGCAAGGCTTCCGGCAATGCCATCGCCCTGGACGCTACCGCCATCACCGGCGAAGCTCAGGAGTCAACGTCCTACCAGGTCGAGAAAGCCTCCTCGCCCAAGTACACCGCGCCGCTGGTCGACACGCCGCGCTCGGTCACCGTTATCCCGCAACAAGTTCTGAAAGACACCGGCGCCCTGAACATGCAGGACGCGCTGCGCACCGTGCCGGGCATCACCTTCGGCGCCGGTGAAGGCGGCAACCCGCAGGGCGACCGTCCGTTCATCCGCGGTTTCGACGCCCAGGGCGACACCTACCTCGACGGCGTGCGCGACACCGGCTCCCAGAGCCGCGAGATCTTCGCCGTGGAAAACATCGAAGTCAGCAAGGGTCCGAACTCCGCCATCGGCGGTCGCGGCGCGGCAGGCGGCAGCATCAACCTGGTGAGCAAGAAAGCGCACCTGGGCAACTCGTTCGACGGTGGCTTCACCTGGGGCTCCGATCAGACCCAGCGCTACACGATGGATGGCAACTACCAGTTCAGCGACACCGCTGCCGGCCGTCTGAACCTGATGAGCCACGAAAGCAACGTCACCGGTCGCGACAAGGTCGATTACGACCGTTGGGGCATCGCGCCGTCGCTGGCCTTCGGTCTGGGCACCGACACCCGCGTCAACCTCGATTACTACCATCTTGAAAGCAACGACACGCCGGACTCGGGCATCCCTTACACGATTCCGGCCGGCGGTTCGGCAGCACGTACCAAGTCCAACCCGGACAAACCGTACGCCGGCGGCGATCACAGCAACTTCTACGGTCTGGACCGCGATTTCCGCAAGGGCCGCACCGACACCGCGACCTTCGCCATCGAGCACGACCTGAGCGACTCGTTGACCATCAAGAACACCCTGCGTCACGGCACCAGCATGCAGGATTACATCCTGACCCAACCGGACGACAGCAAGGGCAACGTCAACAACGGCAGCGTCTGGCGTCGTGCGAACACTCGCGTGAGCAACACCGAGACCACCACCAACCAGACCGACCTGTTCGGCAACTTCTACGTTGCCGGCTTCAAGAACAGCTTCTCCACCGGTGTCGAGTACACCCGTGAGGAAAGCCAGAAGTCTTCGTACAGCGTCAACACCGACACCACGCCGCGCACCTCGGCCGTGACCAACAACTGCAACCCGGGCCTGATCGGCGCTGCCAGCGGCTACAACTGCACCTCGCTGTCGAACCCGACCCCGAACGATCCGTGGAACGGCGCGATCTCGCGCAACTACGCCGGCACCGACACCCAGTCCGATACCTACGCGCTGTATGCGTTCGACACCCTGGAGCTGTCCGAGCAATGGCTGGTGAACATGGGCCTGCGTTACGACCACTTTGAAACCGGCTACAAGACTTACAACAACGCTGGCCGCACCACCTCCAAGGGTTCGGACACCAGCGAGTTCGTCACCGGCCAGTTCGGCGTCGTCTACAAACCGGCGGAGAACGGCAGCATCTATGCGTCCTACGCCACTTCCGCCACACCACCGGGCAACACCCTGGGTGAAGGTCAGGAAGGCAACCCGCTGGGCGGCACGCCGGATCGCAACGGCAACCTGCTCAAGAGCGACATGGAGCCGGAAACCACCAAGAACTACGAAATCGGTACCAAGTGGGATCTGCTGAACGATCGCCTGTCGCTGACCGCCGACATCTTCCGCACCGAGAAAGAAAACGCGCGTGTCCAGGTGGATACCACCTCGTACGAAAACGCCGGCAAGACCCGCGTTCAAGGTATCGAGCTGTCGGCCAGCGGCAAGATCACCGACAAATGGCAAGTGTTCGCCGGTTACGCCTACATGGACAGCGAGCAAGTGGACGGTGGTGACCTGCCGGCCAACAAGGCCAACAACGGTAACGAGCTGCCCAACACGCCGAAAAACAGCGCCAGCCTGTGGACCACTTACCAGGTCACGCCGAAGCTGACCATCGGTGGCGGCGCCTTCTACGTGGATGACGTATTCGGCAACGTGGCCAACACCACCCTGGTCGATTCCTACGTTCGCTACGACGCCATGGCGGCGTACAAGCTGAGCAAGAACGTCGACCTGCAACTGAACGTGCAGAACCTGACCAACGAGACCTACTACGACAAGGCTTTCTCGACCCACTTCGCCAACCAGGCGGCGGGACGTACGGCATTGCTGAGCACCAACTTCCACTTCTGACAGAAGCCGCAAGCATCGGGCCCCGTTCATTCATTTGAGCGGGGCTTTTGTGCGTAATAAAGAACGTTTCTCGATAGGCCACGGCATAATGCACGCCGTGAACACAACCTCCGAACGGACAAGGCAAGCAACGTGTTGAAGAAAACCCTGTTCCAGTTGCACTGGTTTTTTGGCATCACTGCCGGGCTGGTGCTGGCCCTGATGGGCATCACCGGCGCTGCCTATTCGTTTCAGGACGAAATTCTCAAAGCCCTCAACCCATCCGTGTTACGGGTGGAGAAACAGGTCGCCGGTGTGCTGCCGCCCGCCGATCTGGTGGCGCATATCGAATCCGCCTCGGGCAAGAAAGTCTCGATGCTCTCGGTCGAAACCGAAAGCGGCAGCGCCGGCCGCGTCTGGTTCACCCCGCCCAAAGGTGAGCGCCGGGGCGAGATGCGCTACTTCGATCCCTACACCGCCGAGTTCAAGGGCGAGGCCACTGGCCAGGACTTCTTCGGCCTGATGCTGCAACTGCACCGGTTCCTCGCCATGGGCGACACCGGGCGCAACATCACCGGTGCCTGCACCCTGATGCTGCTGTTCTTCTGTCTGTCCGGCCTGTACCTGCGCTGGCCCCGCCAGTGGCGCAGCTGGCGCGTGTGGCTGACCCTCGACTGGAAGAAAAAGGGCCGCAGCTTCAACTGGGATCTGCACTCGGTGTTCGGCACCTGGTGCATGCTGGTGTACCTGTTGCTGGCACTGACCGGACTGTCCTGGTCCTACGAGTGGTACAACAAAGGCCTGACCAAACTGCTTTCCGATGCGCCGCAAAACGAGCGTGTACGCGGCGGTCGTGGCCCGGCGCCTGAAGGTCCGGCGCCGACTGCCGATTACGCCGCGATGTGGGTCAGCATCTACAGCGCCGCGGGTCCGGGCCTGGCCTCCTACAACATCCGCATGCCACCAGTGGCCGGCCAACCGGCGACCGTGTTTTATCTGCTCGACAGCTCGCCCCATGACCGCGCGCTGAACCAGATCACCCTCGACCCGGCCACCGGCGTCGTCAAACGCGTCGAGCGCTACGCCGAGAAAAGCTTCAAGGCGCAATTGCTGACCAGCATTTACGCGCTGCACGTTGGCAGTTATTTCGGTCTGGTCGGGCGGATCATCGTCACCGTCGCAGCCGTCTTGATGCCACTGTTCTTCATCACCGGCTGGCTGTTGTACCTGGATCGCCGACGCAAGAAAAAGCAGATCAAGGATGCGCGCAAAGGCCTCGACCAACCGGCTGACGATACCCCCGCGTGGCTGATCGGCTTCGCCAGCCAGAGCGGTTTTGCCGAGCAACTGGCGTGGCAGACCGCCGGCCAATTGCAGGCCGCCGGATTGCCGGTGAAGGTGCAGCCGCTGGCGAATGTCAGCGAGCAGGATCTGCGTGAATCGAACAACGCCCTGTTCGTGGTCAGCACCTTCGGCGACGGCGAAGCGCCGGACAGCGCGCGCGGTTTCGAACGCAAAGTGCTGAACAACGCCTCGACCCTCGACAGCCTCAACTACGCCGTACTCGGCCTCGGCGACCGTCAGTATCAACACTTCTGCGGCTTCGCCCGACGCTTGCATCAATGGCTGAGCGAACACGGCGGCAAGACCCTGTTCGCGCCGGTGGAAGTCGACAGCGGCGATCCTTACGCCCTGCGTCACTGGCAGACACAGCTGGGCCACATCACCGGGCAAGCGCCGGTCGACACCTGGCAGGCGCCGAGCTACGAGAACTGGACGCTGGTGCGCCGCGAGCTGATGAACCCGGACAGCGCCGGCGCACCGGTCTATCTGCTGGGTCTGACCGCGCCGACCTCCCGCAGTTGGCTGGCCGGCGATCTGGTGGAAGTGCTGCCGCGCAACTGCCCGTGGGCGATCGAGCATTTCCTCGACGGTCTCGGCATCCGTGGCGAAACCAGCGTCAAGGTCAACGGCCTGCAGGAGCCGCTGGAAGTGGCCCTCGCCAGCCGCCAGTTGCCCGAGCACCGTGCCCATCTGGTCGGTCTGCACGCCCAGGCGCTGGTCGATGCGATGGTGCCGCTGGCCATGCGCGAATACTCGATCGCCTCGATCGCCGCCGACGGCGTGCTGGAGCTGATCGTGCGTCAGGAACAGCGTGCCGACGGCAGCCTCGGCATCGGCTCCGGCTGGCTGACCGAGCATGCGCAGATCGGCGGCAGCATCAGCCTGCGGGTGCGCCGCAACAGCGGTTTCCATCTGCCGAACGCGCCGGTGCCGATGATCCTGCTGGGCAACGGCACCGGTCTTGCCGGGCTGCGCAGTTTGCTCAAGGCGCGGATCGCGGACAACCAACAGCGTCACTGGCTGTTGTTTGGCGAACGCAATCGCGAGCACGACTTCCTCTGCCGCGCAGAGCTGGAAGAGTGGTTGATCAACGGTGATCTGGAACGCCTCGATCTGGCGTTCTCGCGGGATCAGGCCGAGAAGATTTACGTGCAGGACCGCCTGCGCGAATCGGCCGGCGAGCTGAAGAAATGGCTGGCGGACGGTGCGGTGATATACATCTGCGGCAGCCTTCAAGGCATGGCGTCAGGGGTGGATCAGGTGCTCAATGAAGTGCTGGGCGCCGCCGAAGTCGAACGCCTGATCGAACAGGGTCGCTATCGCCGCGACGTTTACTGATTCACCTTGGGCAACTGTGGGAGCAACCCTGCTCCCACAGGTTCAACACTGGACTCAGACGGGCTGCAGTTTCTGCTCAAGCACCGCCACACCCTCCAGATCCCGCAACACCACGCTCATCTCCCCGCTCTGCCCCTCGATGTTCACCTCGCCGAAAAACTGAAAACCGGCAAACGGTGAAGCGTTCTGCGTCGGTGGCGCTTTCTGAAACACCACTTGCGGGCCGAAGGTCTTGTCCAGCGGATTGGGTCCGAAACTGCCGGCGTTCAACGGCCCTGCGACAAACTCCCAGAACGGTTCGAAATCCTGGAACGCCGCGCGATCCGGGTGATAGTGATGCGCCGCGCAGTAATGCACGTCCGCCGTCAGGAACACGAAATTGCGCACCTGCTGCGCGCGCAAGAAGCCCAGCAGCTCGGCGATTTCCAGCTCACGTCCCTGGGCCGGGCCGGGGTCGCCGTTAGCCACTGCTTCCCAGCGCGCAACCCCGGGACTGACTTCACCGTCGGGCACGCCGAGACCGATCGGCATGTCGGCGGCAATCACTTTCCACTGGGCTTTCGAGGCCTTCAATCCACGCTTGAGCCAGTTCAGTTGCTCGCGTCCGAGGAACGGTTTTTCCGCCCCGAGATTGTCGTCGTTGGCCCCGCGATAGCTGCGCATGTCGAGCACGAACACATCGAGCATCGGCCCGTAACTCAGCTTGCGATAAATCCGCCCGCCGCCATCGGCCGCCTGCAAGCGCATCGGCGCATATTCGAGCCAGGCCTGACGTGCGCGGCCGACCAGCGTGTGGATATTTTTTTCCTGATAGCGCTCGTCGAGCTGTTTGCCCGGCGACCAGTTGTTGACCACTTCATGGTCATCCCACTGCCAGATCTGCGGCACTTCGGCGTTGAAGCGACGGACGTTTTCGTCCATCAGGTTATAGCGGTAATTGCCGCGATAATCGTCGAGGGTCTGGGCGACCTTGCTCTTGGCCTCCGTGGTGAGGTTGCGCCAGATCCGGCCACCCTCAGTGGTCAGTTGCGCCGGCACCGGGCCGTCGGCGTAGATGGTGTCACCGCTGTGGATAAAGAAGTCCGGCAAGCGCATGCGCATGGCTTCGTAGATGCGCATGCCGCCGATATCGGGGTTGATGCCGAAGCCCTGGCCGACGGTGTCGCCGCTCCAGACAAAACGGATATTGCGCCGCGCCGTCGGGGCACTGCGCAAATGGCCGAGCCACGGTTCGCTGGAAACACCGGTGCGGGCGTCCTTGAAATACACGCGGTAGAAAATCGCCTGATCGGCGGGCAACCCGGTGAGTTCGACGCGGGCGGTGAAATCGCTGCGGGCATCGGCCAGCGCCGAGACCACGCGGCGCGGGTGGCGGAACTGGCTGCGGGTGTCCCACTCCACCACCATCTGCGCCGGGCGGTCGGCGCGGCTCCAGATCATCGCCCGGTCGCCCTGCAGGTCGCCGGATTGCACGCCGTCAGTGAGTTGCGGTCGATCCTTGACCGACGCGATCACGGCCGGCGCCAGCCCCGGCATCAGCAGTCCGGCGCCGACGGCTTGCATCACGCGCCGGCGACCGGGATTGAAATCGCTCATGGTGTTCTCCCTGAAAAAAGGAAAACTTAAGCACCGCTAGATGAAAAGGGTGTGACACCTCACGCCTTCGCCGGCTCCAGCGCCAGTTCCAAGGCTTCCGGCCGCTTGACCAGCGCATACACCACGGCCGTCAGCAGACTGCCCGCGACAATCGCCAGCAGGTACAGCAGCGCATGGTTGATCGCGTTCGGAATCGCCAGCACGAACAGGCCACCGTGGGGCGCCATCAGTTTGCAGCCGAAATACATCGACAGCGCACCGGTCAGCGCACCGCCGGCAATGCTTGCCGGGATCACCCGCAACGGGTCTTTCGCGGCAAACGGAATCGCCCCTTCAGAGATGAAACACAACCCGAGCACCAGTGCCGCTTTACCGGCTTCGCGCTCGGTCTGGGCAAACTTGCGCCGAGCGATGAACGTGGCGATGCCCAGACCGATCGGCGGCACCATGCCGGCGGCCATGGTCGCGGCCATCGGTGCGTAACTCTGCGAGGCCAGCAGCCCCACCGAAAACGCATAAGCGGCCTTGTTGATCGGCCCGCCGAGGTCGACGCACATCATGCCGCCCAGCAGCACACCGAGCAGGATCGCGTTGGTGGTGCCCATGCTGTCGAGGAAATGGGTCAGCGCCGCGAGCATCCCGGCCACCGGTTTGCCGACCACATAAATCATCACCAGACCGGTGAACAGGCTGGCGAACAACGGGATGATCAGAATCGGTTTCAGCGCCTCCAGACTTTGCGGCAGCACCACATACCGACTGATCGCCTTGGCCGCGTAGCCTGCGATAAACCCGGCAACGATCCCGCCGATGAAGCCGGCGCCCAGGGTGCTCGCCAGCAAACCGCCGATCATGCCCGGCGCGAGACCGGGGCGGTCAGCAATCGACCAGGCGATGTAACCGGCCAACAGCGGCACCATCAATTTGAACGCGGTCTCGCCACCGATCTGCATCAGCGCCGCCGCCAGCGTGCCTTCCTCCTTGAACGCGGTGATGCCGAAGACGAACGACAAGGCGATCATCAGACCGCCCGCCACCACCATCGGCAACATGAACGACACACCGGTCAGCAGGTGTTTGTAGACGCCGCTTTTCTCTTGTTTGGCCGGGGCCTTGCCGGCGCCGGCAGCGTTTTCCACGACACCTTCGGCCAGGGCCTTTTTCAGCGTGGCTTCGGATTGCTTCAACGCAATCCCGGTGCCGCAGCGGTAGATTTTCTTGCCGGCGAAACGCTCGGTGGCGACTTCAATGTCAGCCGCCAGCAGCACCACGTCTGCCTCGGCAATCGCGGCTGTGCTCAGCGGATTTCGCGCGCCGACCGAGCCCTGGGTTTCGACTTGCAAGTCGTAGCCCAGACGCTTGGCGGCTTGCTGCAGGGCTTCGGCGGCCATGAAGGTGTGGGCGACGCCGGTCGGGCAGGCAGTGACGGCAACCAGACGCGGCACATTGGCGCTGGCAGCCACGGGCGGTGCTTCGGCAGCGACGTAAACCTCGGCCTCGACGGCGCCACGCCGCAGCACCTCCTCGACATCCTGCAGGGCTTGCGCCGGCGCGATCCGAAAGACTTTCTTGCCGATGAACCGGGTCATGTCCACCGATCCCGTGGCCACCAGCAACACCCACTCGGCGGCCTCGATGGTGGCCGCCGACAACTCGCGTTCCGGGTGCGCGGCATCCACCACTTCGACGCTGGTGCTCCAGCCCTGACGCTGGGCCGCGGCATCCAGCAACCGGGCGCACAGCACACTGGTGACCATGCCGTTCGGGCAGGCCGTGACAATGGCTAACTTCATGACAAACCCTCTTATTGTTCTGTCAGGGGGCGCACACGCACGCCCTGTTCGAGCCGCGTCAGTTGCGCAGCATCGTGAATACCGAAACCGATCTGGGTCACCGCCTGCGCCGCAATCGCGGTGGCCGTGCGCAGGGTCTGTTCCGGCGTGTCGGCGCTGAGCAGACCGTGGAGCATGCCGGCGAGCAACGAATCGCCGGCGCCGACCGTGCTGGCCACGCTGACTTTCGGCGGCGTCGCATGCAGCGCCGAGCCGACGCTGAACCAGTTCACCCCTTCGGCGCCGTGGGAAATCACCACATGCTCGATGCCCTGCGCGTGCAAACGATCGGCCGCTTCAGCCTGAGACGCATGGGACAGCACTTCACAGCCCAGCGCTTCGGCCAGCTCTTCGGTATTCGGCTTGATCAGCCACGGACCGGCCTTGAGCGCTGCGCGCAAGGCGTCGCCACTGGTGTCCAGGGCGACTTTCAGGCCCAGCGCCTTCAAGCGCTCGACCAACTCGCGCAGCCACTGCGCACTGACCCCGCGCGGCAAACTGCCGGCGACCACAACCGCGTCATGCCCCGGCGCAATCTGCACCAGTCGATCCAGCAACGCTTGCTGCGCCACTACACCGACCACCGGCCCCGGGCCGTTGATGTCGGTGATCCGTCCGTCCTGCTCCGCGACTTTGATGTTGCTGCGGGTCTCGCCGGGCACCCGGATAAACGCATCGGCGAAACCGCGTTTGCCGAACAGGTTTTCGAAGGCCTGCAGATTGTCTTCGCCGAGAAAGCCGCTGACCGTCAGTTGATGACCGAGGTCGGCCAGTACTTGCGCGACGTTGACGCCCTTGCCGGCGGCGTGGGTGTGCATCTCGTCACTGCGGTTGACCTGACCGGCCTCCAGGCGTGGCAACTGCACCGTGAGGTCCAGCGCCGGGTTGAGGGTCAGGGTAAGAATCTTGGCCATTACAGGGCCTCCACTAATGCGCGCACTTCGTTGGCGCTGCCCACGGCCAGGGCTTGTTGAGCAAGGGTTTGCGTCTGGGTCAGGCTGAGTTCGCGGATGCGTGCCTTGACCTCGGCGATGCTGCGCCCGGACACACTCAGTTCATCCACACCGAGGCCGACCAGCACCGGCACCGCCAGCGGATCCGCCGCCAGCTCGCCGCACACACCGACCCATTTGCCGTGGGCATGGGCCGCGCGCACGGTGATGTCGATCAGTTGCAGCACCGCCGGGTGCAGGCCGTCAGCCTGGGCGGACAGGGTCGGATGACCACGGTCGATGGCCAGCGTGTACTGGGTCAGGTCATTGGTGCCGACGCTGAAGAAGTCGACCTCTTTGGCCAGCACCGGCGCCAGCAACGCGGCGGACGGCACTTCGATCATGATCCCCAGTTGCAGGTCGGCGACCGGGATTTCCAGACGCAGGCGTTCGGTCATGTCGCGGGCCTGACGCCATTCTTCGACACTGCCGACCATCGGGAACATGATCCGCAATGGACGGTTGTCCGCCGAACGCAGCAAGGCGCGCAGCTGCGCTTCCATGATCTGCGGACGCTGCAAGGTCAGGCGAATCCCGCGCACGCCGAGGAAGGGGTTTTCTTCCTTGGCGATCGGCCAATACGGCAGCGGTTTGTCGCCACCGACATCGAGGGTGCGCACCACCAGCGGCCGACCGGCGAGGCCGTCGAGGACGCGGCGGTATTCGGCTTCCTGAGTCGCCTCGTCCGGCGCTTGCGGGTGGGCCATGAAAATCAGCTCCGTGCGCAGCAGGCCGATGCCTTCGGCGCCCTGCTCCACCGCGCTGATGACGCCAGCGCTTTCACCGATGTTGGCGAACACTTCCACGGCGTGGCCGTCGCGGGTGTGCGCCGGTTGATGGCGTTGTTCGGCGGCGGCTTTCAGGCGTTGTTCGCGGCTGTCGCGCTCTTCGCTGGCGCGTTGCAGGGTCGCGGCATCCGCGTCCACATGCAGGCGACCGCGCTGGCCATCGAGCAGCAACGGCGTACCCGGTTCCAGCAGTAACACCGCAGCGCCCGCACCGACCAGCGCCGGAATCCCCAGCGCACGGGCCACGATGGCGCTGTGAGCGGTGGCGCCGCCACGGGCGGTGAGAATCCCGGCGACCCGCGCCGGATCCAGACGCGCGACGTCGGACGGGCCGACCTCATCCATCACCAGAATGTACGGCTGCTCAGGCTCGGCGGGCGTCTGCACGCCACACAGCTGCGCCAGCACCCGGCGACCAATGTCGCGCAGGTCGGCGGCGCGTTCGGCGAGTAGCGCATCCTGCAACGCTTCCTGTTGTTTCGCGGCGGCCTCGATCACAGCCATCCACGCCGCTTCAGCGCTTTCACCCTGCTTGAGACGGGTGTCGACTTCGTCGGTGAGCTCCGGGTCGTCGAGCATTTCCTGGTGGGTGATGAAAATCTCGCGGATCGCCTTGGCCTTGCTGCGTTCGATCAGGCCCTGAATGTCCTGACGCACGTCGGCCAGCGCTTGCTTGAGACGCTCACGCTCGATGGCGGCGGACTCACCGCGCAACGGGTAATCGATGGCTTGCTGGACCTGAATGTGCGCCGGGCCGATGGCGATGCCGGGTGCTGCGGGGATCGCTTGCAGCAGGCTGCCGGAGGCCGGGGCGATGACGACTTCGGCTATATCGGTGATCACTTCGGGTTGCTGGCTGACGGCCGGCAGCGGTTCGACCTCTTCGCCGAGGCCTTCTTCGATGGCGGTGAGCAAGGCCGGCAACGCATCGGCGGCAATGCTCGGCTCGGCGATGATTTCCAGCACCTGCCCGCGACGGGCGCCGAGGCTCAGCAGTTTGCTCAAACTCTTCACCGATACGGCGCTGTCCTGACCGTCGACAATGCGCACACGGATTTCGCCGTCAAAACTTTTCGCCAGTTGCGCGAGGATCTTCGCCGGCCGCGCATGCAGACCATGGGCGTTGGCCAGTGCGATACGTGCGCTTGGCCAATCGGCCGGCAATTCGCCGCCGAGCACTTCGAGGACCTTGCGGCTGCTGGTGGCGCGGCCCAGTTCATGGCCGCGACCCTCGATCAGCAACGCGCACAAACGCTCGAGCAACGCTTGATGCGCTTCACCGAGGCTGGCCAGACAGAACAGACCGCTGAGCGGCTGGCCGAGGTAACGCATCGGTTTGTCCGGCGTGACAAACGCCAGGCCCGGACGCTTCACGGTCTGCTCGCTGTGCAGCCACCACAGGCCATCGCCCAGCGGCAGCGCTTCGACCTGCTGCAATACGCCGGCGAAACCGTTGCTCACGCAATCGGCCTGGCGCAGCAGACGCGCACCACGCCAGACCAGTTCTTCGAAATCGTCGGCGGAGACCCCGAGGCCGATCATCTGCGCATCCAGCGCCAGTTCCTGCGGCGCGCCTTGCAGCAGTTTCAACAATGCTTCGGGCGAACTGGCGCGGCGCAGGGCCTGGCCCAGATCGGTCTCGCCGAGGGCGCGGGTCAGCAGTTGCAGCAGGCGCAGGTGTTCGTCGGATTTGGCGGCGATGCCGATGGCCAGATAGACGATCTGACCATCGCCCCAGTCCACGCCGTCGGGAAACTGCATCAAGCGTACGCCGGTAGCAAACACCTGATCGCGGGTTTCGGGCGTGCCGTGGGGGATCGCAATGCCTTGGCCGAGGAAGGTCGAGCCCTGGGCCTCCCGGGCCTGCAGGCCGGCGAGGTATCCGTCGGCGACCAGACCATCGGCGACCAGATGACTGGCCAGCAATTGCAAAGCGGCGGGTTTATCCACAGCCGACTGGCTCATGGATATCTGCTCTACAGTGAGCTCGAGCATGCGATCTCCTTTTTGGCGTCAGGTAACGCCAGGTATTGTTTTTGAATGGTTTCAGCTTAGGCGCTTCTCGACTTCCCTTTCAGGAGGCCGTTTTGGCGGTTTCGCGGCAGAACCGGCCAAAGGCGTCTAAAACGTAGAAAATACGCTTGCTGAAACGTTTAATCTAGATTGATCGGCACGTTACTCGATAATGTCCCATCCTTGAAGTCCAACTTGTCGGATGCGCTGAGACAATGGTCGCCTGCCTGAATCGGGTAGGATTGGCGAAAATGTCGCGGCATGCTCGAAAAAACAAGGAAATCCCGGGTTGAAACTCAGTGATATCGCGCGGTTGGCCGGAGTGTCCGTGACCACCGCCAGCTACGTCATCAACGGCAAGGCCGAACAGCAACGCATCAGCAACGCCACCGTCGAGCGGGTGCGGGCGGTGGTCGATCTGCACGGCTTTACCCCCAATCCACAGGCGGCCGGGCTGCGCAGTCGGCACACCCGAACCCTGGGTTTTATCCTGCCGGATCTGGAAAACCCCAGCTACGCGCGGATCGCCAAACTGTTGGAACAAGGCGCCCGGGCACGCGGCTATCAGCTGCTGATCGCCAGCTCCGACGATGCACCGGACAGCGAACGGCAACTGCTGCAACTGTTCCGCGCCCGGCGTTGCGATGCGTTGATCGTCGCCAGTTGCCTGCCGGCCGGTGACGACAGTTATCGCCAGTTGCAGGCCAAGGGTCTGCCGATCATTGCCATCGACCGGGTGATGGATGCCGAACACTTCTGCTCGGTGGTCAGCGATGACCGCGAAGCCAGCCTGCACCTGACCGAAAGCCTGCTCGACCCGCAACCCAAGCAGATCGTGTTGCTGGGCGCGCGTCCGGAACTGAGCATCAGCCAGGAACGGGCGGCCGGGTTCAAACAAGCCTTGGCCGGGTTCAAGGGCGAGGTGCTGATCGAGCACGCCGACTCCTTCAGCCGCGAATGCGGCAAGCAATTGATGGAAGAACTCCTGCAACGCCTCGGGCATTTGCCGGATGCGCTGGTGACCACCTCCTACGTGTTACTGCAGGGCGTGTTCGATGCGCTGCACGACTTCCCGCTCAAGTCACGCCCGCTGCGCCTCGGCACGTTCGGTGATACCCAGTTGCTCGATTTCCTGCCGTTGCCGGTCAACGCCATGGCCCAGCAGCACCAGTTGATCGCCGACAAGGCGCTGGAACTGGCGCTGGCGGCGGTCGAGCAATCGGACTACCAGCCTGGCGTGCAAGCCATCGCCCGGACTTTCAAGCAGCGTATTCACCGGGACTGAGCCGTGGAGCTGATCGACAGCCACACCCATCTGGACTTCCCCGACTTCGACGCCGACCGTGCGGCGTTGCTCACCGAAAGCCGCGCCCTCGGCGTGCGGCGAATGGTCGTGTTGGGTGTCTACGAGGGAAACTGGCAACGGGTGTGGAATCTGGTGCAAAGCGATGCCGATTTGTACGCGGCCTTCGGATTGCACCCGGTCTATCTCGAGCAGCATCGGCCTGAAGACTTGCATGCACTGGGCGATTGGCTGACACGGTTAACGGGTCATCGACAACTGTGCGCGGTCGGCGAAATCGGCCTGGATTACTTCATCGAAACCCTCGACCGCGAACGCCAGCAGGTGCTGTTCGAAGCGCAGCTGCAACTGGCGGCGGACTTTGAGTTGCCGGCGCTGATCCATGTGCGGCGCAGCCATGCAGCGGTGATTGCCACGCTCAAGCGCTTCAAGCTCAGGCGCGCCGGGATCATTCACGCCTTTGCCGGTAGCCGTGAGGAGGCGCGGGAATACATCAAGCTCGGATTCAAACTCGGCCTTGGCGGTGCGCCAACCTGGCCGCAGGCGTTGCGCATGCACCGGGTGCTGGCCGACTTGCCGCTGGATTCAGTGGTGCTGGAAACCGACTCACCGGACATGGCGCCCGCCATGTTCCCCGGCATGCGCAATACGCCGGCGCATTTGCCGGCGATCTGCGACTCACTGGCCGCGTTGATGAACATCGATCCGGAACAACTGGCCGCCGCCAGTACCGCGAACGCTTGTCGACTGTTCCACTGGTAAACAGTCGGCAGGACACGTCAGACGCGGAACGCGCTGATCAATTGCTTCAACTCGACCACCTGCGCCGACAACGCACGGCTGGCATCTTCGGTCTGATGCGCACCTTCTGCGGTGCGCTCGCCGGCACGGTTGATCTCGACGATGTTCTGGTCGATGTCGTGGGCCACGGCGGTCTGCTGCTCGACGGCGGCGGCGATCTGCTGGTTCTGGTCGACGATCATGCCGACAGCGCCGAGGATGTTTTCCAGCGCCTGTTGGACTTTCTCCGACTGCCCCACCGTGCCGTTGGCCATCTGATGGCTGACGCCCATGGCCTTCACTGCCGCACCGACGCCACCGTGGAGCTTGGCGATCATCTGCTCGATTTCCTCGGTCGATTGCTGGGTGCGTTTGGCCAGCGTCCGGACTTCGTCGGCGACCACGGCAAAACCGCGCCCCTGCTCACCGGCCCGAGCGGCCTCGATCGCGGCGTTGAGCGCCAGCAGGTTGGTTTGTTCAGCGATGCTCTTGATCACTTCCAGGACGCGGCTGATCGCCTGGCTGTCGCTGGCCAACTGGTTGATCACCAACACCGATTGATCGATCTCGCTCGCCAGGGCCGCGATGCTGCCCTGCTGCGATTCCACCAGCCCGCGACCATTGATGGTTTCGTCGTTCACGCTGTGGGCGCTGCTGACTGCTGCCGCCGCACTGCGTGCCACCTCCAGCGACGTCGCCGACATCTGGTTCATCGCGGTGGCCACCTGTTCGATCTGCGTGCGTTGCCCGGCGACCGCCTGATTGCTTTGTGCCGAGACGTTTTCCACCTGCCCCGCCTGCCGCTCGACCTCGCCAACGGTGTGGCCGACCCGTTCGATCAGGTCGTGGATTTTCTGCACCGTACCGTTGAACACTTCGCCCAACTCGCCGAGTTCATCGCGGCTATTGGCGTGAAAATTCACTGTCATGTCGCCCGCCGCCACCTTGTCCATCATGGCGCCGAGGTTTTTCAGGGTGGCGCGGGTCGAGGCGTAGAAGCCGCCGTAGAGATAGAAAATCAGCACGAACACCACCGACAGCGCCACCGCTTGCAGCACCATGTGCGTGCGGTTTTGCCCCAGGCGTTGCTGCAATTGGGTGTCGAGGAACTTCAGGGTGGCGTCGTTGAGCTGATAGGTCTGGTCCATCAACCCGGTCACCTGGTCATAAAACCCCTGCCATGGCGCGTCGAGGGTTTCGGCCATCACCACTTGTTCTTCGATCAGTGTGCCGGCCTGTTTCAGCGACGCCTTGCTGGCATCGGCCGGGGCGCTCAGGGAATCACCGGCGGCTTTGCTCGAACCCAGCGCGTCCTGCAATTTCAGGCCATATTCGGCCTGCAGTTTTTCGATCTGCACCAGCAACTCGTCGAACCGGGTGCTCGACGAGCTGTTGAGAAAGCCCTGGCCCAATGAATACGAACCCATCGCCCGGCCTTCGCCCAATGCCTGGGTGATGGCCGGCGTGATCGCGGTGATCAACTCACTGAGCTGGCGTATGTCGCTCTGGTTGTCGCGACTCAATCCGGCCTGACTGGCCACGATCTGGCTGAAAATCTGCGCATTGCCCAGCAATTTGCCGATCAGCGCACTTTTGCTTTGCAGGGAGTTTTCCGCTTGCTGAACCTTGAACGCGGCGATCATTTCATCGCGCTTGGTCTGGAAAAACTTGATCTGCTCCGGATCTTCGGTCATCGGCGTCAGCCCTTGCAGGCGCGCCAGAACGTTTTGTTCAAGACCGGTGATCTGCGCCTCGACATTGCCGGCCTTGCCGGACTGGCCGAGGGTGACATCGATCTGCACCAGATTGTTGAGGGTTTCCAGATCCCGGCGCAGCGTCAGGCTGCTGCCCAGCAGGTCGAGGCTTTGCAGCTCCACCCGGGTGCCCTGGAATTCGCGATAGGAATCGCGCACCAGATAGAAATTGGTCACCAGCATCGGCACCAGGAACAGCACGCTGATCAGGCTGAACTTCATGCCGAAGCTCAAGCGATTCATCAGCGAGACGGCGGGATAGAGCAAGCTCTTCACTGGAAGTCTCCCTTGGTTTTTTCTTGTTTTTATTGGCAGGCGCGGGGCGACAGCAGATAGCCACTATCGGGCGCTATCTCTGTATAGCTCAAATCGAAGGGAGGTTTTGTAACTTAAGGTTAACGAGGGGGATTGCCCCCCTCGTCACAGGAACGGCCTACGCCAGTACCGTCCACAGGGCAAATCCGGCATACCACAGCACCGCCGCCCGCAGCAGCAGTTCCCACAGGCAGTCGAGGGTGTTGATGCCTTCGGAGCCGACAGCGGCCGGCGGGATTTCCCCGGCCGCCAGCCCGACCTTGTTGATCAGTTGCTCGGCGCTGATGTTCCAGTTCAGCAGCTCGTGCAGCATCACCCGACTGACCGCGACGAAATTGCCGACCAGGGCAAGACTCCCCGCCAGCAGGCGCACCGGCACCCAGTCGAAGGCGTGGCGCAGTTGCCCGGCCCGTTCAGCCACCGCAGGGTTCTGGGCGTTTTCCTCCGCCAGCGCCAGCAAGCGATAGCTCAGGGCCGCCACCGGACCGAGCAGGAAGTACCAGAAAATCACCGCAAAAAAGCTCTGGTAGGCCTGCCACAACAGATGCTGTTGCACTTGCTCCAGCAATTGTTCGCCGCTTTCGGCGCAGATGTTCAGATCACGCTTGGCCACGTGGGCGGCGGCCTGCAGGTCTTCACGGCGCCAGGCGTCGCGAAACGGCCCGAGCTCGCCGAGCAGGTCACCCCGCCCCAGGCTGTAAATCACCACCAGCAAATGCACCGGCAATGCCAGCAGACCATAGGCTACCGGCTCCAGCACCACCAGCAGCAACCCCAGCAATGCCACCGGCAACAGCACCAGGATGGTCAGCACCAGCCAAGGCTGTTTCGCCAGTCCGCCGGCTTCAAGCTTGTGCAGTTCGCGGATCCATCCGCCATCGCGTTGCACCCGTTGGCGCAGAGCCGAGAACTTCTCGATCCATACCGCCAG
Organism: Pseudomonas sputi; assembly: GCF_021603585.1. Lineage (GTDB taxonomy): Bacteria > Pseudomonadota > Gammaproteobacteria > Pseudomonadales > Pseudomonadaceae > Aquipseudomonas > Aquipseudomonas sputi. Next base: position 65,732 of record NZ_BQHI01000014.1, on the reverse strand, counting down.
CAGTAACACCAGAAAACTCATTGTCCTTCCTCTTGTGCCAGGGCGGCGCGGTAGCGTGCCCAGTCGAATGCGGGTCCGGGGTCGGTCTTGCGTCCGGGGGCGATGTCACTGTGTCCGCAGATGCGCTCGACAGTGATCGCCGGGAACGCCGCCTGTATCTGCCGGGTCAACGCGGTCAGCGCCCGGTACTGCGCGTCAGTGAACGGCAGATCATCGGTGCCTTCCAGCTCGATGCCCACGGAAAAATCGTTACAGGTTTCCCGTCCTTCGAACACTGAAACGCCGGCATGCCAGGCGCGCTCAAGACAGGAGACAAACTGGGTGACCTTGCCGTCACGTTCGATCAGAAAATGCGCCGACACGCGCAGGTCGGCGATTCCCGCAAAGTAGGGATGTTCCGTGACATCCAGACGGTTCTGGAAAAAATCCTGGACCTTGCCGGTGGCGAACTGCGCCGGTGGCAGGCTGATGTTGTGGATGACCAACAGGGAGACTTCGCCCGCCGGGCGTTCATTGAAGTTGGGCGAAGGGCAGACTTGCACCCCGTGACACCACCCGCTTGCGGGATCCAACTGCATACCGATTCCTTCAACGCCGACTGTGTTGGCGACCAGTATGCCGTGATCGGCCCCCGGCGCGCGATCACTTGCCGCGATTGAGCCGCCGCAGATTGCCGAGCACCGACTCCAGTGCCCGGTCGAACAGCAAGGTGTCGTCCAGTGCTCGCACCGCACCGCGACGAAACGCCAGGGCCAGTTCCGTGCGGTCGCGCTCCAGCACTTTCATCCCGGTACGGTCAACGAACACGTACTTGCCGGTAGCCTCGATGATCGCCGCCAGCTTGCAGCGCAGGGTGTGTTCTTCGTCTTCCTCGAACGCCACCCAACTGCCCAGGCGCAACTGATCGACCTGGCGTAAACCCGCATCGTCGGCTGGCAAACGCGCTGGCGGGCGTGGTTTGAGACCGTCGTCGGCCATCTGCAAGACAATCGCCTGCGACACTTCGATCATTTCCGGCAGCGCGATTTGATCCGGTGCGCTGGACGGTTCCAGCAGCCGCACATGCAGCGCTTCCAGTTCACTGAAAAAGCCGCTGGTGGCAAACGGATCGAAGGCCGAACTGCTCAGGCCGTCGCGCAATGACTTGAGCAACCCCGGTACCAGCGCCAGCAGGCGCAGACCCGCTGCGGCGTCGTCGTGGCGCTGCACGCTCCAGATCAATTGCTCCATGGTCTGCACGTCGGCGTGCCATTCGGCGGACTGATCGCCGTGCTTGAGGCAGGTCAGCAGCAACACCTTGCTCCAGGCGTCTTGCACGAAGGTCACCACCGACAGTGGCAGGACCTTGCCCAGCAAGGCCTGGTTCAACGCCTGCTCGACCCGCTGGCGGGCCAGTTCGGTTTTCGCCCGGCCCTCTTCGGCATCGCGCAAACGCTGTTCAAGCAATTCGCTGCGGCGGCGCTCGTCACTGGTGAACGCGAGGAAATCCGCCAGCAACTCGGAAAAAATCGCCGGGTCATCGACAAAATCCGTCAGCAAGCGCTGCACCACCTGCTCAATGCGCAGGTACAGGCTGTCGCGCGCATTGCCGTCGCACTCGCCCCAGCCCATCGCCGCCTCAGCGATTTCATTGAGCAGGCGGCGCGCCGGATGGCTGCTGCGACTGAAGAAGCTTTTGTCGATCACCGCGACCTTCAACATCGGGATCTGCAACCGTGCAATCAGCGCCTTGAGCGAATCCGGCAGGTTGCGATCATCAAGGATGCAGTCGAAGACCATGGCCACCAGGTTGATCACGTCCTCGTCCGCCCCGCCGACGATTCGTGATTTGCCGCTGCGCACGCTGACCCGGGTCAGCAACTGTTCAAGCTGATGGCGCAGATCGAAGTCGTCCTGCAACGACAGCGCCGGCACGTATTGCTGCAGGTGCGAGAGCAGGCGCAGCAGGTCGCGGGTGGAAATTGGCTGGGCGGGAGCGCTGGGCTCAAGGGTCGGCGCAACGGTGCCGCGCACGTGCAGCAGCAGTTCCTGCAACGCGGCGAAGACTTCCTGCACCGCCGCGTCCGCCTGGGGTTTAGCGATGCCCTCGAATTCGCTCTGCACGCTGGCCACAGCCTGATCGATGGCGCGACGGGCCGGTGCGGGCTTGAGCTCGGGCAACACGCCCGTGGCAATCAGCAGCTGATTGGCTTCGGCGTAGAGTTGATCGGTATCGGCCAGCACATAGCGCTCGAACAGTTTGAGCAGGATCAGTTTAACCTTGATCTCCACTCCCAGATTGCGCCCGGCCTGCAGGAAGTACTCGCAAAGCATCGCCGGGCCCAGCGGATTGTAGTGATCGTCCAGGGTCTTGCCCAACAGCGCATTGAATCGCGCGGTCAGTTGATCCAGGGCGAACCCGTCGCGATTCAGTACGCGACCGACCATGGTTTGGACCGCGACGTTGCGCTCCATGTCATCGGTGCGTGCTGTCGTGTCGTCACACTGCAAGGCATGAGAGAGGACAGTGGGGACGGGATCGAATTGAGTGAGGCCGACAAAGGCTTCGAAGAACTGCTCAAGAAAACCGCGCTCGATGTGCTTGCGCTTGAGGCGCAGGTCGCGCATGGCCTCGAAAAAGATGTTCTGTTCGACGTCGTTACGCGCCCGGTCGGCCATTTCGAAAAGCGTGTCGTCGGCGTTATCGAACAGCTCCTGTAAACCGTTGCGCAGGCGCTGGGCAGCCTTGTCGCGAACCTGAAGCAGAATCACAGGCAGGCGGGCGAGCGGCGAGTGAGTCGCCTGATCGGCAGTGGCCTTGTGCAGAGGCACTACATTCCCGTCGTTGTGCATCCCAGCCTCCTGAAACGGTGATTCGCAGACGTCAAAGTCATGGCGTCAAATGCAAGGCGGATTATCTTGCAAAAGATGTCCCCGGCGCCAGAGCCGTCAGGGTTTCCCCTATACGCCAACACCTTCCAGTGACCACGGCAAAATCGGGTTTACTCAAAGAAAATCGACCGGATGCAGCGCTGCGTGGCGGTTCTCGCCTTGGGTTGGCCGACGCCATGCCCCTATAATCGGGCCACTTAGTTTGTGGAGCCCGTTATGCCGAATCTACGTCTCGCCGATTTGACCGCCGAAATCGAAGCCAACGTGCGCCGTGCGTTGCTCGAAGACATCGGCAGCGGCGACATCACCGCGCAACTGATCCCGGCCGAACGCCTGGCCAAAGCCACCATCATCACCCGCGACGCCGCCGTCATCAGCGGCACGGCCTGGGTCGATGCGGTGTTCCGCCAGCTCGATCCACGGGTGGCGGTGCACTGGCAGGTGCGCGATGGCGAACGGGTTTCGCCCAATCAGCCGCTGTTTCATCTGGAAGGCCCGGCCCGTTCACTGCTGACCGGTGAGCGCAGCGCTCTGAACTTCCTGCAATTGCTGTCGGGCGTGGCGACCCGTGCGCAGTATCTGGCGGATTTCGTCGCCGAGACCTCGGTGAAACTGCTCGACACCCGCAAGACCCTGCCGGGCCTGCGTCTGGCGCAGAAATACGCGGTCACCTGCGGTGGCTGCCATAACCATCGGATCGGTCTCTACGACGCGTTCCTGATCAAGGAAAACCACATCGCTGCCAGCGGTGGCATTGCGCAGGCCATCGCCGCTGCGCACAAGATCGCCCCGGGCAAACCGGTGGAAATCGAAGTGGAAAGTCTGGAGGAACTGAAGGAGGCGCTGGCCGCCGGTGCCGACATCATCATGCTCGACGAACTGAGCCTCGATGACATGCGCGAAGCCGTACGCCTGAACGCCGGCAAGGCAAAACTGGAAGCCAGTGGCGGCATCAACGAAAGCACGCTGCTGCCGATCGCACAGACCGGGGTGGACTACATCTCGATCGGCGCGATGACCAAGGACGTCAAGGCCGTGGACCTGTCGATGCGCTTGAGCATCTGAGGCCATCGGGCAATAAAAAACGCCAGCCCTTTCGAGGCTGGCGTTTTTGTTTCAGACCACCAGATTGTTCATCTCGCAGTATTCATCCCACTCGACGCCCAACACTTCGGCCGCTTCCTTGTGCAGTTCCAGGCGCTTGGCCTCGAACTCCTCAGGGGTGCTGGTGTACTTGAGGGTCAACTCCCACGGCTGCAGGCCCTGGGCTTCGGCTTCATCTTCGAACGCCCACTGGATCTGGTCTTTCTGATCATCGGGACTCAGGTCCTTGATCTCGTCCATCAGCTGGGGCGCATCAAGCTTGTACTTTTCCAGCGCTTGTTCGTGGCGTTGCTCTTGGGTCAATTCAGTCATGGCGTTCTCGCTGATCATAGGAATGGAAGATGGATGTGGATCATCAAGGATCTCTCTGACGCGGACTGTCCGGCCTTCGGAACCATTCGGGATCATCTGAAAACTGCTGGGCGATGCTCATGCAGACAACGAATATAGGACGTTTGGCGAGCGAATTACACGGGACTTTACATCTCTCCCACAAAAAGTTGACCGGGGGAACATAAACCGGATTTCGCAGGGGGAGCAGGAAGAAGGGAAAGCGAAATGGTGCCCGAGACAGGAATCGAACCTGCGACCTTCGCGTTACGAGTGCGCTGCTCTACCGGCTGAGCTACACGGGCGGTCGGCTAAACCTAGCACTGGTCTTGCAGGTCGGCAACTTCGCCGAATGACTCGATGCTTCACGGACAAAAAAATACCCCGCCGTTTTCACGGCGGGGTATTTTCATTGCGCTGCAACTGCGGGGTGATTAAACGCCCGAAGCCTTGGCAGCGGCCACGTCTTTGATGGACAGCTTGATACGGCCGCGGTTGTCCACGTCCAGTACCAGCACTTCCACTTCCTGGCCTTCTTTCAGGATATCGGTCACTTTCTCTACGCGAGCGTCACTCAGCATCGAGATGTGAACCAGACCGTCCTTGCCCGGCAGGATGTTGACGAATGCGCCGAAGTCGACGATGCGCTCAACCTTGCCGACGTAGATCTTGCCGATCTCGGCCTCTGCGGTGATCCCCAGAACGCGCTGACGTGCTGCTTCAGCCGCTTCCTTGGTTTCGCCGAAGATCTTGATCGAGCCATCGTCTTCGATGTCGATCGAAGCCTTGGTTTCTTCGCAGATCGCACGGATGGTCGCGCCACCTTTACCGATAACGTCACGGATCTTGTCGGTGTCGATCTTCATCGCGATCATGGTCGGCGCGTTGGCCGACAGTTCGGTACGCGACTGGCCGATGATCTGGTTCATCTGGCCGAGGATGTTCAGGCGCGCTTCCAGGGCCTGGCCCAGAGCGATTTCCATGATCTCTTCGGTGATGCCCTTGATCTTGATGTCCATCTGCAGCGCGGTCACACCTTTGGCGGTACCGGCCACTTTGAAGTCCATGTCGCCCAGGTGGTCTTCGTCACCCAGGATGTCGGTCAGGACAGCGAACTTCTCGCCTTCTTTAACCAGACCCATGGCGATACCGGCAACCGGTGCCTTCATCGGAACGCCAGCGTCCATCAGGGCCAGGGAAGCGCCGCAAACGGAAGCCATCGAGCTCGAACCGTTGGATTCGGTGATTTCCGATACCACACGGATGGTGTACGGGAACACGTCAGCGGCTGGCAGCATGGCCGAAACCGAACGACGGGCCAGACGGCCGTGACCGATTTCGCGACGACCGGCGCCACCCATGCGACCACACTCGCCCACCGAGAACGGAGGGAAGTTGTAGTGCAGCATGAACGGGTCTTTTTTCTCGCCTTCCAGGGTGTCCAGCAGTTGCGCGTCGCGGGCGGTACCCAGCGTTGCGACGACCAGAGCCTGGGTTTCACCACGGGTGAACAGCGCCGAACCGTGAGTCTTCGGCAGTACGCCGACTTCGATGTTCAGCGGACGTACGGTACGGGTGTCGCGACCGTCGATACGTGGCTTGCCGTTTACGATGTTCTCGCGAACGGTGCGGTATTCGATTTCGCCGAAAGCGGCTTTGACGTCGGCAGCCGAAGGCTGGCCTTCTTCACCGGAGAGCTTGGCAACCACCTGGTCACGCAGCTCGCCCAGACGCGCGTAGCGGTCGGCCTTGATGGTGATGGTGTAAGCCTGGGAGATCGCTTCGCCGAACTCGGAACGGATAGCGGCCAGCAGCTCGGTGGCTTCTGGAGCAGGTGCCCAGGTCCAGGTTGGCTTGGCAGCTTCGGCAGCCAGTTCTTTAACGGCGTTGATCACGACCTGGAACTCGTCGTGAGCAAACAGTACTGCGCCCAGCATCTGGTCTTCGGTCAGCTCTTTGGCTTCCGATTCAACCATCAGTACGGCGTCCGAAGTACCGGCAACGACCATGTCCAGGCTCGAAGCAGCTTGCTGCTCGTAGGTCGGGTTCAGCAGGTAGCCGGTGCTTTCGTGGAAAGCAACGCGAGCGGCGCCGATCGGACCGTCGAACGGAATGCCGGAGATCGCCAGGGCAGCCGAGGTACCGATCATCGCAGCGATGTCCGGATCGGTTTTCTTGCTGGTGGAAACGACGGTGCAGACAACCTGCACTTCGTTCATGAAACCTTCAGGGAACAGTGGACGGATCGGACGGTCGATCAGTCGGGAAGTCAGGGTTTCTTTCTCGGAAGGACGGCCTTCACGCTTGAAGAAACCGCCAGGGATCTTGCCGGCAGCGTAGGTCTTTTCCTGGTAGTGAACGGACAGAGGGAAAAAGCCCTTGCCCGGATCGGCTTGCTTGGCACCGACTACGGTCACCAATACGCTGACGTCATCGTCAACGGTGACCAATACTGCGCCGGAGGCCTGACGGGCGATACGGCCAGTCTCGAGGGTAACGGTCGACTGACCGAACTGGAATTTTTTGATTACCGGGTTCACGGTGTCCTACCTTCTTTGTGGCTCTTGGGGGAACTGGTTTCTTGCGAAATTCTTGGGCAATGCCGGGAATCGGCCCGACGCCTGTCCAGGGTAAAACGTGTATCCAGATAAAACTTGAGGCTGGGAGCCTGCCGGACGCCGGCGGAAACCCGCTGACGTCTGACAGACAACCAACCTCATAGCGCAATCGCTGATTAGCGACGCAGACCCAGGCGAGCGATCAGAGCGCTGTAACGGCTCACGTCCTTGCCTTTCAGGTAGTCCAGCAGCTTGCGACGCTGGTTAACCATGCGGATCAGACCACGACGGGAGTGGTGGTCTTTACCGTTGGCCTTGAAGTGACCTTGCAGTTTGTTGATGTTGGCGGTCAGCAGTGCAACTTGCACTTCTGGCGAACCAGTGTCACCAACAGCTTGCTGGTAGTCGGCAACGATTTGAGCTTTTTCTTGAACGTCGAGAGCCATGAGGCAATCCTTTTATCAGGAAACCGTTTCAAAAACAGTTTCAACAGGCCAGGGACAAATCCCTGTATCTATAAATGAGTAGTGACCGTGCCTGTTGACAGCCACACTCGCCGGCCTGCTGTTACACAGACCGGTTTCCGGTCATTCTGACCGAATCAGTCGACGCGGCGCGATGCGCCCGTCTTCGCTCACTTCACCGATACCGATGAAGCGACCATTGTGATCCTGTACCCGCACCATGCCGAACTTCGGAGCATCCGGAGCACGTACCGGCTGGCCGTTGAGCCAGTAGAACGCGCTCGCTTCCGAGAACTGCAGCAACGGCCAATCCTGCAGGCCGCTGTCCGATGGCATCAGGAAGCGGTCGACCGCTTCGTTGCCGCCTTCGGCATGTACCGCTTCCAGCTCTTCAAGGGTCACGGTCTGCGCCAGGGTGAAAGGCCCGGCCTGGGTACGACGCAGCTCAGCGACGTACGCACCACAACCGAGTTGCTCACCGATATCCTCCACCAGGGTGCGAATATAGGTGCCCTTGCTGCAATCCACCGCAAGGCGCGCAGTATCGCCTTCGAAGGCCAGCAATTCCAAGCGCGCAATAGTAACAGAACGCGGTTCGCGCTCCACTACTTCGCCTGCACGGGCCAACTTGTACAGCGGCTGGCCATCACGCTTGAGAGCCGAGTACATCGGCGGTATCTGACTGATTTGCCCACGAAATTTCGGCAGAACCGCTTCAATGTCGGCCTGACCAACGGTCACCGGACGCTCCTGCAAAACCTCGCCTTCGGCGTCCGCCGTTGTGGTGGTCTTGCCCAGTTGCGCCAGGGTTTCGTAACCCTTGTCGGAATCGAGCAGGTATTGCGAGAACTTGGTCGCTTCGCCAAAGCACAGCGGCAGTACGCCGGTGGCCAGGGGATCGAGACTGCCGGTGTGACCGGCCTTCTCGGCATTGAGCAGCCAGCGAACCTTCTGCAACGCGGCGTTGGAGGTGAACCCCAGCGGCTTGTCGAGCAGGATGATGCCGCTGACGTTACGACGGATACGTTTGACCTGAGCCACCGAGTTACTCCTTGGTGTCTTCGGGTGCTGCCGCAGCCACGTGCTGATTGTCTTCAGCCACGGCGCGCTCGATCAGGGCCGACAGGTGCGCGCCCCGCACGACGCTTTCGTCGTAGTGGAAGTGCAATTGCGGCACGCTGCGCAGCTTCATTTCGCGAGCCAGCTGCATGCGCAGGAAACCGGCGGCTGCATTGAGCACCTTGATGCTTTGTGCGATGTCTTCGGCGTTGTCCTGCCCCATCACGGTGATGAAGATCTTCGCGTGACCGACGTCACGGCTGACTTCCACAGCAGTAATGGTGACCAGGCCGACGCGCGGATCTTTGACTTCACGACGGATCAGTTGGGCCAGCTCACGCTGCATCTGATCGCCGATACGTTGGGTACGGCTGTATTCTTTTGCCATGATTTGTTACCTGTTACCGCCCTGCGGTGAAACCCGCAAGGTCTGAAAGCGGCAAACGCCCGGCCTGACAAAAGCCAGACCGGGCGTTGCGTTTAGAGTCCTGACGCCGTGCCGCGCACTTGCATGCGGCGGCCCGACGTGGCCCTTGAAGTGCGCGAGTCAGAGGCTGCGAGCAACCTGAACCTTCTCGAAGACTTCGATCTTGTCGCCGACTTTGACGTCGTTGTAGCTCTTCACGCCGATACCGCATTCCATGCCGGCACGTACTTCGGAAGCGTCATCCTTGAAGCGGCGCAGGGATTCCAGCTCGCCTTCGAAGATCACGATGTCTTCACGCAGTACACGGATCGGACGGTTACGGTGCACAACACCTTCGATCACCATGCAACCAGCGATCGCGCCGAACTTAGGCGAACGGAATACGTCACGGACTTCGGCCACACCGAGGATGTTCTCGCGAACGTCGCTGCCAAGCATACCGGTCAGGGCTTTCTTGACGTCTTCGATGATGTCGTAGATCACGTTGTAGTAACGCATGTCCAGACCTTCCTGCTCGACGATCTTCCGTGCGCCAGCATCGGCACGCACGTTGAAGCCGAACAGTACAGCGTTGGAAGCCAGTGCCAGGTTGGCATCGGACTCGGTGATACCACCGACGCCGCCACCGACCACGCGCACTTGCACTTCGTCGTTGCCCAGGCCGTTCAGAGCGCCCTGCAAGGCTTCCAGCGAACCACGGACGTCGGATTTGAGGACGATGTTGAGCGTCTTCTTCTCTTCCTGGCCCATGCTTTCGAAGATGTTTTCCAGCTTGCCGGCGTGAGCGCGAGCCAGTTTGACTTCGCGGAACTTGCCTTGACGGAACAGAGCCACTTCACGGGCTTTCTTCTCGTCGGCAACCACGCTCATCTCGTCGCCAGCGTCGGGCGTACCGTCCAGACCGAGGATCTCGACCGGAATGGCCGGGCCCGCTTCCTTGATCGGCTTGCCGTTCTCGTCGAGCATGGCGCGCACGCGGCCATAGTTCGAGCCGACCAGCACCATGTCGCCTTGACGCAGCGTACCGTCCTGAACCAGAACGGTCGCCACCGGGCCACGGCCCTTGTCGAGACGCGATTCAACCACAACACCACGACCAGGAGCCGAAGGAGTGGCGGTCAGTTCGAGAACTTCAGCCTGCAGCAATACGGCTTCAAGCAGTTCGTCGACACCGGTACCCATCTTCGCCGAAACCGGAACGAATGGAGTGTCGCCACCCCAGTCTTCAGAAGTCACGCCGTGGGCCGACAATTCGCTGCGGATGCGATCGAGATCTGCACCCGGCTTGTCGATCTTGTTCACCGCAACCACCAGCGGAACGCCGGCAGCCTGAGCGTGCTGAACCGCTTCGATGGTTTGTGGCATCACGCCGTCGTCCGCTGCAACCACCAGGATCACGATGTCGGTCGCCTTGGCACCACGGGCACGCATGGCGGTAAACGCAGCGTGACCCGGGGTGTCGAGGAAGGTGACCATGCCGCGTTCGGTTTCAACGTGGTATGCACCGATGTGCTGGGTAATACCGCCGGCTTCGCCAGCAGCCACCTTGGCACGACGGATGTAGTCGAGCAGCGAGGTCTTACCGTGGTCAACGTGACCCATTACGGTAACAACCGGCGCACGAGGAACCGCTTCACCTTCAAACTTCAGGGATTCGGCCAGGGAATCTTCCAGGGCGGTGTCGCTGACCAGGGTCACTTTGTGGCCCAGTTCTTCGGCTACCAGTTGAGCAGTTTCCTGATCAAGCACTTGGTTGATGGTCGCTGGTGTACCCAGTTTGAACATGAACTTGATGATTTCGGCAGCCTTGACCGACATCTGCTGGGCGAGATCGCCAACAGTGATGGTTTCGCCGATCTTCACTTCACGCACGACAGGGCCGGTCGGGCTCTGGAAACCGTGGGCGTTGCGTTTCTTCAGCTTGGCCTTGCCGCGACCGCCGCGACGGAAACCATCGCTTTCTTCGTCGGTCGTGCGTGGCGCCACACGTGGAGCCGGAGCCTTTTCCTTGACCGATGCGCGATGCGGAGCGTTTTTGCGCTCGCCATCACCACCGCCACGACGGTTGTTGTCGTCAGCACGTGGTTTGTCCGGACGGCGCTGTTCGTCACGCTTACGAGTGTCAGCAGCTGGCGCAGCAGCCACAACCGGCGCGGCTTCGCGCACTGGTTCGGCCACTGGCGCAGGAGCCGCGACAGCTTCGGCAGGAGCGGACGCCGCAGCAGGCTGGCGACGCGCTTCTTCTTCGGCGCGAACGCGGGCTTCTTCTTCAGCCTTCTGACGGGCAGCATTTTCTACTGCGCGACGTTCATCCAGTTCACGCTTGCGCTCGGCTTCGATTTCTTCCGGGCTGCGCTGTACGAAAACTTTCTTCTTGCGGACTTCAACGCTGATGCTTTTGCTGCCAGCCACACGCAGGGTGCTGGTGGTTTTACGCTGCAGCGTGATCTTGCGTGGTTCTTCCACTTTCGCCTTGTGGCTGCTTTTCAAGTGGGTCAGCAGGGATTGCTTCTCACTGTCAGTCACATTTTCTTCGGCGGCGGTGTGCGGCAGACCTGCCTCACGCATCTGCTGCAACAGGCGCTCTACCGGTGTTTTGACCTCATCGGCCAGTTGTTTCACCGTGACTTGCGTCATGCACTTCTCTCCTCAGGCCGCGCCTAATTACTCGAACCAGTGGGCTCGGGCGGCCATGATCAACTTGCCGGCACGATCATCGTCAATGCCGTCGATGTCGAGCAGATCGTCAATAGACTGCTCGGCCAGGTCTTCGCGGGTAATTACGCCGCGCACCGCCAGTTCCATCGCCAAATCCTTGTCCATACCCTCAAGCGAGAGCAGGTCTTCGGCCGGATGGGCGTCTGCCAGCTTTTCCTCAGTAGCGATGGCTTTGGTCAACAAGCGATCCTTGGCACGAGCACGAAGCTCGTTGACGATGTCTTCGTCAAAGCCGTCGATGTTGAGCATTTCTTCCAACGGTACGTAGGCAATCTCTTCCAGGCTGGTGAAGCCTTCGTCTACCAGCACCTGAGCCAGTTCTTCGTCGACTTCCAGCTCGTCGATGAAGTTGCGCAGGATGTCGCCGGTTTCCGCTTGTTGCTTAGCCTGGATGTCCGATTCGGTCATCACGTTCAGGGTCCAGCCAGTCAGCTGGCTCGCCAGACGCACGTTCTGACCACCGCGACCGATGGCCTGAGCCAGATTGTCCGCGCCAACGGCGATGTCCATGGCATGGGCATCTTCGTCAACGATGATGGCCGCCACTTCTGCCGGCGACATGGCATTGATCACGAACTGTGCCGGGTTGTCATCCCACAGGACGATGTCGACACGTTCGCCACCCAACTCACCCGACACGGCCTGGACGCGCGAACCGCGCATACCGATGCACGCGCCCTGCGGGTCGATGCGTTTGTCCTTGGAGCGGACAGCGATCTTGGCACGCGAACCCGGATCACGGGATGCGGCCATGACTTCGATCAGGCCTTCAGCAATTTCCGGCACCTCGATACGGAACAGCTCGATCAGCATTTCCGGCGCGGTACGCGACAGGATCAACTGAGGGCCGCGGTTCTCGGTGCGGATTTCCTTGAGCAGCGCACGCAGGCGCACGCCAACACGGAAGGTTTCGCGAGAAATGATGTCTTCACGGGCGAGCAACGCTTCAGCGTTATTACCCAGGTCGACGATCACGTTGTCGCGGGTCACTTTTTTCACGGTGCCGGAGATGATTTCTCCCAGGCGCTCGCGATAGGCGTCAACCACTTGTGCACGCTCGGCTTCGCGCACTTTCTGCACGATGACCTGCTTGGCGGTCTGTGCAGCGATGCGGCCGAACTCGATGGACTCGATCTTTTCTTCAACGACGTCGCCAACCTTGGCGCCGGGGTGCGTTTCAGCAACCTTGCTCGGCCAGGTTTCGATGGCCGGATCATCGAGATCATTCTCTTCGACGACCGTCCAGCGACGGAAAGTTTCGTAAGAACCGGTGTGGCGGTTGATTTCCACACGCAGATCAACTTCGTCTTCAAAACGCTTTTTGGTAGCAGTGGCCAGAGCCAGCTCCAGCGCTTCAAAAATTACGCTTGCCGGTACACCCTTTTCATTGGATACCGACTCAACAACCAGCAGTACTTCTTTGCTCATCGTACGCCTCGCCTTTCGCAAGCCATTGGATCCGCGGGATCCGCGTCTCAGTCAAAACTGGGAATAATGTTGGCCTTGTCGATCATATCGATCGGCAACAGGAATTCATGGTCATCTACCTGCACCACGACGTCCTGCTCTTCTACACCGCGCAGAAGGCCCTGAAAGTTGCGTCGACCTTCAAAAGGCGAGCGCAGCTTGATCTTCACTTGTTCACCGACATATTTGGCAAACTGCTCAAGAGTGAACAGTGGGCGTTCCATGCCTGGCGAGGAAACTTCAAGGGTGTATTCAACGGAGATCGGATCTTCAACATCCAGCACACCGCTGATCTGACGGCTGACGATGGCACAATCGTCCACCAGTACGCCGCCTTCCTTATCGATATAAACGCGCAACATTGAGTGACGACCTTGAGCCGAAAACTCAATACCCCAGCATTCATAGCCCAGGGCCACGACCACCGGGGCCAGCAAGGCCTGCAACTCTTCTAGCTTGCTCGACACCTGAACCCCCTCGTGCATGTATGTGCATGCTATGCAAAATAAAAAAATGGGCGAAACGCCCATCCTTGAAACGCCGTCGAACAGCGGCGTTGAAAGTGTCCAGCTAACAAAAAGCCCCTTAAAAGGGGCTCCTTAAACTGGTTGCGGGGGCCGGATTTGAACCGACGACCTTCGGGTTATGAGCCCGACGAGCTACCAGACTGCTCCACCCCGCGACAAAGCTGGGGCGGAAGTATACGACCGATCCCTTATAGGGTCAATGCAACCTTCCACCTGCAAGAAAGCCCGCAACAGCGGGCTCTCCTGACTAATTGGTACCGAGAAGGGGACTCGAACCCCTACACCCTATGGGCACAACCACCTCAAGGTTGCGTGTCTACCAATTCCACCACCTCGGCAATACTACGTTTGAAACCCTTCTTACTTCTGCTCTTGAGCTGGAGGCACGTCAGTCGCTGGAGTAGCCGACTTTTGCTCTTGAAGCACCGGGACATCATCAGAAGCCGGTTGTTGCTTTGGAACTTCCAACACTGCCGGATCTGGAAGACCTGCCTGAGTCAGCTGATGAGCTTTCTCTTTAGCAAAGTATCCTAACCCCAAGCTGGTTATGAAGAAACCGGCGGCAAGTATAGCAGTAAACTTACTAAGAAAGGTAGAGGAACCTTGGCTTCCGAACACAGTATTTGAAGCACCTGCACCGAAAGACGCGCCAGCGTCCGCACCTTTACCCTGCTGCAGCAAAACCAGAGCAACTACGCCCAATGCACCCAGCAGATGAAAAACGACTACGACTGTTTCCAGCATTTTTTCAGTTTCCCGCGGCGCGACAAATCGCACCGAACTCATCTGCATTCAGGGAAGCTCCACCAATGAGCCCCCCATCGATATCCGGCATGCCGAACAGTTCGACCGCATTGGCCGCCTTCACGCTGCCGCCGTATAGAAGCCGCACACCTCGTGCCACTTCAGAATTCTCTGCCGCCACCTGCTCGCGAATGGCCTTATGCACATCCTGAGCCTGTTGCGGCGTTGCAGTCAGTCCAGTACCAATCGCCCAGACCGGCTCGTAAGCGATCACTGCATTGGCAAAAGCACCGACACCCAGCTCTTCTATGATGCTGCCCAGCTGACGCCCGACAACTTCAAGAGTTTTTCCAGCTTCACGTTGCTCCAGGGTTTCCCCTACACACAACACCGGAATCAAGCCACATGCCTGCGCCGCTGCGAACTTGCGGTTCAGCATTCCGTCCCGCTCACCCATGATCTGGCGACGCTCGGAGTGCCCGACAAGCACCAGGGAACAACCTGCATCCACCAACTGACTCGGCGCAATCTCGCCCGTCAACGCACCCTGCATGGATTCCACCGCAGAGTTCTGCGCACCGACCGAAATCGATTTGCCTTTCAAGCCATCAATCACTTGATTGATATACAAGCAAGGCGGGAACACCGCGACATCAACACCACTTGGCAAGGCCAGATGACGAAGGCCGTTGATCAGCTCAGCGACGCTGGCGCGGGTACCGTGCATCTTCCAGTTACCAGCTACCATAGGGCGACGCATGCTGTACCTCGTCGGTCAAAGTGGGCGCAGATGTTACCCAACACAATCATGGCTGGCAAGCCGAATCAGGCAGAAACTTCAGTTACCAGTTTTGCCAGTTCTTCGGCATAGCCACGAACCTGGATTTCGTCCTCGCCTTCGACCATCACACGCACCAGAGGCTCTGTCCCGGACTTGCGCAAAAGCACACGCCCGCGCCCCGCCATCGCCTGGGTTACGCGCGCGCTCGCCTCCTTGACAGCCGGGTGCTCCAGCGGACTGTCGCCACCGCCGAAGCGCACGTTGATCAGTACTTGAGGACACTTACGCAGGGCCTGACGAGTTTGCGCCAGACCTTCGTTGCGTGTTTTCAGTGCCATCAGCACCTGCAACGCCGCAATGATCGCATCGCCAGTCGTCGTGTGGTTGAAGCAAACGACATGTCCGGAGTTCTCGCCCCCGACCAGCCAATCGCGCTCCAGCAACTCGGCAATCACATAGCGATCGCCGACATTTGCACGCACAAAAGGAATACCCAGATCCGCCAGAGCCAACTCCAGACCCAAATTGCTCATCAGCGTACCGACAACACCGCCCTGCAATTTGCCTCGCTCATGCAGATCGCGCGCAATGATGAAAATCAGCTCGTCACCATCGACTATCGCACCGGTGTGATCGACCATCAGCACTCGGTCGCCATCGCCATCGAAGGCGATACCCAGATCGGCATGCTCGGACAACACCGCCGCCTGCAATTGCCCCATATGCGTGGAGCCACAGTTGTCATTGATGTTCAGCCCGTTAGGCTGAGCCGACAGAACGACGACCTCGGCACCCAGCTCACGGAAAACACTCGGGGCGACCTTGTAAGTGGCACCGTGCGCACAGTCGATGACAATCTTCAGGCCGGAGAAATTGGTACCGGTCGGCACGGAGCTCTTGCAGAACTCGATATAGCGACCGGAAGCATCATTGATTCGCGACACTTTGCCAATCTTGCTCGACTCGACGACAGTCATTGGCGTATCGAGCAATTCTTCAATCATCAGCTCCAGCTCATCGGGAAGCTTGGTGCCCTTGCCGGAGAAAAACTTGATGCCGTTATCGTCATGCGGATTGTGCGACGCGCTGATCACGATCCCGGCCTCAGCCTGGAAGGTACGCGACAGGTAGGCGATAGCTGGAGTCGGCATCGGGCCGAGCAGCATTACATCGGCGCCAGCAGATGTCAGGCCGGCCTCAAGTGCCGATTCGAACATGTAGCCGGAAATCCGTGTGTCTTTACCGACCAGCACCTTGCAGGCACCCATTTTGCGGAAGGCCATACCGGCAGCCCAGCCGAGCTTGAGCATGAAGTCTGGAGTGATCGGATATTCCCCGACGCGCCCACGAATGCCGTCGGTACCAAAATATTTCTTGCTCATAAGTGCTCCATCATTCTTATTCGGCTGATTCCACGGCTGCGAGCATGCGCACCACGTCCACCGTTTCTGCCACATCATGGACCCGCAATATACGCGCGCCTTTCACCGATGCCAGTGCAGCCAGTGCCAAACCGCCATACAGACGCTCACCCACCGGGCGATTCAATGCATAGCCGATCATGCTTTTGCGCGAAACGCCCACCAACAGTGGTCGCCCCAACGCATGCAGGGCCTCCATATGCTTGAACAAGCTTAGATTGTGCTGCGGGGTTTTGGCGAAGCCGAAGCCCGGATCAAGAATGATTCGCTCGGCCGGAATGCCTGCCACTTCGCATTGAGCCATGCGTTCGGCAAGAAACTCACCCACTTCCCGGGTAACATCCTGATAACGCGGATCATCCTGCATATAGCCAGGTTCGCCGAGCATATGCATCAGACACACCGGCAGCCCCGTGGCTGCGGCCGCATCAAGCGCACCGTCCCGCCGTAGCGAGCGAACGTCGTTGATCAAGCCGGCACCCAACCGTGCCGTTTCGCGCATGACCGCCGGAGTGGACGTATCGACCGATATGACCACATCGAGTTCGCGGTTGATCAGCTCGACGACGGGCGCGACACGCTCCAACTCCTCCAATGGAGAAACCGCCCGCGCACCTGGCCGGGTCGATTCGCCACCCACATCAATCAGCGTCGCGCCTGCGGCGACCATGGCTTCGGCATGACGCAAGGCCGCGTCGAGCTGGTTGTATCGGCCACCGTCGGAAAAAGAATCAGGAGTGACATTGAGAATACCCATGACATGCGTCCGGGCCAAATCAAGAACCCGGTTGCCGCAAGGCAACCGGGTCAGGGACTGTACAGAAGTCATTTCAAACCTTAAACGTCGGCAGCCGGACCGCCAATCGGTGTTTCCGGACGCTCGCCCTGAATGACAGGTGGCGTGCCAGTACCGGTACCGCCCGACCAGTCGCGAGGCTCGCGAGGTGTGCGACCGGCCATGATGTCGTCGATCTGCTCGGCATCGATCGTCTCGTACTTCATCAGGGCATCCGCCATGGCATCGAGCTTGTCGCGGTTATCCATGAGGATCTGCTTGGCGGTGCCGTAGCACTGATCGATGATGCTGCGCACTTCGGAGTCGATCAGCTTGGCTGTCTCGCCAGAGAAGCTGGCATTCTGACCGCCACCGCCGCGACCGAGGAATACTTCACCCTCTTCTTCGGCATACATCAACGGACCGAGTTTTTCCGACAGCCCCCACTTGGTCACCATATTCCGCGCAATCTGACTCGCACGCATGATGTCGTTGGAAGCCCCGGTGGTCACGCCGTCAAAGCCCAATGTCATCTCTTCAGCAATACGGCCGCCGTACAGCGAGCAGATCTGGCTGATCAGCGCACGCTTGGACAGGCTGTAGCGATCTTCTTCCGGCAGGAACATGGTCACGCCCAGCGCACGCCCGCGCGGGATGATCGAGACCTTGTAGACCGGATCGTGCTCGGGTACGACGCGCCCCACAATGGCGTGGCCTGCTTCGTGATAAGCGGTGTTCTGCTTTTCCTTCTCGGACATGACCATGGATTTGCGCTCGGCGCCCATCATGATCTTGTCTTTGGCCAGTTCGAATTCTTTCATTTCGACGATGCGCTTGCCGGCACGGGCAGCGAACAGCGACGCCTCGTTCACCAGGTTCGCCAGATCGGCACCGGAGAAACCCGGGGTACCACGCGCGATAACGGCCGGAGCAACGTCGTCACCCATTGGCACTTTACGCATGTGAACCTTGAGGATCTGCTCGCGACCACGGATGTCCGGCAGGCCAACCACCACCTGACGGTCGAAACGACCAGGACGCAGCAACGCCGGGTCCAGCACATCAGGACGGTTGGTCGCGGCGATGACGATGATGCCGTCATTCATTTCGAAACCGTCCATCTCGACCAGCAACTGGTTGAGAGTCTGTTCACGCTCATCGTGACCGCCGCCCATGCCGGCGCCACGATGGCGACCAACGGCGTCGATCTCGTCGATGAAGATAATGCACGGAGCGTGTTTCTTGGCCTGTTCGAACATGTCACGAACGCGGCTGGCACCGACACCGACGAACATTTCGACGAAGTCCGAACCGGAAATGGTGAAGAACGGCACTTTGGCTTCGCCGGCAATCGCCTTGGCCAGCAAGGTTTTACCGGTACCCGGAGGACCGACCATCAGCACGCCGCGAGGAATACGGCCGCCCAGGCGCTGGAACTTGCCCGGGTCACGGAGGAACTCGACCAGTTCACCCACTTCTTCCTTGGCTTCGTCGCAACCGGCAACGTCAGCCAGGGTGGTTTTCACCTGATCTTCGGACAGCAGACGCGCCTTGCTCTTGCCAAAGCTCATCGGCCCGCCCTTGCCGCCCGCGCCGCCCTGCATCTGGCGCATGAAGAACATGAACACCGCGATGATCACAAGGATCGGAAAGCTGGCTACCAGAAGCTGGGTCCAGATACTTTGCTGCTCAGGCTGCTTGCCTTCGACCACAACGTGGTTGTCGACCAGGTCACCGATCAGACCATTGTCCTGGATTGCCGGACGAATGGTCTTGAAGGTGTCGCCATCGTTGCGTTTGCCGGTAATCACGTAACCGTCGACGGCCACGCGCTCGACCTTGCCATCCTTGACCTGCTGGATGAAGTCGGAATAGTTGAGGGTCTGCGGCTCGTTAGGGCTGGAGAAGTTGTTCATCACCGTCACCAGGACTGCCGCGATGATCAACCACAGGATCAGATTCTTTGCCATATCGTTCAATTAACTACCCTCTGAAGCAAGCTCCGCTACTGGCGCGCGCTTCGCATGATATTCACCGGCCTAACTTACTACATTACCTACAGCTCTGGCAGGCGCCGTCTGTAACCCTTTGTGAAACACTTTCTACACAATATTCGCTTATGCGCGCGGGGCGAAATACGAAAAACCTATCACCCCGCCAAAAAACCTCGCTTTACTCGCTACGACCGCGATAGCCCCAAGCCAGCATATATTGCTCGCGAGAGCTGCCACGAGAGGAATCCGGCTTGATCATCTGGATCTTGTCGAACTTCTTGCGAGCGTCCTTCAGGTAGGTATCGAACCCCTCGCCCTGAAAAATCTTGATCAGGAAATTACCGCCCGGCTTGAGTATCCGCTCCGCCAGATCAAGCGCCAGCTCGCAAAGAAACATGGCTTTTGGCATATCCACTTCAGGCGTACCACTCATATTGGGGGCCATATCGGAAATCACAAGGTCCACCTGCGAATTACCTACGGCCTCAAGGATCCGGGCGAGCACTTCGTCCTGAGTGAAGTCGCCCTGGATGAAAGTCACGTCCGGAATACTGTCCATTTCCAGGATGTCCGAAGCGATCAGACGCCCCTGGCCACCGATCAGCCGACTGGTGACCTGAGACCAGCCGCCAGGCGCCGCGCCCAGATCGACGACGCTCATGCCCGGACGGATCAGTTTGTATTTTTCCTGGACCTCCAGAAGCTTGTAACTCGCACGCGAACGGTAACCGTCCTTCTGCGCCTGCTTCACATAGGGATCATTGACATGTCTTTTCAGCCAACCAAGGCTTGTCTTGGAACGCGCCATTGGGCACCTCGTTGATTAGGGTCGTGATTAATTGGGCGGATCCACGAGCCCTCGGGTAAAATGGCCGCCATTTTACAGAATCCAGACGAAAGGGTCAGATTATGCCGCTCACTCCAGAGCAGAAGAAACAGTACAAATCCATTGGCCACCACCTGAAGCCAGTTTTGACGGTGGCTGACAACGGTTTGACTGAAGGTGTTTTAGCCGAACTCGAACGCGCATTGGCAGATCACGAACTGATCAAGATCAAGCTCAACATCCTCGATCGCGAGGCGCGTCTGGCGTCCGTTGCAGAGCTGTGCAAGGTCGGCAAGGCCGATCTGGTTCAAGTCATCGGCAAGATGGCACTGATTTACCGCAAGAACTTCAGCGTCAACAAGCAGCTGTCGAACGTCCATCGCTTCAAGTGATGGCAAGGGTCAAGGGTGTGCTTCGCGCACCCTGCCACGCCATCCAGGCACCGGCTGCAATACCAGCACCAGCCCGGAAAAACCCAACACAAGAAAGCTGAACACCTGCCAGCGCTGCGCATCTGGCCAGCCGACACGTACTGCGACAAACATCGCACACGCATACAACGCCATCAGCAACACCTGCCCGCGGAAATCCCGCCATAGACTGACAAGGCCCTCGGCCTGTACCAGCACCAAAGCCTGAAATATCACGCACGCGACGGCAAAACCCACTACCGCCACTTCAAACGTACTTGCAACTTCATCGATCAGCAGCGGTGCCAGGCCGGTTTGACCCAGCACCGGCCGCAGACCGAGATGTACCAGCCACAGGCCACCGACCCACAACATCTGGACCAGCTGCCAGAGCATCGCGCCCGCATGCAGCGGGCGCCCGCCCTCAGATGTGACGGACTTCGACAATCTCGTACTCGATATCGCCACCTGGCGTTTTCACAACGACCGTATCGCCCTCTTCCTTGGCAATCAAGGCGCGAGCGATCGGCGAGCCGACCGAAATCTTGC
This sequence comes from Pseudomonas sputi, assembly GCF_021603585.1. GTDB lineage: Bacteria > Pseudomonadota > Gammaproteobacteria > Pseudomonadales > Pseudomonadaceae > Aquipseudomonas > Aquipseudomonas sputi. Next base: position 44,707 of record NZ_BQHI01000014.1, on the reverse strand, counting down.
CGAGCTTGATGTCCGCCTCGTCCTCACCCACGATCTGGTAAGTGACGCTTTCATCAGTCTCGACGTTGGCGATTTCGACGGTGGTGCCGAAAATCACCTTGCCGGTGTGCGGAATGGTCGTTACGTCGATGATCACCGCGTTCTGCATGCGACCTTCGATGTCACGGATCCGCGCCTCTACCATGCCCTGCTGTTCGCGGGCGGCATGGTATTCGGCGTTTTCCTTCAAGTCACCCAACTCGCGGGCCGTACCGATGTCCTGGCTAAGCTTCGGACGAACGACCTTGGTCAGGTGAGCGTGCTCTTCTTCCAGGGCGCGAGCGCCCTGAACAGTCATTGGGTACTTGGTTATGCTCATGCCTTCAATCCTGCGTGTAGATCCTGCAAGCGGCGTACGGTCTTCTCGGGACCGAACTTCAGCGCTTCACAGATAGCTTCGCCAGCAGCAATGGTGGTGGTGCAGTAAATCTTGTGCTGCAAGGCGTTACGGCGAATGGAATAGGAATCGGCGATCGACTGGCGACCTTCGGTGGTGTTGATGATCAGGGTGACTTCGTCATTCTTGATCATGTCGACCACGTGCGGACGACCCTCGGTCACCTTGTTCACGCGACGCACTTTCAGACCTGCGGCTTCGATCAGCTTGGCAGTGCCGGCAGTGGCGACGACTTCGAAGCCCAAGTTGATCAGATCACGGGCCACGCCTGCAACCAGAGGCTTGTCATCGTCGCGCACACTGATGAATGCAGTACCGCCGGTCGGCAGCACTTCGCTGGCGCCCATCTGGGCTTTGGCAAAGGCTTCGCCGAAAGTGTCGCCGACGCCCATCACCTCACCGGTGGACTTCATCTCTGGGCCGAGGATCGGGTCAACGCCAGGGAATTTGGCGAACGGGAACACCGCCTCTTTCACACTGTAGAAATTCGGAATGATTTCCTTGGTGAAGCCGATTTCCTTCAAGGTTTTACCGGCCATCACGCGAGCCGCGACCATCGCCAGGGAAATACCGATGCACTTCGACACGAACGGCACGGTACGGGAAGCACGCGGGTTGACTTCGATGACGTAGATGTCTTCGCCCTGCAGCGCCAACTGAACGTTCATCAGGCCGACCACGCCCAGCTCCAGGGCCATTTTCTTGACCTGTTCGCGCATTTCGTCCTGGATGTGCGCCGGCAGCGAGTACGGCGGCAGCGAACACGCAGAGTCACCGGAGTGAACGCCCGCCTGCTCGATGTGCTGCATGATCGCGCCGATCACCACGTCCTTGCCGTCGCAGACCGCATCCACGTCCATCTCGATGGCGCAGTTGAGGAAGTGGTCGAGCAGCACCGGGCTGTCGTTCGACACTTGCACCGCGTCACGCAGGTAACGCTTGAGTTCTTCTTCCTTGTAGACGATTTCCATCGCCCGGCCGCCCAGTACGTAGGACGGACGCACCACCAGCGGGTAACCGATCTTCGCGGCAGCGCGAACGGCTTCGTCTTCGCTGCGCACAGTAGCGTTTGGCGGCTGACGCAGGTTCAGGCGCTCGACCATCTGCTGGAAGCGCTCACGGTCTTCGGCGCGGTCGATGGCGTCAGGGCTGGTGCCGATGATCGGCACGCCGGCCGCTTCCAGGGCGCGCGCCAGTTTCAGCGGCGTCTGGCCGCCGTACTGGACGATCACGCCTTTCGGCTTCTCGACGCGGCAGATTTCCAGCACGTCTTCCAGGGTCACCGGCTCGAAGTACAGACGGTCGGAAGTGTCGTAGTCAGTGGAAACGGTTTCCGGGTTGCAGTTGACCATGATGGTCTCGTACCCGTCATCGCGCAGCGCCAGTGCGGCGTGCACGCAGCAGTAGTCGAACTCGATGCCCTGACCGATACGGTTCGGGCCACCGCCAAGGATGATGATCTTGTCGCGACCGGACGGCGCGGCTTCACACTCTTCCTCGTAGGTCGAATACAGGTAGGCCGTGTCGGTGGCGAACTCGGCCGCGCAGGTGTCGACGCGCTTGTAGACCGGGAACACTTCCAGCTTGTGGCGGTGCGTGCGCAGGTTCTTCTCGGTGACACCCAGCAGCTTGGCCAGACGCTGGTCGGAGAAACCCTTGCGCTTGAGCTTGTACATCAGATCGCGGTCGATAGCGGACAGACCGAGGGTCTTGACCTTCTCTTCGTCCTTGATCAGATCTTCGATCTGCACCAGGAACCATGGATCGATCATGTTCATGCCGAAGATTTCTTCGACGGTCATGCCGGCGCGGAAAGCGTCCGCCACGTACCAGATACGCTCGGCACCCGGTACGGTCAGTTCGCGTTTGAGCACGCTCATGCTTTCCGGATTGCTCAGGTCGACCTTCTCGTCCAGACCGCAAACGCCCACTTCCAGACCGCGCAGGGCTTTCTGCAGGGATTCCTGGAAGGTACGGCCGATGGCCATGACTTCACCGACCGACTTCATCTGAGTGGTCAGGCGCGCGTCAGCGTTGGCGAATTTCTCGAAAGCGAAGCGCGGCAGCTTGGTCACGACGTAGTCGATGGACGGCTCGAAGGACGCCGGCGTACGGCCGCCGGTGATGTCGTTCTGCAGTTCGTCGAGGGTGTAACCGACGGCCAGCTTGGCCGCGATCTTGGCGATCGGGAAACCGGTGGCTTTCGAGGCCAGAGCCGACGAGCGGGATACACGCGGGTTCATCTCGATCACGACCATACGGCCGGTGTCCGGGCAGATACCAAACTGCACGTTGGAACCGCCGGTCTCGACGCCGATCTCGCGCAGTACCGCCAGCGAGGCGTTACGCAGGATCTGGTATTCCTTGTCGGTCAGGGTCTGGGCTGGAGCAACGGTGATCGAATCACCGGTGTGCACGCCCATCGGGTCGAAGTTTTCGATCGAGCAGACGATGATGCAATTGTCCTTTTTGTCGCGGACAACTTCCATTTCATATTCTTTCCAGCCGATCAGCGACTCGTCGATCAGCAGTTCCTTGGTTGGCGACAGGTCCAGACCACGGGCGCAGATTTCTTCGAACTCTTCACGGTTGTAGGCGATACCGCCACCGGTGCCGCCCATGGTGAAGGACGGACGGATGATGCACGGGAAGCCCAGGCGCTCAAGCACCGCGTTGGCTTCTTCCATGCTGTGGGCGATACCGGAACGCGGGCATTCCAGGCCGATGGCTTTCATCGCCTTGTCGAAACGCGAGCGGTCTTCAGCCTTGTCGATGGTGTCGGCGTTGGCACCGATCATCTCAACGCCAAACTTCTCCAGAACGCCTTCGCGCTCCAGGTCCAGGGCGCAGTTCAGCGCAGTCTGGCCGCCCATGGTTGGCAGCACTGCATCCGGACGCTCTTTTTCGATGATCTTGGCAACGGTCTGCCACTTGATCGGCTCGATGTAGGTGGCGTCAGCCATGTCCGGGTCGGTCATGATGGTGGCCGGGTTGGAGTTCACCAGGATGACGCGGTAACCCTCTTCGCGCAGGGCTTTGCAAGCCTGGGCGCCGGAGTAGTCGAATTCGCAGGCCTGGCCGATAACGATCGGGCCAGCGCCGAGAATCAGGATGCTTTTAATGTCTGTACGTTTTGGCATGGGTTTGTCACTCAAATCCGCAGGTCAGTCGGCAAGCCGTCTTGATCGATTTCTGAAGTCCCGAGGGGGCCGCCGGTTCCGGGGCCGCCCTCGAGGGGCTTCTCGCTACAGTCTCAAGGCGAGCGCTTAGCGTCGCTTGGCCATCTCGTTGATGAAGCGGTCAAACAGGGGGGCCACATCGTTCGGGCCCGGGCTCGCTTCAGGGTGACCCTGGAAGCTGAACGCGCTCTTGTCGGTGCGCTCGATACCTTGCAGGGTGCCGTCGAACAGCGATTTGTGAATCGCGCGGACGTTGGCTGGCAGGGTTTCTTCGTCAACCGCGAAACCGTGGTTCTGGCTGGTGATCATCACGACGCCAGTGTCCAGATCCTGAACCGGGTGGTTGGCACCGTGGTGGCCGTGGCCCATTTTCAGGGTCTTGGCGCCGGAGGCCAGAGCCAGCAGCTGGTGACCCAGGCAGATGCCGAAGACCGGAATCTCGGTTTCCAGCACTTCCTTGATCGCCTTGATCGCGTAGTCGCAAGGCTCCGGATCACCAGGGCCGTTGGACAGGAACACGCCGTCCGGCTTCAGGGCCAGTACGTCGGCAGCCGGGGTTTGCGCCGGCACCACGGTCACGCGGCAGCCGCGCTCGACCAGCATGCGCAGGATGTTGACCTTGACGCCGTAGTCGTAGGCAACCACGTGGTATGGCAGCTCGGAGGCTTCGATGGTCGCGTGGCTGTCGGTTTTCAGATCCCAGACAGTGGAGCGCCATTCGTATTGGGTCTTGGTGCTGACGACTTTCGCCAGGTCCATGCCCTTCAGGCCCGGGAAGCCTTGCGCCGCGGCGATGGCCGCTTCTTCGGAGAGGTTGTCGCCGGCCATGATGCAGCCGTTCTGTGCGCCTTTTTCACGCAGGATGCGGGTCAGACGACGAGTGTCGATACCGGCGATCGCCACAACATTGTTGGCTTTCAGGTAATCGGACAGGGACATCGTGTTACGCCAGTTGCTCGCTACCAGCGGCAGGTCACGGATGACCAGGCCAGCTGACCAGACGCGATCGGACTCGGCGTCTTCCGGCGTGGTGCCGGTGTTGCCGATGTGCGGGTAAGTCAGGGTAACGATCTGTTGGGCGTAGGAAGGATCGGTAAGGATTTCCTGATAGCCGGTCATTGCGGTGTTGAACACCACCTCACCAACGGTCTGACCGTCGGCTCCAATGGCTTCGCCGCGAAAAATGCTGCCATCAGCAAGGGCGAGTATGGCTGGCTTAGTCAAGAAGACCTCCCGTAAATAACGCATGAAAGGGCAATCGCAGGTTGTAAAAAAGCGGAGTGACGTATGGACACGTCACCCCGCTTGTTCACTGAATTATTCTGCGCGCTTTTAGTGGACACACTAAAGCTGTAGCTTACAGAAAAAGGGTTTTTTGGTCTACCGCCAATGAGCCCGAAAGGCCGGAGAATGCGACAGGGCGTCGCTCAGCGGATTGAAACCGGCACAAACAGGGCATTTGTGCCGGTTTCAGAACATCTCAATGCAGGTCGAGCACGTCCTGCATGTCATACAAACCAGGCTCACGAGCATCCAGCCACAAGGCTGCACGCACCGCGCCCTTGGCGAACGTCATGCGACTCGAAGCCTTGTGGGTAATCTCCAGGCGCTCGCCCTCGCAGGCAAACAGCACCGTGTGATCACCCACCACATCACCACCGCGAACAGTGGCAAAACCGATGGTTTCACGCTCACGGGCGCCGGTGTGACCTTCACGGCCATAGACCGCGACCTTCTGCAGATCACGATCCAGCGCATGGGCGATCACTTCACCCATGCGCAGGGCCGTACCCGACGGCGCATCGATCTTGTGCCGGTGATGAGCCTCAATGATTTCGATGTCCGCATCATCCGCCAACACCCGAGCAGCCATGTCGAGCAACTTCAGCGACAGGTTGACGCCGACACTGAAGTTGGCGGCGAACACGATTGGAATATCCTTGCCCGCCTCGGCCAGCAACTGCTTCTGCGCAGCATCCAGCCCGGTCGTGCCGATGACCATCGCCTTGCCGGCCTTGCGGCAGAAGGCCAGGTTTTTCAGCATGACTTCCGGCAGAGTGAAGTCGATCAATACATCGAACTCCTCCGCCACCGACTCCAGGTTTCCGGACAGCGGCACGCCGATTCGACCGAGCGAAGCCAGCTCACCGGCATCCACACCGATCAGCGTACTGCCAGGGCGGACAATCGCGGCCGTCAAACCGGTCAGCGGCGCGCGCTGCTGCACCGCCTCGACCAGAATCTTGCCCATGCGCCCGGCAGCGCCCATCACAGCTATACGTCGCATGCCGACTCCTTACAGATCGCCGAAGAAGCGCTTCACACCGTCAAACCAACCGGTGGCTTTCGGGGAGTGACTGTTGTCGTCCGCCAGGGAGCTGCGGAACTCTTCCAGCAGCTCACGCTGACGACGGTTCAGATTGACCGGCGTTTCGACGGTCACACGGCACATCAGGTCGCCCGCACCACCGCCACGCACTGGTGCAACGCCCTTGCCGCGTATGCGGAACTGCTTGCCGGTCTGAGTTCCTTCCGGAATCTTCAGCTTCACGCGACCGTCGAGGGTCGGAACTTCCAGCTCGCCGCCCATGGCTGCGTCGACGAAACTGATCGGCACTTCGCAGAACAGATGCTTGCCGTCACGCTGGAAGATGTCGTGCTCGCGGACGTTGATCACCACGTACAGGTCGCCAGTCGGGCCACCCTGAGTGCCCGCCTCGCCTTCGCCGGATAGACGAATGCGGTCACCGGTGTCGACACCGGCCGGCACTTTGACGGAGAGGGTTTTGTATTCTTCAACGCGACCGTCACCGTGGCAGGAGTCGCACGGATCGGAAATGATCTTGCCCTGGCCATGGCAGCGCGGGCAGGTCTGCTGCACCGAGAAGAAACCTTGCTGCATGCGCACCTGACCGATGCCGCCGCAAGTCGGGCAAGTCGATGGCGACGAGCCTTTCTTGGCACCCGAACCATCGCATGGTTTGCAGTTGACCAGTGTCGGAACGCGGATATTCACGGTGGTACCGCGCACCGCCTCTTCCAGGTTCAGCTCCAGGGTGTAACGCAAATCGCTGCCGCGCTGGGCGCCGCCACGGGAACCGCCGCGACCACCACCGAAGAAGTCACTGAAGACATCACCGAAGATGTCGGAGAAGTTCTGACCGCCGAAGCCTGCACCGCCGCCGCCCATGCTCGGGTCGACGCCGGCATGACCGTACTGATCGTACGCCGCACGCTTGCTGGAGTCGGACAGCACTTCGTAGGCTTCGTTGGCCTCTTTGAACAGATCCTCCGACGCCTTGTCACCGGGATTACGGTCCGGGTGGTGCTTCATCGCCAGACGGCGATAGGCCTTTTTCAGGTCTGCTTCGCTTGAGCCGCGCTCAACACCCAACACTTCGTAATAGTCACGCTTAGCCATAAGTTCTTCATACTCTTGAGGACGTTCGGCAAACCCCTCCTGAGCTTCGCCAAACTCGTTGAGCCCCAATACAGGCCCGGACCCAACTCACGTCAATTCAACGATCCTGGTCTTTGGTTCATGCGGTATTTGCGGCGCGAAAAGCAGGAGCATTTCCGACCATACCGCCAGCATTCGAGCCTTGTCGCATGCTGTAAAAATTCACGTATTCCAGATACGCCAACGCGGGAGCAAGCTCCCGCGCGGCGACATCCTACCAGTCACCGCCGCAAGGCAGTCAACCGGGCGACCAACAACTTACTTGTGGTCTTTGACTTCTTCGAACTCGGCATCGACAACATCGTCAGCCTTTTCAGCCTTCTCGTCGTGCGGTGCCGCGCCTTCAGCAGGCTGAGCCTGTTCGGCGTACATCTTCTGGGCAACCGGCGCAGAGACTTTCGACAGCTCTTCAACCTTGGCATCAATGGCAGCCTTGTCATCGCCTTTGACGGCGGCTTCCAGGGCAACCACAGCCGCTTCGATTGCCGTCTTCTCTTCTGCAGTCACTTTATCGCCAGCGTCAGCGATCATCTTGCGAGTCGAGTGAACCAGTGCATCACCCTGGTTACGGGCAGCGGCCAGCTCTTCGAACTTGCGGTCTTCCTCGGCGTTCAGCTCGGCGTCGCGCACCATCTTCTGGATTTCTTCATCCGACAGACCGGAGTTGGCCTTGATGGTGATCTTCTGCTCTTTGCCAGTCGCCTTGTCCTTCGCGCCTACGTGCAGGATGCCGTTGGCGTCGATGTCGAAGGTCACTTCGATCTGCGGCACGCCACGTGGAGCAGGTGGAATGTCAGCCAGGTCGAACTTGCCCAGGGACTTGTTCTGTGCGGCTTGCTTGCGCTCACCTTGCAGGACGTGAATGGTCACCGCGCCCTGGTTGTCGTCGGCCGTCGAGAACACTTGCGATTTCTTGGTAGGAATCGTGGTGTTTTTCTCGATCAGCGCGGTCATCACGCCACCCATGGTTTCGATACCCAGGGTCAGCGGGCTGACGTCGAGCAGCAGAACGTCTTTCACGTCACCGGCCAGAACGGCACCCTGGATGGCAGCACCCATGGCAACAGCTTCGTCCGGGTTCACGTCTTTACGTGCTTCTTTACCGAAGAAATCGGTAACTGCCTTCTGCACCAGCGGCATACGAGTCTGACCACCAACCAGAATCACGTCATCAATTTTGCTGGCGTCGATACCGGCGTCCTTCAGAGCAATACGGCACGGCTCGATGGTACGGTTCACCAGATCTTCGACCAGCGACTCGAGCTTGGCACGAGAGATCTTCACGTTCAGGTGCTTAGGACCCGTCGCATCTGCTGTGATGTACGGCAGGTTGACGTCGGTCGACTGAGAAGAAGACAGCTCGATCTTGGCTTTCTCAGCGGCTTCTTTCAGACGCTGCAGGGCCAGAGGGTCGTTCTTCAGGTCCATGCCGGACTCTTTCTTGAACTCGTCGACGAGGTAGTCGATCAGGCGCATGTCAAAGTCTTCGCCGCCCAGGAAGGTGTCACCGTTGGTGGCCAGTACTTCGAACTGGTGCTCGCCGTCAACTTCAGCGATTTCGATCACGGAAACGTCGAAGGTACCACCACCCAGGTCGTAAACGATCACGGTGTGATCGCCCTTGGCCTTGTCCATGCCATAAGCCAGAGCGGCTGCGGTTGGTTCGTTGATGATACGTTTTACGTCCAGACCGGCGATGCGGCCAGCATCTTTAGTTGCCTGACGCTGACTGTCGTTGAAGTAGGCCGGAACGGTGATCACCGCTTCGGTCACCGCTTCGCCGAGGTAGTCTTCGGCGGTCTTCTTCATCTTCTTCAGGACTTCGGCGCTGATTTGCGGCGGAGCCATCTGCTTGCCGGAGGCCTCGACCCAAGCGTCACCATTGTTGGCCTTGACGATTTTGTAAGGCACCAGCTTGATGTCTTTCTGTACAACGTCTTCTTCGAAGCGGCGACCAATCAGACGTTTCACTGCGAAAAGGGTGTTGTGCGGATTGGTCACAGCCTGACGCTTGGCGGACTGACCGACCAGGATTTCACCATCATTGGCGTAAGCAATGATCGACGGCGTGGTACGCGCGCCTTCAGCGTTCTCAATAACTTTGGCTACGCCGTTTTCCAGCACGGAGACGCAGGAGTTGGTAGTCCCCAGGTCGATACCGATAATTTTGCCCATGTTCACTCTCCCGAAACTTTGGATTTTTTTGCCGCAGCAGTGGTGGCTAACTGCGGTAATACTTAAACGCTTGACTTCTAAATGGGGGCCTTGCGGCTAATTTCAAGCCTTCTCGTCAATCGAAGGCGAAACTGGCGCCGGCGCCTTGCTGACCACGACCATCGCCGGGCGCAACAGGCGACCGTTGAGCTGATAGCCCTTCTGGAACACCTTCAGAATGCTGTTCGGCTCCAGGTCAGCACTTTCCTGCATGGCCATCGCCTGATGCTCTACGGCGTTGAAAGGTTCACCTTCCTGCGGGCTTACAGCGACAAGCTGATAACGCGCGAGGGTGTCGTGAAACATTTTCAGGGTGAGCTCGATGCCTTCACGCATCGGACGGATGCTCTCGTCATCCGGGCTCGACAGCTCAAGGCCGCGCTCCAGGCTGTCGACGATCGGCAGCAGGTCGCCGGCGAATTTTTCCAGCGCAAACTTGTGCGCCTTTTCGACATCCTGCTCGGCACGGCGGCGGACGTTCTGCAGATCGGCAGCTACGCGCAGCGATTGATCCTGCGCGGCGGCCAATTGCTCTTCGAGCACTTGTACACGGGTCGCCAGGTCATCACCCGAAGCCTCGGGCGCCTGATTGGCTTCTGGATTTTGCGTATCTACTGTCTGTTCGTCAGCCATAGAATTCTCCTTTCAATATCGTCCGCGAGTTCGATTCGCGCTTCTGCCCCGGTATATGGGGCCGCAAAATCAGGCTTCAAGGGCTGACAACGATTAACCCTACAAAAAAGTGCTGCATTGTCATTCCCCGGCGCGACAAGCATTTGATCGGATCATCCTCATCGAACCAGGCGAGGGCATTGTCAGCCCGAAACAAAACACTGTATAAATAACCAGACCTGAAGCCTGGGAGCGGCCTTTATGCTGGTGCACCTGTCCGTACACAACTACGCCATCGTTGAACATCTCGATCTCGAACTCGATCGCGGCATGAGCGTGATTACCGGGGAAACCGGCGCCGGCAAATCGATCATGCTCGATGCCCTGGGCCTGACGCTCGGTGATCGCGCCGACAGCGGCGTGGTGCGACCGGGCGCCGACAAGGCCGACATTCTGGCGACCTTCGATCTGGCCGACATCCCCGAGGCCAGCGCCTGGCTGGCAGAACGCGACCTGGAAATCGACGGCCCGTGCATCCTGCGCCGGGTCATCACTTCCGAAGGTCGTTCACGCGGCTATATAAATGGCACGCCCTGCCCGCTCGGCGACCTCAAGGCGCTCGGCGAGCTGCTGATCGATATCCACAGCCAGCACGAACACCAATCCCTGCTCAAGACTGACACCCATCGACGCCTGCTCGACGAGTACGCTGGGGCCACCGATCTGGCGCGCCAGGTTCACCTGGCTGCCCAGCGCTGGCGCCAGACCCGCCAGGAGCTGGAACGCCTTTCCAACTCCGGCGACGAACAGCGAGCGCGCCATCAACTGCTCAGCTACCAGCTCGAAGAACTGGAAAACCTCGGCCTCGGCGAAAACGAACTGGAAGAGCTGGAGCAGGAACACAAGAACCTGACCAACGCCGAAACGCTGCTCGGGATTTGCCGACAAGTGGTCGAGCAATGCAGCGAAAGCGATTCCGGCAACGTGCTGAATGCCCTGACGGCCAGCCTCAATCGGCTGTCGAGCGTGAACAACTCGGTCGGCGCGCTGGGTGAGGCGAGCAGCCTGCTGACCAGTGCGCAGATCCAGGTCGAAGAAGCCGTCGGTGAACTCAATCGCTTTCTCGACAACTTCGATGCCGATCCGGCGCGCCTGCAATATCTGGAAGAACGTCTGGATTCCATCTACACACTGGCACGCAAACACCGCATACAGCCGACGGAATTGGCAGAGATGCAGCAGAAGCTGCTCGACGAAATCGAAGCGCTGGACGCCAACGACGAATCCATCGAACGCCTCGCCGAAGAACTCGCGTCCTATGCCCGCCACTATCAGGAAAAGGCTCGGGAACTGAGCGAGCTGCGTCACCAGGCAGCCGGCAGCCTGGCAAGCGCGGTGGAGCAGGAGATCCAGCGCCTGGGCATGCCCGGTGGTCGCTTCACCATCGAATTGCGCCCCAACAACAGCAACGAACTGCAACCCAATGGCCTGGAACAAGTCGAGCTGCTGGTCAGCGCCAACCCGGGTCAACCCTTGAAGGCGCTGGCCAAAGTGGCGTCCGGCGGTGAGCTGTCACGGATCAGCCTGGCAATCCAGGTGATTACCGCCCAGACCTCTCGCGTACCGACGCTGGTGTTCGACGAAGTGGACGTGGGCATTGGCGGTCCTACGGCCGAAATCGTCGGCCAATTGTTGCGTCGCCTCGGGGATCGCGGACAGGTACTGACGGTTACGCACTTGCCGCAAGTCGCGGCTCAGGGGCATCAACATCTGTTCGTGCATAAGGTGCGCGGTGAACAGGCGACTCACACGGCCGTTTCGAAACTGAGCAAGAATGACCGTATAGAAGAAGTCGCGCGGATGCTTGGCGGCATCGATCTGACCAAAGAGTCCTTGGCGCACGCAAAAAAGATGGTCGTTACCGCAAAGGTTTAAGCACAGCAGAAAGCACGAAGGCGACCCTTGGGTCGCCTTCGTTCGTTTCGCGAACCTGAAATTCGCGCAACATCTTACTTTTTCTTGCGTACGTACAGCACCAGATTGTGATCCACCAAATCGACACCGTGCTCCTCGGCAATTGCCTTCTGGAGCTTTTCGATTTCCGGGCTGACAAATTCAACCACCTCACCGGTTTCCACGTTGACCATGTGGTCGTGGTGGCCACCGTCGGCCAATTCGAATACCGCGTGGCCGCCGTCGAAGTTGTGACGGACCACGAGGCCAGCCGCTTCGAACTGGGTCAGAACACGGTAGACCGTGGCCAGACCGACATCCTCGCCAGCTTCCATCAACGCCTTGTAGACGTCCTCGGCACTCATGTGACGCTGCTCTGTAGAGTCGAGCATTTGCAGGATCTTGACCCGTGGCAGGGTCACTTTGAGGCCGGCTTTGCGTAGTTCGCTATTTTCAACCATGGTCAGCTTTCTCGCGATGCTGCTTCGCAGCTTCTCTTAATGCGGGTATGATCGGCGTTTACGTTGTCCCAGCCAAGATAGTGGAAGTCGCCCACCGATGCAAAACACCAAGCTCTTGCTAACCAGTTTCACCTTTGTGGGACTGCTCGCACTCGCCGGTTGTTCATTCCCCGGGGTTTACAAAATCGACATCCAGCAGGGCAATGTCGTCACGCAGGACATGATAGACCAGTTACGCCCCGGAATGACCCGGCCGCAAGTACGGTTTATCATGGGCAACCCTCTGCTTGCCGACACGTTCCATGCCAATCGCTGGGATTATCTGTACAGCCTGCAACCGGGTGGCGGTGAACGCCAGCAGGAACGCATGAGTGTCATTTTCGACTCGAATGACCGCCTTGTCAGTCTGTCCGGTGACTTCATGCCAGGCGTCAGCCGTGACGAAGCCATCCTCGGCAAGGACAGTGACACCAGCGTGACCACGCCTGCTGAAAACGTCGAGCAGCCGAAACCGGAAAAACCGGCCAAGCCTGGCTCCTTGCTGGATCAGATCCAGAAGGACGTCGATGGTGTGGAAACCGTTCCGGTTCCAACGCCAGAACCGCTGGACACCTCGCCGCAATAATGTGCGACGCAATAAAAAACCCGGAAATTCCGGGTTTTTTATTGCCTGCTGTTTGACCAGCCTACTGATTTCGCGCCTTGGCTTCGGCAGCCTTGGCGGCACGCAGACGGCGCACCTCTTTCGGATCAGCCAACAACGGTCGATAGATCTCGATGCGATCGCCTTCCTGAACCCGCCGGGCATCAGGATCAGCGATCACTTTGCCGAAGATCCCCAAAGGACAACTCTTCAGCTCCAGCTCCGGAAATTCCGCATCAATACCGGACGCCATCAGCGCCGCACGCACCGTCGTACCCTCGGCAACACTGATTACACGCAAAACCTGACGATCAACGGCGGCATACACCACTTCGATTTCGATCACCGGCTCAACCATGCATCTGCTTGGCACGCTGGCAGAACGCGTCCACCAATGTATTGGCTGCCTGATTGAACAAAGGACCAAGCGTCGCGCGGACCAGCGGCCCGGCGTAGTCGAAGGACAGATCCAGACTGATCTTGCAGGCCTTCTCGTTCAGCGCCTTGAACACCCAGACGCCGTGCAGCTGATTGAAAGGGCCTTCCTCAAGGTTCATCTCGATCGACTGTCCCGGCACCAGCGTATTGCGCGTCACGAAGTGCTGACTGAGACCACCCTTGGCCACGCCGACACTGGCGCGCATGTGCTCAGGCGAGCTTTCCAGGACTTCAGCAGACGAGCACCACGGCAGAAACTCCGGGTAACGCGCCACGTCATTGACCAGGTCGTAGAGAAATTGCGCCGGATAAGGCAGCAGCGCCGATCGTTGAATATGTGTCGTCATGTAAGCGTCACTTCCAGAGCTGGGTGGCAAACACTACAAGAATGCCGATGGGCGCCACATAGCGCATCAAGAACAGAGACAGGGCAAACAGCGCCGGGCTGCGAATCGACAATTCGTCTCGCACCGCCTCACGCCCCATCACCCAACCGGCAAACAGCACGAAGCACAGCCCGCCGAGCGGCAACATGATTCGCGAGGTGAAGAAGTCAATCACACCAAAGAAGTCCAGACCACCGGCCGCACCCCATTGGTAGAGATGGAACACCCCGCCATCGTTCACGAAAAATTTGGCCTCCTTCCAGATATTGAAGGAAAACACCGTGCCCAGGCCAACGAACCAGCAGGTGAACGCCAGCCAGAATGTCACCCACGTACGACTGATTTTAGTCCGCTCGACCAGATAGGCGACCATTGGCTCCAGCAGGGAAATCGCCGAGCTCCAGGCCGCAATGGCCACCAGAACGAAGAACACCACGCCCATCAACTGGCCGAAAAGCACATTACCGAAAGCAAACGGCAGGCTGACGAACATCAACCCCGGGCCTTCACTCGGGTTCAAGCCACCGGCGAACACAATCGGAAACAAGGCCAGACCGGCCACCAGCGAAACAAAGGTATCGAGCAGCGCCACACCGACGACCGTGCCGGACAGCGAAGCTTCCTTGGTCATGTAGGCGCCGTAGATCATGATCGAGCCCACGCCCACGCTCAGGGAGAAGAATGCGTGCCCCATGGCCGGCAGCAAGCCGTCGAGGACTTTCTCGGGGTGGAAGTCGAACATGAAATGCACGCCCTCCATGAAATGCCCGGTGGTCATGCTGTAACCCAGCAAAACCAGCACCATCACGAACAGCAGCGGCATCATGATCCGCAGGCTGCGCTCAAGCCCCGCGACGACGCCTTTGGCGATCACCACCGCCGACAGCAGCATGAAAACCGTGTGCCAAAGTGTCAGGCGCCATGGGTCGGAGATGACATTTCCAAAATAGGCCCCGACCTGATCGGCCGTAGCGCCCTGAAAATCTCCGCGCCCCATATCAATGATGTAATCCAGCGACCAGCCGCCGACCACACTGTAAAAAGACAGAATCAGCAACGCCGTGATCATCCCGGCGAACGCGCCCCACGACCATTTGCCCGAGTGTCCGGCTTCCCGCGCCAGCACCTTCAGGGCATTCGCCGGACTCTGACGGGCACGCCGGCCGATCAGGGTTTCAGCGAGCATTACCGGGATGCCGATCAGCGCGATACACGCCAGAAACATCAGCACGAAGGCGCCGCCACCGTAGACCCCGACCATGTAGGGGAATTTCCAGATGCTGCCCAATCCCACGGCCGAACCGGTCGCGGCGAATATGAAAACCCAGCGGCTAGCCCAACTGCCGTGGACAGAAACCTTGTCTGTCGACATCGTTTATCACGCCCAAGCGTTAGAAAAAGAGGCCGCATTGTCCGGGATTCACTCAACCTGCTCAAGCACGCAGCATCACCGTAGCCGACAGCCGTTTATCTCCATATAATGCCGCCCCTATGGCTAAACAGAAGAAACACCCAACAGGGACCATCGCGCAAAACAAAAAGGCGCGACACGATTACTTCATCGAGCACAAGTTCGAGGCTGGTCTGGTCCTGGCCGGCTGGGAAGTAAAAAGTCTGCGGGCAAGCAAGCTGCAACTGGTCGACAGTTACGTGCTGCTCAAGGATGGCGAGGCCTGGTTGCTCGGCAGCCACATCACGCCTCTGATGACCGCCAGCACCCACGTCATTGCCGACCCGGTGCGCACCCGCAAGTTGCTGCTCAACCGTCGCGAGCTGGACAAGCTCGCCGCCGCCGTGCAGCAGAAGGGTTACGCCTGTGTGTGCCTGTCCTGGTACTGGAGCAAGCACATGGTCAAGTGCGAGATCGCACTGGGCAAGGGCAAGAAGGAATACGACAAGCGTGATACCGAACGCGAACGCGACGCCGGTCGCGAGTTGCAGCGTGCGGTGCGCAACAAGGGCAAGGAAGACTGATTCTTCTGCCTGAATGACCGTTCCCGCGTTCTGCACGGGAACGGTCATTTCTAAATTCCTTTGCGTCGCTCGGCGCGAGCCATGCGCTGCACTTCCTGACGCACCTCTTCCAGCACTTCCTGCACATACAGAATGTGTCGGCTGGACACCTCACGCGCCTGTTCCGCGCGCCCCTCGATAATCGCCAGATACAATTCCCGATGCTGCGTGATCAGCATGTCGCGGGTTTCCGTGCGCTGTTTGTACATGCCACCGATGTTGGTCACCACGTTGCGCTTGAGCAGATCGAACAGCCCGCGAATGGTGTGCAGCAACACCGCGTTGTGACTGGCTTCGGCAATCGCCAGGTGGAACTTGGCATCCGCCGCGCCCTCTTCCGCCCGGCTCACTTCGTCGTGACGCGAATAGCAGTCCTGTAACTCGTCAAACGCCGCCGTCAGCCGCTCGCGATCCACATCCGTGGCGCGCAATGCCGCGTAATAGGCACACGATGCCTCCAGCGTGTGGCGAAACTCCAGCAGATCGCGCTGGGCCTCGGGATTGCTTTCCAGCAACTGCAGCAGCGGATCGCTGAACGTCGAACCGAGGCTTTCCACGACATAATTGCCGCCGCCCTGCTTGCTGACCAACAAACCCTTGGCCGCGAGCTTCTGAATTGCCTCGCGCAACGATGGCCGGGAAACACCGAACTGTTCCGCCAGTGTCCGCTCGGCCGGCAGACGTTCGCCGGACTTCAGCGTGCCCTCGAGAATCATCCCTTCCAGTCGCTCGACAATGTCGTCAGACAAACGGCGCTGACGTATCTGATCAAACCCCATCACTCAATTCTCCACCATCCCGACCGCTCGCCGGGCTCTCTATTCTGGCCTATCGAGGCTGCGCCGACACCTGCCAGATGACGCCCATTCAACCGGTGCAAGCCGCCTGGCCGTCCGGTTGTTCGACAAAAGTTTTAGGGCGGCAAATTGACACACCGATATCAAGGCTTTTACCCTAGCCAACAGCACTTGTAAATTGGTCTTACCAATTAACCAAGAACGCTGACAGTGCCTGACCAACAACAATTAGGGGCCACCCCATATGCAAACCTGGCAACAGCTCTACAGCCCGCTCGGCAGTCTCGGCGTGTCCGCACTCGCGGCCGTCATTCCCATCGTTTTCTTCTTTCTCGCCCTGGCGGTGTTCCGCCTCAAAGGTCATGTGGCCGGCAGCATCACGCTTGCCCTGGCCATCGCCGTGGCGATCTTCGCGTTCCAGATGCCGGTCGACATGGCGTTCGCCGCCGCCGGGTATGGCTTCGCCTATGGTCTGTGGCCGATTGCCTGGATCATTGTGGCGGCGGTGTTCCTGTACAAACTGACGGTCAAGAGCGGTCAATTCGAGGTCATTCGCAGCTCGGTGCTGTCGATCACTGACGACCAGCGTCTGCAGGTGCTGCTGATCGGTTTCTGCTTCGGTGCATTTCTGGAAGGTGCCGCCGGGTTCGGCGCGCCGGTGGCGATCACGGCAGCATTGCTGGTCGGACTGGGCTTCAACCCGCTGTACGCCGCCGGCCTGTGCCTGATTGCCAACACCGCACCGGTGGCGTTCGGCGCACTGGGGATTCCGATCATCGTGGCCGGCCAAGTCACCGGCATCGACGCGTTCAAGATCGGCGCCATGACCGGCCGCCAACTGCCGCTGCTGTCGCTGTTCGTACCATTCTGGCTGGTGTTCATGATGGACGGCCTGCGCGGTGTGCGTGAAACCTGGCCGGCGGCGCTGGTCGCAGGCTTGAGCTTCGCCGTGACTCAATACTTCACTTCGAACTTCATCGGCCCGGAACTGCCGGACATCACGTCGGCCCTGGCCAGCCTGATTTCGCTGACGCTGTTCCTGAAGGTCTGGCAGCCAAAACGTGCCGCCGGCCAGCACATTGCCGGCGCCGTTTCCGCTTCGGTGGTCTCCGCCAGCGTCGGCGGTTTCGGCCAGAAGCGCACCACCGTCGCTTCGCCTTACAGCCTCGGGGAAATTTTCAAGGCGTGGTCGCCGTTCCTGATCCTCACCGTGCTGGTGACCATCTGGACCCTCAAGCCTTTCAAGGCCATGTTCGCCGCCGGCGGTTCGATGTACGCCTGGGTGTTCAACTTCGCGATTCCGCACCTTGATCAACTGGTCATCAAGACCGCGCCGATCGTTGCCGCCCCGACCGCAATCCCGGCCGTGTTCAAACTCGACCCGATCTCCGCGACCGGCACGGCGATTTTCTTCTCCGCGCTGATCTCCATGCTGGTGCTCAAGATCAATATCAAAACTGGTCTGACCACTTTTAAAGAGACCTTCTACGAACTGCGCTGGCCAATTCTGTCGATCGGCATGGTGCTGGCGTTTGCCTTCGTCACCAACTATTCCGGCATGTCTTCGACCATGGCCCTGGTGCTGGCCGGTACTGGCGCAGCGTTCCCGTTTTTCTCGCCATTCCTGGGATGGCTGGGCGTGTTCCTGACCGGTTCCGATACGTCGTCCAACGCCCTGTTCAGTTCGCTGCAAGCAACCACCGCACACCAGATCGGGGTCAACGACACCTTGCTGGTGGCCGCCAATACCAGCGGCGGCGTGACCGGCAAGATGATCTCGCCACAATCGATCGCCGTGGCCTGCGCCGCGACCGGGCTGGTGGGCAAGGAATCCGATCTGTTCCGCTTCACCCTCAAGCACAGCCTATTCTTTGCCACGATCGTCGGCCTGATCACTTTGGCCCAGGCCTACTGGTTCACCGGCATGCTGGTGCATTAAGACTACAAGAAGCATGGAAATAACCGACGCCGGTTCGTGATTCCGGCGTCAGCAATTCACAACCCGGTCTGTAAGGCTGCTGAAAGCAATGCGCTCTATATTCGGCAGCCTCAACAGACGGATAACCGGGCCCACCCGGAGACACGCCTGATGAGCGAGCTTTTTTACAACGCTGTGCCCAACGCCACTCGCGTCGCACCGCCCCTGCCCGAACCCCGGCAATACCCCAGCGAAAAACCGTCGCGGGTCTACCTGTTCGGCACCTGCGTGGTCGACCTGTTCTACCCGGAAGCCGGGATGGACGCGATCCACTTGCTGGAGCGCGAGGGCATCCGGGTCGACTACCCGCAAGGGCAGAGCTGCTGCGGACAACCGGCCTACACCTCGGGTTACACCGAGCAGGCACGGACGGTGGCGCGCTCGCAACTGGCGCTGTTTGCCGGGGACTATCCGGTGGTGGTGCCGTCGGGTTCCTGCGCCGGGATGATCCGCGAGCATTACGCCGACTTGTTCAAGGACGAGCCGGAAACGTTGAAACAGGTTCAGGCCCTCGCGGCCCGTACCTATGAGCTGGCCGAGTTTCTGCTGTTCGTCTGCAAGGTGCAGCTCAAGGACAGCGGCGAGCCGGTCAAAGTGGCGCTGCACACCTCGTGTTCGGCGCGACGGGAAATGAACACCCACCTGCACGGCCGCGAGTTGTTGGCGCAGTTGAGCAACGTGGAACGGGTCAACCACGATCACGAAAGCGAATGCTGTGGCTTCGGTGGGACATTCAGCGTCCGTATGCCAGACATTTCCGGCGCGATGGTGGCTGACAAGACCCGGGCGTTGAAGGAATCCGGCGCGCATCAGGTACTCAGTGCCGACTGCGGCTGTCTGATGAACATCAACGGCTCGCTGGAAAAACAGCAGGAAGCACTGCGCGGGCAACACCTGGCGAGCTTTCTCTGGCAACGAACCGGAGGTGCCCGATGAGCACTTCCACGATTATTCCTACGGTTGCCGTAGAAGAAGATTTCCGCACCCGGGCGCACAACGCCCTGGGCGATTCGCAGTTGCGGAACAACTTCCGCACCGCGATGGATTCATTGATGACCAAGCGGGCAGCGGCGTTCAGCGATGCCCACGAAAGAGAACACTTGCGCGCCCTGGGCAACTCGATCAGGGCGCGTGCGCTCTCCAAGTTGCCCGACCTGCTCGAGCAACTGGAACAGAACCTGACCCGCAACGGTGTGACAGTGCACTGGGCGGAAACGGTGGACGAGGCCAATGGCATCGTCCTTTCGATCATCCGCGCTCACGAGGCGCGGCAAGTGATCAAGGGCAAATCGATGGTCAGCGAAGAGATGGAGATGAACCATTTCCTCGAGGCTCGGGACATTGAATGTCTGGAGTCCGACATGGGGGAGTACATCGTCCAGCTCGACCACGAGAAGCCTTCTCACATAATCATGCCGGCAATCCACAAGAATGCCGGTCAGGTCGCGTCCTTGTTCCACGACAAACTTGGCGTGGAATACACCAAGGACGTTGACCAACTCATTCAGATCGGTCGCAGGGTCCTGCGGCAGAAATTCTTCGAAGCGGACATCGGCGTCTCCGGCGTCAACTTCGCCGTGGCCGAAACCGGCACCCTGCTGCTGGTGGAAAACGAAGGCAACGGCCGCATGACCACCACCGTGCCACCAGTGCACATCGCCGTCACCGGCATCGAAAAAGTCGTGGAAAACCTGCGCGACGTGGTGCCGCTGCTGTCATTGCTGACCCGCTCGGCGCTGGGCATTCCGATCACCACCTACGTCAACATGATCTCCGGCCCGCGCAAGGAACATGAACTCGACGGCCCGCAGGAAGTGCATCTGGTGCTGCTCGACAACGGTCGCAGCCAGGCCTTCGCCGACAGCGAACTGCGCCAGACGTTGAACTGCATCCGCTGCGGCGCCTGCATGAACCATTGCCCGGTTTACACCCGCGTGGGCGGCCATACCTACGGCGAGGTCTACCCCGGCCCGATCGGCAAAATCATCACCCCGCACATGGTCGGCCTGGCGAAAGTCCCGGATCACCCAAGCGCGTCTTCGCTGTGCGGCGCCTGCGGTGAAGTGTGCCCGGTAAAAATTCCGATCCCCGCACTGCTGCGCCGCCTGCGCGAAGAGAACGTCAAAGCTCCGGACGCACCACATCAAGTGATGCGCGGCCAGGGCAGCAAGTATTCGCGCAAGGAACGCTTCATCTGGAACGCCTGGGCGAAGCTCAACAGCTCGCCGACCTTGTATCGACTGCTTGCGTTTTTCGCCACACGTCTGCGCGCGCTGGCGCCGAACAATGTCGGCCCGTGGACGCAGAATCACAGCGCGCCGAAACCCGCCGCCCGTTCATTGCATGACATGGCTCGCGAACACCTGGCCAAACGAGGAGACCGTTGATGAGCGCCAAACAAAACATCCTCGGCAAGTTGCGCAAAAGTCTGACCGGCACCACGCCGATTGCCGACAACTTCGACGTCGATCTGGTGACCCAGCCTTACACCTACAGTGCCGAACAACGGATCCCGCAACTGCGCAAACTGATGGAAGCGGTGCACACCGAGATCCACCTGACTTCCGCTGATGGGTGGCCGGCGCTGCTGGCGCAATTGCTGCGCGACCGCCAGTTGCCGAGCCTGCTGATCGCACCGACTACGCCCCACGGGCAGCGCATCACACAACACTGGGCGAACAATCCTGAGCTACCAGAGCTGAAATCCTACGACCGGCCGATGGAAGAGTGGAAAGCCGAGTTGTTCAACGACACCCCGGCCAGCCTCACCGGCACCCTCGGCGCCATTGCCGCCACCGGCAGCCTGATTCTGTGGCCGACCCGCGAAGAACCACGGCTGATGAGCCTCGTGCCGCCGGTGCATTTCGCCCTGCTCAAGGCCAGCCAGATCCGCGACAACTTCTATCAGGTGCAGCAGGAATTCGAGTGGGCACAAGGCATGCCGACTAACGCGCTGCTGGTCTCCGGCCCCTCGAAGACCGCCGACATCGAACAAGTCCTGGCCTACGGCGCCCACGGCCCGAAAGACCTGGTGGTGTTGATCCTGGAGGACCAATGACCTTACCGGCGACTTTCCTGCGCGATGCGCAGCAATTGATTCCTGCCGAACGGCGTTTCGACGATCCGCTGTCGACCCTGGCTTTCGGCACCGATGCCAGCTTCTACCGGTTGATTCCGCAACTGGTGATCCGCGTCGAATCCGAAGATGAAGTGGTGGCGCTGCTGAAACTGGCCCAGCGCGATCAGGTCCCGGTGACCTTCCGCGCCGCCGGCACCAGCCTGTCCGGACAGGCGATCAGCGATTCGGTGCTGATCGTGCTTGGAGATAACTGGAACGCTCGCGAAATCCGAGGCCAAGGCACACAAATCCGCCTGCAACCGGGCGTGATCGGTGCCCAGGCCAACGCATGGCTCGCACCATTCGGGCGCAAGATCGGTCCGGATCCGGCGTCGATCAATGCCTGCAAAATCGGTGGCATCGTCGCCAACAACGCCAGCGGGATGTGCTGCGGCACTGCGCAAAACACCTATCACACGCTGGCCGGGATTCGTCTGGTGCTGGCCGACGGCACGCGACTCGACACCGAAGATGCCGCCAGCGTCGAGGCGTTTCGAGTCAGCCACCGCGAACTACTGGAACGCTTGGCAACATTGGGCCGCGAAACCCGCGCCAATGCCGAACTGGCCGCGCGAATCCGCCACAAATACCGTCTGAAAAATACCACCGGCCTGTCGCTCAACGCCCTGGTGGATTTCGATGAGCCTGTGGATATCTTGAGCCACTTGCTGGTCGGCTCCGAAGGCACCCTCGGCTTCATCAGCGCGGTGACCTACGACACAGTGATCGACCACCCGAACAAGGCCTCGGCGCTGATCGTTTTCCCTGACGTCGAGACCTGCTGCAACGCCGTCACCGTGCTGAAAAGCCAACCGGTGTCCGCCGTGGAACTGCTCGACCGCCGCAGCCTGCGATCAGTGCAGGACAAACCCGGCATGCCGGCTTTCGTACAGCAGCTGTCGAACAATGCCTGCGCGCTGTTGATCGAATCCCGCGCCGCGTCTTCCACTTTGCTGCAGGAACAACTGACGCAAATCATGGCGTCGCTCAGCGCCTTCCCGGTTGAAAAACAGGTCGACTTCACCGAAGACCCGGTCGAAAACGCCCGCCTCTGGGCGATCCGCAAGGACACCTTCCCTGCCGTTGGCGCGGTGCGCAAAACCGGCACCACGGTGATCATCGAAGACGTGACCTTCCCGGTCGAGCAACTGGCCATCGGCGTAAACCGCTTGATCGAGTTGTTCGACAAACACTCCTACGACGAAGCGATCCTTTTCGGACACGCGCTGGAAGGCAATCTGCACTTCGTCTTCACCCAAGGCTTCAACAGCGCGGAAGAAGTCGCACGCTATCAGGCGTTCATGGACGACGTGGCGCAACTGGTGGCCGTGGAGTTCGGCGGTTCGCTGAAGGCGGAACACGGCACCGGACGCAACATGGCGCCCTTCGTCGAACTGGAATGGGGCAGCGACGCCTATCAGTTGATGTGGCAGCTCAAACGCCTGCTCGACCCCAACGGCATTCTCAATCCGGACGTGGTGCTCAGCGAAGATCCGCAGATCCACCTCAAGCACCTGAAACCGCTGCCGGCGGCCGACGAGATCGTCGATAAATGCATCGAGTGCGGTTTCTGCGAGCCGGTCTGCCCTTCAAAAGGCCTGACCCTGAGCCCGCGTCAGCGCATCGTGATCTGGCGCGATATTCAGGCAAGAAAACGCGCCGGGATCGACACCAACGAACTGGAAAAAGCCTACGAGTACCAAGGCATCGATACCTGCGCCGCGACCGGTTTGTGTGCGCAACGCTGCCCCGTGGGAATCAATACCGGCGAGCTGGTGAAAAAGCTGCGCAGCCGTCACGCAACCCATACGAAAACCGCCAACCTGATCGAAGGAAACTTCGCCACCACCCTGCAAGGTGCGCGTTTCACTCTGCATGTGGCCAACGGTGCGCGGATGTTGTTGGGGGCACCGCGCCTGGCGAAGCTGTCGGCCACCCTGACGCGGCTGTCCAAAGGTCAGGTGCCGCTGTGGACCCACGCGATGCCGCAGCCGGAAAAAGCCATTCGCTTCAGCCCGGCCGTGTCGGACGAACGCCCGCGCGTTGTGTACTTGGCGGCCTGCGTCTCGCGGGTGATGGGACCGGCGGCGGGCGACAAGGAGCAGATGTCGCTGTACGACAAAACCCGTGGTCTGCTGGAAAAGGCCGGTTATCAGGTGGTATTCCCGGACAACCTGGACAACCTCTGCTGCGGCCAGCCCTTCGCGTCCAAGGGCTACGCCGAACAGGCCGAACACAAGCGTCAGGAGCTGATCGGCGCATTGCTCCAGGCCAGTCGCGGCGGGCTCGATCCGATCTATTGCGACACCAGCCCCTGCACGTTGCGGCTGGTGCAGGATGTGGGAAATGTTCGTCTGGATCTGTATGACCCTGTGCGATTCATTCGTACGCACCTGATGGATCGTCTGGATTTCACGCCGCAGGAAGCACCGATTGCCGTTCACGTGACCTGCAGCACTCAGCACCTTGGGGAAAGCCAGGCGCTGATTGAACTGGCGCGCCAATGCAGCAAGAACGTGGTGATCCCGGAAGGCATTCACTGCTGCGGTTTCGCTGGCGACAAGGGTTTCACCACACCGGAGCTCAACAGCCATTCGCTGCGAACACTCAAGGATGCGGTGCAACAGTGCAGCGAAGGGATTTCCACCAGCCGCACCTGTGAGATCGGTCTGACGCAACACGGCGGCATCGACTACCACGGTCTGGTGTATTTGGTGGACCGGGTGACCCGAGCCAAAGCCCCGGCAACCGCCCTCTGAAGAAAAATAGAACCCTTGCGAGCGACCGCAGTCCACAGATCAGGCCCCGAACAATCGGGGCTTTTCCTCCATTCGGTTGCCCGTCCTGACGGCCAGCGAAGTCTGGATCCCTCAGTTCAAGGAGATTCACATGAAACGTTCTGTACTGTTAGGTCTGTTCGTTACTGCCTCGATGATGGCGTCGGCTTCGTTCGCTGCCGACAAGCCCGCTGACCTGTGTGATGCCAATCTGCAAACCCTCAACAACGCCAAGGCGCAGGCAATGGCCTCACCCGACCTGAATCAACGGGTAGAAGCCAGCGTGCAAAAAGCCCAGGCACTCAAGGCCCAGGGCAAGATCGACGAATGCGTGGCTGAAACCCAGCAAACCATTCTGGAAATCCGCAAAACCAGCGGAACCAACAATTGATCGACGCTCAGGCCAACCTTCGGGTTGGCCTTGTGAGCCGTTTGGCGTACACTGCGCAGGCTTGCTGCTCATAAGCCACACAGAGCGCCAGGCTCGGGGCCGTTTAGGATTCGACGCCGGTTGCGAAACTCTAGGTGCATGCCGACTTGGTAACAGAAGTCGTAAATCCACTGTTGCAACTACTTATAGTTGCCAATGACGACCAATACGGTGCTGCTCTCGCTGCTTAATTGCAGCTGACATGCACTCCTGGTACCTTCGGGTCCAGCAATCATCAGGGGATGTCTGTAAACCCAAAATGATTGTCATATAGAACAGAATCGCCGTGCAGTACGTTGTGGACGAAGCGGCTAAAACTTACACAACTCGCCCAAAGCACCCTGCCCGTCGGGTCGCTGAGGGTTAACTTAATAGACACGGCTACGCATGTAGTACCGACAGCGGAGTACTGGCGGACGGGGGTTCAAATCCCCCCGGCTCCACCAAATAGACAAAAAAGACGTCCATGGACGTCTTTTTTTGTGCCTGCGATTCGGTGCTGATTTTGGAAATTTGAAATCAGCACCTGCTATTTCGGCCAACGAGGCCTTTTTACGCAGGCATATAAAAATAGCTCAACGGCACCAATCGTTTAGTCTCAGGATCGGTAGCCGGGTAATGAGCCATCAACGTGCGAGCCAGTTCATCCAGCGTCCACATTGTCAGATGGACATGGGCCCTCTCTCCCTCATAAAGCGCCTCCTTGGTGAACCCGCCAGTGCTGACATACAACCCGCGATCATCCTTGTGCCTACCGCCCAAGAAGCTACGAATCTCACTACTCCCCATCCGGGCATTTCGATGTTTAACCTCCACAACAATACGTGGCGGCTCAAATCCAAAACCATCAGGGGATGCAATGATGTCTTTGCCCCTATCAGCACCGGCCGGTGAAACGAGCGTCTTGTAACCCATCGCACGCAAGATTCCAGCTACCAGCTCCTGCATTTCAGCCCAATCCAAACCGTTGATTTGGTCCTTGATCCGCTCGAAGGCGATCTCTTGAACACCCTTCAACGGGTCTTCCAGAGCCTCTGAGTCTTCAATAAGATCTTTCGGCGTAGCAGAGACGTTTTCACCAGTAGCGAGGGCCAGCAACTCCTTCTGAGCAACCTCTGCAACATTAAATACGGTCAGCGTAGATCCCAGACTGTTTCTACTCGCGCCAGTGAGCTTGTCGCGATCAACCTCCTGCGGGAACCACTCAACAGACCTGGTTAAAGACATCCCATCATCCGCCAGATCTGGGCGAAGCTGGCATTCGCCAGTGAAGCGACCGACCAGATACGTTCGGTTCGCGGGAGAATACGTAACGACCGTATCGCCAATGCTGATTTCGTTAACGAAACGAAATACCTGTGAAGCACCAGATACGGCACTCCCGTCCTTAATCCCTGGCTGGAGGTCTTTATAGGCCTGAATCAACGCCTTCCGAGAAACACCTGGCTTGGCCTCAGGGGCCAGTTGAGCCCAACCAATCGCCGCCATATTGCGATCCCTGAAATCGTCATAGAGACGGCCGCCGTCACCTCGGATCATCCACATCGCTGGCATGCTGACACTCGTTATTTCCATGAATTCGAGGTGAGAATGTAGCAATGGTGAGCGTTTGTGTGAACGAAAAGCACGATTACAGCGGCCAAATAGTGCCGTAGCTCTGCCGGTCGTCTTAGTATCGTTGCCATGTAGTGGCCTAATGAAACCGGACATCTATTTAGGCGAGGATGCTCGCCAGATAGAGGTGTTTGATGACCAAACAACGTCCTTCCTTTTCCGCTGAGGCAAAACGCGAGGCCGCAGCTCTCGTGCAGGATCAAGGTTGTAACCATATCAAGGCCTGACGTTCGCTCGTAGGGGCGAGACCACTACAAAACCGAGCCAGCCTCGCTTACATAATCCGTAACCCGTCTTTGTCAGTCGTATGGTTAAAGTCCACCGCACCGTTAGATGCGACATCGAAATGTTTTTTGGCAAAGCGAATACGCATGGCCTCGTCCCAATCTAGATCGTCGAGATTCAGAGTGCCCTTGGTTTCACGTACGAGATATAGACGTTCCGTTCCGTTCTCATCGCAAACAATTGCCCAGTCCGGCGAATACTCACCCACTGGGGTCTTCACCTTGAATCGGCGTGGCAGCTTAGTAAATAGCTTGATCCTACTTCCATCGTTTTCTAGTTGTTCGGCAAATCGCCGCTCGACGTGACTGTCGTAATCGACATGATCGAATAGGTTTACGCCTCCATCTGGAGCTGGAGCCACCCCAGACTGTGGCGCAGGCTTGCCGGCTTCGGTTCTAGGCGCGCTTTTGGTCTCCACTTCAAGAAAAACCACGTTGGCATCCCACCACGTTTCCCTATCCGTGGGCTCGTAGGTGATGTTCTGTACCATTTGCTCTATAACCACAACGCGAATAGCTTGGGCAGTTACGCGAGCCCAGCGGTCAGGGTCATGAACAGCACCCACCTTTAAGTCATCAGGAATCGCTTCTAGGATGGCGACAACAGTCGGACGAGTGAGTTGAAGAGGAAACTTGCCATAGAGCAGCTGATCTTCAACCAATTGCACAACATTAGGTAGACGCTGACCAACCAGAATTATCCTCTCTCCCGCACCATGGTTGACGGAGCCATCGTCGGTTATTATCCAGCCATTCTCATCGTAAATGAGCTCGGCAGATTGCACGATATTGGCCCGCGGCTTGATAAACTTCAGGCTTTCCAAGTGTTCGGATACAGCAACAATGGCAACGAGGGACGGCGTATCCACCGATACTCGGTAGGCGGCCCTGTAACGGATGCGGTTCCAAAGCTCCGTAAATTCGGGGCTCTGGAACATCGCAGCTCGTCTACGGATGATCACCTCCGAGTCCGCGTTCTCGACTTCAGGTGCCGTTCCTGCCTTTCCGCCGGCGGCTAAGTATTCCGCATTGAGACCGTCCCGAAACTCGGCGAATGATTCATCAACAACAAGTGTCAATCGATTCAAAGCGGAGTCCATTATCCGATTGCCGCTTTGATCAACTGGTAATCGAAGACCGCGTCCGATCTGCTGACGGCGTTCGGTATCGGATCGGGTATGTCGAAGGAAGCCGATCTGAAAGACGTTCGGGTTGTCCCAGCCTTCCCGCAAGGCCGAGTGGGAGAAGATAAAAGCACGCGGGTTGGCTTTGTCGAGGATAAGCTCCTTGTGCTCGATGATCTCCTTATAAGCCCTGGCTTCTAAATCCGAGTCTGATGCTAGACCACCCTTCGTATCTTTTAAAACGCCAGTCTTAGTTGAGGGAAAGTAGGCCACCCTCAGTTCCGCTGGATCTGGCATCTGAGCCTTAGGCAGACCAGCTCTGGACCATTCTTCAATGAAGATGGTATCGAACATTCCCGGCAAAGGGGCACTCTCGCCAACATAATCGGCAACTCGCTCCACGAAGAATAACGAGAGGACTTTTACATCCTCCTTAGCGGCGTCTAAGGTGGCCTGACGGGAAAGATGCGCGCGGATCGTCTGCCGAATCTGATCACGCCAAGTCGCCAACTGGTCGACCCCTATTTCTTCGCCGACTTTTACAGTCAATTTGTTCTCGAACACCACTTGATCGGGCTTACGTAGAATATTGTCGATGACCAGCCCACGGTATTGCTCTAGATGTCCGGACTCTTCGAAAAGGTTATCCCCTACCACTGCAATGATTTCTGTACGCTGTGCTCCATCATTCGTTGCTTTGTCGATGATCAATGATGCAAAGAGCTTCTTGGCCTTGCTTGTGATTTTCTTCAAATGCAAATAAGGCTGTCCATCAGACCCCGCCACGACGCCTTTAACGGCTACTCGCTTTACCAGACCGATCTCGGCTGCTCTTTTAGCACCAAGGCGATGAACGAGATTGAAGGTTTCCTTGTGTGTCGCGCTGTAGCGCAACGCAACTAGTGGATTGAGGGTCGCGATGGCCCGCCTGCGCAACGCCGTGGACATATTTTGCGGCTCGTCGATCAGAACTACAGGTTTCGATTTGGCGATCTGCTCGATCCCCGAGGTGGACTCACCCCAAATACGAGACTGCTCGGGCGACGAATACAGAGTATTCGTGTCGGGCTTGTCCAGCAGCTGGATGCTGGTAACCAGAAACTGCACAGTGCAAGATGGATCAATGAAATCCTCGAGACCACGGCTCTCTCCCATGACGCTCCAGTTATATGGCAGGTTCGGAAACTTGCTACGGAAGTGTTCGTAAGTCTGCTCGAAAGTCTTCAGCACACCCGCGCGGATCGCAACTGAGTGAACCAGAATGACAAACTTGCGCAAGCCATAAGCTTCGGCCAGACGCAAAGCCGTGGCAATGTAGACATAGGTCTTGCCCGTCCCCGTCTCCATCTCAACCGAAAAATTGGGAAACTCGCGCTCCTTATCCTGCAAATCCCCTTCGGTCATGAGCACGAGGGTATCCTGCGTGTCCACTTCTTCGCGGGCAGTAACCGCCTTCAAATTCTCGGCAAGCAGGCGACCATTTAACTGGAAACCTTGGTTCCCTTCGGCGCCAGGAGCCTGCCCAGCAATAACATTATTGGGCGGAAGCAAGGCACCCTCGAACAAATCAATGACGGCATCAATAGCCGCCGCCTGGTGGGGTTGATCATCAAAGCGAAACTTCACGAGCCACCCGTTCTAGCAGAATCAATTTGGAGCGCAAACGAGGCGCAAGTGTCAGAGTAACCGCATTATCTACCTTGTCTCCGCGTAGGATTAGAGTGTCCTTTTCCGTAAGACCTACGTGCTCCGCCGTATCGAAGGTGAAAGCGTCTAGGCAAATCAAAAGTCGTCCAGAGCCAGCCCCATCCGCAGCGAACTGACAGAACTCGTAGACTTTGATGCCCTCATGCTCGTGTACAGACACGCGAGCATCCAATCGACTATTGGTAGCCTTCAACGCAATTTCCCAGGCAACCGCAATAGGATCCGCATCATCCTTCACTGGCGTCTGCCCAGCATGAGACAGCATCATGCTTAGCTGCTCATTAGCGTCTTGCCCCTTTTTCGCGAAGACCTGCTTTTCGATGACCAGGTTGGTTTCTCTGGCTCTGAACAGTCGGAAGCCAAGTCCACCGCCAATTTGCGTGGCAACCCGCCGCAGCCGTTCCGCAGTAATCTCAAAAATTGTCTCGTAGCCGGCTTTCAATGCATTCTTTCCAGACTCAGTTGATGCGTCCGGGATCTCGGGCCGCTGGACCAAAATCCAGCGACGGGTGTTACCGTCTTTCGGATTCTGCTCCCACACCGCTTGACCCGAGGAACCCGATCCGGCGAAGAAGTCAAGGATGAGATCACCATCCCCCGTCAATGAGTGAAAGAGACGTGCGAGGACGTCGGGACTCTTTGGATCGTCAAATACCTTGGCATCCATAAGTTCGTCGAGCTGCCTTGAAGCGGCACGACGGTCACGGTAGAAGACCGATGAGGGTGCCCACGTTTCCCGCATGTGTAAATACGCCTTAATCTGCACACGCTTGCTCTTGTCCTTGGGATAGATCAGACGACCGTCCGCGTCCAATTCCTCCATCTTGGATTTCTCGTAGCGCCAACCGTTGTCTGGCGGGCTGTAACCCTTCCAGTCATAGATGAGGTTCTCACGGTAGTTCGGACTGGAAATGTTGTCGGGAAACCAAATGCCTCGTTCGTCGATACGGTCGTAGTGACTGTGGGCATTGGAGGGGTTCTCGTCAGCTAGGGATCTGTACCACTCTTTCAAAGCCTTGGTTGCTGCCTCATAGTCCGAGCCGTATTCGTTACGTAGCTCGTTGACCTTAGCGTAGACCGATTCGAGCCCCTCTTTGCGCTCACGCCAGCGGATATCATTGGTGCGCAGCCACTCACGATCACGGGCATAGACAAGGATGTAATCCTGCCCCCCCCCCCGTAAGCTTAGCGTCGCCTTTGCGCGCACCGCGCCAAGTCATCATGTCGACGAAGTTCTCAGCGCCGAAAACCGCATCCAACAGCAGACGCAGGTGGTGAACTTCGTTGCTGTCGATAGAAGCCAAGAATACGCCGTCCCTGCGCAACATGTGCCGTGCCACTGCGAGCCGTGCAGACATCATTGTTAACCAGGGCGCGTGTTTACGTCCGGTCTTTTCTTTTTTGGCAGTTGTGGCTTGTCCCCGCTCATCGACTTGCCCAGTCGCGACCAGGTACTCAGTTTCCGATACAGAGAAATCGTCGTTGTAGGTGAAGCTATCGCCAGTGTTGTAGGGAGGGTCGATATATATAAGTTTCACCGCACCTGCATAGCCGTTTTTCAGAAGCTTCAAGACCTGAAGGTTGTCGCCCTCAATCAGAATATCCCCGGCCGTATCCCAGTTAACCGATGCTTCTCGGTCTGGTACAAGCGTTGCAGTGGTCGGTGCTCGAGCTTCAGTGCGAGCCTGGGCCATACCCGGCCAGGTGAAGGAAAAAGTTTGGGCTGGCTCTACGAGCCCCAACGCGGATAGAAGTGATCCTTGGTCGAGCTCACCGTCTGGAAAAGCACCTGGAATCAAGTCTCGGAGTTGATTTAGCAATTCAGATTGGCCGTCCCTCGTTTCGATAGGTACGTGGGAAACCTCATGTTCGACGGTTCCAGCCTGCTTGTTTTCGCTCATTCTGTCCATCCGATCAGATTGCTCCCTGAGAGAAGCTTATACCTAGTCGCCCGCTCGCGTTTCAAGGCGGCGAACCCTAGCCATGAAATGACTGCGCGCTGTATTGACTGCTTGCAACAACAGTTACAGGTTAAATATTGGCGCGCATTGTATACGACCATGCTGTCGGAATCGGCAAATACAATGCCAGCGTCACACCAGCAGTACGACAAAAATCACTTCGTAGATTACCAGTCTATGCCAAACGCCCGATTATCTATCTCTGAGCATCAAAGCAGGGAAGGTTTGGCGCACCGAAGTCAAGACGCGCCAAACGTCTCCCAAAGGTCTGATCACAAGAACTGCAAATCAATCTGGATGAAAGTCCTGTGCGTCAGCAACGCTTCTAGGGTTGGCGTATCGAAGCCGAAAACATCGACGTGGAATTCAGAAGACTGGACTGATCTGTTCAGCCGCCTGCCGCCGGGTTTGCGCTGTTCGATGCCGGCTTGCAGCCGACGTTGCTCACGGAGCTGACGGTGGGTTCGTCGCTGGATCGTTCGGGCGGGCTGGGTGTGCGGTTATGGGAGCATCACTTCAAGCACACGCTGACGTCGAGTGAACTCCGCTCCTGCCTGCAGGCGTCCTAGGAAATTTCCCTCAACCCACGTCGACTTCCATGAACTGGTTCAAGATGCGTCCAAACGCTAGTCTTCGCGCTCCGCTGCAACCCGGCAGATGGTTTACCAAAGGGATTCGCCGGGAGCCTGAAACCATGGAGCTTCGTCATGAAAAAAGACAACCCAAGCCTGCCTGATCAAACACCGCCTCACGAGACCGAAACGAAAGAGCCGGCTGTGCTTGCCCAGCCTCAGGAATACGTGAGAAAGCCGCGGCGCACCCTGCCTTTCAACGAGACCTTTTCCGTGCGCACCGACGTGGACACGGCCACTCTGCTGACCCATGCCTGTGAAACCCTGGCGGCGCTCAACATGATGACGGCGAACATTGCCGATGATTTCAAGGGTTCTCAGCGCAGCCGGTTGCTGGCGATCCGGCAGCTGTCGATCATGACTGAAATGCTGGTCAATCGCGCCGTGGAGAACCTTGATCCGGTGAATCTGGTGCCCCGTACGACGGCGCCTGTCGTGCACTGAAAAACGACCGCTCGTCGATGACGCAAGTCGTTCATCGACATGAACTTTTCTTCACCCCGGCGACGGTGATGGCCGTGTACATTGGCCTCGCTCATTCAAGAAACTACGGTTCGCCCGCGCTCCTGCGGGCTTTTTTTCGCCCGGAATCTGGCGGCAATTTGTGTTTTCCTGCCCACCGCGCAATTCTGGTGTTCAATCCCCAGACCCGGAGCCCCCGATGCCGCTGCTGACCCTGCCCTGTCAACACCTCAGGCTCGCGGTACTCGACCCGGATCAAGCGCCGCTGGAAAGCGCGTTCTATCAGCGCAATCAACGCCACCTCGCTCCATGGTCGCCGATCCGCACCACCGATTACTTTTCCACTGAGCAGATCCGCCGACGTCTTGAAATACAGGCCAGCGCCTTCGAAGCCGGGCTGGCGGTGCACATGGCATTGCTGACCCCGGATGGCGAGCAAATGATCGGCGCCTGCAATTTCAGCGGGATCATTCGCGGTGCGTTTCAGGCCTGTTATCTGGGTTATCACATCGACGAGGCGTATCAGGGCAAGGGGTTGATGCAGGAAGCGCTGGAAGCGGCCATCGCCTACATGTTCGACACCCAGAACCTGCACCGGATCATGGCCAACTACATTCCCGGCAATGAACGCAGTGCCCGGTTGCTGGAGCGCCTCGGGTTCGAGCGTGAAGGCTATGCCAAGGCGTACCTGAACATTGCCGGGCGCTGGCAGGATCATGTGCTGACGGCGCGGGTCAATTCGCGTTTCGAAACGCCGGAGCAACGCTGGTCGCGGCCGCTGTCGTGACGTTCACAAATTATTAAGGATTGGCCGCGTAAGCTCGGGTTTCCGCTCACTTCCGGTTGCCTGAACCCATGTCGCGTGCCGCCTCTTCCCTGCTTCTGCTTGCCGCCCTGCTGTTCTTTTTCGCCCTCGGCAGCCATCAACTGCAAGGCTCCACCGAGGCCCGGGTTGCGGGCATTGCGATGGAGATGCACCTGGACAACGACTGGGTGACACCGCGTCTGTTTGGCGAGCCCTTTCTGGAAAAACCGCCCCTGAGCCTGTGGCTGGACGCCGGCGCCCTGCGGGTTTTCGGTGTCTCGCCCTGGGCGGTGCGACTGGCGTCGGCGGTGGCCGGGTTGCTCAGCGTGATGCTGCTGTACGCCATGCTGCGCCGCTTCGAACGCCCGAAGGCCATCGCCTGGACAGCGGGGATTTTGCTGGCGACCATGGCCAGTTACTGGAGCAACGTGCGTGGGGTCGGCGAGGATGCTCTGCTTGCCCTCGGCGTGACCATGGCGTTGCTGGCGTTTTTTCAGGCGCAGCGGGCATCGACCCCGGGCAACTCGTTGCTGTTTGCCGTTGGGATTGCCATCGCCACGCTGAGCAAAGGCGTGCTCGGTCTGGCGATGCCGGGGGTGGTGATTTTCGCTTATCTGCTGGCCGACAATCTGATGGACAAGCGCTTCAAACTGTCGGACTGGCTACGCCCGGGTTTGCTGACCCTTATCGGCCTGATCCCGCTGATGATCTGGCTCGCCGTGCTCTATCAGCGCGGCGGCGTCCAGGCAGTCAGCGAAGTGTTGCTGACCAACAGCGTAGGACGTTTCAGCGGATCGTTCGTCGAAGCCGGCCACTACGAGCCGTTTTACTACTACCTCGCCAAGCTGCCGCAGGCGTTCCTGCCCTGGAACATTCTGGTGTACCTGGGTCTGTGGCATTTTCGCAAGGAACTGAAGGCCAACCGTTACCTGCTGTTTTTCAGCCTGTGGATCATCGCGCAGTTCATCCTGCTGACCCTGGCCTCGAGCAAACGCACGGTGTACCTGATGTCGATGACACCGGCCGCCGCCGTCATCGCGGCGGAATACGCAAACGTGCTGTTCGAGAAACTGAAGCCACATAAAGGCTGGATAGCCCGCCATCATCAAACACTGGCAATGGGCGTGTTGACCGTGGTGATGGGCAGTTACCTGGCCGCCGCGCAGTGGTACCTGCCCCACGCCGATCGCAGGTTGTCATTCCTGCCGCTGACCGAAGAGATCCAGACCCTGCAGACCGAAGGTCACGACGTTGCCCTGTATCAGGCGAATGAACGGGTGGGCGGCGCCAGCGTGTTCTACACCCGCAGCGTGCTCAAGGGATTGGACACCGAGGCACAGCTGCGGGCGTTTCTGGAACAGTCATCAGCGAACGTGGCGGTGCTGTCGGGCGACCAGCCGCCCGCCGCGCCGTTGAAGATCATCAAGACCATGAAGGTGGGGCGTCAGGCGTACTACTTTGTAAGCCTGTGACCGATGCTGCTTGTTTCTGCCGCACGGGTTGCGCCAGTCGCTCCCGTCCGTAGAACGCCAGCGCCGTCAGCAAACATGCCAGCCACACGAAGATCCCGGCCCAGAACGTGTGGGACATGTAGTGCCAGCCCTGTAGGACCCGCGTAGTGCCGTAGACAAACCCGAGCAGCAGCGAGCCCCACAACAACGCGCTGGAAAAGCGCCATTGATAACGACGCGCCACGAAATACAGCGCCAGCATGGTGAAGCCACCCGAGGCATGGCCGCCCGGCCAGCAACGCCCTTCACCCGCTTCGTGGAACAGCTGGAAATTGTTGTACCACTCGATGTGCGGCATCTTCCCGCCGTACAGCGTGGTCTCGATCGGGCAGTAGACGCTGGTGTGCGCCTTGAGGAAATGGATCACCCCGGTGCAGACCGCGAAAGCCACCACCACAAACAGAAAATCCCTACGGTGCTCGGCGGCAAAGCGCAGCACCGGCGCGACTTTGCAGCGCTCGAGAAACCCGACCAGACGCGGATGCTGTTGCGGTTTCACCCGTGGCCAGACAAACGACAACATGGCGCCGATCAAAGCAATTTCGGCCGTCCAGTTCGGAATGATCCGCGCCCACTTGTGGGTCAGCTTTTCGAAGAAGTGGACCTTGTCGAGCGGGAACGTCTGGGTCAGCGGATCGAACAGCAGGTTGCTGAACGCGATGTCGATACGGGTCATGTCGAACATCAGGAACACCAGCGCGGCACACAGCAGCGGGATGCCGACGTTGTAAACATAAAAGCGGGATTTCATCGTGGGGTCACCGTGCGCCAGTCCGAAGCTTCAATGAAGCCGAGCATTTGAGGGGCCGCCGGGCTGGCGGCGGAAACAAACAGCGACGCGCCGTACCCGAAGGTCGAGGCCGGCACCTTGAGGTCTTTTTCCAGCTGCGCCATGCATTCGCTGTGGGTCACCAGAATCAGGTTGCGTCCCGGGACCTTGTGCGCGAGTGCGTCCTGCAGCATCCGGCCCTTGCAACTGATCAGCCAGTCTTCGCCGGCCGTCGCCTTGTTGAACATGTAGCCGGCGGTCTGCACGGTGCGCATCATCGGGCTGTTGTAGACGTCGGCCTGGTCCAGGCCCAACTGCTCGAACTGCGCGCCGACGCTCACCGCGACACTGCGCGAGCGATCCGTGATGCCATCGTGGCCGCTCAGGCACGCCGCTTTCGAGTGATCGCAGCGCTCGACGTGGCGCACCAGCACGATGATGTCGCCTTTGCTCCAGCCCTCCTTCAGCGCCTGCGCCCCGGCCACATTGCCGTGGGCAAGGTCAGGCACCGCCGCCGGGGCCAGCAGCCAGAGGGTCAAAGGGATTACCAGCGCCGAGGCCGCCAATACCACCCAGGTGTTTCGAAAACGGGCCAGACCGCTCAGATCAATCGAGCGCTTGACGCCGAACAGACTCAGTCGCAATTCCACAAAAAGCCGCCATCACTTGTGATTCGATGCGGCGAGGTTAGAGAGCACGGCGTGGGCAGCCAGTGAAACCCATGTGAAAAAAGTCTTGTGAGTGCCTGTTACAAATTCCGTAGGACAAAATCCTTTCAGCTCTCGGATTTGCGGCCGATACAGTCCTGCTTACACCCTTGCTGGCGCAAAAAAACAACAATCTTCCAGCCTGACCGACGATCAAGACGCACAACGTTTTTCTGGAGGATTTTTGATGAATAGCTGGTTCGGCAACATCAGCGTGAACCTGAAACTGGGGCTCGGATTCGGCCTCGTCCTGGCCCTGACCTGCATCCTGGCGCTCACTGGCTGGACCAGCCTGGGCGGCCTGATTGACCGCAGCAACTGGATGAGCGACATCACCCAGCTCAACGCTGGCCTGACCAAACTGCGCGTGGTGCGCCTGCAATACATGCTGACCAACGGCGATGAAACCGCCGCGCAGAACGTGCAGACCACCCTCGACGGGTTCGCCGCCCAACAGCAGAAGCTGATCAGCAGCTTCAAGAGCCCGGAAAACGTCAAACTGCTCAAGGAGCAGGCGGCGACCATCGCCGAATACCAGACGTCCCTGAATAAAATGCGTAACGCCTACCGCACCGGCAACACGGCGCGCGACACCATGGCCGCCAATGCCGAGACCGCGTACAACCTGATCCAGTCGATCAGCACCCGCGTCCAGCAGATGGAGATGAGCGAACAGCGTTTCGAGCAGTTCCAGGCCATCACCGCCGCCAAGGAAGCGTTCATCCTGGCGCGCTACGAAGTGCGCGGTTACACCGCCACCGCCAACGCCGAGACCGAGCAGAAAGCCGTCGGCCAACTGGATGCGGCCATCGCCAGCCTCAAGCCACTGAACGTGTATTTCGCCAGCACCCAACAAGACGCCCTGCGTCAGCTGGAAACCGCACTGATCAACTACCGCAGCGCCTTGCAGGCCTTCAAGAACGCCAACACCGATGCGGTGCAGGCGCGCAAGGAAATGACCGATCAGGGCGCGACCATCGTGAGCCTGAGCGAGCAGCTGTATCAGATCCAGCTCGATCGCCGTGACGCGGAAAGCGCCCAGGCCCGCACCCTGCAACTGATCAGCACCCTGCTGGCGTTGCTGGTGGGCGTGATTGCTGCCGTGATCATCACCCGTCAGATCACCCGTCCGTTGCAGGAAACCATGGCCGTGGTCGACCGCATCGCCAGCGGCGACCTGAGCCAGAACGTGATCGTCACCCGCCGCGACGAACTCGGCGTGCTGCAACAAGGCATCGCCCGCATGGGCGTGACCCTGCGCGACCTGATCAGCGGCATCCGCGACGGCGTGACCCAGATCGCCAGCGCCGCCGAAGAACTGTCGGCCGTGACCGAACAGACCAGCGCCGGCGTGAACAGCCAGAAGGTCGAGACCGATCAGGTCGCCACCGCGATGCACGAGATGACTGCCACTGTGCAGGAAGTCGCGCGCAACGCCGAAGAAGCCTCGCAAGCCGCAGCCGCCGCTGACGGCGAAGCCCGTGAAGGCGACAAAGTGGTGAACGAAGCCATCGCCCAGATCGAACGTCTGGCCAGCGAAGTGGTGCGTTCCACCGAAGCCATGAGCGTGCTGCAACAGGAAAGCGACAAGATCGGCAGCGTCATGGACGTGATCAAGGCTGTGGCCGAACAGACCAACCTGCTGGCCCTCAACGCCGCCATCGAAGCCGCCCGTGCCGGTGAGGCCGGTCGCGGTTTTGCCGTGGTCGCCGATGAAGTCCGTGGCCTGGCCCAGCGCACCCAGAAATCCACCGAGGAAATCGAAGGCCTGGTGGCCGGTCTGCAGAACGGCACGCAGCAAGTGGCCGCCGTGATGAACAACAGCCGCGCCCTGACCGACAGCAGCGTGGCCCTGACCCGCAAGGCTGGCGACTCGCTGGAAAACATCACCCGCACGGTGTCGAACATCCAGTCGATGAACCAGCAGATCGCCGCAGCCGCCGAACAGCAGAGCGCCGTGGCTGAAGAAATCAGCCGCAGCATCATCAACGTCCGTGACGTGTCGGAACAGACCGCGGCGGCGAGTGATGAGACCGCCAAATCCAGCGTTGAACTGGCGCGGTTGGGTGGGCAGTTGCAGCAGATGGTGAGCCACTTCCGCGTGTAAACCCTGCACACGAAAACCGAAGTACAAAGAAGGGCAGCTGAAAAGCTGCCCTTCTTTTTTGCCCGGAAATTGCCAACTTCAGGAAGTGAATGACGCGCTCGGAAACGCAATTACACACGGTTGGCGATGGGTGTTTAAGGACACGCCGTGATACGTCCCGAAGCCCACAAAACCTTGCGCCGTTGCCTACGGCTACGCCAGAATCCGCCGGCTTGTGCGCCTTGGGCTGGCTGCGTAATTTGATTGCGTCACTGATTTCCAGTGATCGAGCTTAGCGGCTCGGAATGTCCCCCAACGGTTGCACATGTCGAATCCAGTCAGGCGCCAGCCTGCACTTGATGGTGGCTGTGCGCATGGCACCTTCGGGTGCGCCGGGTTTTGGGTGACTTACCGGTCCGCTAACTTGCGCACAGCTGCCACCCTTTTGCTTAGCGGCGAAAAGGTGCGGCCTCAACCAAGAGGTAAATCACCCATGTTCAAGGTAACGCCAAACCCACCGCTCACCGAGCCCACAACCCTCCCGGATCCGGCATCTCCCTACGAATGCCCCGGCTCAAAGAAATTCAACGAAGCCGCCGAACGCGCCCTCGATTATCACCTGGGCCCACTCAGCGCCCACGTCATGGCCGCGCCCTACAAACCCAACACCCTCTACCAGGCTCACCCCGAAGCCGACACCGAATCCCTGCTGGTGGACGCCAGCGAATCCCTCGGCTCCGCCACCGTCATGCTCAACAATCATGTGGCGCTGGTCGAAGGCAGCCACCGCAAGACCCTGCAAGGCATCGCCCAGATCGTGATGATCGCCGAACTGGCCGTTAACCGGGCACTGGACAAGGTGGTGCCGACGGATTGATGCGGGAGGTGGCGAGTGCGGTGCACTCGCCGCTTCTTATTGATCGTTCAATGACAAAGCCCGCAGGACGCGGGCTTTGTCACAAAGAGTTAAGGCTTGTCTCGCTCAAATTCTCCAAGGGTTGATCACCTCAACCCTCAACGTCGCGCAAGCGTCAGCCATTTACTTTATTCGCGGATTCAAATTACCTTTCAGAGCGCTCATCCACCCACGGCGGCATCGATCAAGAGGATTCGGTCATGCAATCGCTCGGCTTCACCTCCGTCCCACCGCTGCTCAAGTACCTGCGCCATGCCGAACATCTGGGCATGGCCATCGAGCCTGCATTGGCGGCGGCCGGTTTGCAGGCGCAGCAGTTGAGCGACAACAGTCTGCGCTTGCCGGGGGAAACCCATGAGCGGTTGCTCGATTACTTTTGCGAACACTCGGGCGATCCGTTGTTCGGCCTCAACGCGGCGAATTTCGTCCTGCCCAACTCGTGGAGCGTGTTGGGTTACATCACCATGAATTGCGCGACATTGGGCGATGCCATGAACCGCATCATGCCGTTCGAAAAACTGGTGGGCGACATGGGCGTCAGCCGCGCCGAGGTGCAGGAAAACCACGTACACCTGATCTGGAACTGCCGCTTTGAGCGCCCGCGGATTCGCCGGCATCTGGTGGAAAACGTGCTCGGCTCATGGCTGCAATACGCACGCTGGATCGCCGACACCCGACTGTCGCCGGCCGCGGTGTGGCTGGAACACTCACTCCCGGCGAACACAACGCTGGCGCAGTACGAACAGTTTTTTGAATGCCCGGTGCTGTTCGATCAGGCGTATTCAGCGCTGATCGTGCCGCTACCGTATTTGCAGTTGCCGTTGCGCCAGGCCGATGCGCATTTGCTGCGCACCCTGGAGGAACACGCACAAAGTCTGATGGCGACGCTGGAGGATGCGTCGCTGGAGCAGCGGGTCAAAAGCATCCTGCGCCGGTTGCTCAAGGAAGGCCTGCCGCGCAAGGAACAAGTGGCCGAACATCTCGCCGTGTCGGTGCGCACGCTACAACGCCAGTTGCATCAGGCCGGCACGTCGTATCAGCAGATTCTCGATGAACTGCGCCAGGAACTGGCCGAGCATTACCTGCTCAACAGCACCTTGCCGATTCAGGATATTGCGCAGTATCTGGGCTTCAGCGAATCACGCTCCTTTCACCGCGCCTTCAAGAGCCGACGCGGGATGCCGCCCGGTGAGTTTCGGCAGACTCACCGGGTCTCGAATGACAGTTAGAGGCTGATCGCGTTGGTAAACACCAGACGATTGCCGAACGGATCGGCGATGGTCATGTCCTGGCTGCCCCACGGCATGGCCTGAATCTGTGGATGCGAAAACTTGTATTCCTTGGCCAGCAACTGCTGCTGAAACGCCTCCAGCTCATCGGTCTCGATCCGCAGGGCCGAACCCGGTGTCGCATCGCCATGGTGTTCGGACAAATGCAGCACACATTCGCCCCGGGAGACTTGCAGGTACAACGGGAAACCGGGTTCGAAACGATGCTGCCAGTCGATCTTGAAGCCGAGGAAGTCGACGTAGAACTCCACGGCTTTGGCTTCATCGAAAATCCGCAGGATCGGGGTGGTTTTGCCGAAGCTCATGGGTTGCTCCCTGACTGATTGGCCCCAGAGTGTAGCCGGGGTGGATGTCAGCAATTCGGCTTGGTGATGGCTTTCTTTAATTGCAATGTGCCACTACCGTGACCCAGTCAGCAAAAATCAACGAAAGCCGTCGCGCAGATCGCCTTGGCGCGCCAAAAACCGCCCTGCTGTTTGCCCGTTGGCCTGGCCGTCGCGATAACTCAACACGCCATTGATCCACACCCCGTCGATGCCTTGCGCGGCACGTTGCGGGTCGTTGAAATCCGCCACGTCGCGCACGGTCGCCGGATCGAACAACACCAGATCCGCCCAGTGTCCTTCACGAATTTCGCCCCTTTCCTTCAGGCCGAAACGCGCCGCCGACAGACCGGTCATCTTGTGCACGGCGGTGTGCAGCGGAAACAGCCCGACGTCACGACTGAAATGTCCGAGCACCCGTGGGAAAGCGCCCCACAGACGCGGGTGCGGGAACGGGTCTTCCGGCAGACCATCGGAGCCGACCATCGACAGCGGATGAGCAAGGATCCGGCGCACGTCGTTCTCGTCCATGCCGTAGTACACCGCGCCCGCCGGTTGCAGGCGTTTGGCGGCGTCGAGCAAGGACAGGTTCCATTCGGCGGCAATGTCCATCAGGTCGCGACCGCCCATGTCCGGATGCGGCGTCGACCAGGTGATGGTGATGCGGTGAGCGTCGGTGACCTGCTTCAAATCCAGGGTCGAAGAACTCGCCGCATACGGATAGCAATCGCAGCCGACCGGGTGAGTTTTCGCCGCGGCTTCCAGCGAGGCAAGCAACTGCGGACTGCGGCCCCAGTTACCGGCGCCGGCACATTTGAGGTGGGAAATGATCACCGGTGATTGAGCATGGCGGCCGATACGGAAGGCCTCGTCCATCGCCTCCAGCACCGGTTCGAATTCACTGCGCAGGTGGGTGGTGTACACCGCGCCGAACGCATTCAATTCTTCGGTCAGTTGCATGACTTCATCGGTGGATGCCGAAAACGCACTCGCATACGCCAGACCTGTGGATAAACCGAGGGCGCCCGCCTCCAGGCTTTCACGCAACTGCTCGCGCATCGCGGCGATTTCATCGTCAGTCGCGGTGCGAAACAGATCATCGAGGTGATTGCTGCGCAGCGCCGTGTGCCCGACCAGCGCCGCCACGTTCAACGTGGTGTTGGCCGCTTCCACCGCTGCGCGGTAATCGCTGAAACGTGGGTAAACGAACGCCGCCGCCGAGCCGAGCAGGTTCATCGGATCCGGCGGATCGCCGCGCAAGCTGACCGGCGCCGCACTGATCCCGCAGTTGCCGACAATCACCGTGGTCACGCCCTGACTGAGCTTGGGCAGCATCTGCGGCTGACGGATCACCACGGTGTCGTCGTGGGTGTGCACGTCGATGAAACCCGGTGCCAGCACACGGCCGGCGGCGTCGATTTCGTCGCTGGCGCTGGCGTCATGCAAGTCGCCGACCTGCGCGATGCGGCCGTCGAGGATCGCCACGTCGGCGGCGTAACCGGGGCTGTTGCTGCCGTCGATGACCAGGGCGTTGCGAATCAGGGTGTCGTACAGCATGTCAGTCTCCCAGCGGCAGGTGATCGTCGCCGCCACGGTATTCGTCGAGGGCGAGTTTGATCCGCCGCAGACGTTCTTGATTGTCTTCAGGATTGGCCAGCGCCAGCTCAGTGGCCAGCACATCGATGGCGAGCAGCATGCCGTAGCGCGCCGCCGTCGGTTTGTAGATGAACGAGGTCTCGGCGCCTTGCAGCGGCAGGACGATGTCGGCCAGTTCCGCCAGCGGTGAGTCGGCTCGGGTGATGGCGAGAATCCGGGCGCCGTAGTTGCGCGCCAGCGCTACGGTCTCCAGCAACTCCGGGGTGATGCCGGTCAGCGAACAGACAATCACCACCTGTTCGACGCTGAGGCTGGCGGCGGTGACGCGCATCATCACCACGTCGTGGCACACCGCAATCGGGTAGCCGAGGCGCACCAGCCGCACTTGCAATTCGTCGCTGCACAGGGTCGAGCAACCGCCGATGCCGAAGGCGTGGATCATCCGCGCCTGGCCCAGCAGTTTCACCGCATCGGCGAAGCGCGATTCGTCGAACGCCGCCAGATGCTGGCGCAAGGTGGTTTCGATATCGCCGACGATCTGCCGATAAAACGCCGACTGCTCGGGCGTACCTGCCGGGTCGAGGAAACGGCTGCCGACGCCACTGGCCTGGGCCAGTTGCAGACGCAGGTCGCGCAGGTCGCGACAGCCGACGGTGCGGGCGAAGCGTGACAGCGTGGCGGTGCTGACTTCGGCCCGCAGCGCCAGTTCTTCGAGGCTGGCGGAGGCGGCAAATCCTACGTCGTCGAGCATCAGACG
Source organism: Pseudomonas sputi (assembly GCF_021603585.1). Taxonomy (GTDB): domain Bacteria; phylum Pseudomonadota; class Gammaproteobacteria; order Pseudomonadales; family Pseudomonadaceae; genus Aquipseudomonas; species Aquipseudomonas sputi. Next base: position 1,269 of record NZ_BQHI01000014.1, on the reverse strand, counting down.
GGCGATGCGTCCTTCACCGGCGCTGAAGGAATCCTGACGGGCGCGGATCTGATAGAGGATGTCCATGGCGGATAACTCCGACTACAGCAGGTAAGAAAGACCGACGGTCAGGGCGAAAGCGACAATCGAGATCAGGGTTTCCAGCACCGTCCAGGTCTTGAACGTCTGGGCCACGGTCATGTTGAAGTATTCCTTGATCAACCAGAAGCCGCCGTCGTTGACGTGGGAAAAGATAACCGAGCCCGCGCCGGTCGCCAGCACCAGCAGTTCCGGGTGTGGATAACCCAGACCGATGGCCACTGGCGCGACCACGCCGGATGCCGTGGTCATCGCCACGGTCGCCGATCCGGTGGCGATGCGCATCAGCGCGGCGAACAGCCAGCCCATGATCAGCGGCGACAGGTGAAATTCGTGGGCCAGGCCGACGATCTGATCGGTGACGCCGGCGTCCACCAGAATCCGGTTCAGACCGCCACCGGCGCCCACCAGCAAGGTGATGCTGGCGGTCGGTGCCAGGCATTCGTTGGTGAATTTGAGGATCGATTCGCGGTTGAAACCCTGGGCAATGCCGAGGGTCCAGAAACTCAACAGCGTCGCCAGCAACAGCGCAATCACCGAGTTGCCGATGAACACCAGGAACTGGTTGAAGCCGCTGCCCGGCGTGGAAATCAGGTTGGCCCAGCCGCCGATCAGCATCAGCACCACCGGCAACAGAATGGTCGCCATGGTGATGCCGAAACCCGGCAGGCTGTCACGGGGTTCGCGTTCGAGGAATTGTTTTTCCAGCGGGTTATCCGCCGGCAACTGAATGCGCGGCACGATGAATTTGGCGTACAGGGGGCCGGCAATGATTGCCGTCGGAATGCCGATGGCAATCGCATACAGCAAGGTCTGCCCGACCGACGCCTGATACGCCTGCACCGCCAGCATCGCCGCCGGGTGCGGCGGCACCAGCGCATGCACCACCGACAGCCCCGCGACCATCGGCAAACCAACCATCAGGATCGACACGCCGACCCGCCGCGCCACGGTAAAGGCAATCGGCACCAGCAGCACGAAACCGACTTCGAAAAACAGCGGCAGCCCGACCAGAAACGCAATGCACACCATCGCCCAGTGCGCGTTCTTTTCGCCAAAGCGCTCGATCAACGTGCGCGCCATCTGCTCGGCGCCGCCGGACTCGGCCATCATTTTGCCGAGCATCGTCCCCAGCGCCACCACCAGCGCAATGTGCCCCAGTGTCTTGCCCACCCCGGCCTCGTACGCCCC
>NZ_BQHI01000013.1 GCF_021603585.1 Pseudomonas sputi | reverse complement strand
CTACGGCGGTGGCGGGGGCGGTGGTGGCGGGATTGGCGGTCAGGGCGGTGGCCATGGCGGCACGGCCGGAACGGGCACCGGCACCCTCGGTGGGCAGGCCGGTAGCGGCGGAGTCGGCGGTTACGGCGGCGGCTACGACGCCACGCACATGGGGGGGCGCGGGGGTAGCAGCACCGGTGGTGCCGGCGGCCTGGGCGTTTCCTTCTACAGCAACGGCGGCGATGGCGGCACGGCCACCAACGGCACGATTTCCATTGGCGGCGGCGGTGGCGGCGCAGGCTGGGACAAGGTTGGCGGCGCAGGCGGTAATGCCGCCGGCGGCATTTACAACGCTTCGACCGGCACCCTGAAAATTGTCGGCACCTCGGTCATCAGCAACAACCTCGGTGCAGGTGGCGGCGGCGGCGGTGGTGGCGGGCAGGGCAGCAACGCTTCCAATGGCGGCATCGCCGGGCGCGGCGTCGGCGCCATCTGGAACCAGGGCGGCACGGTGCTGATCACGGCGGCCAACTTCGCGGCCCTCAGCGGCAATGCGGCCGGCAGCGGTGCCGGTGGTACGGCATTGGGCGGCGGCACAAACGGCACTTCACCGGCCGCGGTCTCGACGATCTTCAACAACGGCGGCACGCTCAACACCGCCTACGTCGAGCCACCGACCGCGACCATCGTGATGGCCGACACGGCCCTGAAAATCGGCGAAACCTCGCTGGTGACCATCACCTTCAGCCGGGCGGTGACCGGTTTCACCAACGCCGACCTGACGATTGCCAACGGCACACTGAGCGCGGTGAGCAGCAGCGACGGCGGCCTGACCTGGACGGCAACCTTCACCCCGACCAACAACATCACCGACAGCACCAATCTGATCACCCTCGACAACACCGGGGTGACCGCGATCAACGACGGCGTGGCGGGTGTCGGTACGACCAGCTCCGTCAACTACGCGATCGATACCGCGCGGCCGACCGTGACCATCGTGATGTCCGATACGGCGTTGAAGATCGGCGATACGTCGCTGGTGACTTTCACCTTCAGTGAAGCGGTGACCGGTTTCACCAACGCCGACCTGACGATTGCCAACGGCACACTGAGCGCGGTGAGCAGCAGCGACGGCGGCATCACCTGGACCGGAACATTCACCCCGAGCGCCAGCATCACCGATACCACCAACCTGATTACCCTGGACAACACCGGTATCGCCGACCTTGCCGGTAACGCCGGCACCGGCACCACCGATTCGGTCAATTATGTGGTCGATACGCTGCGGCCGACGGCGACCATTGTGGTGGCCGACACCAATCTGGCGGCCGGTGAAACCTCGCTGGTCACCATTACCTTCAGCGAAGCGGTCAGCGGCTTCACCACCGCCGACCTGACGGTGGCCAACGGCAACCTGAGCGGTCTGAGCAGCAGCGACGGCGGCATCACCTGGACCGCCACGCTCACGCCGACCAGCAGCATCACCGATACCACCAACCTGGTCACCCTGGACAACACCGGGGTGGTCGATCTGGCCGGCAATGCCGGCAGTGGCACCACCAATTCCAACAATTACGCCATCGACACCGCGCGGCCGACCGCGACCATCGTGGTGGCCGACAACAGTCTGCGGATCGGCGAAACCTCGCTGGTGACCATCACCTTTAGCGAGGCCGTGACCGGTCTCACCAACGCCGACCTGACGATTGCCAACGGCACGTTGACGGCGGTGAGCAGCAGCGACGGCGGAATCACCTGGACGGCAACCTTCACGCCGACCGTCAGCATCACCGACGCGACCAACCTGATCACGCTGAATAACACCGGCATCGCTGATCTGAACGGCAACGTTGGCAGCGGCACCACCGACTCCAACAACTACGCCATCGATACCGTGCGCCCGACCGCCACCATCGTGGTGGCCGACAACAACCTGCGGATCGGTGAAACGTCGTTGGTGACCATCACTTTCAGCGAAGCGGTCAGCGGTTTCACCAATGCCGATCTGACGGTCGCCAACGGCACGTTGAGCGCGGTCAGCAGCAGTGACGGCGGCATCACCTGGACGGCGACGTTCACCCCGAGCGCCAGTATCAACGACACCAGCAACCTGATTACCCTGGACAACACCGGCGTCGCCGACCTGGCGGGCAACGCCGGCAGCGGCACTACCGATTCCAACAACTACGCCATCGACACCCAGCGTCCGACCGCGACCATTGTGGTGGCCGACAGCAACCTCACTGCCGGCGAAACCTCGCTGGTGACCATCACCTTCAGCGAAGCGGTGACCGGTTTCACCAACGCCGACCTGACGATTGCCAACGGTACGCTGACCGCCGTGAGCAGCAGCGACGGCGGCATCACCTGGACGGCAACGTTCACGCCAAATCTGGGCGTCAACGACGCGAGCAACCTGATCACGCTGGCCAATGTCGGCATCGCCGACCTGGCGGGCAACGTCGGCAGCGGCACGACCAACTCCAACAACTACACGATCGACACCTTGGTGCCGACCGCGACCATCATCGTGGCGGACTCCAGCCTGAAAATCGGCGAAACCTCGCTGGTGACCATCACCTTCAGTGAGGCGGTGACCGGTTTCACCAACGCCGACCTGACGATTGCCAACGGTACGCTGAGCGCCGTGAGCAGCAGCGACGGCGGCATCACCTGGACGGCAACCTTCACGCCGACCAGCAGCATCACCGATGCCACCAACCTGATCACGCTGGACAACACTGGCGTGCAGAACCTGTCCGGCAATGCCGGCAGCGGCACCACCGATTCGAATAACTATTCGATCGACACGGTGCGCCCGACCGCCACCATCGTGGTCGCCGACACCGCGCTCGGCGTCGGCCAGACCAGTCTGGTAACCATCACCTTCAGCGAAGCCGTGACCGGTTTCACCAACGCCGACCTGATCGTCGCCAACGGCACGCTGAGCGCGGTGAGCAGCAGCGATGGCGGTATCACCTGGACGGCCACTTTCACCCCGGCTGCCGGCATCACCGACACCACCAACCTGATCACCCTCGACAACACCGGCGTCGCCGACCTGGCGGGCAACGCTGGCAGCGGTACCACCGATTCGAACAACTACGCGGTCGACAGCCTGCGTCCGACGGCGACCATTGTCATGAGCGACAGTGAACTGCGCCCCGGCGAAACCGCGCTGGTGACCATCACCTTCAGCGAGGCGGTGACCGGTTTCGACAACTCCGACCTGAGCGTCGCCAACGGCACTCTGAGCAATGTCTCGTCGAGCGACGGCGGCCTCACCTGGACGGCCACCTTCACGCCGAACATCGGTGTCACCGACCTCACGAACCTGATTGTCCTGAACAACACCGGCATCACCGACCTGGCCGGCAACACCGGCACCGGCACCACCAGCTCGGCCAATTACCAAGTGCAGACCCAGGTGCCGACCGCCACCATCGTAGTGGCCGACACTGCACTCAAGGCCGGGGAAACCTCGCTGGTGACCATCACTTTCAGCGAAGCGGTCAGCGGGTTCGACAACAGTGACCTGACCCTCGCCAACGGTACGTTGAGCAACGTCAGCAGCAGCGACGGCGGTGTGACCTGGACGGCGACCTTCACCCCGACGGCCAATGTCACTGACGCCACCAACCTGATCAGCCTGAACAATGCCGGAGTGACCAACGTCTCAGGCAACAGCGGTATCGGCACCACCGATTCCAACAACTTTGCCATCGACACTGCGCTGCCAACCGCCACCATTGTGGTTGCCGATAACCGCCTCGGTATCGGTGAAACCACCACCGTGACCTTCACCTTCAGCGAAGCGGTGATCGGGTTCGATCTGGGGGACATCAGCGTCGCCAACGGTTCGTTGTCGAACCTGACCAGCAGCGACGGCGGCGTGACCTGGACCGCAACCTTCACGCCGACAGCCAACGTCAACGATCCGACCAACCTGATCCTGATCGACACCGCCGGTGTCCAGGACCTGGCCGGCAACCTCGGGGCGAGCATCGCCATCTCCAACAACTACATCCTCGACGCGACCCGGCCGACGGTGAACATCGTGGTCGCCAATCCGAATCTGGGCATCGGCCAGAGCACCACAGTGACCTTCACCTTCAGCGAGGCGGTGAGCAATTTCGACCTGTCCGACCTGAGCGTGACCAACGGTGACCTGAGCAACCTGAGCAGCAGCGACGGCGGCAAGACCTGGACCGCGACCTTCACGCCGACCGCGAATGTCACCGACCCGAGCAACTTCATTGCGCTGGACACCAGCAACGTCACCGACCTTGCGGGCAACGTCGGCAGCACGGTGGCGGTGTCGAACAACTACGCCCTCGACAGCGAACGGCCGACCGCCACGGTGGTGATCGCCAATCCGAACCTGGGCGTCGGTCAGACTTCGCAGGTGACCATCACCTTCAACGAAGCGGTCAGCGGTTTCGACCTGGCGGACCTCAGCGTGGCCAATGGCACTCTGTCCAACCTGAGCAGCAGCGACGGCGGCAAGACCTGGACCGCGACGCTGACGCCGAATGCCAACGTCAACAGCGCCAATAATGCGATCAGCCTCAACACGGCCGGGGTCAGCGATCTGTCGGGCAACAGCGGCAGCGGGGTCAGCAGCTCCGGCAACTACGTGATCAACACGGTGCCGGCGGTGACGCCCACTTCGCCGCTGATCGTGGTGACACCGGATCCGGAATTTCGCAGCAGCGATCCAGTCGTGTCGCCACCACCGCCGAACGTTCCGCTGCAACCGATCGTCTTCACCGCGCCCACCGGCGACCTTGGCTCACCGCTGACTTTCGCGCCGTTGTTCGAGCAGCGGGTGATCGGCAACGGCATCCGTCCACTGGGGGATATTTTCATCAATCGTGGTGCGCTGAGCCCGAGCTTCATTGCTCAGGTCTTCAGCAGCAGCGACAACCTGGGTGACGGTTCCGGCCACGGCTTCCTCGGTTTCGGCGGCGGCGATGGCGGGGTGTTCGGCAGCAGCACGCTGTCGGGCCTGTTCAATCAGGACAGCAGCGCCGAGCGCGATTCGCTGAACGCCTTCGGCAGCCAGTCGATCAAGGGCGGCGATATTTCCCAGGGCCTGCGCGGTGTGTTCGGTGCGCCGACCCTGGGCCAGCAACTGCAACAGATCAAGGACAGCGAGCAGCACCGGGTCGACAACCTGGCGGCGGCGCTGCAACAGGTCGGCATCAGCGAAATGCCGGCCTGACCAACATTACAACTCAATATATGCGGGACCTAGGGGCGATCCAGGGATGAAGAAAAGTCAGAAATTGTTCGGCGCCAGCCTGCTGGCGCTGGCGATCAGCGGATGTGCAGTGACCAGTGAACCGATCGAACGCAGCGTCAGCGAACAACGGGCCCGGGCCGATCTGCAAAACATGTACAAGGGCCAGGAGCCGCTGAGCGGTCCGCTGACCCTGCACCAGGCCATGGCCCGCGCGGTGAAATACAACCTCGAAGGCCGCTTGAAAATCATGGAGGAAGCGCTGGCCAAGCGGCAGCTCGACCTCGCCAGTTTCGACATGCTGCCGCGCATGGCGCTGGACGCCGGCTACGTCGGGCGCAACAACGTCAGCGCGTCCAGCAGCCAGAGCGTGCGCACCGGCACCCAGTCTCTGGAACCGTCGACCTCCCAGGACCGCGACCGCGACGTCGCCGACCTGACCATGGTCTGGAACGTGCTCGATTTCGGCGTCAGCTACATCAGCGCCAAGCAGCAGGGCGACCAGCGCCTGATCGTGCAGGAGCGCCGGCGCAAGGTGATCAACACCATCGTTCAGGACGTTCGCTCGGCCTATTGGCGGGCGATGGCCGCCGAGCGCCTGCTCAAGCAGATCGACAGCCTGATGGCGCGGGTCGACACCGCCCGCCGCAACAGTGAAAGCATGAGCGAGCAGCGCATCGGCGATCCGGTGCAGTCGCTCGGTTATCAGCGTTCGCTGATCGAGGCGACCCGGCAATTGGAAGAACAGCGCCGGGCGCTGTCGCTGGCGAAGACCGAGCTGGCGACCCTGATCAACCTGCCGCTGGGCACCAACCTGACCCTGGCCACCGATGACGGTTATCAGATCCCGGAACTCAAGGTCGATCTGAGCAAACTCGAACAGGAAGCCTTGACCAGCCGTCCGGAACTGCGCGAGCAGGATTACCAGACCCGGATCAGCGCCGCCGAAACCCGCAAGGCCATGCTGCGTCTGCTGCCGGGGCTGGAGTTCTCCGCTGGCGGGCACTACGACAGCAACTCGTTCCTGGTCGAACAGGGCTGGGCCGACTACGGCGTCAAAGTGACCTGGAACCTGTTCAACGTGATCTCCGCCCCGGCGGCCATCGACGTGGCCAAGGCTGGTGAAGAAGTCGCCACCGCACGCCGTCAGGCGATGTCGATTGCGGTGCTGGCGCAGCTCTACGTGGCCAATGCCAACTATCAGGAGGCGCTGCGCCAGTTCAAGACCAACCAGCAACTGTCGGACATCGACGGGCAAATCGTCGGTCAGTTGCGTAACCGTCGTCAGGCCGACGGCATTGGTGAGCTGGACCTGATCCAGGGCGAGCTCAACACCTTGCAGGCCGATCTGCGGCGTGACCTGTCCTATGCCGATCTGCGCAATGCCTATGGCCAGATCTTCGCCAGCGCCGGTCTCGATCCGCTGCCGGATCAGGTCCAGTCGACTGAAGTGCAGTCGATCGCCACCGCCCTGGCCAACCGCGAAGCGGCATGGGCCTCGGGGGATATTTCGCTGCCGGTGGCCCATGCCTCCGCGCCGTGACGTGCTGGCGCCGACCGCCAGCATCAGCCGTGCGCAACGCGAAGCCCGCAACGGCCATCGCGGCACGGCGATGCTGCTGACCGGCTTGCCGGCGGCGGGCAAGTCGACCCTTGCCCAGGCATTGCACGCCGAGTTGTTCAGTCGCGGTCTGCAAAGTGTGGTGCTCGATGGCGATGGCTTGCGAGTCGGGCTCAATCGCGACCTGGGTTTTACCGATGCCGACCGCCTGGAAAACATCCGCCGCGCCAGTGAGCTGGCGGCGTTGCTGGTGGAGAACGGGCAGATCGTGATTCTGGCGATGATCGCGCCGCTGGCGGAGCTGCGCGAGGTGTTCGCCCGCCGTCTGGGCGAGGACTATCGCGAGGTCTGGTGCAGCGCCGCGCTGGCGGTGTGCGAGCAGCGCGATCCGAAAGGGCATTACGCCCGGGCGCGGCGCGGTGAGCTGGCTGGTTTCACTGGCGTGTCGGCGCCTTACGAGGCGCCGGCCCAGGCTTCGCTGGTGCTCGACACCGGCAGGCTGCCGGTCGAAGCCTGTCTGGACCGGTTGCTGACCTGGCTCGGCGAAACCGCGGTGTTGCCCAAGGCATGAGCCGGCCGGCGTTCTCGCGGTTGCCGGTGACGGTGGACCTGCCGTTGCTGTTGCAGGCGCTGACGGCGATTGACGATGCTGCCTGGCGCGGTCATTTCAACACCGCTTATTTCGCTGGCGACTGGAGCGGCGTAGCACTGATTTCCGCCGCCGATGCGCTGACCGAACTGTCCCCTGGCAGCGCTGAGCCCGTGCGACGCGCCTCTTGGCTCAATGACTGTCGCTGGCAGCAGGCCCTGCGGGATCTGCCGCTGGAAATCGTCAGTGCGAGGCTGTTGCGACTGGGGCCTGGCGGCCAGATCCATGAGCATCGCGACTATGACCTTGAGGGCGCGGACGCCGATTTGCGCCTGCACATTCCGCTGCTCAGTCCGCCCGCCGTGGACTTCTGGCTCGACGGCCAGCGGATGCCAATGAAGGCTGGAGAGTGCTGGTATTTCGATCTCGCCCGACCGCATCGGGTCGACAATCGCGACCGCACGGCACGGGTTCATCTGGTGCTCGATTGCCGCCCAACACCCTGGCTGGAGCAAATGATCGTTGACGGTTTGCCGAGCACTCCGCTGCCTGATGGCGCGGACACGGCGCTGCAGCGCTTTCAACGGTTGCTCGTCACGGATCCAGTCGTGTCCGCAACGTTGCAGGCATCGCACGACCCTGAAGCCTTCATCGACCAGACGCTGGCGCTGGCCGCTGAACGCGGCCTGCATTTTTCCCGGGAAGACCTGCTGGCGGCGATGCGCAACGGCCGTCGGTCATGGAACGAACAATGGCGCCTGTGAATTTCGACGGCTGGTTGCCGATCCGCGTCTGGAAAACCGCCGGGCAATGGCAGGTCGATTGGTGCTGGTTTGGCGACACGCCGCTGCATCAGCCGTTTTTTCGTGAGGCCGTCGAAGACGCGTTGCGCTTGCCGTTCAATCAGGCGTTCCGGCGGCAAACACCCTTGTCGGTACTGACGGATTGGCAAACGCTCAGCCCGGGACTGCCGCCGAGCGCTTTTATCCTGCACGCCTCGCGTTGCGGTTCGACGCTGATCAGCCAGATGCTCGCCCGGCTCGACGATTACATCGTGGTCTCGGAGCCACCGCCCCTTGATGCCTTGCTGCGCAGCGATCTGCCGGACGAAGAACGCCGCGCGGCCATCGTCGGATTGCTCTCGGCGTACGGTCAGCGTCGGCGCGGCGCGGAGCAGCGCCTGGTGATCAAGCTCGACGCCTGGAACATCGGCGAATGGCCGTTGCTGCACGAATGTTTTCCCGATACACCGTGGCTGTTTGTCTACCGCGATCCGCTGGAAATCGCCGTCTCGCACCTGCGCCGGCCTGGCCTGCACATGGTGCCGGGTGCGCTCGGCGAGTGTGTGCTGGACGATGATTTACCGTTCGAGGGGCGTGAGGATTTCATCGCCCGACGGCTCGGGCGTCTGCTGGAGGCCGGGTGGGTGCATTGTCGTGAGTCTGCCGGGTTGGCGCTCAATTACAGCGAATTGCCCGAGGCGATGAGCGGGCGGCTGGCGCGGTTTTTCGGACTGAGTGCTGCGCAGTGTGAGCAGGCGCTGGCGGCGACGGCGCAACATGCGAAACAGCCATCACAACCCTTTGTCGTCGATGGCGAACACAAGCGCCGCGAAGCATCCGCGTTGTTGCAGTCACGGATCGAGCATTACGCCCTCGCGCCTTATGCCGCGCTGGAAAGCTTGCGCACACTCACGATTTCGCCGACAGATCCGCCATCCCCTTGAGCAGTTCGATCGGCAACGGAAAGACGATGGTCGAGCTCTTGTCGCCGGCAATCGAACTCAAGGTCTGCATGTAGCGCAGTTGCATGGCGCCGGGCTGGCGACCAAGCATTTCGGCGGCCTGCATGAGTTTTTCCGAGGCCTGCAATTCGCCTTCGGCGTGGATCACCTTGGCTCGTCGTTCACGCTCGGCTTCGGCCTGCCTGGCGATGGCGCGCACCATCGACTCGTTGAGATCGACGTGCTTGATTTCGACGTTGGCGACCTTGACCCCCCAGGCATCGGTCTGGGCGTCGAGCACTTGCTGGATGTCGATGTTCAGGCGTTCGCGCTCGGCCAGCAGTTCGTCCAGTTCATGTTTGCCGAGCACCGCGCGCAGGGTGGTCTGGGCCAGTTGGCTGGTGGCTGTGAGGAAATCTTCGACCTGGATGATCGCTTTCTGCGGGTCGAGCACGCGGAAGTACAGCACCGCGTTGACCTTCACCGAGACGTTGTCGCGGGTGATCACGTCTTGCGGCGGCACGTCGAGGACGATGGTGCGCAGATCGACCCGGACCATTTGCTGCACCACCGGAATCAACAGGATCAGCCCCGGTCCCTTGACCTGCCAGAAGCGTCCGAGCTGAAACACCACGCCGCGTTCGTATTCGCGCAGGATGCGAAACGTCGAGCCGGCCAGAGCGATCAGCAACAGCAGCAGCGCGACAAAACCGATTTGCAGACCCATGATCACTCTCCGAGCGGTGCCGCGTCAGTCGCGGCCACTTGCAGCAACAGGCCCTTGCGCCCGACCACCCGCACCGGTTGCCCGGTGTGCAGCGGCGTGGCGCTCAGCACCTGCCAGCGTTCTCCCTGCAATTGCACCCAGCCGTTGCGGCTGTCTTCCGGTTGCACCACCGTCACCGCCGTCACACTGCCGAGCAGGCCGGCATCGCCGCTGACCGGGTGGCGCGGTCGGGTTTTCAGGGCGCGGATCAGCAGCGCGATCAGCAACAGGGCGCTGACCAGCCCGAGGCCGATCATCATCGGCACCGGCAGTTCGGCATTGCTCAGGATCAATGCGCCGATCACAAACATCACGATGCCGCCCAGACCGATCACCCCGTAGTTGGGCAGCGCGGCTTCGGCGATCAGAAACGCGATGCCCAGGGTGATCAGCCACAGACCGACCGGGCTGACGGCGGTAAACGGATTGTCTGCCGCAACCGCCGATCCACTCAGCAGCAACAGGGCAAGCGCACAGCAACGGATGTTCACATGACCCTCCGTGAGAGTCAGGGGATTGTTCTTACAGTCTAGTTGAGGCTGTGACTGGATGAATTTTGATCAATCTCCCTGCCTCGCCAGTGGGCGGATTTCCCGGTGTGCGCGGCCGACGGGACTAGACTTTCAAGGGTAGCCACAGCGTTTCATTACCGTCCGCCGCGCAGCGTCGGCGGGCACCGAGGTGCATCATGCGTATGGCCAAAAAAGTGCAGAGCAGCCTCAACCGGGCGCAATGCGAATATGACATCGTCACCCACCCGCACTCGTCCAGCAGCCTGGAAACGGCGCGGGTCTCCGGGATTGCCGCAGAACGGGTGGCCAAGTCGGTGATCCTGGACGACCGTCACGGGCACTACCTGATGGCGGTGCTGCCCGCCAGCCGCCACCTGGACTTGAGCAAGGTGCGCAGCAGCGGCGAATGGCAAATCACTCGCGAAAGCAATCTGGCGCACATTTTCGACGACTGCGAACGCGGCGCCGTGCCGCCACTGGGCGATTCCTACGGCCTGGACATGGTCATCGACCCGCTGCTGACCCGGCAGAAGGACATCTACCTGGAAGCCGGCAACCACAACAACCTGCTGCACATGAGCATGCCCGAGTTCCTGAAAATGGTGCCGCATGCGCAGGTGCGGGAGTTGAGTCAGTAGGTTTGTGGCGTTGGTGAGGACGCCAATCGCGGGCAGGCCCGTTTCCACAGGTTCTACGCTGAGTCTGTGGGAGCGAGTTTGCTCGCTAAATTCGTGCATCCACTGAATTTTCGAAGGAGCAGAGCAATGGAAAACCCGACGCACAGCCTGCCGTCCCTGTTCAAGCAACTCGGCCTGGACAACGACCCGGTCAGCATCGACCAGTTCATCGCCACCCATTCCCCGCTCAAACCGGAACTGCACCTGTGCGACGCGTTTTTCTGGACCAAGAGCCAGGCGGATTTCCTGCGGGACGAGATTCTCGATGATGCGGATTGGGCGGAGGTGGTGGATCAGTTGGATGTGATGTTGAGGAAGGGGCGGGGGTAATTATCAGCGTGCCGTTCGTAAGCTGAATCACCTCACCCGGTTGCCAGTAATGCTTCCTTAGACCAGAATTACGACCTCAATTGAGGTCTTTTATTATGCAAAGTGTTCTGGCCGATATGGCTGTCAGTGTTTCTGAACTGAAGAAAAACCCCTCCGCAGTGCTAAACGGCGCGCACGGAGGAGCAGTTGCTGTCCTGAATCACAACCGGGTCATGGGCTACATGGTGCCGGCTGACGTTTACGAAGCCATGATGGAGCGGCTCGATGATCTCGAGTTGGCAGAAATCGTTCGTTCTCGCAGTCACGAGACTCCCATACCGGTAAGCCTGGATGACCTATAAGCTCGAATTTCTGCCTTCCGCTCACAAAGAGTGGAACAAACTGGGTCATACGCTGCGTGATCAATTCAAAAAGAAGCTGGCTGAGCGTCTTGAGCGTCCCCGTATTCCGGCTGACTCCCTCCACGGCATGCCTGATTGCTACAAGATCAAACTCAAAGCGTCAGGTTATCGACTGGTTTACCAAGTGATCGAAGAGCGGGTGGTTGTCTCGGTAGTCGCCGTGGGTAAGCGCGAGCGAAGCGACGTCTACGAAAACGCGAAAAGACGCTGAGCTGAAGCACGCAACCCAATTTGTTTCAAAACTTGACTGAATTTCCCCACCAATGCGATATTGATAGTTAGCAAACTAACAGTGTGTGCATTCCCTCGTGCCGAATAACCTCGACGCTCTCCAGATGAACATCAGCAGTGCCATGGTGGTGGCCGCCAGGCATTGGCGGAAGATCTGCCAGACCACGCTGGTCAATTATGGAATTTCCGAAGCCTGCGCCGTCCCGTTGTTGATGATCGGGCGGTTGGGCGAGGGTGTGCGCCAGGTGCAGGTGGCGCAGGCGGCGGGGATGGAGTCGCCGTCGCTGGTGCGCCTGCTTGATCAGTTGTGTCACGCCGGGTTTGTCTGCCGCACCGAAGATGCCCAGGACCGTCGCGCCAAATGCCTGAGCCTGACCGACACCGGCCGTGAGCTGGTGCAAGCGGTGGAGGCGCAACTGGTGCGACTGCGTCATGAGGTGCTCGAAGGCATCGACCAGCGCGATCTGGAGGCTACGCTTCGGGTACTGAGAGCTTTTGAGGCGGCCACTCCGCCAACGGTGATCAATCCGTGAACGGGTTCTTTTCCGGCATGCCTCCGGCGCGGGACTGGTTCTACGGGATCCGCACGTTCGCGGCTTCGATGACCGCGCTGTACATCGCCTTGCTCATGCAGATGCCGCGCCCGTACTGGGCGATGGCCACGGTGTACATCGTTTCCAGCCCGTTCCTCGGCCCGACCAGTTCCAAGGCGCTGTATCGCGCAATCGGCACGTTTCTCGGTGCGGCGGCAGCGGTACTGTTCGTGCCGATGTTCGTCCAGAGCCCATACGTGCTGGTGGTGGTCATCGCCCTGTGGACGGGGATTTTGTTGTTCCTGTCCCTGCACCTGCGCACCGCCAACAACTACGCGCTGATGCTGGCCGGCTATACCTTGCCGTTGATCGCGCTGCCGGTGGTGGATAACCCGCTGGCGCTGTGGGACGTGGCCGAGTCGCGGACCGAGGAAATCTTTCTCGGCATCGCCGTGGCGGCGGTGGTCGGCGCGATGTTCTGGCCACGGCGCCTGGCACCGGTGTTCAACGACGCCGTGGGCAAATGGTTCGCCGACGCCACGACTTACAGCCTGAAGTTCCTCAGCCGCGATGTGCAGCCCGAAGAGGTCGCAGCCCTGCGCATGGCCATGGTCGGCAGTTTCAACAGCCTGGAATTGATGATCGGCCAGTTGCCGCACGAAGGTGCGCGGCCGCAAACCGTTCGCAACACCAAGGAACTGCGCGGGCGGATGATCCACCTGCTGCCGGTGATCGATGCCCTTGAAGACTCGCTTTACGCCCTCGAACGGCGCACGCCGGAACTGGTGGAACAGTTCGCGCCGCTGCTCACCGCGACCCGCGAATGGCTCGGTCACAAAGACGCCGATCTCGAACGCTGGCAAGCCCTGCGGGATCAGCTCGAAGCGCTGCAACCGAGCGCCGAAGCCCTGGAAGATCGCAGACAGTTGCTGTTTTCCAACGCGCTGTATCGCCTCGGCGAGTTCATCGATCTTTGGCAGGACTGTCGCAGCCTGCAGGACGCGATCCTGTGCGAGCGCCAGGACAGCTGGCGCGCGGTCTATCGTCACTGGCGCCTCGGTCGCCTGACGCCGTTTCTCGACCGTGGACTGATGCTGTATTCAGTGGCCTCGACCATCCTGGCGATCATCGTCGCCTCGGTGTTGTGGATCCTGCTGGGCTGGACTGACGGCGGCAGCGCGGTGATTCTGGCGGCGGTGTCGTGCAGTTTCTTCGCCTCGATGGACGACCCGGCGCCGCAGATCTACCGGTTCTTTTTCTGGACCGGGATGTCAGTGCTGTTTGCCAGTCTGTACCTGTTTCTGGTGCTGCCGAACCTGCATGACTTTCCGATGCTGGTGCTGGCATTCGCGGTGCCGTTCATCTGTGTCGGCACCCTGACGGTGCAGCCACGCTTTTACCTCGGCATGCTGCTGACGCTGGTCAACACCTCGTCGTTCATCAGTATTTCGGGCGCTTACGACGCGGACTTCTTTGCCTTCGTCAATTCCAACCTGGCGGGCCCGATGGGGCTGTTGTTCGCGTTTATCTGGACGCTGATCGCCCGGCCGTTCGGTGCTGAACTGGCGGCCAAGCGCCTGACCCGTTTCAGTTGGAAAGACATCGTCAGCATGACCGAGCCGGCCAACCTCGCCGAACATCGACAACTGGGCGTGCAACTGCTCGACCGCCTGATGCAGCACCTGCCGCGTCTGGCGCTGACCGGTCAGGACACCGGCATTGCCATGCGTGAAGTGCGCGTGGGGCTGAACCTGCTCGACTTGCTCGCCTACACACCTCGAGTGACCGGCGCGCCGAATGCGTTGCTCAAGCAAGTGGTGGCAGAGGTTGGCGAGTATTTCCGGGCCTGCCTCAAGGCCGGCGAACGCCTGCCGGCGCCAAGCGCTTTGCTGATGACCATGGATCGCACCCGCCGCGCACTCAACGGCCACGGCGATGAAGAAACCCGACTCAACCTGTTGCACGCCTTGAGCGGCTTGCGCCTGGCGCTGTTGCCCGGCGTGGAATTCGTTTCCAACGCAGAGCCCGAAGAACCGCTGCCCGAAGGAGCGCCCCTATGATCGGTGATCTGGATATCAGCGGCATTTTCCTGCCGACCCTGCTGGTGTTGATGGGCATCACTTATGTGCTGTTTGTTGTGGTACACGGCGTGCTCACGCGCCTGCATTTCTACCGTCTGGTCTGGCACCGGGCATTGTTCAACGTGGCTCTCTACGCCGTGATGCTGTACGGCGTGGATTCACTCAGTCGATACCTGATGACATGAAAAAACCGTTTCTGACCCTCGGTCGCGTCGTCCTGACGCTGCTGATCGTGACTTTCGCCGTCGTCGTGGTCTGGCGCATGGTGATGTATTACATGTACGCGCCCTGGACCCGCGACGGCCACATTCGCGCCGACATCGTGCAGATCGCCCCGGACGTGTCCGGGCTGATCCAGCAGGTCGAAGTGAAGGACAACCAGTTGGTCAAGCGCGGCCAGGTGCTGTTCAGCATCGACCAGGACCGTTTCAAACTGGCGTTGCGCCAGGCCAGGGCGGCGGTCGCTGATCGCGAAGAAACCCTGGCCCAGGCGCAGCGTGAAGCCAAGCGTAACCGTGGTCTGGGCAATCTGGTGCCGGCCGAGCAGCTGGAAGAAAGCCTGTCGAAAGTGGCCCGCGCGCAATCGGCGCTGGCCGAAGCACTGGTGGCGGTGGACAGCGCTCAGCTCAACCTCGATCGCTCGGTGATCCGCAGTCCGGTGGACGGCTACGTCAACGACCGTGCGCCACGCTCGCAGGAATTCGTCACCGCCGGGCGTCCGGTGTTGTCGGTGGTCGACAGCAATTCGTTCCACATCGACGGCTATTTCGAAGAAACCAAACTCGACGGCATCCACATCGGTCAGTCGGTGGATATCCGCGTGATCGGCGACCGTGCCCGCTTGCGCGGGCATGTCGAAAGCATCGTCGCCGGTATCGAAGACCGCGACCGTTCGAGCGGCAGCAACCTGCTGCCCAACGTCAATCCGGCGTTCAGCTGGGTGCGTCTGGCGCAACGGATTCCGGTGCGCATTGCCTTCGACGACGTGCCGGATGACTTCCGCATGATCGCCGGGCGTACCGCGACCGTGTCGATCATCGACGATCAACCGCAGGAGCCTGCGCAATGAACAGGGCCTTGATGGTCGTCGGGCTGGGCATGATGCTGTCGGCCTGCTCGATGGTCGGGCCGGACTACCACGTGCCCGAAGACGCGGCGATCCAGCGCAAGGATTTCCAGGGCGACCTGGCGGTGGCCGGCAAACCGGTGGTGTCGGCCCCGGTGCCGGCGGACTGGTGGCGGCTGTATCAGGATCCGCGTCTGGATCAACTGGTGCAGCAGGCCATGGCATCCAACACCGATCTGCGAGTGGCGGCGGCGAACCTGTCGCGGGCCCGTGCGCAGGTCGATGAAGCCGAGGCGGCCGGTGGCTGGAGCGGCGGCGTGAAAATGGGCGCGCAACGCTTGCAGGAGTCCGGCGAGGCGTTCCTGCTGCCGGAGAAAGTGCCGGTGGCCAACATCGGCGATATCGGTATCAGCGCGTCCTACCAGTTCGACCTGTGGGGCACCCTGCAACGCGGGATCGAAGCGGCCAAGGCCAACGCCGATGCGACCCAGGCCGCTGCCGACACTGCACGCATCACCCTGGTCGCCGACGTGGTGCGGGCCTACACCCAGGTCTGCGCGGCGAATGAGGAACGGGAAATCGCCCAGCATTCCCTCGACCTGCAATCCCAGAGCACCACCCTGATCCAGCGTCTGCGCGATGCCGGCCGTGGCGACGAAACCCAGGTCACCCGTTCGCAGACCCAATTCAAATCCCTGCGCGCCGACATGCCGCGTTATGAGGCGGCGCGTCAGGCCGGATTGTTCCGTCTGTCGATGTTGCTGGCCAAGCCTGTCGATCAACTGCCGGCCGGCACCGCGACCTGCGCCGAACTGCCGAAAATCGCCCAACTGGTGCCGGTCGGCGATGGCGCTGCACTGCTCAAGCGCCGGCCGGACATCCGCCAGGCCGAGCGGCGTCTGGCGGCTGCGACGGCTGGAATCGGCATCGCCACCGGCGAGCTGTACCCGGACATCAGTTTCGGCGCGACGATCGGCACCGTCGGCATTCTCGATAACCTTGGCAAACCGTCCACCAACCGCTGGGGTTTCGGCCCGTCACTGAGCTGGAGCGTACCGACCAACGGCGCCCGGGCCCGGATCCGCGAAGCCGAAGCCACGACCCAGGGCGCGTTGGCGCATTTCGACGGCGTGGTGCTCAACGCTATCCGCGAAACCCAGACCGGTCTGTCCCAGTACTCCGCGCTGCTGCAACGCCGCGATGCACTGGCCGATGCCGAGCAGTCGGCAAAACTGGCGGCGGACCAGACGCACCGCTTCTTCCAGGCCGGCCGCGAGTCGTTCCTCGCCGACCTGCAGGCCACCCGCACCTACACCGATGTCACTGCGCAACTGGCCGCTGCCAACACCCAGGTTGCCATGAGCCAGATCGATTTATTCCTCGCCCTGGGCGGCGGTTGGGAAAGCGGACGAACGCAAGCCTCGAGCGCCAGCAAACCCTGAGGCCGTTGCTATGCTTTGAAGTATTGAAAGGGCGCCCCGAACCAGGCGCCTTTTCAGTGCACATCGCTAGCGCAGGTCTAGGGGAAACCAATAATGAAAAACCCTTACGCTCTTGGCTTCTGGTGCGCCCTGGTAGCCTTGGTGCTGCTGTCGGCCACCTATTTCTACGGCATCATGCTGGCCCATCAGATCGACAAGGCAATGATCTTCCTCGACAGCATCGTGGCGCTGATCGCGGTCATGGCGATCGTGGTCGTGGCCTCGGCCCTGGTGCAGACCCAGCGACTCAAAAAGCGTCAGCTTGAGCAAAGCAAGACGCTGCTGCTGATCTGGGACACCAAGGTCGCGCTGCGCAAAGTCGAAACCGTGTTCGACCGCTACTTCTGGGGCGGCTACTGGCAGCCGGGGCGCACCTTCGCCGAAGTCATGGGCGAACTCACCGGCACACCGCTGGAAAAAAGCCTCGAAGCCCTGAAAAAACAGTGCCTGGCCCTCGACCGGCAAGTCGCCGACGACGGCTGGCACTGGCTCAACAATGCCCGCGAACTGTCGGACGTCGCCACGGCCATGGCCCGCGAGCGCTATCAACTGGATTTCTGCGACCCGCGCAGCGACGGGCCCGGCGGGGCGGTGATCGACCGGGATTTCGAAGTGCTGGTGTACACCTGGACCGCGCGGCTGAAAAGCTTCGACCATCAGCTTGATGAGATCGAGGTTCAATACTCCTGATCCCGAAAAGATCGCCGAACCCGGCGATCTTTTTGTTTGTCCATGTCTCGTGGACATTCTTTAACCTTTAAACATTGGGCCGCGGCCCACTGCCAGTGCTAATCTCCACCGCTAAATTCAGCGGAGTCGCGCCACGGCCCGGTCACGGGTTCAGGGAAGACGACCACACTTTCAGCCACGGAAATCGATCAGGTCATTCATGAATAAATCAGCAGGCGTGCTTCTCGGAATTGTTGTGGCCATCGGCGCCATCAGCGTCGGCGGGGCCTGGTACACCGGCACCAAAATCGAAGGCGTGCTGAACAATGCCGTCGCCAATGCCAACAGCGAGTTGCAGACCGCCATGGCCGGCTCCAACGGCAGTGCATCGCTGGAACTGGTGTCGCTGGAGCGCGACACCTTCAGCAGCACCGCGCACTATCGCCTCAAGGGCGAGGGCGAAATGTTTGGCGAAGCGCCGGTCGAGCTGTTGTTCGTCGACCACATCGAGCATGGCCCGCTGCCGTTCTCGCGTCTGGTGTCGCTGAAATGGCTGCCGGTCATGGCCACCAGTCACTTTGAGCTGGAAAAGACCCCGATCACCGAAAAGTGGTTCGCTGCCACCAAGGGCGCCGCACCGCTCAAAGGCGTGGTCAACATCGGCTACGACCAGTCGACCACCGGCAATCTCGAACTGCTGCCACTGGAAACGGCGCTGGACGACAAGTCGAACCTGAAGTTTTCCGGCCTGAACATGGACATCTCCGCCAGTGCCCAGGCGCAGAAGGTCAAGGCCAATGGCTACATGGACAGCCTGCACCTGACCACGGTTGCCGAAGATCAGACCCCGGTGCAGATCGAACTCAATGGCCTGACCCTGGCCAGCAACCTTGCCAAGAGCACCTACGGCTACTACACCGGCGAGAACACCCTGGAGTTGACCGCCAGCAAGACCACCTTCGGCGCCAAGCAGTCGGTGCTGGGCGTGAAGAACTTCGAAATGAAGAACCGTACCGAAGAGAACGGCAGCAACGCCTCCGGCCGTGCCGACTACAAGGTCGCTGAAGTGACCCTCAACGACAAGAAGATCGGTTCGGCCAACCTGGCGATGAGCCTGAAAAACCTCGACATCCCGTCGGCGATGTCGCTGATGCAGATCTACCAGACCAAGCTGCAGCCTTACGAGAAAGCCGCTGCCGAAGCCACCGCCGCCGGTCTGCCGGCACCGGAGCTGAACCTGACCGAGGCCGAGTCGACCCAGGTCAAGGCCGACCTGCAGAAACTGCTGGCGGCCGGGCCGCAACTGGCATTGGAAGACCTGTCGCTGAAAACCGCCAATGGCGAAAGCCGGGCGAATCTGGTGCTTGATCTGACCAAACCTGCGTCGATGGACCTGCCACCGGATCAACTGGGCAAACAGTTGATCGCGCTGCTGGACATCAATGTGCTGGTGTCCAAGCCGATGCTGGTCGACCTGCTGAGCGTGCAGGCGCAAATCGATGGCCAGACCGATGCCAAGGCCATCGTCGACCAGGCCAGCGCGGGTGCCGACATGTTCGCCGGCATGGCCGTCGGTTCGCAGTTGGCGACCCTGGATGGCACCAACGTTGTCACCAAGCTGCATTACGCCGCCAATCAGGTGGAATTCAACGGCCAGAAGATGACCGTCGAGCAGTTTGTGGGCTTCCTGATGAGCAAGTTCGGCAGTATCGAACAGCCTCAGTAAACGCCTCGCGCGTCACCGAAACGCCCGGCCTCTGCACCCGCAGACGCCGGGCGTTTTGCTGTCTGGCATCCGGGTCAACGGTTAGCCGGGGCCCGTCATCGTCACGAATCTGAACAATTATTGTGTTCTGAATATTGATCTACGCTTGCGTGCAAGACTGCTTGGATAGCTTGGCCAGGTGATCTACTTGGCCTCCGTTACGAAATGGGCAAGGGGGGGCACTGCTACCCGGCTGGCCATGTAAGGATGCTGACGAATGCCGCGTATTGATGGTCCTGTATTACATCGTGGTTTACGCCCATTGTTTCGAGTCGCGTTGTGCAGCCAGTTGCTCTGGCCCGTGCTCGCGTTCGCCGACACGACCTACGATCAAATGGTGCTCGACGCCCGGGCCGGGCATTACACGCCCGCGCTGACCGTTTTGCGTCAGGTGCCGCCGGCCCAGGCCACCACCGGGCAGGTCAGCGATCACCTGCAGATCGCCGGTTGGGCCGGGCTCGACGCTGAAGTGGTGCAGGTCTACGAGACCCAGGGTCGTGGCCGCGCACTGCCGATCCAGGCACTGACTGCCACCGCCCGGGCCTATCGCAACCTCAAGCGCTGGGATCAGGCGATCCAGGTCTACAACACGGCGCTGACGCTGGAGCCGGACAATGCTGACCTGCAACTCGGTCTGGCGCTGACCCAGGCCGACTCCACCAAGCCTGACGAAGGGGTCATCCGCGCCCGCTCGCTGGTCGCCGCCAAACCCGAAGACCCTTCCCGCCGACTGGCGCTGGGCTATGCCCTCAATCGTGCCGGCAAGCCGTACGACGCGCTGTTCGAATACGACCAGGCCTTTGTCCGCGCCGGCAACAAACCGGAAGTCGCCCGCGAATACGTGGTTGCCCTGCAAAAGGCGCGTCTGCCGGAGCCGGCGTTGCGGCTTGCCAGGCAGCGTCCGGGGCTGATCGATTCCGTCACCTTGCGGCGTCTGGAAGGCGATCTGGCCGCCGAACGCGTGCGCCTCGCCGAACTGGCCACCCGCAGCGAAGAAGAACGCTACGTGATCGCCGACCGCGCCCTGGCCGACTACGACCAGTTGCTCGCCACCTGGACCCCGGACGCCAGCGCCCACGATGACGTGACGCGCTGGCGCATCGATCGCATGGGCGCACTCAAGGCCCGGGCGCGCACCGCCGAAGTCATCAGCGAATACCAGAAGCTGCAAGCCGAAGGCGTGAAGATCCCGACCTACGCCCTGCGCTGGGTGGCGGCGGCCTATCTGGATCAGCGCCAGCCGGAAATCGCCACCGATCTTTACCGTCAGGTGCTGGCGGCGCCGGACGCCGATGTCGGTGACCGACTTGAAGACACCACGGCGCTGTATTACTCGCTGCTGGAAGGCGACCGTGCCGAAGAGGCACGCAAGGTCGCCGAGGATCAGGCCAAGGCGCAGAAGCCGCGTGTCGAACTCAAGGGCCTGCCGATCGGCAACCCTAACGATGAGTGGATGGACGCCCAGCAACTGGCGGCGCAGGCCGGCATCTACGGCTCCGACCTGCCTCACGGCGAAGAGCGCTTGCAGACTCTGGTGGATCAGGCCCCGGGCAACATCGGCCTGCGCCGGGCCCAGGCCGACCTGTACCTGGCCCGCAACTGGCCGCGCCGTGCGGAAAACCAGCTCAAGGAAACCGAAAGCATCGCGCCACGCGACATGGGCCTGGAAGTCGCGCAGGCCCGCACCGCCATGGACTTGCAGGAATGGCGGCAGATGGATGCGCTGACCGATGACGTGGTGGCGCGCTTCCCCGACAACCGTCAGGTCCAGCGTCTGGCCCGTGAACGCGAAGTGCACGACATGTCCGAGCTGCGCGTCGAAGCCTACGGCGGCAAGGCCAACGGCGGCAGCGGTGGCGATGCCGGCGCGGTCTCCGGCAGCCGGGATTTCGGCATCCAGACCACCCTTTACAGCCCGCCGATCGATGAGGATTGGCGGGTGTTCGCCGGGGCGGGATACGCCACTGGCGATTTTGCCGAAGGCACCGGTCACCACCGCTTCCAGCGTGTCGGCCTGGAGCGTCGCACCCGCGACATGACCCTCGAAGCCGAAGTGTCGAATCATTCCTATGGTTTCGGCGACAAGCAGGGCGCGCGTCTGGCGATTGCCCGCGATATCAACGACCACTGGCAATACGGCGGCAGCCTTGAGTATCTCTCGGCCGACACCCCGCTGCGGGCATTGAACAGCGACATCAAGGCCAACGGCGGCAGCGGTTTCATCCGCTGGCGCGCCAACGAGAGCCGTGAGTGGCGCCTGGCGGTCAGCCCGTCGCATTTCAGCGACGGCAACAACCGTGTCGAAGCCTTGCTGACCGGAAAAGAGGGTGTCTACAGCGCGCCGAACCTGCAAGTCGATGCGGGCCTGGAAGTGGGCACCAGCCACAACTCCAAGTCCGATGACGTGCCGTACTTCAACCCGAAGTCGGACTTCAGCGTCATGCCGTTGCTCAACGTCAATCATGTGCTGTACCACCGCTACGAAACGGTCTGGAGCCAACAGTTCCAGGCCGGTGCGGGGACTTACAGCCAGCGTGATCACGGCACCGGCGGCATGGCATTGCTCGGTTACGGCCAGCGCTACGCCTGGAACGACGTGTTCGAGGTGGGCGGTTTGTTCAGCGTGATCAACCGGCCCTACGACGGTGACCGGGAAACCGATCTGCGTCTGCTCGTCGACCTCACTTTCCGCTTCTAGAAGAGTTTGAAGATGCCTTTGATTTCGCGTTTCATCCTTCTGCTGGGAGCGCTGCTGGTCAGCGCCTGCGCCCAGCAAGCCCCGGCCTTCGTGCCGCCGTCCGAGCGACCGCTGGCAGCCAGTGAAAAGCCCTGGCCGAAAAACCACGTGCTGGGCATTGCCTACCACGATGTCGAAGATCGTGATCCCGATCAGGCGGTGGTGGCGGTGCGCACCGAACGCCTGCTCGAACAGCTCGCCTGGCTGCGGGAGAACAACTACAAACCGGTGACGGTCGATCAGATCATGGCCGCGCGCAAGGGCGGGCCGCCACTGCCGCCCAAGGCGATCCTGCTCAGCTTCGACGACGGTTACGCAAGCTTCTACACCCGTGTGTTGCCGGTATTGCGCGCCTACAACTGGCATGCGCTGCTGGCACCGGTGGGCACCTGGATCGATACGCCGCTGAACCAACCGGTGGATTTCGCCGGGACGCCGCGCCCGCGTTCCGACTTTCTGACCTGGGATCAGGTGCGGGAAATCTCGCAGTCGGGCCTGGTGGAAATCGCCGCCCACACTGACGCCAATCACAAAGGCATCCTTGCCAACCCGCAAGGCAACCTGCAGCCTGCTGCGGCGACTCGACGTTACGATCCAGTGAGCAAACGCTATGAGTCCGAGGCCGATTTCCGAGCGCGAATTCGCACCGACGTGGACGACATCTCGGAAAAAATCCGTAAGGTCACCGGCAAGAAACCGCGCGTGTGGGTCTGGCCATATGGCGCGGCGGATGGCAATTCGCTGACTGTGGTGGGTGAGGAAGGCTACGAAATGGCCCTGACCCTCGACGACGGTCTCGATGCCCTCGACAACCTGATGAGCAGTCCGCGTTTCCTCGTCGCGTCCGACCCTGACGGCGAGCGTTTCGCCAACAGTATCGTCGACGTGCAGTCGGATTTCGTCATGCGCGTGGTGCATATCGATCTGGACAACGTCTACGACCCGGATCCGGCGCAGCAGGAAATCAACCTCGGCAAGCTGATCCAGCGCATGGCCGACATGGGCGCCAACACGGTGTTCCTGCAAGCCTTCGCCGATCCGAAGGGCGATGGCCTGGTGCATTCGCTGTACTTCCCCAACCGACACTTGCCGGTGCGTGCAGACATTTTTAACCGCGTCGCCTGGCAACTGCGTACCCGCGCTAATGTGAAGGTCTTCGCGTGGATGCCGGTGCTGAGTTTCGGCCTCGACTCGAAGCTGCCGCGAGTCACCCGTTGGGACCCGAAAACCGGCACGTCCTCCATAGACCCGGATCAATACCAGCGCCTGTCGCCATTCGATCCTGAAGTGCGGCGGATCATCGGTGAAATCTACGAAGACGTGGCGCGTCTGACATCGGTCAACGGCATTCTCTATCACGACGACGCAGTGCTCTCGGACTTCGAAGACGCCAGCCCTCAGGCGCTGAAGGCCTATGCCGCCAACGGCTTGCCGGGCTCGATCGCGGCGCTGCGTGACGATCCGGCGGCGATGCAGCGCTGGACGCGCTTCAAGAGCCGCTACCTGATCGACTTCACCAATGAGCTGACCGCCAAGGTGCGCGCGATTCGTGGCCCGCAAGTGCTCACCGCGCGCAACATCTTTGCCGAGCCGGTGCTCAATCCGCACAGCGAAGCGTGGTTCGCGCAGAACCTCGACGACTTCCTCGGGACTTACGACTGGACGGCGCCGATGGCCATGCCGCTCATGGAAAAACAGACGTATGCGCAGTCCGGCCCGTGGCTCGAAGAATTGGTGGCGAAGATCAAACAGCGCCCCGGTGCGCTGGAGCGCACGGTGTTCGAATTGCAGGCCCGGGACTGGACGAAAAAGGATCAGGCCGACATCGACGGCGCGCAACTGGCCGACTGGATGAGCCGCCTCAAGCGTCAGGGCGCCACCAGTTTCGGCTACTACCCGGACAACTTTCTCGAGAACTTGCCGGACCTGAAAACCGTGCGGCCTGCGCTCTCCAACAAATGGAACCCATGACATGCTGGATAGACTGCTGGCCCTGCTTGTTCTGGCGATCGTCCTCGGCGTCCCGCTGGGGCTGATCTTCCTGGTCACCGGGCAATTCCTGATGGACTTCGTGTTCTTCTACCCGCTGTTCATGTCCGGGTTGTGGATTTCCGGTGGCCTGTATTTCTGGCTGCACTGGGAGCGGCACTGGCCGTGGAAGGACGACACCCTGCCGCCGCCGCTGGAAGGCGAACCGCTGATTTCGATCCTGATTCCTTGCTACAACGAGGGCGACAATGCTGCCGACACCATCCACGCGGCGCTGGCGCAGCATTACCCGAACATCGAAGTCATCGCGATCAACGACGGCTCCAGGGACAACACCGCGCAAGTGCTGGATGCGCTGGCCAAGGAAGATCCGCGACTGCGAGTGCTGCACCTGGCGGAAAACCAGGGCAAGGCCGTGGCCCTGCGCATGGGCGCCATCGCGGCGCGCAGCGAATATCTGGTGTGCATCGACGGCGACGCGCTGCTGGCGCCGAACACCGCCGCTTACCTTGTCGCGCCGATGCTCGACAACGCACGGCTGGGTGCAGTGACCGGCAACCCACGAATCCGCACGCGTTCGACCCTGGTCGGGCGAGTTCAGGTCGGCGAGTTCTCGTCGATCATCGGGCTGATCAAGCGCACCCAGCGGGTGTTCGGGCGGATCTTCACCGTGTCGGGTGTGATCGTCGCGTTCCGCCGCACCGCGCTGAACCGGGTCGGCTACTGGAGCCCGGACATGATCACCGAAGACATCGACATCAGCTGGAAGCTGCAACTGGATCACTGGAGCATCTTCTACGAGCCCCGCGCCCTGTGCTGGATCCTGATGCCGGAAACCCTGCGCGGTCTGTGGAAACAGCGACTGCGCTGGGCCCAGGGCGGCGCCGAAGTGCTGTTCAAGAACATTCGAGGCATCTGGCAGTACCGCCACCGTTACCTGTGGCCGCTGCTGTTCGAATACTGCCTGTCGACCGGTTGGGCGTTCACCTTCCTGTTGTCGGTGATCTTCTGGGCCGTCGGCAAGTTCGTGGTCATGCCTGAAGCGATTGCGGTCGATCACCTGATGCCGCCGGCGTTTACCGGGTTGCTGCTGGCGTTTGTCTGCCTGGTGCAATTCGCGGTCAGCATCATCATTGACCGGCGTTACGAGCCGGGCCTGGGCAGGACCATGTTCTGGGTGGTCTGGTATCCGATCGCGTTCTGGTTCGTCAGCCTGCTGACCACGCTGGTCAGTTTCCCCAAAGTCTTGTTCGGCCAACACCAGAAGCGGGCGCGCTGGATCAGTCCCGACCGGGGTATCAAGCCGCTCGGGGACGATGAAGAGGAGGTTATCAAATGAAAATCATCCGGACCCGCCAACGACCGTTTCTGGTGGTGGTCGATGCGTTCTTCACTGTTCTGGCCTGGATCGGTCTGCTGTATCTGCTGGCGCGCGGTTTATGGCCGTTGATCGAGACCCACGAAGGCGTGCCGCGCCTCGACAATTCGGCATTCGAAGCCCTCGGCACCTTGCAGATTTACCTGTGGGTGGCGCTGGTCAACGCGGTGATCCTGATTGGCTGGGCGCGCTATCAGCAACGCAAGAGCCGCAGCTTCGCCCAGCGCCGCCTGCCGTCCCCGGTGGTCGATGATGAGGGACTGAGCCGCAGCTTCAAACTGTGCGACGAGCGCTTTCAGAAATTGCGCGGGCCGGGCGTGATGACCATCCACAACGATCAGGACGGCGACGTCAGCCATGTGGTGCCGCACCTGTGGCCGGTCCAGCCGCAAGAGCTGCCACCACCGCTGGCCCCGCTGGAGCATCCTCGGGTGATTTTTTTGCACGCCGAGGATGACGACAACCGCGAGCCGCTGAACCGGATCACCTGACGGCGCGAATCAGCCGCCAGGCTTCATCCATCGGCAGCGGTTGCTTCATGCGCTCGGCCAGCAGGGCCATCGCCCGTTCCTGCTCACAGGCCACCGCCGCCACCACCACGCCCTTGCAACCGAACAGTCCGATAAACGGCGGCTGTTCGGGTTCGCCGATAAATTCGACTTCGTCCCACTGCTCGGCATGACCGAGATAGTCATAGTTGCGGCCGAAATGCCAAGTCCAGAAATACGGCACGTCGAGGTAATGTTCATCGCCACCGAGCAGGTTGGCGGCGGCGATCCGCGCGTGCTGCTGGGCCAGGCGCCAGTGCTCGATACGTTGTGGCTGGCCGTTCAACGGGAAAGTGGCGATGTCGCCAATCGCCCACAGACCGTCGGCGACACGCAGGCCGGCATCGACTCGCAAAGATTGATCCTCCTCGCGCGGCAGGTCACCGAAGGCTTCGGTGGCCGGGTGTACACCGATTCCCGCCAATACCAGATCCGCCGACAGGCGCAGGCCGTTGTCGAGCAACACCGCCTCAACCTTGCCGTCGCCGGTGATCTCCCTGGCTTGGTGTTCGCTGATGAATGTCACCCCGTGTTCCTCATGCAGCGCCCGGATCGCCTTGCCGACGGCTTCACCGAACTGCGCCGCGAAGGGAATTGCGTGACGCGCCAGCACCGTCACCTCGAGCCCGTGCTGGCGCAGGGCCGAAGCGCATTCAAGGGCAATGAAGCTGTCGCCGATGATCACCGCGCGCTGGCCGGGTTGGGCGGCGTCCATGATGGATTGCGCCTGGGCTTTGCAGCGCAGGACAAACACCTGGGGCAGGTCGGCGCCGGGTAACTCCAGTGCGTTCGGTGTTGCGCCGGTGGCCAGCACCGCCGCGCTGTAATTCAGTGTGCGGCCATCGCTCAGGTGAAGGGTTTTGGTTTCGGCATCGAGCCCGGTGACCTCACCTGAAACCCGGTTGATGTGCTGTTCACGGTAAAAATCCTCGTCGCGCAGAGGCGGGGTTTCCGGCGGCGGCATTTCCCCGGACAGGACGAATTTGCTCAGCACCGTGCGGTCGTAGCCGGCGTCCGGTTCGCGGTCGATCAGTACGATCCGTCCGCCAAAGCCTTTCTCCCGCAGGGCGGCGGCGCAGGCCGTTCCCCCGGCACCGGCGCCGACGATGACAAAGGTGCGTGGATCGTCCTGGGGCGGGGTGTGCGGATCCGGCAGCGGCTGGTCATCGACCCATACCTCGTCGCCGCGCAGTTCCAGCGGATAACGCTTGAGGCTGTCCAGCGCTGGCGGCTCGCACAAGGCGCCATCCTCAGCGCGAAAGGCTGCCTTGTGCCACGGGCAGATCAGCCGGCCGTGGCACAACGCACCTTCCGCCAGCGGCGCGCCGGCGTGCGGGCATTGCCCCTGAAAGGCGCGCAACTGGCCGGCGACGCGCAGCAGGACGATCTTGCAGTCGCCGATCTGCACCTCCAGGCCACGGTCTTCAGGCACATCGGCGAAACGGGCGACACGGTGCAGGGACATGTTCGTGCTCCTCACTGGCATTTCTCTTACGAGTTTGCGCCGCAATGCGAGGTTCAGCCATTTCCCACTGCCACGGCACGAACGGTACGGCTATAGTTTGCAGGCCGACGAAGGCCCAACTGCACAAGGTGCTCCCGGAATGACCCGATTGACCTCTCTCAACCCTTGGCTGGCGGCCGTTGCCGTCGCCCTTTGCGTGCAGTTTCCGGCGCAGGCCCAGGAGCGTTTCACCCTCAGCATTCCCGGCGTGTCGGATAACCGCCTGTTCACCTCGGCGGCGGCCAGCGATGCAGCCGGCTGCGGCGGCAAGAACCAGTCGCCGGCCCTGAGCTGGAATGCCGGCCCGAGCGGAACCCTGAGCTACGCCATCGTCATGCACGATCCGGACGGCCAGAAAGGTGCGGGTGTCGATCACTGGATTCACTACGGCATCAAGGCCACGACCCGGCAGATTCCGGCCGGTGTCGGCGCCAAATCGGCCCTCGACGGCGTCGGTGGCACCAACAGCAAAGGCACCACCAACTACGTCGGCCCGTGCCCGCCGGTGGGCGACAGCGCGCACCACTACATCATTCAGCTGTACGCCCTGGATCTGGCTCCGGACGCCTTGCCCGCCGGTCTGACCCGCGCCCAACTGATGGAAAAAATCAAAGGCCACGTGCTGCGCAACAGCAGTGTGGTACGGCGTTATCACCGCTGAAAAAATTTTTGGCGAGGTTTAACCCGAACCGAAAGGACTGCCCGTCTCAGGGGATGAATGGATCAATTCTTCCCCGAGGTCAGCCCCATGTCCCTTCCTTCCACGCTTCTGCGCCCCCTTGCTGCCAGTGTGTTGCTGGTGGTTGCCGGTTGCGGTGTTTCCTCCAGCCCGGAAACCACCGTCGCGCCGCCTCCGGCGCAGACCGAACTGAAATCTTCCGTGCAACCTGAAGCGGTCATGGCCGATAGTGCGATGGCCAAGCGCAGTGCACTGGCGGCGCCGATCGCCCGTTTTGCACCGCTGCCGGCCGGTGAAAGTTATCCACAGGGCTATCGCGATGAACAGCGCGAGCAGTACGCCAACCTGGCTGACAACCCGATCCACAGCGTCGCCGAAACTCCGGTCTCGACCTTCAGCGCCGACGTCGACACCGGCGCCTACGCCAATGTGCGGCGGCTGCTCAACCAGGGTCGCCTGCCGCCGGAAGGCGCGGTGCGGCTGGAAGAGATGGTCAATTACTTCCCCTACGACTACGCACTGCCGAGCGATGGCTCGCCCTTTGGCGTGACCACCGAACTCGCCGCCTCACCGTGGAACCCGCACACCCGCTTGCTGCGCATCGGCATCAAGGCCTCCGACCGTGCGGTGGCGGAACTGGCCCCGGCCAATCTGGTGTTTCTGGTGGATGTGTCCGGCTCGATGGATCGCCGCGAAGGCTTGCCGCGGGTCAAAAGCACCCTGAAATTGCTGGTTGATCAATTGCGCGAGCAGGACCGGGTGGCGCTGGTGGTGTATGCCGGCGAATCCAGAGTGGTGCTGGAGCCGACTTCCGGACGGGAAAAAGCGAAAATTCGCACAGCCATCGAGCAATTGACCGCCGGTGGCTCGACCGCTGGCGCTTCAGGCATCGAGCTGGCTTACCAGATGGCGCAGCAGGCGTTCATTCCCAACGGCATCAACCGCATCCTGTTGGCCACCGACGGCGACTTCAACGTCGGCATCAGCGATTTCGACAGCCTGAAACAAATGGCTGTGGATAAACGCCAGACCGGCATTTCCCTGACCACCCTGGGTTTCGGTGTGGATAACTACAATGAACACCTGATGGAGCAACTGGCCGATGCCGGTGACGGCAACTACGCCTACATCGACAACCTGCGCGAAGCGCGCAAGGTACTCGTGGACCAACTCGGTTCGACCCTCGCCGTGGTGGCGAAGAACGTCAAGTTGCAGGTCGAGTTCAACCCGGCGCAGGTCAGTGAATACCGGCTGCTCGGCTACGAAAACCGCGCATTGAAGCGTGAGGATTTCAGCAATGACAAGGTCGATGCCGGAGAGATCGGTGCGGGACATACGGTGACGGCGCTGTATGAAATCGTCCCGACAGGCGAGAAGGGCTGGCTGGAGCCGCTGCGCTATGGAAAAACCGACGCGGTGATTTCCGACAAGCAAGGAGAATTGGCAATGCTGCGTGTGCGATATCAAAAGCCTGAGGGTGGGAAAAGTCTGCTGATCGAGCGGCCGATTGCCCGTCAGGTTGTACCGGCCAGTGAAGACCTGCGCTTTGCTGCCGCCGTCGCCGCGTTTTCCCAGCAACTCAAGGACAGCCGCTACACTGGCGATTTCAGCCTCAAGGACACCGAAGCCCTGGCGCGAGGTGCCCGTGGCGATGACCGCTTCGGCCTGCGCAACGAGTTCGTGCAACTGGTGGAACTGGCGCAGAGCCTGCGTACGTCCACGGCCGCCCATGCAATGCCCACTGAGCGACGGATCGAATAGTGAGCCGCCTCAAAGGCTTCATCACCCAGCTGTTTGCCTCCGCCGACAGCCTTGAGGCCAGCAGCGACGAATCGCTGCTGGCCCGTTATCGCGAGGGTGACGGCAAGGCGTTCGAGATCCTGTACGCGCGCCATCGCCAGCCTCTTTACCGGTTTCTGCTCGGTTTGAGCGGCAAACCGGAACTGGCCGACGAGGTTTACCAGGAGACCTGGCTGAGCCTGATCCGCAGTGCCAGTCAGCCACAAGGCCGGGCGACTTTTCGTACGTGGTTGTTCCAGATTGCCCGCAATCGCCTGATCGACCACTGGCGCAAGCACGGCGCCCGGCAACCGTTGCATGACCGCTATGACGAACAGATCCACGCCGTCAGCGACGACGCCTCCGATCCGGAACAACTGCTCAACCTCAGCCGCGACAGCCAGCGCCTGGAGAGCGCCCTGCAAGCTTTGCCCGCCGACCAGCGCGAAGTGTTCCTGCTGCGCGCCCATGGCGATCTCGACCTGGCGCAAATCGCCAGCCTCACTGAAACACCGCTGGAAACCGTCAAGAGCCGCTTGCGCTACGCCCAGCAAAAACTGCGTCGGCTGCTGGCCGAGGAGGTACTGACATGACGGACGCCCGCCCGACACCCGAAGAGCAAGTGCTCAAGCACGTGCGCGAACAGCACAACGCTGAACCGCCAGCGCATCTCGACGCCCTGATCCTCAACGCCGCCCGCCGTGAAACCCCGGCGCCACGGCAGAGCCTGTGGCAACGCTGGCTCAAGGCCTGCCAGACACCGCGCTATCAAGTGGCTTTTGCCAGTCTGGTCGGCATCGCGCTGATGCTGGCGCTGGTGCAACGCACGCCCGAACCCGTGGCGCAATTCGATTTCGCCCCCGTTGCCAAACCGGCTGCGCCCGTGGCCCGTCAGGAGGCCCGATCGTTGTCGGCCCCCGCCAGCGCGCTTTCCGCGCCGATGGCGGAAATGGCGGCGCCGATGCAGAGCGAATCGATCAGCGCCGACACGGCAGACGAAGCCAAGGTCAGCAAACGCGCCGCCGCCCCGGTCAACGGTCTCGACGCGCAACTGCGCGAAGTCCTGCGCCTGCGCGAGTCCGGCCAGTCGCAAGCGGCCGACACCCTGTTCAACAACCTGCACAAGCGCTACCCGAACGTGAATCTCGACCTGCAGCTGGAAAAAATCCGCATGAACTGACCGTATGAGCCATCCGCCATTTGGCATTGATCCGCAAAAACGCGCACTATCGGGTCATTGCCGATGCGCTGGAGGATGCCGTGGCCCAAAAAATCGACCGCATCGCCCAAATGCTCAACTGCCCGGTCAAGGGTGAGGAACTGCGGCGGGCAGTGACGGAGAGTCGCAAGGAGTTTCTTCTGGCCAAACAGGCCGAAGAGGATCTGGAGCAAGACGTTCTCGATGATGAGTTGATCGAGGATGAAGAAGACGATGATGAATATGACGAGTTTGACTGGACGACGGAGTGAGTCGCCCGTCGGCACGCACAAAAAAGCCCCGGACCGTCACAGTCCGGGGCTTTCTCGTTTAAATCAATGGCGCACCAGGCGGGATTCGAACCCACGACCCCTGCCTTCGGAGGGCAGTACTCTATCCAGCTGAGCTACTGGTGCAGCGGGCGACATCATACCTAGGTCGGCTCGGGGCGTCCATGCCGGGTTTTGGCGTGGATTGTCAGTGCACGTGTCGGTTAGAAGACCCTGCATTCCATAAAGCTGTAACGTCCTGCAAAAGGCTCGCTTGGCGCTTTGGGGAGGCTGTTCTATGGTTTCTCTGCCATCGGGGCTGTTGGTACGTTGATCTGAAATGTTCAGCAAAAGCGGCGTTTTTGTTCTTTTTTTCGAACGCCCTATTGTCCTTCAACCCCTTTGAACCTAGGATTCGTTTGAGATTTCAAACGCTCCTGATCAAGGTGCTGAGCCGCACGCGTTTTGAGTCGTGCGCTATTCATGTGCCAGCCCGGTGAATGATTTCCCTGACGGCAGCCTCGCGAGGCGCCTTTCTACAATCATAATTTTGCTCCGCGCCTTGCGCGGTGCTGTTAAGGAAAGCCGACATGCAGCTTAAAGACACCCAGTTGTTCCGCCAGCAAGCCTTTATAGACGGCGCATGGGTCGACGCGGACAACGGTCAGACGATCAAGGTCAACAACCCGGCCACCGGCGAGATTCTGGGCACCGTGCCGAAGATGGGCGCTGCCGAAACCCGCCGTGCCATCGAAGCCGCCGACAAGGCGCTGCCGGCCTGGCGTGCACTGACCGCCAAGGAGCGTGCAGGCAAGCTGCGTCGCTGGTTCGAGCTGATGATCGAGCACCAGGACGACCTCGCTCGCCTGATGACCCTCGAGCAGGGCAAACCACTGGCCGAAGCCAAGGGCGAAATCGTGTACGCCGCTTCGTTCATCGAGTGGTTCGCCGAAGAAGCCAAGCGCATCTACGGTGATGTGATTCCGGGCCACCAGCCTGACAAGCGCCTGATCGTGATCAAGCAACCGATCGGCGTGACCGCCGCCATCACCCCGTGGAATTTCCCGGCGGCGATGATCACCCGTAAAGCAGGTCCTGCGCTGGCCGCCGGTTGCACCATGGTGCTCAAGCCGGCTTCGCAAACGCCGTTCTCCGCATTCGCTTTGGCCGAACTGGCCCAGCGCGCCGGCATCCCCAAAGGCGTGTTCAGCGTGGTGTCCGGCAGCGCCGGCGACATCGGCAGCGAGCTGACCAGCAACCCGATCGTGCGCAAACTGTCTTTCACCGGCTCGACCGAAATCGGTCGTCAACTGATGTCGGAATGCGCCAAGGACATCAAGAAAGTCTCGCTGGAACTGGGCGGCAATGCGCCGTTCATCGTGTTCGACGACGCGGACCTGGATAAGGCCGTCGAAGGCGCGATCATTTCCAAGTATCGCAACAACGGCCAGACCTGCGTCTGCGCCAACCGTCTGTACATCCAGGATTCGGTCTACGACGCGTTCGCCGAGAAGCTGAAAGTGGCAGTCGCCAAGCTGAAGATCGGCAACGGTCTGGAAGAAGGCACCACCACTGGCCCGCTGATCGACGAGAAAGCCGTGGCCAAGGTGCAAGAGCACATCGTTGACGCCGTGAGCAAAGGCGCAACCGTTCTGGCCGGTGGCAAGCCGATGGAAGGCAACTTCTTCGAGCCGACCATCCTGACCAACGTGCCGAAAGATGCGGCGGTGGCCAAGGAAGAAACCTTCGGTCCGCTGGCGCCGCTGTTCCGCTTCAAAGACGAAGCCGAGGTGATCGCGATGTCTAACGACACCGAGTTCGGTCTGGCCTCGTACTTCTACGCTCGCGACCTGGGCCGTGTGTTCCGTGTGGCTGAAGCCCTGGAATACGGCATGGTCGGCGTCAACACCGGGCTGATCTCCAACGAAGTCGCGCCGTTCGGCGGCATCAAGGCTTCGGGCCTGGGCCGTGAAGGCTCCAAGTACGGCATCGAAGATTATCTGGAAATCAAATACCTCTGCCTGGGCATCTAAGCCTCGGTAGAAGATCGCTGTAAACGCAAAGGGCACGAGAGCGCTGTCCCTTTGCGTCGTTTCAAACCGGAATTTTCTCTGCGGCCGGGAACGCCGTGGCAGTCGATCATCGCATGCTGCCACCGCCGATTCCTCCCGCTTCATCCTTGAACCACGCCGCCCGATGAGCGGCGAATGAGGACTGTAATGAGCAAGACTAACGCTGACTTGATGGCCCGCCGTACCGCTGCTGTTCCACGGGGTGTTGGCCAGATTCACCCGATCTTCGCCGAGTCCGCGAAGAACGCGACCGTGACCGACGTTGAAGGTCGCGAGTTCATCGACTTCGCTGGCGGTATCGCCGTACTGAACACCGGCCACGTGCACCCGAAAATCATCGCCGCCGTGACCGAGCAGTTGAACAAGCTGACCCACACCTGCTTCCAGGTGCTGGCCTACGAGCCGTACGTCGAGCTGTGCGAGAAAATCAACGCGCGCGTACCGGGCGACTTCGCCAAGAAAACCCTGCTGGTGACCACCGGTTCCGAAGCCGTTGAAAACGCCGTGAAGATCGCCCGTGCCGCCACTGGCCGCGCTGGCGTGATCGCGTTCACCGGCGCTTACCACGGTCGCACCATGATGACCCTGGGCCTGACCGGTAAAGTCGTGCCTTACTCGGCCGGCATGGGCCTGATGCCAGGCGGCATCTTCCGTGCGCTGTACCCGAACGAACTGCACGGTGTGAGCATCGATGACTCGATCGCTTCCATCGAGCGCATCTTCAAGAACGACGCCGAGCCGAAAGACATCGCCGCGATCATCATCGAGCCTGTGCAGGGTGAAGGTGGTTTCTACGTCGCGCCGAAAGCATTCATGAAGCGTCTGCGTGCCCTGTGCGACCAGCACGGCATTCTGCTGATCGCTGACGAAGTGCAGACCGGCGCTGGCCGTACCGGCACGTTCTTCGCCATGGAACAGATGGGCGTTGCCGCCGACCTGACCACTTTCGCCAAATCCATCGCTGGTGGCTTCCCGCTGGCCGGTGTCTGCGGCAAGGCCGAATACATGGACGCCATCGCGCCAGGTGGCCTGGGCGGCACCTACGCGGGTAGCCCGATCGCTTGCGCCGCGGCCCTGGCCGTGATGGAAGTGTTCGAAGAAGAAAAACTGCTGGACCGCTGCAAGGCTGTCGGCGAGCGTCTGGTCACCGGCCTGAAAGCCATCCAGGCCAAATACCCGGTGATCGGCGAAGTCCGTGCCCTGGGCGCGATGATCGCGGTCGAACTGTTCGAAAACGGCGACAGCCACAAGCCAAACCCGACCGCCGTTGCGGCTGTCGTGGCCAAGGCGCGTGACAAGGGCCTGATCCTGCTGTCCTGCGGCACCTACGGCAACGTTCTGCGCGTCCTGGTACCGCTGACCTCGCCGGACGAGCAACTGGACAAAGGCCTGGCGATCATCGAAGAGTGTTTCTCGGAGCTGTAATCCGTAGTTCCGCGTGATCGGATCGACAAAAAACCCGCTTCGGCGGGTTTTTTCATGCCGGGGAAAACACCTGCGCGGTTTTCAGGTTGTACCGAAACGCCAGCATTGGCTAAGGTTCTAGCATTGCAAGGGAGAGCGAGCATGACGGCCGTCGATTTACCCGCTGTACCGAGAGTCCTGATTGCCGAGGCCGACCCGTGGTCTCGTGACCTGCTCAAACAAGTGTTGCTGAACGTGCGCTGCGATGCGCGGCTGGACCTGTGCGCCGATGGCCAGGAGGCAATGACGCTGCTCAGCGAAGTGCCCTATGACCTGGCGATCGTCGACTGGGAGTTGCCCGGCGTCGATGGCTTGAGCGTGTTGCGCAGTGTCCGTCAGCGCAAACGCAATCCGCCGCTGCCGTTCATTCTGATGAGCAGCCGCAATGACAGCGCCAGTGTGCGCGAAGCCTTGCCGCTGGCGCCGACTGCTTATCTTGCCAAACCCCTGAACATGGAAAGCCTGACCGAGCGTTTGCAGGGATTGCTGCTGAACGCCGGCGAAGAAGTGTTCTGCGAAGTACCGGCGCTGGCGCCGGGCATGACGCTGTCGGTGTTCCTCGAGCGCCGCCGCGAGCAGGCCGACGGCGCGCCGCTGATGACTGACGTGCAAGTGGCGGTCAAGCGCAGCCTCAATCCCAACGGGCTGGACCTGAAGCTGCTGGAAGAGGAAATCCGCACCGATCCGCAGATCACCGCCGTGTTGATCGCTGCCGCCAACAGCGCCGCCCAGCACCACGGTTCGCCCGTGCAGACCCTGGCGCAGGCGCTGCATCGCCTCGGTACCGGGCAAAGCATGAACCTGATCCTTGGCCTGGCACTCAAGCGCAGCGCTCGACTCAGTGATCCCGGCCTGGCCGACTACGCAGAGCGCTATTGGGACCTGTCGCTGCACACCGCCGAGTACGCCCGCACGCTGGCACGGCTGCTCGATCTGGATCAGGAACGTTGCTACTGCGCCGGAATGCTTCATCGCCTCGGCGATCTGGCGTTGCTGCGTTGTCTGCAGGAGTGGAAGCAGGCCGGCGGCGAGCTGGATGAGCTGGAGGAAATCGGCGATGCGCTGGCCGAATTCGGTGCGGCCTATGGTTCGGCGTTGCGTACTCGCTGGCGCCTGCCGCTGGAGTTGCGTGAGTTGATTGCCTCGGTCTACCAGCTCGGTGGCGGGGTGTATTCCCGCGAGGCGCTGGTGATGAACATGGCGGCGCAGATGGCGCGGCTGACCGAGCATGAGGGCGTCGAGGAACTGGCCAAGAGCCGTACGGCGCGGTTGCTCAAGATCGGCTTGCCGGAGCTGATGCGAATGCGCAAATAGCGGATTGATTGCGCATCCGCTCCGGAATCAGGCGGAAATGATCCGGTTCTTGCCCTGCCGCTTGGCCTCGTACATTGCCGCGTCCGCACGGGCGAACAGGGTGTCGAGGCTTTCGTCTTCCGGGGTGAGGCTGGTCAGGCCCTGGCTGACGGTGATGCCGAACGTTTGTTCACCGTGATTGAAGCTCAGCCGTTGTATTTCCCGTTGCAGCCGTTCGGCCACCTGCATGGCCATGTCCGGCGCGCAGCCCGGAAAAACTGCAGCGAATTCCTCACCGCCAATCCGTCCGAACAGGTCTCCCCGGCGCAAGGAGGCTCGCCCGCATTCGGCGATCCGTTGCAGCACGTTGTCGCCTTCGGGATGGCCGTACGTGTCGTTGATCACTTTGAAATCATCGATGTCCATCAGCAGGAACGCCATTTGCGCGCCTTGCAGGCGGGCTTGTGCAAACTCCCTATGGGCGCATTCGAAGAAGTGCCGGCGATTGCTGCTCTGGGTCAGCACGTCGGTGGTGGCCAGGCGTTGCAGCTCGGTTTCCATTTGCTTCTTGTCGGTGATGTCTTCGGCGATGCCGACGATGATCACCGGTTGCCCCGGTTCGTCCTGCCGGTTGATGAAGCACTTGTCGCTGATCCAGCGCACCTGGTTGTCGGCGGCGATGATCCGGTATTCGCGGTCCTCCACGGCGCCTTTGTGCAGCACTTCGGCGAGGCTGCGTTCGGCGTATTCCAGATCGTCCGGGTAGATGCTGTCGCGCCACTGGTTGTAATCGGCCAGCAACAGGGCGGCGGAGCGGCCGAAGATCCGTTCGTAGGCAGGGCTGACGTACAGCACCTGACGGGTTTCCCAGTTGAAGGCCCAAAGCACGGCGTTGACGCTGACCAGCAGCGAGCTGAACAGTTGCTCGCGTTCGCTCAGGCGGGCGACTTCGCCCTGGGCGTGCATCAATGCCATCAGGGTTTGCGCGGCCTCGGGCCACTGGGGAGGGGATAAGTCTTTTTGATTGTTGTTGACCATCGACACGAATCTCAAAGGGCGTGCCGATCAATCGACAACGGCCACGGGAAAACCCGCCGGGGGTGGCGAAGTGTCTTTGAGATAGGGGATCGAGGGTGAAGTTCCGAAGGGTGCGCCCGGGAAACGGGCGCACCGATCAACGGCACTCAGACGGCGACAGGGCGCAGCGAGTAGGTTTTCAACTGGTCAGCGAATTCACGCAGAGACTGGATGCCACTGGCCTCGGCCTCGTGTACCCACTCCTTGATGGCGGCGAGCATGTCGTGGCCATTTGCGCTGGTCTTGACCCAGATCTGCTGCAGGGCCAGACGTTTCTCGTAGATTACCTTCAGCGCCTGGCTGTGCTCGAGCATGTTCTGGATGCGCGCGTGGTGGCGATCTTCCAGCAGGCTGGTTTCCCGCGAGAGCAGGCGTTTGGCCCGGTGGA
Organism: Pseudomonas sputi; assembly: GCF_021603585.1. Lineage (GTDB taxonomy): Bacteria > Pseudomonadota > Gammaproteobacteria > Pseudomonadales > Pseudomonadaceae > Aquipseudomonas > Aquipseudomonas sputi. Next base: position 118,354 of record NZ_BQHI01000013.1, on the reverse strand, counting down.
ACTGGTGGCGTACCGAATGATCGACCTTGGCCAGTTCCTGTTTGACCAGCGGGCCGATCACCAGCTTGCGGTACTGGGCCATGATCTGGAAGCGGTTGTTGAGGATCGCCATGGCGGTGTCCATGTCCAGACTGCCCTTGCCTTCGACGCGGTGGGCGATCGGCGCGACCCGCTGGACCTTGGCCAGACGCAGGAAACTGAACACCTGGATCCAGGCCCAACCGAGGTCGAACTCCCATTTCTTGACCGACAGCTTGGCCGAATTGGGATAGGTGTGATGGTTGTTGTGCAGTTCTTCGCCGCCGATCAGGATGCCCCACGGCACCAGATTGGTCGCCGCGTCGCGGCACTCGAAGTTGCGGTAGCCGACGGCATGGCCGAGGCCGTTGACCACGCCGGCCGCCCAGACCGGGATCCACATCATCTGGATCGCCCAGATGGTGATGCCGATGGTGCCGAACAGCAGCAGGTCGACGACGGCCATGATCGCCACGCCCAGCAGCCGGTAGCGGCTGTAGAGGTTGCGCTCGATCCAGTCTTCGGGGCAGTTCTTGCCGTAGATGCGCAGGGTTTCCGGGTTCTGCGCTTCTTCGCGGTACAGCTCGGCGCCTTTGCGCAGGACGGTGGACAGACCCTTGACGACCGGACTGTGCGGGTCGTCTTCGGTTTCGCATTTGGCGTGGTGTTTGCGGTGGATGGCGGTCCACTCGCGGGTGTTCTGCGCCGTGGTCAGCCACAGCCAGAAACGGAAGAAATGCTTCAGGCCGGCATTCAGCTCCAGGGAGCGATGGGCCGAGTAGCGGTGCAAGTAGACCGTGACGGCAACAATCGTCACGTGGGTCATCACCAGGGTGACGGCGACCAGCGACCAGGCCGACAAGCCAAGAAAACCTTCGTACCACATAGGCTATAGGGCCCTCGATAAAGAAAAAACAGCCGTTGCATTATCACCAAGCACACAGATAAAACCAGTCGCCCTTTCAGATAAGAGATGGCTGGATGTTTCTTGACCTATAATCCCGACATTTTTGTAGGGACATGGACGGCCGAATGTCTGCCACTTACCGCGATGCCTTGCGTGCAGCGCTGCTTTACCTGGTCCTTGCGGTGGTCTGGCTGCAAGGCACTGGTTATTTATTGAACAGTTTCTTCGATAACTCTGACGAACTGCTGCGCTGGCAACGGATCAACGGCTATGCCTTTGTGGCACTCAGTGCCGGGTTGATCTTCCTGGCCCGGGCGCGCCTGTTTGAATGCCTGGGCATCGGTGCCCGATTGCGTGAACGCCAGGCGGATCGCGAACGCCTGCGTCAGGCCGCTGCGGTTTTCGATTGCACCCGCGAAGGCGTGCTGGTCACGAACCGACAGGGGCTGATCGTGCACGTCAATCGCGCCTTCATGGAAATCACCGGCTATCAGCGCGACGAAGTGATTGGCCAGCAGCCCAGCCTGTTCAAGTCCGGGCACCATCCGCCGGGTTTTTATCAGGCGATGTTCGCCACGTTGCAGGCGCAGGATGAATGGAGCGGTGAGATCTGGAACCGGCGCAAGAGCGGCGAAATCTACCCACAGTGGCAGACGATCCGGGTGATTCGCGACGATGACAGTCGGCTCAGCCACTATGTGGCGGTGTTTTCCGATATCAGCGCGATCAAGGATTCCGAGCACGAACTCAAGCACCTGGCCCACCACGATCCGCTGACCGACCTGCCCAACCGCCTGCTGTTCAGCGACCGCGCCGAGCAGGCGCTGGCATCGGCGCAGACCCACAAGCGTGGTTGCGCGCTGCTGCTGATCGATCTGGACCACTTCAAACTGATCAACGACAGCCTCGGCCACACCATCGGTGACCGTTTGCTCAAGGCCGTCGCGGCGCGTTTGCACGCGTTGTTCGGGCCGGGCATCACCCTGGCGCGGCTGGGCGGCGATGAGTTCGCGGTCCTGCTGGAAAGTTGTCCGCAACCGGCGCAGGCGGCGGCATTGGCTCAGCGCATCATCGATGCACTTAAAGAGCCGTTCTGCCTCGACGGCCATGAACTGTTCATCAACGCCAGCCTCGGCATCAGCCTGTTCCCCAGCGATGCACTGAGCGCCGAACAGCTGTTGCGCAACGCCGATGCGGCGCTGTTCAAGGCCAAGAGCAGTGGCCGCAACGGTTACGCGCTGTACACCGAAGAACTCACGGCTCATGCCCAGCAGCGGGTCGAGATCGCTTTTGAACTGCGCCGAGCGCTGGAGCAGCAGGAGTTGCGGGTCTACTACCAACCGGTGCATGACCTGAAAACCAGTCGCCTGATCGGCGTCGAGGCGCTGGTACGCTGGGAGCACCCGCAGCGGGGCCTGGTGTCGCCGGCGGAGTTCATCCCGATTGCCGAGCGCACCGGGCTGATCTCGGAAATCGACGCCTGGGTCATGCAGCAGGCCTGCCGGCAGATGTGCCAATGGCAGCAGGCTGGCGTGGTGCTGTCGTTTGTCGCGGTGAACGTGTCGTCACGGTTGTTTGCCCGCCGTGAGTTGTATCAACAGGTGGCGCAGGTGCTGCACGACACCGGCCTGGATCCGGCCTATCTGGAACTGGAGGTCACCGAAAGCGCGGTGATGGACGATCCGGAAGTCGCGCTGGAACAGATGCATCGTCTGCGCGAGCTGGGGATACGTCTGGCTATCGATGACTTCGGCACCGGGTATTCGTCGCTGCTGCGGCTCAAACGCCTGCCGGTACAGAAGCTCAAGATCGATCAGGGTTTCGTCGCCGGGCTGCCGTGGGACGAGGACGATGCGGCGATCGTCCGTGTGATCATCGCCCTGGCCCGCAGCATGGGCATGCAGGTGCATGCCGAGGGCATCGAGCAGGTGGAACAGGCCGCGTTCCTGCTGGAGCAGGCCTGTGATCTGGGCCAGGGCTACTGGTTTGGGCGGCCGGTTCCGCAAGCACAAATCGACTGGAACCGGGCGCCCTTGATCGGTTGATGGCGGCGTACGGCGGGTTTGCCGACGGGCAAGTCCGCCGCAAACCCTTGCTGCGTCACATAATGTTTTCCGGTTATATAAACATTCTTAAATAGTCTTTTTAAGAATATCTGTGCCTCTCTTATATTGCTCCCACGCCGAACGCAGTGCCGCCCACTGCCAGGCATATCTCATACAAAGGAGCAGCACCATGAGCGCATCCCTGCGTAGCGTCGAGGGTCAGGACGAAAGCACCATTCTGCGCGAAATCCAGAGCGCCTTGCGCGACCTGCGTTTCGGCGCGGTGGAAATCACTGTGCATAACGCCCAAGTGGTCCAGATCGAACGCAAAGAGAAATTCCGCCTGCAGCAACCGGGCAACAAACCGAGCTGATTCGCAGTCTGCGGCAGTTCCTGCGGGGGTTGTCGGCAGAAGCTGCCACAGGCTGCGGTCGTTGAACGAGCAACCCGATGCCAGCAATCCATAAGAAAAAGCCACCACCAAGAATTCCAGGAGCTTTCACCATGTCGTCGATTCGCCGTTACGCTTTGGCCGCCCTGGCCAGCGCTGTGTTTGCCGGTTCCGCGGTTGCCAAGGATTACGAACTGCTCAATGTGTCGTATGACCCGACGCGTGAGCTGTATCAGGATTACAACGCCGAGTTCGTGAAGTACTGGCAGTCGGAGCACGCTGGCGACACCGTGAAAATCCAGCAATCCCATGGCGGTTCGGGCAAGCAGGGCCGTGCGGTGATCGACGGTCTGCGCGCCGATGTCGTGACCCTGGCCCTGGCCGGCGACATCGACGAAATCGCCAGGCTCGGCAAGACCTTGCCGGCCGACTGGCAGAAGCGTCTGCCGGACGCCAGCACCCCGTACACCTCGACCATCGTGTTCCTGGTACGCAAGGGCAACCCGAAAGGCATCAAGGACTGGGGCGATCTGATCAAGAATGACGTCTCGGTGATCACTCCGAACCCGAAAACCTCCGGCGGTGCACGCTGGAACTTCCTCGCGGCGTGGGCCTACGGCCTGAAAGCCAACGGCGGCAACGAAGCCAAAGCCAAGGAATACGTACAAACCCTGTTCAAACACGTACCGGTTCTGGATACCGGCGCCCGTGGCTCGACCATCACCTTCGTCAACAACGGTCAGGGTGACGTGCTGCTGGCCTGGGAAAACGAAGCGTTTCTGGCGCTGAAGGAAGACGGCGGCAAGGACAAGTTCGACATCGTCGTGCCTTCGCTGTCGATCCTCGCCGAACCACCCGTGGCCGTGGTCGACAAGAACGCCGAGAAGAAGGGTAACGCGCAGATCGCCGAAGCCTACCTCAAGCACCTGTACAGCCCGGCCGGCCAGGAAATCGCGGCGAAGAACTTCTACCGTCCGCGTGACAAGGACGTGGCGGCCAAATACGCCCAGCAGTTTCCTAAACTGGAACTGGTGACCATCGACAAGGACTTCGGTGGCTGGAAAACCGCGCAGCCGAAATTCTTCAACGACGGTGGCGTGTTCGACCAGATCTATCAGGCGCAGTAAGTTTCAATAGCCTAAAACGAGCCCCGGATTTATTTTCGGGGCTTTGCGCGTTCTCAAACCAAGGACTTTTATGTCGCGTCGTATCTCCCCCGTCATACCCGGCTTCGGGCTGACGCTGGGCTACACCTTGGTGTACCTCAGCCTGATTGTGCTAATCCCGCTGGCGGCGATGTTCGTCCACGCCGCCCAACTCACCTGGGATCAGTTCTGGACGATCATCTCCGCGCCCCGCGTGCTCGCCGCACTGAAGCTGAGCTTCGGCACCGCGCTGTGCGCCGCGATCATCAACGGCATCATCGGCACGTTGCTGGCCTGGGTGCTGGTGCGCTACACGTTCCCGGGACGCAAGGTGATCGACGCGATGATCGATCTGCCGTTCGCCCTGCCGACCGCCGTGGCCGGTATTGCGCTGACGGCGCTGTACACGCCGACCGGGCTGGTCGGGCAGTTCGCCGCCGACCTCGGTTTCAAGATCGCCTACACCCCGCTCGGGATCACGTTGGCGCTGACCTTCGTGACCCTGCCGTTCGTGGTGCGCACGGTGCAGCCGGTGCTGGCCGACATCCCCCGTGAAGTCGAAGAAGCGGCTGCGTGCCTCGGTGCCAAGCCGTTGCAGGTGTTCCGTCACATTCTGCTGCCGGCGCTGTTGCCGGCCTGGCTGACCGGTTTTGCCCTGGCATTCGCCCGGGGCGTCGGCGAGTACGGTTCGGTGATTTTCATCGCCGGCAACATGCCGATGAAAACCGAGATCCTGCCGCTGCTGATCATGGTCAAGCTCGACCAATACGACTACACCGGCGCTACCTCCATCGGCGTGCTGATGCTGGTGGTTTCCTTCGTCCTGTTGCTGCTGATCAACTTGTTGCAGCGGCGCATCGAAACCCCTTAAGGAGGCGCGAACCATGTCCCAATCGTCTATTGCGGCCGCTTCCTCGGCCAACGCCGCCCGCCGTGGCAGCGCCACTTCGCGCAGACTCCTGATCGGCCTCGGCTGGCTGATTTTCTTCCTGTTTCTGCTGCTGCCGCTGTTCATCGTGGTGTCGCAGGGCTTGAAGAACGGCCTCGGTGCGTTCTTCACCGCGATCTTTGAACCGGATGCCTTGTCGGCCCTGAAACTCACCGTGATTGCGGTGCTGATTTCGGTGCCGCTGAACCTGGTGTTCGGCGTCAGCGCCGCGTGGTGCGTGAGCAAATACTCGTTCCGCGGCAAGAGCATGCTGGTGACGCTGATCGACCTGCCGTTTTCGGTGTCGCCGGTGATCGCCGGTCTGGTCTACGTGTTGATGTTCGGCGCCCAGGGCCTGTTCGGGCCGTGGCTGCAGGATCACGACATCCAGATTGTCTTCGCCCTGCCGGGCATCGTGCTGGCGACGATCTTCGTCACCGTGCCGTTCGTGGCCCGTGAGCTGATCCCGCTGATGCAGGAGCAAGGCACTCAGGAAGAGGAAGCCGCGCGTCTGCTCGGCGCCAATGGCTGGCAGATGTTCTGGCACGTGACCGTCCCCAACATCAAATGGGGCCTGATCTATGGCGTGGTGCTGTGTACCGCGCGGGCCATGGGTGAGTTCGGTGCGGTGTCGGTGGTTTCCGGGCACATTCGCGGGGTGACCAACACCTTGCCGCTGCACGTCGAGATCCTCTACAACGAATACAACCACGTGGCCGCGTTCGCGGTGGCGAGCCTGTTGCTGATCCTGGCGCTCTTCATCCTGCTGCTCAAGCAGTGGAGCGAAAACCGTATCAACCGCCTGCGCGCCAGCGCCGCGGAGGAATAATTCATGTCGATCGAAGTGCGTAACGTCAGCAAGAATTTCAATGCGTTCAAGGCGCTGGACAACATCAGCCTGGACATCCACAGCGGTGAACTGGTGGCGCTGCTCGGCCCGTCCGGCTGCGGCAAGACCACCCTGCTGCGCATCATTGCCGGTCTGGAAACCCCGGATAACGGCAACATCGTGTTCCACGGCGAGGACGTGTCCGGCCACGACGTGCGGGATCGCAACGTCGGTTTCGTGTTCCAGCACTACGCCCTGTTCCGCCACATGACCGTGTTTGACAACGTCGCGTTCGGCCTGCGCATGAAGCCGAAAAACCAGCGCCCGAACGAAAGCCAGATCGCGACCAAGGTTCACGAGCTGCTGAACATGGTGCAACTGGACTGGCTGTCGGATCGTTATCCGGAGCAACTGTCCGGCGGCCAGCGTCAGCGTATCGCTCTGGCCCGTGCGCTGGCGGTAGAGCCGAAAGTGCTGCTGCTCGACGAGCCGTTTGGCGCCCTCGACGCCAAGGTGCGTAAAGAGCTGCGCCGCTGGCTGGCGCGCCTGCACGAAGACATCAACCTGACCTCGGTGTTCGTGACCCACGACCAGGAAGAGGCGATGGAAGTGGCCGACCGTATCGTGGTGATGAACAAGGGTGTCATCGAGCAGATCGGCTCACCGGGCGATGTCTACGAAAATCCGGCCAGCGATTTCGTCTATCACTTCCTCGGCGATTCGAACCGTCTGCATCTGGGCGATGACAATCACGTGCTGTTCCGTCCGCATGAAGTGTCGCTGTCGCGGCATGAACTGGAGGATCACCACGCTGCCGAAGTCCGCGATATCCGGCCGCTGGGCGCGACCACGCGGGTGACGTTGAAGGTTGAGGGGCAGGCTGATCTGATCGAGGCGGAAGTGGTGAAAGACCACGACAGCCTGACCGGGTTGGCCAAGGGTGAGACGTTGTTCTTCAAGCCGAAGGTCTGGCAGAAAGTCGCCAACGTTTGATCTCACGCGTTCTCACGCTCCGCGTCCACGGTGACGCGGAGCTTCACGGGATGCATTCCCACGCAGAGCGTGGGAACGAGCGAGCCGGGCAGTGGTTCAGACAGCCGCGCGATTCGGATTGACCCGCACCACACCTGCCCGCGCCTCGATCTGCTCTTTCAGCTCATGCCGCATCCCGAGCATGAACGCCAGTTCGGCCACCACAAACAGCGGCCCGACGATCAACCCGCTCAAGTCATCGACAAACGCCGGTTTGCGCCCTTCATAGTGATGGCCGACAAACTGGATCACCCAGCCGATCACGAACATCGCCAGACCTGCGCTCAGCCAGACCAGGGTGCTCTGCTGCGCCAGCACATGCCCGGCCCAGACCGACAAGCCCATCAGTACCGTCATCAAAACCCCGAGCTTCAGTTCCAGACGCAGGTAAAACCCCGCCGAAGCAAGGGCGACGATCACCGCCGGGGAAATCCACAACCCGCCCACCGACCCTTCCGGCCGCGACAACAGCACGGCCACCGCCACCACAATCAGCGGAATCCCGATAAAGTGGCTGGCGATGTTGCGCGGGTCACGGTGGTAAGCGGCGTATTGACTCAAATGATCGACGAGGCTTTTCATTGTTGTTCCTCCTGTAGGGTGATCGAATCATGCCCCGGGTTCACGGCTCGCTCTGTCAGGCAGGCGACAATCTTTCGGAGAACGCATGGATAAGGTCTGGCGCGAGCGCCTGCTGACCGGGCAATGGTTCAGTCATCTGCCCTCGTCCTTTCAGGATAGTCTGCTGGCGGCGGCCAAGGAGCGGCGGCTGGCGGCGGGGCAGCGGCTGTTCCAGCGCGGCGATGCGCCGTGCGGCCTGTACGCGGTGCTCGACGGCGCAGTGCGCATCGGCGCAGTCAGCGAGCAGGGCAAGGAGGCGTTGCTGAGTCTGGTGGAGGCACCGCACTGGTTTGGCGAAATCTGCCTGTTCGACGGCCAGCCCCGCACCCATGATGCCTACGCGGTCGGGCCCTGCACGCTGCTGAACATTCCCCAGGCCACGCTGCTGAAACTGCTCGACGAGCAACCCGTCTACTGGCGGCATCTCGCGCTGTTGATGAGCCACAAACTGCGCCTGACCTTTATCAACCTCGAACAGCTGAGCCTGCTGCCGGCCCCGGCGCGTCTGGCCCATCGTCTGCTGATGATCGCCGAAGGCTACGGCGAACTGGACCCGCCGCGCCGAGTGCTGCAACTGCCTCAGGAACAGCTGGCGTCGATGCTGTCGCTGTCGCGGCAGACCACCAACCAGATCCTCAAGGAGTTGCAGGGGCAGGGGATTATCGGCTTGAGTTATGGCGAGATCGAAATCCTCGACGCTGCACGACTGCGCGCGCTGGCGACCCTCTGAAGAACACGGGTTTCCCTGTGGGAGCGGGCTTGCCCGCTCCCACATTGGATCGATGTTGTTTCTACGAACCGCGATAAGTGGAGAAGCCGTACGGGCTGAGCAGCAGCGGAATGTGATAGTGCTGATCCGTCTGCTTCACTTTAAAAATCACTGGAATCTCTGGAAAGAATGTCTCGTGCTTCGCCTTCTCGAAGTACTCACCGGTCTTGAACACCACCCGATATTCACCCGCCTCGAACGGTTTGTTCGCCGGGAACAGTTCGGCAATCCGCCCCTGTTCATTGGTGGTGCCCTGCGCCAGCGACTGCCAGTCCTGGCCCACGTGGCGTTCCAGCGTCACGTTGATGCCCGGTGACGGCAGGCCGTTTTCCAGATTGAGCACGTGAACGCTCAGCGGGTTGCCGGCAGCCAGCGCCAGGCTCGAAAAAGCGCTCAGGCCGAGCGCGGCGAAAGTCATGCGCAGTGGGGTCATGGAGATGCTCCTGGGTTCAAGTACGGTTGATGGACAGGCCGACGATGTCGGCAGCCTTGATCGCGCAGTTTTCGTCCTGCTCGCCGCCGCCGGAACCGGCCACGCCCATGGCGCCGACCAGTTCCTTGCCGGCAAACAACGGGATGCCGCCGCCGAGCAACAGCAATTCATCGAGGGTGTTGAGGTTGGCGGTTTCCGGGTTGCTGCGGGCGCGCTCGGCGAACAATCGGGTCGGGGTTTTCGTCGATAGCGCGGTGTAGGCCTTGCGTTGGCTGGCGACGGTGTTGTGCGGGCCGATACCGTCGCCGCGCAAGGTCACCAGCAGGTTGCCGCCACGGTCGAGCACCGACACCGTGCCAGTGCAGTGTTGCAGCGCCGTGTCGGCCAGCAGCCGTGCGGTTTTCAGATCGAGATCGGCGTGACGGGGCAGCTCAGGCGCGGCGATTGCGGCAGTGCCGAAGCTGATTGCCAGGCTGGCGATCAAGTATTTAGCAAACATGGACAGGCTCCATAAGCGAAGGCCACCACCTTATCCGCCGGTCCCCGTCGAAACCTCGTCAGTCGGATTACAAGTTTGTAATGGGCAACGGCGCCGAAGGGGCCTAGCCTGTGTCTCTGATCAAGCGAGGTGTGCCATGCGTTTGCTGGTCGTAGAAGATGAAGCCAAAACCGCGAACTTCATCGCCAAAGGGCTGGGCGAGTCCGGTTTTGCCGTGGATGTAGCACTCAATGGTCTCGACGGGCGCTACTTTATTGAGCAGCAGGCATATGACCTGATCATCCTCGACGTGATGCTGCCGGGCCTCAACGGCTGGCAATTGCTCCAGCTAATCCGCCAGCGCGGCGCCACGCCGGTGCTGTTCCTGACGGCGAAGGACGCCATCGAAGACCGCGTGCGCGGCCTCGAACTGGGGGCCGATGACTATTTGCTCAAGCCGTTCGCCTTCGCCGAATTGCTCGCGCGGGTGCGCACGTTGTTGCGGCGCGGGCCGCTGCGCGAGGCCGAGTCGTACAACATCGCCGATCTGGAAATCGACGTACTGCGCCGTCGGGTCAGCCGTGGCGGCCAGCGCATCGCCCTGACCAACAAGGAGTTCGCCCTGCTGCATCTGCTCGCCAGTCGTCAGGGCGAAGTGCTGTCGCGCACGCTGATTGCTTCGCAGGTGTGGAACCTGAATTTCGACAGCGACACCAACATGGTCGAAGTCGCGGTGCGCCGGCTGCGTTCGAAAGTCGATGATCCGTACATGCCGAAGCTGATCCACACCGTGCGCGGGGTCGGCTATCAACTCGAAGCGCCCGACGATGCGCACTAGATCCATCGCCTGGCGCCTGGCCCTGGCGTTCGCCGCCGTCTGCGCGTTGGTGCTCAGCGTGATTGGCGTGTTCCTGTATCGCTCGCTGGCCTCGGAAATCGCCTGGCGCGACGACATGGCCTTGCTCGGTCGCCTGGAACAGGTGCGCGCGTTGCTCGCCGACAGCGACAGCCTCGGCGCCTTGCAGGCCCGGCCACGGCTGTACCAGAACATGCTCGGCAACCTCGACAGTTTGCTGCTGGTGCAGCGCGCGGACGGCTCGAATGTGATCACGATCAACCCTCGCCAACGTGCATTGCCACCCGTGCAGGCCATCCCCCGGGATCAACCGCCGCAACGCCGCGATGTGTTGACCTGGCAGGCGGCGGACGGTGTCGAGCTGGCCCTGTTGTCGGGTCAGGCCCAGGGCCCGAACGGTGAATCACTGACCGTGATCGCCGGCAAAGTGCTGAGCGAGCGTGAACAAATGCTCGGCAGCTATCGCCTGCGCTTGTATCTGGTCGTCGGCCTGGGCGCCGTGCTCGCCTTCACGTTGGGCCTGGTGCTGTTGCGCCGTGGTTTGCGACCTCTGCGCAAGCTGAGTGAAGCGCTGCGCGGCATCGACCTGCGCAGCCTCGACCAACGGGTTCCTACCGCCGGCACGCCAGCGGAATTGCTGGAGCCGGTGCTCGCGCTGAATGGCATGCTCGGGCGGCTGGACGACGGCTTCCAGCGCCTCTCACAGTTTTCCGCCGACCTCGCCCACGAAATCCGCACGCCCCTGCACACGCTGCTCGCCAGCAACGGACAGGCTCTGAATCATCCACGCAGCAGTGCGGAGTATCAGGAGGTGCTGGCGTCGAACATGGACGAGTTCGAACGGCTCAAGCGCATGGCCGAGAACCTGATGTTCCTGGCTCGCGCAGAGCAGGCTGAACGGGCACTCGATCTGCGCACGCTGAAGTTGCACGACATCGGCGATGAGTTGTGCGACTACTTCGAAGCCCTGGCCGATGACCGGGGAATCCGCCTCGAAAACACGTTCAGCGGAGAGTTGCTGGCGGATCAGCAACTGCTGCAACGCGCCTTGGGCAACCTGTTGGCCAACGCCGTGCGCCATGCCGATGCCGGTTCGGTCATCCGCCTGCGCCGGCGCGATGAACCAGGCCTGTGCTGGCTGCAAGTCCACAACGTCGGCCCGGTCATCGCGGATGAGCACCTGGGCAAACTGTTCGACCGCTTCTACCGCGTCGACCCGTCCCGCGCGGAACCGGGAGACTCCGGCGGATTGGGACTGGCAATCGTGCAGTCGATCATGCAATTACATGGGGGGCGGGTGCGGGTCAGCAGTGGTGCAACGGGTACGGTTTTTGAGCTTGGATTTGCAGCGATCTGAATGGCTTCTTCGCGGGCAAGCCCGCTCCCACAGTAGTCGAGGTGTGACGCGGATTTCTGTACGCCCCAATCCTTGTGGGAGCGGGCTTGCCCGCGAAGAGGCTGGTCGATTCAGTACAAATTCCAGCCCCTTCAGCGCAACTGATCCCGAAACTGCCCCGGCGTCATCCCGGTCCAGCGTTTGAACGCCCGACTGAAGCTGCTGGTGTCGGCAAATCCCAGCAGGTAACTGACCTCACTCAGCGAGCATTGCGGATCGCGCAGGTGCAGCAGTGCGAGGTTTTCGCGGCTTTCATTCAATAACGTATCGAAGCGACAACCCTCGTCCGCCAGATGCCGTTGCAGGCTGCGCAGGCTCAGGTGCAGGGCCTGGGCGATGCGTTCGGCGCTGGGTTCGCCTTCGGGCAGTTGTTCTTCGATGGCGTCACGCACCTTGCGCTCCCAGGTCAGGGGCTTGAGCTGGGCCAGAGTGCGCTTGAGTACCGCTTCGTTGTGCTCGGCCAGTTCCGGGTTCGCGTCGTCGAGGTGGCTGTCGAAGTCGGTGAGGGCGAATTCGATGCGGTCCTCTTCGGCGGAAAAATGCACCGGCGAACGGAACACCTTGTGCCATTGATGCGCATCGGTCGGTTCCGGGCGACGTAGATACACCGCCAGCGGCGCGTAGTCGCGGCCCAGGCGATTGCGGCAGGTGCGCACGTAGATCGCGGCGAAGGCGTCGATGGCTTCGAAGGCGGGCGCCGGGTTGGCGGTGGGGATTTTCAGGCGAAAGCGGTAGCGGTCCTCAGTGCGGGTCAGCTCCAGTTCCAGCGCGTCGCTGACCACCTGGTGATAACGCACGATCCGCTCGAACACTTCCCGCAGGCTGCCGCTGGCCACTAACGCATAGCCCAGCGCGTGAAAGGTCGTGGGGCTGACGAACCGCGACACCCGCAAGCCGATCGCCGGATCGCCGCTCACCTGTACCGCGATTTCCCACAGGCGGGTGGTCGCGGACAACGGATAGCGGGCATTCGGGTCGTCCATCAGTTGCGGATCGAGCCCGGCCTGCTGGCACAGGGCAGTGCTGTCCAGCCCCAGCGCGTCGAGTTGCTTGCGCAGGGCACGGGTCCAGCTGGCGAGAGAAGTCGGTTCCTTCATGCTGATTGGCGCTTCCGGTCAACAGGTTGGCGTTCTCGGCTACCGCGTCCGGATCCTGCGCGGGGCAGGATGCGAACATCAATAACCAGAGGATGGAAGCATGGACCGTACTTCTGCAAGTCCCCAGCGACACAATGCTGCCCAGCGATCAGCGCATATTCGCGAAGTGGTGCTGGCCAAAGGCGTCGAGCTGCGCGAGCGCTACCCGATTCTCCAGCATCAGGACGCCCTCGGCGCGGGGATTTTGGCGTTTGCCCTGGCCGGGATGATCGGTTCGGCGGCGCTCTATATCACCGGGCACATGGCCTGGTGGGCGTGCCTGTTGCTCAACGCGTTTTTCGCTTCGCTGACCCACGAACTCGAACACGACCTGATCCACAGCATGTATTTCCGCAAACAGCGCGTGCCGCACAACCTGATGATGGGGCTGGTATGGCTGGCGCGGCCGAGCACGATCAACCCGTGGATTCGCCGTCATTTGCACCTCAATCATCACAAGGTGTCCGGCACCGAAGCCGACATGGAAGAACGGGCGATCACCAACGGCGAGCCCTGGGGTTTTGCGCGGTTGCTGATGGTCGGGGACAACGTGATGTCGGCGTTCATCCGCATGCTGCGGGCCAAGACCTGGGCGCACAAGTTCAGCATCATCAAACGCACGCTGAAGGTGTACGCACCGTTGGCGCTAGTGCATTGGGGCGCGTGGTATGTGTTTCTCGGGTTCCATGCCGCCAACGGGATCGCCTACCTGATGGGCTCGCCGATTGAATGGTCAGCGACCACACTGGCGGTGATGCAGGTCATCGATATCGCCGCCGTGGTGATCATTGGCCCGAACGTGTTGCGCACCTTTTGCCTGCACTTCATCAGTTCGAACATGCATTACTACGGGGATGTGGAACCGGGTAATGTCCTTCAGCAGTGCCAGGTGTTGAACCCGTGGTGGCTGTGGCCGTTGCAGGCGTTCTGCTTCAACTTCGGCAGCAGTCACGGGATTCATCATTTTGTGGTGAAGGAGCCGTTTTACATTCGCCAGTTGACGGTACCGGTGGCGCATAAGGTGATGCGGGAGATGGGCGTCAGGTTCAATGATTTCGGGACGTTCGGGCGGGCGAACCGGTTTGTTCGCAAGGAAGAAGTCCAGCAGAAAGAAGTGCAGACGGCTCAGGCTTGAAGGTATCCGAGGCTATTGCCGGCCAACCGGCGATAGCGTTGCGTCAGCTACCCTCAATCCGGCTGAAACGGCGACTCGCTTAGAATCACCCCGGTCTCCTCCACATACCGCTGCCAATGCTCGATCAGCGCTTCAAGCTTGTGCGGCTGACTCGACGCCAGGTCATGAATTTCCCCCGGATCACTGCCCAGATCATAAAGCTGCCAGGTCGCCGGCCCCACCGGGCCCGGGATCCACACCGCCTTCCACTGCCCCTGCCGAATCGCCCGGCGCCCGAACAATTCCCAGCCGGTGACGGTGTGCTCGTCATGCACCTGCGCCGTCTCGCCGGACAGGAAACCCAGCCACGATTTACCGCGCAACGGCGCCACCGGGTTGCCGTGCCACTGCTTGCCCGGATGGCGCACGCCGGCCAGATCGAGGATGGTCGGCGTGATGTCCATCACCGTGCCGAAACCATGGCTGATCTGCCCCTTCAGCGGCAGTTGCGGATAGTGCAGCAGCGCCGGAACGCGAATCCCGCCTTCGGTGGTGAAAGCCTTGAACAGGCGTGAAGGCGCAGTCGCCACCTGCGCCCAGTTCGGCCCGTACCAGACATAGGAATTGGCGCGGCCGATGTTGTCGAGGCTGTTGTCGTAATGCTGGCTCAGATACGTCATCAGCTCCGGACCGAATTTCGGGAAGGCTTCCAGCAGCGCGCCTTCGGCACCGTTGTCGGACATGAACAGGATGAAGGTGTTGTCGAGCTGGCCCTGCTGGCGCAGGTAATCGACGACGCGGCCGATGTTCCAGTCCATGCGCTCGACCATCGCGGCGTAGACCTCCATGGCCCGGGCGGAAATGCGTTTTTGCTCATCGCTCAGCGCTGCCCATTGCGCGGTCAGCTGGATCAGCGGATGCGGTTCGACATCCGGCTCGATCAGCCCCAGCGACTTAAGCTTTTCCAGACGCTCGAGGCGCAGCACTTCCGGCCCTGCGTCATAACGGCCACGGTATTTTTCGACGATATCGGCGGGCGCCTGCAACGGCCAGTGCGGCGCTGAAAACGGCAGGTAAGCGAAGAACGGCCGGCTCTGGTCGCGCTCCTTGAGGTACTGCAACAGCTTGTCGCCGAAGGCGTCGGAGGAATAGAAATCCTTGGGCAACTCGGCGATGAACCTGTCGTCCTCGATGTACAGCGCCGGGGTGGATTTCAGCAGACCGGGCGTGTGCTCATCGTAGGTCGGTTCGAACCCGTAGTGATTCGCCGCGCCAGGCAGCAGCGAGAACGAACGCTCGAAACCACGGGCGTGGGGCGCCAGTTCGGCGGTCAGGCCCAGGTGCCATTTGCCGCTCATCAAGGTCTGGTAACCGGCCTCGCGCAGCAACTCCGGCAACGCGACGACGCGGTCGTTGAGGTAACCCTCGTAACCCGGTTTGCCGATCAGCTCCGGGGTCAGCGCTTCGGCCATGGTGCCGATGCCGGCGATGTGGTGATCGGTGCCGGTGAGCAGCATCGAGCGGGTTGGCGAGCAGGTCGGTGCGGTGTGAAAATCGGTCAGGCGCAGGCCGTTGTTGGCCAGGGCATCGAGGTTCGGCGTGGCGATTTCGCCGCCGAACGCGCCGATGTCGGAGAAGCCCAGGTCATCGGCCAGAATCACCAGAAAGTTGGGACGTTGCGGCATCGACAGGCTCCTGTTCAGCAGGCAATGAACGACAGCGGCAGATCGCGGATCTGCACCGGTGCGCTCGGTTGGTAATGGTCGTCATGGGTCAGTTCGTGCAGCAGTTCTTCGCGCAACTGATGGAAGTCGAAACTGCTGCGTTGGCGCGGATGGGGCAGGGCGATGTCCACCACCTGTTTGATCCGGCCGGGGCGCGGTTCCATCACCACCACGCGGTCGGCGAGGAAAATCGCTTCCTCGACATCGTGGGTGACCAGAATCGTGGTGATTTTCGCCCGTTCGCGAATCGCCAGCAGTTCGTCCTGCATCTGCTGGCGGGTCAGGGCATCGAGGGCGCCAAAGGGTTCGTCGAGCAGCAGGATCCGTGGGCTTGCTACCAGTCCGCGAGCAATCGCCACGCGCTGGGCCATGCCGCCGGAGAGTTGATGCGGGTAGGCGCGGGTGAAGTCGCGCAGGCCTACCAGTTCGATGAAGTCGTTGGTGCGTTGCTGCTTTTCAGCGGCACTCAGCGGCTCGTTGACCAGGCCCAGACCGATGTTGTCGGCCACCGTCAGCCACGGGAACAAACGATGTTCCTGAAACACGATGCCACGCTCGCCGCCGATGCCGCTGACGGCTTTGCCATCGACGCTGATCTGCCCGCGAAATTGCGTGTCGAGGCCTACCAGCAAACGCAGCAAGGTGGATTTGCCGCAGCCGCTGGAGCCGACGATGGCGACAAACTCGCCCTCGGCGATGTCGAGGTTGAATTCGCGAATCGCCTCCAGTTCGAAGCCGTCGACGTCGAAGGATTTGCCTACATGGTTGAAGCTGACAATCGGTGCGTTCATGCGTGTCTCCAGCGGGTGGCGCGGATTTCAAGGCGTTGGCCAATGAGGTTGAGCAGGGCGCCGGTGAGGCCGACCAGCAGCATCCCGGCCATGATCAGGTCCATGCGCAGCAGTTGTTGGGCGCCGATCATCTGGCTGCCGATGCCGCCGTTGGACGGCATGAAATATTCGGCGCCGATGGTGCCGAGCCAGGCGTAGATCAGGCTCAGACGCAGGCCGGCGAAAATCCCCGGTGCAGCGCCCGGCAACACCAATCGACGCAGGCGCTGGCCGAGGCTCAGCCGCAGGACCTTCGCGGCTTCGTTGAGCTGTGGTGAGAGGTTGGCGACGCTGCGTTGAGTCGCGACAAACAATGGAAAGAACGCGGCGAGGGCGACGAACACCCACTTGGCCAGTTCGCCCAGGCCGAACCAGGCGGTGAGCAGCGGCACCCAGGCGAAAATCGCAATCTGGCGCAGGGCGGCGAGGGTCGGGCCGAGTACGCGTTCGCTGGTGCGCGACAGACCCAGCAGCAAACCCAGCACGAGGCCGAGGCCGCCGCCAATCAACAGGCCGCCGAGGGTGCGGCCCAGGCTCAGGGCCATGCCCGAAATCAACGTGCCGTCGAGCAATCCGTTTTTCGTCGCCTCAAGCACCACCCACGGGCTGACCAGAATGTTGGCATCGATCCATTGCTGGTCGACCGCCAGTTGCCACAGGGCAAACAGCGCCAGTGGCAGCAGCCACGGCTGTACGCGCTGCCAGCCTTCGTAGCGCGGGCCGCGACGAATTTCCGCCGTGGCCGGGTGCGGCCAGTGCACCAGTTTCCTGTCCAGCAGACCGATGCCGCGATCCATCGCCACGCCGATCAGGCCGATTACGACGATGCACACGAAGACGATGTCGAGCATGAACAGCTGACGCGCCCAGACCATCAGGTAACCGATGCCTTCGCTGGAGGCCAGCAGCTCCACCGCGAGCAATGAAGTCCAGCCAGCGGCGAGTGCCAGACGCACGCCGGCCATGAACGCCGGCAGGGCGGCGGGCAGTACCAGTCGGCGGATCAACAGGCGTGGCGGCAGGCGCAACACGGCGGCGGCTTCACGCAGTTTCGGTTGCGCATCGCGCACGCCGACCAGCGTGTGCAGGGTCACCGGCACCACGATGGCCTTGATCAGCACCACCAGTTTCAGCGTTTCGCCGATGCCGAAAAACACCATGAACAGCGGAATCCACGCCAGCGTCGGCACCTGGGCCAGGCCGGCGAAGGTCGGGAAGATCAAGCGTTCAAGGCGACGGCTGAAGCCCAGCGCCGCACCGAGCACCGCGCCGGCGGTAACGCCTGCCAGCAGTCCCCAGAACAACCGTTGCAGGCTGATCCACAAGTGACTCCATAACTCGCCCTGAGACAACTCGATCGCGCTGTTCCACACCAGTGACGGCGCCGGCAGGATCTGTTCGCTCATCCATTGATTGCGCGCCGCCAGCCACCACAGGGCGAACAGGGTGAGGGGCAACAGCCACGGCAGCAGGCGCTGGCCAAGGCTTGGCCATGAGCGCCGTGCTTTCAGCGGTGGTGCGGGCAGCGGCAGGCTGAGCAGGGATTGTCGGGCCATGGGTGACCTCCGTTGTCGGGTTGCAGGCAGGCCTGCCTTCATGGAAGTGCGGTATGCAAATTAGATATATAAAACTTCAATTCAATGCTATTGGGAGATAAGCCAGACCATTTAAGGCCTCCAGCCCATGCGCATCCAATGCATTCGGAGAATATTTTTGATGCTCTGCATGCATATCGATCTACAGGTCCTTCGGACTATGGCTTAGCGTTAAAAGCTATAAAAATGTGCTTTTTAAGTATTTAAACGCTAATGCGGAATGTGCCTACTTTCGGCTCCTCAATGCCCGTCGTAATCAGGAGCCGTACCCATGAACATTCCTTTCAAACGTGTCATCAGTCTGTTTGCCGTGCCGGCGCTGGCGGGGCTGCTGGCGTTTTCTGCCCAGGCCGACGAGCTCAAGGAAATCAGGATTGCCGTGCCTGATCTGAGCGCCGGTACCCAGCACAGCGGCGGGGGCATCGTGGACGTGTTGCGCGATCAACAGATCTTCGAAAAAGCCTTCGCCGATCAGGGCATCAAGATTCAGTGGAGTTTCTTCAAGGGCGCTGGACCTGTGATCAACGAAGCGTTCGCCAACGGCCAGGTTGACCTGGCCTATCTCGGAGATCTGGCGGCCATCATCGGCAAATCCAACGGACTGGATACGCGCCTGCTCAGCGCCAGTGCCCGCGGTGTAAAGCAATACCTGGGCGTGGTGCCGGGTTCGGGGATCAAGACGTTGCAGGATCTCAAGGGCAAGCGCGTGGCGATCTTCCGCGGCACTGCTACCCAATTGTCGTTCGATGCGGCGCTGGCCAGCGTGGGCTTGAGCGAGAAGGATGTGAAAGTCATCAACCTCGATTTCAACGCAGCAGTTGCTGCGCTGGCGGCGAAGCAGATTGATGCGTCATGGGGCAGCTCCGGGCTGACCGCGTTGCAGGCCAAAGGCCTGGCCGAGTTGCCGCTTAACACCAAAGACCTAGGCGGCGCCGGCAGTGTGCAGTCGGTGCTGGTGGGCACCGGCAAGTTTGTCGACGGGCATCCGCAAGCCGTGGCGAAACTGCTCAAGGCGCAGCAGCAGGCGGTGGAGTGGTTGACGCAGGACAGCAACAAGGACGCCTATGTGCAGCTTGTGTCGGGGCTGGCGAGCTATCCATCGGTGATCCTCACCCAGGATCTGAAGGATCAGAACCTGAGTGAAGTATTCCCGTCGACACTGGATCCGCTGTTCCTTCAGAACCTGCAGGGCAAGGTCGATCTGGCGGCGCAGCAGAAGCTGATTCGCAAGCCGTTCAAGGTGAACGAGTGGGTGGCGCCTGAGCTGGCGGCTGCGAAGCTCTGAGTCATGCGGTCATTCCCGCGCCGAGCGTGGGAATGACCCTCAAACCGCGACGCCGATCTGCTGTTTATCCACCGCCACCAGCGTCTCGATCATCGCCCGCGCCGCCGGTGACAGCCGGAATCCCGTGCGACTCACAATCCCGCACCGCGCATTCATGCTTTCCAGGTTCTGCGGCAGATTGCGCCAGTGCAGCGGTGCCAGCGAGCCCTGGGCGATATCTTCGACAAACGCCTCTTCGGTGCCCACGCCGATTGCGTTGGATTGCAGCACCACTTTCACCAGCGCCGGAAAATGCTCGGTCTCGATGGTCGGTGAGAAATCGATCCGTCCGCTGAGATTCGCCAGCAGTTTGCGAATGCCTGGCGGGATCAGCGTGGTCGCCAGCGGGTAGTCGAACATGTCGTTGGTCGACAAGCTTTCCTTGGCCAGCAGCGGATGCCCCGGCCGACAGAAAAACACCCCGCGTTTGGGCGTCAGCGGCTGGGTCTGGAAATTCGGGTCGGATTCGAAATGGCGAATGTCGGCGATAAAGAATTCGATCTCCTCGCGGCTCAGGGCGCGGCTGAGCTTTTCCCAGTTATCCACCTGAAAGCAGGTGCGCACTTTCGGGTGCGCATTGATGAATTGCGCCACCGCGTCCGGCACCAGTTTCACCGCCGGCGCCGGGCCGCAACCGAAGTGCAGTTCGCCGGCATCGAGCTTGGTCATCTGCGTCACTTCGGCGCTGAGCAATGCCGCGCCCTGCACCAGCGTCAGGGCGTGTTGCAGCACCACCTGGCCCTCGGGAGTGGGGCGCAGATCCTTGTTGCCGCGATCCACCAGCACGCAGCCGAACTCCTGCTCCAGCCCTTGAATGCTGCGGCTGAACGCCGGTTGAGTGATGCCCATGGCGTCGGCCGCGCGGACAAAACTGCGGTGTTCGTTGAGGGCGATGAAGTAGCGCAACTGGCGAAGATCCATATGCTTTTCCGGCATCCTAAAAATAGCTCGAAGGCATTTGCGACGAGGTTGCTTGAGGTTTTAAATGCAAGCTCTTATTCCGTCAACGAAGCATGTAGATATCTATTAGATGTAAATGGAATATAGATAGAGCGTTGTTTCGCTGCCGTCCAACCGCAAGCAGTCGATGAGGGTCTACCCATGAGCAATGCCGCACTCGCTGTAAAACCCGCTGTCCACGCGCTGGACATTCATCCGGTGGCCGGTCGTATCGGCGCCGAAATCCGTGGCGTGCAGCTGTCCGGTGAGCTGGATGCCGCGACGGTTGAAGCCATTCAACAGGCGCTGATCCTGTACAAGGTGGTGTTCTTTCGCGAGCAGACCCAGCTCGACGATCAGCGTCAGGAAGCCTTTGCGCATCTGCTCGGCGAGCCGGTGGCGCACCCGACCGTGCCGTCCCGCGAGGGCACTCGTTATCTGCTGGAACTGGACGGCGCCGAAGGGCAGCGCGCCAACTCCTGGCACACCGACGTCACCTTCGTCGATGCCTACCCGAAGGCCTCGATCCTGCGTTCGGTGGTGGCCCCGGCGTTCGGTGGCGATACGCTGTGGGCGAACACCGCGACGGCGTACAACGAACTGCCGACCGAGCTGCGCGAACTGGCGGACAAACTGGTGGCCGTCCACAGCAACGAATACGACTACGCCGCCGTGAAGCCGGACGTATCGGCGGAGAAGCTTGAGCGCTATCGCAAGATTTTCACCTCGACCGTCTACGAGACCGAGCACCCGGTGGTCCGGGTACACCCGATCAGCGGCGAAAAGAGCTTGCTGCTGGGGCATTTCGTCAAGCGCATCAAGGGTTATTCCCAGGCTGATTCGGCGCACCTGTTCGGCTTGTTGCAGAGCCATGTGATTCGCCAGGAGAACGTCGTGCGCTGGCGCTGGAAGGCCGGTGATGTGGCGATCTGGGATAACCGTTCGACGCAGCATTATGCGATTGATGACTACGGCACTCAGGATCGGGTGGTGCGTCGGGTGACGCTCAGAGGGGAAGTGCCGGTCGGGGCGAATGGGCAGCGTAGTCAGACCATCAAAGGCGCTGAAATCGTCGGCGTCTGATCGGGCCTCACCGCTGGCTTCGCTGATCGTTCCCTCGCAGAGCGTGGGAACGATCAACAGCAGCCTCGATCACCAAACGCCAATCTGAACGATTTTCTCGGTCTCCGGCTCCCCATAACGAAACCGCTGCCCACGCACATCAATCTCCTGATGGCTGATGGTCGTGCGCCGCTTCAACCCGCGCAGCCACTCGAACAGATACCCCGCATGCTCTTCGCGCACCGCCGCATACGCCGGGTCTGCGCCCAGATCCTGCAGCTCCTGCGGATCATTCAACAGATCGAAAAGCTGCGGCCGGAAGCCGTCGTATGCCAGGTATTTCCAGCGCTCGCTGCGCACCATCGTCATCCGGCAACGGTCGATCGGCTGGCCGAGACGCTCACGTGCCGGGGCCTGGAAGGCGTAGTCGTATTCACTGATTGCATAGCGGCGCCAGTCCGCAGTTTCACCGTGCAGCAACGGAATCAGCGAGCGACCTTCAAGCCGATGCTCGGCGCCGGTCACGCCCAGTGCTTCGAGAAAGGTCGGCACGCCATCGATGGTTTCCGCCAGACGTTCATCCACGGTGCCCCGTGTGACATCCGCCGCCGCACGCGGGTCGCGCACGATCAATGGAACCCCCACCGCCTGCTCCAGCAAAAACTCCTTCTCGCCCAGCCAGTGATCGCCCAGAAAATCGCCGTGATCGCTGGTAAACACGATCAGCGTGTCCTCCCAGCGTCCGTTGCTTTGCAGGAAATCGAACAGCCGGCCCAACTGATCATCGACCTGTTTGACCAGGCCCATGTACGTCGGGATCACGTTCAGTCGTACCGGATCTTTGGAGAAATTCAGGCTTTCCTCATGCTGGCGAAAGGCCTGATAGACCGGGTGGTCGCTTGGAGAGGCATTACGTACCGGTTCGAGAATCGATTTCGTACTGTACAAAGTGTGGTACGGCGCCGGTACGATGTAGGGCCAGTGGGGTTTGATGTAGGACAGGTGTAAAAACCACGGTTTTTCACCTTGCTCACCGATGAAGTCGATGGCTCGATTTGTAGTGTAGACAGTCTCTGAATGTTGCTCGGGAATTCGCGCCGGCAAATGGGCATTGCGCATTTTCCAGCCGCTGAGGATTTCGCCGTTGTCGCCTTCGGCCGCGTTGGCCCAGTCGTGCCAGGGGTTACGCCCTTCGAAACCCTGCTCGCGCAGGTAGTGGGTGTAGGGCGCGGATTCGCGTTTGTCATCGAACAGCGGGTCGTCGGGGAAGATGCCGTCGTGACGCAAGTACGGCTCGAAGCCGACTTCATTGAGCACTTCGGCGTGGGCGCTTTCAGGGTTGATCGCCAACCGCTGCAAGGCATCCACGTTGGCCGTGGCGTGGGTCTTGCCGACCAGCGCGGTACGAATGCCGTGAGGGCGCAGGTAATCGCCGATGGTCAGTTCTTCCAGCGGCAGCGGTACGGCATTCCACGCCACCTGATGGCTGCTGACATAACGCCCGGTGTAGGCCGACATCCGCGACGGTCCGCAGATCGTGCCCTGGGTGTAGGCGCGGCTGAAGCGCACGCCGGCGGCGGCCAGGCGATCGATGTTCGGGGTGTGCAGGTGCGGGTGGCCGTAGCAGGACAGGTAATCGCGGCGCAGTTGATCGCACATGATGTACAGCACGTTGCGCACAGGGTTTTGCGGGGTGGGCATGGGGTTCACCAGTCAGAAAGACAGGCGAGGTTTTTCGCTTTCGGCGAGGGTGTTCGGCAAGTGCATTCGGGGAATGGGTTATATGCAGCGAATGCATCGTTGGCCGTGGCGACGCCTTCGCGAGCAAGCCCGCTCTCACATTTGGAACGCGTACTCCTGTGGGAGCGCGCTCGCTCGCGAAGGCGGTGTGTCAGACGGCGAGGTTCGCCAGCGAACACACCTCTTCTTCCACGGCATCAATCGCCTTGATCTGCTCGATCATCGCCTCGGCCAATGGCGACAACCGATACCCGGCGCGGCTGACAATGCCGTAACGGGTGTAGAGCTCCTCGAGATCATCCGCCAACCCTTCGACCTTCAAGCGCACCAGTTCACCCCGGGCCTGGTGCAGCGCATCCGAATAGGCGCCGACGATGCCGATCGCATCGGAGCGCAGCACCACGCCGAGCAGGCTGGCGCTGTTCTCGCACTCTACGTTCGGGACGAAATCCGGCCGGCCACTGAGGTCGACGATGACCTTGCGCAGGTTTGGCGGGCGAATGCTCACGGCCAGTGGATAACTCATCAGTTGCTCTGCCGTGACTCGCTCGAAAGCGCCCAGCGGATGCCCGGCGCGGCAGCAGAAATGCCATTTGCGTGGCCGCAAGCGGTGGGTCAGATAATCCGGATCCGCCTCGAAGTGCCGAGTGTCGGCGACGAAGAATTCGAACTCCTCGCTCAGCAGTCTTTTGCTCAGGCTCTGCCAGTCATCAACCTGGTAATGCACCCGCGCTTTCGGGTATCGGCCGATGAAGCTGCCAATGGCTCGCGGGATTAATCCCGCCGCCGGCGCAGGGCCGCAACCAAAGCGTAATTCCCCCGTCTCCAGCCCGTTGAACTGGCTGATCTCGTTGGCCATCTGTTGCGCGCCGCTGACCAGTCGCCGCGCGTGTTCAAGCAGCACATGGCCCTGTTTGGTCGGTGGTAACTCCTTGCGCCCGCGATCCACCAACTGGCAACCGACGCTGTGCTCCAGCGCCTGAATGCTACGGCTGAACGCCGACTGCGACAGATTCACCGCCTGCGCACCGGCGACGAAGCTGCGTTGTTCGGCAAGGGCGATGAAGTGTCTGAGTTGGCGCAAGTCGATATGCATTTTTCACATAAAAAATATCCGGGAAATGCATTGGATATGCATTAGGTCGACTCCTTATAAAGGCAATCTCTTATGCAGTAAATCTTTGTAAAAACATAAATAAATAACTTAAAAGAATATGCGGCACGGAAGATGTCTGCGTGTTTTTTGACCAGGAGCAGTCCCATGAGTCCGTTGAACCTCGCTTCACCGCCGCCGCCACGACGGCTCAAACGCCTGCCTCTGGCCCTGTTGCTGGCGGGGAGTGCCAGTTGGACCCACGGCTACGCCGCTGAGGCAGAAACTCCCGCGCCGGCACCGGCAGGCAAGACCGCGAACGCCACTTCGCAACTGGAAACCGTGACCGTCACCACCCGCCGTCGCGAAGAAAGTTCTCAGGACGTGCCGACGCCAATGAGTGTGGTCAGCGGCCAGACTCTGGAGACGCAACGGGTCTACCGGATTCAGGATCTGCAGCAACTGGTGCCCAGCGTCAACGTCGCCTACATGCATGCGCGCCAGTCCAGCGTGTCGATCCGGGGCCTGGGCAACAACCCGGCCAGTGACGGTCTGGAAGGCAGCGTCGGGTTGTACATCGACAACGTGTATCTGGGCCGTCCGGGGATGGCGGTGTTCGACCTGATGGACATCGAACAACTCGAAGTCCTGCGCGGGCCGCAGGGGACGTTGTTCGGCAAGAACACCACCGCCGGGGTGATCAACATCGGCACCCGCGCCCCGAGTTTCACCCCGGAGCGCAGCATCGAGACGTCGGTCGGCGAGGACGGTTACTTCCAGACCAAGGGCACGCTTTCCGGGCCGCTCAACGATCAGTTGGCCGGACGCATCTCTGCCTATCGCACCCGCAGCGACGGCGACATCAAGAACGAATTCAACGGCCATGACCTGAACGGCGGTTCCCGCGACGGCTTCCGGGCGCAACTGCTGTTCAAGCCCAACGAGAATTTCAACCTGCGCTGGATCGGTGACTACAACGAAGAGGATTCCAGCGCCGGCACCCGCGTGCTGTACAACACCGGGCCGACCATCAATGGCGTCAATCTCTACTCGGCCCGCGCCGCCGCTGCCGGCGCGACGCTGGTCAACGGCTCGCATCGCAAGGTCAATCTGGACAACGACCAGCATGTCACCGTGCATCAGGGCGGCACATCGGTGGAGGCCAACTGGACCCTGCCGAGCGACTTCACCCTGACCTCGGTCAGTTCCTACCGCTTCTGGAATTTCACCCCGCGCAACGACGATGGCCTCAATGTGCCGGCGACCTACAACGCCGGGGTGTCGGTGGAAGACAAGCAGTACTCCCAGGAATTTCGCCTCGCGTCGCCCAAGGGCGAGTTCTTCGATTACGTCCTCGGCGCTTATTACTTCGGCTCGGATCTGGACAACAAATCCTTCGCCTATTACGGCCCGCAGGCGGACATCTGGAACGGCACGCCACGGGGTGCGCTGGCCAACGTCAACAGCGTCGGACGTGGCCATATCAAGACCGACAGTTTCGCGTTGTTCGCCCAAGGCACCTGGCACCTGACCCCGCGTCTGGATTTCACCGCCGGGGTGCGTGGCACCTACGAAGAGAAGAACGCCTGGGTCAATCGTGATGCGCCGGTCGGTGGCGCCGCTGTCACGGGTGCCGCAGCCACCGCGCGACGCGGCCGGACCGGCGCCTACGATTCCGGCGATTTGAACCAGTACAGCTCCAGCCCGTCCGGATTGCTCAACCTCAGCTATCGCTTCACCGATGATCTGCTCGGCTACGCCACGCTGTCTCACGGCGAAAAATCGGGCGGGGTCAACCTTGTGGTGGGTTCCGCACCAACTGCTGGAGCTGACTCGCTACTGATCGGCACCGAGCGCGCCAACAACGCCGAACTCGGCTTCAAGAGCACGCTGTGGGATCGTCGCTTGCAGCTCAACGCCAACGTGTTCTGGACTCAGGTCAACGCCTACCAGACCAACGCCTACGACGACGTCAACCGTGTGCAATACCTGACCAACGCCGGCTCGGTGCGCTCGCGCGGGGTCGAGTTCGAAAGCACCTTGATTCCGCTGCGCGGCCTGACGCTGAACTTCAACGGCTCGTACAACGACGTCAGCTATCTCTCTTACAAGGACGCGCCGTGCCCGCCGGAAGTCAGCCAGGCACCGGGTGCTCCGGCCTCGTGCGACCTCAGCGGCCATCAGGTGGTCGGCGCCTCGAAATGGATCGGCAACGCCAACGGCAAGTACGAATGGAATCTGGATAACGGCCTGCAACCTTATGTCACCGGCAGCTACGCATTCCGCTCCAAAGCAGTGGGCACGGTCGAGGATTCCGACTACGGCCAGATCCCGAGCTACGCAGTGGTCAATCTCTCCACCGGCCTGCGCGGCGATTTCAATCAGGGTCAGTGGGACGTCTCGCTGTGGCTGAAAAACGCCTTCGACAAAACCTACTACACGACTCTGTGGACCGGCGGCAACGGCGGCTATGAAGGCCTGCTCGGTACGCCGCGCACCCTCGGCGTCACCGGTCGCTACGACTTCTGAGGCCTTGCGCAGGAAGTCACTGCACTGTCAGACAAAGTTCGCTTTTGCACTTGGAGCTTCGTCCTTCGGCGATTACGAACAAGATTTTCGAATCCTTTCCGGTGGTCGTCAGGGTTACGACACCTTTCGAGTAATCCGAAGTCCAGGAGTCTTTGGGTTGAACGAGATTTTTTGTGCCGCCCTGGAAGACATTGATCGGGGCGGCGGTTTTGTTATGAACCGATACCGAAAGGGCAAGCTGTGACCCCGAGCGAGTCACGCGCCCTTCGATAGGTACGGCGTTGAGCGGGTCGTCGGTCAGCGCCGTGGTATCGGCTTGTGCGACCTGCATGCAGGCCGGAAGCATTAGAAGTAAAAAGCAAATCAGGCGTCTGGTTTTCATGGCGAATCTCCTTGAACAGATCGATAGACCCGGAACATCGTTTTTGTTTATGAGACAAAAGCGAAGGCCTGTCACCTGTCAAACCTGACAGGTGTGGCGTTGTTTTATATGTGTTACCCGATGATGGGTTGTCGCGCCTTAACGGCACTTATGTAAATGCCAACTCTGGCGCCAAGCTGGTTATCACCGACGGCAATGATTCCAATGGCCGCTTTAGCGGCACCCTCAGCCAGGGTGGCGTGAGTGACGACATCCGCTGGGGAACTACCACTTCCAGAACAGCACCGACAACCCGATCACAATCGCGGTGCTGGCTCAGAACGGAAATAGCGGTTATCAGATCTGGACGCTGTTTTCGCCCGATCACAACTACGCGAAACTCCGGGCTACCGGCTCCCGCGTGAACTTCGATGGTGAAGTTGTAAACTTGGGTGGGGAGTTTCTTAAGCAATAAGAAATTGCGTCAATCGACGGCCGGGGCATTAAACATGCATCGGCCTTTTTATTTGCCTTTTAAAAAGTCCGTCAACGATCACCTCGTTATGAGTGGTCACTGAATCCCGGGTCATCGATCAACCGATGCCTTGGATGAATACTTTTTATGCCGGGAAAGCATGTCGATTTCGACGAATCGCTGAAAGCCTTGCAGGCCGTGGCTCCGGCGGAAATGACCGGTTCATGTATTCCATAAACGTCTATCCATAACATGAAAGATTACTTTCGGAGATAAGCCGCGGGCCCAATGATTGCCCCATCGATCACGCCGTGGGGGATTCAACAAACGGCGAATCGGCTAAGCGAAAAAACGCAAAGAGACCGCAGGGAGTCAATCAATGGGCAATGTTCAGACCGCCGCCAGCGCACAGGAGGTGCTGTGGCGCCAGGCGCCGAGCGGCGAGTTGGTCGATCTCGGCCGGCCCCATCGCGTGCCGTTGGGGCAGCTGCGTTTGCAGCGTGCGCCCAAGGGCATTCTGAGTCGCCGCGAAACGATTCTGCTCGGCGTTCTGGCGCTGGTGGTGCACGGCGCGGTGATCTACTGGATCAACCAGCATCCGACGCCGGCGCTGCCGATCGTGCCGCCGGAAATTCCACCGATGACCATTGAGTTTTCGCGCCCGGCACCCCCGGCGCCGCCTGTGGTTGTCCCGCCGCCACCGGCACCTGTGGTCGAGCCACCGCCGCCGGTGGAAGACGAACTGGCCACCAAGCCGCCACCGAAACCGAAGCCGATTGCCAAACCGAAACCGGTGGCCAAACCCGTACCGAAACCGGCGCCCAAAGCGGTCGAGCAACCACCGGCGCCGCCACAACCGGCCGCCCCGGTCGCTGCGCCCGCGCCACCTGCACCGGCGGCGCCTGCGCCGGTGACGCCGGCCTCGGCCAACGCCGCGTACCTGAAGAACCCGGCGCCGGAATATCCGTCGCTGGCCCAGCGTCGCGGTTGGGAAGGCACGGTGTTGCTCCGGGTGCACGTGTTGGCCAACGGCAAACCGGGCGAGATCCAGATTCAGAAAAGCAGTGGCCGGCAACAGCTCGACGACGCGGCGCTGGACGCCGTGAAGCGCTGGAGCTTCGTGCCGGCCAAGCAGGGTGATGTCGCCCGGGACGGCTGGGTCAGCGTACCCATCGATTTCAAGATTCACTAAACCGAAACCAAATTCGCGCGAAATGTTTACACGAGGGAACACATCATGACGTTACTGGCATCTCCACTGGAATCCATCGAAAGCGCGGTGATCTGGCTGCTGGTGGTCTTCTCCGTCGCCACCTGGGGGCTGGCATTGCTCAAGGCGCTGCAGTTCGGCCGGCTGAAGGCGCAGGACCGCAAATTTCACAAGCGCTTCTGGGCGGCGTCGAGTCTGGACTCCGCCGCCGAGTTGAGCGAAGCCCAGCCCGGCGCGGCCGCGCGGGTGGCACAGGCCGGTTATGCGGCGATACAAGTGGGCGAGGCGCCGCAGGCCAATGACCTGAGCCAGGCGATCAACCATCAGGATCGCCTCGAACGTGCCTTGCGCCAGCAGATCGTCCGCGAGCGTCGTTCGCTGGAAACCGGTCTGGCGGTGGTCGCGAGTATTGGCAGCACCTCGCCGTTCATTGGCCTGTTCGGCACGGTGTGGGGAATCATGGAAGCGCTCAAAGGCATCAGCGCGGCGGGCTCGGCGAGCCTGGAAACGGTCGCAGGACCGATCGGGGCGGCGCTGGTCGCCACCGGTGTGGGGATCGCGGTCGCGGTGCCGGCGGTGCTGGTTTACAACTACTTTTTGCGTCGTCTGAAACTGACGGCGGCGGACCTGGAGGACTTTGCCCACGACTTCTACAGCCTGGCGCAAAAGAGCGCGTTCCGCGTGCTGATTCACCCGACCGCGCACAAGGCAGCGGCCCAGGGCAACGCAATAAAAGTGAAGGAGGCGTCCTGATATGGCCTTCTCCACGCAAGACAGCGACGAGGTGCTGAGCGAGATCAACGTGACGCCGCTGGTGGACGTGATGCTGGTGCTGCTGGTGGTGTTCATCGTCACCGCGCCGCTGCTGACCAACGCAATACCGATCAACCTGCCGAAGACCGAAGCGGTGGCGCCGGTCGAGCAGAAAGACCCGTTGGTGGTGAGCATCGACGGTGCGGGGAAACTGTTTATCAACAAGGACGAAATCCAGCCGGATCTGCTGGAGTTCAACCTCAAATCGGCCAAGGCCAAGGACCCGGAAGTGCGCGTGCAATTGCAGGCGGACGACGGAGTGAATTACGGCGAAGTGGCGCGAGCCATGGCTTCGATTGAGCGGGCAGGCATCACCAAGCTGTCGGTGATCACTGCACGATAAGGGTTTCAGGTTTTTCCGGGGCCGTCTCCTTGGCAGGGTGCGGCCCCTTTTTTGTTTGCGGCTTAATATTCTTTTAAGGTCTTAATAAATAGCTTCTTATTCCTTAACGAATATATATACCGTCCCTATACTCGTTCAGGAACAGACACGACGCAGGAGAGCTCCCCATGCGCAACGAATCAATCCGCTATCTGATTGTGCCGGGCTGGCAAGGATCGCCAGAAGATCATTGGCAAACCCACTGGCAGAACAGCCTGCCCAACAGCGTGCGGGTGGAGCAGGCCGACTGGCTGACGCCGCGTCGTGAAGACTGGGTCGCGGCGCTGGCCGAGGCGATTGCCGCCGACAGCTCGCCGGTGATCCTCATCGCGCACAGCCTGGGCTGCATCACCGTGGCGCACTGGGCGGCCACCGCGCCACTGCATCATTTGCGTCAGGTGCGCGGGGCGCTGCTGGTGGCGCCAGCGGATGTCGAGCGTCCGGCGTGCGTGCCGGCACTGCGCAATTTCGCACCGATCCCGAGCGATCTGCTGCCGTTCCCGAGCCAGGTGGTCAGCTCCGACAACGACGCCGCCGTCAGTGCGCCGCGTGCGCTGGAACTGGCGCGCAACTGGGGCGCCGAGGCGGGGATTCTCGCCGGCGCCGGCCATATCAACGTGAAGTCCGGGCATCAACGCTGGGAGCAGGGATTCGCTTATCTGTATCGCCTGCAAAACCGCATGGAACACCACGCCCGGCGCCGTGCCTGACCCAATTTATTTTTTTCAACGCCCCCGTCTCCCGGCGATTTGGGGCGGGAGTCTGCCATGAGTCTTGAAACCTTCGGTCAGCCGTTGCTGACCTTTCCCGATGCGGAAAAAAGTCCCCTGAGCATCCGCGCCAAGGCGCTGGTGTTCGTTGATCCGCGCTCGCGCCAGTTGCGCGAAGAAATGGCCCAACTCGCACCGCGCTCGATTTCGGTGTTGATTCGCGGCGAGACCGGCACCGGCAAGGAATTGCTCGCCCGTCACATTCATCGCGCCAGTGATCGCAGCGGCTTGTTTGTCTCGGTCAATTGCGGGGCGATCAGCCCGACTTACGCCGACGCGGAATTGTTCGGTTATGCCGCCGGCAGTTACAGCGGCTCGGCCAGCAGTCGCGCCGGCTGGTTCGGCTCGGCCAACGGCGGCACCTTGTACCTGGACGAGATCGGCGACCTGCCGCTGCCGATCCAGATCAAGTTGCTTTCCGCGCTGGAAAACCACGAAGTGACCCGCGTCGGCGCTCATCAACCAAGCCCCGTGGACGTGCGTCTGGTCGCCGCGACCAGCATCGATCTGGCGCAAGCGGTGGCGGCGGGGAAATTCCACGAGCGGCTTTATCACTATCTCAGCGAAGGCCATCTGGAACTGCCGGCATTGCGCGCGCGGGTTGGCGACATTCTGTCGTTGGCCGAGTACTTCCTCGGCATCTACAGCCAGCGTCTGGATCTGCCGGTGCCTTTGATCAGCGAAGCGGCGCAGCAGATGCTGGAACAGCACAGCTGGCCGGGCAACACCCGGGAGCTGGAAAACGTCATTCATTTTGCGTTGCTGGTGAGCACCGGCGACGAAATCCTGCCGGAGCACCTGAACCTGCCCGAGGTGTCTGGGCCGCTGGTTCAGATCGAACGTCAGGTGGCGAGCATCAGCCTCAACGGCACTGCCGATGAACGTAAGGCATTGAAAGAATGGCTGTTGAGCCTGAGCGAGGCGTTGTAACCCTTTTGTTCAACATGAACAAAATGGAATATGAAGCTGAATAAACGTTATTGTCCGGGAATAAAAAATCCCGGTATTGTCCGCTTCACGCCAGCAGTAGCACATCGCTGGCACACGTATTAATGCCGTCGTCGATGACGACCGTGATTTTCGATAAGGACACTGCATGAAAAAGGTTCTGTTGTTTACCGCATTGGCGGCTGCTCTGACGGCTTCCCTGGCCCAGGCCGGCGAGAAACTGGTGGTGGCCGCGACGCCGGTGCCACACGCCGAGATCCTCGAGCTGATCAAGCCGACCCTCGCCAAAGAAGGCGTGGATCTGGAAATCAAGGTTTTCACCGACTACGTTCAGCCGAACGTACAGGTGGGCGAGAAGCGTCTGGATGCCAACTACTTCCAGACCAAGCCTTATCTGGACAGCTTCAACGCCGGCAAATACAAGGATGACAAGGCCAAGTACCTGGTGACCGTGCAAGGCGTGCACGTTGAACCGTTCGGTGGCTACTCGAGCAAGTACAAGACCCTGGCTGAACTGCCGGACGGCGCTACCATCGCCATTCCGAACGAAGGCAGCAACAGCGGTCGCGCTCTGATCCTGCTGCAGAAGGCTGGCCTGATCGAACTGAAAGATCCGAAGAACGCCCTGGCCACGCCGAAAGACATCGCCAAGAACCCGCACAACTTCAAGTTCAAGGAACTGGAGTCGGCCCTGCTGCCGCGTGTTCTGAAAGAAGTCGACCTGGACATGATCAACACCAACTACGCGCTGGAAGCCAAGTTGAACCCGACCAAGGACGCCCTGGTGATCGAAGGTGCGGATTCGCCTTACGTGAACTTCCTGGTCGCCCGTGAAGACAACAAGGACAGCGACGCCATCAAGAAACTGGCCGCTGCCCTGACCAGCCCTGAAGTCAAAGCGTTCATCGAGAAGAAGTACAACGGCGCGGTATTGCCGGCGTTCTGATCCGACGCAGCAGCACCCCCCTTCAAGGTTGAAAAAAACGCCGATGACCAGCGATGGTCATCGGCGTTTTTTCTGGCGTGTGGATAACTCAGGCAGCGCTGGTTTTCAGCGCCCTGCGCAAGGCCACCAGCCATTTCACGAAATCCTGCGGGTCCGGTCGCTGCGGCACTTTTACGTCCATGTTCTCTTCCTTGTTATGAGTTCGGCCGGGGGAGTCTGGCCAAAAGCTGTTCGTCCTTGGAGGCCTTTTATGAAAAAAAGATCCTTCCTACAGCGAAAGGAAAAAATAGCCTTCTTATTCTGTCGGGGCAAACCCGCAGGATAGTTTTTCGCGTGATATCAATATGCTTTAACGGTATTTAAATTCTTTTCCTTATGCCTCCAAAGTCGGTGCCTAATCAGGCCAATTCCACGCCGGCTCATCCAGCACCCTCTGCCCGACGATCCCGGTCTGGCCGAGGGTCTTTTCCAGCACGATGCAATTGCATTCCGGGTCTTCCTGCAACGCCGAAATCAAGCGCCGGGCATGGGACACCACCCACACCTGACACTGCTCCGACACTCGAATGATCAGCCGCGCCAGCGCCGGCAGCAGGTCCGGGTGCAGGCTGGTTTCCGGTTCGTTCAGCACCATCAGCGACGGCGGGCGTGGCGTCAGCAGCGCGGCGACCAGCAGCAGATAGCGCAACGTGCCATCCGACAGTTCCGCTGCCGACAACGGCCGCAACAACCCTTCCTGAAAGAACTCGATGGCGAAGCGTCCGCCCGCCAGCGGCGCGATGTTCAGTCGTGCACCGGGAAAGGCATCGCTGATCGCCGCCTGCAACGCCTCGGGGTCGCCGATCTCGCGGATGGTCTGCAACGCCGCCGCCAGATCGCGGCCATCGTGATGCAGCACCGGCGTGCGCGTGCCCAGTTGCGGCTGGCGCACCGGGGCGTCGGCGTCGCTGCGAAAGTGATCGTAGAAGCGCCAGCGGCGGATGAACTCGCGCATCTGGAACACCTCCGGCGAGGTGCGCAGGCTGCCGACCTGATCGAACAGGCTGTCGAAGTTCGGCGTGTGCTGGGCCAGCACGTCCCAGCTGCGTCCGTCGCGGGTACGGATCATCGGCCCGTCGCGATCCACCAGCAGACTGGCCGGACGATAGAGCGGCCCGGCCCAGATGCATTCCTTTTTGATTTCCGGGTCGAGGGAAAAGTACGAGAGGCTCGGCTCCGGCAATCCCAGGGCGATCGAATAGCTGAAATCTTCCCCGGCAAAGCCCAGGCGCAGGCGTTTGACGCCCTGGCGCACGGTGGACTGGATCGGCACCTCGCCGTTGCGCATGCGCCGGCTGATGGTTTCCGGCCCGGCCCAGAACGTCGAGTCGAGCCCGCCCTCTCGGGCCAGCGCATTGACCACGCCGCCCTGAGCGGTTTCCGCCAGCAGCCGCAGCGCCCGGTACAGGTTGGACTTGCCGCTGCCGTTGGGGCCGGTGATCAGGTTGAGCCGCCGCAGCGGGATTACCAATTTATTGATCGAGCGGTAATTGGCCATCGCGAGGGTCTTGAGCATTGAATCCTCATTGATCGTTCCCACGTTCTGCGTGGGAATGCATCCCGTGACGCTGCGCGTCACAGGCAGACGCAGAGCGTCCGTGGCGGCGTTACCACGCAGCGCGTGGGAACGATCGCCGGGAGTATAAGATTCGCGCACACAGACTCGGAACCCTGTTCTAAGCTCACAGTCGTATCGTCACTTGCACGTTCGTACACAGGAAGGAGTCTGCATGGCGAGTCCCGGATTGAAAACAGTGGTCATGCTCAGTCTGTTCGCTTTATTGAGTGCGTGTGGCGAGAAAGAGGCCCCGGAGGAATACCTGCCCCGGGTCTTCGTGCAGGAGGTGAACCCCGCCAA
Organism: Pseudomonas sputi; assembly: GCF_021603585.1. Lineage (GTDB taxonomy): Bacteria > Pseudomonadota > Gammaproteobacteria > Pseudomonadales > Pseudomonadaceae > Aquipseudomonas > Aquipseudomonas sputi. The sequence continues at coordinate 83,618 of NZ_BQHI01000013.1, read as the reverse complement.
TTACGCCGCCGCCGTGACCCTCACCGGCGATGTGCAGGCCCGCGTGCAGACCGAACTGTCGTTCCGGGTCGGTGGCAAGATCATCCAGCGCATGGTCGATGTCGGTGACCGCGTCTCGGCCAAACAAGTGCTGGCCAAGCTCGATCCGAAGGATTTGCAGACCAACGTTGATTCCGCCCAGGCTCAGGTAGTGGCCGAGCAGGCGCGGGTCAAACAGAGCGCCGCCGCGTTCGTCCGCCAGCAGAAACTGTTGCCCAAGGGCTACACCAGCCAGAGCGAATACGATTCCGCGCAGGCTGCATTGCGCAGCAGCCAGAGTGCCTTGAGTGCAGCGCAGGCGCAGTTGGCCAACGCCAAGGATCAATTGAGCTATACCGCGCTGATCGCCGATGCGCCCGGCGTCATCACCGAGCGTCAGGCCGAAGTCGGCCAGGTGGTTCAGGCCACGGCACCGATTTTCAGCCTGGCCCGGGACGGCGACCGTGACGCCGTGTTCAATGTTTACGAGTCCCTGCTGGCCGAGCGGCCGGCGGAGCGTTCGATTGTCGTCAGCCTGCTCGACAACCCCGCCATCAAGACCACCGGCACCGTGCGCGAAATCACCCCGGCGGTGTCCGCGCAGTCCGGCACGGTGCAGGTCAAGGTCAGCCTCGACAGCCTGCCGCAGGGGATGCAACTGGGCTCGGTGGTGAGCGCCACCGCCAAGGGCACCGGCAAATCGGCGGTTGAATTGCCGTGGTCGGCGCTGACCAAGAACGTCAGCGATCCGGCGGTGTGGATGGTCGACGAAAAAGGGGAAGCGCAGTTGCACAACGTCACCGTCAGCCGCTACCTGATCGGCAAGGTCATCATCAGCGAGGGCCTCAAGGGCGGGGAAAAAGTCATTGTCGCGGGAGGGCAGTTGCTGCATCCGGGCATGAAGGTCGAAATTGCCGAAAACACCTACAAGGATTTGCAACCGGGAGCACAGCCATGAAGCCTCTGGGGCTGTTATCCATTGGCCTGGTGCTGGCCGCCTGCTCGAAAAGCGAGCCGCCGGCGGAGCCGGTACGGCCGGTGTTGTCGGTCAAGGTCGAAGCGTTGAGCGAGGAAAACCTCGGGCGTTTCGCCGGCAGCATTCAGGCGCGCTATGAAAGCAACACCGGTTTTCGTGTCGGCGGGCGGATTGCCAGCCGCAACGTCGATGTCGGTACCGAGGTGCAGAAGGGCACGCTGCTCGCTACGCTCGATCCGACCGATCAGCAGAACCAGTTGCGTTCGGCCCAGGGCGACCTGGCCAGGGTTCAGGCACAGCTGATCAACGCCCAGGCCAATGCCCGCCGTCAGCAGGCGCTGTTCGATCGCGGCGTCGGGGCGCAGGCACAACTGGACATTGCCATGACGGATCTGAAGACCACCCAGGCCTCGCTGGATCAGGCACGCGCGGCGGTCAACCAGAGCAAGGATCAACTCGATTACACCCAGCTGCGCTCTGACCACAAGGCGGTGGTCACCGCGTGGAACGCCGAGGCCGGGCAAGTGGTGACGGCGGGCCAGCAGGTGGTGACCCTGGCGCAACCGGACATCAAGGAAGCGGTGATCGATCTGCCGGACACCCTGGTCGATGAGATCCCGTCCGACGTGGTGTTTCTGGTGGCCGGGCAGCTCGACCCGAGCATCAACACCACGGCCACCCTGCGCGAGATCGAACCGCAGGCACAAAGTGCGACGCGCACCCGGCGTGCACGGCTGACCCTGGCCAACACGCCCGACGGCTTCCGCCTCGGCACCGCGATCAGCGTCACCCTGAGTTCGGCGATCAAGCCGCGTATCGAATTGCCAGCCACGGCGTTGCAGGAGGTCGACGGCAAACAGCGGATCTGGGTCATCGACCCCCAAAGCAAAACCGTCAACCCGCGCGACGTCAGTGTGATCAGCCGCACCGCCAGCAGCGTGGTGCTCGCGGGGGGCGTGAAGAACGGCGAGCGCGTGGTCAGCGCCGGCGTCAACAGTCTCAAACCCGGACAATCCGTGAAACTTGACGAGGACAGTCAATGAAAGGCTCTTTCAATCTCTCCGAATGGGCCCTCAAGCATCAGTCTTTCGTCTGGTATCTGATGTTCGTCGCATTGCTCATGGGGGTGTTTTCCTACTTCAATCTGGGGCGCGAGGAGGACCCGTCGTTCACCATCAAGACCATGGTAATCCAGACCAGATGGCCAGGCGCGACCCAGGAGGAAACCCTCAAGCAGGTCACCGACCGCATCGAGAAAAAACTCGAAGAACTCGATTCCCTCGACTACGTAAAAAGCTACACGCGCCCCGGCGAATCGACGGTGTACGTGTACCTGCGCGACACCACCAGCGCCAAGGACATTCCGGAAATCTGGTACCAGGTGCGCAAGAAGATCGACGATATTCGCGGGCAGTTTCCCCAAGGCATTCAGGGGCCGGGATTCAACGACGAATTCGGTGACGTGTTCGGCTCGGTGTACGCCTTCACCGCCGACGGCCTGACCATGCGCCAGTTGCGCGATTACGTGGAACAGGCGCGGGCCGAGATCCGCAATGTGCCGGGACTGGGCAAGATCGAAATGATCGGCCAGCAGGACGAAGTGATTTACCTGAACTTCTCCACCCGCAAACTGGCGGCGCTGGGCATCGATCAGCGCCAGGTGGTGCAGAGCCTGCAATCGCAGAACGCCGTGACCCCGGCCGGTGTCATCGAGGCGGGGCCCGAGCGGATTTCCGTGCGGACTTCGGGGCAGTTCGCTTCGGAGAAAGACCTGGCCGAGGTCAATCTCAAACTCAACGACCGCTTCTATCGCCTGGCCGACGTGGCCGACATCACTCGTGGTTACGTCGACCCGGCCACACCGGAATTTCGCTTTGACGGCAAGCCGGCGATCGGTCTGGCGATTGCCATGCAGAAGGGCGGCAACGTCCAGGAGTTCGGCAAGGCCCTGCACAAACGCATCGATGAGCTGACCGCGGATCTGCCGGTTGGCGTGGGTGTGCACACGGTGTCCGATCAGGCGGTGGTGGTGGAGGAGGCTGTCGGCGGATTCACCAGTGCCTTGTTCGAAGCGGTGGTGATCGTGCTGGTGGTCAGCTTCATCAGCCTCGGCGTGCGCGCCGGGCTGGTGGTGGCGTGTTCGATCCCGCTGGTGCTGGCGATGGTGTTCGTGTTCATGGAATACAGCGGCATCACCATGCAGCGGATTTCCCTCGGCGCTCTGATCATTGCCCTCGGCCTGCTGGTGGACGATGCGATGATCACCGTGGAGATGATGGTCACGCGCCTGGAAATGGGCGAGAGCAAGGAGGAGGCTGCGATGTTCGCCTACACCTCGACCGCGTTCCCGATGCTCACCGGTACCCTGGTGACGGTCGCCGGTTTCGTCCCCATCGGCCTCAACGCCAGTTCTGCCGGCGAGTACACCTACACGCTGTTTGCGGTGATTGCCGTGGCGATGATCGTGTCGTGGATTGTGGCAGTGTTCTTCGCCCCGGTGATTGGCGTACATATTCTGAGCACCAACGTGAAATCCCATGAGGCCGAACCGGGGCGCGTTGGCCGGGCGTTCAACGGCGGTTTGCTGTGGTGCATGCGCAATCGCTGGTGGACCATCGGCATCACGGTGTTGCTGTTTGTGCTGGCGGTGTTCTGCATGCGCTTTGTACAGAATCAGTTCTTCCCGTCCTCGGATCGGCCGGAAATCCTGGTTGACCTCAACCTGCCGCAAAACGCCTCGATCGACGAAACCCGCAAGGCCGTCGACAAACTCGAGGCCACGCTCAAGGGCGATGCGGACATCGTGCGCTGGAGCACCTATATCGGTCAGGGTGCGATCCGTTTTTACCTGCCACTCGACCAACAATTGCAGAACCCGTACTACGCGCAACTGGTGATCGTCAGCAAAGACTTCGAAGCCCGCGAGGCCCTGAGTCAGCGCCTGCGCGAACGTCTGCACAAGGACTTCGTCGGCATCGGCAGTTACGTCCAGGCGCTGGAAATGGGCCCGCCGGTGGGGCGCCCGATCCAGTACCGGATCAGCGGCAAGGACATCGACCAGGTGCGCAAACACGCCATCGACCTGGCGACTGAACTGGACAAGAATCCGCACATCGGCGAGATCATTTACGACTGGAACGAGCCGGGCAAAGTCCTGCGTATCGACATTGCCCAGGACAAGGCGCGCCAGCTCGGGCTGTCCTCCGAAGACGTGGCGAACCTGATGAACAGCATCGTCAGTGGCGCGCCGCTGACCCAGGTCAACGACGACATCTACCTGATCAACGTGGTCGGTCGCGCGGTGAGTTCGGAACGCGGTACGCCGGAAACCCTGCAGAACCTGCAGATCGTCACACCCAACGGCACGTCGATTCCACTGCTGGCCTTCGCCACGGTTCGTTATGAGCTGGAGCAGCCGCTGGTGTGGCGTCGTGACCGCCTGCCGACCATCACCATCAAGGCGTCGGTGCGGGACGAGATTCAACCGACCGATCTGGTGAAAATCCTCAAGCCGTCCATTGATGCCTTCGCCGAAAAACTGCCCGTGGGCTACAAGGTCGCCACCGGCGGTACGGTCGAGGAAAGTGGCAAGGCGCAGGGGCCGATTGCCAAGGTGTTGCCGCTGATGCTGTTCCTGATGGCGACCTTCCTGATGATCCAGCTGCACAGTGTGCAGAAGCTGTTTCTGGTGGCCAGTGTCGCGCCGTTGGGGTTGATCGGTGTGGTGCTGGCGCTGGTGCCGACCGGAACGCCGATGGGCTTCGTGGCGATCCTCGGGATTCTGGCGTTGATCGGCATCATCATCCGCAACTCGGTGATCCTTGTGACCCAGATCGACGAGTTCGAGCGCAAAGGTTATGCGCCGTGGGATGCGGTGGTGGAGGCCACCGAGCACCGGCGTCGTCCGATCCTGCTGACGGCCGCGGCGGCGAGCATGGGCATGATCCCGATCGCCCGCGAAGTGTTCTGGGGGCCGATGGCCTACGCGATGATCGGCGGGATCGTGATTGCGACCCTGCTGACGCTGCTTTTCCTGCCGGCGCTGTATGTGGCCTGGTACAAGATTCGCGAGCCGAAGAAGGACGCTTCGACATCGGCACATTAAGCAGGCTTGTTACATATTTGCGAAGGGTCTGACTTACAGCGTCGGCGTATTCAGTTAACGTCCCTTCTCCTTTGGGAGAGGGGACGTCCGATGTCTATTGTTATCTGCTGGCTGCGTGCGTCGCTGCTGATCGCGGGTTTATGCCTGTCGTCCCTGTCATGGGCCGACACGCTATTGGAAAACCCACAGTGGCGCGTGCAACTCGACCCGGCAACGCTGGCTGTCCATATCACCCCTGCGGGCCGTGAGACGGTGCAGGCATCGACGGGGATTGCCCCGCACAAAGTCAGTCAGTTGAGCAAACGCAACAACCGCATCGACTGGCAGTGGGATGACGGAGCCTGGACCCTCAGCGCCACACTCGATCAACGTGATCTGTCCTTTTCGATCACGGCGCGTGAGCCCGCAGAGCTGGAATTTCTGCGTCAGTCCCCCAGCGCGATGGGCAAGGCGCTGATCTGGCCTCTGGCCGAGGGGCACTACGTGCCGCGTGGCGATCCGGTGTGGCAGGCCTTTCTGTTGAGTCAGGGGGCATTCAATACCACTCAGGATCTGAGTTTGCCGCTCTGGGGTGTCGAACATGACGGATTCAGCCTGCATTGGCTGATGACCAATCCGTACAACAATCGGCTGCTGTTCAGTGACGAGGGCAAGGCCCTGGCATTGTCCGCCCGGCATCGTTTCACCCCGCTCGATCCGTCGACGCCAATGACATTCACCCTGTTTCTCGGGGCGGCCGACCCCTTGGCTGGCGCCAAACGCTACCGGCAGTGGCTGATCGATAACGGTCGCCATGAAACCTTGAACAGCAAACTCGAAAAAACACCTGAGGCGAAGCGGCTGTTGGGCGCCAGTCATCTGTACCTATGGGGCAATGACCTGCTGGGGGCCAAAGATGTGCGCAGTTGGCCCGCGTTGCTCGACACCTTGCGCGGTGGTGGCTCACTGGCCAGTGGGCTGAAAACGGGAATGGATCGTGAGGCGTTGCAGATCCTTGCCACCGGCAGGGAGTTAGACGGCTATCAGAAAAAAGTGCTTTTGCGCGGTCTCAACCACGCCCTGAATACCTTGGCCCGCCAGACCTGGCAGGCCCGGGCCGTGCCGGACATGCAGGCGCTGGTCAGCGGTTACGCTGATGTAAGAGCTCAAGTGGCAGCCGACCTCGGTGAGGCGCTGACGATCGAACCCGAGCGCTGGGGCAGCACCTTGTCGCTGGATACGATCAAGCAATTACAGAGCGCCGGGCTGTCCCGTTTGTGGTTGGGACTGGGTGAGGGTTGGGAGGGCGGACTCTGGCACCCCGAGACGATCAGGGCAGGCGTGGCGGCGGGTTATCTGATCGCGCCTTACGATTCCTATGAGACGGCACTGAGTCGTAGCGAGAATCCTGACTGGACCACCGCACATCTGGGGGACAGGGCAAATCTCGAGTGCGCAATCGTGAAGAGCGACGGAACGCTGAAAAGCGGCTTCCAGCAATCGGGGCATTACACCGATCCCCGTTGTGTGCGACCGCTGCTCGAGCAACGGGTCGTTGCCATTCGGGAGGCCGCCGGTTTCAACAGTTGGTTTCTCGATGCCTATGCCACCGGCATGCTGTTCGACAGCTATCGTCCCGGAGCAACGATGACCCAGGCCCAGAATGCCGAAGGCAATATCGGAGCGTCACGCTGGATCAACGAAGTGCTGAAACTGCCCGCCGGTTCGGAGGATGGCAACGCAACGACCGCGCAAGGCGTGTTGTTCGCCCATGGCATGCAGACCCCGGTGATCGGTTGGGGTGACGTCGAAATGACCAGGAACCCCGAATCCAGGTACTTTGCAGGCAAGTGGTATCCGCCGGAGCAGCCAGAGATTTTCTTCAAACCTGTGCCGGTCAAAGAGTCGTTGCGGCGTATTCACTTTGATCCGGCCAACCGTTTGCCGTTGTATCAGTCGGTGTTCCATGGTTCGGTCATCACGTCCCACCATTGGCTGTTCGATAGTCTCAAACTGACCAATGTACGGGCGGACAACGAACTCGCGCAGTTGCTCTACAACGTTGCGCCGCTGTATCACCTCAGTGCTGACACGCTTGGGCAGCGATTGCCGCAGATTGCCCGTCAGGCTGCGTTCTTCCGGCCTTTGCATGAACGTCTGGCGACCCAGTCGCTCACCGGTTTCAAATGGTTGAGCGCGGACCGGCTGGTTCAGCAGACATCCTTTGAAGACGGCACGCGATTGCTGGCCAACTTTGATACGCAGGCGCGTGAAGTACAGGGGCAGACGCTGCCCGGACGGAGTCTCACGGTGCGTTCACCCGCAAGTGCGCCGATCCGGTTTCAGGTTGAGGCGAAGCCCTGAGTTTCAGATTTTGCGCCAGACACTCGCCAGCCACGGCTGCTGCTCCCGCGGCAGCCCTGCCGGGCGGTAGTAATGCTCCAGCTCCACGAACCCTGCCGCCGTCAGCAATCCGCGCCATGCCTCCAGATCGTGGTACGAGCCATAACGTGGTCCGTTCCAGCCTTCACGGTTGTCCCCACGCGGATTTGAGCTGAACAGCACGCCGCCCGGTTTCAATGTCCCGTGCAACTGCTTCAAGACTCGTGGCAATTCCTGCAACGGCACATGAAACAGCACCGCGTTGGCGAAGATCCCGTCGAAGCGTTCTGCCGGCAGATCCAGCTTCAGGAAATCCTGGCACCACACCTCACAGCCACTGTCCTCCCGAGCCATCTGCGCGAATTTTTCCGCACCGTCGAGGCCGACGGCTATGTGACCCATCCGTGTGAATGTCTGCAAATCCCGCCCCGGCCCACAGCCGAAATCGAGGATGGAAAACGGCGCGTCACCCTGGATGTGGCGCAGCAGGGCGTCGATGTTCTGGCTGACATCGTGATCGCGGGTGCCTTCACGAAAGTCCTCGGCCACTGAGTTGTAGTGGCCGAGGGTGGTGGAGGTGATCTGTTCCAGATCGGTGGGGGTCTGTTTCATGGTCGGGCTGCGCTGGCAATGGATGTTGCCGACTATACGCCATGCAGTTCAGCGCTTGTTCAACCCACGCGCCAGACGATCGCCGCCCAGCTGAATCACCGCCACCAGCGCCACCAGCAACACGATCACGGTCAGCATGATCTGACTGTCGAAACGCTGATAACCATAGCGATAGGCGATGTCACCCAGCCCGCCGGCGCCAATCGCTCCGGCCATCGCCGATGAGTTGATCATCGTCACCAGCGTAATGGTGAACCCGCCGACAATCCCTGGCAGCGCTTCGGGCAGCAGCACGTGCCAGACGATATGCCAGCGTCGGCAACCCATGGCTTGCGCGGCTTCGATCAAACCGTGGTCCACCTCGCGCAGGCTCACTTCGGCGATCCGCGCAAAAAACGGCGTGGCCGCGATGGTCAGCGGCACAACGGCGGCCCATACGCCGTAGGTGGTGCCGACGATCAGCCGGGTGAACGGGATCAGCGCGACCATCAGGATCAGGAACGGAATCGAGCGAAACAGGTTTACGAACGCACCCAGAGCGCGGTTCAGAACTGGCGCTTCATAGATCCCGCCCTTGTCGCTGGTGACCAGAATCACCGCCATCGGAATCCCGGCGAGCAACGCGATCAGCGACGACACGCCGACCATCAGAAACGTATCGATGAAACCTTGCAGCAAGCGATCAAACCACATAGCCCAGCACCTCCGTGCGTTGCGCCCATTGGCTGGCACGCTGACGCAATTCCTCGGCGTTCAGCTTTGATCCCGCCACTGCCAGCAACAGTTGCCCTAGCGCGTGGCCCTGAATCCGTTCCACACCGCCCTGGAGCAATTTCACCCGGCCACCGAGCGCGGCGAACAGCGCGGCCAGATCCGGTTCGTCCTGTTGGCTGCCGGTGAACTGCAAGCGCAGCACCACGGCGGCGTCCGCCGACAAAGGCTGTGCCTGCAAACGGCTCTGCAATTCTTCGGGCAAGGCGTGTTGCAGCGGCGCAAGCAACGTCTGGCTGACCTCGTGTTGCGGATTGCCGAACACTTCCCAGACCGGGCCCTGCTCGACGATGCGGCCATGTTCGAGCACGACGACGCGGTCGCAGATTTCCCGGATCACCGCCATCTCGTGAGTGATCAGCACGATGGTCAGGCCCAGGCGTTTGTTGATCTCGCGCAGCAGGCCGAGGATCGACTGGGTGGTTTCCGGATCCAGCGCCGAAGTGGCTTCGTCACACAGCAGAATGTCCGGGTCATGCACCAGCGCGCGGGCGATGCCGACGCGCTGTTTCTGCCCGCCGGACAGCTGCGATGGATACGCCTTGTGCTTGGCTTGCAGGCCCACCAGTTCCAGCAGTTCGCGAACCTTTTTCTCCCGTTGTTCTTTCGGGACACCGGCGACTTTCAGTGGCAGTTCGACGTTCTGCCACACTGTTTTCGCCGACATCAGATTGAAGTGCTGAAAAATCATGCCGATCCGCCGGCGCAGGGCGACAAGACGATCCTCGTCGTACTCGCCGATGTCCACCTGATCGATCAGCACCCGGCCCGAGGTCGGTTGTTCGAGACGGTTGATGGTGCGGATCAGCGATGACTTGCCGGCACCGCTGCGGCCGATGATGCCGAACACTTCACCGCGCTGGATAGCCAGGTCGATGCCTTGCAGGGCGGCGACCGGGCCTTGTTTGCCGTCGTAGGTCTTGCCGACCCCGACGAAGCGCACATGAGCGCGGTTCAGTTCCGGATGCAGTTCGGTGCGCTGTGCCAGCGCGGGTGGCTCTGGAAGATCCAGTCGCCGTTGGATAGCTGCCGTCATCCTCAGCTTTCCCAACCGGCCTGGTACAGCTTGCCGTGGGCCTTGTCCAGTGCGGCGCGAACGGCCGGCGAATGCTGGTAGATGTCGACGAACTTGATCAGGCGCGGGTCGGTTTTGCTCTTCGGCTGGATCACGAACTGGATCACGTATTCCTTGTGGTCGAGGCCGTCGAACAGCAACGCGGAGCCGGCATCGAAGGTCTTCGCCAGACGAATGTAGGCCGGGTAGCCCTGGACCAGATCGGCGTCATCGTAGGCCCGTACCAGTTGCACGGCTTCGACCTGGAGGATCTTGATCTTCTTCGGATTGGCGACGATATCGTCTTCGGTGGCCTTGTAGCCGACCCCCGGTTTCAGGGTGATCAAACCGGCCTTGGCCAGCAGTTGCAGGCCGCGTCCGCTGTTGATCGGGTCGTTGGCGATGGCGACGCTGGCGCCTTCCGGCAGCTCGTCGAAGCTTTTGTATGTCTTCGAGTACAGGCCGACGTTGTTGATGATCCCCGGCGCGAACGGCACCAGGTCGAAACCGGAGGCAGCCTTGGCATTTTCCAGGAACGGGATGTGCTGGAAGTAGTTCACGTCGATGTCACCGGCGGCGAGGCTGACGTTCGGTGCGATCCAGTCGGTGAACTCCACCAGTTCGACTTTCAGGCCTTGCTTGCCGGCTTCTTCGACGGCGGCTTCCAGTGGAATCGCGAACGCGGCGGTAGTGCCGATTTTCAACGGGGCATCGGCGGCGAAAACCGCCGAGCTGAACAGGCCGAAGGCCAGGGCCAGTGCTTTGACTGGGTGGGACAGGCGTTTGTTGGTCATGGTGGTTTTCCAGTCAGTGCGAGGAGGTGTGTCGGAAGTGGGCGCCGGTGTGTTGCGGCGGCAAATGCGCTTCGCTGTGAAACAGTTTTTCCCGCAGGCTGCCGCTGTCGTACGCGGTCTTGTACGAGCCGCGCCGTTGCAGTTCCGGAATCACCAGATCGATGAAATCCACATAGCTTTCCGGGGTGACGATGCGGGTCAGGTTGAAGCCGTCGAGGCCGGTTTCGGCGATCCACGATTCCAATTCATCCGCCACTTGTTGCGGTGAACCAACCACCGTGATGTAGCGCCCGCCCAAGGCGTGCTGGTCGAGCAACTTGCGCCGGGTCCAGTCGTTGTTCTGCAGGTTCTTGGTGGCGGACTGGATCGCGTTGCTCTTCACGTACTGGATCGGTTCGTCGATTTCGTACCGGGAAAAATCGATCCCTGTGGACGCCGAAAAATGCGCCACCCCCGCTTCGGCGCTGGCGTAGCTCAGGTACTCGGCGTGCTTGGCCCAGGCTGCTTCCTCGGTCTCGCCGACGATCACGTTCAGGCCCATGAACACCTTGATGTCCTCGGGATTGCGCCCGGCCTCGACGGCGCTGGCACGGACCTTGTCCACCTGTACCTTGGTCGATGGCTTGTTCTGGCCGCTGATGAACACGCACTCGGCATGACGCCCGGCAAACAGCAAACCACGCTCCGAACTGCCGGCCTGGAACAGCACCGGCGTGCGCTGCGGCGACGGCTCGCACAGGTGATAACCCTCGACCTGATAGAACTCGCCCTTGTGCTCGACCTTGTGCACCTTGTCTGGCTGCGCGTAGATCCGTTGCTGCGGATCGTTGAGCACCGCGCCGTTTTCCCAACTGCCTTCCCAGAGTTTGTAGAGCACTTCGAGGTACTCGTCGGCCTGGTCGTAACGCCGGTCGTGCTCGACCTGTTCGCTCAGGCCCATGGCCTTGGCGGCGCTGTCCAGATAACCGGTGACGATGTTCCAGCCCACCCGCCCACGGCTCAGGTGGTCGAGGGTCGACAGGCGCCGGGCGAACAGATACGGCGGCTCGTAGGTGAGGTTGGCGGTCAGGCCGAAGCCGAGGTTTTTGGTCACCGCGGACATTGCCGACACCAGCAGCAGCGGGTCGTTGACCGGCAGCTGGATCGACTCTTTCAGGGTGACGTCCACCGAGTGCTGATAGATGTCGTACACGCCGACGATGTCAGCGATGAACAGCCCGTCGAACAGCCCGCGCTCCAGCAGTTGCGCCAGTTCGGTCCAGTATTCGAGGGTCTTGTATCGGGTCGAGGTGTCGCGTGGATGGGTCCACAACCCGTGGTTGATGTGGCCGATGCAGTTCATGTTGAACGCATTGAGCAGGATCTTTTTCTTGCTCATCAGATGGTCCCCCGCAGTGGCGGGTTTTCATCGTTGAGGTAGTAGTTGCCGACCGCGTGATATTTCCAGCGCACCGGATCGTGCAGCGTATGTACCCGGGCGTTGCGCCAGTGACGGTCGAGGCCATGCTCGCTCAGGGTCGCCTGGCTGCCGGCCAGTTCGAACAGGGTGCTGCCGGCGGCCAGAGAGATTTCGGTACTGATCGCCCGTGCTTCGGCGACGGCAATCGAGGCCGCTGCAACGGTCTCGGCGTTGGTCTCGGCCTGGGCGGCGTCGAGAAATTTGCCGGCGCGTTCGAGCAGGGCCTCGGTGGCGTGCAGGCGGATGCTCAAGTGGCCGAAGCTCTTGAGGGTCAGTGGGTCTTCGGTGGCCTTGTCGTTGCCCGAGTCGATCCATGGCCGGGTCTTGCTGCGCACGAAGTGCAGCGCATCTTCGTAGGCGGCGCGGGCGATGCCGGTGTCGATGGCGGCGTGAAGGATCTGCGCCAACGGGCCGACCGGGGTCGGGCGCTCGAAAGCGCTCTGGAACGGAATGACGTCTTCGGCGGCGACAGACACGTCTTCGAACACCACCGAACCGCTGCCGGTGGTGCGCTGGCCGAAACCGCTCCAGTCGTCGATCACGGTCAGGCCTTTGCTGTCGCGGGGGACGAAGGCCAGTTGCTGCACGCCGTTTTCGTCCACCACGGACGTTGGAATGCGTTGGGCGTAAATCGCGCCGGTCGCATAGAACTTGCGGCCGTTGATGCGATAACCGCTGCCGTCGCGCTTGAGGCGGGTGACGCGGTCGTGGGCGGTCCTGGTGCCCAGCTCTGCCAAGGCATTGCCGAAGCGCTGGCCGGCGAGGACTTCGGCGTACAGCCGTTGTTTCTGCTCGTGGCTGCCGTTCACCCGAAGCACTTCGAGGGCATAAAAATGGTTCTGCGGAATCTGCCCGAGCGAGCCATCGGCCCGGGCGATCAGGGCGATGACTTTGGCCAGGGTCACGTTGGACACGCCGGCGCCGCCGTACTCCCTGGGCACGCTGATGCCCCACAGGCCGGAACGGGAAAACACGTCGAGCTCCGGCAGCGGCAGGCGGCGTTCGCGGTCGCGCAGGTTGCTGTCGCGCTGGAAATCTTCGGCCAGGTCGCTGGCGACGATCAGGGCTTGCTCGTCGTTGGTGATGACCGCGACGGGATGGGAAAGAGTCATGTGTTTCTCCAGAGATCTGGTCAAAAGTGTTCGGGTCGTCAGATCCAGGAATGGCGAGCCGGCAACTTGCCGTTGAGGCGCCAGGCGCCAACCGCGTGGTATTTCCAGCGCACCGGGTCGTGCAGGGTGTGCACCCGGGCGTTGCGCCAGTGACGGTCGAGGTTGAATTCGGCGAGGGTCGCGCGGCTGCCGGCCAGTTCGAAGAGTTTTTCGCTGGCCAGCAGCGAGATCTCGGTGGTCAGCACCTTGGCTTCAGCCACGGCAATCGAGGCGCGGGCGGCGGACTCGGCGGTCAGTGGCGCGGCGTGCACCTGATCCAGCACCTGACCGGCCTTGCGCAGCAGCGCCTCGGCGGCGTGCAGTTCGATTTTCAGTTTGCCGATGTCGGCGATCACGTAGAGGTCATCGCTGGCCCGTTCGACGTTGGCGTCGATCCACGGCCGGGCGCGGGTCTTGACGAATTCGATGGCATCATCGATGGCGCCACGGGCGATGCCGGCGTCGATCGCCGCTTGAATCAGCTGTGACACTGCGCCCTGGGTGTTGGGCTTTTCGTTGATCTTCCAGTTGTCCACCACCAGGCCGGCATCGACCCGCACGTTGTTCAACAGGATTGTGCCGCTGGCGGTGGTGCGCTGGCCGAAACCGGACCAGTCATCGACGATGCGCAATCCCGGTGTGCCGCGACGGACGAAGGCCAGGACTTGCTTGCCGTGATCGTTGAGGGCCTTGACCGCCACCCAGTGGGCGAACAGTGCGCCGGTGGAGTAGAACTTCTGGCCGTTGATCACGTAGTCATCGCCGTCGGCGGTGATGCGCGCTTTCAGTTCCAGGGTGTCCTTGGTACCGCGTTCAGGCCCGGCGTTACCGATGCGCCAGCCTTCGAGTACGCTCTGCAGCAAATGCTTTTTCTGCTGCTCGGTGGCGCTGCCGAGGATCAGGTTGATGATGCCGAACTGGTTCTGCGGGATCTGCCCCAATGCCGGGTCGGCTGCGGAAATGATCGCGAACACTTCGGCCAGGGTCACGAAGGAAACCTGCGGGCCACCGTACTCGCGCGGAATCGCGATGCTGCCGAGGCCGCTGCGGGTGAACTGTTCGATTTCCGACCACGGCAGCTTGCGCTGACGGTCACGTTTGGCGGCCTGCACGCGGGCGACTTGCGCCAGCTCGTGGGCGGCCTTGATGGCTTGAGCGTCGTTGCGCAGCACTTGCGCGGGCAACAACAACGGGGCGATGTCCAGGACACTCTGGACGTTTGCGTCTGCCAGACTGGACATCAGTGCCGCTCCCTGGCTGCACGCAATGCCCTGGCGATCTGCACTGGGGTGATTGTGTTCCGGACCATGTTACCTACCTCACATCTCATGAAAAACGCCGCAAAAGTGCGGCGAACGAAAGAATGTCCGGTGGTCCGGTTCATATACCCTAAGCGCGTATAAAATTTAAATAAACTAACTTTTAGGAATATGTATAGAAGGGGGCGTGGTCCGTCTGGTTAAGCGTGCGGCGGCGAGGGAAGTCGTCCCTCACCGGCCGTCGATGCTCATTTTTTTTGCGGCTCTGCTGCCTTCAGCGTTTCCTTGAGCGGCACCTTGAGGTAGGGATTCACGCAACCGATCTTCAGCGTTCGCGGCGGCGCCCAACGCGAGTTGTTGCCGACCCGGTCGAGGATGCAGTAGGTCACATCCAGCCGCAGGTCTTCGCCGGCCTCGGTGATGATTGCCGGCGGCACCCAGACCTGAATCGGCTTGCCGATATCGGCCGGGGTGATGCGCGCCAGATCCATCCGTACATCGCCCCAGCGCAAGGTGATGGCGTCACCATCGGCCATGTTCAGATACGGCTCGATGGTCAGCGGCACGCCGCGCCTGATCTGGTTTGCATTGACGCCCTGACGGCGAATGGTGTCGGGCAGGGTCACCGGGGCCAGTTGCTGGTTTTCGTCACCGCACACCGCCGGGGGCTGCCCGCCGGGGCAGTCGAGTTTGACCGTGACCCGTGCTGCTGCCGACAACGCCGGTCCATGACCCACGCGCATGACCCGATAGTGGATGCGTGACGAGCCGCTGGCGATGAAGCTCTCCGGCACTCGCAGGCTGACCGCGGCGGCGACGTCCTGCTCCGTCAGCACGTGGGAGGCGACGTAGCAGTTGTTCCAGAACAGTTCGATCAGATCACCCGTGTCCATGTCCGGGTAGGGCGGCACATCGACCAGCAGATGAGCCGCTGCCGCGAGATTGATGCCGTTGGTTTGCGATAGCGCCAGGCTCGGCGCGGCCAGTTCGGGGATAGGCGAAGTGCGGGTCATGAAATCCTCTCCTTGAAGCCTTGCAGCGAAATCCGTTTCTGAAAGTTCAAAAGGCCAGAATTGCCCGGCAAATAAAAACCAGTACTTTCGGCCAATCGTTATAGGGTCTTTGTGATGTAGCGGGTTGTGATGAGTGACTAGATAAAAGTTAGCCGAAAGGCATGTCAATGGATGGGGTTAGTTAATTTATGAATTACGGACTTATCAGAATGCTCCTACATCGATAAGGCACTCTACCTATCTGGTGCGGCGAACTTAACCACAGGATCTGCCGGGCTTGGCCTGCTCTGACGGCTCTTGGATCGTGCAGTGAAGATTCGAGTGGATGCACTTGAATCAGGTCGAGTCTGTTGCAGGACATATATATGTCTGCAATTGCGGATTAAGTTTTGGCGGGGAAAGGTGTAAGTAAAACTTCCATCCTTGGAAGTTTGTAGTCAGGAAAGTTTACAGGTCAGCCGTTGTTTCTGAACTTGCTCAGGAACTGTCGAGTGCGTTCTTCTTTTGGATTGGCAAACAATGCTTTTGCTTCACCTTGTTCGACGATTACGCCCTTGTCGAAAAACACTACGCGGTTGGCCACGTCACGGGCGAAGGCCATTTCGTGGGTGACGATCACCATGGTGCGTTTCTCCTCGGCGAGGCCGCGGATGGTCGCCAGCACTTCACCCACCAGTTCCGGATCGAGGGCCGAGGTCGGCTCGTCGAACAGGATCACTTCCGGCTCCATCGCCAGCGCCCGGGCAATCGCCACGCGCTGTTGCTGACCGCCGGACAGGCGCCGCGGGTAGGCGTCTTCCTTGCCCGCCAGGCCAACCTTGGCCAGCAGTTTCTTGCCCAGGGCAATGGCTGCATCGCGGGGCGTCTTCTTGACCACGATCGGGCCTTCGATGACGTTTTCCAGGGCGGTGCGGTGGGGGAACAGGTTGAAGTTCTGGAACACGAAACCCACGTGCTGGCGCAGGTTGCGCACCAGGCTCTGCTGCTGGTTCAGCGGGCGGCTGGTATCGATCTCGATCTCGCCGACCTTGATCCGGCCGCTGGTGGGTTCTTCGAGGAAGTTCAGGCAGCGCAGGAACGTGGTCTTGCCCGAGCCGCTGGGGCCGATGATTGCCACGACCTCGCCTTCCTTCACCACCAGATCAATGCCGTTGAGCACGACTTGACCCTTGAACTGCTTTGTCAGTTTTTCCACGACAATCATGGGTCAGGACTCCTGGTCGTGCCGATTGACCCGCTCTTCCAGCTTGTTCTGGAAGTGCGACAGCACCGTGGCCAGAATCCAGTAGATCAGCGCGGCGGCAAGATACATGGTGAAGACTTCGAAAGTCCGGGCGGTAATCAGCTGCGCCTGACGGAACAGCTCCGGCACCTGAATGGTGGCGGCCAGTGCGGTGTCCTTGACCAGCGAAATGAAGCTGTTGCCCAGCGGCGGCAAGGCCGTGCGCATGGCCTGCGGCAGGATGGCCCGGCGCAGGGTCTGCGCGCGGGTCATGCCGATGCTCGCAGCGGCTTCCCACTGGCCGCGTTCGATCGAACCGATCGCGGCACGCAGGATTTCACAGGCGTAGGCGGCCATGTTCAGCGAGAAGCCGATCAGCGCCGCCGGCAATGGGTCGAGTTCCATGCCCAATTGCGGCAAGCCGTAATAGATCACGAACAGTTGCACCAGCAACGGCGTGCCGCGAAAGAACGACACGTAGAGGCGGGCCAGCCAACTGACCGACTTGAAACGCGACAGGCGCATCAGTGCCAGGCCAAAGCCCAGCAGCAGGCCGAAGAACATGCCGCCGAGGCTGAGGATTACCGTGTAGTACGCGCCCTTCAACAGGAAGGGCGCGGAGTCCAGAGCGAGTTGGAAAGCCTCTTCCATTATTGGGTGACGTCAGCGTTGAAGTATTTCGTGGACAGCTTCTCAAGGGTGCCGTCGGCGCGCAGTTCGTCGAGGGCCTTGTTCACGGCGGCCAGCAGTTCAGGCTCGCCTTTGCGCAGGGCAATACCGGCTTCCTGACGGGAGAACGGTTCACCGGCGGCGACGGTTTTCGGCGCTTTCTTGGCGTATTCCAGTGCCGCCAGACGGTCGATCAGGATCGCGTCGGTACGGCCGTTGTTCAGGTCGGCGAACTTGGTCGGATCATCGTCGTAGGTGCGAACGTCGGCACCCGGCACGTTGGCGCGAACCCACTGCTCGTAGTTGGTGCCCAGGCCCACGCCGACTTTCTTGCCGGACAGGTCAGCGGCTGTCTTGATGTTCAGCGCGGCGGCCTTGTCCTTCAACACCAGCGCCTGAATCCCGGACACGGTGTACGGCTCGGAGAAGTCATACTTCTTCTTGCGCTCCTCGGAGATGGTCACTTGATTGACCACGACATCCAGACGCTTGGATTCCAGGGCCGCGAGGATGCCGTCCCATTTGGTCGGCTGAATCTTGGCCTTCACGCCCAGCTTCTTGGCCAGGGCTTCGGACAGTTCGACTTCGAAACCCGACAGCTTGCCGTCGGCATCGACGAAGCTGAACGGTGGGTAAGTGCCTTCCAGGCCGACGTTGATAACGCCTTTGTCCTTGATCTGTTGCAGTTGCTCACCGGCAACCGCCTGCCCCAGCAGACCGGCGCTCAGTGCCAGGCCCAGCGAACCGACCAGCAGATTTCGACGTAGTGCGGAAAGAATCATGACAAGCCCCTGTGTTTTCTTATGGAAGACGCTTAAGGAAAGTTGGCGAATCCGGGAATTGGACGACAGCGCTATCCTGCCTTAAAGCAGCTTATGCGTCTCTCGCGAAATTCGCCTGCGGCGAGACTATAGGGTGGTTCTTTTAGAATGGAAAATAATGAATTTTCCAATTGTTATTCATCTGCGGAATATGCGTTTTTCGTATTCCGGCTGCATTCCCACGCAGAGCGTGGGAGCGAGCGCATCAGAGAAAATCCTTGTACGCAAACAACGCCGGGGCGCCGCCGGTGTGCAGGAAGATGATCGGGCCGTCGTCGAAACGCCCGCGGCCGATGCCGTCGAGCAGCCCGGCCATGGCCTTGCCGGTGTAGACCGGATCGAGCAGCACGGCGTCCTGGCTGGCCAGCAGTTTCACTGCCGACAGCGTCCCGGCATTCGGCTCGCCGTAACGCGGGCCGAAGTATTCGTCCCACAACTCGACCTTGAAGCTGTCTGGCAACGCCACACCCAGCAGCTCGGCGGTGCGCTCGGCCAGGCCCTGAACTTTCGGACGCTGGTCTTCTTCGCTGCGCGATACCGTCACGCCGATCACGGGCAGTTGTGGCAGGGCTTCACTCAAGGCCAGCGCCAGACCGCTGTGGGTACCGGCACTGCCTGAGGCCAGGACCACGGCTGAGAATTGCAGGCCGGTGTCCTTGATCTGTTCTGCCAGCTCCAGCCCGGCGCGCACGTAACCCAGCGCGCCGAGGGCGTTGGAGCCACCGATCGGTACCAGATACGGCTTCTTGCCGTTGCTGCGCAGGCGCACGGCGAGGGCGGCCAGTTGTTCGTCGGCGTTGTCGAGGTTGTCGACCAGCTCGACCTTGGTGTCGAACAGGTCCAGCAGCAGGCGATTGCCGTTGCCGGTGTAGTTGCTGTCGTCGGTGCCCAGTGGGTTTTCCAGGAGCGCTACGCAACCCAGGCCCAGTTTCGCGGCCAGCGCGGCGGTCTGGCGAACGTGGTTCGATTGCAGTGCACCGGCGGTGATCAGGGTGTCCGCGCCTTGGGCGATGGCATCGGCGGCAAGGTATTCGAGTTTGCGCAGCTTGTTGCCGCCCATGGCCAGCGGCGTCAGGTCATCACGCTTGATGTAGACATCGCGGCCGAGCCAGGTGGACAGACGTTCGAGCTTTTCCAGTGGGGTCGGTTGGCCGAGCAGGTCGAGGCGGTTAAAGCGATCCAGCTGTTGTTTGATCGGTTGTGTGGACATGGTTCCGTACTGATGCAAGGAGATGTCAGGACTATAGGCACGCCGATTTACCGGGGCAACCGCCAATCGCTTATAGCCAAACGTGCTTAAGCCAGCACTATCGGTTCTTAATTCGCGCCCGTGGGGTTGCCGTAAAGTAGTCGCCGTTGACGCGGCCAGACCGTCCGGCCGCCCGTGAGGAGTCTTTACCGTGAGCGAGCGTTCCAGCCATTGGCAATTGCAGACCATCGTCAACCAGCTGCGTGCCGCGCGGGATCAGTGGCGTGCACAAAATGGCCGTGCCAGCGGCGAGCAGGGCGGGCGCGAATTGCCCTCCCGCGATGCGATGGCGCAGATCCTTGAAGCCTTGTGCGGCGCACTGTTTCCGATGCGGCTGGGGCCGGTGGATCTGCGTGAGGAGAGCGAGGATTTCTACGTCGGCCACACCCTCGACGTCGCACTGAATGCGTTGCTGGCCCAAGCACGACTCGAGTTGCGTTACGTCGCCCGTCACAACGCCCAGGCCGACACCGAAGTCGAGGCGCAGGCGATCAGGATCATCCAGGATTTCGCCCTCGCACTGCCGGGCCTGCGCAGCCTGCTCGACACCGATGTGCTGGCGGCGTATCACGGCGATCCGGCGGCGCGCAGCGTCGATGAAGTGCTGCTGTGCTATCCGGGCATTCTGGCGGTGATTCACCATCGTCTGGCCCACCATTTGTATCGCGCAGGCCTGCCGCTGCTGGCGCGGATCAGTTCGGAAATCGCCCACTCGGCGACCGGCATCGATATTCACCCGGGCGCACAGATCGGCCGCAGTTTCTTCATCGACCACGGGACCGGCGTGGTGATCGGCGAGACCGCGATCATCGGCGAGCGCGTCAGGATTTATCAGGCGGTGACCCTCGGCGCCAAACGCTTCCCGGCGGACGAGGACGGCCAGTTGCAGAAGGGCCATCCACGCCATCCGATCGTCGAGGACGATGTGGTGATTTACGCCGGGGCGACGATTCTCGGGCGGATCACCATCGGCAAAGGCTCGACCATCGGCGGCAACGTGTGGCTGACCCGCAGCGTGCCGGCCGGGTGCAACCTGACCCAGGCCAATCTGCAGCATGATGACGGGACGCAGAAGTAACGATTGCACCTGATCATTCCCACGCCGAGCGTGGGAACGATCACTTGGGAACGATCGTCCTCGCCACAGCGTCATACCTCTCCTTGAGCTAGCGTACGAAAGGTACCGCTGAGCCCTGCGATTAGTCCTTGCGCGCTATCCATGTTTAACTTGAACGTTCATTCAAGTTAAACCGGCGGTTCGCTGCCCGCTCACAACAGGAGGCTTGCCTTTGCTGAGTCCGATCATTTCAGCCATTTTCCAACCCCTTGAGGTGCACCGTTCATGAGTGCATCGTCCACCCCCGCCAGCGGTCTGGTGCGCATGAATCCGCCGGTGTTCTGGTTCGCCGCGACGGTGATTCTGCTGTTCGGCCTGACAGTCATCGCCATGCCGGAACAGGCCGGTGCCTGGCTTCTCGAAGCGCAGAACTGGGCGGCCAACACGGTCGGCTGGTACTACATGCTCGCGATGACCCTGTATCTGATCTTCGTGGTGGTCACCGCATTGTCGGGCTACGGCAAGATCAAACTCGGTGCCGACCACGACGAACCCGAATTCAGTTACCTGTCCTGGGCCGGCATGCTGTTCGCCGCCGGGATCAGCATCACGCTGTTTTTCTTCTGTGTGTCCGAACCGCTGACCCACATGCTTCAGCCGCCGCAAGGTGAGGCTGGCACGGCGGACGCGGCGCGTCAGGCGATGCAGATTCTGTTTCTGCACTGGGGCCTGCACGGCTGGGGCGTGTTCGCTTTCGTCGGCATGGCGCTGGCGTATTTCGCTTATCGGCACAACCTGCCACTGGCCTTGCGTTCGGCGCTGTATCCGCTGATCGGCAAGCGCATCAACGGCCCCATCGGCTACGCGGTGGACGGCTTCGGCATCATCGCCACGGTGTTCGGCCTCGGTGCGGACATGGGCTTCGGCGTGCTCCATCTCAACTCCGGTCTGGACTACCTGTTCGGCATCGCCCACACCCAGTGGATTCAGGTCGGCCTGATCACGCTGATGATGGGGGCAGCAATCATCGTCGCTGTCTCGGGTGTGGATAAAGGTGTGCGGGTGATGTCTGACATCAACATGCTGCTGGCCTGTGCGCTGCTGCTGTTCGTGTTGTTCGCCGGCCCCACCCAGCATTTGCTCAACACCCTGATCCAGAACCTGGGCGACTACCTCGGCGCGTTGCCGATGAAGAGTTTCGACCTCTACGCCTACGACAAACCGAGCGATTGGCTCGGCGGCTGGACCGTCTTCTAC
Organism: Pseudomonas sputi; assembly: GCF_021603585.1. Lineage (GTDB taxonomy): Bacteria > Pseudomonadota > Gammaproteobacteria > Pseudomonadales > Pseudomonadaceae > Aquipseudomonas > Aquipseudomonas sputi. Next base: position 61,770 of record NZ_BQHI01000013.1, on the reverse strand, counting down.
TGGGCCTGGTGGATTGCATGGTCGCCGTTCGTGGGCCTGTTCATCGCACGGATTTCCCGTGGCCGGACCATCCGCGAATTCGTCTTCGGCGTGCTGCTGATTCCGCTGGGTTTCACCCTGGCGTGGATGTCGATCTTCGGCAACAGCGCCATCGACCAGGTGCTCAATCACGGTATGTCGGCGTTGGGCATGTCGGCCCTCGACAATCCGTCGATGACGCTCTACCTGCTGCTGGAAACCTACCCGTGGAGCAAGACCGTCATCGCCGTGACGGTATTCATCAGTTTCGTGTTCTTTGTCACCTCCGCCGACTCCGGCACCGTGGTGCTCTCGACCCTGTCGGCCAAGGGCGGCAATCCGGATGAAGACGGGCCGAAATGGCTGCGGGTGTTCTGGGGGGCGATGACCGCGTTGGTGACCAGTGCGCTGCTGTTCTCCGGCAGCATCGATGCGCTGAAGTCGGCGGTGGTGCTGACCTCGCTGCCGTTCTCGATGATCTTGCTGCTGATGATGTGGGGCCTGCACAAGGCGTTCTATCTGGAGTCGCAGAAGCAGATCGCGCAACTGCATTCGCTGGCGCCGGTGTCCGGTTCACGACGTGGTAAGGGCGGCTGGCGCCAGCGTCTGAGTCAGGCTGTGCACTTCCCGTCGCGGGACGAGGTGTACCGCTTCATGGACACCACGGTGAAACCGGCCATCGAAGAAGTGACGGCGGTGTTCGCCGAGAAGGGCCTGAATGTCGTGACGCAACCGGATCCGGCTCACGACAGCGTCAGCCTGGAAATCGGTCACGGTGAGCAGCACCCGTTCATCTATCAGGTGCAGATGCGCGGCTATTTCACGCCGTCGTTCGCCCGCGGTGGCATGGGCTCCAAACAGCTCAACAATCGCCGCTATTACCGCGCCGAAGTGCACCTGAGCGAGGGCAGTCAGGACTACGATCTGGTCGGCTACACCAAAGAGCAGATCATCAACGACATCCTCGACCAGTACGAACGGCACATGCAGTTCCTGCATCTGGTGCGTTGATCGGGGCAGGGCGCCGGGACGCTTTCAGGTCTCGGCGCTCAGCACCATGAACAACACCATCGCCGCCAGCGGCACGCCATACACGGCACTGCCGATCGCAATCTCCGACCCCAGCGGCTGCCCGGCGTGCACCACGCCAACCGCACCATTGATCACCGTCAACGCCAGCCACAACGCTGCGAAACCATAAGCCAGCGTCTGCCGACTGAAGCCGATGCGCTCGCCGATGTAGAACATCAGCGCCAGCAGGATCAGGCCGAAGAAGATGATGATTGCGGTGTGCATGGTCGGGATTTGCCTGTGAATGAATCGTCCTGGCTTTGCTCATGTTGAGCATAGGCCAGCTGTCAGCCTCATGTCGTTCGACACATCTCGGCACGTATCTATCTGTTTATGTGGGCCGCGTGTCAGGCGCGCTCACCGCCGATCTGGCTATTAAATACTTGTCTGCCTGGTAGGCTAATATTTGTCCAAGTGTGTATGGTGTGTATTGGACAGGACTTCCAGCTTCCAAAGTACGCAGCTCTTGCTGTCGAGCAGGGCGAAGGAAATGCGTAGTCGGGAAATGATCAGGATGATCGAGGAGGATGGCTGTTATCTGGTCGCCGTCAAAGGCAGTCACCACCAATACAAACATCCGGGCAAGCCAGGGAGGGTGACGATCAAGCATCCGGATTCGGATCTTCCCAAGGGTACGATCAACAGCATTTTCAAACAGGCGGGTTTGAAATGAAGCCTGTGATTGGAAACGAAAGTCCGTTCATGGACATGTCAGAGGAAGGACTCACTTACATGAAATTCCCGGTCGTTTTGCACAAGGATGCCGACTCAGACTACGGAGTGATTATCCCGGATGTACCGGGGTGCTTCTCCGCAGGCACTACGGTAGCCGAAGCTTTTGACAATACTCTGGAGGCTCTGGCCTTGCACTATGAGGGATTGGTCGCTGATGGCGCGCCGTTACCTCGGATCCAGGACATTGATGCCCATCTCGAGAATCCGGATTACGCCGGCGGTATCTGGGGTGTGGTCGAGTTTGATATCACACCCTATTTCGGTAAGTCGGTGCGCTTCAACGCTACGCTGCCGGAACAGTTGCTGGAGCGTATCGATCAGACGGTTCGGCGTGACCAGCGCTACAGTTCCCGCTCCGGATTTTTGGCCGCTGCTGCCTTGCGCGAATTGTCGGCTTAAGGCTGATTTACAGGATTTGGGTCAGGTACTTTCCCGCTCAATAACCGTGCACTGCAGCAGATTCAACCGCTGCACCTCATCGCTCGGCAATACGCCCAGGCTTTCCAGCACCCGCGTTGCCGCCAATACGCCGATCTCCAGCGCCGGCGGCTTGATGGTGCTCAGGCTCGGCAGCAGCATCTCGGCGAACGGATAGTCGCCGAAGCCGAGGACGGCGCAGTCTTCGGGGATGTTGAGGCCGGCGCGTTGTCCGGCCAGCAGGCCGCCAGCGGCGAGGTTGTCGTTGGCGAAGAGGATGGCGTCGGGCCGTGGTGAGGCGTTCATCAGCGCTTGCATCGCTTGTTTGCCGGCCTCGAACGGCGCGCGATCGGCGTCGGGTGCGAATACCCAGGGCTCCAGGCCCAACTCGCGGACGGTCGCCGCATAGCCGTCGCGGCGTTCCAGCGCGCTGAAGTCGCCGGGTACGCTGTTCTGCACGAAGGCGATGCGTCGATAACCCTTGCCGTGCAGATAGCGAGCGGCGTTGACCCCCACTTCAAAGTGCGAAAAACCGATCTGCATCGGCTCGCGATCCGGTTGGTAATCCCAGGTTTCGATCACCGGGATATCCGCTTCGGCGAGCATCTTTTCCGTGCCCGCGCTATGGAAGTGGCTGGTGACCACCAGCGCCGCCGGCGACCAGCCGAGGAACGCCCGCACGGCGTTTTCTTCCTGTTCAGTGCTGAAGTAACTCGAGGCCAGCAACAGCTGATAACCGTGACGGCTGAGGGTGTCGCTGAAGCCCTGAATGGTGTTGGCGAAGATCGGCCCGGAAATGTTCGGGATCACCATGCCAACGATTTTCCCCCGCGCCGAAGCGAGCCCGCCGGCCACCAGATTCGGCACATAACCCAGCTCCGCGACTACCGCCGCGATCCGTTCGCGGCGTTCGGGCGAGACCTGTTCCGGCTGGTTGAAATAGCGCGACACGGTGATCGCCGAAACACCGGCCTGGTGTGCCACCGCGTTGAGGGTCACGCGACCGGCGCCACGGCGTTTGCGGGGCTTTTCTTCGCTCAAGGCACGATCCTTCTTAAAAACCAAAACGCATATAAAAGTAATTTTTCAGTATTGGACGGTCTATGTCGGGCTTGCCAATACTGGTGATGTTAGCGCTAACAAAGGGCGTTGTCTGCTACTCGCTCGAGCGAATGCCAAGACACCGAGACAGGCGCTGTCGTCGCAGAACGGCAGCGGTTCAGGGCAACTTTTCGAGCGGGCAAACATGCACAACATTCCTGGGGCGACACACACACTGGCGCAATCGATCCGCGCTGCGGGCTGGCTACTCACCGGGCTGGCTGCGCTGCCGCTGCCCGTCGCGTTTGCCGCCGACAGCACCGATCAGGAGCCGACCCTCAAATCCGTCACGGTCACCGCCACCCGCCGCGAAGAGTCGCTGCAAAAGGTGCCGGTGGCGGTGTCGGTGATCGACGGCGAGCAACTGGAGCGCGATAACCGCAACAGCGTGGCGAGCATCGTGCAGCAAGTGCCGTCGCTGAATTTCCGCACCGGCGCGTCGAACAAGGACACCTCGTTGTTCGTACGTGGCGTGGGGACGATTTCCACCTCGCCGGGCGTCGAGCCGACCGTGGCCACGGTGATTGATGGCGTGGTTTATGCGCGCCCCGGCCAATCCACTCTGGATCTGCTGGACCTGGAGCGCGTCGAAGTCTTGCGCGGCCCCCAAGGTACGCTGTTCGGCAAGAATGCCTCGGCCGGCGTGCTGAACATCACCAGCAAGGCGCCGACCGCCGCGACCCACGGCTACATTGATCAGTCGTACTACAGCGGCAACGAAAGCCGCACCCGTTTCGGCATCGGCGGCAGCCTGATTCCGGACACGCTCAAGGGCTCGATCAGCACCCTGTTCGGCACGTACGACGGCAACGTCGACAACCAGCACAACGGTCAGGAGGTCAACGGCTACAACCATCGCGGCGTGCGCGGCAAACTGGAATTCACTCCGAACGACGACATCACTTTCACCCTGATCGCGGACTACATGCAGTCCCACGATGACGGCCCCAACGGCGTCGTGACCAAGGCTCTGACCCCGGCTTTCGCCAATGCGTTGAGCCCGGTCAGTGCCACCAGCCACAACCGCGACATCACTACCGACACCCGCTCCCACGTCGAGGACACCAACAAGGGCCTGTCCGGCCAGCTCGACTGGCAACTGGGCGATTACACCCTGACCTCGATCACCGCGTGGCGTGGCTGGGACAACACCCAGTATCAGGACGGCGACCGCCTCGGCACGGTGACAGCCGCGTTCCCCGGCACGGCGGACAAGGGCGATCTGGCCTTCGACCAGTACTCGCAGGAGCTGCGTCTGGCGTCGCCGAAAGGCGAGTTCCTCGAATACGTCGGCGGCCTGTTCTACATGCATGGCAAGGATGACGAGACTTATCAGCGCACGCTGACTACAACAACCAGCATCAACCGTGGCATCGCCGATTACAGCACCACCAGCGACAGTTACGCGGTGTTCGGCGAGAGCACGCTGAATTTCACTTCTGACTTCCGTGGCATCGCCGGCCTGCGCTATACCCACGACGATCTCGAATACGATCACCGTCGCGTTTCCACTTCTGCAACCACGGTCAGCGGCATTCAACCGGCCACCCGCAGTTCCGGTTCGGTGGACGAGGACGGCTGGTCCGGCCGGCTCGGTTTGCAGTACGACCTGAGCGATACCGTTACCACCTACCTGACCTACTCGCGCGGCTACAAAGGCCCGGCCTACAACGTGTTCTTCAACATGCAGCCGCGCGACACCGAAGCGCTGAAACCGGAAACCTCCAACACCTGGGAGGCGGGGATCAAAGCCTCGTCCTGGAACAATCGCCTGACCACCAACCTCGCGGTTTTCCACAGCGACTACGACAACTATCAGGCGAATTTTTTCGACACCGTCGCCGGGCAAGTCGTAACGCGCCTGATCAACGCCGGCAGCGTCAGCACCGAAGGCGTGGAACTTGATTTCGCCCTGCAGGCGACCCAGCAACTGAAATTCTCGGGTGCGCTGGCCTACACCCGCGCCCGTATTGATGAGTTCGCCTGCCCGGCGGGCGCGGCGGCGTCGTGCAACGTCAACGGCAAACCGCTGCCGTTCAGCCCGGACTGGAAAAGCTACGTGCGGGCCGACTACACAATCCCGCTGGATAACGGCCTGGATATCGAACTCGGCACCGACTACAGCTGGCAGAGCGAAGTGCAGTACGACATCAGCCAGAACGCCGACACCAAGCAGGGCGCCTACGGCCTCTGGAATGCCAGCGTGGCTCTGGCCGATTACACCAGCGGCTGGCGCGTGGCGTTGCTCGGCAAGAACCTCACCGACAAGTCCTATTCGCCGCTGCTCGCCAGCGGAGGTAGCTACATCTACCGCGCTGTGCCTCGCGACGACGAGCGCTACTTCGGCGTGCAACTGCGCAAGGACTTCTGAGATGAGCAGACAGCTGAAACTCGGCGCGTTCCTCATGGCCACCGGGCACCACGTTGCCGCGTGGCGCCATCCGGATGTGCCGGCCAACGCCGGACTGGATTTCGCCCATTACAAACGCCTGGCGCAGATTGCCGAGGCGGCGAAGTTCGACACACTGTTCGTCGCTGACAGTGTCGCCGCGCCGGCCCAGGACATCGCCAGTCGCATGGCCCGCTCGGATCACTTCGAACCGCTGACCTTGCTCTCGGCATTGAGCGCAGTCACCGAACACATCGGCCTGATCGCCACCGCGACCACCAGTTACAACGAGCCGTACCACGTAGCGCGTAAATTCGCTTCCCTCGATCACCTGTCCGGCGGGCGAGCGGGGTGGAATCTGGTGACATCCGACAACGCCGCCGAAGCGCAGAATTTCGGCCGCGACGAACACATCGGCCATGCCGAACGCTACAGCCGCGCCCGGGAGTTTCATCAGGTCGTCACCGGGCTCTGGGACAGTTGGCAGGACGATGCCTTTCTTCGCGACAAGGTCAGTGGCGCGTATTACGACCCGGAAAAACTGCACGTGCTGAATCACGTCGGCGAGCACTTCAAGGTCAAAGGCCCGCTGAATGTGGCGCGTTCGCCACAGGGTCAGCCGGTGATCGTGCAGGCCGGATCGTCGGAAACCGGGCGTGAACTGGCGGCACAGACCGCCGAAGTGGTGTTCACCGCGCAGACTTCACTGGCCAGCGCCCAGGCGTTTTACGCCGACCTCAAGGGGCGCTTGCCGAAGTACGGACGCAGTGCCGATTCGCTGAAAATCATGCCCGGCGTGTTTGTCGTGGTCGGGCAGACGGAAGCCGAAGCACAGGAAAAATGTGAAACGTTTCAGCATTTGGTCGAACCCGAGGTGGGCATCGCCCTGCTTGGGCGTATGCTGGGCAACTTCGATCTGTCGAAGTACCCGCTGGACGGGCCGCTGCCGGAATTACCGCTGACCGACAGCGGCCAGCAAAGCCGACAGAAACTGCTGACCGAACTGGCCGGCCGCGAGCATCTGACTCTGGCCGAACTGGGGCGCAGAATCGCCGGCGGTCGCGGACATTACAGCGTCGTCGGCACTCCGGCGCAGATTGCCGACCGTTTGCAGGAATGGTTCGAGCAGGGCGCGGCGGACGGCTTCAACGTGCTGGTGCCACACCTGCCCGGCGGGCTCGAAGACTTCGCCAATGGCGTGGTCCCGGAACTGCAACGGCGCGGGCTGTTCAGAACCGAATATGAAGGCCGGACTTTGCGCCAGAACCTTGGCCTCGCCCGGCCCGGCAACAGATTTGCGTAGCAATCGACACCCGATTCAAGACCGACAAGAGAGGATTCGATGACTTACACCGCTGCCGAAAACCGCTATGACTCCATCCCTTACCGCCGCGTCGGACGCAGCGGTCTGGTGCTGCCGGCGCTGTCTCTGGGCCTGTGGCACAACTTCGGCGACAGCACGCCGATCGACACCCAGCGCTCGTTGCTGCGCACGGCGTTCGACCTGGGCATCAACCACTTCGACCTGGCCAACAACTATGGCCCGCCCTACGGCAGCGCCGAGATCAACTTCGGCCGTCTGCTGCGTGAGGACTTCAAGCAGTATCGCGATGAACTGATCATCTCCAGCAAGGCCGGCTGGGACATGTGGCCCGGTCCTTACGGCCAGGGCGGCGGCTCGCGCAAATACGTGCTGGCGAGCCTCGACCAGAGCCTGCAACGCCTGGGCCTGGACTATGTGGATATTTTCTATTCGCACCGCTTCGACCCGGACACCCCGCTGGAAGAAACCGCCAGCGCCCTCGCCACGGCGGTGCAGCAGGGCAAGGCGTTGTACATCGGCATCTCGTCGTACTCCGGGGTGAAAACCCGCGAGATCGCCGCGTTGCTCAAAGAGTGGAAAGTGCCGCTGCTGATTCACCAACCGGCGTACAACCTGCTCAACCGCTGGGTGGAAAAGGACCTGCTCGACACCACCGACGAACTCGGCACCGGCGTGATTGCGTTCACCCCGCTGGCGCAAGGTCTGCTGACCGACAAATACCTCAACGGCGTGCCGGCGGATGCGCGGGTCAATCGTCCGGGCGGTGGTTCGTTGCAGGCTTCGCATTTGTCCGAGGCCAATATCGCTCATGTGCGGGCACTGAACGAGATCGCCACGCGTCGCGGGCAAAGCCTGGCGCAACTGGCGCTGGCGTGGACGCTGCGCGATCCTCGAGTGACTTCGGCGCTGATCGGTGCGAGCCGGCCGGAGCAGATTGTCGAGAACGTCGGGGCGTTGAAGAACCTGAGCTTCAGTGCGGAAGAGCTGGCGGAGATTGACCGGTTTGCTCAGGAGGGCGGGATCAATCTTTGGGAGAAGCCTTCGACGGCGGAATAGGTGGTTTCGAAGACTTGAAGCGTCATTACGGAGAAACCTCACTGGACAAGGTTTCTCCGTAATTTTTTGTAGTTTTACTTTTTGCTCGGGAACCCGAGTACTTCTGCCGCCTCGCTGTAAAAGGAATCTCTTGCGGTTCGTTTTCTCAGTTGTATGTCGATCACCTGTGACTGATCTGGCAGGGTGAAGTAACCCTTGTCCAAACTGCATAGGCTTTCCAGTGTAGGTAGCGGTAGTCCGAGCAACTGTCTGAGTTGAGATCGAGAAAGGACTTTATTTTCCACGAGCATTTTTACGCCTCGTGCAATCAACTGAGGCCTTTCAAAGTCGAAGTCAGCGTCCATCGGCTCACCCTTGACCCAGCCTCTTGCTGACCTGGCCTTCCACAGTCTCGTAGTAGTGGTTTCGTTGATTATTTCCAGATCCTGGCATCTGCGAACCATCGCTGCTACAGAGACTTTCCAGCGTGGTTTCAGTGCTAGCAAAGTATCCAAGGTAGGCCATCGAATTTCTCTCAGGAAGCTCTCTGCTGGCATCAGGAATGCGCTGGCGAATCGATGAGCCTGCGACTCAAGCAGATCGTAATTCGATTCGTACTGCTCCTTCGATACATGACGATGTAGAACGATATGCCCCAATTCATGTGCAGCATCGAATCTGTTTCGTATGCCGTTTGCCTTGTCTGCTACAAGGAGGACATAAGGCCGCTGATCCAACTCGTACCAATTTGAAACACCGTCCATTTTCAAATGGCCCAGTGTGGTTCGAGCGCAGATGATACCTGCGTTTTCGAGGGTCTGAATGACATTGGGGATGGGAGCAGTCCCAAGTCCCCAGGCTTGGCGGCATTCGCTGGCCATTCTCTCGATTTCTTCGTCCGAAATCAGTAAACAGTTACTTTCTTCCAGATGAGGAACATTGACTGCCACGAACTCCAGGCTTTCTTGCAGCTTGTAGGAAACGTCTTGAAGCCATTCCAAGCGTACTTCCGCTATTTCCCTGGCGTTTGCTGTGGCGCTTACCTGAGAACGAAAAAAGAACGGTGTACGCTCGCTCGTTACGATTTTTTCTTCAAGCAGCCAATTCTCACTGACGCCGAAGACCTCACATAATCGTTGGAAAGCATCGGCCTCAGGAACCTGCACCCCGTTTTCCCACTTGGAGATGTTTCCAGAGGCGCGCCCCACCATTTCGGCCAACGCGGTTTGGGTGATACCAAACGTGAGCCGTAACTGCTTGAGACGCTCGGACTGAAAGCCCGCGACTCCAGTTCTCATGGTTCACCTCTTGGAATTTTTCTCATCATCAATTTGATCTTCAACGTCTTCGGCGCGGCGCATCTTATCTCGCAATTTCACCAATTCAATCGGTTTCTGATCAGTTGCCTGATTATCAGAATAGCTCTGAAGCAGCTCCTCAAACGTGCAATCCATGTGGAAGCCTTTCCCGTTGAAATAGGGCACCGCCATCATGATTGCAACAGGCTCTGATTGATCTGCTGAACGAGGTGGCGGTGCATGGACTACGACAAGCGCATGAATCAGTTGTTCGGTAACCGTATGCGCGAGCCCGTCAATCCAATCCATTTGAATTGATGCCAGTGACTCATTCAGCGTTTTGAGTTCGTTGCGGTGTTTGGCAGCTCGGATTTCTTTCTGCCAAGGCAGTACAACGGCTGTGATGCGCAGTTTTCCTAATTCCAACAGAACGTAGTTATGACCTTTGGGATCCGTGCTCTTGACGATGGGATTCCAGCGCTTCATCCCAGCTAAGGCTTCCTGAACAAGTGAATGGCGCAGATGACCTCGCAAGTCTTCCGGCGGCGTGTGAATCAGGAGGTCTTCAACCTCCTTGGCCGCCTTTTGAAATGTTTGTGGGATCAGGACCTCTAGTTCATCAAAGAACTCCCTGTCGACCTGCGCACGAATGAAACCCTGGATTTCTTCTTTTGTGACCATGCGATTCACCACTCACTATTCGGTAAGCGGATTTTTACTTCATTTTTATTCGTTATGAAAGCGAAGGCTGTTTCTTTGTACAGTGCTCCGACAAGCGGAACATTTCAGGAGGGTAAGTTTTCTCGTTGAGGCTTTCACCTGAAAAACGGCACATCCCCCAACACCGTAGCCCGCTGCATCACCCGCCGCGCCGGCCGGTAATCATCCACCGCGTAATGCTGCGTCACGCGGTTGTCCCAGAACGCAATGTCATCCTTCTGCCAGCGCCAGCGAATGGTGAACTCCGGCCGTGTCGCATGCGCGAACAAGAACTTCAACACCGCTTCGCTCTCGGTCTCCGAGAGCTCATTGATCTTCGACGTGAACCCTTCGTTGACGAACAACGAACGGCGTCCGCTCACCGGGTGCGTGCGAATCACCGGGTGCGACAGCGGTGGGTTCTTGCGTCGTGCTTCTTCCCACTGCGCCAGTGCCTCCGGGGTATTGCCGTAGCGCTCCAGCGGAAACGAGCGAGTGAAATCGTGAGTCGCGGTCAGTCCTTCGAGCAGTGCTTTCATCGGCGCTGACAGCGCTTCATACGCGGCAATTCCGCTGGCCCACAACGTATCGCCACCGAACTCCGGCAACAGCTTGGCGCTGAGCACCGCGCCCATGGCCGGGGTCGGCAGGAAGGTCACGTCGGTGTGCCAGATCGCGTTGTCGCGCACGTCGGTGACGGCGGTGTCGAGGATCAGCACTTGCGGTTGTTCCGGCACGTTCGGGTAGATCGGGTGAATGTGCAGGTCGCCGAAGTAGGCGGCGAAACGCGCCTGCTGCGACGGCTCGATCGGTTGATTGCGGAAGAACAGCACCTGGTATTTGAGCAGTGCCTGCTCGATGGCGTCGCGCTGTTCCAGGTTCAGCGGCTGGCTGATGTCGACGCCGCTGATCTGTGCGCCGAGGGCCGAGCTTAACGGGGTGATGTTCAGGCTGCTCATGGTGGTTCTCTTCAATTCCGGGGCCCCGAAACTTTCGGGGTAGTCAGTGCTGAAAAATCAGTGGGCCTGGCCGTGCCACGGCACCAGTTTGCGTTGCAGGGCGCGCAGGCCCATTTCCATGGCGAAGGCGATCAGGGCGATGACCAGAATCCCCAGCACCACCACATCGGTGACCAGGAACTGCGCGGCCGACTGCACCATGAAGCCCAGGCCGCTGGTGGCCGCGATCAATTCGGCGGCGACCAGCGTCGACCAGCCGACACCCAGGCCAATGCGCACTCCGGTCAAAATGTCCGGCAGGGCGCTCGGCAAAATCACATGCCGGATCAGTTGTGCGCGAGTGGCGCCCAGCGACTGTGCGGCGCGCAATTTGGCCGGGTCGACGGTGCGCACGCCGGTGGCGGTGGCAATCGCGATCGGGGCGAAAATCGCCAGGTAGATCAGCAGCACTTTCGACAACTCGCCGATGCCGCACCAGATCACAATCAACGGCAGATACGCCAGTGGCGGAATCGGCCGGTAGAACTCGATCAGCGGATCGAGCACACCACGGGCGATGCGATTGGCGCCGATGGCAATGCCCACCGGCACCGCGGTCAAAATCGCAAAACCCAGGCCCAGGCCGATGCGGCTCAGGCTCGCGCCCAAGTGCTGCCACAACGTCGAATCCATATAGCCCGTGGTCGCCAGCAACCAGCCTTTTTGCAGCACGGCGGAGGGCGGCGGCAGGAACAGCGGCTCGATCAGGCCAGTGGCCGTGACGGCCCACCAGATCACCAGCAAGGCGAACAGGGTCAGCAGGCTGATCCAGCGGGTGCTGAGGCGGCGACGCACGGGAATCACCACCGATGTAGCGTCGGGTTTTACCGTGGTGGCGGAAACGTCGTAACTGTTCATGCGCGCTCCTGCCGCTGAACGGCGCTGCGTTGCGAGAACACTTTGGCGAGCACGTGTTCGCGGGTTTCGATAAAACGCGGGTCGGACTTGATCGCCCGTGCCGACTCACCGGCGGCATAACGCTGGCCGAAGTCCAGGTGCAGACGCTCGACGATCTGCCCCGGATTCGGCGCCAGCAGAATCAGGTCGGTGGCGAGGAACACCGCTTCTTCAATGTCGTGGGTAATCAGGAACACCGGTTTGGCGGTGCGTTGCCAGACTTGCAGCAACAGCTCCTGCATCTGCTCGCGGGTAAAGGCGTCGAGGGCGCCGAAGGGCTCGTCCATCAGCAACACACGCGGGTCCGCCGCGAGGGCGCGGGCCAGGCCGACTCGCTGTTTCTGGCCGCCCGAAAGCTGCCAGATCCGACGATGTTCAAAACCGGAAAGGTCGACCAGCGCGAGCATTTCCCGGGCGGGCTGTTCGCGTTTGTCCTTGGCCACACCGGCCAGTTCGAGACCGAAGGCAACGTTGGCCAGCACGTCCTGCCAGGGCAGCAGGGCGTCGTCCTGGAACACCACGCCGCGTTCGGCGCTCGGGCCTTCGACCGGCACGTTATCGAGGGTGATGCGGCCGGCGCTCGGTTCGACGAAGCCGGCAATCAGGTTCAACAGCGAAGTCTTGCCACTGCCGGACGGGCCGAGGGCCACCAGCAATTGCTGCGGGCCGAGGGTCAGGGAAATGTCGGACAGTACCGGTTCCGGGCTGCCGGGATACTGTGCGCTGATGCGCTCCAGCTGTAGCAAGGCCATCGCAGTCAACTCCCGATCAGTTGGTGATGTACTTGGCGCTGACGTACGGCGCGTAGTCCGGCAGTACCGCTTCGACCTTGCCTTGTTCCTTGAGGAACGCGGCGGTATCGGTGATGGCTTTGGTGGTCGGTGCACCGAGGTCGCTGACCTGATCCGCCGCCAGCGGGTAGACGTTGCCCTGCAGCAGCAATGGGATGTCGCTGGCCTTGGCGCCCGACAGTTTCACCAGCTTGTCGACGTTGCTTTGATTGGCCAGCCAGGCTTTCGGGTCCTTGCGGTAGTCGGCATAGGCGTCGAGGGTGACCTTGGCGAAGGCGGTGACGATTTCCGGGTGCTTCTCGGCGAAGTCTTTGCGCACGATCCAGGCGTCGAAGGTCGGCGCGCCGAACTTGGCCAGTTCGCCAGACGTGATCAGCACTTTGCCGTTTTCCTTGGCCACACCCAGGGCTGGATCCCAGACGTAGGTGGCGTCAATGTCACCGCGTTTCCACGCGGCAATGATCGCCGGCGGGGCGAGGTTGAGGACGGTGACTTTCGAAGGGTCGATGTTCCAGTGCTTCAGCGCGGCCAGCAGGCTGTAGTGACCGGTGGACACGAACGGCACGGCGATTTTCTTGCCGACCAGATCCTGCGGGGTCTTGATGCCGGAGCCGTCGCGGGCGACCAGCGCTTCGGCGGCGCCGATCTGGGTGGCGATGAGGAAGGTTTCCACTGGGACCTTGCGGGTGATCGCGGCGGTCAGCGGGCTGGAACCGAGGTAACCGATCTGCACGTCACCGGACGCGATGGCGGCAATGATGTCGGCACCGTTATCGAATTTGCGCCAGTTGATGTCGGCCTTGGTGGCTTTTTCATAGGCGCCGTCGGCCTGAGCGACTTTCGCCGGGTCAACGGTGGTCTGGTAGGCGACGGTGAGGTCGGCGGCCTGAGCCAGGAAGCTCGCAGCAGCCAGAGAGGCCACGGCCAGCAGGCGAAGCGGGAAATTCAGTTTCATTGAAAAGCTCCATATCAGGCGACCGAGCGTCGGCGTGAAAGGAGACTAAATGATCTAAGAATCTAAAAATAAATAACTATTTAGAATGAGCTTATGAGCGGAAAAATCTAACTGACAAAACCTGATAGTTCCTACGCTCTGCGTGGGGATTCAGTGCGTGACGCTCCGCGTCCCTTGAGGCTTTTTTGATCGTTCCCACGCAGAGCGTGGGAACGATCAACGATCAGGGAAGGAAGTGTCAGTTACTGATCGCCAGAATACTCGCCTGATACGACCCGACAAACACGTCGAAATCGCCCACCTCGTTCTGCTCCAGCTCAGCCTGTTGTGCCAGCGACGAGCGCGCGAGTTCTTCGAACCTCGCTTGCTCTTCAGCCGCCAACGGCTCGCTGCGGAAGAACTCGGCGTGGGCCTGGCTCTGGCGCAGGGAGAACTGCGCGAAGCTTTCCTTGTGCGTGGCCATGGCTGCCAACACCTGGGCCGAAGGCGTCAGGGACGAATCCTTGACCTTGGCCAGCTGTGCATCCAGCGCCTTGCTATGGGCATCGCCGCCATGGCTTTGATCCAGCAGCGCCGCCAGCGGAGCGATTTTCTCCAGCAGTTCGGCAGCCCACGCCTTCAGCTCGACCGGTTGGCCGTCACGCTGCAATTGCAGGCCAGGACGACGGCCTTCCTTGACCACGCTGAGGAAGTTCGACGTGGCGTTGCCACAGCTGATGTTGGTCAGCAGCGGGCTTTCGTTCAGCGCGCAGTACAGCAGAAACGCATCGAGGAAGCGCGACTCGGTGAGGTCGATGCCCATCGGCAGGAACGGGTTGATGTCCAGGCAGCGCACTTCGACGTACTGGATGCCACGGGCCATCAAGGCCTGGATCGGCCGCTCGCCGGTGTAGGTCACGCGTTTCGGGCGGATGTTGGAGTAGTACTCGTTTTCGATCTGCAGGATGTTGGTGTTCAGTTGCACCCACTCGCCATCCTGGTGCGTGCCGACTTCGACGTACGGCGCGTACGGCGTGGCCACCGCTTTGCGCAGGCTATCGGTGTAGCTCGTCAGGTCGTTGTAGCACGGGGTCAGGCCGGCCTGGGCGTTGCTCTGGTAACCGAGGTCGCTCATGCGCAGGCTGGTAGCGTAGGGCAGGTACAGGGTGTCCGGATCCAGTTGCTCCAGCTGGTGCGGGCGACCACGCAGGAAACCGGCATCCAGCGCCGGTGAAGCACCGAACAGGTACATCAGCAGCCAGCTGTAGCGCCGGAAGTTACGAATCAGCGCGATATAGGACGACGACTGGAAATCCCGGTCGGTGCCGACGAAGCCTTCGGCTTCTTTCAGCAGCGGCCAGAGCTTTTCCGGCAGGGAGAAGTTGTAGTGAATCCCGGCGATGCACTGCATGGTCTTGCCGTAACGCAGGGCCAGGCCCTTGCGGTAGACGTACTTGAGCTGACCGATGTTGGAGCTGCCGTAATAGGCGATCGGAATGTCTTCCTCGGCCGGCAAAGGGCACGGCATCGATGGACTCCACAGGTACTCGTTGCCGAGCTTGCTGTAGGCAAAGCGATGAATCCTGTCCAGGCTCGCCAGGGTATCGGCAGGGTCTGGCAGGGCGGGCGTGATGAATTCCAGCAGCGACTCGGAATAGTCGGTGGTGATCTGTTCGTTGGTCAGCGCGGCTCCCAGGCTTTCCGGGTGCGGCGTTTGGGCCAGGCGGCCTTCGCCGGTCACGCGCAGGCATTCACGTTCGATACCGTGAAGGCACTGCTCAAGCAGAGAGAGGTTAGCGCGCTCGCCGAGCAGAGCCAGGCGGCGGTTGAGAAGTTCGCTCAATTTGGATTCCTTCACGCGTCAGTCGCCCCAATATGGGGGTGGGCAGGACGGTCTACAAGGGTGAAGTTGAAACTGGCGTTTTCGCCTGGTTTTTCGGGCTCTGAAGCCCCCGTTGAAACGCCAACTTCACTCCCTGAATCTGGCCGATGCACGCGAAGATTACGCGGTCCCTGTGGGAGCGGGCTTGCCCGCTCCCACAGAAAAGCTCGACGCTGCGATCACAGCGCCGAAATTAACTCAAAATGATGAACAACATCTACAGGACAGCGAACGTGCCTTGCGCTTTTGCGACCAGTTTGTCGCCCTGCATCACGTCGGCTTCGACCACCAGCGTGCGCCGGCCCGGGTGGATCACCCGCGCCGTGCACATCACCTCGCCTTCAGAGACGGCGCGGATGTAGTTGATCTTGCACTCGATGGTCGCGCTCTGCTGGTCAAAACCGTGGGTGCTGGAACAGGCCAGCCCCATGGCAATGTCCACCAGACTGAACAGCGCACCGCCGTGCAGCTTGCCGCCGCGGTTGCGCAGTTCGGGTTCCAGCGCCAGGGCGACTTGCGCCACCCCGGTTTCCAGGCTGTGCAGACGGCAGCCCAACAGCTTGAAAAACGCGCTCTCGACGAGCCCGACCGGCATGTCCATCAGCGTTTCTTCAACTGCTTGGCGTTGGCGAACAGCGAGGCCATTGCGTTATTGACCGGAGCCGCCGGGGTGGTTTCCTTGCGCGGAGCCGAACCCTGGGACTGGCGTGGCGCCGAGCCCGGACGCGAACCACGGGCACCGTCGATCTTCTCGCCCGGGGTGTCGCTCATGCGCATCGACAGGCCGACGCGTTTGCGCGGGATGTCGACTTCCATGACCTTCACTTTCACCACGTCACCGGCCTTCACCGCTTCGCGCGGATCCTTGATGAATTTCTCCGACAGCGCCGAAATGTGCACCAGACCGTCCTGATGCACGCCGATGTCGACGAACGCACCGAACGCGGTCACGTTGGTCACCACGCCTTCGAGGATCATCCCCAGTTGCAGGTCCTTCAGGTCTTCGACGCCTTCCTGGAACTCGGCGGTCTTGAATTCCGGACGCGGGTCGCGCCCCGGCTTTTCCAATTCCTGCAGGATGTCGGTGACGGTTGGCAGACCGAAGGTCTCGTCGGTGAATTTCTTCGGATCCAGACGCTTGAGGAACGCGGCGTCACCGATCAGCGAGCGGATGTCGCGGTCGGTCTCGGCGGCGATGCGCTGCACCAACGGATAGGCCTCCGGGTGAACGGCCGAGGAGTCCAGCGGGTTGTCGCCGTTCATCACTCGCAGGAAGCCGGCAGCCTGTTCGAAGGTTTTCTCGCCCAGACGCGCGACTTTCTTGAGTGCCGCGCGGGTCTTGAACGCGCCGTGCTCGTCCCGGTGGGCCACGATGTTCTGCGCCAGAGTCGCGTTGAGGCCGGAGATCCGCGCCAGCAGTGCCACGGAGGCGGTGTTCACGTCCACGCCCACGGCGTTCACGCAGTCCTCGACCACGGCGTCCAGACCGCGCGCCAGTTTCAGCTGCGACACGTCGTGCTGGTACTGGCCGACACCGATGGATTTCGGATCGATCTTCACCAGTTCGGCCAGTGGATCCTGCAGACGACGGGCAATCGAGACCGCGCCACGGATCGACACGTCCAGATCCGGGAATTCCTTGGCCGCCAGTTCCGATGCCGAATACACCGATGCACCGGCCTCGGAGACCATGACCTTGGTCATTTTCATCGCTGGGTATTTTTTGATCAGCTCGATCGCCAACTTGTCGGTTTCACGGCTGGCGGTGCCGTTGCCGATGGCGATCAGATCGACCGAGTGCTTGGCGCACAGGGCGGCCAGGATGGCGATGGTCTGATCCCATTTGTTGTGCGGCACGTGCGGGTAAACCGTCGCGTGATCGAGCAGTTTGCCGGTGGAGTCGACCACCGCGACCTTGCAGCCGGTACGCAGGCCCGGGTCGAGACCCAGGGTGGCGCGCGGGCCGGCCGGGGCGGCCAGCAGCAAGTCGTGCAGGTTGTGGGCAAACACGTTGATCGCTTCGGTTTCGGCGCCGTCGCGCAGCTCGCCGAGCAGGTCGGTTTCCAGGTGGGTGTAGAGCTTGACCTTCCAGGTCCAGCGCACCACTTCACCGAGCCATTTGTCGGCCGGACGGTTCTGGTTCTGGATGCCGACATGCTGGCCGATCATGCCTTCGCATGGGTGCAGGGTGCCCGGCAGCTCTTCGCCGACTTTCAGCGCGGAGCTGAGAATGCCTTCGTTGCGGCCGCGGAAAATCGCCAGTGCGCGGTGCGACGGCATGCTTTTCAGTGGTTCGTCGTGTTCGAAGTAATCGCGGAATTTCGCGCCTTCCTCTTCCTTGCCGGCGATCACGCGGGCACTGAGAGTGGCTTCCTGCTTCAGGTAGGTGCGCAGTTTTTCCAGCAGGTTGGCGTCTTCGGCGAAGCGCTCCATGAGGATGTACTTGGCGCCTTCCAGTGCAGCCTTGGCGTCGGCCACGCCTTTTTCGGCGTTGACGAAGCGCGCGGCTTCGGTTTCCGGGGTCAGCGACGGGTCGTTGAACAGGCCGTCGGCCAGTTCGCCGAGGCCGGCTTCCAGGGCGATCTGGCCCTTGGTGCGGCGCTTCTGCTTGTACGGCAGGTACAAGTCTTCGAGGCGGGTCTTGGTGTCGGCGAGTTTGATTTCGCGTTCCAGTTCAGGGGTGAGTTTGCCCTGCTCCTGAATGCTGGAAAGAATGCTGATGCGCCGTTCGTCGAGTTCTCGCAGGTAGCGCAGACGCTCTTCCAGATGACGCAGTTGGGTGTCATCGAGGCTGCCGGTCACTTCTTTCCGGTAACGGGCGATGAAGGGAACGGTAGAGCCTTCATCGAGTAGCGCGACGGCCGCTTCGACCTGTTGTGGGCGTACGCCGAGTTCCTCGGCGATGCGGCTGTTGATGCTGTCCATAAAACCACCTGACAAATTGTAAAAGCAGGCTCGCAGGCACGTAAACAAGGGCCCGGAGTCTGGTGGGGCGGCCTGACGCTTGCCGCTGCCTGGGTCAAAAGGCATCCCATTGACCCGTGAAATCGAACAATTACTGCGGCGACCCGGAAAATAAAGGACGGCCACCTGCGGTAACGATTCAGACGTTGCCTGGCACAAAAGGCCGCGCATTATAACCAGCGTTCTGTCATTCGGGGGCGACACAGTCTGTAGGCCCAAGCCCCGGTTTTCTGGCAGTGAAGGAAAAATCTGCTAACAATGCACACGGTGCGTATAACGGCAGCTACGCCATAATGCGCGCCGAGCTAAAAGGAGCATCCAATGAGCAGCACTGCACAAACTGCTGAAGGCGAAAAAATTCTCATCGTTGACGACGATCCGGGGCTGAGCAGCCTGCTGGAACGCTTCTTCGTCAGCAAGGGCTACCGTGCCCGCGCCGTACCGAATACCGAGCAGATGGATCGTCTGCTGTCGCGTGAAGTGTTCAACCTGGTCGTCCTCGACCTGATGCTGCCGGGCGAAGACGGCCTGACCGCTTGCCGCCGCCTGCGTGGCGCGAACAATCAGATTCCGATCATCATGCTCACCGCCAAGGGTGACGAGCTGAGCCGTATCAAGGGCCTGGAACTGGGCGCCGACGACTACCTGGCCAAGCCGTTCAACCCGGACGAGCTGATGGCCCGCGTCAAGGCCGTACTGCGCCGTCAGGCCGCACCAGTGCCGGGCGCGCCGGGCAGTGAAGAAGAAAACGTCACGTTCGGCGATTACGTGCTGTCCCTGGCCACCCGCGAACTCAAGCGCGGCGACGAAGTGCACATGCTCACCACCGGTGAGTTTGCGGTGCTCAAGGCCCTGGTGATGAATGCCCGTCAGCCGCTGACCCGCGACAAGTTGATGAACCTGGCCCGTGGCCGGGAGTGGGATGCCCTGGAGCGTTCCATCGACGTGCAGATTTCCCGTCTGCGCCGGATGATCGAACCTGACCCGTCCAAGCCGCGCTATATCCAGACCGTCTGGGGTGTCGGCTACGTGTTCGTGCCGGATGGCAACTCCACCAAGTGATGGGTGATTTGTAGGAGCGGGTCTGCGGGGAACGGTCGAAAGTGCCGCCTGCGCAGACTCGCAATCCGCAATATGCGAGCATTGCTCGCTCCTGCAAGTGTGTAGCGGTTATCCATGAAAACCCCCGTCTGGTTCCCCCAAAGTTTCTTCTCCCGCACCCTGTGGCTGGTGCTCATCGTCGTATTGTTTTCCAAGGCATTGACCCTGGTTTATCTGTTGATGAACGAGGACGTGCTGGTCGACCGCCAATACAGCCATGGCGTCGCCCTGACGCTGCGTGCCTACTGGGCCGCCGACGAAGAGAACCGCGCGAAAATCGCCGATGCCGCGACCTTGATCCGTGTAGTCGGTGCCGGCGTGCCCGAAGGTGAACAGCACTGGCCCTACAGTGAAATCTACCAGCGGCAGATGCAGGCGGAGTTGGGTGCCGACACCGAAGTGCGTTTGCGTATGCACTCGCCGCCGGCCTTGTGGGTTCGTGCGCCGAGCCTCGGTGACGGCTGGCTGAAAGTGCCACTGTATCCACACCCGTTGCGTGGCCAGAAAATCTGGAACGTGCTCGGCTGGTTCCTGGCCATCGGGTTGCTGTCTACGGCGTCTGCGTGGATTTTCGTCAGCCAGCTCAATCAGCCGTTGAAACGTCTGGTCTACGCCGCCCGGCAACTTGGCCAGGGCCGCAGCGTGCGCCTGCCGATCAGTGACACCCCCAGCGAAATGGCCGAGGTTTATCGTGCCTTCAACCAGATGGCTGAAGACGTCGAGCAGGCCGGCCGCGAGCGGGAGCTGATGCTGGCGGGGGTCTCGCATGACTTGCGAACGCCGCTGACCCGTTTGCGGCTGTCGCTGGAGTTGATGGGGGATCGCACGGATCTGACCAACGATATGGTGCGCGACATCGAAGACATGGACGCAATCCTCGACCAGTTCCTCGCGTTCATTCGCGATGGTCGGGATGAGTCGGTGGAGGAAGTGGATCTCAGCGATCTGGTGCGTGAAGTCGCGGCACCGTACAACCAGGGCGAGGAGAAAGTGCGCCTGCGCCTGGAGCCGATCCAGCCGTTCCCGTTGCGTCGGGTGTCGATGAAGCGTTTGCTGAACAACCTGATTGGCAACGCGCTGAATCATGCCGGGGGGAGCGTGGATGTCGCGGCCTATGTGTCCGGTGACACGAGTGCGCCTTACGTGGTGCTGAGCGTGATGGACCGTGGTGCGGGAATCGCCCCATCGGAGCTTGAGGCGATTTTCAACCCGTTCACCCGAGGAGATCGGGCGCGGGGCGGAAAAGGCACCGGTCTGGGGCTGGCGATCGTGAAGCGGATTGCTTCGATGCACGGCGGCAATGTTGAACTGCGCAATCGCTCCGGTGGCGGACTGGAGGCGCGGGTTCGGTTGCCGTTGGGACTGATGCTGCCGAGAGACGCGGTTTGAATTTCAGGCGGCCTCGCGGCCGCCTGGTGCAAGGTTCAACCCTTGCCTTTGGTCCGGGTCATGTTCGGCCCGCCATTCTTCTCAAGGTGTTCGATGATGATCCCCGCCACGTTCTTGCCCGTGGTGGTTTCGATCCCTTCCAGACCCGGTGACGAGTTCACCTCCATCACCAGCGGCCCGTGGTTGGAGCGCAGAATATCCACACCCGCTACCGTCAGCCCCATCACCCTGGCCGCGCGCAACGCAGTCATGCGCTCTTCCGGGGTGATCTTGATCAGGCTGGCGCTGCCGCCTCGGTGCAGGTTGGAGCGGAACTCGCCGGGCTTGGCCTGCCGCTTCATCGCCGCGATCACCTTGTCGCCGACCACGAAGCAGCGGATGTCGGCGCCGCCTGCTTCCTTGATGTATTCCTGCACCATGATGTTCTGCTTCAGGCCCATGAACGCCTCGATCACTGACTCCGCCGCGGTAGCGGTCTCACACAACACCACGCCGATGCCTTGAGTGCCTTCCAGCACCTTGATCACCAGTGGCGCGCCGTTGACCATGTCGATCAGATCGGGAATGTCGTCCGGCGAGTGGGCGAAGCCGGTCACCGGCAAACCGATGCCACGGCGCGACAGCAATTGCAATGAACGCAGCTTGTCCCGCGAGCGGGCGATCGCCACCGATTCGTTGAGCGGAAACACCCCCATCATTTCGAACTGACGCAACACCGCGCAGCCATAAAACGTCACCGACGCGCCGATCCGCGGGATCACTGCGTCGAAACCCTCCAGCGGTTTGCCGCGGTAGTGGATCTGCGGCTTGTGGCTGGCAATGTTCATGTAGGCGCGCAAGGTGTCGATCACCACCATTTCATGCCCGCGTTCGGTACCGGCTTCGACCAGACGGCGGGTGGAATACAGACGCGGGTTCCGCGACAGCACAGCGATCTTCATGCAACACCTGTGGAGGAGGTAGATACCGGGAACACCGGCTTGTCTTGTACATATTTGATGCCCGGATTGACCACCAGATGGCCGTCGATCAGGGCTTTGGAACCGAGCAACAGGCGGTAGCGCATGGACTTGCGGCAGGCGAGGGTGAACTCGATCGGCCAGACCCGGTCACCCAGGGCCAGGGTGGTGCTGATCACGTAGCGCACCTGGGCCTGGCCATTCGAACTCTTGATGGTCTTGCGGGCGACCAGCGGCGCTTCACAACGTCGATGGCGCAGCTGCACGACGGTGCCCAGGTGCGCGGTGAAGCGCACCCACTTCTCGCCGTCGCGTTCGAACGGCTCGATGTCGGTGGCGTGCAGGCTTGAGGTGCTGGCGCCGGTGTCGATTTTTGCCCGAAGGCCGGCGACTCCCAGATCCGGAAGCGCCACCCACTCGCGCAGACCGATAACGGTCAAATGGTCAAATGTCTTCAATGGAAAAAACCAACGATTAACGCGTCCACGCCTCAGGGGGCACCTGGGCCAACGCTTTGAATGCGGGTTTGGCGAACCAGTAGCCCTGCATCAGAAATATTCCGCAGTCCGCCAGGAAATCCCGTTCACCGGCGCTCTCGATGCCCTCGGCGATGACTGTAACGTTCAACTCCGCACAGATTGTGACAATCCCCCGAACGATAGCCTGACGAACACGGTCATGGTCGATATCGCGAATCAGCGCCATATCGAGTTTGATCAGGTCCGGTTGGAAATCGGCCAGCAGATTGAGCCCCGAATAGCCGGCACCGAAATCGTCGATGGCCGTCTTGAAGCCGAATTCGCGGTATTCACGCAGAATATTGGTCAAATGGCGATAGTTATCTACGTGCTCGCTTTCCAGTGTTTCGAAAATCAGCCGGTCGATCGGAAAGTTGTGTTTCCTCGCGGCCGCCAGGGTGCTGCGAATGCACAACTCTGGACGATAGACGGCGTTGGGCATGAAGTTGATCGACAAGTGTGTCTGCATATTGAGCTCGGCTGCGCCTTCGATGGCGCGAGTCCGGCAGAGCTGGTCGAAACGGTAGCGGTTATCTTCTGTAACCTGATCCAGCACCGTTAATGCGCCTTCACCGGCCGCACCACGGACCAGTGCCTCGTAGGCATACACCGACTTGTCACGCAGATCCACGATGGGCTGATAAGCGAAGGAAAAGTCGAAGCCCAGCGGTTCGCTTTGCTGGCAGCCCAGGCACCCGGATGTGGGCGAGGTCAATGAAGACGGAAATTTGGTCACTCGATCACTCCATGCCGTTGAACCGGCGAAGATCACAGTTTATCTGGAGGGCCGAGTTCTTGCGCCCGACAGAATCGGTAGTACAGTTCCGACTACTGGCTGAACGAGGAATTCATATGGCACAAAAAAGCGAAGAGGACGACAAGGTTCGTCTCGACAAGTGGCTGTGGGCCGCGCGTTTTTTCAAGACTCGCGCTTTGGCCAAAGCCGCCATCGAGAGTGGCAAGGTGCATTGTCGGGGAGAGCGCTGCAAGCCTGGCAAAGAACCACGGATTGGCGATGAGTTCGAGATTCGTACCGGTTTCGATGAAAAGACCGTCGTGGTTCAGGCCCTGTCGATCGTGCGTCGCGGCGCACCTGAAGCACAGACGCTGTATGCCGAGACCGAGGCCAGCATCGCCAAGCGCGAAGCGTCTGCGGCGATGCGCAAGGCAGGCGCGCTGGGGGTGACCACCGACGGCAAACCGAGCAAGAAGCAGCGTCGGGATCTGTTTAAATTTCGTGGGAACAGTAGCGGTGAATAAAAAAACGCAGCCTGCCGGCCTGGGTACAAGACCCGCCGGTGGCTGCGTTTTTTGTTCAGCAATGTTCGATTATTGCGCGGACACCACACTCATCCGCGAAACCACCGGCAGGTTGCCCAGCAGCCGGAAAACCGGCGCCGTGACCTTCAGCCAGAAGTTTGCCGCGTGGTAAGCAAACGGCGTGTAGTAACCCCAGCCCAGTGCCCACACCGCGAGCAGCATGCCGCCGATGTAATCGTCCTGGCCCCAATGAGCACCGGCGACCAGACGCGGCAACATGAACAGCAGTGCCAGGCCCCAGATCACCAGAAACTGACCGACCGTACGGCTGAACACGCCCATGAACAGCGCCCAGATCAACAGTACCGAAGCGTGGTCACCGGGGAAGCTCTGGCTCGAGCGATCCTTCAGCTCCCAGGTCTTCTCCAGATGCGGGAAGTAATCGCTGATATGCACGGCGCCTTCGAGCACCATCGACGGGCTGCTGTGCTGCCAGCCCATGTAATCGGAGAACTTGGAAAACAGCGCGCGGATCACCACCATCAGCAGCAGGATCGAGAAAAAACCAAAAAAGGCGCGGCGCACGTCAATCGCCCTGAACACCCAGTCGCCCTTGATCAGCAGCGTCAGCAGAATCAGACCGACGACGATGTCGAACGGTCGCAGACTTGCAATTGCCCAGATGTGGAGCCATATGGGGTTGCTGGCCAGCGGTGCGTTGAGTGAGCGGAACAGCCACTCGTCGAAAATCACACACAGCATCTGACCCGTAGGCCATAACCAGAAAGCCAGTAGTGCCAATGGCACAACGTTGCACAGAACCAGCCGGCCGAGGTTCCACCTTGATTGGAACAAACCCGGATTGTTCATAAAATGCCTCCCGTGGCTGAACATCGGCATCAAAAAGGATGCCAGAAGCGCGGGATTTTCATTCTTTGTAACCATTTTGTCATCACATTCAGATACCCAGACCTATGACCGATTTCCTCGATACCGATTACACCCAACGCTTCATCTTCGATGACAGCGACACGCGCGGCGAACTGGTGTCGCTGGAGCGCAGCTATGCCGAAGTGCTCGCCAAGCACCCGTACCCGGAACCGGTTGCGCAATTGCTGGGCGAACTGATGGCCGCCGCCTCGTTGCTGGTAGGGACCCTGAAATTCGATGGCTTGCTGATTCTTCAGGCCCGCTCCGAAGGCCCGATCCCGCTGCTGATGATTGAATGCTCCAGCGAGCGCGAGATCCGTGGCCTGGCGCGCTATCACGCCGAGCAGATTCCGGCTGACGCAACCCTTGGCGACCTGATGCCGAACGGTGTCCTGGCCTTGACCGTCGACCCGATCGCCGGTCAGCGTTACCAAGGCATCGTCGACCTCGACGGCGAAACCCTGTCCGATTGCTTCACCAACTATTTCGTCATGTCCCAGCAGGTCGGCACCCGCTTCAAGCTGTGCGCCGACGGCCGCCGTGCCCGTGGTCTGCTGCTGCAACAGTTGCCGGCTGATCGCCTGAAAGACGAAGAAGAACGCGCCGCCAGCTGGCAGCACATCACCGCGCTGGGCAACACCCTGACCGCGGATGAACTGTTGAGCCTGGACAACGAAACGGTTCTGCACCGCCTCTACCATGAAGAGCAGGTCCGTCTGTTCGATGTGCAGAAGCTGCGCTTCCACTGCAGCTGCTCCCGCGAGCGTTCGGGCAATGCACTGGTCAGCCTGGGGCTGGAAGATGCGCAGGCACTGGTGGCCGAGCAAGGTGGTCAAGTCGAGATCGATTGCCAGTTCTGCAACCAGCGCTACCTGTTCGACGCGGCGGATATCGCTCAATTGTTCGCTGGCGCGGGCGTCGAGACGCCGTCAGATACCCGGCACTAAAACGGTTCAGCGCAGGTAAATTCACTGCTCAACGACGGAATTACGCCGTTACGACGGGAGGGCCCTACTCTTTTTGGGCTTTTCTGGCATAATCCGGCCCACTTTTTTCGCGGTAGTAGTGCACGACTTTCTACTACAAAACGTTTGGAGCACACTCGGCCACTGGCCGACGGGGAACCTCATGACGCAAGCCAATAACGCCGTGTACACCGATCTGAGTGTTGATGATCTGGTAAAAGAAGCCCTGAACCGCGGTGAAGGCGAGCTTGCCGATACCGGCGCTCTGGTTGTTCGCACCGGTCACCGCACCGGCCGTTCGCCAGTCGACCGTTTCATCGTTGAAGAGCCTTCCACCCAGGCTGCCATCGCCTGGGGCCCGATCAACCGCAAGTTCCCGGCCGACAAGTTCGACGCGCTGTGGGCTCGTGTTGAAGCATTCAACAACGCGCAAGAGCATTTCGTTTCCCACGTGCATGTAGGCGCGGCCGAAGATCACTACCTGGCCGTGAAGATGACCACCCAGACTGCCTGGCAGAACCTGTTCGGTCGTTGCCTGTTCATCAACCCGGCCCAGTACAACCCGGCCGGTCGCGAAGAGTGGCAAGTGCTGAACGTTGCCAACTTCGAGTGCGTGCCTGAGCGTGACGGCACCAACTCCGACGGTTGCGTGATCATCAACTTCGCCCAGAAGAAAGTGCTGATCGCCGGCATGCGTTACGCCGGTGAAATGAAGAAAGCCATGTTCTCCGTGCAGAACTTCCTGCTGCCGGCCGCTGACGTGCTGCCAATGCACTGCGCTGCCAACATCGGTGAAGAAGGCGACGTGACCCTGTTCTTCGGTCTGTCGGGCACCGGCAAGACCACCCTGTCCGCCGACGAAAGCCGTTACCTGATCGGTGACGACGAACACGGCTGGGGCGAAGGCGTTGTCTTCAACATCGAAGGCGGCTGCTACGCCAAGTGCATTGACCTGTCCGAGAAGAACGAGCCGGTCATCTGGAAAGCCATCAAGCACGGCGCGGTGCTGGAAAACGTCGTGATCGACGACGCCAAGCACGCCGACTACGCCGATGTCAGCCTGACCCAGAACAGCCGCGCAGCTTACCCGCTGGAGCACGTTGCCAAGCGTTCCGAGAAGAACCTGGGCGGCGAGCCGAACGCTGTGATCTTCCTGACCTGCGACCTGACCGGCGTCCTGCCGCCAGTGTCGATCCTCAACGAAGAGCAAGCGGCGTATCACTTCCTGTCCGGCTACACCGCTCTGGTGGGCTCGACTGAAATGGGTTCGGGCAGCGGCATCAAGTCGACCTTCTCCACCTGCTTCGGCGCACCGTTCTTCCCGCGTCCGGCCGGCGAATACGCTGAACTGCTGATCAAGCGCATCCGCGGCTTCGGCTCCAAGGTCTACCTAGTCAACACTGGCTGGACCGGCGGCGGCTACGGCGTCGGCAAACGCTTCAACATCCCGACCACCCGTGCGGTGATCGCAGCGATCCAGAGCGGCGCGCTGATCGGTGCAGCCACCGAGCACCTGGACACCATCAACCTGGACGTGCCACTGGCCGTACCGGGCGTCGAAACCAACCTGCTCAACCCACGCAACACCTGGGCTGACAAGGCTGCGTACGACGAAGCTGCCAAAGCACTGGCCGGTCTGTTCATCGAGAACTTCAAGAAGTTCGAAGTGAGCGACGCGATCAAGGCTGCCGGGCCTAAGTTGTAAGACTGGTTTTTGGTGAATGAAAAAGCCGCCTGTTGAGGGCGGCTTTTTTGTGGGTGATGGGTTGGACTTCATTGTCAGATCAACTGCCATTATTCCCGCAGAATCCGCGTTAAACAGCCAGAATAATGCTACTTAAGGAGCCGCGAACTCCTGAGCATTTTCTCTCCAGCCATCATGGCCATTGCCGTCTGGTATGCAGCACTCGTAGCACTTCCACAACATCAACTTTGACTGTGTAGATGATGACGTAGTTTGGAGTGACGACGATTTCGCGGGTACCTCCCGCGATACCTTTTCGATACAGGGCTGGGTGCTGCCGAGCGCTTTCTCCTTTCAGTTCGAAGGCCTCATCAAGTTCAATCGCTGCAGCGGGATTTTCCTGGCCGATACGCTCCATGATGTTGTCTCGGTCATCCAGCGCCTCTTGGCGCCAGACCAACCTCATCAACGTACTCGCTGACGCAGGGCATCCCGCTTGGCGGCAAATATCCTGCGAGCGTCTTCATCGCTGACGCCGGGTCTTGGGTCATCAATGCTGATTTGTACCTGTTGCTTGACCCATTCCTCATACGCAGCTGCTTCATGAGCTTGTTTCATCGCTTCGGCGCGATCAGGGCGGGCATAGGTTTTTATCTGAAGAGGGTCATAACTGGAGGCGTCCACATCGAAGTGATTGATGCCCACTCCTTGCAGGTAGGTCACCAGTGTTTCGAACCGCTTGAACAGCCGCACCTGACCGCTGCGCTGTGCGGTCAGTGAATATTCTTTGCTTCCTTGCTGAATCTGAATTGACCAGCCACCGGGTTTGGCGACGATATGTGCGCTACTGATCGAACCGTTCTCAAACAGTCGCGTGAGAGTGCTGTGATCAATGGTTTCAGTGGTCATGAAGGCAAGCCCTTGGTTGAACAATGGCTCCCATCGTACGCAATCAATAATAGTTTGCAAAATTCTGATCCTTAAGTGTTGCGCCGGAAATGTCAGCGTCAGTGTTCGAGATAGAGGCAGGCAGTTCTAGCCATGAACACGCCTGCCCGAGGAGTTCGTCAGGCCGGCGCTTTCCAGTTGAGCATTCGCTGCTGGGCGACCTGGAGCAGGTCATAGCCGTCTTTGGTGAGAAGGTAGAGCGCGTGGGTGATGTGCGGGATGTCTTCGACATCGGCGTGTTTGAAGCAGAGGCAGTAGAGGGTTTGCAGCAGGTCGCTGGAGGCGCGCAGGCGCTGGACGGCGCATTCGAGGATGTCTTGCGGGTTGGCTTCGGTGTCGATGACCAGGGGCTTGGTGTCGGTGAGGTTGGAGTCGAGTGGGCGGTAGCGATCGGAGTGGAGTTCGTTCCATGATTTCATTTTTTCTATCTCTGTAGGCATCGATGAACCGCTGCTACCGTGACCAAGCGGTGGAGGCGGACTGTGTTCAAGTTGGTCAAACCGGCAGAGATAACCCGGTACGCCGAAGCGTCCCAAACACAGCCCGCCATAAAGCGTGCCGACAGAAAGAGCTTGGCAGCATACAAGGGCATGTATCAGTTATCTCTGTTTTTCAGGTGACCAAACCTGAATCGCTGATTGGGCAGCGACACTCACAACTATAGATTTGGGCTAACAGGCGCCGATAGAAGACAAGGCGCCGCCGCGTGTAGGAACGGGATGCAGATTCGGGCAGGCCGTTCCTACAGATCAATCACGATTTTCAACGAATCGCCCGATACCCCTCAACATCCAGCACACTCGTCGTCAACCCGGTCGCCGGGGTGTAGATCCCGCCCCTCACCGTCGAGAACGGCACGCCTTTGCTGCCCAGCGATACGTAGCGTTCGCCTTGATCCAGCTCGGTGAACCAGGTGTAGGAGCACTTCTCCATGGCCTTGTATTTCGCTGCCGCGTTGACGATGGCGGCGGTGTGGTTGCGAAGGTCGGCG
The DNA here is from genome assembly GCF_021603585.1 of Pseudomonas sputi. GTDB lineage: Bacteria > Pseudomonadota > Gammaproteobacteria > Pseudomonadales > Pseudomonadaceae > Aquipseudomonas > Aquipseudomonas sputi. The sequence continues at coordinate 32,472 of NZ_BQHI01000013.1, read as the reverse complement.
TCGGTGAGGTTGAGGTTCTTGTCGAGGACGGTGCCCCAGCGTTTCAGGCAGACCTCGGCAAAGTGGCGGACGATGAGGCCGGGTTCGGCCAGCACTTTTGGACCACTGTTGCCGTCGGCGGAGGCGTTACCGACCAGGGTGGCGTGACGGCCGGGCATGGGGAAGATGCTGGTCTTGGTGCCGGTCGCGGTTTGCGGGATGACGCAGCTGAAACCCTTGGAACGTTCATCCCGAGCGTAGAACCCCACATACTCCTTTACGTTGGTGTTGAGTTTCACCCGGTGTTCCTGAAAGTTACCGATACCTGGCACCGGGTCAACGGCAAAGATATTCACTGGAATATTTTTCAGTGCGCGGTCGTTGAACATGGCATTGGCCAGCATGTGACAACTGATACCGCCACGACTCCAGCCCACCAGATTGACTTTGGTTGGAATAACGCCGTCTTTGCGAAAGGTTTTGATAATTTGCTCCTGCAACTTCTGTTGCGTGACGCTGCGATCGCCATAGTTATATTTACGCCACAGCCAGGAGCCTTCGACTTTCACATCTTCAATCGGGATGCCGGCGGCTTTGAGGCGGTTGTACTCCGCCTCGGTCAGTTGCTGGCGCTGCCAGTCGCATTGGCCTTTGATGATGTTTACCGCGTGCTGGACGTTTTCCTCCCAGCCCTTGCCGAACAAGGTTCCGCTGAGCCCGTAATCCTTGGATTGGGTGAACAGTTCATCGGCTTGCAGGTTGCTGGTGCCGGGGCCGTCGACCACGATCCAGTCGGCGAACTCGCGTCCGGTGTGATGAGAGGCCAGTGTGGAGACCAATTCCCCATTCCAATAGTTAACGTGTGCATTATCAAACTTGGTCGATCCTGTACCGCAGAAGAAAATAGTTAGGGTCGTCATGTTATTGCTCTTGGTTGATGTAAGAGCAGACAAGCTAGTTCCGATTTTTGTTGTAATGGAAGCGATGGGTTGTTGCGAACTTTGTAAGTTTGGCTGGCGGCGTTAGTTGTTTATTCGTTGTCTGGCAACGTCCAGCAAATCACAACCGTCCTGGGTCAATAAATAAAGCGCATTGACGATGTTGGGGATGTCTTTTACATCGGCCTGTTTGAAACACAAGCAGTAAAGAGTTTCCAGCAAATCGCTGGCGGCACGCAGGCGTTGATCGGCGGCATTGAGCAGGTCGCCCGGTTTTGCTTCGGTGTCGATAACCAATACCGGTTGGTCATTGTCGCAAGTCTTGAGAGGGCGAAAACGGGTATTCAGCGGTTTGTACATATTCATGATCAAGGTGTGTCCCTTACGAAGCGCTTCGGTGAGCCGACACAGTGTTTCAGTCGCGCCAGCCACTATAGAAGGGCGCTGAGCGCAGGGACAAGACGGCCGCAATGGACAGATTTCGTAAGGGTTTTTCCACGATATGGGCATTTGCCCTACATGTTTTTCCGGTTTTTCAAAGCCAAACCCTTATTGGCGAATTTTCCGACGTGATTATCAGGCGTTTCAGAGTAAACCTCTGTATGGTGCGCGCCAGAATCCGTAGGGCGTTTCCAGGCGTCCGACACAGACTTAAAGGGAATTAGGTATGCAGTGGCTACGAATGGCCTCGATCATTTTGCTGTGGGTGAGTGGCTGTCGTCTGGCGTTGGCCTCCGACACGGGCAACGGGTTGGTGCTCGCCAACCTGGAGCGCACCGGTTGGCCCGACGCGCTTGCGACTCAGGCCGACATCGACACAGCTGCCCGCGCTGAGGTGCTGGTTTTCGGCAAGGCTCTGTTGGCGAGCGAAGCCCTGGACGAGCCGGAACTCACACAACGACTGGGCGTGCAGCAAATGCAGCTCAAGACGATCAGGCAAGTGCGCGACGGTCTGTGGGATCGCTTGCTCAACACCTATCGCAACGCCAGCAATCACTGCGACGGGCAAGCATTTTGCCCCCGGGTGCGCAGCGTTGCCGACTTGCGTCAACTGTCGGCAGCCTTCACCGGCGATATCAGCCCGGCTCATGCACAATGGGCAAGCAAGAGCCTCGATGTGCATGAGCGGGTACTGGATGAGCAACTGCGGGTAGCCGTATTGCGGCCCTGACACAGCGCTTGCGGCGGTTACGTCGAGGGCGCTTCGGTGAGGGTCACGACGCTGGCCAGGATCGGCGGAAAATCGTCGGGAGAGGGCGTACAGCCTCCCAGCAGCAGGGAGGCCAGGATCAGGGCGAGGGGCAGTTTGAAGGTGTTCGACATGTTCACTCCTTGGTAAAAATCCATGCGCATGAGCCGTCCTGGCTCAAGGCGTGACGCACATTACCCTCGGGTCGATTCACGCGGCGATGAACAAAGTGTTTCATTTGTTTGATCCCTTGGCGTCGTTGACGACCCTGTATCATCCCGTATCGATTTGCCCCCCGACCTTTTCTCGACCCGCTGCGATCGCCCGCTAGGCTGTTGGCATGACAGCGGTCAACGGAGTGACAGCGAATGCACAACACCCTGGAACAGGTTTTCGGTTATCCACAGTTTCGGCCCGGTCAGGAGGCCGCGATCAGCGCTGTTCTCGCCGGGCGCTCGGCAGCCGCGATCTTTCCCACCGGCTCCGGCAAGTCCCTTTGTTACCAGGTTCCGGCGCTCTTGCTGCCGCATCTGACGCTGGTGGTCTCACCGCTGCTGGCGCTGATGCAGGATCAGCTCGAGTTTTTGCGACGGCACGGGATATCCGCAGGCAGCATCGATTCGGCCCAGAGCCGTGAAGACGCCAACGATGTGATGGCCCGCGCCCGTTCGGGCGAACTGAAGATTCTGATGATTTCGGTGGAGCGCCTGAAGAACGAGCGCTTTCGCAACTTTTTGCAGCAGGTGCCGATTTCGCTGCTGGTGGTGGACGAAGCGCACTGCATCTCCGAATGGGGCCACAATTTCCGCCCCGACTACCTCAAGCTGCCGGACTACCAGCACCAGTTCAATATCCCGCAGACCCTGTTGCTGACCGCTACGGCGACGCCGAAGGTCATCGCCGACATGCAGACGAAATTCGCCATCGCGGCAGAAGATGTGGTGACCACCGGTTTCTACCGGCCCAACCTCAATCTGCTGGTCGAACCAGTGCGTGGGCAGGACAAGCGCCGACGGCTGGTGGAGTGGATGAACGAGCGTGCGGGCCAGCCGAGCATCGTCTACGTCACTCTGCAGAAAACCGCCGAGCAGATTGCCGAACACCTTGAGCGCAATGGCATTCAGGCCGAGGCTTACCACGCCGGATTGCCCCATGAGCAACGGGACGCCATCCAGAAGCGCTTCATGGGTGGGCTGTCCAATTGCATCGTCGCCACTATTGCCTTCGGCATGGGCATCGACAAGAGCGACATCCGCAACGTGGTGCATTTCGACCTGCCCAAATCCATCGAAAACTACAGCCAGGAAATCGGCCGCGCCGGACGTGACGGGCAACCGTCCGACTGCCTGGTACTGGCCAACCGCGACAGCCTCAACGTGCTGGAGAACTTCGTGTATGGCGACACGCCGGAACAGGACGGCATTCGTCATGTGCTGGACGAGTTGCAGGCCGCCGCGCCGGAAGGCCAGTGGGAATTTCTGCTCGGGCCGCTGGCGGATCAGAGCAACATTCGCTCGTTGCCTTTGAAGACGTTGCTGGTGCAGCTGGAGTTGCGAGGACTGATTGCCCCGCGCTACGCGTACTACGCTGAATACCGTTTCAAATACCTGTTGGAACCGGATGCGTTGCTTGAGCGTTTCGAGGGCGAGCGCAGGGATTTCGTCGCTGCGATCATCCAGACCTCAAGCCGCGCGCGCACTTGGGCCACGGTGAATTTCGAGGCGATGTACGAGCAGTATTCGGCCGAACGCAATCGGGTGGTGAAGGCGCTGGACTACTTCCAGGAAAAGGGCTGGGTCGAGCTTGAAAGCAAGCAGATGACCGAGGTCTACAACGTCCTGCGCGACGACTTCGACAGCCAGGCCTTGAGCGCTGAACTGCATGACTATTTCACCCGTCATGAGCAAACCGAAGTGGCGCGGATTCACGCCATGCTTGAGCTGTTCGCCACCGAGCGATGTCTCGGTTACCGGTTAGCCGACTATTTTGGCGATCACAATGCGCCCGAGCAGTGCGGACATTGTTCTGTGTGCCACGGGCAAGTCGCCCGGCTCCCGGCACCTCCGGAGTTACCAGCGCTTGTGGATAAAAGTTTTGCAGCGTTGTGTGGGGAGTTTATCCACAGGCATCAACAACTGACCGGCAGTGCTCCGTCGGCCGAGCGGCTGACCCGGTTCCTGTGCGGAATCAGCGTGCCGCTATTTACCAAACTCAAGGCGCGGGCCATTTCCGGATTTGCGGCGCTGGAGGAATATCCCTACGCCGAGGTTCGGGCCTGGGCTCAGACGCATCTTTGAGATTGCGAATCCATCTGCTGAATGTCGATCATCACGGTAATGAACTTCAAAAATGCCCGGTGGCTGACTATGGTGATGGCTGTCTTCGGATCGCCAACAAGAGAACAACATGAGCCAGACATCCTTCGCTATTCAGCAGGCCGCCGTGATCGGCGCCGGCACCATGGGCCGCGGCATTGTCATGTGCCTGGCCAATGCCGGCGTACCCGTGCAGTGGGTCGATAACAATCCACAGATGCTCGAGCAGGCGCTGGCCACCGTGGCCGAGACCTATGCGCACAACGTGCGGCAGGGGCGGATTGATCAGGCCGAGGCCGATGCCCGGATCGCCCGTGTGAGTGCGGCGGCGGACTACGTGGCGATCCGTAATGTCGATCTGGTGATCGAAGCGGTGTACGAAAACCTTGAGCTCAAGCAGAAGATCTTCCGCGAGCTCGATGGCGTGCTGAAGCCCGAGGCGCTGCTGGCGAGCAATACTTCGGCGCTGGACATCGACGCCATTGCCGCCGCGACACGGCGACCGGCTCAAGTGCTGGGCCTGCATTTCTTCAGCCCGGCGCACATCATGAAATTGCTTGAAATAGTCCGTGGCGCACAAACTTCTCCGGCTGTGCTTGAGGCTGCGCTTGAGCTGGGCAAGCGCATGGGCAAGGTCAGTGTGGTGTCGGGCAACTGCCACGGTTTTATCGGCAACCGCATGCTGCATCCGTATGTGCTCGAAGCGCGCAAGATGTTGCTCGAAGGGGCGTACCCGCACCAGGTCGATGCGGCGTTGCAGAGCTTCGGTTTTGCCATGGGGCCGTTTCGCATGTACGACGTGGTCGGTATCGATCTTGAGTGGCGTGCCCGAGAGCTGGCCGGCAAAGGGCAGGACGCGCCCGAAGTTCAGGTGGATAACCGCTTGTGCGAACTGGGCCGCTTCGGTCAGAAGTCCGGCAACGGCTACTACCACTACGAGCCCGGCAGTCGTCAGGCCGAGCATGATCCAGAAGTCGATGCGCTGGTGTTGAACGTCAGCGAAGGGCTGGGCTTTCATCGCCGTGATATCGGCTCCGAGGAGATCCTTGAGCGGTGCCTGCTGGCGTTGGTCAACGAGGGTGCGAAGATCCTGCAGGAAGGGATTGCCGAATCGGCGCATGACATCGATCAGGTCTATCTGAATGGCTACGGCTTCCCGGCGGAACGGGGCGGGCCGATGGCCTGGGCGGATGATCAGGGGCTGGCCGACATTCACAAGCGCTTGCTGGCGCTGGAGACCCGGCAGGGCGATCACTGGCGGCCGGCGCCATTGATCGGCGAGCTGGCGGCGCGAGGCAAGGGTTTTTACCTTTAGACTGGGCAGATCACTTCAGGAATCGACACTGATGTCCAACCCGATGCCGCAACGCAGCGATTACCTGCACTTCCAGCCGATCACCACGCGCTGGCACGACAACGACGCCTATGGCCACGTCAACAACGTCACCTACTACAGCTTCTTCGACACAGCGGTGAACACCTACCTGATCCAGGTCGCAGGACTGGATATCCATGACGGCGAGGTGGTGGGGTTTGTGGTGAGTTCGTCCTGCGACTACTTCGCGTCGATCGCTTTTCCGGATCGAATCGAGATCGGCCTGCGGGTCGGCAAGCTGGGTAACAGTTCGGTGCAATACGAACTGGCGGTGTTCAAGGCTGACGAAGACGAGGCCTGTGCCGCCGGGCGCTTCGTGCATGTGTTTGTCGACCGGACGTCCAATCAGCCGGTGGCGATCCCGGCCCGATTGCGCGAAGCGCTGGAACGCCTGGTGGTTTGACGGGCAAAAAAAATCGCAGCCCGGGGGAGCTGCGATCTGGGTGTACCGGTCGATGAGGCCTGGCCTCAGTCGCGGTAATAGCGGTGGTGCTTGCGATGGCCATAGGCATGACCACGACCTGGGTGACGGTCGCGGTAGTAGCGACGATCATCATGGCGACGATCGTAACGACGATCATCGTCATCGCTCTTGTTGCCCATGTAGTTACCCAGCGCGCCACCCGCGCCACCGCCGGCTGCTGCGCCGATCAGGCTGCCGGTGGTGCCGCCCATGCTGCGGCCGACCACGTTGCCGCCGGCTGCGCCCAGCGCACCGCCGATGGCTGCTTCGCCACGGCTGCGCTTGTCGGCGCCCACCGCACTACCACCCGCGCCGCCCAGGGCTGCGCCAATGGTTGAACCTGTGCTGCCACCTAACGATTGACCGACGACCGAGCCAAGAACCCCGCCCAATGCGCCGCCCACACCTGCTTCGGTGGTGCCTCCGGCAGAAGCGAAGCCACTGACCAGGCCAAGGGACAACAAGAGAATCGAGGAGAACTTCATAGAGGAGCCTCAAAGGGATGACGGCGCGATCCTGAGGCTCTGGATGGGGTGTGACAATCGAAATCCGACGAATAACACGACCTGTATGCATTTCTGCAAGTTACTGATTTTTGGGCGGAACTTTACGGTTTTTCGCCGGTCTTTAGCTACTTCAGACAGGCCGCTTTGTGAGCAAAGCGGCCTTTTTTGTGGGCGTTTGAAAAGAGTGTTCGAGATATATCGAGTCCGATTTGCGGACGCAGAGCGTCCAAGGCTGCGTCCCCACGCAGAGCGTGGGAACGATCAGGGTCAGGCCGGTTTGGCCATGATCAGCCCCGTTTCACTCGCCGCTTCCAGGCGAATGGCAATGAACTTCGACGTCGGCGTATGGCTGCCGTCCCCGGTGCTTTCCAGCGGCACCAACGGGTTCACCTCGGGGTAGTAAGCGGCTGCCTGCCCTGCAGGAATATCGAACGCCAGCAGCGTGAAGCCTTTCACCCGGCGTTCGCGGCCATCGTCCCACAGCGACACGATGTCAGCCTTCTGCCCCGGCTTGAAGCCCAGACGAATGATGTCCGCCTCGTTGGCGAACAGCACGTCACGCTGTCCCTTCACTCCGCGATAACGATCGTCGAGGCCGTAGATGGTGGTGTTGTACTGATCGTGAGAGCGCATCGATTGCAGGATCAGGTCCGGCAATTTGCCGGTGGCGCGGGTGCGTTCGTGGATCAGGTCCTTGGGCAGCATGTTCGGCTTGAAGTTGGCCCGGCCCGAGGTGGTGTTCCACTTGCGCGCACCGGCGCTGTTGCCGAGGTAGAAACCACCCGGGTTCTTGACCTTCTCGTTGAAATCCTTGAAGCCCGGAATGGTGTCGGCGATCAGCTCGCGGATGCGCCGGTAGTCGGCCACCAGCCAGTTCCAGTCCACCGGTTTGCTGCCCAGGGTCGCGGCGGCGATGCCGGCGATGATCGACGGCTCCGAGCGCATCTGGTTCGACAGCGGCTGCAATTGGCCGTTGGAGGCGTGCACCATGCTGAACGAGTCTTCCACGGTGACGGCTTGCGGGCCTTCGGTCTGGATGTCGATGTCGGTACGGCCCAGGCACGGCAGGATCAGCGCGTCCTTGCCGTGGGCCAGATGGCTGCGATTGAGCTTGGTGCTGATCTGCACGGTCAGGTCACAGTTGCTCAGGGCCTGGAAGGTGCGCGGGCTGTCCGGCGTGGCTTGGGCAAAGTTGCCGCCCAGGCCGATGAACACCTTGGCGCGACCTTCAGCCATCGCGTGAATCGCTTCGACCACGTTATGCCCGTTGTGGCGCGGTACCTTGAACTGGAAGCGACGCTCCAGGGCATCGAGGAACGCCACCGGTGGACGCTCGTTGATGCCCATGGTGCGATCGCCCTGCACGTTACTGTGGCCGCGCACCGGGCACAGACCGGCGCCAGGCTTGCCGATGTTGCCGCGCAGCAGCATCAGGTTGGCGATTTCCTGGATGGTCGGCACCGAGTGGCGATGCTGGGTGATGCCCATCGCCCAGCACATGATCACGTTCTTGCCTTTGGCGTACATGCGCGCCGCCTGTTCGATTTCCACCAGGGGCAGGCCGGACTGCGCGACGATCTGCTCCCACGGTGTGTCGTCGACGACACCGAGGTATTCCAGCACGTCGACGCTGTGCTCATTGAGGAAGTCGTGATCGAACACCGCCGGTGCGCCAGACTTCTGTGCATCGCGCTCCCATTGCAGCAGGAACTTGGCCATGCCGCGCAGCACCGCCATGTCGCCGCCCAGCGCGGGGCGGAAGTATGCGGTGTTGGTCGGTTTGTCGCCGTTGGTGAGCATTTCCAACGGGTGCTGTGGATGCTGGAAGCGTTCCAGGCCGCGCTCTTTCAGCGGGTTGACGCACACCACCTGGGCGCCGCGTTTCACCGCTTCGCGCAGGGGTTCAAGCATGCGTGGGTGGTTGGTGCCCGGGTTCTGGCCCCAGACAAAAATCGCATCGGCGTGTTCGAAGTCGTCGAAGGTCACGGTGCCTTTGCCAACGCCGACACTCTGCGCCAGCGCCACGCCGCTGGCCTCGTGGCACATGTTCGAGCAGTCGGGGAAGTTGTTGGTGCCGAAGGCGCGCACGAACAGTTGATACAGGTACGCCGCTTCATTGCTGGCGCGGCCCGAGGTGTAGAACTCGGCCTGATCCGGGCTCGACAGCGCTTGCAGGTGTTTGCCGATCAGCGCGTAGGCATCGTCCCAACTGATGGGTTTATAGCGATCGGTTTCAGCGTCATACACCAGCGGCTCGGTCAGACGACCCTGATACTCGAGCCAGTAGTCGCTCTGTTCCAGCAACGAGGTGACGCTGTGCTTGGCGAAGAACTTGCCGTCCACTCGCCGCTTGGTCGCTTCCCAATTCACCGCCTTGGCGCCGTTCTCGCAGAACTTGACCATGCCGCTTTCCGGCGAATCGCCCCAGGCGCAGCCCGGGCAGTCGAAGCCGCCGTTCTGGTTGGTCTTGAGCATCATGCGCAGGTTTTTCAGCGCGTTGTCGCTGGTCAGCCAGGCCTGGGCCACGCTGATCAGGGCGCCCCAGCCACCGGCCGGGCCCTTGTAAGGCTTGTAGCGCGGAACGGGTTTCTGGTCGGCTTGATGATGTTGGCTCACGGGTGTTTCTCCATTTCTGGGCTATACACCCGCGGCGCATTCTTCTGCGGCAGGTGGATGAGATTGAGGTTGTGGCGTCGCGCCCATTGCACGGCGAGACCGGTGGGCGCGGACAGGCTGACCAGGGTCTGAATCCCGGCCCGCAGGACTTTCTGGATCAATTCGAGGCTGCAACGGCTGGTGACTATCGCCAGGCCGTCGGCTGTGGATATCTTTTGCCGGATCAGGCCACCGATCAGCTTGTCGAGGGCGTTGTGCCGGCCGATGTCTTCGCGGCCCAGCAGCAATTCACCGCTGGCGTTCATGAACACCGCTGCGTGCACCGCACCGCAATGCTGGCCCAGCGGCTGGAACGCACCGATGCGCTGGCGCAGACCGTCGAGCCATTCGATGGGCGGCAAGGGGGCGCCGGGCAAAACCTTGAGATCAGGCAGTGCCTGTTCAACCGCCTCCACGCCGCACAACCCGCAACCACTGGTGCCGGCCAGTTGTCGCCGCTGCTGCTTGAGGTTCCAGAAGGCGCGGTTGGCGATGGTCACTTGCGCGTATTGCGCCGAGCCTGAACCGCTCAGTTGCAGGTCGTAGATGTCCGAGGTGTCTTCGATGATGCCGCTGCCGAGGCTGAAGCCGACGATGAAGTCTTCAAGGTCGGTCGGCGTCACCAGCATCACGGCCTGACTGATGCCGTTGTAGGCAATCGCCAACGCGACTTCTTCGGCCAGCGCGGTGCTGGCCGATTCCGTGAGGGGGAGATCGCTGTAACTGTAGGTCTGACTGGCAGCAGGCGCGGGCGTTTCGAGAGCAGGCGCCGCGCAGGCCGGGCGCTTGGCGTTCATGGCATCACCGACGGATTGATCAACGTTAAGACTAGGCGCGGCAAGATGTCGCGTCTAATCGCTAGTGTCGATCCTTCGATAGATGCCGTCGATCAAGCGTCCGTTGGTGATTTTTGATAAAGCGCGAAACAGGCCTCGGCGAGCGCTGATCGGGGTGCCCCGCGACGCATGATCAGGCCCAGTCGGGCGAGGGTTTGGGCGTTTTCGATGGGTTGCAGGCGCAGGTTGTCCGTGAGGTTTTCCAGACCGCCATCCAGTGGCATCACCGCGCAGCACAAGCCGCCGTGCACAGCTTGCAACAATTGGTGGACGGCGTCGGTTTGCAGTAACGGCTGCGGCGTCAGACCACGGCTGTGGAAGTTATGGTCGATGGACTGGCGAAAATGCATGCCGCTGTTAAGCATGCCCAAGGGCAGCTCGATCAGCGACTCCCAACTCAGCGGCGCTTGGCCAAAGCTGAAAAACCGCTGGTCGTAGAGCAGGCCCATCTGCGTTTCGCTGAACGCCAGGGATTCAAACCGCTCGCCGTCGAGGCGGTCCAGGTAAGACACGCCAATGTCGATGCGGTTGTTCGCCAGTTGCTCCAGCACCTGTTCGGAGCTCAGCGAGGACAGTTCGAAGCGCAGGTTCGGGTGTTGTGCGTGCAGGCGTTGCATCAGCGGCAGTGCATCGAAACTCGACAATGGCACCACGCCCAGCCGCAGAGTACCGATCAGGTTGCCGCGACAGGCTGCCGCTTCGGCCTGCAAACCGTCATAAGCCGCCAGCACCGTACGCGCCCAGGCCAGCACCCGTTCGCCCGGCGCGGTAAACCCTTCGAAGCGCTGGCCACGGTTGACCAGTGGCAGGTCGAGTTCCTCTTCGAGACTGCGCAGGCGCATCGACAGGGTCGGCTGGGTGATGTGGCAGCGGGCGGCGGCCTGGCCGAAATGGCGGGTTTCGTCGAGGGCGATGAGGAATTTCAGCTGCTTGATGTCCATCTTCGCTCCGGGGCGCTGGCAAGGTTGGGCGATTCTACCGCTTGAGTGACGGCAGGGTCATTGGTCGGCTTGGAACCGGGTTTGTCCGAGGTGGTCTAGGCTTGGGCGTCTGGAACCCAAATCAAGGAGTGTGCGCCATGAGTCTATTGAGCTTTGTTAAAGAAGCGGGTGAGAAATTGCTCGACCTGCTGACCCCCGGCAACGCCAATGCCAGCGAGCAATTGAAAGAACACATCAGCAAGGTCGGGTTGGGTAACCCGAATGTCCAGGCAACCGTGGACGGGGACAAGGTGACCGTTACCGGTGAAGTGGCGAGCCAGGAAGAGAAAGAGAAGATTCTTCTGGCAGTGGGTAACATCGCCGGCGTCGGCAGTGTCGACGACCAGATCACCGTGACCGGGCCGGTTGTGGCGGCGGCGCGTTTTGTGGTCGTGAAGAAGGGCGACACCCTCAGCGCGATTTCCCTGGCGATGTATGGCAACGCCAACCAGTACAACAAGATTTTCGAGGCCAACAAGCCAATGCTGTCACACCCGGACAAGATTTATCCGGGGCAGACGCTGCGTATTCCCGAGTAACAACACGCCTGCAGGAGCAGCCTTTGGCGGCTCCTGCAGTCTTCAGAGCCCGGTAATCAGAGCCCCGCAATCAAATCCCGATAATCCTCGACCGCCACAAACTCCCCGGTGTCCTTCGGCCCTTTGCGGCTGTCCGGCTCCTTCACGGCCAACAGATGCGCCACGCCGAAAGTCCGCGCACTGCGCAGGATCGGCAAGGTGTCGTCGATGAACAGGCTGCGCGCCGGGTCGAAGCCGATGTCGGCCTGCAACGCGTCCCAGAATTGTGGGTTCTCCTTGGGAAAACCGTAATCGTGGGAACTGATCAGCCGCTCGAAGTACGGCGCCAGTTCGATGCGTTCCAGTTTCAGCGACAGTGAATCGCGGTGGGCGTTGGTGATCATCACCACCCGTTTCCCGGCTCGCTTGATCGCCTCCAGAAAGGTGTCGGCATCCGGGCGCAAGGCGATCAGGTGGGCGGTTTCCAGTTTCAGCTCACGCACCGACAGCTTCAGTTCCGCGCTCCAGAAGTCCAGGCAGTACCACTGCAACTGACCGGCATGGCGCTCGAACAACGGCTGCAACTCCATGTCTGCCATGGCCCGGCTCACGCCATGCAGTTCGGCGTAGCGCTGCGGCAGGTGTTCCAGCCAGAAGTGGTTGTCGAAATGCAGGTCCAGCAGCGTGCCGTCCATGTCGAGCAGAACGGTGTCGATGTCGGACCAGGGTAATGAAGGCATGGCAACGTCTCGAGCGGTAGAAGGATATCCGACGCAAACAATCGGAAAAGCCGCGTTATAGTAGCGCGTTCACGTCAAGGAGCTTTGCATGCGCCAGAAACCCACCGTACTTGCCCGCGAGATCGTCGCCACCAGCCGGCTGTTCTGCGTCGAAGCGCTGAAGCTGCGTTTCTCCAACGGCGTGGAACGCACCTACGAGCGACTGGTCGGCAAGGGCGCCGGCTACGGCGCGGTGATGATCGTGGCGATGCTCGATGCCGAGCACGCGGTACTGGTCGAAGAATACTGCGGCGGCACCGACGAATATGAACTGTCGCTGCCCAAAGGCCTGATCGAACCCGGCGAAGATGTGCTGGCCGCCGCTGAACGCGAGCTCAAGGAAGAGGCCGGTTACGGCGCGCGACAATTGGAGCATCTGACCGAGTTGTCCTTGTCGCCCGGCTATATGAGCCAGAAAATCCAGGTGGTGCTGGCCACCGATCTGTACGAAGAACGCCTCGAAGGTGATGAACCCGAGCCGATGCGTGTGGACAAGGTCAATCTGCGAGAGCTGTCGGCGTTGGCGCAGCATCCGAATTTCAGTGAGGGTCGCGCCCTGGCGGCGCTGTACCTGACCCGCGATCTGCTGACCCAGCGCGGATTTTTCAGTCATGAGTGAGATATCGATGAATTTTCCCCATCCGTTGATGGCGCCTGTCGTTGAGTTGGCCCTGCGGGCCGGTGAGGCGATCCTGCCGTTCTGGCGTGCCGGTGTGGCCGTCACCGCCAAGTCCGATGATTCGCCGGTGACGGCGGCGGACATGGCCGCTCACCATGTGATCGTGGCAGGCCTGAAGGCGCTGGATCCGAGCATTCCGGTGTTGTCCGAAGAGGACGCCAATATTCCGCAAAGCGTGCGCGCGGGCTGGCAGCGCTGGTGGCTGGTCGATCCTTTGGATGGCACCAAGGAGTTCATCAGCGGCAGTGAAGAATTCACCGTCAACATCGCGCTGATCGAGAGCGGCCGGGTGGTGTTCGGTGTGGTGTCGATGCCGACCAACGGGCGCTTTTACGTCGGCGGCGCGGGGCTCGGTGCCTGGCGCGGCGACACGGGCGGCACACCGGTGGCGATTCAGGTGCGTGACGTGCCGGGGCCTGGAGACGCGTTCACCGTGGTCGCCAGCCGTCGACATTCGAGCCCGGAACAGGAACGTCTGCTGGCCGGTTTGAGCGCCAGCCTTGGCGAGTTGCAACTGGCCAATATCGGCAGTTCGCTGAAGTTCTGTCTGCTGGCCGAAGGTGCGGCCGACTGTTACCCGCGTCTGGCGCCGACTTCGCAGTGGGACACGGCGGCGGCGCAGGGTGTTCTGGAAGGCGCCGGCGGCGAAGTGCTGGACTTGAGTGGCGAAGCGTTCTGTTATCCGCCCCGGGAGTCGTTGTTGAACGGCTTCTTCCTGGCATTGCCGGCAAAAGCCGCGTGGCGGACGAAGCTGCTGGAGCTCGCCCGCTCTTAAGCTCGCTCAGTCTTCAGCGGTGCAGGACGTACTGCCCGCTGAACGTCGCCGCATCTTCATCACTCCCGGTATTGACGACCCGCGTATGCAGCGTCAGCCGCGCCCGTCCGTATCGCTGATACATCGTCAGAAACTTCTTCCACTGCGCTGCGCTCGGTGACGGGCAAATCGCAATGGCATCACCGGTCACCGGCAGTGGATAACTGATCTGCCCCTCCTGGATCACGATGTGGCCGTCGGTGATGCCTTCTTCCTTCAATCGCAGATGCAGCCAGCCCCAACCGGCCAGTACCGCGCCGCAATACAGGCTGCCGCCGAACATGGTGCTCTTGTGATTGACGTTGGCGTCCAGCGGCAGGTGCAGGCGCAGTTGCTGTTCCTGCCAGTCGAGCACCTTGAGGCCCATGTCCCGGGTCAGCGGAATGTCGTGGTGAAGGACCGATTCCAGATAACGACTGTCGTGCTTCATGCCCGGACCTCTTGCGGCAGAAAAGTGAATTGAGCGTGTTTCATTCGGACTCGTCCGAGTGGCCGCCGCTGCCAGCGAAATTCAGCCCGTGCTTGCGCAGTTTGTCATGCAAAGTTTTGCGCGGAATGCCCAGGGCTTCGGCGAGACTGCGCACGGAGCTGTGAGAGCGGGCCAGTTCGGCGGCGATCAGGGATTTTTCGAAGTTTTCCACTTGCTCGCTGAGCCCTCCTGCCGTGATCTCGACGGTGGTGCCGGGGCTGCCATCGGGCTGCGTGTTGTCCAGGGCCAGTTCCAGGCCGAGGGCAAAACGCTCTGCCGCGTTCTGCAATTCCCGCACGTTGCCCGGCCATGAATGCCGCAGCAGCAAGGCCCGTTGCGCCGGTTGCAGTTCATGCGGTGGCAGGCCGTGGCGGGCGCTGGCTTCATTGGCGTAATGCTGGAACAGCATCAACGCGTCTTCGCCCCGTTCGCGCAGTGGCGGAATACGCAGCGGCGCGACATTGAGTCGGTAATACAGGTCCGCCCGGAAGCGTCCCTGATCGGCGGCCTGGCGCAGGTCTTCCTTGGTGGCGGCGATGACGCGGATGTCCAAGGGGATCAACTGATTGCCGCCCAGGCGTTCGACCACCCGCTCCTGCAGCATGCGCAGCAGCTTGACCTGAACATCCATGCTCATGCTCTCGATTTCATCGAGAAACAGCGTGCCGCCGTTGGCAAATTCGAACTTGCCGATCCGGCGCTTTTGCGCGCCAGTGAAGGCGCCGGGCTCATGGCCGAACAATTCGCTTTCGACCACCGACTCGGCCAGCGCCCCGGCGTTGATCGCCACGAACGGGCCGTTACGCCGACTCGACAGGTCATGCAGGGCGCGGGCGACGACTTCCTTGCCAGCACCGGTTTCGCCGAGGATCAAGACATCGGCCTTGGTCGCCGCCAGTGCGCCGATCTGTTCGCGCAGGCGCGCCATCGGTGCGGACTGACCGACCAGCCGCGCGCTCAACTCGTTGCGATCACTCAGGGCCATGCGCAGGCTGCGGTTGTCCAGCACCAGGCGCCGCAGGGCCAAGGCGCGGCGCACGCTGTCGAGCAGGGCGTCACTGGCGAACGGTTTTTCCAGAAAGTCGTAGGCACCCGCGCGCATGGCTTGTACGGCCAGCGGTACATCGCCGTGACCGGTGATCAGCAGCACCGGCAGTTCCGGATCCTGAGCATGCAGTTCGCTCAGCAGTTCAAGGCCATCCATGCCGGGCATGCGGATGTCGCTGACCACAACGCCCGGCCAGTCGCGTTCCAGTTGCGCGGCCAGGCCCTTGGCCTCGGACAGCGGAAGAATTTTCAGGCCGGCCAGATCCAGGGTCTGGCCGAGGGCCTGACGCAGGTGCGGATCGTCGTCGATCAGCACCACCTGAATGCGGTTGTCGATGGTCATGCGCTTCGATCCTCGGACGGTTGCAGGCTGACCCCGGGCGCGCCGGCGCGCAGCCGCAGGGTGATCAGGGCGCCACCTTGCTTGTGGTTGGCGAACGACAGTTCACCGCCGAAGGCGCGCATCAGGGTTTCGCAGATGGCCAACCCCAGACCGAGACCCTGGGTGCGGGTCTTGGTGGTGTAAAACGGTTCGCTGGCGCGGCCCAGGGCTTCCATGCAGAAACCCGGGCCATTGTCGCGAATGTACAGGTTGACGCCTTCGTCGGTGGATTCGGCACTCAGCCACAATTTGCGCGGCGGGCCTTTTTCCGTCAGGGCGTCGAGGGCGTTGGCCAGCAGGTTGCCCAGCACCTGGCGCAGACGGGTTTCCCCGGCCTCGACCCACAGGGTGGCGGCCGGCAGGTCGCGGATCAGTTCGACATCCATGCTGCGGCGACGTTTGGCCAGTAACGCCAGGGCGTCGTCCAGCGCCGGTTGCAGAGCGACGCTTTCCGGGGCGTGGCGGTCGCGGCGGGCAAAGGCGCGCAGGTGGGCGATGATCGACGCCATGCGCCCGGTCAGTTCGCTGATCAGCTTGAGGTTGCCTCGGGCGTCTTCAGTGCGCTCATGGTCGAGCAGCACCTCGGCGTTCTCGGCGTAGCTGCGGATCGCCGCCAGCGGCTGGTTGAGTTCGTGGCTGATACTCGCCGACATCGTCCCCAGCGCTGACAGTTTGCCGGCCTGGACCAGATCGTCCTGGGCCCGCACCAGCTCCTGCTGGGCCTGCTCGCGCTCGAGCACCTCCTGCTTCAGGCGCCGGTTCAGGCCTTCGAGATCGCTGGTGCGCTCGGCAACTCGGCCTTCGAGTTCCCGCCGGGCCTTGGCTTCAAAGGCGATCCGTTCCAGGTAATGACGACGACGCTGCATCATCAGGCCCAACAACAGCATCACCACCAGCAAGGTGGCGCCGCCGATCGCCACCACCGTGCGCACCGGTCGGTCGATCAAGGTGCGCGGGGCGAGAATGCTGACGCTCCAGCCGGTTTCCGCGATCTCCTGGGTTTGCGGCAGCCATGCGGTCGGGCTCAGGTTCAAGGGGCGTGGCTCGCGGGTCGGGTAGGGCTGGATCGCGGTAATCGCCGCGCGTTCGGCGTCACTCAGGGGGCGAGTCGCGCGAAAGCGCCATTCCGGGCGCGAGGTAAGGATGACCACGCCGTTGTGGTCGGTCACCAGCAGTTGTTCCGGGGTTTTGCCCCACAGGCTTTCGGTGTGGTCCAGATCAACCTTGATCACCAGCACGCCGATGATTTTTTCGCCGCTGCGTACGGCCGCAGCGAAAAAGTAGCCGCGCTTGGCAGAGGTAGTACCCAGACCGAAAAAACGCCCGAGACGGCCGGCCATGGCCTCGCTGAAGTACGGCCGGAATGAGAAGTTGCGGCCGACGAAGCTGTCGTGTTTGTCCCAGTTCGACGCCGCGAGCGTCTGGCCGCTGGTGTCCATCAGGTACATGACTTCGGCGCCGGTCTGCGCGGCGATGTTCTTCAACAGGCGGTTGGCGTTGCCCTGGGTTACGCCGTCGTCCGGCGCCCCGAGTACTGCGCGCAGCGCTGGCAGGTCGCCGAGGATTTGCGGCAGCACTTCATAGCGATGCAGCGTGCCCAGCAGGTTGGCGACGTAGAGGTCGAGGGTCTGACGGTTCTGTCCGGCCAGTTCGCTGCGGTAATAGCGCTCGGCCAGGTGTTCCAGCGGCCACAGCAACGGGGCCAGGCACAGGGCCAGCAGGGCGAGGCTGCGCCAGCGGGGGCGGCGGGGAAGGGGTGGAGTCATGAGCATCGAGCGCCTGTGGGTACAGGCGCATTATGCCTAGGCTTGCCGACGCAGTCTGCGCACCCGTGGCCGGGTGTGCAGCGGCGCTGAAGATTCACACAGGATTTTCAGGAAAAGACGTCGGCGTCCTTCAGAAGGGCGGCTGCCTGATCCTTGGCCGACAGTTTTGGCGCTTTGTCCAGCTGCCAGTCGATGCCCAGATCCGGATCGTCCCAGCGAATGCTGCGTTCGGACGACGGGTTGTAATAGTCAGTGGTCTTGTAGAGGAATTCGGCGAATTCGCTCAGTACCACAAAACCGTGGGCGAAACCTTCCGGTACCCACAATTGGCGATGGTTTTCGGCAGACAGGCGCACGGCGACCCATTTACCGAAATGCGCCGAGCTGCGACGGATATCCACGGCGACATCGAGGACTTCGCCAGCCGTAACGCGGACCAGTTTGCCCTGGGTGTTTTCCAGCTGGTAATGCAGCCCGCGCAGCACGCCTTTCTGCGAGCGCGAATGGTTGTCCTGCACAAACTGCGTGTCGAGACCGGTCGCGTCCTGAAAGGCCTTGGCATTGAAACTTTCGTAAAAGAACCCGCGCTCGTCACCAAACACCTTGGGTTCGATGATCAGGACACCAGGCAGGTCGGTGGTGATTACATTCATGGAGGTTTTCCAGTGGCAGGTTGTGAATGGCCCGACATTCTTGCGCAAAGTGCCGGTGTGCGCGAGAGGGGCTTGCAAATCCGCCTGCCTCGCAGGGCACCGGGAGACGGATGGTCGGGGGTTGCTTATCGCCCGAAGCAATGGCGATATAGGCGCCTAATAAAATTTCAGGGGTCGTTCCATGTCGTTCGCCACGTTGATTCATCGCGCCAGTTTGCCCAGCCCTCAGGTTTCGGTGGAGCAGGCCCGGCATCTGCTGGCGCAGCATTACGGACTGAACGGCACGTTGCAGGCCCTGGGCAGCCAGCAGGACCTCAATTACCGGGTCGACAGCGAGCGAGGGCGGTTCGTGTTGAAGATCTGCCGGGGCGACTATTCGCTGGTTGAACTGCAGGCCCAGCATGCGGGCCTGAAATACCTGGCCGAGCACGGCGCGGTAAAGGTGCCTCGGGTGATCGCGGCCAGTAACGGCACTGACCTGCTGACCCTGGACGTCGGTGGAGAGTCGGTGCACGTGCGACTGCTCGATTACATCGAAGGCCAGCCGCTGACGGCGCTCGATCACCTTGGCCACGACGTTGTCGCCGGGTTCGGCCGGCTCTGCGGCGAAATGGATCTGGCCCTGGCCGGGTTCGACCATCCGGGGCTCGAGCGCACGTTGCAATGGGACGCGCGTCACGCCAGCGCCCTGATCGAGCACCTGCTGCCGGTCATCGAAGACGAACGCCAGCGCACGCTGATCGCCGAGGTCGCCGAACAGGCCAGACTTCGTTTGCAGCCGCTGGTGGAGAAGCTGCCGGTGCAGGCGATCCACATGGACATCACCGACGACAACGTGGTCTGGCAGCGCAACGACCGGCGGCACTGGCAGTTGCAGGGTGTTATCGATTTCGGCGATCTGGTGCGTACCTGGCGCATTACCGACCTGTCGGTCACCTGCGCCGCGCTGCTGCATCACGCCGCAGGCGATCCGTTCGTGATTCTGCCGGCGGTGCAGGCCTATCACGCGGTCAATCCGCTGCAACACGAAGAACTGCTGGCACTGTGGCCGCTGATCGTGGCGCGGGCCGCGGTGCTGGTGCTCAGTGGCGAGCAACAGGTCAGCATTGATCCGGGCAATACCTACAGCCGCGATAACCTGACCCACGAATGGGAAATCTTCCGGGTCGCCACGTCGGTGCCGCTGGCATTGATGGAGGCGGCGATTCTCACGGCGGTGGGGCAGACATTACCGGCCATCGACAGTGAAGGTTTTGCGCCGTTGTTGCCCGGTCTGGTCGGGCGCGAATTCGCGTTGATCGATCTGGGTGTGTTGAGCGCACACTTCGAGGCGGGCAACTGGGAGCAGCCAGGCATCGATCAGCGCCTGTTGAGCGAGGCCGCCGCTATCCACGGTCTGGCGGCCAGCCGATACGGGCAATACCGATTGTCGCGCACCCGGCCTGACAGCGCCGATGAACCAGAGACGTTCCCGCTGCACGTCGAATTGCATGTCCCCCAGGGTTCGACGGTGGAGGCACCGTTCGCGGGCGTGCTGCACTTTTCAGCCGACGGCGCGCTGCGACTCGAGGGTCCGCAACTGAGCTTGCTCCTGTGGGGCGTTGAACCTTCCCTGCACGGCGGCGCTGCGCTGGTCAAAGGCCAGGTGTTGGGGTCGGTGGACGGCCCGTTGATCGTGCAGTTGATTCGTGGCGCACAGCTTGAAGCACCGCTGTTCTGCACGCCGACCCGCGCGGCGGCATGGCAGGCGTTGTCCCCCTCGTCGGCAGCGCTGCTAGGCCTGGCCTGTGACGCCGAACCCGAACTGGACGCAGCAACCCTGCTGGCGCGTCGCGACGCCAGTTTCGCCCGTACCCAGAAGCACTATTACGTCGACCCGCCGCGCATCGAGCGCGGCTGGCGCAATCACTTGATCGACATGCAGGGCCGCTCCTACCTCGACATGCTCAACAACGTCGCGGTGCTCGGCCACGGTCACCCGCGCATGGCGGCGGTGGCGAGCCGGCAGTGGTCGCTGCTCAACACCAACTCGCGATTCAACTATGCCGCCGTTGCCGAGTTTTCCGAACGTTTGCTGAAACTGGCGCCGGAGGGCATGGATCGGGTGTTCCTGGTCAACAGCGGCAGCGAGGCCAACGATCTGGCGATTCGCCTGGCGTGGGCCGCCAGCGGTGGGCGCGACATGATCAGCGTGCTGGAGGCCTATCACGGCTGGACAGTCGGCGCGGACGCAGTCTCGACCTCGATTGCCGATAACCCGCAAGCCCTGAGCAGTCGCCCGGACTGGGTGCACGCGGTGACTGCGCCGAACACTTATCGCGGCGAATTTCGCGGCGCGGATTCGGCGCTGGATTACGTGCGCAGCGTCGAACAGCATCTGGCGAAGCTCGATGAGCAGAAACGCCAGCTGGCGGGGTTCATCTGTGAGCCGGTCTACGGCAATGCGGGCGGGATTTCGCTGCCGCCGGGTTACCTGAAAAAAGTCTATGAAATGGTGCGCGCCCGTGGCGGCGTGTGCATCGCCGATGAGGTGCAGGTCGGTTACGGACGCATGGGCCATTTCTTCTGGGGGTTCGAAGAGCAAGGCGTGGTGCCGGACATCATCACCATGGCCAAAGGCATGGGCAACGGCCAGCCATTGGGCGCCGTGATCACTCGCCGGGAAATCGCCGAGGCGCTGGAGGCCGAGGGCTATTTCTTCTCGTCCGCCGGCGGCAGTCCGGTGAGCTGCCAGATCGGCATGGCGGTGCTCGATGTGATGGAAGAAGAAAAACTCTGGGAAAACGCCCAAGTGGTCGGCGCTCACTTCAAGGCCCGGCTGGAGGCACTCATCGATCAATATCCGCTGGTCGGTGCGGTGCACGGTTCCGGTTTCTATCTGGGGGTCGAGCTGATCCGCAATCGGGAAACCCTGGAACCGGCAACCGAGGAAACCACGCTGTTGTGCGATCGCCTGCGGGAGCTGGGGATTTTCATGCAGCCGACCGGCGATTACCTGAACGTCCTGAAGATCAAGCCGCCGATGGTCACTTCGCGCCAGAGCGTGGATTTCTTCGTCGACATGCTGGCGAAGGTGCTTGAAGAAGGGCTTTGAGGCGATATGGAACCGATAAATGCCGATTTGTATCGGTATTTATCGAGTTAAATTGAGAATGCTTTTTTATTTTGGCTTCTAAAGTCGATATTTATCGTTTATAAAGTCGCCATAGTCCGTCGTGCGTACCCTGTACGGCGCATTGAACAACCCTCGACGGTTCCCTGGAGTCCTGATCGACATGACCACATTGAAAAGCACACCACGCGCCGATGGCTTCTACATGCCGGCCGAATGGGCACCGCAAACCCAGACCTGGATGATCTGGCCCGAACGCCCGGACAACTGGCGTCTGGGCGGCAAACCGGCGCAGGCTGCCCACGCGGCGGTGGCGAAGGCCATCGCGCGTTTCGAACCGGTAACCGTAGCGGTCTCCGCCGGCCAGTACGAAAACGCTCGCGCTCGCCTCGACGTGCCGAATATCCGCGTGGTCGAGATGTCCAGCGATGACGCCTGGGTTCGCGACAGTGGCCCGACGTTCGTGATCAACAACAGCGGCGAAGTGCGCGGCGTGAACTGGGATTTCAACGCCTGGGGCGGCTTCGACGGCGGCCTGTATTCGCCGTGGAATCGCGACTCCCAGGTCGGCGGCAAGATCCTTGAGATCGAGCGCAGTCCGCGCTACCGCACCGAAGGCTTTGTGCTCGAAGGCGGCTCGATTCATGTCGATGGCGAAGGCACCCTGATCACCACCGAAGAATGCCTGCTCAACCGCAATCGCAACCCGCACCTGGGCCGCGCAGAAATCGAAGCGGTGCTCAGCGAAAACCTGTCGGTGGACAAGATCATCTGGCTGCCGGATGGCCTGTTCAACGACGAAACCGACGGCCATGTGGATAACTTCTGCTGCTATGTGCGTCCGGGCGAAGTGCTGCTGGCGTGGACCGACGATCCGCAGGATCCGAACTACCCGCGCTGCCAGGCCGCCATGAAAGTGCTGGAAAGCAGCACCGACGCCAAGGGCCGCCCGTTCACGGTGCACAAGATGCCGATTCCGGGGCCGCTGTTTGCCACCGAAGAAGAATGCGCGGGCGTGGACCCGGTGGACGGTACTCAGGAACGCAACCCGAGCGTGCGTCTGGCCGGTTCCTACGTGAACTTCTTGATCGTCAACGGCGGGATCATCGCGCCGAGCTTCGACGACCCGATGGACGCTCCGGCCCGGGAGATCCTGCAGAACCTGTTCCCGCAACACGAAGTGGTGATGGTGCCGGGGCGCGAACTGTTACTGGGGGGCGGCAATATTCACTGCCTTACCCAACAGCAACCCGCGCCGCACAAAGAGTGAGTGCGGATGTAACAGCTTGAGTTGATTGAAAAATCGACCGGGCAGTCATTGATTGCCCACGCTTGAAGAGAAACCCGCAGCCCGTCAGGACTGCGGGTTTCTTTATATCCGCCTGTCGGCCGTTTCCAGACATTGGCATAGCTCTTGTATCGATCATGGCGCACTAGGGAGGGGGGAGAACTTCAACAGTTCTGTCATAAACCTTGGATAACGTAGCCGCTCATGAACGGGGAGAGAGCGCTGAAATGAACGCCGAAGTGAACGTAATCAGCGAGCGGACGTTGCATCCCATGCCTGTCAACAGTGAGTCGCTCCAGATTGTCGCGCACTGGTTGAAGTCCAATGGAACGCGTCAGATCAGGGAACCTGATCCGCGCCGGATGATGATCGAGCGTTACCCCGCTGGCCTGTTCAGCGAGGCCGAACTGGAAGCACTCTGGGATGTGATGGAAGGATAAGAAGAACAAACAGGGATTGTAAAAAGCGCTGCCGGGATGGCAGCGCTTTTTTTATGGGCGCAGATCGGAAACGGTAGGTGCCAATGCCCACCAGGTTGACTGCCTGATCTGGAAGTGGCGGCAGCCGGTCTCGATTTGACCGATTGCCGAAACAGACTGAAAGCCATTCCGGCGTTTTTCCGTAACGACCGAGGGCCTAATGTGCCGACATCATTTTTCCCACCTTCCAGCCGGAGCATTCCCATGACCCTTCACTACATTTACGACCCGTTGTGCGGCTGGTGCTATGGCGCCAAACCGCTGGTGCACGCCGCACAGCAAGTGCTGCCGGTGATCGCCCACGCCGGCGGCATGATGACCGGTGCCAACCGCCAGAATGTTTCACCGCAACTGCGCAATTACGTGATGCCTCATGACCGGCGCATTGCCGAATACACGGGTCAGCCTTTTGGTGACGCCTATTTCGAAGGCCTGTTACGCGATCACACGGCGGTGTTTGATTCGGCACCGCCGATTGCCGCCGTGCTGGCAGCCGAAACAATCGATGGCCGTGGCCTGGAACTGCTGGGGCGTTTGCAGACTGCGCACTATGTCGAGGGACGCCGAATTGCCGACGAAAGTGTGCTTGTGGAATACGCGGTGAAGCAGGGCTACAACGCCGATATGTTCTTGAACGCCTTGCAGTCCGTCGACACCGAACAACACATAAAGAACAGCCGCGCCCTGTTGGCAAAACTGGGTGGGCAGGGTTTTCCAACTTTCGCACTGGAACAGGAGGGTCAATTCACATTGGTTGATATCGGGCCGTGGCTCGGCAAACCAGAAGCCTTCGCCCAATGGTTGAACGAGTCGTTTACACCTGCGCGTGGCACTGAAACCCTGCCGGTTTGTGGCCTCGATGGTTGCGCGTAATCCCGCATCAAAATCCCTGACTGCTGGCAAATCCGTGCACGAAGCCATCGCAAAATTTACTTTTTTTAGACGTTTTTCGCCTATTTAAAGACGATTCTTGAAATTGACACGTTGTTGAGGGCGCGGCTACGATTCGGCCCAACGCCTGTGGCTAACCGCCATGACACAAAATCAGGAGCAGGCCCGCCATGACAGTGTCTTGAGCGGGTCTTTTTGTTTCGGGGTGAATAAAAGAGTGCACCAAGCGCCGTTTCAGCCGTTCGACACAGCGCGTTTCAACCCGTAATAAGGAAAACAAAATGTTGAACAAGCGAATCAGTTTGATCGCACTGGGGATGTTGAGTGCCACTTCGGCCATGGCTAACGACCAGGCCGAGTCCAAGGGTTTTGTTGAAGACAGCAGCCTCAAAGTGCTGCTGCGCAATGCCTACATCAATCGTGACTACAAAGACGGTCGTCCAGATAAAGCCGAGTGGGGCCAGGCGGCCATCGGTACGTTCTCGTCCGGTTTCACCCAAGGCACCGTGGGGGTCGGTGTGGACGCTTTCGGTCTGTACGCGCTGCGTCTGGACGGTGGCGAAGGTCGTACCGGCGCGCAGGGTATCGACTTTTTCAAGCAGGGCGATCATCCGCCGGGCTCGAGCGATAAAGCCGCTCATGACCTGTCGAAGGGCGGTGCAGCCGTCAAATTTCGTATCTCCAACACCGTCCTGACTTACGGCGACCAGATGCCGGCCCTGCCGGTGCTGAACTACGACAACGTGCGTCTGCTGCCGGAAAGCTATACCGGTACCTTGATCACTTCCAAAGAGATCAAAGGTCTGGAGCTGAATGCCGGTCGCTTCACCGCCGAATCGCGCAAGAGCGCCGAAGGTCGTGACAGCGGTGGTCTGAAGTCGATCAACGTGTTGGGCGGCAGCTACCAGTTCACCGAACAGTTCAAGGCAGCGCTGTACGCTTCCGACGTCGAAGACGTGCTGAAGAAACAATACGTGAACGCCAACTACGTGTTCCCGATCGACAAGGATCAGTCCCTGACCCTGGACTTCAACGGTTACCGCACCAAGCTGGACAACTCCTATGTCCGCGAAAACGGTGTGACCGGCGATGACAACAAGATCTGGAGCCTGGCAGCGACCTTCGCCACTGGCCCGCACTCGTTCACCGTGGCGCACCAGCGTTCCACCGGCGACAGCAACCTGGGCTATGCCTATGGCGGCTACCAGAAAGAACAAGGTCGCGTGGGTGACGGTGGCAACACCATCTACCTGGCGAACTCCTACTGGTCCGACTTCAACGCTGAAGACGAGCGCAGCTGGCAGCTGGGTTACGGTCTGGACTTCACGGCGTTCGGCGTACCGGGTCTGAGCTACAACTTCGCGTACGTGCGTGGCGACAACATCACCACGTCCACCAGCGAAGGCGGCACTGAGCGTGAGATCTTCAACCAGTTCAAGTACGTCGTGCAAAGTGGCCCGGCCAAAGACCTGAGCATCAAGCTGCGCAGCTCGATCCTGCGTGTGTCGCAGAAATCCAGCGAGTACAACGTCAGCGGCAACGAATTGCGTGTGTTCGTGGATTATCCGATCAACATCTTCTGATGATCGATTGACCCGCGAAACGCGTCAGAAAAACCCCGACTGGTTCGGGGTTTTTTTTTGACGTTTTTCGCGAAAACAGCATAAAAACCCGTGTTTTTGTCATTTGAAATGCACTTTCAAGCCGTTTCAAATCGCGTTTCAAACAGGGCTTTAAATGCCTGAAATTCTTTCTCATGGACGCAAATTCTCCACCTAATAGATTAGGCCGCTCAATGCAGCGGAGAATTTGGTAATGATCGTTTTAACCAGAGAAGTGGGCGAATCGCTACGGCGCGACAAGTACGCCAATGTGCAGGGTGCTGACTTCAATCTCTACGGTCATTTCGCCGACTTCGTCAGACTGACCAAAAGTTGGGAAAACATGGAGCCTGACAGTTACTACGGTCAGGCCGAAGCCGGCATGCGTTACCGTCGTTACAGCGACTTTGAATACAACCCCAAGACTCGCGAACTCAAGCAACTGGAACATCGCGCGTACGTACAGTCCAAAGCCAACAACAGCTATGTGGGCGGCGTGGTGCGGCACTTCCAGGACTTCTCGGACGAAGTCATCAGCTCGCCGGTGATGCGCAGCCTGATCGACACCGATTTCGAAGTGTACAAAAGCGTGTTGCCGGAAGAGCTGCACGATGAAATCTGGCAGTGCCAGATCCATCAGATCCGCATCGAGATCAAGCCCGGCAAACAACTGGAAATTACGCCGGAAGGGATTCACTGCGACGGTTACCCGTTCAGCGGCGTGCACTTCTGGGGGCGCAACAATGTCGAGGGCGCCGAAAGCCGCCTGTACGACATTCACGAGCAGCAACTGGCGTCGACCACCTACCAGGAAATCCTCGACACCACCTACTTCCTCGACCGCGACATGCGTCACTACGTGACACCGGCACGCAACACTCACTCCCACGCCATGGCGTACCGGCAGATCCTGGCGATTTCCTTCTCGCGGCCCGGGACCGCTTTCGACATTGTTCGCTAATCAGATCACCCCAATCGACGGCCTCGAATGCTCGACGCCGGTGGTGCTGCGGCGCGCGACGGCCAAGGACGCGCAGCGCATGGAGCGCTTCTTCCGCCAGTTCGACGAAGTGTCGTTCTGTGAATGGCAGGACGCCAAATGCCTGCGCGGCGTGCTGATCCAGAAGACCACCACGGCCTATCTCGCCTTCGATGTGGAAGGCGAAATCGTCGGTGCGGTGCTGGGTGGCATGCTCGGCAGTCGCGGCACGATCAACCATCTGGCGGTCAGCCTGCGCTATCGCAGTCAGGGTGTGGGCCAGCGGCTGGTGGAAGCAGCGTCGGCCGACATGAAACGGGTCGGTGTGCTGCGGATGTTTCTGTTCGTCGACGATGCTAACCTCGCGGGCAAGCGTTTCTGGACGGCCCAGGGTTTTTGCGAACCTCACGGCGAGCGGACATTTGAGAGGGATCTATGAATGAAACATCCGGCAGTGCGCCGCTGATGGTCGACCGTCAGCCATCGCGCACCTTTGCCGAAGCCAGCCCGGTGGTGGCTGGTTACTTCACCGTGTCGTTCGTGTTCGGGCTGATGGCGGTCAATGCCGGGTTGCCGCTGTGGCTGCCGGTGGCGATGTGTCTGTTCGTGTATGCCGGCGCTTCGCAGTTTGCGGCGCTGGCGCTGATCAGCAGCGGTGCGTCACTGACCACCATCGTGCTGACCACGTTTCTGATCAATGCGCGGCACATGCTGATGTCGGTCTACATGGCGAAGGCCCTGCGGGCGCTGGGCCTGAGCCGCATGGAGCGCTGGTGCTACGCCGGCGGCCTGACCGATGAATCGTTCGCCTTCCACAGCGTCAAACTGGGCACCGGGGCACCGGTGAACATCCGATATCTGATCGGCTTCAACCTGTTTTGCCACACCTCCTGGGTGATCGGCGGATTGCTCGGAGCCTTGTGTGCGCAGTACGCCTCGCACCTGATCAAATACCAGCTCGATTACGCGCTGACCGCGATGATGCTCTACGTGCTGGTCTCGTTGTGTAACACCCGCAACAAACTCATTGCTGCCCTGGCCGCGGTGGTTTGCATGGGCGCACTGAGCCTGGTGGGCAGCTCGCCATTCAACGTTTTCATCGCCACGTTTGTGGGCTGCGGAGTGGGTGTATGCCTGACCAAACGTTCCTGATCCTGGTGGTCGCGCTGATGATGGCCGTGACCTTCCTGCCACGGGCCCTGCCGCTGCAGGTCAATACCGAGCACTGGCCGCCCTTCGTCGCCCGCGCGCTGGAATACCTGCCGGTGGCGATCGTCGCTGCGATCAGCCTGACACCCTTGTTGATCAAGGATCAGCACATACAGCTCGATCGCCCGGAATTCTATGCAGCGATTCCGACGCTGTTATGTGCGTATTTCAGCAAAAACCTCTTTCTCAGTGTGGCGGTTGGGACGGCTGCGTACATTGCGCTCGGTTCGTTCATGTAGCGGCAGATCGACCACGTCGTTCAACGCCTGGCCGGACAGATCCGGGTTGTTCACCGCCAGGCGCACTTCGAGGAAATCCTCGAATCCCGGGAAAATCGTCAGGCCGTTCTTCTGCGCGGCCTCGCGGGAGACCATGCCGACCGCGTCCATCTGGGTGATGAGCGACAGGGTCAGCGTTTCGCTGCAGGAGTAGATCGTGCGCTGACTGTTCTCGTGATTGCCCAGCCCTGCGTCGAGAAAACGCAAAAAGCTGTGGGAATACGGGCAATCTTCTGCCGGACGCACCTGAAACTTGTTGCCGAGCAACGTCAGCGGATCATTCTCCTGACCGCAATGCGCGCCGACCACCTGCACCTGCACTTCCGGCAGGACAATGCTGGGCAAGCCCGGACGCTGCGGGCCGATCAGCACCGCCAGATCGAAGTCCTCGTTCTTCAGTTTGCTGAGGTTTTCCATCGACTCGGCGTAGCTGAATTCCATCTGGTAATCGGGAAACACCTCGATCAGGCGTCCGATCATTCGCCGGTTGAAGTCCGGCGCCAGCGTGGTGTTCAACGCCACTTTCAACGTGCGCTGTCCCGGCACCTTCAAGGCTTCGACTTTCTCTTCCATCTGCCGCGTGGCAATCAGCACTCTGTCCATATAGGGCGTCAGCTCCGTGCCTTGCGGCGTCAGCGTCAGTCCCTTGTTGGATCGTCTAAACAAGCGGAAACCGAACTGCTCTTCGACCTTGTTCAACTGTGCGGCCAGGGCCTGCACAGTCAGACACGAGTGCTCGGCTGCGGCCGACAACGAGCCGGTCTGCACGATGCGCATGAGGTTGCGTAAGGTTCTGCTATCCATGGGTAATGCCCTCTGAAGTGGGCTGGGTATTTTTGTGTATGTGACGGCCTGAACGGCGCCATTTGCCGGCTATATTCCTGTACCTGAGCATAGTTGTCGCGCAATTAGTAGCGAATTGATTCCCCCGCCGATGGCTGGAGGCTGACACAGGATCGGGGTTTTTGGTGACGTGGGGGTGATTGGGGTCAAAAAAAGTGCCCGACTCGAAGGAGTCGGGCACTTTTTTTGTGCGGTGGGGCTACAGCGGCTGGGACATTTTCGTACAGCCCTCTCGCGCTGTTCAGCGTTGATGCCGGAAGCCTCCTATTGAAAGACAAGAACGGGCTGATTTATTACCGCAGCACAAGTGGCTGAAATATCAGGCAGTTAATTTCGGGACATTTTCAGTCCGAGGCGATTGGATATCCAGGCAATGCCGGCATCCGCGAAGCTAGCGAGAGGATGTCAATGAGTGTGCCTGGGAGCAGGGCGTTACCTGAACAAAAGAACTGGAAGGATCTTGGTTTACCGGACATTCGGGACATTGATCCCGAGTTGCTGACTTCTGCGATCAGAGAACGTCCGGGTGCCGAGAGTCTGGAGGCTGCATGGGAGCAAGTTGCCAAAGGCTTCGGACTTCATGACGGCCTCAATTCAACAGTGATTGAGACACCCATTTGCCCAGTTCTGGTGAGGCGCGAGCACTTGTTGCACATTGTGGAAAAACGCCCGAATGCTCGAGAGCGCTTCACGGACTTCGCGCAAGATACCCTTAAAAAGCCGTTAGAGATCTGGAAGATTTCCTACGATGACGACTCTTTCCGACTGACATACATCGGTGTCTACAACACGAAATACCAGATGCTGGTCGTGATCCATATCGATCACGGCAACGTACTCTGGAACTTCATGAACTGTGACAAAAAGGGACTGAACAAGCATCGGCATGGAGAGCTGCTGTTCCAACGATACCGATGGCCCAAACAAAAAGGGCAGCCTTAACAGGCTGCCCTTCACGAAAAAGTTGCTTGATATTGTGCTCCCTCAAGCAGGGGAGAAGAGGTCTCACCCGAACGCTGATTTTCAGGTCATCAACGGGGTTCCTAACGCCGACTATCGCCACCTGATGGCAGTCGGTTTCGCGCTCTTGGGGCCGATTCTCGGCCACTGAATCTGATGTGTCAACCTACGACTTCAATGGGTAAGCGGTAGCGACATAGACGTATCAATTCATTACACCGCATTATAAATGAAGTACCCCACCCCTACTTTTTCCCCTCCCGGCACACGCCTAAATTGAGCTCCAACACCTGACCATCATCCCGAGGGCAGGTCACTGGAGTAGTCGTCATGCCATTTGTCAGCGTACGCATCACCCGCGACGGCGTTACCCGTGAGCAGAAAGCTCAGGTGATCGCCGAAATCACTGAAACCCTGGAACGCGTCCTCAATAAACGCCCGGACCTGACCCACATCGTGATCGAAGAAGTCGACACCGATAACTGGGGCTACGCCGGCATCACCACTACCGAATACCGCCGACAGCTGGCGGAACGGGGCCAGTCATGACCCCGACCGTGACCATCGATTTCGTCTCCGACGTGGTGTGCCCCTGGTGCGCACTCGGGGCGACGGCGCTGGAGCAGGCGATCGGCAATCTGGCCGGCGAGGTTTCGGTGGAGCTGACCTACAAGCCCTTCGAACTCAACCCGGACATGCCCGCCGAAGGCGAACCGGCCGTGCAGCACCTGATGCGCAAATACGGCCGCACCGCCGAAGACGTCGCCGCCGGCAAGAAGATGCAGATCGAACGCGGCAAGGGCATCGGTTTCGAGTTCGACCTGGAGAAACGCACGCACTTTCACAACACCTTCGATGCCCATCGCTTGCTGATGTGGGCAGCGCAGGAAGGGCGCCAGGTCGCGCTGAAAAAGATCCTGCTGCGCGCTTACTTCCGCGACGGTGACAACCCCAACGATCACCCGACGCTGATCCGTCTGGCGACCGAAGCGGGGCTGGATGCGGCGAGGGCCCGCAAGGTGCTGGCCAACGACGAATTTGCCAGCGAAGTGCGGCAACTGCAGGCGTTTTACCGGCAGCACGGGATCAACTCGGTGCCCGCGCTGATCCTGAACGGCAAGCACCTGGTCTCCGGTTCGCAATCGGTCGAGTACTACGAACAAATGCTGAGACAACTGGCTAGCGCCTGATTCAACACCCACTTATTGATTGAGGATTTCATCATGAGCAATTCGAAAAAAACCGTCGTCATCACTGGCGCCTCCCAAGGTCTGGGCGAAGGCATGGTCAAGGCCTTCCGTGAATTGGGCTACAACATCGTCGCCACCTCGCGCTCGATCAAACCGTCGAACGACCCGCAGATCCTGACCATCGCTGGCGACATCGGCGACCCTGCCACCGCTCAACGCGTGATCAGCGAAGGCGTTGCACGCTTCGGCCGCATCGACACCCTGGTCAACAACGCCGGCATCTTCGTCGCCAAACCGTTCACTGCCTACACCCCGGAAGATTACGCGGCGGTGCTGTCGGTCAACCTCAACGGCTTCTTCTACATCACCCAACTGGCCATCGCCGAGATGGAAAAACAAGGCAAGGGCCACGTGGTCAACATCACCACCAGCCTGGTCGACCACGCCATCGACGGCGTGCCCTCGGTCCTCGCTTCGCTGACCAAGGGCGGCCTCAACGCCGCCACCAAATCCCTGGCCATCGAATACGCCAAGCGCGGCATCCGGGTGAACGCGGTCTCGCCGGGCATCATCAAGACGCCGATGCACGGCGAGGAAACCCACGCGGCACTGGGCGCGCTGCATCCGGTTGGGCACATGGGCGAGATCGATGACATTGCGCAGGCGGTGGTGTATCTCGATAACGCGAAGTTTGTGACTGGCGAGATTCTGCATGTGGACGGTGGGCAGAGCGCTGGGCACTGATTGATGCGGAAACACAAAGCCCTTGCAGCGATGCGAGGGCTTTTTTGTGGGCGACGGTTTACGGATCTGGACTCAGCACTTTGACCGCGTCGTCGACCAGCGCCTTGCTCAACTCCTGCAAATATTGCGAGGCGCAGGCGTGGAGTTCCGGATCGTTGGCGGCAGAAGTATCTGACGTGAGCAGTTTGGAAATGTGCAGCAGATGGGAGGCGTGGGAGAGGGCGGTGGCGACCGGGACGCCGGGGGTGGTGCGGAAGAGTGCGTGGTTGGATTGAAAAGAGAAATGGGTGAGGCCGAGGGTTTTCAGATCGTGAGGGTTGGTCATGGCTTCACCTACCGTTGGCTGGTTGGTGGAAAGGGCAGACTTTGGACGGATCGATGCTAATCATTTGTGAAACTCCCTGTATCAAAGGAGCGCTGCCACTTCGTGGGGGTGTCAGAAATTTTGTGTTCGGGCATAACATGAGTAAGAGGTGCATGTATGCCAACCAAAAAGAAACCCGCGTTGCGAGAGCTGCCAAAAATCCCGAAAGAGCTGCTTGAGCAATTCACAGA